>JARGPB010000005.1 GCA_029212905.1 Thalassovita sp.
CGCCGCCGGTGAAGGGGGTTCTAAGGTTATAACCAAATACCCGCAAGCTGTTTTTTGGAAATTCGTCATCTTTTTTCACTTTTTATCATTATCCCTTTAAAAACAAATGGTTGAGCTGGGCGCCTTTCGAGGAATTCCTTCACTCACACACCCGCGATGCTGCGAAGCGGCATCCCTCCAATCAGCATCTAGAGTTATCCCCAGACTTACCCACAAGATGCACCGCAAATCACTGAATCGGGCGCCCGACTCGGGGCGCAGAGTCGGCAATTTCTGTGAATCAGCTCGTTTTGCGGCGACTCGGCAGACGCAGCCCCAACAGGAGCGCGATTCCCATCAGATACATAATGGGTTCGATCTGGATGCCTTTGCGCAGCATCACGAAATGAACCCCACCCAGTATGACCGCCACATAGGTCAATCGGTGCAAAGAGCGCCAGCGCGCCCCCAGCCGCCGCACGGACCAATTGTTGGAGGTCACCGCCAATGGCACCAGCAACACAAAGGACACCATACCCACGGTGATATAGGGGCGCTTTACGATGTCGGCCCAGACACGCGCCACGGTCTGTACGTCCAGCGCGGCCCAAACCAGCAGGTGGCACAGTAAGAAGAAGAATGCCGACAGGCCAATGGCGCGGCGAAACCGGATCAGGTTCAAACCAACTGTGCGCCGCAATGGGGACACGGCCAATCCCGCGACCAGAAAGATCAGCGCCGCCTCGCCATAGCCATGCTCCAACGCTTTCACCGGATCCGGGCCCAAACGCCCCGTGACGCCCTGCCAGAACAGGAACGCCGTCCATATCGCCACCCCTATATAGAGCAGCCACGGCGGGACACCGCGCACCAGTTGGTTCAATCTGTTCATCTGGCTCAGAAGTTCCGCTTCAGGTCCATGCCGTCATACAGCCCGGCCACCTGATCGGCGTAGCCGTTGAACATTGGGGTATCCACGCGCCCTGCAAATAGGCCGCCTCCGATCCGCCGTTCTGTGGCTTGCGACCACCTTGGATGGCTGACCTGAGGGTTCACGTTGCTGTAGAACCCGTATTCGCTTGGGATCAGTTTGTTCCAGCTGGTCGGAGGCTGCGTGTCGGTCAGCGTGATCCGGACAATGGATTTGATGGATTTGAACCCGTATTTCCATGGAACCACCAAACGCAGCGGCGCTCCGTTCTGATTGGGCAGTGGTTTGCCATAGAGACCCGTTGCCATCATCGTCAGCGGATGCTGCGCCTCGTCCAGGCGCAAGCCTTCGACATAGGGCCACTCTAACACGGGATATTTTTGCCCCCGCATTTCATCCGGGCGATAGAGCGTTTCAAAGGCGACGTATTTCGCGCCGTCCTGCACACCGACCAAGGACAGCAGATCGGCCAGTTCGAACCCATTCCAGGGGACGACCATGGACCATGCCTCGACACAGCGGAACCTGTAGATGCGCTCTTCAATCGTCATTTTGGACAGGACGTCATCAAGGGCATAGTCGCCGGGACGGTCCACCATCCCGTCGATCTTGATCGTCCACGGGCTCGTTGTCAGCGCCTTTGCATAGCGGGCAGGATCGTCCTTGCCGGTGCCGAACTCATAGAAGTTGTTGTAGCTGGTGATATCATCCCAGCTGTTGGGGGTTAGGGTCTCGGCCTGCGCGGGCGTGGACATCATCCCCGCCAATCCAGCGCCAGCCAGCCCCCCCAGAATTTGGCGGCGGTTCATATATATGTGCCGAGGCGTAATATCCGCCTGGGTCAGATCGTTTTTCCAGCGATAAGCCATGTGTCCCCTCTTGAATGTGTTGGGGGACAATAGGCCGGGCATTACTGCCCGGCCAAACAACATCATCTCACGATGGCGTGCCTGGATTGTAACTTGGCCGCATTTTATTCAACGGAACCGAGTCACCGCTAGATTGCACGATGCGCACATGTCTGCGGCGCATCAAGCGCGGTTCGGCCACACCCACGGAATGCGCGATGGTTTCGACTTCCTTGATCACCGAGGTCGCATAGTTCGCGACCTTCAACCATTTATCCTCGACCACCAGCCCGCGCTGCAGATACGGATCATGCGTTGTGATGCCGGTTGGGCAGGTGTTCTTGTTACATTTCAGCGCCTGAATACAGCCCAAAGAGAACATGAAGCCCCGCGCCGAAGTCACGAAATCCGCTCCCGCGCAGATCGCCCAGGCCACATCACCCGGGTTGACCAGCTTCCCGCTGGCGATGATCCGGATGCGTTCCTTCAGCCCGTATTTGTCGCGCAGGTCCACGATCCGCAGCAAGGCCTCGCGCAGGGGCATCCCGACCAGATCAATCAACGGCATGGGCGCAGCGCCGGTGCCACCCTCCCCGCCATCAATGGTGATGAAATCCGGCGCCGAATCCGGGCCACGCTCGACAATCAATTGGAACATCTCGTCCCAGGCATCCGAGGACCCGATCACCGTCTTAAATCCGCAAGGCTTGCCCGTGACCTGACGAATATGCCCGATCATATCCAGCAACCCCCCGAAATCGTCGATTTCGGCATGGCGATTGGGCGAGATACTGTCCTTGCCCATAGGAATGCCACGTATCTTGGCCACCTCTTCGTCGATCTTTTCAGCCGGGAGAATCCCGCCCTTGCCGGGCTTCGCGCCCTGCGCCAGTTTCAGCTCGAACATCTTGACCTGAGGGTGCTCGGCCACTTGGCACAGCTTGTCGTCACTCAGGTTGCCCTCTTCATCACGGACACCGTATTTGGCCGTTCCGATCTGATAGACAATGTCGCAGCCCCCCTTAAGGTGAAACGGCGACATGCCCCCCTCGCCCGTGTTCAGCCAGATACCGGCACGCGCGGCGCCGCGACTTAGCGCTTCGACCGCGGGGCGGGAAATGGCGCCGTAACTCATGCCCGAGATGTGGAAGATGGATTTTACGTTATAGGGGATCGCGGCTGTCGGCCCAATCACCATGGGCTTGGTCGCCGCGAATTCATCGTCCAGTGGTGGGAAGCAGGCATTCACGAAAATCGGCGTCCCGGGGATCGATAGGTTCCGTGTGGACCCAAAAGCAACCGTATTCCCCGACCCCTTGGTCGAATGGTACACCCATTCCCGCTGAGCACGGTTGAACGGCATCTCTTCGCGATCCATCGCAAAGAAATACTGGCGGAAAAACTCCCCAAGTGTGTTGAACAAGTGCCTGAACCGCCCGATTACCGGGTAATTCCGCCGAATGGCGTCACCCGTTTGGGTTCGGTCGATCACATATAGAAAGAGTGCTGTCAGAAAAGCAGCCCCCAAAACGAAAACGAAAAGCAGCGCCAGTACCACGAGTACGTTCAACGCAAAATCCATTCTTTGTATCCTTTGATATACGTCAAGGTGCGCAACAAAGGTAACTGTCAGGTTAAGCTTTTGAAGAAACCCTGCTACGTCAGGACAACACTAACACCCGGAGGAGAATATACAAATGAGAGCTCTTGTTCTTGCTGCAGGTCTGGCCATTGCGGCAAGCGCCGGCCTGGCCAATGACATCGTCAGCTATACCACGGACGAAACATTCGATGACGTGGTCTTCGGTCTGGAGAACGCCATTCTGGATCAGGGATTGGTGGTGGATGGCACCTCGCATGTGGGGGACATGCTAGAGCGCACAAAGAAGGATGTCGGATCGGATATTACGGTATTCTTAAAGGCCGATGTGTATTCTTTTTGCTCGGCCAAGCTGTCACGCAAAGTGATGGAAGCCGATCCGATGAATATCCGCTTCTGCCCCTATGACATTTTCATCGCGCAGATGCCCGACACCCCGGATCAGACCATCATCGGCTACCGCGCCTTCCCCGAAGGACCTATGCAAGAGGTTCAGGCCCTGTTGGACACGATCGTTCGGTCCGCCATCGGGTTGGACTAAGAGAAAAGGCCCGGCAAGATGACTGCCGGGCCTATCAGGATCAGGCTAGAATGGCAGCAAGCGTATCTTGCCACGGTGTCGTCGGACGGCCGATCAGTGCGCTCAACGCTTTGCCATTCTCTTCCAATGCTCCCTGAGCGGCAGCCACGTCCGAATTCGCCAAGACCGTCGCGAAACCTTCGGGCAGACCGGCTTGCAGCAAGGCTGCGGCGTAATCGGCCTCGGGCATATTAGTATAGGCCACGGGTTTTCCTGTCAGCTTGCTGGTTTCAGCAGCCAGTTCCGCCAACGCAAAGGACGCATCCCCCGCCAGCTCATAGACTTTGCCAGCCTGTGCCTCGTTTGATGTCAGAACCGCCGCAGCTGCAGCTGCATAGTCAGCGCGCGGCGCACCCGAGATGCGGCCATCTCCGATTGCGCCGATATAGGTTCCGTGTTCGATAGCCACAGGCGCGTTGCCCAGAACGTTCTCGCTGTACCAGCCATTGCGCAGCAGCACATGAGGCACACCGGAGTCGACCAGATAGGCCTCGGTTTCGACATGCTCCTCGGCCAGCGACAAGGTCGAGCTATCCGCACGCAGAAGGCTGGTATAGGCGATCAGCGACACACCTGCCCCTTTGGCCGCGTCAATGACATTGCGGTGCTGAGGCGCCCGCTGCCCAATTTCAGAGGACGAAATCAGCAACAGTTTCTCGATCCCGTCCATCGCAGCGGACAAGGCGGCGGGATCATTGTAATCGCCCTTGCGGACTGTGACACCCAGCGCCTCGATCTCGGTGGCGGCTTCGGGACGGCGCACCAATGCGGCGACCTGGCCTGTAGGGGTGGTTTTCAGCAATTCGGTCAGAACATGACGACCCAGCTGGCCGCTGGCGCCGGTGATCAGAATGGTGGGGGACATGATGTCTTCCTTTTGGTCTAAAAACAAGATATGGTCTCTTATCTAGACCGAAATTCAATGACCTAAAAGGAGGCAGCTTCACATGCCCAAGGCACATGAAAGTAACCCCCTCGCCTCAGAAATTCTGGTACGGTACTGGTCTTGGAAAGGCGCTGATTTTGATGCCTCCAACTGCCCTGTCCGTGACGTGCTGAACCGGGTCAGCGAAAAATGGACAACCCTTTTGCTGATCATTCTGGCCGAAGGACCCAAGCGGTTTTCAGAATTGCAACGCGGGGTTCCGGACATTTCCAAGAGGATGCTGACGCAAAGCCTGCGGAACCTTGAACGCGACGGGCTGATCTCGCGCACGGTGTTTCCGACCAAACCGCCCAGCGTGGAATATGCGATGACGGAATTGGGCGCGTCCTTCATGGCACCGCTGGCACATCTGCTGGACTGGGCTGAAAACAGCCATGATACCATCCGCACGGCCCGCAACACATATGATGCCACGCAAGAGCCTCCTAAGAAACTGGTGCCATTCGCCTAACGCATTACTCCTAAGAAAAAGCCCGCCGAAATCGGCGGGCTTTCTGGTTTAGTGAACAACCGCATCCTGGGGTGGTTCCTGATTGGTGTTGCCAACCCGGTCACCAATGATCAGCCCCTCAGCCCCGGCAGACACCGGCAGCACGGATCCGTCTTTGACGTCTCCGCCCAGCAGCAGCTCGGCCAGCGGATCCTGCAAGGCGCGCTGGATCACCCGCTTCAACGGACGGGCGCCGAACACAGGGTCATAGCCCTCGTCCGCCAGCCATTTTCGGGCGGCCTCGTCCAATTGCAGCGTGATCTTGCGCTGCGACAGACGTTTGTCCAACAGACCCAACTGGATATCAACGATGCCGCTCATATCCTCGCGGGCGAGCCGGTCGAAGATGATGATCTCGTCCAGACGGTTCAGGAATTCCGGCCGGAAATGGGCACGCACGGCGTCCATCACATCCCGCTTGGCATCAACGCTGTCGGCCCCTTCGGGCAGTTGGCTCAGGGCTTGGGCGCCTAGGTTCGAGGTCAGGATAATCAGCGTCTGCTTGAAATCCACCGTTCGACCCTGACCATCGGTCAGCATTCCGTCATCAAGAACCTGCAACAGCACATTGAACACATCCGGGTGCGCTTTCTCGACCTCGTCGAACAGCACCACCTGATAGGGGCGGCGGCGCACGGCCTCGGTCAGGGCACCGCCCTCGTCATAGCCGACATAGCCCGGAGGCGCACCGATCAAGCGACTGACCGAGTGTTTCTCCATGAACTCGGACATATCGATGCGCACCATGGCGTTGTCATCGTCGAACAGAAATTCGGCCACGGCCTTGGTCAGCTCGGTTTTCCCGACGCCGGTCGGCCCCAGGAACAAGAAGCTGCCCAAAGGTCGATTTTCGTCGTTCAAACCGGCCCGTGCCCGGCGCACGGCGTTGGCCACAGCCTTGACCGCAGCGTTCTGGCCGATCACCCGCTTGTGCAGACCGTCCTCCATCGCCAACAGCTTGTCGCGCTCGCCCTCCAGCATTTTTGCAGTCGGGATACCCGTCCAGCGTTCGACGACCTGAGCAATCTGCTCGGGGCGGACGGCCTCTTCGACCATGACGCCCTGTTCCTCGGCAGCCTCGGCCTCGGACAGCTGTTTTTCCAGGTTCGGAATCACGCCATAGGACAGCTCCCCGGCCTTGGCCAGATTGCCCTCGCGCTTGGCTATTTCCAGATCGGCGCGGGCCTTGTCCAACTGTTCCTTCAGGTCACGAGCCCCGGCCAGCTTATCACGTTCAGCCTGCCATTTGGCGGTCAACTCGGACGAGCGCTCTTGCAGATCGGCCAGTTCCTTTTCCAAGGTCTCCAGTCGATCCTTCGAGGCTGCGTCGTCTTCCAGCTTCAGCGCTTCGACTTCGATCTGCATTTGCAGGATGTTGCGATCCAGCTGGTCCAGCTCTTCGGGTTTGCTGTCCACTTCCATCCGCAGACGACTGGCGGCCTCGTCCATCAAATCGATCGCCTTGTCCGGCAGGAAACGGTCGGTGATATACCGGTTCGACAAGGTCGCTGCCGCCACCAGCGCCGAGTCCGAGATCCGCACACCATGGTGCAGCTCGTATTTTTCCTTGATGCCCCGCAGGATGCTGATCGTGTCCTCGACTGTAGGCTCTTCGACCACAACGGGCTGGAAACGACGGGCCAGGGCTGCGTCTTTTTCCACGTATTTGCGGTACTCATCCAGCGTAGTCGCACCAATACAGTGTAATTCGCCCCGCGCCAAAGCCGGTTTGATCAGGTTCGCCGCATCCATCGCGCCATCGGATTTGCCCGCGCCAACCAGCGTGTGCATTTCGTCGATGAACAGGATGATTTCGCCCGCCGCTTCGGTAACTTCGGTCAAAACGGCCTTCAGGCGTTCCTCGAACTCGCCGCGATATTTCGCGCCCGCGATCAGCGCCCCCATATCCAGTGCCAACAGTTTCTTATTACGCAAGGATTCCGGCACGTCACCGCTAATGATGCGCAGGGCCATGCCCTCGGCAATCGCGGTTTTACCCACACCGGGTTCCCCGATCAGAACCGGGTTATTTTTCGTCCGTCGGCTAAGCACCTGCATCGAGCGACGGATTTCCTCGTCCCGGCCAATGATCGGGTCGATTTTGCCTTGCTCGGCGGCCTCGGTCAGATCGCGCGCGTACTTCTTCAGCGCGTCATAGCCCTCTTCGGCCGACGCGCTGTCAGCAGTGCGCCCCTTACGGATGTCATTGATCGCCGCGTTCAATTTCTGAGGCGTCACGGCCCCAGTAACCAATGCGTCCTTGGCCTTGGATTTGACCATCGCAAGCGCCATCAGGATGCGCTCGACCGGCACGAAACTATCGCCAGCTTTCTTGGCAATATCTTCGGCCTCGCCCAGCACTTTGGCGGATAAATTATCCAGATAGACCTGACCTGCGTCGCCCGAGACTTTGGGCAGTTTGTCCACGGCAGCATTCACCGCCTCGATAACGCTGGCAGCATTGCCCCCCGCGCTGTTGATCAGATTCGCGGACAGGCCCTGATCATCGTCCATCAGTGCTTTGAGTATATGTTCGGGCAGCATCCGCTGGTTGCTTTCCCGCATGGCGATCGTCTGAGCGGCCTGAATAAAGCCGCGCGACCGCTCCGTGAACTTGTTCAAGTCCATGGCTCTCTCCTTCTCTAAAAGCGCCCTTTCGCAGGATGCCCTATTTGGCACATCCCTCTTTGGGCCTCGGAATATAGGTGGCAATCCGGTCGGCTTGCTTCAACCCCTTTTACCGCGCTGGTAGAAAAATTTCGAACTTCGGCTGACGGAAACTCATCGTTAATTCCAGCGCGCTATGACCGGATCAGAGGGGCAGGACATGGATGTAATTGAAGTCACTATTTCCCAGATGTGTGCACAGCCCGCCGCGCGGCGGGTATCCGGTGTCGTGTCCCTTTTGATCGGGGGGCGAAACATCGTCCTGCACTGCGACGCCACGATGCCAGACCCGGCCCGCAAACGCGCCGCCCTGGTCCGCGAGGCGATGCGCCAGCTGGCACGCATGCCAGAGCATCGAAAATCAAACGCACCACTGCGATGCAAACTGATCGCGGGCCGCCCAGTGCTTGACGGGCCGCATCGATCCCGCGAAAAGGGCGCAACCCCAGTATAGGAGCTACCCCCATGTCTGATGACCGCCTGATTGTTGCCCTCGACGTCCCGAACGTTATGGCCGGGATGGCCCTAGCGGAAACGCTGGCGGACTCGGTTTCCTTCTACAAGATCGGGCTGGGGATGCTGACGACGGGCGGCCTGGCCCTCGCGAACGAGCTGAAGCAAGAGCACGGCAAGCGCATCTTTCTGGACATGAAATTCTTCGACATTGGTGCCACGGTCGAAAGCGCGGTGCGCGGCGTGGCGCAATTCGATCTGGATTTCCTGACAGTTCACGGCGATCCCCACGTCGTCCGTGCCGCAAAAGAGGGCGCCTCGGGGAAGGATATGAAAATCTTGGCGGTTACGATCCTGACTTCACTGGATCGGGCCGATCTGGATGCCGGACTGATCAAACCGGGTGAGGTAAAGGATCTGGTGTTGGAACGCGCCGCCAATGCTCTGGACGCTGGCGCAGACGGTGTCATCGCCAGCCCACAAGAGGCCGCGCTGATCCGTGCCCTGCCCCAGGCCGAAGGCCGCCTGATCGTCACCCCGGGTGTTCGCCCGGCTGGCGCTGCCTTGGGCGATCAAAAACGTGTGGCCACACCAGCCCAAGCGCTGAAAGACGGGGCTGATCACATTGTGGTGGGCCGCCCGATCTGGGCCGCACCGAACCCGGCCGAGGCGGCGCAGGCCATTCTGAGCGAAATCACCAACATCTGATCCTCAGCCCGCGGCTTCGGTCTCTAGCAGAAAAATCCGCACCCGTTCCGCGAAATGCGGAATGGCACGGGGATGCGCCAAGTATTCCTCAGGCGGCATCAATTGCCAATATTGCCCCTCATCCCCGAACCGAATGTCTTGCTCGCGTTCCGCCGACAGGTGCGCAGCAAAGAACCAGACGGGTTCACCTGTTCGGGCGCGAAAAGCACGCTTCCAGATCAGTTCATGTTCCTGAATGATCAGCCCCAGCTCTTCGCGGGTTTCACGTATGGCGCACTCTTCGGGGCGTTCGCCCGCCTCGCGCCCACCGCCTGGCAAGTCCAAATGCCCCGCCCACACCAGGCCGGGTTTGTCATCTCGCATGATCACGGCCAGCTGCCCGCCGATAAACAGCGCCAGCTTGGCCCCTCGGAAATCTGTATTTTCGCTCATGGCTTGGATATAGTCATACGCAGACGACTTGCCCATGACAGTCACGAAACCCTGATCACATGCCCTCTCTGTGCCGCGATTGCCTGACAGAATTCGACAGCGGACCGCGTTGCCCGTCCTGTCACCGTCCGCGTGTCATTTCGCACCCCGAGCTTTTCGACCTGTCCATCGCCCATATGGATTGCGACGCGTTCTATGCCTCGGTCGAGAAGCGCGACAATCCCGAGCTGGCCGACAAACCCGTGATTATCGGCGGCGGGCGGCGTGGAGTGGTGTCCACCGCCTGTTATGTGGCCCGGATTCGGGGCGTGCGGTCGGCAATGCCGATGTTTCAGGCGTTGAAACTGTGCCCCAATGCGGTGGTAATTCCCCCCCGTATGGACGTCTACGCCGAGGTCAGCCGCGCGATCCGCGCAATGATGGAACAACTGACCCCTGCCATTCAGCCCTTGTCACTGGACGAGGCTTTTATGGACCTTTCCGGCACGCGGCGTCTGCATGGGGTGCCCCCTGCGGTGATGCTGGCCGGGCTGATCACGCGGATGCAGGATGAATTGGGTGTCAGCGGATCAATCGGGCTAAGCCATAATAAATTCCTGGCCAAGGTGGCCTCGGATCTGGACAAACCTCGTGGGTTTTCCGTGATAGGCAAGGCCGAAACCGCGGATTTTCTGCGCGACAAACCCGTGCGGATGATCTGGGGGGTCGGACAGGCAGCACAGACAGCGCTGGAAAAATCCGGGATTCGGACCTTTTCCGACCTGTTGCGATGGGAACGCGACGACCTGCATCTACGATTCGGGTCGTTAGGAGATCGCCTGTGGCATCTCGCGCGCGGGCAGGACCATCGCGCGGTCTCGGCGCATGATCCGATCAAATCCATCTCGAACGAGACCACATTCAACGAAGACACAGGAAATCTCGACATCCTTGATGGCCACCTGTGGCGCCTATCTGAAAAGGTGGCCAGCCGCGCCAAGGCGCGTGGCCTGTCTGGCCAGGTGATCACCCTGAAACTAAAGAAAGCCGATCATAAACTCCTGACCCGCCGTCAAAGCCAGCACGAACCAGTCCAACTGGCGGATCGCATCTATCGCGTGGCGCGGGCGTTGTATGACCAGGTCCCAGGTGACGGCCCTTATCGGCTTATCGGGGTTGGTCTGTCTCATCTGGGACCAGAAGCCGACACAGGCCTGCCTGGCGACCTGCTGGACCCGCAAGCCGAAACCCGAGGGAAAGCCGAACGCGCCACCGACGAGATTCGCAAACGGTTCGGGCGCGATGCGATCATGAAAGGGCGGTCTTTGCGTTGATTACTCTGCGGCCAGGCTTTGTCGGGCTTCGCCGATCGCCGTGATGCGGCCAATCACACGCGTTAACAACGCCTCCATGGCAGCAAAGTTGTTGTTCGGCCGGATCAGCTGTTCATTCATATAGAGGGAGCGGTCAATCTCGATTTGAATCGCATGCTGATGGCGTGACGGTCGGCCATAGTGCTGCGCGGTATAGGCCCCGGCAAAGGGCACGTTGCGCGCCACCCGCAGCCCTTCGTCCACAAAGGCCTGCTCGACCTGTTCGACCACCTCGGACGAGGCAGCAGCCCCGAACCGATCGCCCAGGACGACCTCGGGACGTGGCAAGCCAGAGCGCACCATGCTGTCCAGCGCCTCGTGCGGCATGGAATGACAGTCAATCAGAATCGACTCGCCGAACATTGTATTCGATTCGGTTAACAGCTGTTGAAGACGCGCGTGATAGGGGTGCCAGAACCCGTCCAGCCGTGCGCGCACCTCGTCCATCGTCAGTTTCCCGCGATAAATACAGCGTGCATTGGCAACAACGCGGGGCACCACGCCCAAGCCAGACACAATCCGTGGATTGTAGGACACATTCTTCATCCCCTGAATCAGGGCTGGATCCAGCTCGTCCGCGCTGCGATTCATGTCGATATAGGCGCGCGGTGCCCCTGCTTCCAAGAAAGGCGCCCCAAACCGCGGGGCCACCGCAAACAAGCGATCCACAAAAGCATCCTCAGAGGACCGAATCGTATGGTCATCCAGAACGGTTTGCCGCAGAAAGCCACGAGGATAATCCCGGCTACTATGAGGAGACGCGAAAATCACGCTCGTCGTGCGCGTTTCCGGCATCAAAAGTTTATAAGCAGCCTTTGGCATGTGCTCTCCTGTTACAAGAAATATCATAGACTGATTATTCTTGTGACCAAAAGCCCTTGATCCCCCCGACGACTCCTTTTATAGAGCGCAAACCGGCGCGGAATTCCGCGCCCCTTTCTTTGGGGCGAGGGTCCAAATCGGCTAAATATGGGCGATTAGCTCAGCGGTAGAGCACTTCGTTGACATCGAAGGGGTCACAAGTTCGATCCTTGTATCGCCCACCATTTACCTCGCTTTTGTCAAAGCGACCCGCAACCCAGGCGCAAAGGCGCGCCGCGAATGAAGGAGAAGACCATGAAGGTCAAGAACTCGCTCCGCTCGCTCAAGCAGCGTCACCGCGACTGCCGTGTCGTGCGCCGTAAAGGCCGCGTGTACGTCATCAACAAGACGCAGCGCCGTTTCAAAGCCCGCCAGGGCTAAGTTTCGGTTAGAGCTTAAGCAAAAGACCGCCCTAGGCAGACGCCGGGGCGGTCTTTTTCTTTGCAAACGCAGAAAGATTGACCCCGGTCAATAAATCGACATGGGGAATGTGCCATATCGCTGAGAGCAAAAGCCCTTATCGCGAGTGTCCCATGTCTGCAAAATCCCAGCTGACCGACGTCAAATCCGCCCCACCTATCACTCAAAGCCCCACGAACCTGCCCGCCACGACGTCTCAGGCCCTGCCGGTGCGCCCGGTGCCAAAACCGCAACCCGAGCACAAATACGAAACCTTCGACAAAGTTGTCCGGTCGTCGATGGCGCGGGTCACCTCTGGATTGTCTCCCTATGCATCGGCTGTAGCTTGGGCAGATTGGCTCGCGCATCTGGCCACGGCACCGGGCCGTCAGCTGGAAATGGTTGAACAAGCGCAGAAAAATGCGGTGAAGCTGGGGGCCTACCTCACAGATCAATTCCGCGAGAATACCGAACCGCCCTTTCACCCCAAACCCGAAGATCACCGTTTCACCCATCCCGGCTGGGAGAAACCACCGTTCAACATGCTGCAACAAAGCTTCCTTGCGACTCAGGATTGGTGGGATCACGCAACCTGCTGTGTTCCCGGCGCGCAGACGCAGAACATGGATCGGGTTTCGTTCATGGTGCGGCAATTGCTGGACATGGCGGCGCCATCGAACACCCCAACACTGAACCCCGAAATTCTGGAGAAGATTCGCGAAACCAGCGGGCAATCCCTAACCGAGGGCTTCGAGCTGTTCCGCCAGGACTTGGAGGACGCCGCCACCGGGCAAACCCACGTCAACAACGGCAGCTTCAAGGTCGGCGAGACCCTGGCCTGCACGCCCGGCGAAGTGGTCTACCGCAATGAAATCATCGAGCTGATACAATACGCTCCCCAGACCGAGACCGTTCAGGCGGAACCCATCCTGATCGTTCCCGCCTGGATCATGAAATACTATATCCTGGACCTTAGCCCGCAGAATTCGCTGATCAATTACTTGGTCCAGCAAGGGTTCACCGTCTTTGCGATTTCCTGGGTCAACCCGACCGAGGCCCATCGCGACCTGACGCTGGATAAATATCGCACCGACGGGGTGATGGCGGCGATGGATGCGATCTCGGCGATCGTGCCGGATCAAAAAATTCACACCTGCGGATATTGCCTGGGGGGGACGATCCTGTCCATCACAGCAGCAACCATGGCGCGGGACCGCGATGACCGCATTGCCTCAGTCACTTTGCTAGCGGCCCAGACCGATTTCACCGAAGCCGGAGAACTGATGCTGTTCCTTGACGACAGTCAGGTCGCCTATCTTGAGGACATGATGTGGGATCAAGGATACCTGGATCAGCGCCAGATGAGCGGCGCCTTTCAGGCCCTGCGCGCCGAAGACCTGATCTGGACCCGCGCGGTCCGCCGCTACTTGATGGGACAGGATGACAAGGCCGCCGACATTGCTGTCTGGAACATGGATGCCACGCGGATGCCCTATAAGATGCATTCGCAATACCTGCGCGGCCTATTCATGGAAAACCGTTTGACAGCAGGTCGTTACGCCGTTGACGGGCGTATCATTGCCCTCAAAGACGTTAAGGTTCCTTTCTTTGTGGTCGGGACAGAAAAGGATCATATCGCGCCATGGCATTCCGTCTACAAAACATCCTTGTTCACGGACGGAGACCTGACATTCATCTTGGCAAAAGGGGGGCACAACGGCGGTATCGTCAGTGAACCGGGTCACCCGCATCGACACTATCGCAAAGGGCAGCGCGACGCTGGGGCGTTGTATATGGATCCCGATACCTGGATGGCCACCCACGACAAGATCGAGGGGTCCTGGTGGCCAGAATGGGGAAACTGGCTGGCGGCTGTACAGTCCGAATCAGCGCAGGTTAGCCCGCCTCAGATGGGCGCTCCGGCCCAAGGCCTGCCGCCGCTAGTTGCGGCGCCAGGCACGTTTGTGTTCCAGAAGTAACCCTAGCGCCCGACACGCGACATAAGCCGCACCATCGTCGCCTGAGAGACATAGCCAGTGACCGGAAGGTCATTGGCTCTTTGGAATTTGCGGATGGCACGACGAGTCTTCTTATCAAATTTTCCGTCCGCGTCTCCTGGCTCAAACCCTGCGGACTTCAGCGTCTTTTCGATCAGCAAACGTGTCACAGGAATGCCCGCAACGACGGCTTCTTCGGCTTTGTCCTTGGCCACCTGGTCAGCGATGCGGCCTTCTTCGTCCAGCTCGGCGATACGCGCACGTGCTGTGGGGGCAAAGTCGCTGGTGGGGTAACGTGCAAGGAACCGACGATAGGCGGCAATCGTATCCTCTGTCCGGGCCTCATCCCAAAGCACGCGCATTTGATAGTCGGCGTCGCGACGACGGCGCAATTCGATGGCATCCAGTTGCGCGCGCGCCTCGTCAGAATACAATCCGTCGGGGAACAGGCGCAGGTACTCGCGCAGACCGTCTTCGCCCCCGCGGCTGGCTGTTGAAGTCCAGTAGTCACGATCACGACGCTCTTCCTCGACGCGGCGGCGGCGCTCTTCTTCCTCCAGCTCGCGTGAACGACGCAAGGCATCCTGGCGCAGCTTCTCGAGTTGACCATTGTTCACAAAACCAGTTTCGACCCAGCCTTTGCTTCGCTGATAGGCCACTATGGCCTGACGTGTACCGCCGCCAAAAATCCCGTCTATTCCCCGCGTATTGAACCCCAATAGCGTGAGTTGACGCTGAATTTCCCTGCGCGCATCCCGAGACAGGTTCAACGCCTGTTCGATCGCTTCGGCCTCGCGGTTCGGGCGCTGGAGAATTTCCTCAATCAAACGGCGCGCTTCAGAGTGGTACATCCCGCGCGGGAAACGGGTCATATAGGAACGGTAGCTTTCGACGGTATCGATGTCGCGCACCGCGCTCCAATACGCGGCCTCACTATCTGCGCCGCCACCCGTTGATGCCCCCCCAAGCGGGTGAGACATGGGCAAGTACCCCTGAAAGGTGACACCAAGCCCAGATTGGGTGGCCAGCTTACCTATCGGTGTATTTGCCGCCAGAATTCTGTCACGCAAAACCGACAGCACCCGGTCCGCACGCCCTTGAATACCTGCGACGCCTTGCGGCAGGTCCAGTACAGCCGCGCCCGCAGTCAGCCCAGCCCCGACCGGGGTCTGTTCAGGCCGAGAGGAAACCGCGACAACCAGAGATTTTCCAGGATGCTCCCCCAATAGCGCGGTCAGGCTGTTCACGGACATTGCAAATTGCCCAACGTTCATCGCATCCACACCGCCAAAGCCCCGCGCCAATAGCCAGCTATCCGTCGGACCATGGACCATGCGACCAGACAGCACCACGATGGTACGCTCGACATCCGAAGCAGCAAGCGCCTGTTGAAATTGCTGGCTGGCCTGCGACATGGCGCGTGCGGTCAGGCTTTCGCCTCCAAAAACGCGAAATCCATTCTGTCTTAGGGCGCTGGCATAGCGGTCAAACCGCACCGCATCATTGGCGTCCGAAACCCGATCATAGTCCCGGTTGCTGAGAATCAGCGCAACATCATCGGCAAAAGACGGAAAAGCCGTGGACGCAATCAGCGCCACGGCCCCTAAGATAGAACGAGACAGTAACATGGCAGACCTCCCTTGCGGTTCTGCCAGCCAGTTTAGTCGTATGTTCGCTGGTCTTCGATAACTTTTCCGTCGTTCGGCAAAGATCCGGGCATAAGCACCTCGATCTTGCCCTTCAGCTTCAGCGCATCCACCACAGACGAGGCATAGGTGTCCGCATTGCCGCCTTCTGCTTCGATCTGGACGGTCATAGTGTCCATCTCGCCTTCGCGGCCTGCGATCACGCGTGCCTTCAGGATTTCTGCATGCTTGGACACAAGGGCGGCTACCTGCTCGGGGCGCACAAACATGCCTTTGATCTTGGTGGTTTGATCCGCGCGCCCCATCCATCCCTTGATCCGGGTATTGGTACGGCCACAGGGGCTGGTGCCTTCCATGATCGCGCTCAGATCGCCGGTGGCGAAACGAATTAGGGGATAGTCGGGGTTCAGGGTGGTCACGACGACCTCGCCCACCTGACCGGGGGCCACGGGATCGCCAGTGCCGGGGGTCACAATCTCGACGATGACGTGCTCGTCAACAATCATGCCCTCCATCGCATCGGATTCGTATGCGATATTTCCCAGATCGGCGGTGGCATAGGATTGCAGACAGTTGATACCCCGGTCCTTATATTCCTGTCTCAAAGAGGGGAACAACGCACCGCCACCAACAGCAGCTTTGGTAATGCCCAGCTTCAGGCCCATGGCCTCGGCCTTGTCCAGGATCACCTTCAGATAGTCAGGCGTACCTGCATAGGCCGTAACCCCTACATCCGCCGCCGCCCGGGCCTGCAATTCGGTCTGCCCCGTACCTGCTGGCAAAACGGCCGCCCCAACAGCGCGCGCACCGGATTCGAAAATCATGCCCGCAGGCGTCAGGTGATACCCAAAGCAGTTCTGTACAATATCGCCCTGCCCGATGCCGCAAGCGTGCAAAAAGCGCCCCATCCGCCACCAGTCATGCTCGGTTCCACCGGGTTCATAGATCGGCCCCGGCGACTGAAATATATGGGCAAAACCACTGACCGACCGCGTTGTCAGCCCGCCAAAGGGTGCCGAATTTGCCTGAGCCTGCCCCAAATCAGATTTGCGCAGAACAGGAAGCCCAGCCAAGTTAGCGATACTGGTAATCTTTGCGCCCTCAAAGTCGGCCAATCGATCACCATACCCAGCCAGCGCCTGCGCACGCGCGATCTGCCGGGGCAGCTCTTCGGCATATGCCGAATCGCGGGCATCGGCGCTGCGCGTTTCGAAATCGTCAAAAAAACGGGTCATGTACAGGTCTCCTGGCCGTAGAAGGTGTCGTCCATCCGGCATACTTTGGCGTAGGGGGTTGGGCGGATCCTGCACCCGCCCAGGGTCATCGGTCTTGCAGTGCTGAAATCAGCTGAGCCAACGCTTGCGACGACGGTAGGACCGCACATCACGAAAGCTTTTGCGCCCATCATCGGACATGCCCAGATAGAATTCTTTCACGTCCGGGTTTTCTCGCAGTTCCTTGGCTGGCCCATCCATCACGACACGACCTGATTCCAGGATATAGCCGTAATGCGCGAACCGTAGCGCCACGTTGGTGTTTTGCTCTGCCAGCAAGAAGGTCGCGCCCTCTTTTTCGTTAAGGTTCTTCACAATGGTAAAGATTTCCTCGACCAGCTGCGGCGCCAACCCCATCGAGGGCTCGTCCAACAGGATGCATTCGGGGCGCGACATGATCGCTCGACCGATCGCAACCATCTGCTGCTCGCCACCCGAGGTATACCCGGCCTGGCTTTTGCGGCGTTCTTTCAAACGGGGGAAATAATCGTAGACCATGTTCAAATCCGCATCGATGTCGCCGCGCGACACGTTGCGTGTGTATGAACCGGTCAGAAGGTTTTCTTCGACCGTCAGGTGTTCAAAACAGTGACGGCCTTCCATCACCTGAATCACCCCGCGTTTCACCAGTGCGGCCGGGTTCAAATCCTGAATACGGTCGCCACGGTAAAGGATCGAACCTTTGGTGACTTCGCCGCGTTCCGAGTGCAGCAGGTTGGAAATCGCTTTCAGCGTGGTCGTCTTTCCAGCACCGTTTCCGCCCAGCAGGGCCGTAATCCCGCCTTTGGGCACCTTCAGGCTGACGCCTTTCAGTACCAGGATCACGTGGTTGTAGATGACCTCGATATTATTGATCTCCAGAAGGGTCTCGTCGGAGGGTCCTGCATCCAGCATCTGTGTCTACTTTCTGAATATCGTTCGGGTGAATCCCGGCCACACAAAGGCGGCCGGGACACATCTGAGAGGCTTAGTTACAGCCCGGAGTGATGTTGTTTTCCTTGGCATACGCCTCGGCGTCGGCGGCGATCAGCGGGGCCAGAACGTCCTGATCGGACTGCATGTAAGGCGTGATCATCGACCAGCTACCTGCCTTGGCATCCCACTGGGTCACAGCACCGAAGCCGTCTCCACCGTGGTTTTCACAGGTCACCTTGAACGAAGGACCAAAGTTCGGCAGGCCAAGGGCGGCCATCTTCTCTTCGGTGATTTCAAGGTTTTCCATGCCATCGCGCATTTGTGCCTGGCTGATAGCAGCGGTGCCGTGGATGCCTTGGGCGGTTTTGGCCGCTTCGGCTGCCAGCATGGCGGCATACAGACCGCGGTTATACAGAACGGTACCGATCTGGTCGCCTGCACCCGCTGCCTTGCCCGAACCAACAACGTATTTCTGGATGTCGTCAAACACCGGGAAATCCGAGCCAACATTGTGGAAGGTCAGAGCCTTGTAGCCGTCAGCACGGTCGCCGGCAGGCTTCACGTCGTTTTCCGAACCGGACCACCAGATACCGATGAAGTTTTCCATCGGGAAACGGATGTTGATGGCTTCTTGGATGGCAACCTGGTTCATCACGCCCCAGCCCCACATCAGGACATAGTCAGGACGTTCGCGGCGGATTTGCAGCCACTGCGATTTCTGCTCCTGACCGGGGTGGTCAACAGCCAGCAATGTCAGGTCATAGCCGTGCTTTTTGGCCAGCTCTTCCAGGGTCCGGATCGGTTCCTTACCATAGGCCGAGTTGTGATAGACCAGCGCGACCTTCTTGCCTTTCAGGTCACCGCTATTCAGGTCCAGAAGGTGCTTGATCGCGATCGAGGCACCATCCCAGTAGTTCGCAGGGTAGTTAAAGATGTTGCGGAAAATCGCACCGTTCTTGGCCGAAGTCCGACCATAACCGCCCGAGTGCACGGCGATGCCGTCAGCAGTGGCTTTGGGGATCAACTGATAGGTGATACCGGTCGACAGGGGCTCGTATACCAGCGCGTCAGACCCTTTGGTCGACTCGTAGCATTCCACGCCTTTTTCGGTGTTATAGCCGGTTTCGCATTCCAGCAGGTTCACCTTTTCACCGCCGATACCGCCATCGCGCTCGTTCAGCAGGGTAAAGTAGTCCGCATATCCATCCGCAAAGGGGATGCCGTTAGCCGCGTAAGGGCCAGTCCGATAGCTGAGCGACGTAAAGGTCAGGTCAGCCATCGCCGGTGCAGCGGCCACAACGGCGGCAACAGCGGCAGAGATCAGTTTCAGTTTCATCGGTAAATTCCTCCCTTTGGTTCTTCCGATGGTGTCAGGTCCGGGGTTTTTCCCCCGGTGTTGGCAGGGCCCCGCCTTAGTGCGGGAAGGGCCAAAGCCGTAGTTTTTCCTTGGCGACGCGCCACAGTTGCGCCAGCCCGTGTGGTTCCGCGATCAAGAACACGATGATCAGCGCTCCTACGATCATGAATTCCAGATGCGCGGCAAGGTCTGTGGGCCAGCCCAACGCCCCAACCAACACGTTCTTCAACAGCACCGGCAGCAGCACCAAGAAGGCCGCGCCAGCAAAGGATCCAAAGATCGACCCCAAACCACCGATGATGATCATGAACAGAACAAGGAACGATTTGGTGATACCGAAGGCCTCCCCGACCTCGACAGCACCCAGGTAAACCGAGAAGAACAATGCGCCGGAAATCCCGATAAAGAACGAGCTGACCGCAAAAGCACTGAGCTTCGCACGCAGAGGGTCCACGCCGATGATCTCGGCTGCGATGTCCATGTCACGGATCGCCATCCATTTGCGACCGACCGTGCCGCGTGTCAGGTTGCGCGCAATCACCGCGCTGATCACAACAAAGACCAGACAGAACAGATAGGCTGCCCAGGCTTCGGTATTCGCGCCAGTAACCGGCGTATCAAACACCGTCCGCTCGGGCGCGCTGATCTGGCCCGAGGCCGAGTAGTTGTAGAACCACGGCACCTTATTGAAGAGCCACACCAGAAAGAACTGCGCGGCCAATGTGGCCACGGCCAAATAGAATCCTTTGATCCGCAGCGAAGGCAGACCAAACATGACCCCAACAAACGCTGTGACGCCGCCCGACAACAGAACGTGGAAAAAGATGTTCACCTCTGGGAAAGCCGTCATCAGCTTGTAGCAGGCATATGCCCCCACAGCCATGAAACCGCCCGTCCCCAGGCTGACCTGCCCACAATAGCCCACCAAAATATTCAGACCGATCGCTGCAATCGCATAGATCAGGAACGGCATGAATACGGCGTTCACCCAGTAGTCATTGATGACATAAGGCACCACCAGAAAGGCAACGAGCAAGACAAAGTAGTACCGCCACCGATCGAACTTGATCGGAAAGGTCTGGTTGTCATCGACATAGGACGTTTTGAAATCGCCCGCTTCACGATAGAACATATTCCCTTACCCCTGCTCATTTGCGTGGGTGAAACCCAGCGCCGAATTATTGATTTTGTGACCTTGTGACAGTTTCAGATAGGCAACCACACCGGTCAGGAACCCAAGGCCAGCCAGACCAGCCGCTGTCAGTACCTGTGTCTGCGTCAGCTCAGAAGCGGTCAGGGCGATATACCCAAAAGCCCAGAACCCTGACCAAGAGATGACATTGATAATTGCAACCAGTTTGCTCATGATCAGACCCTCTCGATGATTTTTTCGCCGAACAGACCCTGCGGACGGAAGACCAGGAAAACGAGCGCCAGCACATAGGCGAACCAGTTTTCTGTCGCGCCACCAACCAGCGGGCCAATGGTGAATTCGAACAGTTTCTCACCCACGCCGATGATCAGGCCTCCCACGATGGCACCGGGGATCGAGGTAAACCCGCCCAACATCAAAACCGGTAGCGCCTTCAGAGCGATCAGTGACAGACTGAACTGCACGCCCGATTTGGCGCCCCACATGATCCCCGCGACCAGTGCGACAAAACCCGCGACCGACCACACCATTATCCAGATGAAGTTCAGCGAAATCCCCACAGACAAAGCGGCCTGGTGATCGTCCGCCACAGCGCGCATTGCGCGGCCTTGCTTGGTGTATTGGCTGAACAGCACCAGGATAATGACCAAGATAGCCGCGATAACGGTGGCAACCATATCCAGCTTATCCAGGAAGAAGCCGTAGAAGTTCTCGTTTCCAAGCCCCATCCACTGACTATTCTCCTCGATCCAGAAGCTCCCGCCTTGCGGCAATCCGACATCCAGCTTCTTGATGTCCGAACCCCACATCAGGTCGCCGAAGCCTTCCATGAAATAGGCCAGACCAATGGTAGCCATGAACAAAATGATCGGTTCCTGGTTAACCAGATGGCGAAAAATGAACCGCTGCACGGCCCAAGCCAAGAAGACCATGACGGCCATAGTCAAAAGGATCGCCAGCAATGCCGGGACGTTCCAACCAAAATGGTGCACCTCGGTGCCAAATACAGCGTTGATCAGGTGGCTAAACGGAACCTGCCCGTCCATGATCCCGACCAGTGTCAGCGCCGCGAACAACGCCATCACACCCTGGGCGTAGTTGAAAATTCCAGAGGCTTTGTAGATCAGCACGAAGCCCAGCGCGACAAGAGCATACAGAACGCCAGCCATCAGGCCGTTCAGCAGAACCTCGGTTCCAAAGAGTAATTGATCAGGCATGGGTCCAGCCTCCGCTGCGGAATTTCGGGAAGAAAGCGAAATTAGTCATGAGCAACCCCCAGATACGCGTCGATCACAGCCTGGTTGTTGCGCACCTCGTCCGGTGGGCCGTCCCCGATTTTCTTACCATAGTCCATCACCACAACGCGGTCGGACAGGTCCATGACCACGCCCATATCGTGTTCGATCAGCGCAATGGTCATGCCGAATTCGTCATTCACATCCAGAATAAAGCGGCTCATGTCCTCTTTTTCTTCGACGTTCATGCCTGCCATCGGTTCGTCCAAGAGCAAGAGCTTGGGT
Source organism: Thalassovita sp. (assembly GCA_029212905.1). GTDB lineage: Bacteria > Pseudomonadota > Alphaproteobacteria > Rhodobacterales > Rhodobacteraceae > Thalassobius. Next base: position 22,109 of record JARGPB010000005.1, read on the forward strand.
TCCGCCGCCAGCGCACGCGCCAGTTCGACGCGCTTTTTCAGGCCATAAGGCAATCGTGAAACCGGTGTTTTGCGGATCGCCTGAATTTCCAGGAAGTCGATGACTTTCTCGACAATCTCGCGGTTGGCCACCTCTTCGCGTTCGGCTTTGCCTTTCCAGATCGCTTGCTGAATCATGTTGGTGTTCATGTGGTTCAAGCGACCCGTCATGACGTTGTCCAACACAGACATGCCTTCGAACAACGCGATGTTCTGGAATGTCCGGGCGATACCTTGCCGGGCGACTTCGAAGGGGCGCATGAGGGGGCGTTTCGCGCCCTGATACCAAACTTCGCCTTCCTGAGGGACATAGAACCCCGAAATCACGTTCAGCATCGAGGATTTTCCGGCGCCGTTCGGGCCGATGATGGCGCGAATTTCACCTTCCTTGATGTCGAAACTAATGTCGGTGATTGCCTTCACACCGCCAAACCGCAGCGTGATGTTTTTCATCTCCATCATGGTGCCGCCGATTTTGCGGCCGTCCTCGGTGATGTAGCCTTCGTCTTGAGCTGCCTGGTTCATTCCGCTGCTACCTTGTGTGCTTTCGTCGGCGCAATGGCCGCGTCCATCAGTTTCAGGGTGGCGCTGATCGAGCCTTTGCGACCGTCCTCATAGGTGACTTCGGTGTTTGTAAAGATTTCATCCTTACCGTCGTACAGCGCAGCGATCAGATCATCGAACTTCTCTTCGACGATACGGCGGCGCACCTTTCGGGTCCGGGTCATTTCGCCGTCATCCGCATCCAGTTCTTTGTGCAGAACCAGGAAACGGTGGACCTGACAGCCCGACAGCATTTCGTCCTGGGCAACCGAACGGTTCACCTCTTCGACATGCTCTTTGATCGCGTCCAGCACCTTTGGGTGGCCTGCCAGTTCCTGATACGAGGAATAGGCGATATTGTTGCGCTCGGCCCAGTTGCCAACAGCGCTCATGTCGATGTTGATGAAGGCCATGCATTTGTCGCGGTTATTACCGAACAAAACCGCCTCAAGGATATTCGGGAAGAACTTGAGCTTGTTCTCCACGTATTTTGGCGCGAACAGGCGGCCATCGGCCATTTTGCCCACATCCTTGGCCCGGTCGATGATCCGCAGGTGACCAGTATCGGGTTCGATAAACCCAGCGTCACCAGTGGCAACCCAGCCTTCGGCATCCTTGGTCGAGGCCGTGCTTTCGGGGTTTTTGTAGTAGTATTCGAACACGCCTGGGCTGCGATAGAACACCTCGCCACTGTCAGCGATGCGCAGCTCTACACCCGGCGCAGGAACACCTACGGTGTCATTGCGCACCTCGCCATCGGGCTGGACGGTGATGAAAACGGTGGCTTCGGTCTGGCCATACAGCTGTTTGAGGTTGATCCCCAGCGAGCGGTAAAATTCGAAAATTTCGGGTCCGATGGCCTCGCCCGCGGTATAGCCGACGCGCACACGGCTTAGACCCAGCGTATTTTTCAGCGGGCCGTAGATCAGCAGGTTGCCCAACCCATATTTTATCCGATCCATAAATCCGGCGGGTTTGCCATCCAAAATCTGTGGGCCGACTTTCTTGGCGTGGGCCATGTACTTGTGGAACAAGTACTTTTTCATCGGGCTTGCGTCTTCCATACGGATCATGACGCTGGTCAGCTGCGTTTCAAACACCCGCGGCGGGGCGAAATAATAGGTCGGCCCGATCTCGCGCAGATCCGAGGTCAGAGTTTCGACGCTTTCTGGGCAGTTGACGCAGAACCCCGTCCAATAGGCCTGACCAATCGAGAAAATGAAGTCACCCACCCATGCCATCGGCAGATAGGCCAAGATTTCCTCGTCCGGGCGCAGATGATCGAACTCGGACGAATTTTTCGCACTTTCGATCACGTTACGGTTCGACAGAACCACGCCTTTGGGTTTGCCGGTTGTCCCCGAGGTATAAAGCATCACGCAGGTGCTGTCATAGGTCAGCTTGCTGCGGCGCTTTTCCAATTCAGGCGTAAACTCGTCACGTGCGGCGTGACCTTGTTCCTGGATATGGCTGAATTCATGCAGGCGCGAATGGTCGTATTTCCGCATTCCGCGCGGGTCCAGATAGATCATATGCTCGAATTGATGCAGGCGGTCCTGCACTTCGATCACCTTGTCCACCTGTTCTTGGTCTTCGGCGATTACGAAACGCGCGCCGCAGTGATCCAGAACATAGGCCATCTCTTCGGCGGCGCTGTCTTGGTACAGCGGAACCGGGATGGCACCCACGCATTGTGCCGCGACCATAGCCCAATAGAAATATGGGCGGTTTCGTCCGATGATGGCAATGAAATCGCCCTCGTTAACGCCCAGATTAATCAGACCCAAGGCAAGGTTGGTGATTTCAACCTCGGCCTGTTTCCACGTCCAGCTCTGCCAGATGCCGAACTCTTTTTCCCGATATGCGGGCCGCGACCCGAATTCGGTGGCGTTCCGGTGCAAAAGCGCCGGGATGGACGCAAGTCCACCGGCCGCCTGTGACGACTGTGCCAATTCTATTCCTCCCAAATGGCCGTTATTGATGGCCTGCGACCGCCTGCAAACGACGATTCTCCCGTCTGCTAGGGTGCGCAGTTATGTTTTGACGTCAACTTTTTCCTGATCATTTCTCAATTGTAACGAATTGTAACGACAGCAGGTTTTCCCATCTTTCTTCCGTGGTGGCGAATAAACAGATGCTTCCCCTACCCGCCAAGAAGATGCTAATCATTTGAAATCAAAGGGGCAGTAGGGAGAAGAGTAGTGCCAAGGGACACCGATGCCTTGACGATGGCAGGGCTAAATCTGATCCAGCAAGCCCTGTCCATTTATGATAGCGATCTGAAACTTGTCGTGTCCAATCGCCGTTTTGGCGAAATGTTCGACCTGCCCGAGGCTCTGGTTACACCTGGCGCGGGCTTTGCTGAAACTATTCGTCTGCTTGTGGATCGGGGCGAATACGGCGAAGTAGAAGACGCCGAACAGGTAGTCGCCCATCGAGTCGAACAAGCCCGCGCGTTTGCACCCCATTATATCGAACGCGTGCGCCCCAACGGTCAGCGCATTTCGGTCGAGGGAAATCCGCTGCCTCAGGGCGGGTGGGTCGCGGTTTACACCGACATCACCCGCACCAAGCAACAAGAGGAACTGCTGCGCACGCGGTCAGAGGAAATGACCGACAAAGTTCTGGCCTATGCCGAAGAGCTGGCCGCAACCAACCGCAAACTGCAATCAACCAATGTCGCGCTCGAAGAAACCAAGCGCATCCTGACTGAAACCGAGGCCCGCACCCGCCTGACAACGGAAATGATGCCCGCTCATATCGCGCACGTTGGGCTGAACCGATGCTATACGTTCTCGAACCGGCGGCTGTCATCGGTGATGCCGGGGCGTCCGGTGGACATTGTCGGCCTTTATATCGGCGATGCCCTGGGCGACGCGGCCTATGCCGCGATCGAGCCACATCTGGAAGATGCCTTTGCTGGGATGCCTTCCGCATTTGAATTCACAGACGAGGAAAGCTCGCGCCGGATCCGCACCTCTTTCACCCCAGACCAGAGCAAAGACGGCAAGGTCGCGGGCGTCTACATCATGTCCGTGGACATCACGCAGGAAACGCAGGCTCGGTCGGCGCTGCAACAAACCCGGCGCCGAGAAATGGCAGCGCAGCTGACCAGTGGTATGGCGCATGATTTCTCGAACCTGCTGACAATCATGCTGGGCAGCCAATCGCGCCTGCAACGCATGGACCTGCCCGAGCCCGCCCGCGAACTGGTTAAGGCCACGCTGTCCGCGGCGCATCGCGGCGGGGCTTTGCTGAACCGTCTGGCAGACATCACCGGTGCCCGTGACTGGAACCCGCAGTCGGCCAGTTTGTCCTCGCTTTTGGATGATCTGAAAACGCTGGCCCTTCCTGCCTTACCGGACACGATGAAATTGCATGTGAATAACCTGATGCACGACAACATTATGATGCTGGACACCGGCATGTTGCAGGACTCGTTGCTGAACCTGATCCTGAACGCGCGCGATGCCTGTGGAGGCAAAGGCCAAATCGTGCTGACGGTTTCGCCCGTCCAGGGGTTGTGGGTAGAGTTCGCCGTACTGGATAGCGGCCCAGGTTTCTCCGATGCCGCGTTGTCACACGCGCTCGAACCGTTTTTCACGACCAAGGGCGGAGAGGGCTCGGGGCTGGGGCTTGCCATGGTCTATGACATGACGAAACTTGCCGGCGGGCGGGTACGCCTAGCCAACACCGAAGACGGCGGTCAGGTGGCCCTGCGTCTGCCCTTGCGGCTGTCAGCCCCAGCAGCCGCACCTGGGCTGGTACTGCTGGTCGAAGACAGCCCAGACCTGCGCACCGGCATCCGCGAGATGCTGACCGACATGGGCCACACGGTCATCGAAGCCGCCAGCGCCGAAGAGGCCCTGCTGCTCAGTTCCGAGCTTCCCGAGATTTCCTATGTCCTGTCAGACATATCGTTGGCGGGCGAAATGACGGGCGTCGATTTTCTGCGCGCCCTTCCCTTGACGCATCCGCCCTGTTACCTGATGACATCGCTGTCCCCCGAGGACCCGCTGTACCAGGCCGCAACCGAGCTGGCCCCGGTGCTGCGCAAACCCTTCTCGAATGCGCAGCTTTCAGCGCTATTCGCAATCACAAGACCCGAGCAATGACCCAGGCACCCCTAGTCACCATCCTTGACGATGAACCCGCCATTCGGACCATGCTGTCTGATGCCTTGCAGGAAGCCGGGTTTCGCACCCTAAGCTTTGGCCGGGCGACCGAGTTCGAGGCAGCGCTGAAAACTGCGGCGCCGGATGTCTGTCTGGTGGATTTGTCTCTGCCGGATCGTGACGGACTGACGCTGGTCCATCGGCTGGCCTTGGAGCAAGGCGCAACTGTCATCATCATTTCAGGGCGTGCCCAGGTTCAGGATCGTGTGACCGGGTTGGAACTGGGGGCGGATGACTACATTATCAAACCCTTTGATCCGTCCGAAGTCGTCGCACGAATCCGTGCCCGCCTGCGCCGTGAAAAATCATCTACCCAGACCGGCAACACCGCTCGCTTCAATGGATGGACCGCCCATTTCGACAGCTACGTTCTGGAGGATGAAACCGGCGCACAGACACCGTTTTCCCATGCCGAAGGCGAAGTGCTGCGTTTATTCCTGGAGCGCCCCAAACGGCTGATATCGCGGGCGGTAATGCAAGAAACCCTGGGCGGCGCTGCCGGCGAAAGCTTTGACCGCGCGATGGACGTACGCATTTCCCGCCTGCGCACGAAACTGAAAGAAGATCCCAAAAATCCTCTTCTGATCAAAACAATCTACGGCGCAGGCTATATTTTCCTGGGCGATGTACACTGGAGCTGACCCCGGTTTCACCTTTAGAGTCAGTTACTTGCCTGCATCCCCTTGCGCTGATTCTGTCAGAGCGATACGATTCGATCATGCTCAGCTGCTTGATGTATCGCCAATGCCCCAAATCCGGTCGCGCGCGCTATTACCGCGTCGAGCTGACCTATAACCTGTTCAACGAAATCTCGGTCCTGCGCGAATGGGGTTATAGCGGCGGGCACGGCGCCACGCGTATCGACATCTATGGCAGCCTGCGCATGGCGTCCGAAGCCGCAGATCAGATCCGCAACCGGACCCTGAAACGCGGGTATCTGCGCGCCGCCGCCTGACCCCAATTTTCCGTACCGGCACTTTGCATCACAGGTTGCGCCCGCGCCTCAGAGCCCCTACCCCTGTGGCAAACAACGGAGCGCTCATGTCCACCATTACTCTTGTCCGCCATGGTCAGGCAAATACCAGTGCGCAGGACGAACACAGCTATGATAATCTCAGCGACCTGGGCCACCAACAGGCCCGCTGGCTGGGTGAGCACCTGACACAAACCGGCGAACATTTCGAACGCGTCTATTGCGGCACCCTGCGGCGGCACCTGCAAACTGCCAATGGAATGCAAGCCGAGGCGCGTGCCCCCATCCAGCAAGACCCGCGCCTGAACGAGATGGAGTTTTTCACACTGGCCAACCTGCTGCGCGACCAGCAAGGCGTCGCCATGCCTGACTCGCGCGAGGCCTTCGTGACCTACATGCCCCTTTTGCTGGCCAAATGGGAGGCCGGTGAAATCGAGAACCCGCCCGAAACCTTTGCCACCTTTGAATTCCGCGTAGCCGAGGTTCTGGCCGAAATCAACGACGGGCGCGGCCCGGCGTTGGTTGTGACATCAGGGGGATTGATCGGAATGGCGTTTAGGCAGGCAATGGGGATGGATATCCACGCGTTTTCGCGGACCTGCATTGCCATTATGAACACCTCGGTGCATCGTTTGCATCGTCTCGGCGACGACTTGTCGATGACCCAGTTCAACGCGATTCCGCATTTGGACAGGGCTGACCGGCAATTCGCCCAAACGCATCTTTGATTGCCTAACAGGCTGCTGAATAAAGGATTTTTCAGATGACACATCTGTGGGTACGCGCCGAACAACGCGCCAACGAAGAGCGCGTGGGCCTAACCCCTGACGGTGTCGCACAGCTGATTGCAGCGGGTATCCGTGTAACGGTCGAAGACAGCAGCGTCCGCGCGATCCCTTTGCAGGGCTATATCGACGCCGGGGCCGAAATCGCACCGGAAAACACATGGCCTCAGGCCCCGCAGGACGCCATTATCTTTGGCCTGAAAGAGCTACCCGAGGATGGCACGCCCCTGCCGCATAAACACATCATGTTCGGCCATGCCTTCAAGGGTCAGCACTCTGGCAAATCACTGTTGCAACGGTTCAAGGCCGGGGGCGGAACGCTCTATGATCTGGAATATCTGGTGGATGAAACCGGCCGCCGCGTCGCCGCCTTTGGGTATTGGGCCGGGTATGCCGGTGCGGCAGTCACGCTCAAGGCCTGGGCCGCACAGAAACGCGATGAAATCTGCGGCCCAATTGGCGTTTACCCCAGCCAAGAGGTGCTGAACGCGGACCTTCTGGCCGAACTGGACAGCCTGAATACCAAACGACCCAGCGCCATCGTTATCGGTGCTTTGGGTCGCGTAGGGGCAGGCGCCGCTGATCTGTGTCAGGCGATGGGAGTTGACGTCACCAAATGGGACATGGCCGAAACCGCAAGCGGCGGGCCTTTCCCAGAGATTCTGGCACACGACCTGTTTCTCAACTGCATCTTCGCACGCCCCGGCACGCCCGTCTTTGTGCCCAAGGACGCCCTGACCGCCCCGCGCGCACTGACAGCGATCGGGGACGTCGCCTGCGACCCGGACAGTGATTACAACCCTGTCCCCATCTATGACCGCGCAACCACCTGGGATGCGCCCGTCTTGCGGGTTTGCGATGGCCCGGTGATGGATGTGATGGCCATTGATAACCTGCCTTCGATGCTCCCGGTCGAAAGCTCAGAGGATTACGCGACGCAGCTTTTGCCGTCACTACTGACGCTGACGGATCTGCAAACCGGCGCCTGGGCCCGAGCCCAAGCAACATTCCTTGAACATTTGGCCCAGGCCTGATGGCGCTATATGTTGGGTATCTGGCGGCCTTCATGGGGATGATCTGCTGGATTCCTCAGGCTGTTCAGGTATGGCGCACACAGGACACAAAATCCCTGTCCCTGCCGGCAAATCTGTTGTTCCTACTAACGGTTAGCCTGTGGCTGGCTTACGGGGTGATGATCGTAGATTGGCCCATAATCGTTGCAAATATCGTGTCGGTAACGGCGATGGTCGTCATTGTCGCCGCTAAGCTGAAATTCAAATAACGGAGAAAGCCATGACGATTCATTGGTGCGGAACCGGCCTGTCGGCCATCCCTGGTTTACGGCGACTGCTAGAGGCCGGACATCCCGTGACAGTCTGGAATCGGACCACTGCCAAAGCCGAAGAGGCCGTCGGGGATCTGGCCAAAGACATTCGCGCGTTCTCGGTCGAGGCGCTGACGGATGCGCTGCACCCCGGCGATATCGTGGTCTCGATGCTTCCCGCCGATTTGCATGTTCCGCTGGCCAAACTGTGCCTGTCTAAAGACGCGCATTTCGTCTCGTCTTCGTATATTGCGCCCGAAATGCGCGATCTGGACAGCGCGGCCCGCGACAAGGGCCTGCGTTTCGTGAACGAGGTCGGACTGGATCCGGGGATCGACCACCTGATGGCGCATGCCCTGATGGCCAACTACCGCGACTCTGACGCGTTTGATCCGCAAAACACGCTGTCGTTTATCTCTTACTGCGGTGGAGTGCCGAAAATCCCCAACGCATTTCGGTACAAATTCAGCTGGTCACCACTGGGTGTTCTGAAGGCGCTGCGCTCTCCGTCGCGTTCGATCCGGGATTTCAGCGAATTGCGGGTGAGCCGACCATGGGACGCGATCAGCAGCTACGACGCCCCCTTACCGCAGCCAGAAACCTTCGAGGTTTATCCGAACCGCGACTCTCTGCCGTTTATGGCGGATTACAAATTCGATCCCGATTGGTCCGTCAAGGAATTCGTCCGTGGTACATTGCGTCTGAACGGCTGGGCCGAAGCCTGGACCCCGGTTTTTCGCGAAATCGAAACCCTGGACGGCGACGCGGGCGAGGCGAGGCTCAAACAAATGTCCGATCAGTTCTGGGATGAAAATGCCTATGACGAAGGCGAGCCGGACCGCGTGGTTCTGTGCGTCGGCCTGAAAGCCGAGCGAGACGGCCAAACCGCCTGGCACAAAACCTATGTCATGGATGCCTGGGGCGACGCACGCAGCACGGCCATGGCGCGGCTTGTATCCGTGCCTGTGTCGCTTGCGATTGAGGCAGTTCTGGACAAAGCCATCCCTGCAGGGGTCACCGCCGCACCGTCAGACCCCAAGCTGGTCAATGCCTGGATGGGGCAAATCGACAAGCTGGCCCAACATCTGGAAATCGTCACGCACGCTTGATCCCCTCAAAAAAGAAGCGCCCGCCAACCTGGCGAGCGCTTTCTGACCCATCAGATCGGATCAGCGGTAGGAATACCCACCTTTAACAGTGTCAGCGAAAGACCCCGAAAACACATAGCTGTTCGCGCTGCCGTCTTCAGCGATTGCTGCTTCGCGGGGGTTCAACAGGTCGCCCGCGTTTTCAACCAGGTGCTCACCGATGGTGACACGAACATAGCCGCCTTTGGACTGAGCAGCGTCACGCGGGCTCAGGATCGACGTGGCGCTGACGTTGCGGGTCATGATCGTGTCATTGACAAAGGTGTCCTGAGCGACTGCGCCCGAAGCAAAACCCAGAGTGGCGATAGCGGTGATAAGTGCGTATTTCATTGTATTTCCTTTCAGTTTGCATGTGATCGTCGTTCGATCTGAAACCGAAATGGGGGTAAAACCGGGGAGCTTCAACACCGGCAACCCCCTGAAATACGTGCGAAAACTCAGGACTTATCTGCATTTTTGCACGACACATAAGCGTGAGCAGAAAAGGTTCAATTATCCTTAGGAAAACTGTGATTTACCGGGAAATCCCCTGCGATTAATCACGGATTCTCACGGGGTGCGTTTTCTGAATTTTGGTCCTTGAAACGCAAAAGCGGGCACCAAGGCCCGCCTTTCTTTGTGATTTTGGAGGGCTCAGCCGCCGCGCAGAAGGTCGTCTTCTTCGTCCAGCGCTGACAAACCCAACTCATCCAGGCCGGATTCCAGGTGATCTGACAGGTGGGGCGTGCCCATCAGATAGTCGGGCGTAGGCACTGTGGCCTCGGTACGGGCGGTTTCGCGGGCCTCAAGGAACTCGTCCGCGTCAAAGCTACCGCGTCCGATCCACATCAGCGCCACCAGCTCTGTTTGTTCTTCTTCTGTCAGTCGCTCCAAAAAGGCGCGCAGCTCGCCCTCAGCGCGGTTCAGCTCGCGTGCCATAAGAATGACGTTGGCAACTTTGGTCAGCGAAATCTCAAGCACGGTGGGTCCTCCTGTCAGCGCATTTCACCATGTTAACATGGATTGAGTCAGTCATGTCGTCCTTGATCTGGGGCAAATGCGATCACGCGCCCTTGGGGCGATCAATCCGCACCACAGCGGCTTCGGGATCGGTCTCTGGGGCGAGCTCTTCAAAATCAAAGTTGTCCAGACGACGGGCACGACGCCCGGCCTTGTCTGCACTGATTTTGATTTCAGCGATGTCCTTTGATGCCTGGCCAAAGTGCCGATCCAGGTTTTCGACCCGTGTGCCCAACCGATCCACATCCGCAAACAGCAGTGCTAGTTCTCGTCTGATCGCACCGGCCTGCTCGCGCATACGGGCGTCTTTTAATATTGCACGCATCGTGTTCAGCGTGGCCATACACGTCGTGGGCGACACGATCCAGACCCGCGCGGTGAAACCTTCGCGTACCAGTTCCGGGAAATTCGCGTGCAGCTCGGCATAGATCGCCTCGGACGGGAGGAACATCAAAGCACCGTCTGCGGTTTCACCTTCGATCAGGTAACGTTCTGATATTGCGCGAATATGCGCCCGAATGGCCTGACGTAATTGTTGGGCGGCACGGTTCAGCTGGTCCTGAGTTTCCGCACGGCGCAAGGCCTCGTAGGCCTCAAGCGGGAATTTACTGTCGATGACAATCGGGCCGGGCGGGTTCGGCAGATGGATCAGGCAATCCGCACGCCGTCCGTTCGAAAGCGTCGCCTGCCACGTAAAACTATCCGCCGGAAGAGCCTTACCAACGATGTCATGCAGCTGGATTTCGCCAAAGGCACCACGGGTTTGTTTATTCGACAGGATGTCTTGGAGGCTCAGCACGTCGCCAGACAGCTTTGTGATATTGTCCTGTGCCTTGTCGATGGCCAACAATCGTTGCTGTAATTCCCCCAAAGAATGCGCCGTCCGTCGGGCAGATCCTTGCAGGTTTTCGTTCATATGCTGGCTGACCTGGGTCAGGCGTTTTTCCATCATTTGCAACATGTTAGTCTGCGAGGCAGCCTGCGCCTCAGAGACATGCGTCAGCCCTCCGGCAAGCTGCTGCTGCCCATCGGACAACATCTGAACACGCTGCCCAAGAACCTGCATCTGCTGCGACAGCGGCGCCGATATCCGCGCCGATTGCCCCGCCGCGCGGACCGCCATGATCAGCAGAACCAGGATCAACAAAAGAACCCCGGCCCCGGCCAGAAACGCCACCACAAGAGGGTCGCTAAGGTGATAGGTCTGTTCGCCAATTGTGATCATGTGCGCCCAAAAAGTCTTTCAATATCAGTGAGTTTCAGCTCGAAATAGGTCGGGCGGCCGTGGTTGCACTGCCCCGAATGCGGGGTGCGCTCCATCTCGCGCAAGAGCGCGTTCATTTCGTCGGCTTGCATCCGTCGACCAGAGCGAATCGAGCCGTGACAGGCGACGCGGGACAGAATCGCCTCGATCCGGGCCTGAACGGTCTGGGTTTCACCCATGTCAGACAGCTCGTCCAGGATGTCCAAAATCATCGCTCGGGCATTGACTTCACCCAGAATTGCCGGGGTTTCACGTACCGCCAAAGCCCCCCCACCGAAGGGTTCTATGAGCAACCCAAGCCGTTGTAAATCATCGGATATTTCCATGATCCTGGCGCAGTCTCCCTCGGACAGTTCAACGATCTCGGGGATCAGCAAGGCCTGAGACGGAACTTGGGTTTCTGCGAGTTGTTTTTTCAGCTTTTCATAGACCAAGCGTTCGTGGGCCGCGTGCTGGTCCACGATCACCATCCCGGTTTCGGTCTGGGCGATAATATAATTTTCATGAACCTGTGCGCGTGCGGCCCCCAAGGGCAGGTGCTCCAGCGGGCGAGCATCAGGCTCAGGCGCGAAAACCGGCTCGACTCGGGCGCTGTAGGTATCGTTCAAATCAGCAAAACCGGGCGCCTGCGCCTGGAATGCGCGCCCCAGCGCGCCCGGCGAGGGGCGATCCATCTGATAGACGCGCGCAGGCCCGTCGGGCTGCGGCTCGGGGCGGAATGCCCCCAGCGTAGCACCGGCCACAGTGGTCGAGGCGCGGTGGCCGGCTTCGGCCAGAGCATGGCGCAGCGCGGACACGATCAATCCCCGAATCACCCCCGGATCGCGGAAGCGGACTTCGGACTTGGCGGGGTGTACGTTGACGTCAACTTTGTGCGGATCGCACTCGATAAACAGCGCGGCGGCAGGATGACGATCACGGCTGAGAAAGTCAAAATAGGCCCCGCGCAACGCCCCGATCAGCAGCTTATCCTTGACCGGACGACCATTCACGAACAGGAATTGCGCCACCGCCGTCCCGCGCGAATACGTGGGCAAAGCGGCATAACCTGTCAGCAAGAAACCTTCGCGTTCCGCGTTGATTTGTAAGGAGTTTTCCGCGAATTCCGTCCCCAGAACACGGGCCAGACGCCCATGCAGAGCGTCGAACAAATCGCCTGATTCTGGGTCGGTGCGGAAGGTCTGGCGACCGTCGCCTCCGCCGGAGATATCGCGCAGGGTGAAACCAACATAGGGTTCGGCCATGGCGAGCCGTTTGACGACATCCGTGATGGCCTGCATTTCCGCCCGGTCCGTTCGCAGAAATTTAAGACGTGCAGGGGTCGCGTAGAACAGGTCGCGCAGCTGGACCACCGTACCGCCGTTCAAGGCCGCCGGTTTGACCCCACCCATCTGCCCGCCGGCGACGGTGATTTGCGCGCCGTCATAGCCCTTGGCGCGGCTGGTGATCGACAGACGACCAACGGCCCCCAAAGAGGGTAAAGCCTCGCCACGAAAGCCAAAACTGTGAATATCCAGCAAATCCGAGCCGTCAATTTTCGAAGTCGCGTGACGCGAGAGGGCCAGCGGCAATTGATCGGGCGCAATGCCACAGCCATCGTCAGTGACGCGGATCAAAGTCTTGCCGCCATCGGCAATCGCAACATCGATTCGGGTGGCCCCGGCATCGAGCGCATTCTCAACCAATTCTTTAACGGCAGATGCTGGACGTTCGACAACCTCGCCCGCGGCGATGCGGTTGATTGCGGCATCGTCTAGCTGGCGAATAACCGGCTGATCTGTGGATATGTTGAGGTTTGGCTGGGACATACCCCAACTTGTAGCATGGGGGCCGCCGATTCTGCCAACGGGATTTCAGAGCGCCACAGGCCGCGCGATCAGACGCCAATGCCCCCAGAGTTTAGGGGCTTTGGGGGCATTTGTACCATGGTTTGGGACATATCCCCCCCTGCCCCGCTCTTGGGCTTAGCCGTTCAGCGCGTTGCGATACCAGCTGACGATTTTGGCGCGCTCTTCGTCCTCCATCCAGGACAGATTCGCGGGGGGCATGGCGTGGGTGATCCCAGCCTGAAGATAAATCTCGCGGGCCTGACGCGCGATCTGGGCCTCGGTCTCTAGGCGGATGCCCTTGGGCGCGTGGCGCAGACCGTCCCAGCCGGGTTCAGACGCGTGACACATCGAACAACGGCCCATGACGATGTCATAGGCGTCCTCGAAGCCTTCGGCCTGAGCAAAGCGGAGCTCGGGGCCGGTGGCCTCTTCGATCTCGTCTTCGGACGACATGGGGGCCATGGACAGGGCCATGACAGCAACAAACAGCGCGGCGGTCAGCCCCCAGGTCCACCAGGGCATCCCCTTGCGGGCATGCATCGAGTTAAAGAAATGCCGGATCGTCACGCCCATCAGGAAAACCAGCGCGGCAATGATCCAGTTATATTCGGTCGCAAAGGCCAGCGGATAGTGGTTCGACAGCATCATGAAAATCACGGGCAGCGTCAGGTAGTTGTTATGGGTGCTGCGCTGCTTGGCGATTTTGCCGAACTGCGGATCAGGTTTGCGGCCATTGATCAGATCATCCACGACGATTTTCTGGTTCGGAATGATGATGAAGAACACGTTGCCCGACATGACGGTGGCCGTGAACGCCCCCAGATGCAGCAACGCCGCGCGCCCCGAAAAAACGCTGGTATAGAAATAGGACATCGCCACCAGCACCACAAAGAGCGCGACCATCAGGATCGTCTGATCGGCGTTCACAAAGACCTTGCACAGGGTGTTGTAGACGATCCAGCCAAACGCCAGCGAGGCGACGGAAATCGCAATGGCCTGCCAAGTTTCCAGCTCCATCACGGCGGGGTCAATCAGGTAGAATTCGGCCCCCATATAGTAGGCGACGGCCAGCAGGGCGAAACCAGTCAACCAGGTCGCGTAGCTCTCCCATTTGTACCAGATCAGGCCGTCGGGCATGTTGCCGGGGGCGACCAGGTATTTCTGAATGTGGTAAAACCCGCCGCCGTGGACCTGCCATTCCTCGCCGTCAGCGCCGGTGGCCAGGTTGCGATCCCGGTGCAGCCCCAGATCCAGCGCTATGAAGTAAAAGGACGACCCGATCCAGGCGATGGCCGTGACGACGTGCAACCAGCGCACGGCAAATTCCAACCATTCGGTGATGGCAATCCAATCCAGCATGGGGCTCTCCGTGTGTTTTGCGCAGGCTATCGCAGCGCGGACTTGTTTGTTAATCCTGCTAATCACAGCAACAGTTTCAAGAGAATGCTGAAAATGGCCTATGTGAATAATATCCGCATGTTCGTGCGCGTCTATGAATTGGGCAGTATGAGTGCAGCAGGACGGGATCAGCGGTGCTCGCCCGCGGTGGCGTCCTCGAGGATTGCCGAGTTGGAAAAGCACCTGGGCGTGCGCCTGTTCAACCGCACAACGCGGGCGCTGAGCGCAACCGAACATGGCGAGCTGTTCTATGACGGGGCGTGCCGCATCCTGGAGGCGATCAACAGCGCCGAGGCCGCCGTGATGGAGGCGACGCAATCCCCCAAGGGGACGCTGTTCGTGTCGGCTCCGCTTGGGGTGGGACGACGGTTCATCGCGCCTGCCGTGCCCGAATTCAAACAGCTGTACCCTGAAATCGACATCCGGCTACGCCTGTCAGACCGGGTGATTGATGTTACGGGCGAAGGGCTGGATCTGGCGTTTCATCTGGGACCGCTGGGCGATAGCGACCTGAAAATCCGGGTGATCGCGGAATGCCCGCGCGTCCTGTGCGCGGCGCCGTCCTATGTGGCGCGACGGGGAATGCCCGCAGACGGCTGGGCGCTGGTGGACGACGGGCACGACTGTCTGAACCTGCGATTCCCCGGCGCAAAGGAATTCCAGTGGACGCTGCAAACAGAACACGGCCCGCGCCGGTTTGAAATCAGCGGCCCGTTTGAAACAGACGACGGCGACGTGCTGACGGCCTGGGCGCTGGAGGGGGCGGGCATCGTGATGAAACCCCTGTTCGAAGTGGCCGAGCATCTGGAGGACGGGCGGTTGATCCCCGTGGCGCCTGCGACGCCCGCAATGCCCACTCAATTGGCATCGCTGTCTCCCAGCCGCAAATTTCGCGACCCTAAGGTGCGGCTTTTTGCTGAATTCATCGCAACCCGCTGTAAATCGGCGCTGGCGGACATACATTCCGGTTACAAAATGCGTCGAGAGTGACTCGGCCCCAATCAGGAGACCCCGGAATGCAAACTGAAACCATCGACGGCGCGACGCTGGAAACCTGGACCGCAAACGAGGTCCAGACCGCCTTTGATCGCAACGAAATCGTGCTGATCGACGTGCGCACCCCGCAAGAATACATGTTCGAACATATCGACGGGGCGCTGCTGATGCCGATGGCGTTTTTCAAGGCCGGAAAGCTGCCCGGGCAAAGCGACAAACGGATCGTGTTCCACTGCGGGTCGGGCGTGCGCTCGGATCGGGTGGCGCGAGCTGCGATTGCCGCCGGGATCACTCAGATCGCCCATATGGAGGGCGGCATGGCAGGCTGGAAAGCCGCACAGAAGCCCTATGTCGGGACCAACATGGCAACGGGCGCGCCCGAGCTGGTCACCTGATTTTATCGTTACGTTAGAAACAGATAGCGCCCCTGAAACGGGCGCTATCTGCGGTTTTACGGCGCGTCAGGCGAACAGATCCAGCAGCGGATCGGCAGGCATCGTGCCGGTCAGATCGGTCAGGCTGTAGGGATTGTCGAACACGGTGTCATAGCCCATGTCCTCGAGCGCGGCGATGGTCATCACCGACACATAGCCGCCCGTATCCACGTAGCCGGTCATGATTTCCTCGTCAAAGAGCAGCTCGTCCCAGTGACCGCCCGCGGTGCCCGACCCGCCATCCGTTTCAACGGGCACGCCCAGAAACGCCCCCGCATCCGCGCCTGCAATGGTGGGGAATTCCGTCAGGTAGGTGTCGGAGGCGTTCGCACCGATAAAGCGCAGATCCCCCCCGGCAATGGACCCGGACGTCAGCCCCATCAGCGACCAGAGCGTGCCGAACCCCAGCGCGTGCATCATCTCGTGCAGAACGATGGTTTCCCAGTTGCCAAGACCCAGTTGGTTATCCGCGTCGGCGGTATCAAAGGTCATGGCGCCTGTGGCGGGCAGATAGGTACCATCGCCACGCAGAGCCCGCGGCCCGGCGCTGCCCAGGGTGCCGCCAACACCGTCGATTGTCGCAAGCGTGGCGGTGATGGTGATGTCGTCAATCAGGGCGCCATCAACGATCGCGTCCGGCAAATCAGCCAGAATGACCGAGCTGAGGTAATCGGCGGCCTCGGTAAAGGCGGCTTGCAGCGCGGTCGTCCAGGTGCCGACAAATTCGATGGTCACGTTAAACGAGGAGCTGGCAGCGCCGCCACTGGTGTAGGTGTCGGCAGGAAGCGGCACGTCAGGGACGTCCGGCACGGCATCAGGGGCACGGCCGGTTTCGTCATTGTCTCCGGTGGGCGCGGGCGTCGGGGGCGTGACCTGAGGGGTGCCGGGCGTCGCACCATCGGGACGGCCATGGCCCGTGGGGCCGGACGGAACAACCGGCGGCGTCACGGGGGCCGGGGCGGGATCGGGGTCCAGGTCCTCGGGCGGGGTGGGGTCTGGGTCAGGACGGCCATCGCCCACGCTGGCCACAACACCAGAGCCGATCGCGGCGTCGCTGTCCGCGGCCCCTTCGCGGGCGTATTTCTCCCGCTCGAGCGAGACCGAGCGAAATTCGAAATGATCACTGGTGGACAGGTCAAAATCGACCTCGATCACTTCGGTTTGTGTGGGGGTTTGTGTGGGGGTTTGTGTGAATTTCGGCCCGTAGTTGACCAAAGCGGGGGATGCTGAAAACGGATCGGAAACTCGAATACTCATCTGAAATACCTTGAATGAAATCACTGCCCCAGAGCCTAGCAGCCCTGCGACCAGTCCGAAACAATTTCGTTCGGGGCAGAGCAAGCGCACCTGTCGCCACGAAAAAACCCGGGCACACAAGGTGCCCGGGTCAGTGAGTTAAAAGCTAATCAGGAAGGAGGGATTAGCCTTTGGAGAACTCGGGGTAGGCTTCCATTCCCAGCTCGGTCATGTCCAGGCCGTTGATCTCGTCTTCTTCCGAGACACGGATGCCCATGGTCACCTTCAGGATGAACCAGACAACTGCCGAGGTCACGACGGTGAAGACACCGACCACAACGATACCGTACAGCTGAGTACCCAGCGATGCGTCACCGTTGGTGATGACAACCGCGATGGTGCCCCAGATGCCACAGATCAGGTGAACCGGGATGGCGCCAACGACGTCGTCGATTTTCAGCTTGTCCAGGAAGGGAACCGCGAAGACCACGATCACACCACCGACCATACCGATCAGAGTAGCAACGCCCAGAGTGGGGGTCAGCGGCTCGGCGGTGATCGACACCAGGCCAGCCAGCGCGCCGTTCAGCACCATGGTCAGGTCAGGTTTCTTGTACAGGATCTGGGTCAGCAGCATGGCGGCAACAGCACCACCAGCAGCAGCAGCGTTGGTGTTCGAGAAGATGCGCGACACGTCAGCAACATCACCCACGGTGCCCATGGCCAGCTGCGAGCCGCCATTGAAACCAAACCAACCCAGCCACAGGATGAACGTACCCAGCGTTGCCAGGGTCAGGTTCGAACCGGGCATCGGCACGGTGCGGCCGTCTTTGTATTTACCGATACGCGGGCCCAGGATGATGGCGCCAGTCAGAGCGGCCCAGCCACCTACCGAGTGCACAACAGTCGAACCAGCGAAGTCCAGGAAGCCAGCTTCGTCCAGGAAGCCACCGCCCCATTTCCACGACGCGGACAGCGGGTAGATGATCGAGGTCAGGATGATCGTGAAGATCAGGAAGGGCCACAGTTTGATACGCTCGGCCACGGTGCCCGAAACGATCGAGGCAGTTGCGGCACAGAACATCAGCTGGAAGAAGAAGTCCGAGCCAGTCGAGGCATAGCCGTAGTCGTCGGCTGCATCAGAGGTCACGCCCACCGCTTCGAGGACGCCAGGGCCCCAAACGCCGGTCAGAACGCCTTCGATCGACCAGGTGCCCAGCGGGTACATCAGGTTGTAACCGATCAGGTAGTAGAAGATCGACGCCAGCGAGAACAAAGCGACGTTTTTCATCAGCTGCATGGCAACGTTTTTGGAACGCACCAGGCCTGCTTCGAGCATGGCAAAGCCAGCGGCCATGAAGAACACCAGGAAGCCACCCACAAGGAACAGCAACGAGTTCAGGATGAAGACGGTGTCGGTCGACGCGTTCACGCCCGGAACCGGCCCCTCTTGTGCAAGACCCAGGCTGGGCAGCGCGGTCAGCGCGGCGGCCAGGGCCAGTTTTTTCGTCAGATTCATAGTCATATCCTTAGTTTCCCCCGTCCGCGACTTACAGCGCGTCATCATTCGATTCGCCGGTGCGCACGCGAACTGCTTGTGCGACGTCCAGCACGAAAATCTTGCCGTCACCGATTTTGCCGGTGCGTGCAGTGTTGGTGATGGTTTCGACGACCTGATCGGCCATGGATGCGTTCACCACGATTTCCAGTTTGATTTTCGGCACGAAATTCACGGCGTATTCCGCACCGCGATAAATCTCTGTGTGGCCCGACTGCGAACCGAAACCCTTGATTTCGGTCACCATCATGCCGCGCACGCCGATTTCGGTCAGCGCCTCGCGGACCTCCTCGAGCTTGAACGGTTTGATCGTTGCAATGATGAGTTTCACCTTGATCCCCTTATCGTTATGCTGCGCGGGCTACCCCGCCAATTGCACCTGCAGCAAAGCACCAGAATCGGGGCGCAGGTGAAGTGAATAGCCCAAAAAAGCGACTAACCGATCAGTCGCACGCCTAATATTTGATCACCCATGATGATTTGCACAAAAAATAGGCTGCTTAAAAACGGTATTTCCCATGCAGCAATGCCTCAACATTCGCGACAACACCGGGTATGATGCGCGAAACAACAGGCTCGGGCAGGGCAAGACATGAGTGATTCACGGCGTAAAAAGCCGCCATTGGTGGCGGACAAGCGGTATTCAGCCGCCAAGAAACCAAAGAAACCCACCCCCAAAAAGGCGCCGCGCAAACCGGCCAAGCCCAAGGCACGCAAGCGCAACCCCATTGTGGCGGCCTTTGCGGCGCTGTTTCGGTGGGTCTTTCGGCTGGTGTGGGGGTTCTCGTGGCGGATCGGGCTGTTCGTCTGCACGCTGATCATGCTGTCGGTCGGATATTTCTATACGACGCTGCCCGCCGCAACGGACCTGTTGGACGGACGGGCCAGCGGATCCGTCACGATGATGGACCGGGACGAGAAGATCTTTGCCTGGCGCGGCGACACGTTCGGGGGCGCCGTCACGGCGGAATCCGTCAGCCCGCATCTGAAAAACGCCGTCATCGCGACCGAAGACAAACGGTTCTATAACCATTTCGGCATCAGCCCGCGCGGGATCGCCGGGGCGGTACGGATCAACCTGCGCGAAGGACGCGGGCCACTGTCAGGCCACGGCGGATCGACGATCACGCAACAAACCGCGAAACTGCTGTGCCTGGGCGTCGAATATGACGAAACCACATGGAAAAGCGAGGCGGCCTATGAATCCGACTGCCGTCAGGGATCGCTGTGGCGCAAGATCAAGGAAGCGGTGTTCTCGGTGGCGATGGAGGCCAAGTACACCAAAGACGAAATCCTGAGCATCTATCTGAACCGCGCTTACATGGGCGGCGGGGCCTACGGGGCCGAGGCCGCAGCGCAGCGGTTCTTTGGCAAACCCGCGGCAGCGCTGAACCCGGCCGAAGGCGCAATGCTGGCGGGCTTGCTGACGGCTCCGACGTCGCTGGCGCCGACCAACAGCCTGAAACGATCGCAAAACCGGGCAGGCGTGGTGATCGAACTGATGAAGGATCAGGGCTATCTGTCGGACCGCGCCGCCCAAGAGGCCCTGGCCAACCCCGCCGAGCTGTCCGCCGCCGCCGAAGCCCGCGCGGGTGGATATTTCGCGGATTGGGTGATGTCCTCGGGGCCCGAATTTTTCACGCGCAATTCAGCCACGGATGTGATGATCAAGACGACGCTGGACCAACGGCTGCAAAAAGCGGCCGAGGACGCGCTGGACTATATCTTTAGCGAGAAGGTCAAGGAAGGGTCCAAGGCCCAGGCCGCGATTGTCGTCATGAGCGCCGACGGCGCAGTGCGCGCGATGGTGGGCGGACGCCGGACCAAAGTGTCGGGCGCGTTCAACCGGGCCACGCAGGCGTTGCGGCAGACGGGATCGAGCTTCAAGCCCTTTGTCTATGCCACAGCACTGGAAAGTGGCTGGTCATCGAACGACATGGTCACGGACGAGGAATACACGATCAACATCCCCGGATCGGGACCGTGGTCGCCACAGAACTATGACCGGAAATACCATGGCCGCGTCACCCTGACCGAGGCGTTGCGCACGTCGCTGAACATCCCGGCGGTGAAAATGGCGCAGAGCGTGGGGCTGGACAATGTCCGCCAGGTCTCGGCGGATTTCGGGCTGGAATCGGATCTGGCGCAGGGGCCGGCCCTGGCCCTGGGTGCGTCCGAAAGCACGCTGATCGAAATGACGGGCGCCTATGCGGGCATCCTGAACGGCGGGAGCTCGGTCAAGCCATACGGGCTGGTTGAACTGCGGATGCAGGGCGACAAGGACCCCGTGATGACAGCGACAGGCGGTATCGGCGAGCGGGTAATCCGCGAGGACGCCGCGCGCGAGCTGATCTGGATGATGTATGTGGCCGCGACCAAGGGCACGGGGCGGCGCGCCGTGCTGGACGACCGCCAGATCGCGGGGAAAACCGGGACGACTCAGGCAACGCGGGATGCATGGTTCATCGGGTTCAGCGCGGATTACGTGGCGGGCGTCTGGATGGGCTATGACGACAACACCCCGCTGACCGGGGTAACGGGATCGGGCCTGCCGGCGGAAATCTGGCATGAAACCATGAAACGCGTCCACGAGGGCGTACCCGTGTCGCCTCTGCCGATGATGGAGGGCGGATCGGAGCCGAAAATGACCGCAGCCCCCACCGAAAAGGACCGCACCAAGAAGGGCATCGAGAAGCTGCTGGATGACCTGTTGGGCGGCGGCAACCGCTGAGCCGGGGTCCGGGGTGTGATCCGACTGTGCGCTGCGCGCGCAGGGGATTTGGGCGGGTTGGGGGCGCTGCCCCCGTCGCTGTGCGACTCCCCCGGAGTATTGGCGGCAAGATGAAACGCAAAAGGCCACCCGGATCAGGGGTGGCCTTTGGTATCTATGGCGGGTCGGTGTGGCGGGATCAGCCTGCGGATTTCAGATCCGCGATCATTGCGTCGATATTGCCCTTGCGACGGTCCAGCATGGCGCCGATTTCCTCGCGTTCGGTCAGCAGCATGTTGATGCCTTCGATATACATGTTGAAGAACAAGTTCTTGCCGGTGCGGTCTGAAACGTGGAAGTCCAGCTCGAACGGGGATTCACCGCGCAGGTGGGCCATGGTGCGCACCTGATAGAAGCTTTTGACCTTTTTGACGCCCTGGACTTCGAGGCGGCCACCGATGAATTCGCGGAAGCGTTTGCCGTATTTTCGCGAAATGTAGCCGGTAAAGGCTGCGGTGAAGGCTTTCTTTTGCGAGGCGCTGGCGCGGCGGGCATCGACGCCCATCGCATAGGCCGCGATATAGGACAGGTCCGAGTATTGGCGGAAAATACGTTCGAATTCACGATACATCGAGGTTTCGGATTTGCCCGAGTCGATGACGGTGTTGATTTCGCCAACCAAACCGTCCACCAGACTGCGCGCCTGTTCATTATTCAGCGCAAAGGCCGGAAGCGGCGCAACCATGACGGCCGCGGTCGAGCCCATGAAAAAACGACGTGTCATATAGGACATACTCAGAAACCCTCGGTGTTGATGTCTTCTGGGGAGATATAGGTATCTTCGTTATCAATTCCCAAATCGTGACGACGATTTTGCGTGAACATCGAGCGGCCCTGCGCATAGCTGTCCGCGCTTTCGTACAGGATGGAATCGACAATATCGGCATACCGGCCCCGGTCGCCTACTTTTGACGTGATTTTCACCCCGGTGGCAATGTTGGCCTCGCGCGTCGGCAAGACATAGCCGAGCGGATCGGTGAACACATCCACGACCTTGCCGACGGCGTCGCGCTCGTTCGACGGGCCCAGGAAGGGGAGTTCGACATAGGCGCCTTCGGGGGCGCCCCAAACATGCAGAGTTTCGCCGAAATCAGAATCGTCCGCCGTGATCCCCAGATCGGTTGCCGGATCGAACAGCCCGCCAAAGCCCAGGGTCACATTGACCACAAAGCGCGACAGGTTGCGCGCGACGCCGGGCACATCGGCCTGCATCAGGTGGTTCACGGCGCTGGTCGGCTCGCCCAGGTTATCGGCGAAACGGCCAACGCTGAGCGCGATGCCCTCGGGGACGATCGCGACATAGCCCTTGGCGGCGGGACGGACCAGGGCGCTGTCCATCGCGCGGTTAAATTCGTGCGTTTTGCGGTTGCCGTCCTCGTAGGGATCGAACACCTCTGCTTTGGGGTGATCGGGGCCGGGGACAGTGCAGCCCGCCAGGGTCAGCGCGCCCCCCGTCAAAAGGACCACCATTGAAGAGCGCAAAAAGGAACTGTATCGCTGTACCAGCACGTTTTTTTCCAATATCTGAATTCTGTGATCTATTTAGTCGAAGTCTTAATGAAACCCAGCCATGCTGACCGGCAAGACAGCCGCCTGTGGCATAACTGCGACAGGCCCGTCGGCGTGAGAAATAGTGCAGTCCGCCCCGAATATAAAGGGCGAGGCCGTATAATGGTGGATCTAACTTATGAATAACCCCCGAGTAGAGGCCGGTCTGGACGAGTTGCGTGCAGCCCGACGCGAGAGCCGGACCTTGTTCTGGGCCGTCGGAATCTTCAGTTTCATGGTGAACCTGCTGATGCTGACCGGCCCGTTGTACATGTTGCAGGTCTATGACCGCGTGCTGGGCAGCCGATCCTATGAGACGCTGATCGGGCTGACGGCAATCGTGGCCTTTCTGTACGGGATGATGGGGCTGCTGGATTACGCGCGCGCGCGGGTGATGGCGCGGGTCGGATCACGATTTCAGGCGCGGCTGGACCGGCGGGTTTTCGACGCGGTGGTGCGCAAATCGGCGATCGCGCCGGATGACAGCAGCGCCACGGGGCTGCGCGATCTGGAATCGATCCAGCGGCTGCTGATTTCTCCGGCGTTGATGGCGCTGTTTGACATGCCCTGGACGCCGTTTTTCCTGGCGGGGATCATGCTGTTCCACCCCTGGCTGGGCTTTCTGGCGATTGGCGGCGGGGTGATCCTGATCCTGATGGCCGTGCTGAACCAGACCTCGACCCGGCTGCCGATTGCCAAGGCGAATATGGCCGTCGTGCAATCCGAGAAAATCTCGGGGCAGATGATCAACGAGGCCGAGATGGTGCAGGCGATGGGCATGCGCGAGGCATCGTTCCAGCGCTGGCAGGAGTCGCGCAATGGGGCGCTGTCACAATCGCTGGCGGCCTCGGATGCGGGGGGGATGTACAGCACCCTGACCAAGACCTTTCGGCTGTTTTTGCAATCCGCGATGCTGGGCCTGGGCGCCTATCTGGTGCTGCAAGGCGAGCTGAGCCCCGGCGCAATGATCGCGGGATCCATCCTGATGGGTCGGGCGCTGGCGCCGATCGAGCAGACCATCAGCCAATGGCCAATGTTCCAGCGGGCCTCGAAAGGGTGGGATAATCTGGCACTGCTGCTGGGCACGGTCGCCGTAGAGCAACCCAAGACCACCCTGCCCGCCCCCAAGGCCAAACTGGAGGCGCAACAGTTGACCGTCGTCCCGCCGGGGCAATCGCAGGCAACGCTGCGGATGATCAACTTTGCGCTGGAACCGGGCCAGGCGATGGGCGTGATCGGCACATCGGGCGCCGGGAAATCCACGCTGGCGCGGGCTCTGACCGGGCTGTGGCGGCCCGCGGGCGGGAAAATCCGTCTGGATGGCGCCGCGCTGGACCAATACGAGCCCAATGTTCTGGGCCAGTTGATCGGCTATCTGCCGCAACGGGTGGAACTGTTCGACGGCACCATCGCGGAAAATATCGCGCGTCTGGACCCTGACCCCGACGCAGCCAAGGTCGTCGCCGCCGCCAAAAAGGCCGACGCCCATGACATGATCGTCAAGATGCCCGAAGGGTATGACACGCGGGTTGCGTCCTCGGGGGGGCGGCTGTCGGGCGGACAGATCCAGCGGATCGGGCTGGCGCGCGCCATGTATTCCGACCCGGTGATCCTGGTGCTGGACGAGCCGAACTCGAACCTGGATAACGAGGGCAGCCAGGCGCTGAACACTGCGATCCGCGCCATGAAGGCCGAAGGAAAATCAGTGCTGATCATGGCGCACCGTCCCGCGGCCATCCAAGAGTGCGACCTGATCCTGATGCTGGAAGGGGGCAATGCACGCGCATTTGGCCCCAAGGAAGAGGTGCTGAAAAAGATGGTGCAGAACCACAAGAGCATTGCCCGTGACGGCAACGGAGGCGGCGTGAAATGAACGATCAGGTCAACAGCCGGTTCCCTGTGCGCGGCCCTTTGATGATGGGCATTGTGACGCTGTTTGTGTTGGTCGGCGGCTTTGGTGGCTGGGCCGCGCTGACGAATATTTCAGGTGCTGTGGTCAGCTCGGGCCGGGTCGAGGTGGACCAGAACCGACAGGTCGTGCAGCACCCGGACGGCGGTGTCATCAGCGAAATTCTGGTGGACGAGGGCGATTTCGTGACCCCCGGCCAACTGCTGATCCGGCTGGACGCAGACGAACTGAGCTCGCAATTGACGATCATAGAGGGGCAGTTATTCGAACTGATGGCACGGCGTGGGCGGCTACAGGCGGAGCGCGACGGGCGCGATGACATCCGCTATGACCCCGTTCTGCTGGAGGCCGCAGCGACCAACCCCAGCGTCGCCGCCCTGGTCGAGGGACAGACACAGCTGATGCAGGCGCGGGCGAACTCGATCCGGCAAGAGGTGCAGCAGCTGGAAAAACGCCGCGGTCAGATCATCAATCAGATCGAAGGCCTGGACGCCCAACGCGCGGCGCTGAGCACGCAGCTGGACCTGATCAAGGAAGAGCTGGTCAGCCAACGCACCCTGCTGAGCAAAGGCCTGGCACAGGCCGCGCGAGTGCTATCGCTGCAACGCGAAGAGGCCAAGCTGGCCGGGCAGGTCGGACAACTGACCGCCGAACGCGCGCAGGCCGAAGGACGGATCACCGAAATCGACCTGGAAATCCTGAAAAAGGACACGCTGCGCCGCGAAGAGGCCCTGACCACCCTCCGTGACCTGGAATACCGCGAGCTGGAAGCCGCCGAAAACCGCCGTGCGATCCTGCAACGGCTGGAGCGCCTGGACATCCGCGCGCCCGTGTCGGGGATCGTTTATGGGCTGCAATTCTTTGCCCCGCGTTCGGTGATCAAACCGGCCGATCCCGTGCTGTTTCTGGTGCCGCAGGACCGGCCCCTGGTGATCGCAGCGCAGGTCCCGCCGATCCATATCGACGAGATTTTCGTCGGTCAGGACGTGACACTGCGGTTCTCGGCGTTTGATCAGCGCCAGACGCCCGAGCTGTTTGGCACGGTGGTGCAGATCTCGGCGGATGCGTTCACCGATCAGGCGACGCAACAGACGTTTTACCGGATCGAGGTCGAACCGAACAAAGGAGAGCTGATCCGCCTACCCGAAGGCGCGACTCTGCTGCCGGGGATGCCGGTCGAGACATTCATCCGCACACAGAACCGAACGCCGCTGGCCTATCTGCTGAAACCGCTAAGCGACTATTTCGCCAAGGCATTTCGCGAATAAGGAACGGCACCTGCGGGTGCCGTTTCCATTTCCGATACCAGGTTTTCCAGTCCTTGCATTCGCGCAGATCGGCGCTAGCTTGCTTCGGACTCCAACAATGAGGACGACCACAATGACCGGAACCATCGAAGCCCGCCTCGGCGCCCTGGGCGTGACCCTGCCCGACGCCCCTGCCCCGGCGGCGAATTACGTGCCCTATGTAATCGTCGGCGACATGGTTTACGTGTCCGGCCAGGTTTCGGCCAATGCGGACGGGTTCATCACCGGCAAAGTCGGCGCGGACCTGACCACCGAAGACGGCGCAGCGGCGGCAAAATCCTGCGCGATCAGCCTGCTGGCGCAGCTCAAGGCGGCCTGCGGGGGCGACATCGACCGGCTGGTGCGGGTGGTGAAACTGGTGGGTTTCGTGAACTCGACCGCCGAGTACACCGAACAGCCCAAGGTCATCAACGGGGCCTCGGATTTCATGGTCGAAGCGCTGGGGGACGCTGGGCGTCACGCGCGCTCGGCCGTGTCGGCGGCGGCCCTGCCCTTGGGCGTCGCGGTGGAAATCGAAGCGATTTTCCAGATCAAATGACCCAGCTGCCAAAGGGGTTTCTGGGTGCTCCGATCGCGCATCGCGCGCTGCATGACCTGACACAGGGGCGGGCGGAAAACTCGCCCTCGGCCATCGGTGCGGCGATTGCGGCGGGATACGGGATCGAGATCGACCTGCAACTGTCCAAGGACGGGCAGGCCATGGTGTTTCACGACTATGATCTGGGGCGGCTGACCGAGCAAAAAGGCCCGATCCGGGGCCGTACCGCGCAGGAACTGGGACAGATCGTGCTGACAGGGGGAACCGACACGATTCCGACCCTTGCCCAAGTGCTGGAGCTGGTCGCGGGGCGGGTGCCCCTGTTGGTGGAACTAAAGGACCAGGACGGCGCGATGGGGGCCAATGTGGGCATTCTGGAACAGGCGACGGCGGATGCTCTGCGCGGGTATGCGGGGCCTGTGGCGGTGATGTCGTTCAACCCGCACGCAGTCCAGAAAATGGCCGCTCTGGCGCCGGATGTGCCGCGCGGGCTGACCACCAGCGCCTATCATCAGCAGGACTGGCTGTTGCTGCCCAAAGGCACGCGCGACCGGCTGCGCGAGATCCCGGATTACGACGCGGTGGGCGCCTGTTTCATCAGCCACGAGGCCGAAGACCTGCCACGTCCGCGCGTGGTGGACCTGAAACGGCGTGGCGCGCATGTGCTGTGCTGGACCATCAAATCGCCCGAAGCCGAGGCACGCGCCCGCCAGATCGCGGAAAACGTCACATTCGAGGGCTATGCCGCAGCGATCCCCGCTTGATCAGGGGGGACCATGCCCCAGATACTGGGGCCAAGGGACAATGATGGCAGAACAAACCATAGAAATCCGGGTGCTGGACAGCCTGTCTGGGGTGGATGCAACCGCCTGGGATGCCTGCGCGCGGGCCGTTGACGGACGGGCACCGGACCCGTTCACGACGCACCGGTTTTTGCTGGCGCTGGAGGACAGCGGGTCGGTCGGGCCAGGCACGGGCTGGCAGGCGCAATACCTGACGGCCTGGCGCGATGACCAGATGTTTGCCTGCGCGCCGATGTATGCCAAATCCCACAGCCAGGGCGAATACGTTTTCGATTTCTCCTGGGCGGACGCCTACGAGCGCGCGGGGGGCCGCTACTATCCCAAGCTCCAGATTGCGGTGCCATTCACGCCGGTGTCGGGGCCTCGGTTCCTGACCTTGCCGGGCGACGAAATCACCGGCCAGAGCGCGCTGATCCAAGGCGCGGTGCAACTGGCCAGCGATCATAAAGTGTCGTCGATGCACGTGACCTTCTGCACCGAGGCCGAGGCGCTGGCGGGTCAACAGATGGGGCTGATGCACCGGACCGGACAGCAATTCCACTGGCTGAACAGCGATTACGCGGATTTCGACGGGTTCCTGGGCGCGCTGTCCTCGCGCAAGCGCAAGGCGATCCGCAAGGAACGCCGCACGGCGCAGGGGTTCGGCGGAACGATCCTCCAACTGACGGGCGATCAGATCCAGCCGCACCACTGGGATGCCTTTTGGACATTTTATCAGGACACAGGCGCGCGCAAATGGGGCACGCCCTACCTGACACGGGCGTTTTTTGACATCGCGCAGGACAGGCTGCGCGACGACATCCTGCTGGTCCTGGCCGAACAAGACGGCCACCCCGTCGCGGGGGCGTTGAACTTTATCGGGGCGGATACGCTTTTTGGCCGATACTGGGGCTGCGTCCAGGATCACCCCTGCCTGCATTTTGAACTGTGCTATTATCAGGCGATCGACTTTGCCATCGCGCAGGGGCTGACGAAAATCGAGGCCGGCGCCCAGGGCGAACACAAACTGGCGCGCGGCTATCTGCCGGTCCAGACGCATTCGCTGCATTGGGTGGCAGATCCGGGGTTCGCGCGCGCGGTGGCGCAGTTCTTGGCGCAGGAACGCAAGGCCGTCACCCAGGACATCGAGATCCTGACCGAATACGGCCCGTTCAAAAAGTCCAAAACGGAGGACCATCAATGACCGAACGCCTGAGTGATACCGGACGCAAAACCATGCTGGAGCCGCTGCTGACGGCCGGCTGGAAACTGCTGGACGGGCGGGATGCGATCATCAAGACCTATGTCTTCGATGACTTTACGGAAGCCTTTGCCTTCATGACTCGCGCGGCTATGTGGGCCGAAAAATGGAACCACCACCCCGAATGGACAAATGTCTGGAACCGTGTGACCGTGACGCTGACCACCCATGATGTGGGCGGGCTAAGCGCGCAGGACGTGAAACTGGCGCGTAAAATGGACCAACTTATCAAATGACCCTGAACGAAATGCTGACCACCGAAATCTGGAATGGCAAATCCGCCCAGGACCTGCTAAGCGCCGAATTCCTGGCCGCCATCCTGGGCAATGCCCTGGCGGCAATTCTGATCCTGATCCTTGGGGGCATCGCCGCGGGCTGGACCCGCCGGAATGTGGTGCGCCTGGGCCTTAAATATGAAAACCTGGACGATACGCTGTTCCTCTTCTTGGGGAATATCCTGCGCTATACGATCCTGGCCTTCGCGCTGCTGTTCGTGCTGAACACCTTTGGCATCCAGACCACCTCGATTGTGGCGATCATCGGTGCGGCCGGACTGGCCATCGGGCTGGCACTACAAGGCACCCTGTCAAACGTGGCCGCTGGCGTGATGATCATCGTCTTCCGCCCGGTCAAACTGGGCGACACGGTCCAAATCAACGGAGAGCTGGGCACCGTCAAAGCCATCTCTCTGAACTATACCGAGCTGGCAAGCCCCGCCAATGTGCAGGTCATCATCCCCAACGCACAGGTCTGGGGCAACACGATCACCAATTTCTCGGTCTATACCACCCGTCGCGCCGAATGGGTGTTCGGTGTGGGCTATGGGGCCAACCTGAAACTGGCCGAACAGGTGATCCGCGACACCATCATGGCCGACCCCCGCGCCAAAACCGACCCCGCCCCCTTTGTTCAGGTCAACAATCTGGGTGATTTCTCGGTCGATTTCCTGGTGCGCGTCTGGGTCGATGCAGGCGATTTCTTCGCCTTCCAGGCGGATATGAAACGCCAGGTCAAAGAGGCCCTGGACGCCAAAGGCATCGACATCCCCTTCCCCACGCAGACCCTGATCAACCAGGCCAACTAAGCAAAAAGGCCGCGCCTGACATCTGGCGCGGCCTTCCGTTTCATCTTGCCAAAAATACTCACTGCGCAACGGCGCAACGGGCGCACGGCTCAGACAAGGCGATCAGATATCCGCCAGCAAAGCCTCGCCGCTGGAAATCTCGCAGCCTTTGGTGGTTTCAGGGTGGAACACTTTCACCACGCCGTCCTCGGCATACATCGCATAGCGTTTTGACCGGCCATAGAACCCGACGACAGCCGCGTCGAAATCCTGTCCCAGTGCCTTGGCATAGCTCCCATCGGCGTCCGACAGGCAGGTGATTCCGGCAGCATCCGCGCCGGTGGCTTCGGCCCACATCTTCATCACAAAGGGATCGTTCACGGCGACGCAGATGATTTCATCCACGCCCTTGGCGGTGAAATCGTCCTTGGTTCGGATAAAGCTGGGCATATGCGCCACGTGGCAGGTGGTCGAAAACGCCCCTGGCACAGCGAAAATCACCACGTTCCGTCCGGCCAGTTTCTGGGCCAATGAAACCGTTTGCGGGCCCTGGTCTGTCATCATCAGCAACCCGGCATCGGGCAGGTGATCTCCTACGGCTATCGTCATGTTTTGTCCTTCATTGCTTTCCCTGGTCACCAGCATATAGGGTGCGGCTCAAATTCGACCAGTAAGTATCAGCGCAATGGGATCCAAAATGGACAAAGTCGTCGTCGTCGGGGCCGGGCAGGCCGGTGCATCGGTGGTAGCCAAACTGCGGAATGCGGGATTCACGGGGTCAATTACCCTGATCGGCGAAGAAGCTGCCCCGCCCTATCAGCGCCCTCCGCTGTCCAAGAAATACCTGCTGGGAGAGATGGACCAAGAGCGCCTGTTCCTGCGGCCTTTGAACTTCTACACCGAGAATGACATCACGCTGCGCCTGAGCACGCGGGTTGATGAAATCCGCCCCCTGGACAAGGTGGTTGCCGCGGGCGGCGAAGAGTTTGCCTATGACGCGCTGGTGCTGGCAACGGGATCGGCGCCGCGCCATCTGCCGGCCGCGATTGGCGGCACGCTGGGAGGCGTCCATGTGGTGCGCGGCCTGACAGATGTGGACGCCATGGCGCCTGAATTCGCCAAGGGCGCGCGGGTACTGATCGTCGGCGGCGGCTATATCGGGCTGGAGGCAGCAGCGGTAGCAGCGTCCAAGGGATTGCAGGTCACGCTGGTGGAAATGGCTGACCGGATCCTGCAACGGGTCGCGGCACCGGAAACCAGCGACTATTTCCGCGCCCTGCACAAGGAGCACGGCGTCGATATCCGCGAAGGCATCGGGCTGGATCATCTGCTGGGGACGGACCGCGTGACCGGCGCCAAACTGAGCGACGGCAGCCAGATCGACGTGGATTTCGTGATCGTCGGCGTGGGGATCACGCCCGGCACCTCTTTGGCCGAGGCGGCAGGGCTGGATCTGGACAACGGGATCAAAACCGATGAGCAGGGCCGCACCAGCGCGGCGGATATCTGGGCTGCGGGGGATTGTGCGTCCTTTCCGTATCGTGGGGGGCGCATCCGGCTGGAATCGGTGCCCAACGCGATTGATCAGGCCGAATGCGTGGCCGAAAACATCCTGGGCGCGGGAAAAACCTATGTGCCGCAGCCCTGGTTCTGGTCTGACCAATATGATGTGAAGCTACAGATTGCGGGACTGAACAGCGGCTATGATCGGGTGATCACGCGGGCGGGCGACAAACCCGGCGCGGTGTCGTTTTGGTACTATGCCGGGGACGCTCTGCTGGCCGTGGATGCCGCCAATGATCCGCGCGCCTATATGATTGGTAAACGTCTGATTGATGCCGGGAAATCCCCCGATCCCGCGCTGATCGCCGATCCGGGCACCGACATGAAATCCCTGCTGCGATGAGGATCGTCGCTGGACAGTTCAAGGGCCGCGCTCTGGCGTCGGTGGGCAAGGGCGATCCGGGGGCGCATCTGCGCCCGACCACCGACCGCACCCGCGAAAGCCTGTTCAACATGCTGGGCGGCGGCCGGTTCGGAGACCCGATCACCGACGCGCGCGTGCTGGACCTGTTTGCGGGCACTGGGGCGCTGGGATTAGAGGCTTTGTCGCGCGGGGCCGCGCACGCCAGCTTTGTTGATGATGGCACAAAATCCAACGCGCTGATCCGGCAGAACATCCAGATTTGCGACGCCAAGGCCCAAACCAAGATCATCCGGCGCGACGCCCGCAAGCTGCCGCAAAACCCGGATGCGCCCTATGATCTGATCTTTCTGGACCCGCCTTACGGCAAATCCCTGGGCGAGCGCGCCATCCAGACCGCAATGGATATGGGATGGGTCGCCCCGGACGCCCTGATCGTGTGGGAGGAAAACACGGCGATCTCTCCGCCGCCGACGCTCGTCCAGCTGGACGCGCGCCGCTATGGCGACACGACGATCACCTTGCTTGAGGCATAGCCCGCTTATTTCACCAGAACGACGGGGACCTTGCAGGTGCGGATCATCTGAGTCGTCGTGGACCCGATGATCATGCTGCGGATACGCGAGTGCCCGTAGGCGCCCATCACCAACAGCCCGTGCAGCTCTGCATCGACCAGTTCGCCCAGCGCGGTTTCAGGGGCGCCCTGCACGATCTTGACCTCGGCTGTGTGACCGCCGGCAGAGAGCGTGGCGCGGGCGTCTTCGAGGCCGCGTTTAACCGTTTCCGAAGGCGTGCCCACGGTGACCAGCGTACAGGCCAGCCCCGCAAACAGCGGATCGCGCGCGACGTAATCCACGGCCTTCATCGCCGAGACACCGCCGTCATAGGCAATCAACACGGACTGAATCGGCGCAAAGGCGCGGTTCGCCACAAAGACCGGAGCCTTGGCGGCGCGAACGATCCGCTCCAAATTCGAGCCAAGGTGCATTTTCGCGAAATCCGCCGCCTCGCCGCGTTTGCCGATCACGATGATGCTGGCTTCGGCCTCTTGGTCGGTGACTGTTTCAACGATGTCACCATGGCGCAGACGCAGGGCGATATCAGTCACACCATCGGCAGCGACGATTTCCTTGGCGTCGTCCAGAATGGCGCGGCCCTGAGCCTGTGCCAGCTTGGCGCGTTGCCCATCCAGTTCGGCCAGTTCGCTCATGATCTTGGTGCGCGCGCCCAGCCGCAGGTTCCCGCTCAGGTCCCCCGATCCGCTGTCGCGACGGCCCAGAACGTGGAACAGTTCCACCGGGTTTTGCGTCCGGCCAGCGATCCAGGCGACGTGGTGGCACACGCTTTCGGAGTAAACCGAGCCATCCACCAATGCGATGATTTTTCCACCCATGTCCGTTCTCCTTAATGTGCCAGCAGTTTGTCCATCGCGCCGGGTTTGTCGTGTTCGCCCAGACGATCAACAATGGTTTCGGATGCCTCGTTCATACCGATGATTTCGACCTCGGCCCCCTCGCGGCGGAACTTGAGCACAGCCATGTCCAGCGCCGCAACCGAGGAAATGTCCCAGATATGGGCGCGGCTGACGTCGATGGTGACTTTCTCCAGCGCCTCACGGAAATCGAAGGCTTTCATGAAGTCCTCGGACGAGGCAAAGAACAGCTGACCTTCGACAATATAGCGCCGTGCGCGGCCGTCCTCAGACAGTTCGGACCGGACACCAAACAGTTGCGCGATTTTCCACGCAAAGAAGATGCCCGACAGCAGCACGCCCACCAGAACGCCAATCGCCAGGTTATGGGTGAACACCACGAACACCACCGTCGCCACCATCACGATCGACGACGAGGGCGGGTGCTCGCGCAGGGATTTCAGAGAAGACCAGCTAAAGGTTCCCACGGACACCATGATCATGATCGCCACCAGCGCGGCCATCGGAATGCGCGCCACCATATCGCCCAGGAACACCACCAGGATCAGCAGAACCGCGCCCGCAACAAAGGTCGACAGACGCCCGCGCCCGCCCGATTTCACGTTGATCATCGACTGACCGATCATGGCACAACCTGCCATGCCGCCAATAAATCCGGTAAAGAAGTTCGCAACGCCCTGCCCAACGCATTCCTGATTTTTGCTGGACGTCGTATCCGTCAGCTCGTCCACCAGGTTCTGTGTCATCAGGCTTTCCAGCAGGCCCACGGCAGCCACGGCGGCCGAATAGGGCAGGATGATCATCAGCGTCTCAAAGGTCAGCGGAATATCCGGCAGCAGGAAAATCGGCAACGTATCCGGCAGATCGCCCATGTCACCCACGGTGCGCAGATCCAGCCCCATCGTCAGCGACAGGGTGGTCAGCACCAGGATACAGACCAACGGCGAGGGGATCGCCTTGGTCACAAGCGGGAACAGGTAAATGATCCCCAGACCCGCAGCGACCATCACATAGGTCAGCCACGGCACGCCAATCAACTCTGGCAATTGCGCCATGAAGATCAGGATCGCCAAGGCATTCACAAAGCCCGTCATCACCGATCGTGACACAAACCGCATTACATAGCCCAGTTTTAACAGCCCGGCCCCCACCTGAAGCACCCCGGCCAGAATGGTCGCGGCCAGCAGGTATTGCAGCCCGTGATCCTTGACCAGGGTCACCATCAACACGGCGGTCGCAGCGGTGGCGGCGGAAATCATCCCCGGACGCCCGCCTACGATGGCCGTAATCACCGCGATCGAGAAAGACGCATAGAGCCCAACCTTCGGATCAACCCCCGCAATAATCGAAAAGGCGATGGCCTCGGGGATCAGCGCCAAGGCAACTACCAACCCGGACAGCAGGTCGCCTTTTACATTCCGGGTCCATTCCCGGCCATAAGAACTGAGAGAAATCATCGGCAATCAGGCCTCCGTCTCCGGGCACAGCCATTGTGCCGGAACATCCGTTTTAACTGTCTGCAAAACCGGGACGGCTTGTCTGGCCGGCCCGCGCGCTCCTCCCGCGCTTATACGGCTGCCCCCAAATCCGCAACCAAAACGCCCCCAATACCCAGGGATTCAGTTGTCCCAGGTGGGAAACTGTCCGAATTGCGCACCAGAACAGGCCCCGCTCTCCTCTTGCCTCGATTTCTCAGGGGCATCCGGGGTGAATGCGCAAAGCGCAGAGGGGCGCAGCCCCTTCCCCCCGAGGGGATGGCCAAAGGCCAAACCCGAGACATCCAGAGCGCCAAAGGCGCCCCTTTGGATCAAGCCTGATAGGTCGGGTGGAACGTTCCTGCGGGCGAAAGGGTGAAGATCTCGAACCCATCCGCCGTCACACCGATCGAGTGTTCGAACTGCGCGGACAGGGATTTGTCCCGCGTCACGGCGGTCCAGTCATCGGCCAGAACCTTGGTTTCAGCACGGCCCAGATTCACCATGGGCTCGATCGTAAAGAACATGCCCTCTTCCAGCACGGGGCCAGTGCCCGGACGGCCATAGTGCAGCACGTTAGGCGGCGCATGGAACACCCGCCCCAACCCGTGACCACAAAAATCACGCACGACGCTCATGCGGTGGCCTTCGACATAGGCCTGGATCGCGTGACCAATGTCACCGAACGTGTTGCCCGGTTTGACCATCTCGATGCCTTTGAACAGCGCATCATGAGTCACTTGAATCAAGCGCTCGGCCTTGCGCGACAGTTTCCCGGCCACATACATCCGCGAGGTATCCCCGAACCAGCCGTCAGCAATCACCGTCACGTCGATATTCAGAATATCGCCGTCTTTCAGTTTCTTTTCACCGGGGATGCCGTGGCAGACCACATGGTTGATGCTGATACAGCTGGCGTGCTTATAGCCCTTGTAGCCGATCGTGGCGGATTTCGTGCCTTTCTCGATCACCTTTTGCTCGATGATCTCGTCAATCTTGGCCGAGGTCTGCCCCGGAAAGACGTGCTCGGCGATTTCGTCCAGGATTTCGGCGGCAATGCGGCCAGCCTTGTGCATCCCGGCAAAATTCGCCGCTTCGTGGATACGGATTCCCTCGCGGGTCACGCGGCCATCGTGCTTGTCTTTCAACAGTCTTCTCCGTCGCAGGATCATTTTCTTTGGTTCTAGCGTGATTTGAGGACAAGGGCCAGTGCGGCTAAAGCGGCGCGGCCAGATCAATGCCCTCGGGGGTAATATGGGTGCCGAACACCAGCGTTTCCACCCCGACAGCGCGGGCCTGTTCATAGGCGGCGGCATAGGCGGGGTCGATATCGGCAGCCAACTGAAAAGCGGTGCAATCGGTGCGCTGCACCAGATAGAGCATCACCGCACGGTGCCCCTGTTCGGCCATCTGCGCCAGGTCGCCCAGGTGCTTGGTGCCGCGGGCGGTCACGCTATCGGGAAATTCAGCCAGACCGGGCTGACGGCAAAGTGTGACGCTTTTGACCTCGACATAGGTATCGGGGCGGTTCGCGCCGGTCAGCAGAAAATCAATCCGGCTGTTGGTGCCGTATTTGACCTCGGGGCGGACGGTATCGTACCCGACAAGGCCCGGCACCTGGTCCGCCTCGAGCGCGGCACGCAGGGCGCGGTTGGGCACCGAAGTATCGACCCCCGTGAAATGCCCGTCGGCGTGTTCGATCAGGCGCCAGCCGAATTTCAGCTTTTTCTTGGGGTCATCATTGGGTTCCAGCCAGACTTTGATCCCGGGCTCGGACAGCCCCATCATGGAACCGGGATTGGCACAATGAGCGGTGATTTCCCGCCCGTCCTCCAGCCGACAATCGGCCAGAAACCGCTTATATCGGCGGATCAACGTGGCGGGCACAAGAGGGGTAGGAAAGCGCATAACCCGCGCCTATACCGGAGTGGGAGTTTTCGCAAGAACGAGGGAGGCCGCAATGACAAATCCGACCGCCGCAATGCTGGTCATCGGGGATGAGATCCTGTCGGGCCGGACGCGGGACAGCAACATGCACCATCTGGCGCGCGAGCTGACACGCACGGGCATCACACTGGGCGAAGTGCGCGTTGTCTCGGACGAGGCAGAGCCCATCGTGCAGGCCGTGCGCGCGCTGTCTGCGCGGTATGACAACGTGTTTACCTCGGGGGGGATCGGGCCGACGCATGACGACATCACCGCCGAATGCGTGGCGCAGGCGTTTGACACGCCGATCAGCATCCGAGACGATGCGCGCGCCCTGCTGGCGGCGCATTACCAACGCACCGGCGCCGAGCTGAACGAGGCACGCCTGCGTATGGCGCGCATCCCGGACGGGGCCTCGTTGATCGACAACCCTGTGTCGGTCGCGCCCGGATTCACCATCGGCAATGTCCACGTGATGGCCGGTGTTCCCGCCGTATTCGAGGCCATGGTCGCCAGCGTCCTGCCCACTCTGACCGGGGGCGACCCGCTGATGTCGCAAAGCCTGCGGATCGAACGGGGCGAGGGCGAAATCGCGGGGCCGTTATCCAAGCTGGCGGATGA
Organism: Thalassovita sp.; assembly: GCA_029212905.1. Lineage (GTDB taxonomy): Bacteria > Pseudomonadota > Alphaproteobacteria > Rhodobacterales > Rhodobacteraceae > Thalassobius. Next base: position 59,365 of record JARGPB010000005.1, read on the forward strand.
TTTCCCGTCCCTGTCCATCGGGTCATATCCGTTTCAAAACAATGGGGTATATGGCGCCAACATCGTGATTCGCGGCCATGACGGCGCGCAGATTGATGCCGCCATGACCCGCCTGTCGGAGATGTTTGCATGAGCCTTCCTGATGCAGAGAAACTCTATGATGTGATTGATGGCACATGGCCTGCTGCTGCGGTGCGTGCTCAGGGGCCGTGGTTGATCCGCGAGGGAAAAAACGGGGGCCAGCGCGTGTGCGCCGCCACCGCGACACAGCCGGTCACGGCTGACGACCTGCCAGCCGCCGAAGCCGCAATGCAGGCGCTGAACCAGCCCCGCCTGTTTCAGGTGCGCGACGACCAGAACGCGCTGGACCAGACACTGGAAGACCACGGCTATGCGGTCGTCGACCCGGTCAATATGTGGGTCGCGCCCGTTGACGACATCGCCACACAGTTTCCGCCGCCCGTCACCGCCTTTGCCGTCTGGGAGCCTCTGGCGATCCAGATCGACACATGGGCCAAGGGTGACATCGGACCGGGCCGTATCGCCGTAATGGAGCGCGCGCCGCAACCCAAAACCGCCCTGCTGGGCCGACTGAACGACAGCCCCGCCGGTTGCGCCTATGTCGGTGTTCATCAGGACACGGCCATGCTGCATGCGATGTATGTGCTGCCGCACCAACGCAAACAGGGCATGGCCCGCTGGTTCATACGTCTGGCGGGATTCTGGGCGCGCGATAACGGCGCAAAATTCCTGTCTGTCGTCTGCACACAAGACAACGCCGCCGCGAATGCTCTATATTCAGAACTTGGAATGACCCTTGTTGGTCAGTACCATTATCGCAAACACAAAGAAGATATTTGAGATGAGCAAAACTGACCTGCCGACCGCCCTGAACCTGCCGCCCGTCGATCCGCTGCCTGAAAAGACGGCCAAGTATTTCGACATCTGCCAGGAAAAGCTGGGGCTGGTGCCCAACGTGCTGAAGGCGCACGCCTTTGACATCGACAAGCTGAACACTTTTGCGGCGCTGTATAACGACCTGATGCTGGCCGACAGCGGACTGACCAAGCTGGAACGCGAGATGATTTCGGTCACGGTGTCGTCGGAAAACAAGTGCTATTACTGCCTGACCGCCCATGGCGCGGCCGTGCGGGAACTGTCGGGCGATCCGATGCTGGGCGAAGCGCTGGTGATGAACTATCGCGCTGCCAAAATCACGCCGAAACAACGCGCCATGCTGGATTTCGCCGTGCTGATGACCAAGGCCAGCGCCACAATCGAGGAAACCGACCGCCAGGCCCTGCGCGATGCGGGCTGGACCGATCGGGACATCTGGGACATCGCCAATGTTGCGGCGTTTTACAACATGACGAACCGCGTGGCCTCGGCCTTGGATATGCGCCCCAATGACGAGTATCACGCCTCGTTCCGCTGATGCTGAGCCGGGTCCTTCTCTGGGTCCCTGCCCTGATCTGGGCGGGGGCGGCACATGCCCTGACGCTGGAACTTCCGGCGGCGGCAAAGGCGCTGGCAGATCAGTCGGCGCAGGCCGACAGCTATGAGCTGCCGCTGGGCCCCTTTGCCGATGGTGCCGTCCCCAGCCTGCCGTTAGAGGGCGCGGTGTCCCGGCAAAGCTGGCAAATCGGTGCGCAGGGGCTGACCTCGCTTCAGCTGTTCGCGCCGCTCCGAGAGCAGCTGATCGCCGATGGCTATGACGTGCTGTACGAATGCAGCGGTGCCGAATGCGGCGGGTTCGATTTCCGGTTCTCGACCGAGGTCCTGCCCGCCCCCGACATGCATGTCGATCTGACCGATTTCCGGTTCCTGTCCGCCCGCAAAGGCGACGACGATCACCTGAGCCTGCTGGTTAGCCGCACCGACAACGCCGGTTTCTTGCAACTGGTACGCGTCTCGGCCGGGACCGAGACACCAACCGATGTGTCCCCGGTCGACGTCGCCCAGATCGCGCCGGTATCAGAGGGCGCGGCCCCGTTAACCGAAACCCTGACCAGCCTGGGGCGCGCCGTTTTGGACGACCTGACCTTCGAGACCGGCTCGTCCGCGTTAGGCACCGGGCCGTTTGGGTCGCTCGACGTGCTGGCGGCATTCCTGCGGGCGGATTCGGAGCGCCGGGTCGCTTTGGTGGGCCACACCGATGCTGTGGGCGCGCTGGAAAATAACGTGGCGCTGTCCAAACGCCGCGCCGCCGCGGTGCTTGAACGGCTGGTCAGTGAATACAGCATCCCCCGCGCGCAGCTTGAGGCCGAGGGGATGGGCTATCTGTCGCCCATTGCCCCCAACCAGACGGATGCCGGTCGCGAGGCGAACCGCCGGGTCGAAGTGATTTTGCTGAACACGCAATAACGTCGGTTAGCTGCGAATCAGGATCGCGCGGAAATCATTCACATTGGTTCCGGTAGGGCCTGGGACGAACAACCCTCCGCACGCCTCAAACGCGGTCCAGGCATCATTGCGGGCCAAGGCCTCGGCCGGATCGCACCCCGCCTGCCGCATTGCGCCGGCGGTCTGCCCATCGGCAAAGGCCCCCGCGTTATCCTCGGATCCGTCGATACCGTCCGTATCCGCAGCCAGCGCGGTAATACCGGGGGCGCCGTCGATCTCCAGCGCCAGCGACAACAGGAATTCGCTGTTGCGCCCCCCCTTGCCCGCGCCGCGCAAGGTGACAGTGGTTTCCCCCCCCGACAGCAAAACAACCGGCGGCACAAAGGGGCGCGCCCTGGTGGCAACCTCGCGCGCCATAGCCGCGTGAACCTTGGCAACTTCGCGGGCCTCGCCCTCGATTGCGTCAGACAGAATCGCCGGGGTGATCCCATGCTGTGCAGCCAGGCCTGCGGCCGCCTCCAGCGATTTCGCAGCCGAGGCAATGACATGCACCTCGTTCCTCGCAAACCGAGGATCATCGGGCAAGGGCGCGTCCTCGGGGGCCTCGGACAGATAGGCCGCGATCGAGACAGGCAAGTCGATCCCGTAATCACGCACGGCAGCCAATGCCTCGGCCCGGCCCACCGCATCCGGCACAGTCGGCCCCGAGGCCACCTGCGCCGGATCATCCCCAGGGACATCCGACACGATCAGGCTCACCACTCGAGCAGGATACGCGGCCGCGGCCAACCGCCCGCCCTTGATCCGGCTGACCTGCTTTCGCACAGCGTTCATCGCGCCAATCGGTGCCCCGCTGGCCAATAGCGCCTGGTTCAGGGCCACCTCATCTTCGAATCCCAACCCAGTGGCCGGAGCCGCCAACAAGGCAGACCCCCCGCCACAGACCAAAGCCACCACCAAATCATCCGCCGTCAGATCCGCCACAGCAGCAAACAACGCCTCGGAGGCGACAACCCCAGCAGCATCAGGCACCGGATGCGCGGCCTCCAATACCTTTACACTCTCGCAAGGACAGGCATAGCCATACCGCGTCACCACCACCCCTTCGACCGGGCCGTCCCACAAATCCTCGAAAGCGGCGGCCAGCTGCGCCGCCCCCTTGCCAGCGCCGACGACAACGACACGCCCCTTCGGCCGCACGGGCAGATACTCCGCCAGAGCTTTCTTTGGGTCCGCCGCCCGAATAGCAGCGCTGAACATCTGCGTCAGAATTTCCTGGTCCGTCATTTCCGCCTCACCCTAGCCTTTTCCCAACAGGACAACGCGAGACCAGAAACCACAAGCCCCTTTGGGCCGCGGCGCGCCCTTGATGATAGATGCCTCCGGCGGGAGTATTTTGCGCAAGATGAAAAAACGGGCGCCTTTCCTTTCATCTTGCAAAAAATACTCACTTCGCGACGGCAGACTGGCGTGAAACGCTTGGTCGGGCACCTGGACCTATCAAACTGTGTAACTGGACCTATCTCTTTGCCCTGTGCCTGTGTGTAATGGGTTCAACAGGGCCGCGCCGGTTGGCGGGTCTATACCCCTATTTGATGGAGCTATGATCATGATGGATGGCATGCTTGAGAACGATATTCAGGCCGTAGTGGACGCGGATCGCGCGCATATCTGGCATCACCTGACGCAGCACAAACCCTTTGAGACAGCAGATCCGCGGATCATCATCGAAGGTAAGGGCATGCGCGTTTGGGACCAGAACGGCAAGGAGTATCTGGATGCCGTCTCGGGCGGGGTTTGGACAGTGAACGTGGGCTATGGCCGCGAACAGATCGCTGACGCGGTGCGCGACCAGCTGGTGAAGCTGTGTTACTTCGCGCAATCGGCCGGATCGGTTGCCGGGTCGCAATTCGCGGAGAAGCTGATCTCGAAAATGCCGGGGATGAGCCGGGTCTATACCACCAATTCCGGGTCCGAAGCGAATGAGAAGGCGTTCAAGATGATCCGCCAGATCGCGCATAAGAAATATGGCGGCGAGAAGTACAAGATCCTCTATCGCGACCGGGATTATCACGGCGGGACGCTGGCCACGATGTCCGCGGGCGGCCAAGACGAGCGCAACATGCAGTACGGACCCTTTGCGCCGGGATTTGTCCGCGTGCCGCACTGCATGGAGTACCGCAAAGACGAACTGGGGCTGGGCCACCTGTCGGGCCGCGAGTTTGGCATTGCCGCTGCCAACCTGATCGAAGAGGTCATTCTGCGTGAAGGCCCCGAGACTGTCGGCGGGTTGTGCCTGGAGCCGGTCACGGCGGGGGGGGGCGTGATCACCCCACCCGAGGGATACTGGGAGCGCGTGCAGGAGATCTGCAAGCAATACGACATCCTGCTGCATATCGACGAGGTGGTTTGCGGGATTGGCCGGACCGGCACGTGGTTCGGGTATCAGCAATACGGTATCCAGCCCGATTTCGTGACAATGGCCAAGGGTGTGGCCAGTGGCTATGCCGCGATTGCGCTGTGTGTGACCACCGAAGAGGTTTTTGAGATGTTCAAGTCCGACCCGACGGACAAGCTGGACCATTTCCGGGATATCTCGACCTTTGGGGGATGTGTGGCGGGGCCGGCGGCGGCGCTGGAAAACATGAAGATCATCGAGGACGAAGGGCTGCTGGAAAATTGCGACGCCATGGGGGCGCGGATGATGGGGAACCTGCAAGCCTTGATGGAGAAGCACGAAATCATCGGGGACGTGCGCGGTAAGGGGCTGTTCCTGGGCGCCGAGCTGGTCAAGGATCGTGTCACCAAAGAGCCGGTCGAAGAAAAGGACGTGATGGCCGTGGTCGCGGAATGCGGTGCGCAGGGGCTGATTATCGGGGCGTCGAACCGCTCGATCCCCGGTCGGAACAACGTGTTGTGTTTCTCGCCTGCTTTGATCGTCACGCCGGAAGATGTGGATCTGATCACCGAGACAGTAGACCGCGCGCTGACCAAGGTGTTTGGCTGAGCCTGACCGGCGCGCAGTGAGTATTTTAGGCAAGATGAAAGGGGCTGCTGATGCGGCCCCTTTCGTCGTTCAACCGTTTAAAGGATGGCCTGAAAGAGCAAGCCCGCGAGGATTGCGCCGCTGATGCCAAGGCTGAGGTAGGCCGCAAAGACGCGGGGTTTGACCAGCGACCAGACGGCGGCCATGGCGGGGACCGAGCTGACGGCTCCTGCGATCATAAAGGACATGGCGGCCCCTGCGCTCATCCCCTGGTCCATCAAGCCGGCCAGAAGCGGGGGCGCGACGTAGGAGTTCAGGTAGGCAGGCATCCCGACAAAGGCGGCCGTCACGATGGGCAGGACCCCCGTGCCGCCAACCACGCGGGCGATCAGGTCGGCGGGGACGTAATGGACCAAGAGCGCCTCGAGTACATAGGCGAAGGCCAGCCATTTCAGCAAGAACAGACCGTTGGTTTTGAATTCATGGACAAAGGTGGCGCGGCGGGCGGGCTCTTGCCAGAAGTTCCAGTGGGGTTTGCCGGTCAGGTCGGGGCCGCCGCAACCGCAACAGCTGGGGGTCGGCTGAGCACGGAGAGGATCGGAGAAGGCGCCCTGGTTTTTGAGGGCGCGGATCGCGAAGCCGCCGAACAGCCCCAAGGCGACAGCGAACACGGCCTTTCCGATGGCAAAGGGCCAACCCAGGGCGGCGGCTGTGATCAACACGGTCGGCGGGTCAATCAGCGGCGAGCTGAGCCAGAAGGCCATGACCGCAGACAGCGGCGCGCCAAGGGCCAGCAGGCCAGCGATGAAGGGGATCACCTCGCATGAACAGAACGGGGCCAGGCCGCCAAAAATCGCAGCAAGGAAAATCATCCGGGTTTCGCGCCCCTCGAAGGCGCGGGCGACCATGACCTCGGCGCCGGTGGCCTTGAGGTAGGACAGCAAAAGGACGGCAAAGACAATGTATTGAGCGGTGTGGGACAGGGCCTTGGCCGCAAAAAGGACCACAGGCCAAAGGTTGTCGCCATCCAGCAGCGCCACCGCGGCCAGGATCAGCAGGATCAACACCCACGGCGATTTCAGATAGGCCAGAAGGGCGCGGTCAGGGGCGCCAGCGTTTTGGGCTAGGTCAGCCATCGTTTGCAACCTCTCTGCTAAGATCAGCGCAGCATTCACATAGGATAAATTCAGCGAGCTTTTGCAAGGCGTCGAAACGTGCGCGTGTGATTGTGCTGCGGCCCAGGCGGGTCTGTACGACCACCCCACCAGCGGCCAGGAATTTCAGATGATGGGCCAGGGTTGAGGGCGCGATACCCGTTCGTTCCTGGATTTCGCCGACGCTCAGGCCGGGTTCTCCGGCGCGAACAAGCACGTTCAGCACCCTAAGGCGGGCTTCGGACCCGATTGCGTTGAACCCGTTGGCTGCTTCGTCCCAGTCCATGACTCACCTCGATTCGATTAAACTAGTTTTATAGTTATTAAACTTTGTCGCGCCACGTCAAGAGAAACATCGACCATGCCAGATTGTGCCCCAGATAAGTCCAGTCTAGACTGACAGGCATGACAATTCCGGCCGAGAGCTTTCTTTTGGATCCTGCGGCGCAGGGGACTTTGCAGGCGCAGATCCAGCAAATGGTTGCGCAGGGCATTCTGTCGGGACGGTTTGCGCGCGGGGAAAAACTGCCCTCGTCCCGAAAGCTGGCACAGCATCTGGGGATCAGCCGGATCACCGTGACGCTGGCCTATACCGAGCTGGTCGCCAGCGATTATCTGAGCGCGCAAGGGCGGTCGGGATACTATGTGTCCGACACAGCGCCCGAGCCTCCGGTTGCGCCGCCCCAGGTCGCGCGGGCCGACGGGGTGGACTGGACCCGCGCCATTGGGCAACGGTTTTCAGGGGGTATCACGCCAGAGCGCCCGCAGAACTGGGCGCAGTTCCGATACCCGTTCATCTATGGGCAGGCCGACCCGTCTCTGTTCGACCATGCGCATTGGCGGCTCTGTGCGATGAAGGCGCTAGGGCATAAAGATTTCAATGCTTTAACCACGGATTACTATGATCAGGACGACCCGAAACTGATCGAATTCATCCTGCGCCATACCCTGCCGCGCCGGGGAATCATCGCGCGCCCATCCGAGGTTTTGCTGACCCTGGGCGCGCAGAATGCCTTGTGGCTGGCCGCGCAAGTGCTGTTGACGCAACGGCGGGTCGCTGCTGTTGAAAACCCGTGTTACCCGGCCCTGCAAGACATCCTGACCCAGTCGCGGTGCCATCTGGCGGCCGTGGATGTGGATGCGGATGGTCTCCCGCCCGAGGAAATCCCGCAGGCGGATGTGATATTCACCACGCCCTCGCATCAATGCCCGACCACGACGACCATGCCGCTGGAGCGTCGTCATGCCCTGCTGAAACGCGCACAAGAGATGGACGCCCTGATCGTCGAGGATGACTATGAATTCGAGATGTCATTCCTGTCGCCTCCCTCGCCCGCGCTGAAATCGCTGGATGCAGACGGCCGTGTGATCTACGTGGGCAGTTTCTCGAAATCGTTGTTTCCCGGGCTGCGGCTGGGCTATCTGGTCGGCTCTGAGGCGTTCATCCGCGAGGCTCGGGCGCTGCGCGCCAGCGTCCTGCGCCACCCGCCGGGACATATCCAGCGCACCGCCGCATATTTCCTGAGTCTGGGCCATTACGACGCGCAGATCCACAAAATGAGCAAAGGACTGGCCGAACGGCGCACCGTGATGGAGACCGAAATCCGCAAACACGGTCTGGAAATCGCCGGGGGCGGATCATTCGGCGGATCGTCGTTTTGGATGCGCGCGCCGAACGGGACCGACACCCATGTCCTGGCGCGCGACCTCCAAACGCAAGGGGTGCTGATCGAACCTGGACGGCATTTTTTCTCGGGTGACAGCCCTCCGGCGAATTTCTACCGGCTGGCCTATTCCTCGATCCCGATCGAGCGCATCCCCGCTGGAATCGCCAAAATTGCCGCCGCGATCCACACGCCCCGAGCGCCCGCTGAATAGGCGGGCCAAAATGCCGCAATGCAGCGTCCGCAACGACACATCTGGTATCACGACACAAGTTTGTTACGCTTACGGCTCATTCCCTCGGGGGTCTGCGACGCCCAATGAAAGGTATTTTGATGCAAGTTCCGGTCCGTGACCCGTTTCCATTTCTGTCCTCGGTTTCGGCCAACGCGCCTCGGCGATTGCTTGCGCAGGCCAAGGGGTTGCCGACGCCGCGCGTGGCGCTGGTCAACGCCGGGTCCGTCAACGCCTTGGAGGGCATCCGCGAAGCCGCCGACGAGGGCCTGGCCGACCCGGTGCTGATTGGCGACGTCGAGAAAATCAAAACCGTCGCGGATGAGATCGAATGGGATATTTCCGCGCTGCCGCTGATCAATGCGCCACATGCCACTGCCGCGCCGATGGCTGCGGAAATGGCACGTACGGGGCAGGTGCAGGCGATCATGAAGGGGCAAATTCACACCTCGACCTTTCTTAAGGGTTTGCTGCCCAGCTCGGCCGGGCTGCGGGCGCCGGGAACGCGTTGTGGGCACGTGTTTCATGTGACGGCGCCAGGATCGGACCGGCCCTTGCTGATGACCGATGGGGCGCTGAACGTGAACCCCGACGTGGAGACCCGCAAGGAATGTCTGCGCCACGCGGTAAAGCTGGCGCATCAGTTGGGCATCACAGAACCCAAGGCCGGTATCCTGTCCGCAACCGAAGACCCGATCCCGTCGCTGCCCAACTCGATGGAGGCGCGCGAGATCGCCGACTGGGCCAAGACCGCCCTGCCCCATTGCACCGTCACCGGCCCCATGGCGATGGACCTGATCCTGTCGAAAGAGGCCGCAGCCGCCAAGGGGTTTGAGTCGGCGGTCTGTGGTGACGCGGACATTATCCTAAGCCCCAACATCACCACTGCCAATGCGGTCTTCAAGCTGATGGTGCTGGGCATGGGCTGCTGCGCGGCGGGGCTGGTGCTGGGGGCCAAAGTACCGATCCTGCTAACGTCGCGCGCGCAGGCGGCCCCAGCGCGCATCGCATCCGCCGCATTGGGGGTAATCGCCGCCGAGGCCCCGGAATGATTCTGGTCGTCAACGCAGGCAGCAGCTCGATCAAGATCGAACTTTTCGACAAGAATCTGACCGCCGTTCTGGCTGGCAAAGTCACCGAAATCGGTGGCAACGCCCGGATCAATCTGGGCGGGCTGGATCAGGGGGTATTTGCCCCAGACCATAAGGCCGCGTTCCGGTCGATTCTGGAGGCGTTGGCCGCGCAGGGCCACCCTGCCGAGACCATGGAGGCCGCCGCCCATCGTATCGTGCATGGCGGCCCGGACCTATGCGATCCGGTCCTGCTGACTGCGGATGTCCTGACCAAGGTCGAAGGCTATAACCATCTGGCACCCCTGCATAATCCTCATAATCTGTCAGCGATCCGCGCCTTGGCCGATCTGGTTCCGGGCCTGCCGCAATACGCCAGTTTCGACACCGCCTTTCATGCAGGCAACGCCGAGATCGTGACCACCTATGCGATCCCGAAATCCGAACGCGACAAGGGCATTCGACGCTATGGGTTCCACGGGCTCAGCTATGCCAGCCTGACCGAGGCTTTGGGCGCGGATCTGCCTCGTCGCCTTTTGGCGCTTCATCTGGGGAACGGATCGTCGCTATGTGCGATTCTCGACGGGAAATCGGTCGCCAGTTCCATGGGCTATTCCCCGGTCGAAGGGCTGGTCATGGGGACACGGCCTGGCGGGTTCGATTCCATGGCCGTTCTGCGGATGGTGGATGACTACGGACCGGACGAGACCCTGCGCCTACTGAACAAGGAAAGCGGGCTGAAGGGGCTGGGTGGCACGAATAACATGGTCGATCTGCTGGCCTCGGATACCGATGAGGCACGGTTCGCCGTGGATCACTATTGCTATTGGGCGGCGCGCAATGCGGGATCGGCTGTGGTGGCGATGGGGGGCGTGGACGCGATCGCCTTTACCGGCGGAATTGGCGAGAATTCAGATGAAATTCGCGGCCGTATCCTTGGCCATCTGGCGTTTCTGGGGGAGTTGCCCGTGCATGTGATCCCCGCCGACGAAGAGCGCCAGATCGCGCGCGACGCGCTGTCACTGATCACCGCAGGCTAAATGATAAAGGCCGGGTCATCCCCGGCCTTTCGCTTATTTCTTGGATTTCCAGCTGTCCAGCCAGCGGCCAACCCGGCCCTTTTTCTCGGCCAGAGAGTCCATACCTGAATCCCAACTGTCCTCGATATCCTCGATCACCGGGTCGATGCGTTTCGCGCGGAACCGGCGCCAGCGCACCCAGATCGCCCAGCAGATCGCGGCGAACAGCGTCAGGATGATGATATTCAGCCAAGGGATGATCGTTGCATCCGGCCCATCAACAGGTTTGACCCCCACAGCATTCGGAAAGATCGTCATGAATTCATTGCGCCAGCCGTAGTGCTTGATCGCGACCCATTGCGGCTTGTCGGCGCCGGATTTCAGATCCGCGGCCTCGGCTTGCAGATTCGAAGTGTCGAATTTGAAATAGGGCGGCCAGCCCCAGCCGGTGTCCTCGTTCCGGTAGACCATGACCTGATCATTCGCCAGACGGGTCTGAATGAAAAACACATCGCGGTTGGTTTGCGTGCCGTCCGTGCCCACATCCGCTGTCGCCCAGAACAGAGAGTTCTCGCCGAAATCAATCCGCTTTTCATAGGTGTCCGTCACCCGCGCGATATCGTGCTGCGGCAGGGTATAGTGGAAAAACGCGGCGATAATCACCCAGAAGGCAATCCAGAACGCCCATTTGACATAGACCATCACGTGGTCCTCCTTAATAGAAATTCATCATATAGATGACCACCGCAATCAGCACCACCGGCACGATATAGACCAGCCAGATCAGCTTGCGGCGGAATGAATCGTCATAGTCGTCCAGCCCTTCGTCGACGAAATCCTCGCGCTTACCGGGCTTGCCGGCGGCTTCCCAGGCGCGGCGCAGTTTGCGACGACGGACTTGGCGCGACCAGATCGAGACAATGACGTAGATGATCGTCAAAACGACAAACCCCACGACGATCAAACGGCCCAGTGCCAGCATGTGTCTCTCCTTTTATCCGCCCCAGGGGCCTTTGACTTTGGTCTTTTTCTTGGCCTTTTTCGAGCCTTTGGACTTTGTCGGCTGTATCCGATTAACAGCCCCCCAAGGCCCGACCCGATCCAGCAAGTCCGTTTGTGAACGCGGCGGCGGCGGTGGGGCGGGTTCCTCAAGCGGGGCATCATGCCCGAACAGCGCCTTGCGGGCACCGGCCTTGTCTGCCTGATACTCTCGCTCCAGGAAATCAGCCACATAGGATTTCTTGGTTTCCGACCAGCCCGCATAAAGTTTGTAGAACAGCTCTTTGTGACAAATGAACAGCTGGCGCACGTCCTTGGGGGCCAGTTCGGACAGCAGCATGTTCACCAGATCCCGATCCGGGTGATCCGCCGCGCGCAGAGTATAAAAATACGCCGGGTGATCGCTGCCGATCCGGGGCCAGGGACCATCGTCCTCGGCCCAGCGCACCAGAGATTGCAGCCCGTGAAATTCCGGTGGCAGAGCATCCGCATGTGCCCGCGCCAAGGCCCTGATATCGCGCCGCGTGGCCCCTGTGAGGTCGATCCCCCGATCCTGTGCCACATCCACGACGATGAAATCCATCTTTTGCCGCAGGATTGCCCCCGCATCTATCCCGCGCGCCTTTACGATAGGTTCGACAAGGTCGTTCAGCTCAAGAAAGCGGGCAACCTGATTGCGATCCTCAAGGTCAAACACATGCGCCATCGACAGGTCACGCAGGGCGGTTTTGTCTTGCGCAACCACCGCTGGATGATCGACCCCGCGGAACAGATACGCCCCGCCGTAATGCGCCGTCCAAAAGTTATCCTGCGCGAACTCCATCTGTTTCAGCCGCACTGGGTTGCGCGTCACGTCGCCGGTTTTCTTGGCCAGGCCGATCATGTCCGCGATCAGCACATCGTCGAACCATGCGTCGTCCTCCTGCACAAAGCGATCGACCATCTGTCCCAGCTTCTCGGCGTCCTTGACCGTACCCGAGGTGGTGTCGGCTTCGATCTTGATCTTGCGAATATCCAACAGACGCGCTGGATCGGACACAGAATAGACCGAGTTCAACAGCTCCCCTGCGACGGCGTCGCGGGCGGTCAGGGCAAACATCTGGGCTTCGTTTTCCTCGATAAACTGCCGCAATATTCCGCGCGACATCGAGAATTTCGCATTCAGCAAGGGCGCCGTTTTCTGCGCGGTGCTGAGCAGGATAAACTGCCGGTTACAGCCCCCCTGATTGAGGTACTGCATATCCCCCAGCTCGTCGCCAACCTCGGGGGAGTAACCGCTGATGTCGATGTGAAAATCGGTCAGCGCAGTCTGTTTTCCGGTCAGATGGCCCAGCGCACGATTGTACCGCTCGACCAACGCAGGCGAGGACACACGGATCAGATTGCCAAACATCAGGCCTTTTTCGATGAGCCGGTACATTACTGCCTATCAATCTCTCTAGACTTCAGGAACGCGAAAAGGGGAACAACGATTCCTGCGATGGGCACCCATGCATAGGCGCTATACTCCAGCCAGGCGGAAACGGGTTCACCCCCCGGGGCGGCCGCTCCTGCCCAAAGCAGAAATACCACGACAAGAACCGAAGATAGATAAAACAGCCCAAAGATTAACAACGCTGGAAGCAATATCTTCGACCAGCGAAATGGAACTAGGGCACGTCCCACAACGATACCCCCCCCGAATGGCAAACACAACCATCGTGAGCCCAATGAGAGCTGTCGCTATTTCGTAGTACATCGCACTCATATGACAACTTTCGAACTATGCTCGGCGCACTTTGAATGCAGAAATTCTGGCTCGCATGCAGGCGCTTCTCGCCCACTCGCAGTCTGGCGCGGCCCTTGGTGGCAAGAGAAGCCCATCACCCCTTCTCCTCCAGATACCGGCGTTTGGCCTCTTCTGTGCGGGCGAAGTCGCGGACCATATTGTCGATGGCGACCTCGTCGGATTTGTCGGCATAGCGGAATTCTGAATCCGCGTAGCGGTTAATCTCCTGGATCACCATGTCGATCGTGATGGGTTTGCGCAGGTCCTCGATCATGGCCAGTTTGCGTTCGTAGGGTTGGAACAGAAACAGGTCGGGCTGCTCCATCCATTCATCCGGCAGCTCAAAGTCCATCGCGCGGACTTTGACCGCATCGGTGATGTTCTTGATCGCACGCCCGGTGAAACGTTCGTCCGCCTGCTGGATCGCCTTCAGATAGGCGCCCATCTTGGCAATCGTGTCCAGCGCGCCAACCTGATCGTGGACACGGTCAAAGACCTCCAGCAACCCGGCCTCTTGCGGGCGGGCGTGCGCCTCAAAGCTCCGCGCCACGGCCCGTTTGATTTCCTGCGCGGCGTAGAGATCATGATCGCCCAGCGGGATGTCGTGTTTTTTACCCATCAACAGCGCCAGAATGTCGATGTAATCCTCGCGCGTTTGCGGCCCGTCCACCAGAAACCGTGCGCCCGCCCGCTGGCGCAGCGCGTCATCCACGTTCTCGGGGTAGTTCGAGAACATCCCGAAGGTGCAGTTCCCCCGCACGACAGTGTTGGCACCGGCAAAAGCCTCCATAAACACGGCCGTGACCTCTTGCTGACCAGCCGAGGACTGACGATCCCCGCGTTTGCCTGCAATCTGGTCAATATCATCAATCGTTCCGAACCCGATCACGCCGGGGTCCAGCACGTTGTTGATAAAGGCCTTGGCGTTCTGGCCGGATTTACCCTGATAGCTGTCGATATTGTCGATGCCGAAATTCTGATAACGGAACGGATAGCCCGCGATCTGGCAGTAGTCATGCACCAGACCGGCCATCATCTGGATCAGCGTGGTTTTCCCGGTGCCCGGCGCGCCATCCCCCATAAAGGTAAAGATGAACCCGCCCAGTTCCGCAAAAGGATTCAGTTTGCGGTCAAAGTCATAGGCCATCAGCATCTTGGACAGCCGCATCGCCTGATATTTGGCAATGTGGTTGCCAACCACCTGATGCGGCTTCTTGAATTGCATGGTCAGGGTCGTGCCGACCGCTTTGCGCGCGGGGGTGAAACCTTGCAGCGTCAGATCATCAGCCTCAACCCGCCAGCTGGCACCATTGAAGGGCTCGACCCTGGGTGCAGTCTGCGCACGCAACGCAACATGCTCCATCACCTGCTCGGCAAAGGCCGCAAGAGTCGCGATCAGATGCGGCTCGTCGGTGGCGTGGGTGGCGATGTCCTGATCCAGCTCCCACAGTATTCCGTGCAAGGCAAGCTGAGCATTGTCCGTCAGAACCTCTTCGGGGGCGCGGATTTCGGTGGTGGTTTCACCCTGATGCGGGGCCAACAAAAACGCCAGCGCATTGGCGAACACATACAGCGTCACCAGCGCCTCGGCCTCCAGCAGCTCGGCAAACTCCTGTTTGCGCACAGCGGGCAAAGACCCTTCCAGATTGGCCTGTTTCAACGCCACCAACCCAGTCTGCGCCGCGAAACCCTGCCCCATCGCCAGAGACACCGCCAAACTGCGGCGCAAGACATTCATCGCAGTCGCCTGCAAAGCCGACACCAACGCGTCGCCCCCATCCGCCGCCTCGATTCGCTCCAGCAGATGCACGCCTTCCGGCCGCACAGTCGACCGCGTCACCATCCCAGGCGTCGTTGACCGAAACCGCCGCGTGCGGGAAATCCCTGGGGATCTCTCTTCCGGCTTTTCGGGCGCCCGCGCCTTGCCGATCCGAGGCGTATGATCGAAACCTTCCAGCATTGCCAAAGCCGCCGGATAATGGGCGCGGATCTCTTCCTCGCGCAACTCCATCAAATCACTTGTCAGGCTCATGTTTCGGCACCTTCATTTCATCTTGCAAAAAATACTCTCGCCGAAGGCCACGGTCCAAAGGACCGTTCAGCGATAACTCAATACCCGCCCGCTGGGGCTGACCACGAATTTCTGAACGCTGGCAAAGCCGGGTGGCGCTTTCTCGACCAGCACCTGATAGGGGCGCTCTGGCATAATGATGCTGCGCTCGGTGCGTGTGGCGCCGCTATCCACACCCCGCCCGCCAAAGGGGTCCAGCGCGAATACCTCGCGCTCGGCAGACGAAAACCAGCCCACGCGCTCTTCTGTGACGCGTTCGCTTTCCAGCTCTTCGACGGTCCAGGCCATAGCCCAGTCCTGCCCCTCGGGGCTTTCGGCCTCGGCCAGCACCTCACGCAGAGGCCCGCTCTGCTGGGTATAGGCGTGCGAATACATCGGCCCCAGATGGATGCGGCGCAGTTTCTTGGGGTGCAGGTCGTTGAACTGTTCGTCGAACCCCTTGGCGATGGTCAGCAGTTTCAGCCCGCCCACACTTTGCCCCATGAGGTGCGCCTGCACTTCGGGCCAGCGGCGCTCGTCCTTGGGCAGGGCCTCGCGACCGCTGTCTTCGAGCTCCATCATATAGATGACCGGCAGGTTCAGCTGGCTGTCATACACCGCCCAATGCACCAGATACCGCCGACGATCCTCAAGCCCGGACAGCCAGATCGTGCGCGGATCGTTTTGCGCCCAAAACAGCTCTCCGCGTTGTAATTCCTCATAGTACAGCCGCTGAGACAGGGCGAATTGCAACCGTGTCGGGATGCTGTTTTCGCCCACGATTTGCTCGACCATCTGGCGTTTCAGCTCCTCGGTGCTGGGCATGCCGTCCAGATGCTGTGCTGCCTGCATCGCGTCATTGGCCATGACCAGCAATTCGTTGAACACGGGAAACCCGCTGTCCACGGTATCAATCGACAAAGAGCCAAAGAACTGCCCGGTTTCGCGCCCAACCAGCAGGTATTTCATGCTCAGCGCCCGGAACGAGTACCCCACCGCCGCCATATAGCGCACCAGGACATCAACCTCGTTGTTGGTCAGGGCGCCTTCGGCGCGCATTTGGGCGGCGACACGGGCCAGGTGCGCGGTGATCACATCAAATTTGCGGAAATAGCGGCGGCTGGCAAAGGTATCCCCCAGCGCCGCGTGGTCCGCCTGAATTTCGACCTTCGATGACATTTATTCGCCGTACAGGTTCTTGTCGTGCTTCTCGACGATCGCCTGGAACCGGCGTGCGAAACGCTCGTCGGCCTTGGCCTTGGCTTCCAGCACCTCGCGGGCAAACACCATGTGCTCTTCGTGTTTTTCCATCATGTCGGCCATGCGCTGGTTGGTCGCCGTGCCGATCGCGGCCATCGCGGCCTGAGCCTCTTTGTCCGTCTGCACGCCGATTTCGTTGATCCGGTGCGCCACATCCTGCTGCTGAGCGGTCTTCAACGACTTGGTCAGCGCATCATACAGCACGACTCGCTGCTTGGTGTCCGTTTGCAGTTTGTTGATCAGAACCATCTGCGTGGCCGCCTGGTTCTGCAACGAATCCACCCAAGTTTTGCCCTTTTCGATATAGCGCTCCAGCGTCTGGGACTTCGCCAACTTGACCTGTTCGTCCTGAACCAGGGCGTTATAGGCCTTGTTCAGATCGGCCAGATCGGTCTCCAGTTTGGTGCGCTCGGCCGCGTCGGTGGTGACGCCGATCTTGTTCTCCAGCTCGATAATTTTGGGGTCCATGCCCAGAATTTCGGTCCGGACATTCTCCAGCTCTTGTACGGTCAGCTCTCGCTCGTCCAGAGTTTCCGTCAGGTTGACCTCGACCTTGCCTTTCTGATCGTTCAGCGTTGCCAGCTGCCCCTCTAGCAAGCTGGTAATCACGTCGGATTTGGCGATCAGGTCCTGCAATTTATCATCAATATTGGCGGTGCGCATCCGTTCCTGGCGCAGCGACTCGGATTTGCCTTTGCTGAAAATGCCGACAAAGCTCTCCCAGCCGGTCTTGGTCCGCATTTCGTCGAAATCCTTCGAAAACGCAGCCGTCACATCATCCAGCCCCATGATCAGCTCGGCGATATTGGCGTTCATGACCTGAGTATGCGCGTTCACATCATCCAACGTGGCGTTTTCAATGTCGATCATGGCGTCGTCGCCCGACTTGATCTTCTGGCGCGCACTGTCGATCCGCCCCGTCAGCTCTGAGATCTTGGCTTGCGCTTCGGCAACCTGTTTTTGCGATTCCAGCACCTGCGCTTCAAAACTGGCCATGCGTTTCTCCTGACAAATAAATCTTTCTACCAATATGGGCAATGTAAACGCGATTTACATCCCTGGCAGCCTAAAACTTAGCAAGACATTCGCAAAACCTGCCCCCAAAAGAAAGAGAGAACCGCCCAACCGTCGGCGCAAACCCGCATTCTGCTTTCTCAGGTATCCAAGAGGCATCGGCTGCGGGCCAAGAGGGGCGATGCCCCGCCCGCCCCCAGCGTGTCCTTATCCAACGATGTTGAAATCCGGGCCATAGGGGTAGCCGGTGATATTCTCGTTGCCATCCTCGGTGATCACCAGGATATCGTGCTCGCGATACCCGCCGGCGCCCGGTTGATCCTTTGCCAGTGTTAGCATCGGTTCCATGCTGATCACCATGCCGGGTTCCAGCACCGTGTCGATATCCTCGCGTAGTTCCAGCCCGGCCTCGCGGCCATAAAAATGCGACAAGACCCCGAACGAGTGCCCATACCCGAACGTCCGATATTGCAGCAGGTCCCGGTCAGAGAAGAACTCGTTGACCTTGTGCGTGACCTCGGCGCAGGTGGCACCGGGTTTCAGCAGGCTCATGCCGTATTCATGCGCTGCGACGTTTGCCTCCCAGATTTTCAGGCTGGCAGGATCGACCTCTTGCACGAACATGGTGCGTTCCAGCGCGGTGTAATAACCGCTGATCATGGGGAAAGTGTTCAGGCTCAGGATGTCGCCGCGTTCCAGCATGCGGCCCGTGACCGGGTTATGCGCCCCGTCGGTGTTGATGCCCGATTGGAACCAGACCCAGGTATCGCGGTATTCGGCATCGGGGAAGGAGTTGGCAATCTCGGCTTCCATCGCATCGCGCCCCGCCATGGCCACATCAATTTCGCGCGCGCCGACCTGTACCGCATCGCGGATAGCGTAGCCGCCAACATCCGCCACGCGGGCGCCTTCGCGGATCAGGGCAATCTCGGCCGGGGATTTATGCATACGCTGGCGCATGGTTGAATCGTACATATCCACCATACGCGCCGGGACCAGAAAGGCCTCGAGCTTGCGCATCTGCAACAATGTCAGGTGGTCGCTTTCGTATCCAATCACCCGGCCCTCGCCTGCGACAGATCGCACAGCGCGCCAATAGTTATCACGCTGCCAGTCGGTATAGGTGATGTTATCCCCATGGCAGCGCCGCCAGGGCTGACCGGCATCAATCCCGGCGCTGATGGTGACGCTTTCTGTGGCCGTAACAACCAACCCATAGGGCCGCCCGAACGCGCAATACAAAAAGCCGCTGTAATAGGCGATGTTGTGCATCGAGGTGAAAATAACCGCATCCACATTTGCCTGAGCCATGATGTGGCGCAGGCCGTTCAGGCGGGCGTCATATTCGGCGGACGCAAAGGGCAGCGGGGCCTTTTCGCCATTGTGGAAACGATACATGTCAGGACGTGAAGTCATTCGACCCTCCTAGAAAAGAAAGGTCCCGGCGTTCAGGACGGTCAAGAGGCACATGACGTATGGTCACGCGGCGACGCCATCGCCATGCCCTTTGCCCACCTTGCCCATGCTGCACGATCTGGCAAGATAGTTTGCGACACCAAGACAGGAAAACCGACACCATGAGCAGTTCCCCGAAACCCGGCGCCCGCAATCTGATCACCGATGTCGCGGGGTTCCGCGTTGGCAACGCCCAGGATGACGGCGTAAAAACCGGCGCGACCGTGTTGCTGGCCGACGCGCCCTTTACCGCTGGCGTCCATGTGATGGGCGGCGCGCCAGGCACGCGTGAAACCGACCTGCTGGGGCCGGACAAAACGGTTGAACAAGTCGACGCGCTGGTGCTGTCCGGGGGATCGGCCTTTGGGCTGGACGCTGCCTCGGGTGTGGCGGACGCGTTGCGGGCGCAAGGGCGAGGGTTTGCCGTGGGGGATCAACTGGTGCCGATCGTACCCGGAGCAATCCTGTTCGACCTGATCAACGGCGGCAACAAAGGCTGGTCCGAGAACCCCTATAAACGTCTGGGTACAGAGGCGCTGGCCCAGGCCGGGACCGATTTCGCCCTGGGTTCGGTCGGCGCAGGCACCGGGGCAACCACAGCGAATTTCAAAGGCGGATTGGGGTCCGCCTCGATCGTGCTGCCGTCCGGGCATACGGTCGGCGCACTGGTTGCGGTGAATGCGTTGGGATCTGCCACCGTGGGCCAAGGCCCCGAATTTTGGGCCGCTCCGTTCGAGCTGAACGCTGAATTTGGCGCGCAAGGCGTCGCGCAGCACTATGCCGAGACGCATATCCCACCGACCAAGCTGGCAGCCCATGCCAACACCACCATTGGGATCGTCGCAACGGATGCGGACCTGACACAGGCACAGTGCACACGGATGGCGACGGCTGCGCATGATGGCTATGCCCGCGCGCTGTTTCCTGCCCACACCCCGATGGACGGAGACCTGATCTTTGCGGCAACGACGGGTGCGAAACCATTGGGGTTTGCCCCGGCGGACACGCTGTACCTGGGACACGCAGCGGCGACGGTCATGGCCCGTGCAATCGCGCGCGCCGTGTTCCACGCCAGTGCGGCGGCAGGGGATTCGCACCCCACCTGGGCACAGCAATACGGAAGCTAGGGCAAAAGGTGCGTCATCATCCGACTGCCTGATTGGCGCAGACCATCAATCACATCGAAATGATGTTTGCCGGGGTCAATGATGCACTCGCAGTCCCAAGCCTCGGCCAGGGCGGTGGCTTGTTCCAGAAAGACCGGGCGCTCTTCGGCACCGACCCAGACGGTTATCTTTATGCCAGGGCGAGGCGCCATAAGCGTGGGGCTTTCGGCCTCGGCGGTTGCCATGTCCAGCTTGAAATCCGCATTCATCGAGGTGCGCAACAGCGGACGCAAATCCCCGACCGGAGAGATCGACATCACGCGCTGCACCCGCGCGGCAACGGGTTCAGGCAGCACACCCGGCACACACATCCGCGCCACCAGATGCCCGCCCGCAGAATGCCCGGCCAGTACGATTGGCCCGGCCACCATATCGGCCACAACCGGGATCATATGCGCGATCTGCCGTGTAATATCGGCAATCCCAACCTGAGGGCACAGATCATAGGACGGCATCGCCACAGCCCAGCCTTTGGTCAGCGCGGCGGCGGCGAAACCAGACCAATAGGACTTGTCAAACCGCAGCCAATAGCCCCCGTGCACAAAGACCATCAGCCCCTGAACATCCCCCGCGGGCATAAACAAATCGAACCGTTGGCGGGGGCTGTCGCCATAGGGAATATCCAGCTGAGCCAGGCCCTGTTCTGCCAGACCTTCGCGCAGACCCGCAGCCTCGGCCGCCCACCGGGGTGGAAAATCATCTGCCCCCGGAATATGGGCCGCATTCGCATAGGCATCGTCCAGCGTGTCGTGGGTCATCTGCATCCTCGGGGGTTTGTTGATATGATCAAACTCTCTGGACAAGCCTAACGCCAACTGGTTTCCCTGTTCCAGAGAAAACCAAGAGGGGACAACAATGACCGAGACAACAACTGACCTGCGCTCTTTGCTCAAGGACCCTTCGCTGTTGGCCGAACAGGCCTTTGCGGGCGGAGAATGGATCTCTGGTGACAACGGCGCGACCTTTGCCGTGACCAACCCGGCACGCGGCGACGTGATCGCAAATGTCGCCGACCTAAGCCGCGCTCAGGTGGCCGACGCCATCGCGACAGCCAACACGGCCCAAAAAGACTGGGCCAGCTGGACCGGCAAAGAACGCGCCGCCGTGATGCGCCGCTGGTTCGACCTGATGATGGAAAACCAGGACGATCTGGCCACGATCCTGACCGCAGAACAGGGCAAACCGCTGGCCGAAGCCAAAGGTGAAATCGCCTATGGTGCCGCGTTCATTGAATTTTTCGGTGAAGAGGCCAAACGCATCTACGGCGAGACAATCCCGGGCCATCAGCGTGACAAACGCATCACCGTTCTAAAACAGCCTATCGGGGTTGCCGCCTCGATCACCCCGTGGAATTTCCCCAACGCGATGATCACCCGCAAAGCCGGCCCAGCGCTGGCGGCGGGCTGTACCTTTGTTGCTCGCCCAGCAGCTGAAACGCCGCTGTCGGCCATCGTGCTGGCGGTTCTGGCCGAACGCGCGGGCATCCCCAAAGGCGTGTTTTCGGTTGTGACCTCGTCACGCTCCTCAGAAATCGGCAAAGAGTTCTGCGAAAACCCCATCGTGCGCAAACTGACCTTCACCGGATCGACCGAAGTGGGCCGCATCCTGCTGCGTCAGGCCGCAGATCAGGTGATGAAATGCTCGATGGAGCTGGGCGGCAACGCCCCCTTCATCGTGTTTGATGACGCCGATCTGGACGAGGCCGTCGCGGGCGCAATCCTGTGCAAATTCCGCAACAACGGTCAGACCTGTGTCTGCGCCAACCGGATCTACGTCCAAGAAGGCGTTTACGATGCTTTCGCCGCCAAGCTGAAAGAGGCCGTTGCCGCCATGACTGTTGGCGACGGCCTGGTCCCCGGCACCGATCTGGGGCCGCTGATCAACGCAGATGCCATCGTCAAGGTCCAGGAACATGTGGCCGACGCAACGGCCAAGGGCGCGCAGATCGTGCTGGGCGGCGGCGACCCCATCCAAGGGCCGGGGTATTTCCTGCCTCCGACCATCGTCACCGGCGCCACCCAGGACATGATGTTTGCCACGGATGAAACCTTTGGCCCGCTGGCGCCGCTGTTTGCCTTCAAGAACGAAGACGATGTCATCGCTATGGCCAATGACACGATCTTTGGGCTGGCGTCGTATTTCTATGCCAAGGATCTGAGCCGCGTTTACAAGGTTGCCGAGGCGCTGGAATACGGCATCGTCGGTATTAATACTGGCATCATTTCCACCGAAGTCGCCCCGTTTGGCGGCGTCAAGCAATCCGGGTTGGGACGCGAAGGCAGCCACCATGGAATAGAAGACTATCTGGAGATGAAATACCTCTGTATGGCCGTCTGATTTTCGACCTCAGGCCTCCGGCGGGTGTATCATCGCCTCGATCACCCGCTGGACCGCCGCGCGCCAAGCCGTCATGGTTTCCGGGGACAGAGAGCTTGACAGGGTCGCCTCTAGCGCGTCGATCAACGCGACCTCTCCGATCCGAAATTGGCTTTTCTTGATACCCAGACCTTTGTGCTGCCGGGCCAAGCGATTGATAATTGCATGCACCGACTCTTCGTCCAGGCTCACCTTGGCCATGGTGGTCAGCAGGGTTGCCAGCATTTCCTTCTGTCTGGACAAATCTGGTCCAAACATCGCGCGCATCTTTGGATCCGCCCGAAACACCCCTTCATAGAACCGCGATGCGATCTCTGCCTTGTGCTGGAAAACCAGCGGAAAGCTCTGTTTGATCAGATCAAGGTTCCGCTCATCCACAGTATTCTCCTACGAATTAGGCATCCCCCACGCAAAGCCCCAACAGATCCAGCGCGGATGCCGCGACCACGACACTGCACGAGAACTCTCACTCAAGCGTTAACACTGCTGCTGTTCCGTCAGATATTCGCAAACCCAAGATGGGGATCACCGTGCAGCCAACGCATGGCTCAGGACACGCCCCAACCGCACGATCCCCTCGTCTATCTGATCTTGCGTTGGGCTGGAGAAATTCAACCGCAGTGAATTCACGCCAGAACCATCAGCAAAAAACGCCCCGCCCGGAACAAAGGCGACCTGCTCGCGGCGCAGCGCTTGTTGTAACAGACGTGCCGCATCCCACCCCTTGGGCAGGGTCAGCCAGACGAACATGCCACCCTCGGGACGGGTCCAGTCTATGCCCTCGGGCATGTGCTGGTCCAACGCCGCCAACATCCGGTCCCGCCGGGCGCGATAAGACGCGCGCAGGGTCTCAAGATGGCTGTCAAAGTTGTCCTGCGCGACCTCGGCAATTGCCATTTGGTTCAGCGTCGGCGTGTGCAGATCCCCGGCTTGCTTTAGCAGGACCATTTGTTCAATCACCGGCTTGGCAGCGCAAACCCAGCCGATCCGCAGCCCCGGCGACAGCGTTTTCGAGAACGAACCAGAATATACCGTCCGGCAGGCATTGATATCGCCTGTGCGCTCAACCTCCAGCGCCAGGATGGGGGGAATGCTCGGCCCTTCGAAACGCAAGGACTGATAGGCCGCGTCCTCGATCACGGCGCAATCCAGCGCTTCGGTCATGTCCAGTACGTTTTCACGCTCGGCCCGCGTCAGCGTCACGCCTGTCGGGTTGGCAAAATCCACCGACAGATAGGCAAACTTGACCCGCCCTCCGCCCGCGGCTTCGGCATAGTCCGCGGCAGAGCGATTGCTGCCGGGATCGAGCCGGTCGAACCGCGGCTCGTAGGCCTTGAAGGCCCCAAGCGCACCCAGATAGGTGGGCCAACCGACCAGCGCAGTATCCCCGGGCGACAGGAACAGCTTCCCCAGATAGTCCAGCGCCTGCTGCGATCCACTGGTGATCAGGATGTTCTCGGGGGTACAGGGGATCCCCAGCCGGGCCATCTCGGCCGCAATCCATTCGCGCAAAGGCAGATAGCCCTCGCTGACTGAGTATTGCAGCGAAACAGCGTGGTTCCCGTTACTCAGCGCATTGGTCATGGCAGCCTGGAACTTCTCGACCGGGAACAGCGCGGGATCCGGGATTCCACCCGCGAAAGAAATGATATTCGGCTGACCCAGCAGCTTGAGCAACTCGCGGATTTCCGAGGCTTTCATCCCAGAAATGCGACTGGCGAAAATATCTGACAAGTTCATGACCCGACTCCTGCAACTATGTTGCGCAACATCGGGGCAATTTGAATATATGTCAACATGCCTGACATAATTTGTGATCGACACGAAAAAGCCCGTCCTGCCAGAAAGCAAGACGGGCCCGCATGATCAGATCGATCGCAAGGCCCGGATACCGGGCGTTGCGAAGGGTCGATTAGTTCACGGCCTTGGCATCCACCACATCCTGCGGAACAGGAGCACCGCTGGCGATCTGGATACGGCGCGGTTTCAGCGCCTCGGGCATTTCGCGTACCAGATCAATGTGCAACATCCCATCGGCATGGGTCGCGCCAGTCACGCGCACATGATCCGCCAGGGTAAACCGGCGCTCGAACGCGCGGGTGGCAATACCACGATGCAAATAGGATCGCTGACTGTCGTCCTCGGCCCTCTTGGCGGACACGATCAGCGCGTTTTCCTTGACTTCGACCGACAGATCGTTGCCAGAAAACCCGGCGACGGCGATCGAGATGCGATAGGCGTTCTCGTCTGTTTTTTCGATATTGTAGGGGGGGTAACTGTTCTGCGTGACGTCATTGGCAAAAGCGCGATCCATCAGATCGGCGACTTGGTCAAAACCAACAGTGGCACGGTATAGGGGTGCGAGATCAAAGCTGCGCATGGGTGATCCTCCATCATGAGCGATACCAGATTTATGCCTTCCCAGCGGGACAGGCAGGGCGTTCAGGAACCCGAATTCGGCGTCCCCGTACAGATCATCTGGGAATGGATTGACCCTGTTTCAAGACCTCAGGGTTTGACGAATTTCGCCCCGCCAACCGACCGCCCCGAGACCGAAGCCACACCCTTGATCCGTGGCATGAAATCCTGTGTCACGCCGACTCCGCTGGTCAATTGATTGCGCAACAGCTCCACCGCGCCATCCAACTGAGCACCCAGAGCGACCTGCTGACCGTCCAATTGCGCCTTTGCCGACACGACCGATACGATCCGCACATGGCCGTTCTGAATATGGAACACCGGCGCCCCGGATGATCCGAAATTCACGTCACAACTCAGCACCAGAACACCCTTGCTGCGGTACATCACGCCGCATTCATCCTGAAGCGACGGCGCGGCAGCCCGGTCCGTGGCATAGGACACCACGCCAACGGTTTCGCCTTTGAGAACCTGACCACCCGTATCAAACGGCGTGACCGAGGTATTCTGAACCGGGCGCAGCAATTGCAACAAGGCCAAATCGTTGCGCACCTTATCCGACGTCGCTTTGCCATCATACCGATACGAGGGATGGATCACGACGCGGCGAACACGGCGATATGCCTCGGCCCGGCCATTCCGCAGACCGGCCAGAAATTCGATCTTGCCGAAATCCACACGCTGCTGGGTTTTCGCATCAAACAGGCAATGCGCCGCCGTCAGCACCAGATCGGGCGCAATCAAGGCACCTGTACAGAATCCTGCACCGCCCAACTCTAGCCGCCCGACGGCCTCCCAGCCGCGACTATCATCCATGGTGTCCAAACGGCGCAAAGCGGCATCTTCGGCCCAAGCCGTTGATACCGCTAGCCAAAACACTAAGGTGGTCAATAATCCGCGAAACATGCTGGCTCCGAAACCCAATATCTAGGGTCTGGTATATCCCGACGGTTTGGCGAAAATTGGGCAGATCAGCGTAAAATCGGCACCCCGTCATTGCGTTTCGCCTGCCCTTTCAACGCAGGCGGCACCGGCCCCCCTGTTGCCCAGTCCAGCAATTCGACCGTATGGACCACCGGCACCTCGGTTCCCGAGCCGATCTGCACCATGCAACCGATGTTGCCCGCCGCAATGATGTCGGGCTGAATTGCCTCCAACGTACGGACCTTGCGCGCCTTCAACTGCGATGAAATCTCGGGCTGCATCAGGTTATAGGTCCCCGCACTGCCGCAACATAGATGACTGTCGGCAGGCTCGGCCACTTTGAACCCGGCCCGTTTGAGCAGATCCTTGGGGAAGGTTTTCACCTTCTGACCGTGTTGCAATGAACAGGCCGCGTGATAGCCGACCGTCAGCTTCTGATCCGGGCCTTCGGGCAGGTCCAGCTGCATCAGCAACTCGGAGACATCCATGGCGATGCCCGACACGCGCGCAGCATCCTGCGCCAGTGGGTCATTGCGGAACATATGGCCATAATCCTTGACCGTAGTGCCACAGCCGCTGGTATTGATCACGATCGCATCCAGCCCAGCATTGTCCATCTCGGACACCCAGGCGCGGATGTTTTTCGCGGCGGTGGCGTGGGATTCATCCTCGCGCCCCATATGATGCGTCAAAGCCCCGCAACATCCCGCGCCCTTGGCGATCACGACATCGCACCCCTGCCGTTTCAACAACCGGATAGTGGCATCATTGATATCCGTATTCAGCGCCTTCTGTGCACATCCGGTCATCAGCGCAACGCGCTTTTTCCGAGGACCCTCCGAGACAAAGGTCTGCGGATCATCGTTGCGGCTGACCGGTGGGATGCTCTTGGGGGCCATCTCCAGCATCGCCCTCAGCCGGGCGTCTGGCATCAAAAACGCAAAGGGACGCCCGATCTTGGCCCCCAACAATGCCAAACGGAACCGCCCCGGATAGGGCAGAATACGCGACAGAATCCAACGCAGGGCCCGGTCACTAAAGGGGCGCTTATAGGTCTTCTCGATATAGGCGCGCGCGTGATCCACCAGATGCATGTAGTGTACGCCGCTAGGGCATGTCGTCATACAAGCCAGACAGGACAGGCACCGATCGATATGTTTTACCGTCTTGGCATCGGGGATGCGTTCGTTTTCCAACATGTCCTTGATCAGGTAAATCCGGCCGCGCGGGCTATCCAGCTCATCGCCCAATACCTGATAGGTGGGGCAGGTCGCTGTGCAAAACCCGCAATGCACGCAGGACCGCAGGATTTCATTGGCCCGCTGGATGCCTGGGTCTTTCATCTGGTCGTCGGTAAATGTCGTTTGCATCAGCCCATCAGCCCCGGATTAAGAATGCCTTTGGGGTCGAACCTGTCCCGCAACCCCTTCGAGATCGCCGCCAAGGGGCCAGAGTCCGGCTGGAACACCGGCACCTGCGCCCGCAGGGAATCGCTGCCCCGGATCAATGTCGCGTGACCGCCCAAGGGCGCCAATTGCCGACGGATTTCTGCTGCTCCCGCGTCGCCCGTCTCGCCCACCAACAACCAGACCAGCCCGCCACCCCAATCATAAATTGCCCGATGCCGCAGCCCCTGCGCCTGCAAACCTGCACTCAGAACCGGCCCATCCGAGGGCTTCACGGACACGCGCCACACGGCGCCCGCGGCCTGCGCAAAGGGCATGACATCGCGCACCTCCTGCCACAGCGCCGCGCTTTCAGCCCCTTCGACAACATCGAACCCGGCCAAAGCCCCGGCCTGCAGCTGCGCCACACGATAGGCCACAGATCCGGATAACCCCTCAAGCCGCACCTGCGTCCGATCCTCCAGATACGCCGCACCACTGACATCAAAAGGCGACCCTAGGGCACGCCCCAAAAGACCCACGCCCGCAGTCGCGCTCAACCCGCGCCGGACAAGTGTCGCCTCGGCCTGCGGGATCGCCAGTACCTTAAAAGACAGCTCGGTCAGGACCCCCAAAGTCCCCCAGCTGCCCGCCATCAGCTTGACCAGGTCATAGCCGGTCACGTTCTTCATCACGCGCCCGCCGTTTTTCAGCACTTGGCCCATGCCATCGACAAAACGAACCCCCAAAAGAAAATCCCGACACGCGCCAACCTGCACCCGGCGCGACCCGCTGACGTTCCCGGCCACCAGCCCGCCCATCGTCGGCTGCCCTTCCGTCCCCAGCAATGCACGATGATCCATTGGCTCAAACGGTAGCCGCTGCCCCTCAGCCGCCAAGACCTTTTCAACCTCGGCCACGGACGTCCCCGCCTTCACCACCAAGGTCAAAGCACCGGGCTCATGCAGCACCACACCGGACACTCCGGACATCTCCAGCCGGTCCCCCGCCAGGGGCGCTCCAATCGGTCGCGTTCCCCCGCCACGGATCACCAAGGGCGCCTGCGCCCCCACCACCATCTCGGCCAGTTCAGCCTCTGTCTCAGGTCTCATCACATTCATCTTGCTCTAAATACTCCGGGGGTCCGGGGGCAGCGCCCCCGGCGGTCAATACTCTTCAGGCCGCCCGTCGTTGGCGCGAAGCCTCCAACGGAAACACCTTGGCAGAGTTCAACAACCATTGCGGGTCAAACACATCCTTGACCGCCATCTGGATTTCCAGATCCTGCGGTTCGTACTGATCAACCATGAGATCACGTTTCTCGATCCCCACACCATGTTCGCCGGTCAGGCACCCGCCCACCTCTACGCAAAGCCGTAGGATATCGGCACCAAAGGCCTCGCACAGCTCCAGGTCTCCGGGCTTGTTTGCATCGAACAGGATCAGCGGATGCATGTTCCCATCGCCGGCATGGAACACGTTGCCCACGTCCAGCCCGTATTCCTTGGACATCTCCCCGATCCGGCGCAGCACATACGGCAGCCGAGACACCGGGATCGTCCCATCCAGACACATGTAGTCATTGATCTGGCCCATCGCGCCAAAGGCCGATTTGCGACCCAGCCAGATTTTCGCACTTTCCTCGGCGCTGGTGCTTTCGCGCAGCTCGACCGGGTTGTGCCGACGTGCGATCTCCAGGATCACGCCCAGTTGCTCTGCGATTTCACCTTCAGAGCCTTCGACTTCGACAATCAGCAGCGCCTCGCAATCGGGATACCCCGCGCCGGCAAATGCCTCGGTAGCACGGATACAGGGGCGGTCCATGAATTCGATCGCGACGGGAAGGACCCCCGCCTTGATGATGTCGCTGACGCATTCCCCTGCGACCTCGTTACTGTCGAAGCCCATCAACACGGGCCGCGCGCCTTCGGGTTTGCGCAAAATCCGCAGGGTTGCTTCGGTTACGACGCCCAGCTGGCCCTCGGATCCGCAGATCACGCCCAACAGGTCCAGCCCCCCCGCGTCCAGATGCGCACCGCCGATTTCGACCACCGATCCATCCATCATCACCATAGTGACGCCCAGCAGGTTGTTCGTCGTCACCCCGTATTTCAGGCAATGTGCCCCGCCCGAGTTCATCGCAATATTCCCGGCAATCGCACAGGCCAGCTGTGACGAGGGGTCCGGCGCATAAAAGAAGTCGTCTTGCTCGACCGCGCCGGTAACACTCAGGTTTGTGCGCCCGGTCTGCACACGGACGAAACGGTTCTCATAGTCGGTTTCCAGCACGGCATTCATCCGCGCCACACCCAGAATCACGCAATCGGCCGTGGGCAATGCGCCCCCCGCCAGCGAGGTCCCCGCCCCACGCGGCACCACCGGCACGCCCATTTCGTGACAAATCCGCAGTACGTCGGCCACCTCGGCAGTGGTCGAGGGCAGCACCGCACAAAGCGGCGGGCACTTATAGGCGGTCAGCGCATCGCATTCATAGGCGCGCGTTTCGACCTCTTCATGGATCACCGCATCCACAGGCAACACCTGGAGCAGTCGACTGACCAATTTTGGCTTTTGGGCCAGCACCCGAGGGTCTGGTATCGGCATTTCCATGGGAGCCTCCTAGAATTGGTAAAATAATATAACCAAAAAGGCGCGCTGCGCAATTCTTTTCGCAAACTGGAGCTGCGGCATCTTGCGCTCGGCCCGGATCAGGGGTCACTTAGAGCACATGGAATGGGTCAAAATCATACATATTCTCTGCGTGATGGGCTGGATGACCAGCATCTTTGCAGTGCCGCGCGCGATCATTTTCTGGAAACGAGAGTATGATCGACTGGGTGAATTCGGGCCGCTGGGCGACCTGACAATCAGGTTGTATCGGTTCTCGGCGGGGCTGGCTGTCATTGCGATTGCCACAGGCCTGTGGCTGGCAATTGACTTGGGCTGGCCTGCCTGGGTGCATCTGAAACTGGCCATCGTGGCGGCGCTGGCCGCGCATTACCTGTGGACGGGACGTCTGGTGATCCGGGCCAAACGCGGCCAATTCGACGAATCCGAGATGTTCCTGCGCATCTTTAACGAAGTCAGCGTCTTCGGGGCTATTGCCATTCTGTGGACCGTCGTCGTCAAGCCGTTCTGACCATGGATTGGGCTCAGCGCATCTCTTTGTTCACGCCTTTGGATTTGGCCGCGCTGACAGTGCTGTTCCTCGCGTGGTTCAGCATCGGCTGGATGATCGAGCATCCCCAGTCCAGCCGCCCTTCGGTGTCGCGGCTAATGGCGGATTATCGCCGCGAATGGATGCGCCAGATGGTGACGCGGCAACCGCGTATTTTTGATGCGCAGACCCTGACCACCCTGCGGCAGGGGACGTCGTTCTTTGCCTCGGCAGCGATGCTGGCGATCGGGGGGTTGCTGGCCGGAATCGGAAACGCCGAGCAATTGGTCGGCCTGGCCGAAGATCTGTCGATTTCACGCGACCCGAAATTCGTGTGGGAGGTCAAACTGCTGGTCACGATGTTTTTCCTGACCAATGCATTCCTGAAATTCGTGTGGTCGCACCGGCTGTTCGGCTATTGCGCAGTCCTGATGGGCGCTGTGCCGAACGACCCAAACGATCCAGTCGCATTGCCGCGAGCCGAAAAATCCAGCGAAATAAATATCACTGCGGCGCGCAGCTATAATCAGGGTCTAAGATCTGTCTATTTCGCCTTGGGATCGACGGCATGGTTGTTGGGGCCGCTCCCGCTTCTGGCGGCGGCGTTGCTTACGTTTGCCGTGCTCTGGCGTCGCGAGTTTGCATCGAGATCACGGTCCGTCCTGTTAGGGATGTCAGATGGCATGGGTTACACGCGAACGTCAGCGGACAAGTAATTTACATGGTGCTAGGGTGGCATCATGATACGTATATTGTCCTTATTCCTAGCCCTGAGCGCCAGCGTCGCCCGCGCCGATTCCCCCTTTGTTGAAAATGTCGAAGCCAAGCGCGTCGACATGGGCTGGCGGATTAGCGTCACGCTTTTGCATCCGGACGCCGGATGGGATCACTATGCCAACGGATGGGAAATTCTGGATACCGCGGGGCATCGTTTGGGCTATCGCGAATTGATGCACCCGCATGACCACGAGCAGCCCTTTACACGGTCGCTGTCCAACGTGATGCTCCCCGATGGAACGCGCGAGGTGTTTATCCGCGCGCGCTGTTCTGACGACGGATGGGCGCACGCCCTGACCAAGCTACAGCTACAGCCCTGATCATCAGCGCCGTCCCTCGCGCAGCCATCCGATCAACGTCAACCCCAACACCACGATCATCACCAGCCAGGCCGGTAGCAACGGCACCTGCGTTACAGCCAATGTTTCATAGGCGTTGCGCGGGGTCAGGCCAATCCAGCCACGTCCTGCTGCCGGGCGCCCCGGTCGGACGTCGCGCAACACCGGCGACCCGTTGCTTAGCCGCAGCACACCGCCCCGCAGCGCATCTGTCACAGGCTCCATCACCGTATCCGTCGCAATGGTTGCCTCGAACTCCTTGGGGGCAGACGGGCCAAGACCGATCACTGTCTCCTTCTCGCCATTTGCCAGACGGTACAGACCGATCTCGGGGCCGGTGTAGTCTGCCTCGAAACGACCAGGAGAGGTTTCCGTCAATGGCAGAACCTGGCTTTCGCCCGAGGGGGTCGTCACCGTCACGCCGCCCACCTCGGATGTCAGGGAACGGCGGATGATTTTCATCGTTTGACCGACGGGTTCAGCCCACAGGGCCTCTTCTTCCAGCTCGGGTTCTTTCATCATCCAATGCGCCAGACGGCGCAGAAGCTCCAGCTGCGGGCCTCCGCCCTCGAATCCACGCGCCCACAGCCAAGCCTGATCCGAGGCCAGCAACGCAACGCGCCCTTCGCCCACACGATCCAGCACCAATAGGGGTTTGTCCTCGATCCCCGACATAACGACAGTTCCAGCACTAGGTTCAACCTCTATCTGGCGCAGCCAACGGCCCCAATCGCCCGGTCCTTCGGGGGCAAGCCCTGCCGTAACGGGATGGCGCTGCCCCAGATCCGTCACCGTCGGCACGTAGCCCTGTTCGATCACCCGCGCCGAAGGGCTGGCGGGCAGAATCCCAGACAATGGCGACCGATAGAGAGAGTCTGCGCTGGCGAAATCCGGGCCGGCAGCGACCAGCACCGCGCCCCCCTTATCGACATAGTTACGGACATTTTCCAAATAGATGGACGGCAGAATCCCGCGTCGTTTGTAGCGATCAAATATGATCAGATCGAAATCGTCGATCTTTTCCAGAAACAGCTCGCGCGTGGGGAAAGCGATCAGTGACAGTTCGGCCACGGGGACGCCATCCTGTTTTTCGGGCGGGCGCAGAATCGTGAAATGCACCAGATCAACCGAGCTATCAGATTTCAGCAGGTTGCGCCACGTCCGCCCACCGGGATGCGGCTCGCCGCTGACCAGCAACACACGCAGCCTGTCGCGCACGCCATTGATCTGCACGATGGCGCTATTGTTGCGGTCGGTCAGTTCGCCCTCGGCCATGGGCAGGGCAAAACGGATGACGTTCATCCCGCCGTGTTCCAGTGTCAGGGGCAGCTCGATCGGGCGGTCGATGGGCACAGTGAAGGGGCCCATTTCCTGCCCATCGACGGACACGTTCATCAACGTCTGAGCGACCGCAGGCGCGGCGCCCATGTCCTCGATCCGCAGACGCAAGGTGATGGGTTCACCCAGAATGGCAAAGGCCGGGGCATTTTCCACGATCAGACGGCGATCCCAATCCTGGGGCTGCCCCGACAGCAGCACATGCATCGGCGCGGGGAGGTCCGGGGCGCGGTCGACATCGTGCACCTGCCCATCGGTCAGCGCGATGATGCCCGCGATGCGCCCGTTGGGTTCTTCGGCCAGCGTCTCGGCCAGTTTGCTCATCAGCAGCGTGCCGGAATC
Organism: Thalassovita sp.; assembly: GCA_029212905.1. GTDB lineage: Bacteria > Pseudomonadota > Alphaproteobacteria > Rhodobacterales > Rhodobacteraceae > Thalassobius. Next base: position 92,600 of record JARGPB010000005.1, read on the forward strand.
GTCCGGCCCGTCGCCCAGTTCGATCCGGCGAATTTCGGTACCGGGTCGTGCGCGCAGGCGGGCCTCTATTGACGCGGCGGCGGCGGCGACCTGCGCAGGCCGATCCGCAAGCTGCTGGCTGGCCGATCCGTCGACCATCAACAACACGATATCCGACAGGGTACCGCGTTCTTCGGTGCGCAAGGACGGGCCCGACAAGGCCGCCAGAACAACAACCCCCGCCAGCCCACGCCAGGCCCAGCCGGCCAGGCCCCGCCATAGCGCCAGAACGACGGTGATGGCCACCAGAACAGCCAGAGCACCCCACGCGGCCCACGGCAAAAGCGGATCAAATATAACTGAACTCATTGTCCCAACCTGTCCAGCAAGGCAGGCACATGGACCTGATCGGATTTGTAGTTCCCGGTCAGCACATGCATCACCAGATTGACACCAAAGCGGAACGCCAGTTCGCGCTGCCTTTCGCCTGCATAGCCGCGCCCAACGGGATACAGGGCATTGCCCCGTTTATCCGTGGCCCAGGCCGCAGCCCAGTCATTGCCGCCAATCACCACCGGAGTCACCCCGTCATTGAGATTGCGGAACGGCATGCCCTCGACCTTTTCGACACCGGGGAGCGCTGCCTCGACCCAGACATCGCGGCTGTTGAACCGACCGGGGAAATCTTGCAGCAGATAGAACGCTCGCGTGACAACATGATCGGCGGGGACAGGCTCTAGCGGCGGAATGTCCAGCGGCGCGGCCAGGTCCCGCAGCTTGCGCCCATTCGGGCTTGAGGACCCGAACCGTGCAATATCAGCGTCGCGCGTATCAAACAGGATCATGCCGCCAGATCTCAGATAGCGGTTCAGCTTGGCATAGGCCTCGTCCGAGGGCAGGGGTTGCGCGGCCGTGATCGGCCAATAGATCAGCGGAAAAAAAGCCAGATCATCGGTCTCAAGATCTAAGCCGATGGGAAGCGCCGGTTCAACCGAAGTGCGGAAAAACAGCACATCAGACAGGCCCAGCATTCCAGCATCCGAGATTTCATCCTGTCGTGCATCACCAGTCAGAATATAAGCCAGGACAACCTCGGTGGTGGCGGAAACGGCACGGGCATCATCTGCGCGCCCCTGCTGCGGCATCAGTGCCACCGCCACCAATAACGTCGCCGCGCGCGCGCCGATCAGCCGACCGGACAATGCCAAAGAGGCCAACACGTCCGCCAGCAATAGCAGGATCGCGGCGGCCAACAAATACCCGCCCAGCGGGGTTTCATCCGGGCGCGCCATACCCGTCACCGGAATGCGATCCGGCCAGTTAAACGCACGCAGCGTCCGATCAGACGGCATGACATTCAGTGCAATGCGGCGGTCTTCGTTCTGATAGATGCCGGGCCGCAATTCGGGACCCGGCACGCCCGCCCCCAACAGGGGCCCCGCGACTCCTGGCAGGTTTCCTGCATCGTCAGTGCGGCCAAACCCGTCCATCACAGACAGGGGCTTCCATACGGTTCCGTCCAGATCCCCGGTGGTCATGGATTCCACTCCCGAAGAAATCGACAGACGCTCAAGCATTTGGACAAACAGGCCAGACAGCGGCAAGCTGCTCCATTCGGCATTGGCCGAGACATGGAACAGCACCACCTGCCCCTGCCCAATCGGCTTGCGGGTGACAAGCGGGGTCCCGTCGCTAAGCTGTGCAATCACGCGGCTGGCCAATGCGGGGTCGGGCTGTGCCATCACCTGCGCGCTAACCTGCACATCAGCTGGAATGGGCAGCCCGTAAAACGGGCTATCCTCGGCGAATGGCGCCAATGTCTTTGGTTGCCCCCAGCTCATCGCGCCCCCGACCGAGCGCCCACCGGACCGCAAGCGCACAGGCATCAATGGGTCCTCTTCGGCGCGGCTGACTTCGCTGGCGGCAAGCCGCGGGCCAGCGTATCGGACCAGCAAACCGCCCTTGTCCACCCAATCCAAAACAGTCTCTTGTTCGGCCTCGGCCAGAGTGGCGACATCCGCCAGAATAATCACGTCCGGGTTGGCTGGGATCACGTCCAACAGCGGACCAGTCAGCAGATCCGAAGAAGGTGTCAACGCCTGCGTGAGGTAATGCAGCGGGGCCAGCAACTCCAACCCTTCGCGGTCATCGCGCCCGGCGATCAGAGCCACCTCGCGACGACGCAAGCTATCGTCAGTCAACACAATTGCCCCAGCCGAGCGCACCGTTTGCAGCTCAAAACGGGTAACCCGGGCACGCAGCTCGGCTGGAAGGCTCAGGGTGCCGGAGGCCTCGGTCGTGCCGGGGTCAAATGTCATGGGCAACTGGGCCAGGACACGCTGCACACCGTTGGGATCACGCCCGTGCACCAGTACTGTCAGCTCGCGCGGGCCACCAGGAACCGAACGCGTCACCGTCAGTTCGACCCCATCATCCACGACTTTGGCGGGACGCAGGGCGATCACGGCGCGACCGCTTTCGAAAACGCTGACGTCCCCACGATCCTCAAGCGTCGCCAAGATGTCTGCCTGCCCGTCCCATGCCACCCCATCCGACAACCAGTAGGTTTCGAACGGGCCCTCGCCCAGCGCATCAATCGCGCGATCAGCCAGACCCAGGGACGGCTCCCACGGAAGCGGAACCATGCCGGTCAGTCGCCCGCGCCAGGTTTCGGCCGTTTGAAACAGAAGCGGCTGTGGATCCGTCAACCGCAGCATCGCTACTGGGCGACCGTTGCGCCGTGCCTCGGCCAGAAGTTGCGCGGCCTGATCATGGCGCGCGGCCCAATCCTGTGCGCCGGTCCAGCCGCCATCCATCACGATCAACAAAGGCCCTTGCCCCGCTTCGCGGTCGGTCTCGGGATTCAGGATGGGGCCGGCCAACCCGACAATCACCGCCGCAGCCGCCAGCATTCTAAGCAATAACAACCACCAAGGCGTGCGGTCCGTAACCGTATCGCTGTCCTTCAGACCCAGCAATAGCGCGACACCGGGAAATTTCCGGCGGATCGGCGCAGGCGGCACTGCGCGCAGGACCAGCCACAGCACCGGCAGCAACGCCAATGCCCACAGCAACCACGGCAGGGAAAACCCGACAGGTCCCAACATCATGCGGTCCCCCGGTTCAGTGCTTGCCACAGCCACAACAACGCAGCTTGGGCGCTGTCATTGGTATGGTGGACATGGAATTGCCACCCCGTCGCGCGACACAGGCTGTTCAGCTCGTCTTTGCGGGCGGCCAACCGTTGCAGATACCGATCGCGCAGATCACCCGCCTTGAGGGTCTCGTGCAGAACGGATCCTCCGACGCTTTGAAAAATCGTGCGGCCCGTGAAAGGAAAGGCCTCTTCACTTGGGTCCAGGACCTGTAAAAGGATGCCGCGCACGCCCCGGTCGGCGGCCTTCGTCAAAGCGGCGCGCACTGGGGTCAGATCTGCCATGAAGTCCGACACAAACAACGCACGCGCATGAGGCAGCATCGCCCGAGCCTCGGGTTCAGCATAGTCTTCGGGGGCATCAATCGAAAAAAATTCAGCCAGGCGCAGGATTTGATTGTTGCCCCGACGCGGCGGCAGATTGGTGCCGGTCAGCCCGACGCGTTCGCCCCCGCGCACCAGAAGGATCGCAATCGCCAAAGCCAGGAGCCGGGCGCGATCCGCCTTTTGTGGCAGATCCTTACCTGACGCAAACCGCATCGAGGCCGCCTGGTCCACCCACAGCATCACGCTTTGCGCGATCTGCCATTCACGTTCACGCACATATTGGGCATCCCCCCGCGCCGAACGGCGCCAGTCGATCATGCGGCGGCTATCGCCGGCCTGAACCGGGCGATATTGCCAGAAATCATCGCCCAATCCTGCGCGGCGGCGGCCGTGCTCGCCCAACAGCACGGTACCTGCCAGATGCTCGGCCCGTGCCAATAGAGGCGGCAGGCGCGCGGCCTGATCCTCGGACCTTGCGCGCAGATGGGCGGGGCTGTTCACGCGGCCACCTCGATTCGCGTGACGCGGGCGGCGGTGGTCTGAATCAGATCGGCCAAGCTGTCTCCGCGTGCACGGGCGGCAAAGTTCAGCGCCATCCGGTGAGAGAGAACGGGGCGCGCCATCACCATCACATCCTCGATCGAGGGAGCAAGCCGCCCTTGCAGCATCGCCCGCGCCCGCACGGTCAACATCAAGGCCTGCGCAGCCCGCGGTCCGGGCCCCCAGGCCACTGTCTGCTTCACCCGCTCGTCGGCGCTGGCGTCATCAGGGCGGAAGGCGCGCACCAAATCCAGGATCGCTTCGACGACGCTATCGCCAACGGGCATCCGGCGCAGCAACTCTTGTGCTTCCAGAAGCTCAGCAGCGGTGAACACCTCATGCGCCTCGTCCTCGGACACGCCGGTGGTGGCCAACAGGATGTCGCGTTCTGTCTGGCGATCAGGATAGGTCACGTCGATCTGTACCAAAAACCGGTCCAGCTGAGCCTCGGGCAGCGGATAGGTGCCTTCCTGCTCAATCGGGTTCTGGGTGGCCAGAACGTGGAACGGCGTGCCCAACACACGGTCCTCGCCGGCCACGGTGATATGTTTTTCCTGCATCGCCTGCAAAAGCGCCGATTGCGTCCGTGGGCTGGCGCGGTTGATCTCGTCCGCCATCAAAAGCTGGCAAAACACCGGGCCGGGAACGAATCGAAACTGACGTTTGCCATCGTCATCCGTATCCAGAACCTCTGACCCCAGAATGTCGGCAGGCATCAGGTCGGGCGTGAACTGGATACGGTTGCCATTCAGCCCCATCACCGTGCTCAGCGTGTCCACCAGACGGGTTTTCCCCAGTCCAGGAAGGCCGATCAGCAGCCCATGACCGCCACACAACAGTGCCGACAGGGTCAAATCCACCACCTGCTCTTGACCGATAAACCTGCGGGTGATCGAAGCTTTGGCCTCGGCCAGCTTCTCTTCAACACTCTCGATCCGGGAAACCAGATCGTCCTGATCGGTCATGGTCAAACTCCTGCGCAAACACTATCTTTAAACCCGAGTGTATCGCGCATAACGGAAATGGCAAAAACAATGAGCGAACAAATGATCGTGAAACCATCGGCAAATAGTCTTGTTGCTTCGGCAAAAGCAGCCACCAAAGGCAAGGGCCTGCCCCCTGTCCACCTGTGGAACCCGCCGTTCTGTGGCGATCTGGATATCCGGATCGCACGCGATGGCACTTGGTTTTATCTGGGCACTCCGATCGGACGGCCCGAACTGGTCAGGCTGTTCTCGACAATTCTACGCAAAGACGACGACCAGTATTTCCTGGTCACACCGGTGGAGAAAGTCGGCATCACAGTCGAAGACGCGCCTTTTGTGGCGGTGGACTTTGATGTTGCAGGCGAAGGGCGGGCGCAAACCCTGACCTTCCATACCAATGTGGGCGATGCAACCACGGCCGGCCCTGATGCCCCCATCCGCGTGATCCGTGATCCTGATACGGGCGAACCCTCTCCCTATGTGCTGGTCCGCAGCAATCTCGAGGCCCTGATCGACCGCAAAAGCTTCTACCGCCTGGTCGATCTGGGCGCCCATCACAACGTTGATGGCACCTCCTGGTTCGGCCTTTGGTCGGGCGACCACTTCTTCCCCATCATTCCTTCAGCCGAGCTGCCCTGACCCCGCGCGCCCCATTGTCCCCCGAGGGCAACGGGGTGGGAGGGCGGGAGTTGCCCGAGGGGGACAATTCCAGAGACCAAGCATGCCCAACTTCGCCGCCAACCTCACACTGCTTTTCACCGAACACCCTCTCCTGGACAGGTTCGATGCCGCACGCCGCGCGGGGTTTCACGCGGTCGAATTGCTGATCCCCTATGACACCCCCGTCGAGGAGCTTGCCAAAGCCCGCATAGACAGCGGCCTTCATATGGCCCTGATCAATACACCTGCTCCCGATTGGGCCGCGGGCCAGCGCGGCCTCGCAGCCTTGCCAGGCCAGGAATACGATTTCCGCAACAGTTTTGAGACCGCGCAGCACTACGCCGCATACCTGAATCCCGATCATATCCATGTCATGGCCGGGCTGGCCCAGGGCCCAAAGGCCCGGCAAACCTACCTGAAAAATCTTGCCTGGGCCGCAGACCACGCCCCAGATCACTCTCTTCTGATCGAACCGATCAACGCCCATGACATGCCCGGCTATTTCCTCAACAACTTCGATCAGGCCGCTGCGATCCTCGACCAGATCAACGCTCCCAATCTGGCCCTGCAATTCGACGCATACCACGCACAAAAAATCACTGGCGACATGCCCGCGACATGGGCCAAACATGGCCACCGCGCGCGTCACATCCAGGTCGCCAGCACCGAAGGAAGACACGAGCCCAACAGCGGCATCATCGACTATCCTGCGTTCTTTGCCCAACTGGACGCGCAGGGCTATGTCGGCCACGTCAGTGGTGAATACTTTCCCACGGCCAAAACGCAGGATGGGCTGGACTGGATAAAATCCATTTCTCCTGAACGCTCCTGACAGGATGCTGTCAGCAGCCCTGTGTCATACGCGACCCATCAAACAAGCTGATGGAGCAAAACATGACCTTTACCCCACCCAACGCCGTCGTCTGGACTGAAATCCGGGTATCCAACCTAGAGAAAGCCGCCGCCTTCTACGCTGATGTCCTGCAAAGCGACATTGCAATCACCACCGAAATGGGGCCGCAGCCCATGGCGGTTTTCGGCTATCAGGGCGATCCCGGTATCTCGGGTCACCTGATCGAGGGCACCCCCGCCGCCTCTGGCACCGGAAATATCGTCCATCTGGCCATTCCCGACACGCTGGCCGAAACCCGTGCGCGCCTGACAGCGGCGGGCGGTACAATTCTCAGCCCGGACATTGATATTCCGCCCGGCGCGTATTTCTATGCCGAGGACCCCGATGGAAACACGATCGGGCTGTTCCAATACAAGGACTAAGCCATGCGCCGCGCCGACCGCCTGTTTCAGATCGTTCAGTATCTCAGGGGCGGTCGGCTGCTGACAGCCGCGCAACTGGCCGACCGGCTGGAGGTCACGACCCGCACGATCTATCGCGACATCGCCGACCTGATCGGGTCTGGCGTGCCCATCGACGGCGAGGCTGGCGTCGGCTATCTGATGCGCGACGGCTATGACCTGCCGCCGCTGATGTTTACCCAAGACGAAATTGTGGCTCTTGTGGCCGGGGCGCGGATGATCCGCGCCTGGGGTGGCGCCAACATGGCCGCCGCCGCCGAAGAGGCCCTGGTCAAGATCAACGCGGTCCTGCCAGATGCCGCCCGTACCCGTGCGGACGAGGTCCACGTCCACGCGTTCCACACATCCGAAATGACAGACAATCTGCGCGCACGGCTGGATCAGATTGAACGCGCCACCAACGGGCATATCAGCCTGGATCTGATCTATCTGGACCTGTCCGACCGAACCAGCACACGCCGCATCCGGCCATTGGGCGCCTGGTATTGGGGAAAGGTCTGGACCCTAACGGGCTGGTGCGAACTGCGCCAGGATTTCCGGTCATTCCGGTTGGACCGGATCACCGATCTGACAGAGGGACCGCGCTTTAAACCTCAGCCCGGGCAAACGCTGCGGGATTTTTATGCCAGTCGCAAAAGTGAAGGACGCTTCCCTTCTGGTTCAGACCGCGAACCGCATTCTACCCGTTAAGATCAGTGTTCCGCACCAGACCCTCTTGCGCGGTCGAGGCGACAAGCCGCCCGTCCTGCGTAAATATCTGTCCCCGGTTGAACCCACGGGCGCCACCGGCCCAAGGGCTGTCCATCACATAGAGCAGCCACTCGTCCATGCGAAAATCGTCGTGGAACCAGACGGCGTGATCCAGGCTGGCAAATTGCATATCGGGATCCGTAAAGGTCTTGCCAAAGGGCAACATACAAGTCGTCAGCAGCCCATAGTCAGAGGTATAGGCCAACGCCGCGCGATGCATCGCCGGATCGTCGCCCAGGCTACTGGTCGCGCGCATCCACATCGCATGTTCTGGCGCTCGCTCTTCGCGCGAAAATGGCGGGCGCAGCCCCACGGGGCGGATCTCGATCGGGCGCGGAGAGCGCAACCAGGTCAGGAAATCCGCAGGCAATTGTTCGGCCATGTCCTCGCCGATTTGTTCATCCGTTTTCAACGCGTCGGGGCCAGGCACATCCGGCATTCCGTACTGGTGTTCCAGCCCTGGTTCATCCCCATGAAACGAGGCCGCAAGGTTCAGAATCGGCTTGCCCGCCTGCACAGCAATCACGCGGCGCGTGGCAAAGCTGCGACCGTCCCGATCACGTTCAACCTGATACAATACCGGCTGCGTGGCGTCCCCCGGACGCATGAAATATGCATGAAGAGAATGCACAGGACGATCCGCACCAACGGTGCGAATGGCGGACATCAAGGCCTGTCCGATCACCTGCCCGCCAAACGAACGCCCCCGCCCCTGAGGCGTGGCAATCCCGCGAAAATAATTCTGCTCAACCTGCTCGACATCCAAAACTTCGTGCAGCCATTGGCCCATTTTCTGATCGCCCGTCATACCGGCCCCTGTTCTCGTCTGTATTCTGTAGGGCCCTAATCAGGGCCAATTTCACCCGAAGTGCAAGGTGTTTCGCGGCATTGCAGCACGCATTTAGTGACCAACGACCTGCGCATCGGGGCAAATGGCACCGGGCTCTTCCAGTTCCAGAACCGAATGGGCAATCCCGAAATGTTCCCGCAAATGGGCCTTGATCTGTTGTTTGACCCGTTCGGCCCCGACGGACCCATCCAGCACCACATGGGATTCGAGCGCAGTTTCATGTTCCTGCATGTGCCACAGGTGGACATGGTGCACGCTGTCGACACCATCCATGGCGCGAAGGGCCGTCAAAACGTCCTCTAGGTCGGTGTCTTCGGGGGTGCCCAGCATCAGGATACGGATCACCGGCATGATCCCTTGCCACGAATGCCACAGGATATAGCCCGATATCAGCAGCGTCACGATCGGGTCCACCAACCGCCAGTCATACAACAGGATCAGCGCGCCCCCTACAATCACAGCAACAGACCCCAAGGCATCTGCCACATTGTGCAGGAACGCCGCGCGCATGTTGGCGCTGTCCTTGCTAAGGCGCATCACCAACAGCGCCGTAATCGTATCGATCACCAAGGCAACACCAGCAACGACGACAACAATCCAGCCCTCGACCTCGGCCGGATTGAACAGGCGTTGAATGCCCTCGGACGCCAGATAGAAGGCAACCACAATCAAAGTGGTATAGTTAATCAACGCGGCGACCACCTCGGCCCGACCGTAGCCAAAAGTCATACGCGCATCTGCGGGGCGCTTTCCGACGCGGCGCGCAAAGAACGCGATGACCAGCGACAAAGCGTCAGACAAATTGTGGATCGCATCCGCAATCAACGCCAGAGATCCCGACAACACGCCCGCCACGATCTGTGCCAGCGTCAATAGGATATTGACGATGACCGCTGCGGCCACGCGTTTATCCCCGCTATCCAGGTCAGGATGGTGGTGATGGTGCCCGTGATGATGATCATGCGGCATGGTGCCCCCTAGCGGCTGCGAGTCAGATCCAGGAAGACGTCCTCAAGATCTGCTTCTTCGGTTTTAACGTCCCGGATGCGGATGCCAGCACTATGAACAGCGGCAAGGACCTGCTCGGCACTGGTTTTCTTTGCGTGATAGCTGAAGGCAACCGCCCCGTTGGGCCGCATGCTGACCTCGATCCCGTCGGGTGTGGGCAATGTATCCACGGGCGTCTCTGGCTGAATGACCATGGTTTTCGCGTCGATGCTACCCAGCAGGTTCGCAGTGCTGTCTCGCGCTACCAGACTGCCCTGATTGATGATGGCGATCTCGTCGCACATCTCTTCGGCTTCTTCCAGATAGTGGGTTGTCAGGATGATGGTCATCCCCTGGCGGTTCAGCATCCGCACATTTTCCCACAGCATTTGGCGCAGCTCAATATCCACGCCCGCCGTAGGTTCGTCCAGCACCAGAATATGAGGATGATGCACCAACGCCTTGCCCAACAGCAGTCGCCGCCGCATCCCACCGGACAGGGTACGGGCATAGGCCTCGGCCTTGTCCTCTAGCCCGACCAGTTTCAGGATTTCATCGCTGCGGCGCTGCGATTTCGGCACGCCATAAAGGCCAGCCTGCACCTCAAGCGCGCCGCGCGGGCTGAAGAACGGGTCCAAGTTCAATTCTTGCGGCATCACCCCGATCGAGGCCCGCGATTGCCGGGGGTTCACATCCTGATCAAAGCCCCAGATTTTCACCTGCCCGGCGGTTTTCACCACCAAGCCCGCCAGAATGTTGATCATCGTAGATTTGCCGGCGCCATTCGGCCCCAGCAGCCCGAAAACCGACCCGCGCGGGATGTCCAGATCGACACCTTTCAGGGCCTCTTTCTCGGGTTGCCCCTTTGCGCCGCCGTAAACCTTGCGCAAACCTCGGATTTCAATTGCATTGCTGCTCATGGCCTACTTGCCCCTGCTCGTCTGATCGCTCATAACTGCACTAGTTCTTTTGCAGCCAAAAGGAAACGGCCCGGATGACGACGCAAGCGCCTGAAACCAAGATTGTCGAGAAATCGAAGATTGCCTGCGATGGCGGCGAAGGTGCCATGGGTCATCCTCGCGTCTGGCTGACCATTCCTGCTGATACTGGGTATGTCGAATGCCCCTATTGCGATGCTAAATACGTGCTGAAGGGCAGCGAAGCCTAATCATCCGCGAGACAGCCAACAGGCTCGGGGCATAAAAGAGGTGCCCACCTGTCGATGCATTTCGTGATTGCGCTTGCCTGTGTGGGTGTTGCGTTTCTGGTCGCAGCCGCGATTGGTGGCTTTGTGCCCGCACGGCATTCCGCAGTTGAACCAGTATCGGGCAATAGCGTTCAGATATGGCTTATTGCGGGACCAATTCACAATCCTAAAGGCCTTTGCCGCCCCTGGCAGCACTCTTAGCCCCCGCACCGATCGGCGCAGCCGCGCGGTCTGTACGCCTGATTTGGCAGTTCTGCTCAATAGTCTCCTCAAATCGCTCATCGCAAAAGAGCAACTGGAAGAGCAAAGCGGAACATGGCACAACCCAAGCAGACAAACTGCGGCAGGGTAAGGACCACAACATGAGCGTGAATTTCGGCAAGGGATGCCACTTACACCTGATCGACGGCTCGGCCTTCATCTTTCGCGCCTATCACGCGCTGCCGCCGCTGACCCGCAAGTCAGACGGATTGCCGATCGGCGCTGTCGCGGGTTTCTGCAACATGCTGCACAAATATGTCGAGGCCAACACAGGCCCAGACGCCCCCACCCACGTCGCGGTGATTTTCGACAAGGGCAGCCATACGTTCCGCAACGATATGTATGATCTCTACAAGGCAAACCGCGAGGCGATGCCCGAAGACCTGCGCCCACAGATGCCTCTGACCCGCGCGGCAACGCAAGCCTTCAACATCGCCTGCAAAGAGCAAGAAGGCTATGAGGCCGACGACATCATTGCCACCTTGTCCTGCCAGGCCCGCGATGCGGGCGGGCGCGTGACGATCATCAGCTCGGATAAAGATCTGATGCAGCTGGTCGGCGGCGGCGTTGAAATGCTGGACGCGATGAAAAACAAACGCATCGACGTTGACGGCGTGCATGAAAAATTCGGTGTCGGCCCAGAGCGCGTGGTCGATGTGCAGGCCTTGGCCGGGGACTCCGTCGATAACGTGCCCGGCGCCCCCGGTATCGGCATCAAAACGGCGGCCCTGCTGATCAACGAATATGGCGATCTGGAAACGCTGCTGGATCGGGCTGAGGAAATCAAACAACCCAAACGCCGTCAGACGCTGATTGAAAAACGCGAACAGATCGAGCTGTCGAAACGCTTGGTGCAGTTGGATTGCAACACGCCGCTGGATTACACACTGGACGACCTAGAGGTCCGCGACCCCGATCCCGACACGCTGCTTGGGTTCTTGGCTGAAATGGAATTCCGCACGCTGACCAAACGTGTGGCAGATCAACTGGGGGCCGAGGCTCCGGCGATCACGGATACCGATCCGCACGGCGCCGCACCAAGCGCACCCGAAGCTCCCACCGCCGTGCCGTTCCAACCTGAAACCTACGAGTGCGTGCGCGATGCGGCGGCCCTGCAAAAATGGATTGATCGGGCATTTGAACGCGGCCATGTGGCGGTGGATACTGAAACCACTGGGCTGGACGAAATGCGCGTTGATCTGGTGGGGATCTCGCTGTGTGTCGATGCTGGTCAGGCCTGCTATGTTCCGCTGACGCATAAGGATGGCTCGGACGATCTGTTTGGCAGCGACGATCTGGCTGCGGGGCAGATGCCCCTGGATCAGGCGCTGGAGATGCTGAAGCCACTTTTGGCTGATCCTTCGGTGATGAAAATCGGCCAGAACATGAAATACGACGCCAAGATTTTCGCGCGCTATGGCGTCGCCGTTACCCCCTATGATGACACGATGCTGATGTCCTATGCGATGAATGCCGGGCTCCATCGGCACAGCATGGACGCGCTGTCCGAACAATATCTGAGCCACACGCCGATCCCGATCAAACCCTTGCTCGGCACGGGAAAATCCGCGATCACCTTTGACCGGGTGCCGGTGGACGACGCGGTCAAATACGCTGCCGAGGATGCCGATATCACCCTGCGCCTGTGGGAACTGTTCAAACCGCAATTACATCAGGCCCGCGTCACGACGGTTTACGAAACGCTGGAACGGCCCCTCTCGCCTGTGCTAGCCCGGATGGAGATGCACGGCATCAAGGTCGATCGCGACACCCTGTCGCGCATGTCCAACGCCTTTGCCCAGAAAATGGCCGGATACGAGGCCGAGCTTTACGAACTGGCAGGCCATGATTTCAACGTGCAGTCCCCCGCTCAGGTCGGCAACATCCTGTTCGAGGAAATGGGCCTTGAGGGCGGCAAGAAAACCAAGACCGGCCAATGGTCCACCCCCGCCAATGTGCTGGAGGATTTGGCGACGGAACATGATTTCGCCGCTCGCGTGCTGGATTATCGCCAGCTGCAAAAGCTGAAATCGACCTACACCGACGCGCTACAGGATCACATCAATCCTGACACCGGACGCGTGCACACGTCCTATGTGCAGACGGGGGCGAACACTGGTCGTCTGGCCTCGACCGATCCGAACCTGCAAAACATCCCCGTCCGATCCGAGGAAGGCCGCCGCATCCGCGAGGCGTTCGTAGCAGAGGAGGGCAAGGTGCTGCTGAGCCTCGACTACTCCCAAATCGAGCTGCGGATTCTGGCAGAAATGGCCGAAATCGACGCGCTGAAACAGGCATTCAAGGACGGGCTGGACATTCACGCGATGACCGCCAGCGAAATGTTCGACGTACCGCTGGACGAAATGACACCCGACATCCGCCGCCAGGCCAAGGCGATCAACTTTGGTGTCATCTACGGCATCTCGGGCTTTGGTCTGGCGCGTAACCTGCGCATTCCGCGATCCGAGGCGCAGGGCTTTATCGACCGCTATTTCGAACGCTTCCCCGGCATCCGCGCCTACATGGATCAGACCACGCAATTCGCCAAGGACCATGGCTATGTCCAGACGATGTTCGGCCGCAAGATCCACACGCCCGAAATCAATGCCAAAGGCCCCGGCGCGGGCTTTGCCAAACGCGCCGCGATCAATGCGCCCATCCAGGGCACCGCCGCCGACGTGATCCGCCGCGCCATGGTCCGAATGGAGGACGCCATCGTCGACCTGCCCGCCAAAATGTTGCTACAGGTCCATGATGAATTGCTGTTCGAGGTAGATGCCGACCGCGCCGAGGACGTGATCGCGCGCGCCCGCGAGGTGATGGAAAACGCGGCAGCGCCTGCCTTGCACCTGACCGTGCCGTTGACCGTGGACGCGGGTCAGGGACAAAACTGGGCCGAGGCGCATTAATTCCACAACGACGCGCAGGGATTAGTCCGCGAACAGGTGCTCTCCGTCCGCGATTTCGCGCGCTTGCTCAATCGGGATCGACAGGAACCGCGCCAGACCAGCGGCGTTTTCATCAACGCTGGCGCGTTCACGGATGCGGGAATGGTTCTCGAATTCGGCGTCCCGAATGGCGTCCCCCTCATAGACGATGTCGACTTTGATCGTGGGCAGCAACCGCTCCCATGTCTCGTCCGAGGTATGCTCCCCGGCGAGCCCGATCCGCATGGCGTGGCCGGTAAGATAGTCGTCTGAGTACTCGCACTCGACCTCCAGCATCCGCGTCACCGAGCGATCCCCCGCGAAGTCCTGCAATAGTTCGATATTCGCTGGGTCCACACAAATGATCAGCCGGTCCGTAGAAAAATAGTCAAACAGCATCCGCATCAGGGCCCGCTGATGGCGCATCCGTTTCGGCAAAGACGCCTGAATACCGCCCAGGTCGGGCAAAGTCGTGTCCTCTTCGTTGAACAAATATTCGATCGCCGGGATGTTGGTTTTCTGCTTGATATAGGCCAATAGGCGCTTGGCGACGTGCCATTTCTTGCAGATGATAATGAGCAATTCGCGCTCACGTCCCAGCGTGCTTTCGGTTTCCCAGAAACGCATCCCAAACCGCCGTCCGATCCGGCCCCGTCCAACCAGGAATTTATACAGGCTGCGCCCTTCGTTCGAGACTTTGAACTGAACGCCCTTGGCCGCATAAAGATCCCCCAGCCGCGCCTTCAGCTCATGCGCCTCGGGGCTGATTTTACGCGCGAACAGAAAATCCTGGCTCAGCAACAGATCAAAATGATCATTATAAAAATTGACCGGCATCCCATAGTCCGAGAACATCAGGAACGTCAGCGTCCGCGCGCGGATTTCCGTCTCGGGCACCAGATGGCGCACCAAGGTTTGGAAAAAGGTTTCGTCCGGAATCCAGGTCGTGCGGAAAAACCGCATCACATCTGGGCGTTTGCGGATGAAATCCAGGATCCATTCGATCGTGCGGCGCCGCAGGCACCACCATTGGCTGCCGATCTGCACCTGAATATCAGCCGGAATCGTCCGTTTCAGCCCCAGTTTGCGCTGCGTCTCGAGGGACCAATAGAACAGCTTCTTGTGTTTCCGTTCGTTCAAATAGTGGCGATAGATCAGCCGGTCCTCTTTCATGCCGGTTTTGATCCAGTCGCTTTCGAAAAAGTCGAAGCTCTCGATATAGTCGCAGTCGTCAGCGTCCAGGAATTCGTGCGCGTATTCTGCGGATTTGATCGCCATGCAGTCGCCGGACACCATCATAAAATGCGTCGCCCGCGGAAAGGCGCTGATGGCGCTTTCGACAGCGTTCAGCGTGGCTTCGACAAGGCTCCATTCACCCCAGCCGCATTTCACCCGTTTACGGGCAAAGGTCACGCGGTCATTGTCCTTGAGCGCATCGCGGATCGTTGCGTAATCCTCGGCTTTGGCGTTGGCATCAAAGTGAATCGACATGCAATCGCCAACAGCGGTCAGCCGTTCGGCCTGCTGAATGATGGCCTCGGGGTCCTTGTGGCACAGGAGGATGAACGCAATCGTGGCCATATAGGGGGCAATGCTCCGGTCAGTCGTGTAATCGCATATTAGGCAGCATTTCCCGCCTAGGAAACAGGGCTAACCGCTTTTTCCCTGTCGCCCCAGATCACGCAGGCCACAGCAAGTGAATTGACCTTGAGTCTCTTCGTTCAGTATCTAGTTTGGATAAACGTAAAATTAATGCGTATAGTGCGTTAATCGCCTGAAATTGGAGGCAGTTTCTTTATGGGATTTCCAGGAACCTGGATGACAGAGAGCGAGAGCGTTATCTATCGCGTCGTTCCAAAATGCGCTTGTTCGACGATCGGTCAGATCATGTTTTATTCCGACCACGGAGAGTTTTTTGACGGCGACATCCATGACGCCAAATCGGGCATGCACAAATGGGCGTTTGATGACAGCCAACCCGTGATCGAGCGGACCGTCAAAGACCATTCCTCTTATGCGTTCACCTGCGTCCGCAATCCCTATACGCGGGTGCTCAGCTCGTTCTTTGACAAGATTTGCGGCATCCAACGGAATGGTCGCCGCTATCGTGGAAATCTGGTGCCTCTGCTGATCCAGAAGTACGGAATAGAGGTGGGCGGCCCGGACGGGCAGGCCGATTTCGACCAGATCCGCAGTTTCCGCCGGTTCCTGTTGTTCGTGCGCGACACCATCCGGTTCCGCAAGCCCATGGACCCTGACATCCACTGGTCCGCTGTGTCCGGGCACGTTTCGACGTTTATCCTGAACGGCGGGAATTACGACCACATCTTTTGGACCGAGACATTCAATGACGGCATGCAAACCGTGCTGGACAATATCGAAACGCGCCACCCGGTCACCTTGTCCGAAATCCCGCGTTTCAATGAATCCGAGGGACACGGCCCTAAACGGCTGCACCCGGTTGAGGACTACTTCGACGATCTGTCCATGCATCTGATGTACGAGATCTACAAAGCGGATTTCGATCTGTTCCGTTATGATTTCGAAAACCCGGCCAACAAACTGCCAACCGGAGACATCGACCTGGCTGAGATTCACGCAAAGCTGGGCGGCTGAAATAAAACAGGCGTCAAAGAAGACCCGCCTGCTTGAACAGTGCCTTGGTGTCGGCCTCGGGGCGGGCGCCCAGATGGCCGATAACCTCTGCTGCGGCGACGCAGCCCATCCGGCCCGCGACCTCCAGCGGCGCGCCTGTCGCGTACCCATACAAGAATCCTGCCGCGAACTGGTCCCCTGCACCAGTGGCATCAACCGGGGTGATTTCAGTCACCGGCACGACAGCCTCTTCCGCGCCGCGTACCAGCACCACATCCTGACCAGAGCGGGTGCAGACCACCAGGCCCGCGTCCTGCGCGGCCTGTTCTAGCGCGCTGCTGAGATCGGTCTGGTACAGCGATTCCCATTCGTGCTGGTTCCCGATGACGTAATCCAGCTCTTTGACCAACCGACGGAAATCATCACGATGACGTTCCACGCAAAATGGATCGGACAGCGCGATACCCGCCTTGCCACCTGCCTGACGGCACAGCTTCACGGCTTTCTCGAACGCCTGTTTGCCCTTGGGTTTGTCGTACAGATAGCCCTCGAGGAACAGAACTTCGGCTTGCCCCGCGACATCGTCGGATACGTCACCCGGTCCCAATTCCGAGGAAATCCCCAGATAGGTGTTCATCGAGCGCTCCCCGTCCGGGGACACAAAGATCATCGAGCGCGAGGTCGGCATTTCCCCCCCGGCAACCGGCGCGTTCACGAAATCGGTGCCATCCTTGGCCATCGCATCCGCATAGAACCTGCCCAACGCGTCATCATGCACCCGCCCGATGAATCCCGTGGTCAGACCCAAATTTCCAAGCCCCGCCAACGTGTTCGCCACCGACCCGCCCGGCGCCTGAATCCGGTTCGTCATCGCGCCATACAGCAGTTCGCCGCGCTCGCGTTCGACCAGTTGCATGATGCCTTTCTGGATGCCCATCAGATCCAGAAAGCTGTCGTCGCTTTGGCTGATAACATCGACAACGGCATTTCCGATGCCAACGACCTGGTATTTCTTCATGGGGTTTTATCCTCAAACATGCACAGATCACGGATCAGGCAGGCGTTACATTTGGGTTTGCGGGCCACACAGGTATACCGCCCGTGCAGGATCATCCAGTGATGCGCGTGCTGTTGAAAATCCACCGGGATGTGGTCTTCGATGGCGCGCTCGACCGCGACCACATCTTTGCCGGGGCACACGCCCGAGCGGTTGCCGAAACGAAAGATATGCGTATCCACGGCCTGCGCGGGGTAATGCCACCACATGTTCAGCACCACGTTGGCCGTCTTGCGCCCAACACCCGGCAGAGATTCCAGCGCAGCGCGCGAACACGGGACCTCGCCATCATAGTCATCGACCAGAATACGCGCCATTTTCATCACGTTCTTGGCCTTGTTGCGGAACAAGCCGATGGTTTTGATATGCTCGATCAACTGTTCCTCACCCAGGTCCAGCATCTTTTGCGGGGTGTCCGCGATTTTGAACAATTCGGCCGTGGCCTTGTTCACGCCCTTATCCGTCGCCTGTGCCGACAGGGCAACGGCCACCACCAGCGTATAGGCGTTGACGTGGTCCAGCTCGCCCTTGGGTTCGGGTTCGCTGTTCTGAAAACGGGTAAAGATCTCGCGGATCGTATGGTAATCAAGCTGTTTTGCCATTCGCAACCTATGCCCCGCCCTGCGGCGTCGCTCAAGCCTTTCTCGCAAGTTTCGGGTCGAAATGGCGCGCATCCTCGCGGTATTGTCATTGCAAACACAGAGGTTTCTTATGTCCGAGATGGAAGCAGGCTATCACTACCACGTCATGCGTCGCGCGCTGGAACTGATCGACGCAGATCCGGGCCAGTCGCTGGCAGATCTGGCCGCGAAAATGGATATGAGCCCCTCGCATTTCCAACGGATATTTTCGCAATGGGTGGGCGTCTCGCCGAAACGGTATCAGCAATATCTGACGCTGGATCACGCGAAAACCCTGCTGCGCGAACACATGACGACGCTACAGGTCAGCCATTCGGTAGGCCTTTCGGGCAATGGCCGCCTGCATGACCTGTTCATCCGCTGGGAGGCCATGAGCCCCGGCGACTATGCCCGCAGCGGTGAAGACGTCACCATCAATTGGGGCTGGTTCGACAGCCCGTTTGATCTGGCCTTGGTGATGGGGACGGACAAGGGCCTGTGCGGGTTGGCCTTTGCCGCCGAAACAGGGACAGAACACGCCATGCAGGATATGCTGTCGCGCTGGCCCAAAGCCAAATTCACCGAGGACCCGTTGGCCCTGAAACCGCTGGTCGATGCAGCCTTTGCCCAGAAGGGCGAGACGCGGCTGCACATGATCGGCGCTCCGTTCCAGATCAAGGTCTGGGAGGCTCTGTTACAAATTCCGTCCGGCCACGTGACCACCTATTCAGAAATTGCAGGGGCTATCGGCAAGCCCAAGGCCGTCCGCGCCGTCGGCACCGCCGTCGGACGCAACCCGGTCAGTTGGCTGATCCCCTGTCATCGCGCGCTGCGAAAATCGGGCGCTTTGGGCGGGTATCACTGGGGTCTGCCGGTCAAACGCGCCTTGCTGGCCTACGAATCTGCGCGGGCCGACGCTGGCTAGATGCGCGAAAACCCGCGCAGCTTTACACAAACGTGTTTTGGGAAGCCCCGTTCGAGCCCATATACTATGGCTGATCCGAAACATTTCGGAGCTTTCAAACGAGGCACTACAATGATCCGAGCACAAAAAGCCGCGGCCTTACTGGCTGGCTCTGCCCTTCTTCTGACCACCGCATGCACCAGCCCTGAACATCTGGGCGGGACCGACCCCAACCGCAAAGCCAAAGAGGGCGCTTTGATTGGCGGCTTCTTGGGTGCGATTTCCGGGGCCATGGTATCCAAGGACGAAAAGAAAGGCGCCATCGTCGGCGCCGCCCTGGGGGCCGGCGTCGGTGCAGCGATCGGCAACAACCTGGACAAACAAGAGGCCGAACTGCGCGACAGCCTGGACGGCAATGTTGGCATCACGAACACAGGGGACCGCCTGATCGTGACCATGCCGCAGGACATCCTGTTCGCCACGGACAGCACCTATGTGCAGGACGGGCTGCGCGATGATCTGCAAACCGTTGCCAGCAGCCTGAACCGCTATCCTGACACCACCGTTCAGGTCGTGGGCCACACCGATAACACCGGGTCGGCGGCCTATAACCAGGATCTCAGCCAGCGCCGCGCGGCGGCTGTCGGCAATATCCTGATCGGCGGGGGCGTAAGCTCGGGGCGGGTTCAGATCATTGGTCGTGGCGAGGAATCGCCCATTGCGACCAACCTGAACGCCGCCGGTCGTGCACAAAACCGCCGGGTCGAGATCGTCATTCTGCCGAACTGACCCCTTTTCCGACATTGAAACGCCCCGGGCCTTTGGGTCCGGGGCGTTTTGCGTTCAGGTGGCGCGGCGCTCGCGCCACAAGGTGAACAGCCCTGCCGCAACGATCAACGCCGCACCAAAGGCCACATTGGTCCGCATCGTTTCGTTGAACGCGACCATGCCCAGCGCCGACGCAAAGACCAGCTGCAAATAGGCAAATGGCTGAACCGAGCTGGCCTCGGCCACCTCATAGCATTTGATCAGCAAGAAGTGTCCCAGGGCGCCAGTCAGGCACAGAATCGCCATCCAGACCCAGTCGGCAGATCCCATCGGCTCCCAGAACCAGGCGCCAACGGCGGTCATCGCCACCATCCCCACCGTTCCCGTCCAGAAAAAACTGGTGGCAGAAGTGTCGCGCCGCGCCACATAGCGTGTCGTCAATCCGTAAACCGCAAACATCAGGGCTGATACCAAGGGGATGATCGCAGCCGGTTGAAAGACGCCAAACCCAGGCTCAAGGATGATCAGAATACCGATGAACCCCACCCCGATCGCAGCCCAGCGCCGCCAGCCGACTTTTTCCCCCAACACCGGCCCGGACAAGGCGGCAATCAACAGCGGATAGCAGGCAAAAACCGCGTGACTTTCAACCAGGCCCAGCACGGTAAAGCCGTAAATGGCGACGCAGATCTCGGCTACCAAAAGGACCGCCCGGAATGCCTGCACCCAGGGCTGCGAGGTCGCCGCCGCTTGTCGCAGACCACCAGCCTTACGGGCACCTACGACCATGACAAAGGCAGCAAAGAACCAATAGCGGATCATCACCACCATCAGCACGTTATATTCCCCCGCCAAATGCCGCGAGATCCCATCCTGCATCGCAAAGACAAAGGTGGTCGCGACCATCAGCATAATGCCTAGGCGCGTGTTGTTCTGATCCATTCAGGGGGCCTTTCGTGCCACTGTCATGTGACGTTTTCGCCCGAATCCGGGACGCCGTTCTACGACAAAACCGGCGTCCTGTAGCCCGCGACGGACAAAACCCGCTGCTGTATACGTCGCCGCGCTGCCATTGGCCGCCGTGTGGTCCCCGACATGCTGCATCAGTGTTGGCTCCCATAGCTCGGGGTTTTTCGCCGGCGAGAACCCGTCCAGGAACCAGGCGTCGGCCCGCCCCTTCCATTTCGGCAAGGTTTCGCGGGCATCCCCCGTGATCATCTGGAATTCCAGCCCTGGCAAGGATACGCGCGTTGCAGGCCAATGCGGTGCCAGTTCAGTCGAGAGGGCTGCGATCTCGGGGAAAGCCTTCTGCGCCCGGATCATTTCGGGCGCAGACATCGGATAAGCCTCGAAAGTCGTGAAATGCAGCGTGCCTTTTTGCCCGCTCTCACGCCACAGCTTCATCGCCGCCAGCAAATTCAGGCCTGTGCCGAAACCCAGTTCGGCAATGTGGAACCCGTCGGCAAAACGTTCCGGCAAACCGTTCCCGTCCAAGAAGACATAAGCCGTTTCTGCCAGCCCGTTGTCCAGACTAAAATAGGGGTCGTCAAACCGGGTCGAGACCGGAATTTCACCGTCCCGCCACTCCAATTCGGCGCGCTGGTCTTGCATCCGCTGATCCCTTAGAACATCTGTGAAAACGCGCCGAGAATGCAGAGCGCCGGGGGAAATGGCAATGGTGGATGTTACGGTATTCGGTGCGGGCGCCTTTGGCCTCTCAGTCGCCTGGAGTTGCGCCCGACGCGGCGCATCTGTGCGTGTCATCGACCCCCATGGCCCCGGCGCAGGCAGCAGTGGCGGCATCGTCGGCGCACTGGCTCCGCATGTCCCCGAAAACTGGAATGACAAGAAACAGTTTCAATTTGAAAGCCTGATCCTGGCACGAACCTACTGGTCCGAAGTCCGGGAGGCCGGCGGGCTGGATGCGGGCTATGCGCGCACGGGTCGGCTCCAGCCTGTGGCGGACGACGCGGCCCTGACGCTGGCGAAACGGCGCGCGACCAACGCCAAGACACTTTGGCACGGGTTGGCAGATTGGCAGGTAGCTCCCGCAGCTGATTGCGGTGACTGGGCGCCACATTCCCCATCAGGCTGGCTAATCCGGGATACGCTAAGCGCACGGATACACCCGCGCATGGCCTGCGCCGCGCTGGTCGCTGCGATCACCGCCAAAGGGGGATCTGTCGTGACCGAAGGCCCGACCGAGGGTCAGGTTCTCTGGGCCACAGGCGTTGCCGGACTACAAGAAATCAGCGCTGCACGCCCCCGCGCCTTCGGGAACGGTGTCAAAGGACAAGCCGCCCTGCTGCGCCTGGATCGGAGCAATTGCCCACAGCTTTTTGCAGATACGGTTCATGTCGTGCCGCATTCAGATGGAACGGTTGCGATCGGCTCCACAAGCGAGCGCCTGTATGACGACCCAACCGCAGTAGACGCACAACTGGACGACGTCCTGGCACGCGCCCGAACCGCCGTGCCCTGCCTCTCCGACGCCGAAGTCATCGAACGCTGGGCCGGTGTACGTCCACGCGCCAGGTCGCGCGCCCCGGTCTTGGGGGGCCACCCGCTCCGCTCTGGTGAATTCATCGCCAACGGCGGCTTCAAAATCGGATTCGGCATGGCCCCCAAGACTGGCGAGGCCATGGCGGACCTCCTACTCGAGGGGCACGATAATATCCCCGACGGCTTCCGCCCCGAGGCAAGCCTCTAGCCCCGAATAAAGGGGCGCCCCACCGATCCGGCCGGTCGAACCTTCGTCGATGCTTACCTACGGCAGGGCGTTTCCCTTGGGTACCGTCTGTTTCGCAGCCGACACCTCGACCCAAGCAAACGCGATTCTGGTTAACGAACCCTTTTCATCTTGCCAAAAATACTCAAATCCACAACCCCAACGCATCCCCCACAGCAAGGTTCTAGCGCCGTCCGACACTCGCCCCGATCAATTCTTGGCTGAACGGTACGGGCAAAGGCTCCAACCCCAGTCGCGCGCGATAGACAGGCAGAGACTCCGCCACACGCATCACATAGTTCTGGGTTTCCGTGAACGGGATCATCTCAATCCAATCAACGGCATCCACATCTCCCGCTCTGGGATCTCCGAACCGCTCCATCCATTGGTCCGGTCGGCTGGGCCCCGCATTGTATCCAGCCGCCACCATCATCACATTCCCCCCGAACCTATCCGCCAGCTTGGCCAGATAAGCGCTCCCCAGGGTGGCGTTATAGGTCCAATCACTCAGCACCTTGGACGGGTCATGCTCCACACCCAATTCACCAGCAACTTGCGCTGCCGTTCCAGGCATCAGTTGCATCAGCCCCATGGCACCCGCCCCGCTGACCACACGGGGATCAAATTCGCTTTCGCGTCGGGCGATGGAAAGCGCCATTTCCATCGGCACCGGAAAGCTCATCTTTTGCATCGGATGCAGCGCATAATAGGGGGCCGGGATCGTCACGCCGCTTTGGGCTGCGGCCTTGGCGATCATCACCTGCAGGTGAGGCTGTTCCAACGCCGCGGCCATATCGCCAAGCTGGCCCAGTCCCGTGCGGTCCAATCCGCCGGCCAGATGCGTAAGAAACTGTTCAGCCAGCGACAACTCTCCGGCGTTCAGCGCAAGAACCCCCGCCTGATAGACATCCGTCTGGGCAAAATCAGCCAATCGCCAATCCGGGAACTGTTCGCCCCCCGCCAACGCGCTGTCAAACGGCACCCCGCCCTTCTCAGCCGCCAAAAGCCCATAGAAACTGGTTTGGTATTTTGCGCCCTCAGCATAGGCGATCTGCGCCGCGTCCGGGTCCGCCAATGCGTCCTGGGTGCGACCAATCCAATACCCGGCCCGACCCAATGAAATCGGCGTTTCGACCGCTGCCCGGAAACGCTGAAAATGATCCAGGGCGCGCTCGGGGGCATTCAGGAACCGCAGCGACAGATAGCCGGACAGCCACTCAAGGTCCGCATAACCATACCCGTCCTCAGGCTCCATGAAGTGCCGCGAAGCAATTGAATAGGCTTCGGAATATCGCCCATCCCGCATCAGATCGCGCACAAGGTATCTTCGCCATCCCGACCAACGAGCCGGTTGCCCCAAAGCTGAGGCACTGAGGCTTTGGGCGGTGATCAGCGCAACCGCGCCATCGGTACGGCCCTTGCGGGTGCGCCAAACAAAGCGTTCGTAAATCAAGCCCGGATCACCCTGCAAGCTGTCGGGCACAGCGGCGATCAGCGCATCCACGTTCTTGGCCTGTTTACGCAGCCCCAGGCGTGCGGCAGCCAGCGCCTGCCACCCCGAACTGACCAAGGGCCGCATCTTTTGCGCATCCCCGCTTAGCCCGCGCCATAGCACCATTTCCATGCGCGCCTGATGGTGCGGGGCCAGAACGTGCCCGTACTCAGCCACCAGCGCATCATGAGACTCAGCATCCAGATCCATCGTCCGCCAAGCCTGCGTCAACACCAGCTTGGCCTTGTCCTTTTGGCCTTGCTGGGACAGCGCCCGCGCCAAAGCCAAAACACCTGCTCCGGTTTGCGGCGGGGCCTGGTCGAAAAAATCCAGCACGGATTGCGGCGCGACGCCATCAAGGGTCGATTCGGCCCGTTTGCGCATCCGCGCCAAACCTGGCCAATGCGGGTATTTCGTCAAAAAGGCCTGAATTTCGGGAAATGTGCCCTCGCCGGCGCGCAACCTTACCCAGGTCAAAAGGGTACTGCCCGCCGGACCTGCACGTGCCGCAATAGCGTCCGCGTTTTCCCAGTTTCCGGCTCGTGCCGCCTCAAGAGCGCTGGCAATTGGGCGCGGACCATTCGCCTGCGCGCCCCCGAATGACAGACAAAATACCAAAATCAAGGCAAAATAACGGAACATCTCTTGCCTTTCCAAAGGAACAAAGGATATGCAATCGCAGCTTAATTGTGCGTTCTTGTGCCTGCAAATCACGATTGCAGCAGGCAGGCGGTTCACCGCTGTAATACACAAGTTTTTCCCGGGTCTATACCCGCCACAACACGAAAGGAGCGTGTCATGTTTAAAGGGTCTTTTCCTGCCCTGGTCACGCCGTTCAAGAACGGCGAGCTGGATCTGGAGACATTGAAGAAGCTGATCGAATGGCATATCGGCGAAGGCACCAACGGGTTCGTCCCCGTCGGCACCACCGGAGAAAGCCCGACTCTGACCCACCGCGAACATGAAATCGTGGTCGAAGAAGTCGTCAAAGCCGCAGCAGGCCGCGTGCCTGTGATTGCCGGCGCCGGCAGCAACAACACGCTCGAAGGCATCCGCCTGATCAAACACGCTGAGAATGTCGGGGCCGATGCCGCGCTGGTGGTGACGCCTTATTACAACAAGCCGACTCAGCGGGGCCTGATCGCGCATTTCACCGCGCTGCATGACTGCTGCACCCTGCCGATCATCATCTACAACATTCCTGGCCGCTCGGTCGTCGACATGACGCCCGAAACCATGGGCGAACTGGCAAAACTGCCCCGCATCGTGGGCGTAAAGGATGCCACCGGCGACCTGAATCGCGTCAGCCAGCAGCGCCGCACCTGCGGCACCGATTTCTGCCAGCTCTCGGGTGAGGATGGCACGGCTTTGGGATTCAACGCGCATGGGGGCGTTGGCTGCATCTCGGTCACTGCGAACGTGGCGCCGCGTCTGTGTGCAGAATTCCAGGCGGCAACGCTGGCTGGTGATTACACCAAGGCGCTGGAGTATCAGGACAAGCTGATGCCGCTACACGAGGCGATCTTTATCGAGCCCGGGCTTGTCGGCGCGAAATACGCCATGTCCAAGATTGGCATGTGCAGCGAAGACGTTCGCTTGCCGCTGACCGGGCTGCTGGACAGCACGAAGGACGCAATCGACAGCGCGATGCGTCACGCGGGCCTGATGTAACGCCTGTCGTCCACCACCGTATCGCTGCTTGCTACAAAGGCTGCCCTGCGGGGTGGCCTTTTTCTTTGGGCAGTGTCCTGAAACGCAAAACGCGGCCCCTTGGGGCCGCGTTTTCTATTCTTTGAACCCTAAAGGATCACTCGGCCGAGATGTTCACAGCCGATTCGCGACCGTCACGGCCGTTCTCGATGTCGAAGTTCACTTTCTGGCCGTCGGCCAGGCCGGTCAGGCCCGAACGCTCAACAGCGGAAATGTGAACGAAAACGTCTTTGCTGCCGCCATCGGGTGCGATGAAGCCGTAGCCTTTAGTGGTGTTGAACCATTTTACGGTGCCAGTGGCCATATCCGTAGTCTCCTAATTATTTACAGTCCGCGGTAGTGCGACTGCCCGGCGTAGTCGGTCTGGATCGAAGACTGAACGCCGAATAAACGGGAGACAGTGGGTCGAAATAGAATAACGTTAGCACAGCTCATATGAGGCCACAGACCTCAACTTGCAAGTGTTGAATCAAAAAGGGCGGTCAAATCGCCCGCCCTTCTGAGGTCGCCGCCAGTGAATTTGGCGGTCAGATTCCGGTATCCACAATCGCCTTGGCAAGGATTGGAACAGTTTCTTGGTTCAGCCCTGCGATATTCAAACGCGAGTCGCCAACCATATAAATCGCATGTTCGGCACGCAGGCGCTCGACCATTTCAGGTGTTGTCCCCAAACGCGAGAACATGCCGCGGTGTTGCGCGATAAACCCAAACCGATCCGAACCCGCAAGGCGCTGTAGCTCGTCCGCCATCTGCTGACGCAAGCCCAACATCGACAGGCGCACCTCTTCCAGTTCGGTGGCCCATTCGGTCCGTAGGGCTGGATCATTCAGGATCATCGTAACCAGGCGCGCACCGTGATCTGGCGGGAACGAGAAATTCTGACGGTTCAGAAAATTCAGCGTCCCCTGCGTCATAACCTTCAGGTCTTTGTCCTGCGCGACAGCCATCAGGATGCCGGTCCGCTCGCGGTAAACGCCAAAGTTCTTGGAACAGCTGGCCGCGATCAGGCATTCTGGAACGGACGACGCCACCAAACGAGTCGCCGCCGCGTCCTCTTCCAGACCGTCACCAAAGCCCTGATAGGCGATGTCGATCATCGGAGTAGCGCCGGTCTTCAGTAGCACGTCCACAACGGCCTGCCATTGGGTCAGGTTCAGGTTAGCGCCGGTGGGGTTGTGGCAGCAACCGTGCAGCAGCACCAAATCGCCAGGCTTGGCCTGGGCCAGATCCTCTAGCATGCCTTCGAAATCGACCCCACGCGTTTCCGAGTCAAAATAGCGGTATGCAACCGTCGGAATGCCCAGATATTTCAGGATCGACAGGTGGTTCGGCCAGGTCGGGTTCGACACAAAGACACGCGCGTCGGGATTGGCCATGCGCACCAGCTCAAAGGCTTGACGACATGCGCCCGTCCCACCCGGCGTTGCCGCCGCCGAAACTTGATCGCGCGAGACCGCATCGCCCAGCACCAAGTTGACCATCGCGTCACCAAAGGCCGGATCCCCAGCCAGCGCCACATAGGACTTGGTGGTTTCCTGTTCCCACAACTGCTTTTCCGCGGTCTTGACCGCGCGCATGACGGGCGTCACGCCTTTGGCGTTTTTATAAACACCAACGCCCAAGTCGATCTTGGTCGGGCGCGGGTCGTCCTTGTACATCTGCATCAGCGCAAGGATTTTATCTGCGGGTTGGGTTTTCAGGTTACCGAACATTTTCAGGCCTCTCCAGTTGCGACGGGCAAGGTGGGGAACGCTCCCCACTCAGACCACGACCCGTCATAAATCGCATGATCGGTCTTGCCCATACGCTCGAGCGCAAGGCACAGCACGGCCGCCGTCACCCCCGAGCCGCAGCTGGCAATCACCGGCTTGCTCAGGTTGACATCTGCGGCCTCGAAAACAGCACGGCACACCTCGGGGGATTTCATCGTGCCATTGTCATTCAGAAGTTCGGTAAAGGGCACATTGCGCGAGCCAGGAATATGGCCACGACGCAGGCCTGCACGGGGTTCGTCCACCTCTCCGCGGAACCGTTCCGCCGCACGGGCATCCACGATCACAGAGTCCCCCAACTTGGCGGCTGACGAGACCTGAGTGACGTCCTTTACCATGTTCGATTGCCGCCGCACGGTCATGTGCCGGTCGCGCACAATTGGGGGCATGTCTTCTGTGGTGCGGCCCTCGGCCATCCATTTCGGCAGGCCACCATCCAGCACTGCAATGTTGTGTTGCCCCATCAGCCGGAACATCCACCACACGCGCGCAGCCGAGTAAATCCCCTGGCTGTCATAAACCACAACCTGGTGACCGTCGCCCACACCCATGGCCCGCATACGGCTCATGAATTTTTCGACCGGCGGCACCATATGCGGCAGGTCTGAACGCAGGTCGCTGATCTCATCAATATCAAAGAAACGCGCGCCCGGGATGTGCTGCTGTGCGTATTCCACCTTGGCGTCACGATCACCGCCCGGCAGGAACATCGAGGCATCCAGAATCCGCAAATCCGGGTCCTTCATGTGCGCCGCTAACCAGTCGGTCGAAACAAGTGTCTTTGGATCGTCCTGTGCCATCTGGTCCCCCGTTTTTTAGCTCTAACCTGACTACAATGCAGGGGGGACAGAGGCAAGCCCGGCAGGCACATTCCAGCGCCGTGCCGGGACTTTGATTACTTGGCCAGTGCCTTTTTCAGCAGGCCGATAACGACCATGACAACGCCGCCACCAACGCCACCCGAAGCCAGCTGCCCGATGATCGCGCCGATATCCAGACCACCTGCACTGCCGGCCATGCCAGCCATGCTGCCTGCGCCCAGCATGGACAGGATTTGTCCACCCAGACCACCGCCCAGGATACCCGCCAACGAGTTACCCAGCGTGCCCAGGCTTGCATTCTTCATGACACCGCCAGCGACATTACCGCCAACTGCGCCTGCGATCAGACTGATCAGAAGTTCCATTTCTTTCTTCCTTCCCGATGGGCGGGCTTTGCATAGATCCCGGAGCCACCCCTGTTCCGAGTTAGCCCTACCGTATCAATGCAACAAATCGGCAATCAGGGGAAAAAACCGGCGAAAGCGTCAGCCCTCTTTCAGAAGTCGCTGCTTCTGGCGGCCCCAGTCGCGCTCGGCCTCGCTGGCGCGCTTGTCATGGTTCTTCTTGCCTTTAGCGATGCCGATTTTCAGCTTCACCAGGCCTTTGTGGTTGAAATACATGACCAGAGGAACCAGCGTCATGCCCTTGCGTTGGGTGGCATTCCACAGGCGCGCCAGTTCCTTTTTGGACACCAAGAGCTTGCGCTTGCGCCGCTCTTCGTGGCCCCAGGTTTTGGCTTGCTCATAGGGCGCGATATAGCCGTTGATCAGCCACAGCTCTCCGTCTTCGACCGACGCATAGCTTTCTGCGATATTGGCTGCATTCACGCGCAGAGACTTCACCTCAGAACCCTGAAGGATGACCCCGCATTCCAGATCGTCCTCGATGGCATAGTCATAGCGTGCACGCCGATTTTCGGCGATGACTTTGTAATTCGGATCTGTCTTTGGTTTAGCCATGCGCCTTCCCTATCGCGCCGCTTTGGCGCTGTCCATCGGAAGGCACAGATAAGCCTCCTCTGGCGACGATGGAAGAGGCCCGCGATTCTTTGAGCGTCAGGGCTTAGCTGCCGCGATAGGTGGACATACCAAACGGGCTGATGAGCAGCGGAACGTGATAATGCGACGCCTCGTCCGATATCCCAAACCGGATTGGCACCACATCCAGAAACCGCGGCTCCTCGGGCGGGATACCGCTGGCATCCAGATAGGCGCCCGCCAGGAAAACCAGTTCGTAAACGCCTGATTTCATTTCGCCTTTGGGAAGGATGGGCGAATCCGTTCGGCCGTCCGCGTTGGTGCGCATCTTAGCCAGCTCGGTCCGGGTGTCCCCGTCCAACCGATACAGTGTGATGTCCAGGTTCGCGGCCGGACAGCCCTTGGCCGTATCCAGAACATGCGTGGTCAGGTAACCCTCTGACATTAGATCGCTCCTTTTTCAGGCACTTAGCCTGTATGATGCTGACAGGATAGGCGTGGACACGCGCCAACTCACCCCTGAAAGTGTTTCAAGAATTTCTTGAAAGTGGCAAGAGCCCCTGCTGCCGTACAACCATTCACACGTGAAAGAGGTCAAAAATGCAGCGTTACCCACGCAATATGGTCGGATACGGTCCCCGTATACCCAAAGTCGAATGGCCCGGTCAGGCCAAAGTCGCCGTGCAGTTCGTGCTGAACTACGAAGAGGGTGGTGAAAACTGCGTCCTGCACGGAGATGCCGCCTCCGAGGCGTTCCTGTCCGACATCGCAGGCGCCGCCCAATGGCCCGGACAGCGCCATTGGAATATGGAATCGATCTATGAATACGGCGCGCGCGCCGGGTTCTGGCGGCTCCACCGGCTGTTCACCCAGGCCGACATCCCGCTCACCATCTATGGTGTCGCCACCGCGCTGGCCCGCTCGCCCGAGCAAGTCGAAGCGATGAAAGCTGCCGACTGGGAGATCGCCTCGCACGGGTTGAAATGGGTCGAACACAAAGACATGCCCGAGACCGAAGAGCGCGCAGCCATAGCCGAAGCCATCCGCCTGCATACCGAGGTCGTCGGCGAACGCCCCTTGGGCTGGTACACGGGGCGCTGTTCGGAAAACACCGTTCGCCTGGTCGCCGAAGAAGGCGGATTTGAATATGTCTCAGACACTTACGATGACGATCTGCCCTATTGGCTTGAGATCGAAGACCGCGACCAGCTGATCATCCCCTATACGCTCGAGGCGAATGACATGCGGTTCGCCACCGCGCCCGGCTATATCACCGGCGAGCAGTTCTTTACCTATCTGAAGGACGCGTTTGACGTTCTCTATGCCGAAGGCAAGGCTGGCGCGCCCAAGATGATGAGCATCGGCCTGCATTGCCGCCTCATCGGGCGACCCGGCAAAATCGCGGGACTAAAGCGTTTCATCGACTATATTCAGGGGTTCGAAAACGTCTGGACACCGCGCCGGATCGACATCGCGCGCCACTGGGCCAGCGCCCACCCACATCAGCGGTTCGAGCGGCCCAGCGAAATGACTCGCGACCGTTTCGTTGCCCAATTCGGCGGCATCTTTGAACACTCCGCCTGGATCGCAGAGCGCGCCTATGATCTGGAACTTGGCCCCGCGCATGACACGGCAATCGGCGTCCACAGCGCGCTGGCCCGCATTTTCCGATCTGCCAGCGATACAGAGCGGATGGGCGTGCTGCGCGCCCACCCCGATCTGGCCGGCAAACTGGCCGCCGCCAAGCGGCTAACCACGGAATCGACATCAGAGCAGGCCAGCGCCGGGCTGGACGCCCTGACCGCCCAAGAGCATCAGACCTTCACGCAGTTGAATGATCAATACACTCAGAAACATGGTTTCCCCTTCATCATCGCGGTGCGGGACCACACAAAATCCAGCATCCTGCAAAGCTTCGAACGCCGGGTAAACAACGATACGCAAACCGAATTTTCCGAGGCCTGCAAACAGGTCGAGCGCATCGCCCGCCTGCGCCTAGAGGAGCTGCTATGACCACCTACGCTTTTCCACCCGGTGGGCATCCTCAGCAACACGGCAACCCCGAAGGTACCGCCGTCTTCACCGAGGCCTATGCCGTGATCCCCGGCCACACGATGCGGGACATCGTGACCAGCTTCTTACCCGGATGGAACGGGATGCGCATGTGGGTCCTGGCGCGCCCGCTCAGCGGCTTTGCTGAAACCTTTGCTCAATACGCGGTTGAACTGTCCCCAGGTGGCGGCTGCGCAGACCCCGAACCGGATATCGAAGCCCAGGCTGTTCTGTTTGTCGCCTTTGGCGAGCTGCGCCTCTCCATTGGTGGCGCGCGCCAGGACCTTAAGGCGGGGCATTTCGTCTATATCCCGGCCGGTGCACACTGGGAGATCTGGAACACCTCGGACGCGCCCTGCGGCTTTCACTGGATTCGCAAACGCTATGAACGGATCGAAAGCCTGAACCCCCTGACGGCCTTCACGCTACACGAAACCGAGGTCCACAAGGCCCAGATGCCTGACTGCGATGGCGTCTGGTCCACGCAGCGGTTTTTCGACCCTTTCGACATGCGCCATGATTTCCACGTCAATATCGTCAATTTCGAACCCGGCGGGCGCATCCCCTTTGCCGAAACCCACGTGATGGAGCACGGACTCTACGTGCTCCAGGGTACCGCCCGCTACCTGCTGAACAAGGACTGGGTCGAGGTCGGCCCCGGCGACTTCATGTGGCTGCGCGCCTTTTGCCCTCAGGCCTGTATCGCCACCGGAGACGAACCCTTCCGCTACCTGCTGTACAAGGACGTGAACCGTCACCCGAAACTGCATCTCTGATTTCATCTTGCCCAAATACTCACGGGGGGTCCGGGGGGCCGTCAGCCCCCCGCCTGCTGAACGGAACCGCTTATGACCACAACGATCAATGCCACCGCCCTGACCGCCGAAGCTTTCGCCCCTTATGGCGATGTGCTTCAGGCTGCGGGCGACCCGGACAAGATCATCAATCAGGGCTTTTGTGGGCGGTACCATGATCGCGCGCAGCTGGATTTCGGCACGGATGGCCGCGCCGGAATTTCGCTGTTTCACGCGCACCCGCGCAGCCTTCCCTACACGTTGGATCTGGTCGAGCGCCACCCAGACGGCAGCCAGGCCTTTATCCCCATGAGCCATGATGAATGGCTGGTCATCGTTGCCGATGACACCAACGGCACGCCAACCGGCATCCGCGCCTTTCTGGCCGCGCCGGGGCAGGGCATCAATTTCCATCGCGGCACCTGGCATGGGGTTCTGACACCTCTGCATGCGCCGGGCCTATTTGCGGTGGTGGACCGCATCGGGGACACGGCGAACCTCGAAGAATACGCACTGAACCAACCATACCTCATCACACGATAACCCCCGACAAGAGGGGCCATCACCAACAGGAGCAAGGGATGACTGATACTTCACTAGGAACACCAGACCAATTACGAGATCCAAATTACACCCCACCCATGATCAAGGCCGTACCGCTGGGCATCCAGCACGTTCTGGCGATGTTCGCCAGTAACGTAACCCCGGCCATCATCGTCGCGGGGGCAGCGGGATTCGGCTTTGGCTCGAACAGTCCTGATTTTCCGAACCTGATTTACATGATCCAGATGTCGATGCTGTTTGCAGGCATCGCCACACTGTTTCAATCCATCGGCATGGGCCCCGTGGGCGCCCGCCTGCCGATCGTGCAAGGGACGTCTTTTGCCTTCTTGCCCGTGATGATCCCAGCCGTCGCAGGCCAGGGCACCGCAGGCATGGCGGGGCTGATGACCGGCATCGTAATCGGAGGGATCTTCCACTTCGCACTGGGAACTGTGATCGGCAAGATCCGTTTTGCCCTGCCTCCGCTTGTCACTGGCCTGATCGTGCTGATGATCGGCCTGTCGCTGCTGAAGGTCGGCATTCAATATGCTGCGGGCGGCGTGCCCCTGATGGGCAAGCCTGAATTTGGATCGCTGGCCATGTGGATCCCTGCCTTGGTGGTGATCGTCGTGACCCTGGGCATCAAATTCTTCACCAAGGGGTTGGCCTCGGTCGCCGCTGTGCTGGTGGGTCTGATCGCAGGTTACGTGGTTGCCTTGGTCATGGGGCAGGTGAATTTCGGCAACATTGGCCGCGCCGCAATGTTTGCACCCCCCATTCCGTTCAAATGGGGGATCGAGTTCAACTCGGCCATCATTATCGGCATGTGTTTCATGGCTGTGATTTCAGCAATCGAGACCGTCGGCGATGTCAGCGGCATCACCAAGGGCGGCGCCGCACGTGAAGCCACCGACAAGGAAATTCAGGGCGCGACCTTTGCGGACGGCCTTGGCTCGGCCATCGCAGGTATTTTCGGCGGGCTGCCGAACACATCGTTCAGCCAGAACGTCGGCCTGATCTCGATCACTGGGGTCATGAGCCGCCACGTCGTCACCATCGGCGCGATTTTCCTGATCATCTGCGGGTTGATCCCCAAGTTCGGTGCCATCGTGTCCACCGTCCCGATCAACGTGCTGGGCGGTGGCGTGATTGTCATGTTTGGCATGGTTGCCGCAGCTGGCGTGAACATGTTGTCCGACGTTACCTGGAACCGCCGGAACATGGTGATCTTTGCCGTGTCCCTGTCGGTGGGCTTTGGCCTGCAATTGGTGCCCTCGGCGCTACAGCATATGCCAAAGACAGCACAGATCCTGCTGACCAGCGGACTGCTACCCGCGGCCGGTCTGTCGATCCTGCTGAACCTGATTCTGCCCGAAGACCTGGACTGATCGCTAACCATTGACGTAAAGCCCCTGCCTCTGGCGGGGGCTTTTGCGTTCCCAGCCACTTCAGGTGGCCCGGCCCCCAAAACAGACGTTAGTTCCCATGTGAAATGCATCCTTGGAACAATTTCCCATGCTATTGTGACGCACTTGGTACAGAAATGTTGAAATATACATTCACATTACATTATGTGTTCACCACCAAGGAGGGCTCATGACGCACATCACAGAAAATCAGGGCCCTATGGTCCGCGTGACGCTGGCGTTGGCCCATCGGTTCAGTTCGTTTTTGCGCATTCCGGGTGCTTGCATCTATTGGATGTGCCCCCGCCACCCCATCCAATAGGACCCCGCACCATGGCCCCCAAGAAGATTTCCGAGGAACTGTCCGTCGCAGCTCAGATTCTGCCCGACGACATCGCCAAGCTGGTCGAGCAAGGCTTTCGTTCGATCATCTGTAACCGCCCCGATGGCGAAGCAGCCGACCAGCCCACGTTCGAGGAGATCGACGCTGCCGCTCAGGCCGCTGGGCTACAGACACGGTACTTGCCCATCGTGTCAGGTAAGGTTCGGGACGAAGACGCCGCTGATTTCGGCCAAGCCCTGATCGAGCTTCCAGGTCCGACACTGGCCTATTGCCGCACGGGTACACGCTCGACCACGCTGTGGTCACTGGCTGTAGCCAAGGACAAACCCGCCTCGGAAATTTTGGCGGCAACCAAGGCGGCTGGCTATGACATGGCAGGCGTTGTGCGCCGCATCGTGAATGGGGGCAAAACCCCAACCGATACGGGCGACGCGAAATTCGATGTGGTGATTGTGGGCGGCGGCGCGGCAGGCATCGCGCTTGCGGCCTCCATCAAGGCGCGCAAATCTGATCTGGACGTGGCCATTCTGGACCCCGCCGACATCCACTATTACCAGCCCGGCTGGACCATGGTTGGCGCGGGTGTGTTTGACGCGCAGACGACAGCCAAGACAATGGGCAGCCTGATCCCAAAGGATGTGCATTGGCTCAAATCCGCCGTCGCAGCCTTTGAGCCCGCCGACAACGCCGTCGTTCTGGATGGCTGCCGTGTGGTGAAATATGATCGTCTGGTCGTTTGTCCCGGTCTAAAACTGGATTGGAACGCTGTGGACGGGCTGGTCGAAACGCTGGGCAAAAACGGCGTCACCTCGAACTACCGCTATGATCTGGCGACTTACACCTGGGACCTGGTGAAGGGCCTGAAAAAAGGCCGCGCCCTGTTCACGCAGCCGCCCATGCCGATCAAATGCGCAGGCGCCCCGCAAAAGGCAATGTACCTGTCCGGCGATCATTGGTTCAAAAACGGCGCATTGAACAATATCGACATCAATTTCATGAACGCAGGCGGCGTGCTGTTCGGGGTCAAGGATTACGTCCCGGCTCTTGAGGAATACGTCAAAAAATACGACGCCAAGCTGAACTTCTTCCACAATCTGGTGGCCGTGGATGGCCCTGCGAAAAAGGCGTGGTTCGACGTCGCCAAGCCCGACACCCCGGTCGAACGGGTCGAGGTCGAGTTCGACATGATGCATGTCTGCCCGCCTCAAACTGCGCCTGATTTCATCCGCGTGTCGCCGTTGGCGGATGCGGCGGGCTGGGTCGATGTGGATCAGGCCACCCTGCGCCACAAGGAATACGATAACATCTGGGCTTTGGGTGACGTGATGAACGCCCCCAACGCAAAAACCGCCGCCGCCGCACGGATGCAGGCCCCCGTTGTGGCTGAAAACCTGGTGGACGACGTGCTGGGGAAATCACCAACCGCGATCTACAACGGCTATGGCTCCTGCCCGCTGACAGTCGAGCGCGGCAAAATTGTCCTAGCCGAATTCGGCTATGGCGGGGCGCTTTTGCCGTCGTTCCCGAAATGGGTCATCGACGGCACGAAACCCACCCGCGCAGCCTGGATCCTAAAGGAACAGATCCTGCCTCCAGTGTACTGGAAGGCGATGCTGCGCGGCAAAGAATGGCTGGCGAGACCCGAAAAAGTCTCGGCCAGATAAGATCGCACCACTCACGAACACCGGGCGGGGGATATCTCCCGCCCTTCCCCTTTTTCCAAGGACGATAGGCCGATGCGCTTGCCGAAACTGACCCGAGCCTCGATGGAGCGGCACCTGCCGATCCTTCAATGGTCGAAAACCTATGACAAGGACACGCTGACCAGCGATCTGGTGGCGGCTGTGATCGTGACGATCATGCTGATCCCGCAATCGCTGGCCTATGCGCTGCTGGCCGGGCTGCCCGCAGAAATGGGGCTCTATGCCTCGATTCTGCCGCTGGTGGCCTATGCGGTATTTGGCACCAGCCGCGCGCTGGCCGTGGGGCCGGTCGCCGTCGTGTCACTGATGACCGCCGCCGCCGTGGGGAATTTGGCCCTGCAAGGCACGGCGGAATACGCCATCGCTGCGATCACGCTGGCCTTTATTTCCGGTCTATTCTTGTTGGTGATGGGCATTTTTCGACTGGGATTCCTGGCCAATTTCCTGTCGCACCCGGTGATTGCTGGATTCATCACGGCCTCGGGCGTGCTGATCGCGACCTCGCAGTTGAAACACCTTTTCGGAATCGAAGCGCACGGCCACAATCTGATCACCCTTCTGGGTTCGCTGTTCGAAAACCAGCATCTGGCCAACCCGATCACGCTGTTCATTGGTCTGGCGACGACGGGGTTCCTGTTCTGGGTCCGCAAAGGGCTGAAACCTGTGCTGCTGAGTGCCGGGCTAAAGCCGCGCCTGGCCGATATTCTGGCCAAGGCCGGCCCGGTGGGCGCTGTCGTCGCAACCACGCTCGCCGTCTGGGCATTCGGATTACAGCACAAGGGCGTGAAAATCGTGGGCGAGGTGCCGATGGGCCTTCCGCCATTGACCATGCCGTCCTTTGATGCGGATCTGTGGTCCTCGTTGCTGATGTCGGCCATCCTGATTTCGATCATTGGATTCGTGGAATCCGTCTCGGTCGCACAGACTCTCGCCGCCAAGAAACGACAGCGCATCGTCCCCGATCAAGAGCTTGTCGGGCTGGGGGCATCCAACATCGCCGCGGCGATTTCGGGGGGCTATCCTGTGACGGGGGGCTTTGCTCGTTCTGTGGTGAATTTCGACGCCGGGGCGGAAACACCTGCCGCGGGGGCGTTCACCGCCGTGGGCATTCTGCTGGCTGCTTTGCTGCTGACCCCACTGCTGTATTTCCTGCCCAAAGCCACTCTGGCCGCCACGATCATCGTTGCAGTGCTGTCGCTGGTCGACTTCTCGATCCTGCGCAAAACATGGTCCTACTCTAAGGTGGATTTCGCCGCTGTTGCCGCGACGATTTTCCTGACGCTGGGCTTTGGCGTGGAAATGGGCGTGTCCGCCGGTGTGATCCTGTCGATCGGACTGTTCCTGTATAAAACCTCGCGCCCGCACGTCGCCGAGGTTGGGCTGGTCCCCGGCACGCAGCATTTCCGCAACATCCTGCGGCACGAGGTGACGACCCACCCGGAAATCGTGACCCTGCGGATCGACGAAAGCCTGTATTTCGCCAATGCTCGGTTCCTAGAGGATTACATCTATGACCGCATCGCCTGTGACGAACCCATCAAACATGTCGTGCTGATGTGCTCGGCCGTGAACGAGATCGATATGTCCGCGCTGGAAAGTCTGGAGGCAATCAATCACCGGCTGGATGATCTGGACATCAAACTGCACCTGACCGAGGTCAAAGGCCCCGTGATGGACCGCCTGAAGCGCAGCCATTTCCTGGATCAACTGACCGGCGAAGTGTTTCTGGCGCAATATGATGCGGTGATGAAGCTGACCCAACCCAAGACCGCCGCGGCGCAATGATTGACGCCCTGCCCCGCAAGGCCTATCTGCGGGGCATGAGCGACTGGATCGGTATCTTTGAAACGACAGACGGCCTGCGTGGCTGGCGATTTCACAGCGGCGCGCCGGTGTCCTTTGCGACAGGGCACAGCCCGGCTGAAATCACAGCACAGCTGGGCGAGGCGGATATGTTCATCATCGCCCCCTCGCGCAGTGCACAAAAGGTGCCGTTGAAACTGTTACCCGTCGGGGCGTTCACAGATGTGCAGGACGGGCCGTCCCGCCTGCCCGCGTCGGTCCGGCTGCAATTGCTGGGGTTTCAATCAAACGACAACGATTGGGATGGCGTCGCGCTGGTTCTAACCAAGAGCCACAGCTATTGGTGTCTGCTCAGCGCGCAGGAACTGATCGGGTTCCAGGCTTTTCTGACCCCGCGCCTGATACAGGCACTTGAGGCGCCCGCCCAATCTGACCCCGACGCCCTGTCCGAAACCCTGTCCCGCCCCGAGCGCCTGGCCGCACATCTGGCCGCGTCCGAACACAAGCCAAGCGCCCAAACCGGCCACCTGATCGGTGCCGAGCTGGGGGCCGCGCGTGCTTGGTGGTTGGGTCAACAGGTGGCGATCCTTGGGCCAAAAACCTTGGCTCAGGGCTATGCCGCAGGGTTGACGGCTCAGGGTGTTCCAGTCACCTGCCATGACGATCCCTCGCCCTTGGGTTTGGTGGCCCTGCGCGGTCAGGTTGGCTGACCCCACGCCCCTGCTTGCCAATCGCCCTGCCCGCATGTCACCTTGATCCTGAAACCGTGAAGGGAGGGACCGGTGCAAACCGATACCCAGCTATTACAAACCCATCTGCCGCAAGTGACAGAACCCCGAAATCCCGGGATGGATCTGGATCTGGATTGGGTCCGCACCGCGCAGGCGAACACTTCGGCTATTGAGCGGCGCGCCGCCACGCTGCCCGGTCGGCGTAGTGTGAAAAAAGAGTTTCAGGCCGCCTGGCTGTGCAAGGCGATCACCTGCATCGACCTGACGACATTATCTGGAGACGATACAGTCGGGCGCGTAACCCGCCTGTGCGCCAAGGCGCGGCACCCCGTCCGCGCTGACATCCTGGAGGCGCTGGGAATGACGGGACTGACCGTTGGCGCCGTCTGCGTTTACCACGACATGATCGCCCCCGCCTTGGTCGCGCTTGAGGGATCGGGCATTCCCGTCGCGGCCGTTTCCACCGGTTTTCCCGCTGGCCTGTCGCCCTTTCATCTGCGCGTGGCTGAGATTGAAGAAAGCGTGGCAGCAGGGGCTCAGGAAATCGACATCGTGATCTCGCGCCGTCATGTCCTGACAGGCAACTGGCAGGCGCTGTACGACGAGATGCGCGCCTTCCGCGCGGCCTGCGGCGACGCGCATGTAAAGGCCATTCTGGCGACCGGAGAGCTGGGCAGCCTACGCAACGTCGCGCGGGCCTCGCTGGTGTGCATGATGGCGGGGGCTGATTTCATCAAGACCTCGACCGGCAAGGAAAGCGTCAACGCCACCCTACCCGTCAGCCTTGTGATGATCCGTGCCATTCGCGATTATTATCAACGCACGGGATACCGCGTCGGATACAAACCAGCGGGTGGCATTTCCAAGGCCAAGGACGCATTGGTGTACCTATCGCTGATCAAGGAAGAGCTGGGCAATCGCTGGCTGCAACCCGACCTGTTTCGGTTCGGGGCGTCCTCGTTGTTGGGCGATATAGAACGCCAGCTAGAGCATCACGTGACAGGGGCCTATTCGGCAAGCTATCGCCACCCCATGGGGTGAGGCGCCCAGCAGGGAGCGTGGGATTTTGAGTATTTGGGGCAAGATGAAATGAGCGTGAAAAAGATATTCGACAGCATGGAGTATGGCCCCGCCCCCGAAAGCGCGGCGGATGCGCTGGCGTGGCTTGTCGATCAGGGGGATCGGTTTGGGCATTTCATCGCTGGCGAGTTTACGGCTCCGGGCGATGGGTTCCTGTCCAAGAACCCCGCAAATAGCGAGACATTGGCCACGCTGACCCAAGCGACGCAGGAGGATGTGGATGCCGCGGTTGCTGCGGCGCGTGCGGCGCAATCCAAGTGGGAAAAACTGGGCGGTCGGGGGCGCGCCCGACATCTGTATGCGTTGGCCCGCCTGTTGCAGAAACACGCGCGGCTGTTTGCGGTTCTGGAAACGCTGGACAATGGCAAACCGATCCGTGAGGCGCGCGATATTGATGTGCCCTTGGCCCAGAGGCATTTCTATTATCACGCAGGGCTGGCACAGCTGAGCGACGACGAATTGCCAGAGCGCGCAGCGTTGGGCGTCTGTGGCCAGATCGTCCCGTGGAATTTCCCACTTTTGATGCTGGCGTGGAAGGTAGCTCCGGCACTGGCTGCGGGCAATACCGTGGTGCTGAAGCCAGCCGAATACACCTCGTTGACGGCGCTGTTATTTGCGGACATTTGCCGTCAGGCTGGCCTGCCCAAAGGGGTCGTGAACATTGTCACGGGTGACGGCCACGTCGGCGAGATGATCGTCAGGCATCCCGATATCGACAAGATCGCCTTTACTGGATCAACCGAAGTAGGGCGGCGGATTCGCACTGCTACGGCTGGCAGCGGCAAGGCTCTGTCGCTCGAACTGGGGGGAAAATCACCATATATCGTGTTTGATGATGCTGATCTGGATTCCGCCATCGAAGGTCTGGTGGACGCGATCTGGCTGAATCAGGGACAGGTCTGCTGTGCGGGGTCGCGCCTGTTGGTTCAAGAGGGCGTCGCCGAACAGTTCCACGACAAGCTCCGCGCCCGAATGCAGACGTTGCGGGTTGGCAATCCGATGGACAAGTGCATCGACGTGGGTGCCATTGTGGACCCTGTGCAGTTGCAGGCCATTTCACAGATGGTGGACAGCAACACTGAGGGCGAATTATTCCGCGCGGACGCCCGGATACCCGTCGAAGGCTGTTTCTATCCCCCCACGCTCATCACTGGGCTGACGCCGTCCTCGCGCCTGATGCAGGAAGAGATTTTCGGCCCGGTTCTGGTATCGGCCACGTTCCGCACCCCAGCCGAGGCTGTCTCGATGGCCAATAACACGCGCTATGGGTTGGCCGCGACCGTCTGGACGGAAAACGTGAACCTGGCGCTGGATATTGCGCCCAAACTGGCCGCTGGGGTGGTCTGGGTGAACGCCACCAACCTGTTCGACGCCGCCGCCGGGTTTGGCGGCGTCCGCGAGAGCGGGTTTGGCCGCGAAGGCGGATGGGAGGGGCTGCGCGCCTACACCCGGCCTAAGGCCAAGACCAAGCCTCTGTCACCAGTCAAACCGCATGAGGGCAGCGGGGCAGCCAGCGGGCTGGACCGGACCCCGAAACTGTATATCGGGGGCAAGCAGGCCCGGCCAGATGGTGGATATTCGAAATCGGTCTATGCCAAGAACGGGAAACTTCTGGGGCAGGTTCCGATTGCCGGACGCAAAGACATCCGCAACGCAGTCGAGGCCGCCCGATCCGCAGCCGGTTGGAGCAAATCCTCGGCGCATCTGCGCGCGCAGATCCTGTATTACATCGCCGAGAACCTGAATGCCCGCGCCGAGGAATTTGCCCACCGGATCGACAGCATGGTCGGCGGGCGCTCGGGCGCCAAAGAGGTCGAGGCCGCCATCAGCCGCCTGTTCACCTATGCCGCGTGGGCCGACAAGTTCGACGGTGCTGTGAAATCTGTCCCGATCCGCGGCGTTGCACTGGCGATGCATGAACCTGTTGGGGTTGTCGCCGCGATCTGCCCTGACGAAGCCCCGCTGCTGGGATTGGTGTCCGTCATGGCCCCAGCCATCGCGATGGGGAACCGTGTCGTGCTGGCCGCAAGCGAGGCCTTCCCGCTGACGGCGACAGATTTTTATCAGGTTCTGGATACCTCGGACGTGCCGGCGGGCGTGGTGAACATTCTAACCGGTCCGCATTCCGAATTGGCCGGCACAATGGCCAGCCATATGGATGTCGATACAGTTTGGAGCTTCTCTTCCTCGGATCTGTCGCAACAGATCGAGCACGCCAGCGCAGGCAACCTGAAACGCACCTGGGTCAACAACGGCCGTGCTCGGGACTGGTATACCACCGATGCCCACGCGTTTCTGGAGGCCGCAACAGAGGTCAAAACCATCTGGGTGCCCTACGGCGAGGGCTGAGCGATTGCCAGCATACCAGCGGGCAATCGCGAGGTCAGATCAAACGTCCGACAGTTCCTTGGCGTGCATCCAATCGGCGTGTTTGGGGGCCTTTTTGGTTTTTGACCACTCCTCCAGCATATCCCATTTTACGCTGTCCAGACGGGCCAGCATTTCATCTTCGGCTGGATCCGGGCAAGCCAGTTCGACCCGGTGACCATTCGGATCAAAGAAGTAGATCGAATGAAAGATCGAGTGATCGGTCACGCCCAGAACCTCGACGCCTTTGGCCTCTAGGTGGTTCTTGAAGGCAACCAGCTCGTCGCGGTCTTTCACCTTGAACGCGATATGCTGTACCCAGACAGGGGTGTTCTCGTCACGGCCCATTTCTGGCTTGGTCGGCAGTTCAAAAAACGCCAGCACGTTGCCATTCCCGGCGTCGATAAAGACATGCATGTAGGGGTCGGGTTCGTGGGTCGAAGGCACATGGTCCTCGGCGATGGCCAGGATGAAATC
Organism: Thalassovita sp.; assembly: GCA_029212905.1. Classification (GTDB taxonomy): domain Bacteria; phylum Pseudomonadota; class Alphaproteobacteria; order Rhodobacterales; family Rhodobacteraceae; genus Thalassobius. The sequence continues at coordinate 135,285 of JARGPB010000005.1, forward strand.
CATGTTCAACATGTCCCGGTACCATTCTACGGTCTGCTTCGCATCCTTGCAGCGATAGGCGACATGGTGGATTTGTTCTATTTTCATGGGTCTCTCCTCTGGGTTCTGTCTGGTGTTGAAGAGGAGGTATTTGTTACATTTGTAACCATCAACGCATTTCAGCAGCCAATACAGGCGCGAAAGCAGATTACAGAGGTTTCGTGCGGAACAGACGAACCTTCAGCCCGCCATGAGCGACCGTTGGGCCATTGGGCAAAAACGGCAGTGCCGTCGCCTTTGCCAGCCCCGAATCCGACGTCACGATCCCAACGCGCCAACCCTTGAAGCGCTCTTTCAGCACTGTGCCCAGCGATCCATAGAGCCCGAACAAGGGCTTCTTGTTCCCGATCCGCGCGCCATAGGGTGGGTTCAGGATAATCAGCCCCGCAGGACCATCGGGCGGGGTAATCTCGCTGATCGGCTTCATTTCGAATTGGGTGTAAGCGGCGACACCTGCGCGTTCGGCATTGGCCGTGCTCATGCGGATGGCGCCGGCGTCCCTGTCGGAACCATAGAACAAGCCCTTCGGGGTCTGTGTCTGGCCTGCGGCCTTCATCTCGGCCCAGGCATCAGCCTCGAAACTGGCCAGCTGTTCAAACGCAAAACTGCGCGTGCGGCCGGGATACAGGCCCATGGCGATCTCGGCCGCCTCGATCGGAAAGGTGCCCGACCCGCACATTGGATCCAGCACTGGCTCGGTGCCAGTAAATCCGCATTCGCGCAGGAACATCGCAGCCATGTTTTCGCGCATAGGCGCCTTGTTCACCGCCTCTTTGTGGCCGCGTTTGTGCAGAGACTCGCCCGATGTGTCGATGCTGAAGGTGCATAGATTGTCGTCGATCCGGGTTTTCAGCACCATCGCCGCATCCGCAGAAACGGAGATGCCAGCCGCGGTTAGCCCGCCTTCGATCCGTTGGGCAGCCGCCCCCGCATGATAGATTTTCGACCGTTTCGACGTGACCTCGACCCGGACGGGCACATCGGTGCGCAACACGTCGGTCCATGGGAATTTCTTGCACCGCTTGTCCAGTTGCGCCAGATGAAACGCCCGAAAAGACCCGATCCGCGCCAACACCCGCGTTGCGCCCCGCAGCACCAAATTAGCGCGCCAGACATCACTCCAACCGCCCTGAATCGTCACCCCGCCGGGAATCAGTTCAGGCGAGGCAAACCCCGCTTCGACCACCTCTTGGTACAATGGCGCGTCAAGGCCGGGGGTGCCGACCAGGAAAATCTCAAATGGGGTGCTGTCTGTCATGCGCCCGCTTTAGACCAGAAAAGCAGGCGCAGCGACAGGTTTCTTTGCTTAGTTCGCCGGCAGGCCCTGCGGCTGCCCCACCACCACAAAGGTCAGCGCAGCCGGGTCCAGCAGGCGTTTGGCAACGCGGCGCATGTCCTCCATCGTGACGGCATTCACCCGGTCGTTTCGCGTGGCCATATAGTCGATTGGCATTCCACTGGTTTGCATACCGACCATGATTTTCGCAATCGTCGCATTCCCGTCGAACCGCAGGGGATAGGCCCCCGTCAGATAGGTCTTTGCATTGGCCAGATCGTCCTCGGTGACGCCAGTGGCCAGCAGTTTCTGCCATTCGCCGCGGATCACCTGAATTGCCTGCGCGATACGTTCGTTCCCCGATGCAACCGACCCCATCCACAGCGAGGCACCGTCCTTGTCCACCAGGTAGGAATAGACGCCATATGTCAGGCCGCGCTTTTCGCGCACTTCCTGCATCAGGCGGCTTTCGAAGGACCCGCCACCCAGAATCAGGTCCAGAATGTAGGCAGCAAAGAAATCCGGGTCTTCTTGCGCGATACCGGGTTGCGCAAACAGGGCCACGGATTGCGGGGTTTCAAATTCGGTCACATGAGTGCCGCCCGGAAAGTTCAGCTTGGCGGGGGCAGGCAATGCGGGGCCTTTGGCGGGCAGATCGCCCAGCACGGTATCCAACACGGCGGCCAGGTCCGCTGGGGTGATGTCGCCCACGGCAGAGATATAGACCCGGTCCCGCGTCAGCGCATTCTGGTGGGCTACCAACAGATCCTCCCGTGTCAGCGCGGTGACGCTTGCGGTGCTACCGCTTTGCGGGCGCGCATAGGGGTGATCGCCATAGATCAGCGTACGGAAAGATTGCGCGGCAATGTCGCGCGGATTTTTCTCGTCCGACAGAATTCCCGAAAGCACCTGTTGCCGCACCCGATCCACCGCATCCTGATCAAAGCGAGGCGCAATCAGGCTATCGCGCAGCAGGGCAATCGCCTGATCCCGATTTTCAGACAGAAACCGGGCCGAGACGCTGACGAAATCATCCGACAGATCATAGGAAAACCCTGCGGCCAGCTCTTCGGTTGCGCGGGCGAAGCCACGCGAATCCAGATCCGCCGCCCCCTCTTCCAGTAGGCCAACCATCAGATTCGTTGCGCCCGCGGCCTGGGGCGAATCCAGCCGCGCACCACCGCGAAACCGCAGTTCAAGCGCGGTGAAGGGAATCGAATGATCCTCGACCAGCCAGGCCGTTAACCCACCAGGCGAGGTCACTTCTTGGATTTGCACCTCGGCGCGGGCTGGAAGTGCTGCAATCAGCAGGACCATCGGCAAAATGAAACGTTTGATCATTGGCCCAGTTCCTCGGTCATCAGCCAGCCGGTAACGGATTGCCGCCGGTCCAGTACGTTGCGCGCCGCAGACAGGACATCCTTGGCCGTCACGGCATCCAGAATGCCCGGCCATTCCTGCACGTCCTGTATCGTCAACCCTTGCGTCAATGCGCGGCCATAGCGATTGGCCAGGCCCTCGGTATTGTCCAACGCATAGATTTCCGAGGCACGTATCTGCATTTTCACGCGCTCCAGCCTGTCGTCGTCAATTCCATTTTCAACCAACCCCGCCAGCACGTCGTCCAACGCGTCTTCGGCCTGTTGCAGCGTCACGCCGGGGGCCGGTACCACGACCAGATCAAAGGTCGAATCGTCCAGCGACCCGCCGCTGTAATAGGCCCCGGTAAAGATCGCCTTCTGCGTTTCATATTGCAGCTTTTCAGACAGGATCGAGGTTGTGCTACCGCCCAGAACCTCGGACAGAATGACCAAGGCTGCGGCGTCCTGCTGCGCCCCGCTATCACGTTCAGGTGCCATATACGACCGGCTGACATAGGGCTGCGCCACGCGGGCGTCGCGGAAAATCAGACGGCGCTCGGCTGTCTGCGGGGGTTCGGCGCTGCGATAGCGTTCACTGGGCAGATCGGGGTTGGCCGGGATCGGGCCGTAGAATTGCTGCGCCAACGCAAGCACCTCATCGGGCTGCACGTCACCGGCCACCACCAGGATCGCGTTATTGGGGGAATAGTACGTGCCGTAATAAGATAGGGCATCCTCTAGGCTCAGCTCTTCCATCTCGTGTTTCCAGCCGATGATGGGCACACCGTAACGGTGGTTCAGATATTGCGTGGCGCTTTTCTGTTCACGAAACAGAGCCGAAGGATTGTTCTCCACGCGCATGTTGCGCTCTTCCAGGATCACGTCACGTTCTGTGACGATATCGGCCTCGGACAGGCGGAGATTTTTCATCCGGTCCGATTCCATCCGCATCATCAGCGGCAGACGGTCCGCCGCAACACGTTGATAATAGGCTGTATAATCATAGCTGGTGAATGCGTTGTCCGCCCCGCCATTTTTTGCGACCGTCGCAGAGAACTCGCCCGGTTCCAGCGTGTCGGTGCCTTTGAACAGCAGGTGTTCCAGAAAATGCGCCACGCCCGACTGGCCCGGAGGTTCATCCGCCGAACCCGCGCGATACCAAACCATATGGACAACCACGGGCGCGCGATGATCCTCGATCACCACAACCTGCATTCCATTGTCCAATGTGAAATCGCTTACCTTCTCGGCGGCCTTCAGCGGCGCCGACAGGGCCAGTGTCGCCACAAGGGCGGCAACGAAGCGGATCATAGGCATCTCTCCTGTTGTTTCCCAGCAAGATACGCCCAGAGCCACAAGCTTCAAGCCCGCTAACGCGGATGTGAGTTATTGCCCTGACGGTGGGGCCGACGGGACATTTGCCCCTGCGGCCCGCCAGCGATCTGCCTCGGCATAGGCATTCAGGCGCTGTTTCTTATAGGCCTGATTGTACCGGTCGATACGCGTAATGCGGATTTTGGTGAAACGGGACTGGCGCTTGCGGAACGCTTCGTCCTCGGTGGCCAATTCCGATCGGATCGCAGGGCTGACGCCATTTCGGCTGGCATAGCTAACCAGCGAAGATTCGCCAGCGGGCACACCATTGGGCACCAATGCCGAGGCCCGCCCCCCCAGCGCAGCAACCGCATCGCCACGCGGGTTCTGATCGGTCAGGTTCGCCCCGCCAGGTGTCGGCGCGGGCAACGAGGAATAGTCATTAGGAGATTGCAGCTCTTTTCCGGGAATAACCGAGAACTCGTCCGGCCCCCCCGTAAACGAGCGCAAATCCCGCAAGCGGTTATCTCCGCCACAGGCTGCCAATCCGACAAAAGCCACCAAGAATACTGCGCGCGACATCCGCATCGCCACCCTCCAGTTCGTTCGACCCAAGCATTAGCCGATCCAAACGCCCGCGTCACGGGTGCTTTTTGTTACCACCCCATAGGATAAGCCCGAATGCGCCGACAAAGATCGCAATATCCGCCACATTGAACGCATAGGGGTTTGAAATCCCACAGCAAGACATGTTCAGAAAGTCCGCGACCGCGCCATACAACAGCCTGTCCACGACATTTCCCAATGCCCCACCAACCAGCAACCCCGCTGAAACCATCCCGATCAGGCCCGGCGGGTCACGATACACCCAGCGCAGCACAGCGCCTGAAATCAGCAAAGCCACAGCAATCAGCATCCAGCGCGCCACGTCGGACCCACTGGACATCAGTCCGAAATTCACACCGTAGTTCCACGCCATCCGCAGGTTCAGCAGAGGTGGGAAAACGTCAATTTCACCCAGGTTACGCAGATCCAGAATGTGCACGACAAGATATTTGCTGGCCTGATCCAAAAGGAACGTCCAGAAACCTGCCCAGAAAACCTGCTTCATTTACTTGCCCTAATCTGCCCCGTGCCGGGCACGTTTTTCGCGCCTCGGAAATGAATTATCCGGCGAGCTTAACTGAACTCGCCGGATTCGTGTAGATTGAAAAACAAGCGGCCTTAGTGGCGGAAATGGCGCATTCCGGTAAAGACCATGGCCAGACCACGTTCGTTGGCCGCGTCGATGACCTCTTGGTCGCGCATGGAGCCGCCCGGTTGGATCAGCGCCGTTGCGCCAGCCTCGGCCGCGGTGATCAGACCATCAGCAAACGGGAAGAACGCGTCAGACGCCACGACCGAGCCTTGCGTCAGCGGGGCGTCCAGACCCATCGCTTCGGCCATATCCTCGGCTTTGCGAGCGGCGATGCGGGTACTGTCAACGCGGCTCATCTGGCCCGCGCCGACGCCAACGGTGGCACCGTCCTTGACGTAGATGATGGCGTTGGATTTGACGTGCTTTGCGACTTTCCAGGCGAACAGCAGGTCGGTCAGTTCCTGTTGGGTCGGCTGGCGCTCGGTCACGACCTTCAGATCCTCCAGCGTGATCGCGCCGTTGTCCTTGCCCTGCACCAGGAAACCACCGGCGACCTGACGATAGGTGGTGATCACCGATTTCGGAGCGGGCAGCGCACCCGTTGTCAGCAGACGCAGGTTTTTCTTGGCGGCGAAGACGGCCTTGGCCTCGTCAGTGGCCTCAGGGGCGATGACAACCTCGGTAAAGATCTTAGCGATCTCTTTGGCGGTGGCGCCGTCCAGCGTCTGGTTCAGCGCGATGATCCCGCCGAAAGCCGAGGTCCGGTCACAATCGAATGCACGACTGTAAGCCTCGGCCAGGGTCGCGCCACTGGCGACACCGCAAGGGTTGGCGTGTTTGATGATCGCACAGGCGGGCGCATCGGTGCCGAATTCGGCGACCAGTTCGAACGCCGCGTCGGTGTCGTTGATGTTGTTATAGGACAGCTCTTTGCCCTGATGCTGCTGCGCGGTGGAGACACCGGCGCGCACGCTGCCATCCTTGTAGAAAGCCGCCGACTGGTGCGGGTTTTCACCGTAACGCAGGGTCTGGGCCAGTTCGCCCGCAAAAACGCGACGGCGCGGTGTATCCTGACCGATGGCACCGGCCATCCAGGTCGAAACGGCAGCGTCATAGGCACCGGTGCGGGCATAGGCGATCTGGGCCATCTTCTGGCGGAAGCTGTAAGAGGTCTGGCCGTCATTGGCATCCAGTTCACCCAGCAGCGCGCTATAATCTTCGACATCCACAACTGTGGTGACAAACCCGTGGTTTTTCGCGGCGGCGCGGATCATGGCGGGACCACCGATGTCGATGTTCTCGATCATCTCGTTGTACTCGGCACCGCGGGCCAGGGCGGCCTCGAACGGGTAGAGGTTCACAACCAGCAGGTCGATGCCGCCGATATCGTGTTCATCCATGGCCGCAACGTGATCGGCATTGTCGCGCAACGCCAGCAGGCCGCCGTGGACCTTGGGATGCAGGGTTTTCACGCGACCATCCATCATTTCAGGAAAGCCGGTCACATCGGCAACATCGCGCACCTCTAGGCCCGCATCGCGCAGCGCCTTGGCCGAGCCGCCGGTCGACAGCAGCTCGACCCCGCGGGCGGCCAGAGCCTGTCCAAGGTCAATCAGGCCGGTCTTATCGGAAACGGAAATCAACGCGCGGCGCACGGGATAGAGGTTGGTCATGGGGCAGCTCTTTGTATCTGTTCAGGTCAGGTCCGGTTCATCCCGGTTCAGGTCGCGGATACTGATCGGCGTATCCTGCGCCTTGGCCAAGGACCATCGGATGCGCGTCGCATAGTCCATCGCGCGCCCAGATAAAACGATTTGTTTGGTCGCACGGGGCCGTAAACGGCCTTTTTCCAGATAAACCGAGGGTTCCAGCGTCATTTCCGTGCTTCCGCCATGTCGAAACAGCCACAGCTCTCCGCTTTTCAATGCGAGGGACACCGAGGCCCCACCCATGTCGACCGTCGCGTCGACCTCGGGGTGCAGGTGGAACCGGATCTGAAAAGGGATGCCCTCGAGAGCCACCGTCTGGGGCGATTTGTTGAACTTACGTTTATCAGCGTCCGACAGGGCGATCAGCAATTCCTCGCCCGCCATGCCGCGCCCGTCAAAGGTCAGCTCCAGTGTGCGCGCATGGGTCAGCCCATATGACTTGACGTACCCGTCATGCCCCCCCTCGAACCGCACACCATCAGGGGCCTGAGAGACCTCGATCGGGACGGTTTTGGGGATGTAGGTCAGTAGCTCGGCCTTGCCGCGCCCGCCCAGACGCGAACTGGAAAACCCGTCCAGGCAGAGGGTAGAATGGCTGGGCGTGGCGCGCCCTGCCCGGCGCCATTTCGCGCCATAAATGGCCCCCGACCCACAATTCACCACGACCGGCCTGCGCCCCGAGGTCAGCTCGAATGCCAAAGTCGAGGCATGCGCGTTATAGGAAGCCTTGCCGCCCGGCGGGGGGCTGGCATCCACGACAACGCTGGTGCGGCCAGCCGACAGCCGGGCATAGCCCATCGCCAATCCGTCTGGCGCGCGCCCCTTGATCCCCGAAGCCGCAAGCGCCGTGTCCAGCCGTCCTTCGATCCCACGCCCACCCCCATGGAACCGGGCCAGCCCGCCATCTGCATGGCGCAGCGTGCGCAGGGTCGGCGCGATGCGCTCAATCGCGGCCAGGTGATCGGGGTGAACCGGGTGGCCCGCCTCGGTCAGGGCTGCGGCGGCCCAAGTCAACAGGGTGAATACCTCAAGCAGCTCTTCGGGGTTGCGGGTAGGAATTCCCCCCTGCGCATCCACCTGAGTGACGCAATCACGGGCCAGCGCCTTGACGGCGGGCTCTACGTGTTTGGCCATCCCCTCCAGGGACAGGCCGGCATAGAGCAATCCGGTCAGCGCCTCGAACCGGGGCAGCCCAGGAGAAGACGCCTGCCAGCGGCGCGACAAGAAGATCGTCTGCCGCGAAAGCGATCGATAGAAGGCATCGGACTGTTCCTTGTCCACCCCACGCAGCACGAACAAGGCGTGGTGGATCCAGCGGATAATCCGCCGTCCGGTCAAATCAGGTGTCCAGCCAACGCCCTTGCCCGCGCCATAGCGGTCGATCCACGCCCACAGCCAGTCTTGTGCACGGCCCCGCGTGGCAGGGTCGCCCACAGCCGCCAAATCATCGAGCCATCCAAATCCGTGCAGCTCTTCTTGAAAGGCAATATCGGGCGCCGCCACATCCCAAATTCGGGAACCGGGGGCTTCGGTCAGATGTCCGGCAAACAGAAAGTTCCCTGCCACCAGTTGACGACCGCGGGCAAAGCTGCCGATGGTACGAGGTTCCGGCTGGCTGACAAACCCAGTGGCCGGACGGGCGAACCCGCTCAGTTGCGCGTGCAACCGATGCATCCAGCGCGTCAGGCGCGCCGTGGTCCTGTCGGGTTTAAACATCTGCCATGCCTCATGCGCTCTTTAGCGGCCGCTCTGTCGGCGGGTTGGTCGCAGAATAGCCCCAAGGCAGCGTTCTGTCACCGCCCAAAGGCGTTCACATGAACGATTGTAGGAAATCCGCTCAGCTCTTGCGCAGGCAGGCCATATAGAACCCGTCCATCCCGCCCAACTTACGCCAGTAGGACGGAAGCAGACGCAGGCCACCCTCAGCCGTGCGCCAGGCAGCGTCGACACCGGGCAGATCCAGCGCATCGGGATCGACGGTCATATCGGGGTGGCGCTCCAGCGCGTCCTCGATCTGGCACTCGCCCTCGTCCGGGAACAAAGAGCACGTCGCGAACACCAACCGCCCGCCGGGCGCCAGCAAACCCACGGCATGGTCCAGCATTTGCGCCTGAAGATCGAACAGCTCAGCGAATTCGGATCCGTCCTTGGCATAGGGCAAATCGGGGTGACGGCGGATGGTACCCGTGGCCGAACAAGGCGCGTCCAGCAAAATGGCATCGTACTGGCCCTCGTGTTCCAGCGCGTCGCCGGTAACGATCCCAGCGTCCAGCCCCGTCCGCTCCAGATTTTCCCGAACCCGCGCCATGCGGTTTTCGGACACGTCCAACGCAGTGACATCCGCCCCCAACGCGGCCATCTGCATGGTTTTTCCACCAGGAGCCGCACACATATCCAGAACGGACTCGCCCGGCTGGACATTCAGCACCTTGGCCGGCAGGGCGGCAGCGGCATCCTGAACCCACCAATCCCCGGTCGCGAATCCCGGCAAGGCCGAAACCTGTCCGGCGTCCTGCAACCGAATCGACCCCGTCGGCAATAAGGTGCCCCCCAGCGCGTCACAGACGGCTTGCGAATCCCCCTTGGCCGTGATGTCCAGCGCGGGCCCCGCAAAATGAGCCTGCTCCAGACGCGCGACATCCTCGGTCCCGTAGCATTCGACCAGAGGCTCGCGCAGCCAGTATGGAATGCGCGGGGCGCGCTGCTTTGCCCAGTCCTGTGGGCCGGTGGCGGCGATCTTGCGCAGGACGGCGTTAACCATCCCCTTCATCGTCTGAATGCGTTTGTCGCGGCCGGTCATCGTGACGGCCTCGTTCACGATCCCGTGGGCGTCACCGCCCAGGCACAGCTCGACCGTCGCAAGGCGCAGGATATTCTGCACGGCCAGCGGCGGCGTCTTTTTCAGGTGATGCGCCAGCTGCTTGTCTGCGCGCCACAGGCCCCGCAACGTGTCCAGCGCCAGCCGTTGTGCACGGGCACGGTCCGCCGGGTCCAGGCGCAGAAACGCGCCGTGGCCAATCAGTTCCGAAATCATGCGCCCGTCCTCCAGAACCTGGTTCAACAGGGAAAGAGCAGCCTGGCGCGGCGTCATAGCGGTACGGGAGGGTTTCGACAAAACAGAGCAATCCTTGCGATTGGGATGCAGGCGCGTATATCAACAGGTAGCCGCAAGAGGAAGAGACCATGAGCGAGCCGAAAAAAGACCTGCCCCCCGCCGCCCAACGCGCTTTGGCCGAAGCCGAAGAGCGCCGCCAGAAAGCCGAAGCCGCCGCCAAGGCCCTGCCCAAAGAGCTGGGTGGTCGTGAAGGCCCCGAACCCGTGCGCTATGGCGACTGGGAGAAAAAGGGCATCGCCATCGATTTCTAAGGGGTGTGCAGGCCGTTACAGCCCCAGCACGTCCATCATGTCATATTCGCCGGGCTTCTGACCTTGGCCCCAAAGAGCGGCCTTGACCGCGCCGCGTGCGAAAATCGCCCGGTCGGTAGCAACGTGGCGCAGGGTGATACGCTCGCCCGCAGCGGCGAACAGCACGTCATGTTCCCCCACAATATCCCCGCCACGAATCGCGGTAAATCCGATGTGGCCCTTTTGGCGCGCGCCGGTGATCCCGTCACGCCCCCGGTCCGAAACGGCCTCCAATGACACGCCACGCCCTTCGGCGGCGGCCTCGCCCAACATCAAGGCAGTGCCAGACGGCGCATCCACCTTTTTGTTGTGATGCGCCTCGATCACCTCGATGTCGAAATCCTCGTCCAGTGCGGCGGCGACTTTCTTGGTCAGCTGCACCAGCAGGTTCACACCCAGCGACATGTTCCCCGCCCGCACGACAACCGCATGGCGTGCGGCGGCGTTCACCTTGGCCAGATCATCCTCGGCCATGCCGGTGGTGCCGATCACATGCACGATACGCGCCTGAGCGGCGATGGCGGCAAATTCCACCGTGGCGGCAGGGGCGGTGAAATCAATCACGGCCTGCGCGTGCAGAAATGTTTCCAGCGGATCATCGGACACGACCACGTCCATCGGCGCGCCGCCCATGCATTCACCCACATCGCGGCCCACCCAGGCGTGGCCTTTGCGCTCGACCGCGCCGACAAGTTTGCACTTGTCGCTGTCCTGAATGGTACGCATCAGCATCTGACCCATACGGCCCGAGGCTCCGGTTACGACGATTCCAGGCAGGTTTGTCATCGGTCATACTCCAAGAAATCCAATGTTTCGCCCTCATAGCGGTTCGCGTTCTGCTTGGCAAAGCCCTTGCGAAGGCTTAGATGCGACGCATGGCCAAGGGAAACAAATCTTTCGGTTCCGGCCCCGGTATGCGTCAGCTCCGGGTTGGGGAACAAATTCGCCGGACATTGTCCGAAATCCTGATGCGTGGAGACATCCATGATCCGGATCTTAATCGCATGTCCATCACCGTAGGCGAGGTCCGGCTCAGCGCTGATCTGCGCGTTGCGACCACCTTTGTGCTGCCACTGGGCGGCGAAGGCAAAGAGGACGCAATCAAGCTGCTGGCCCGCCATCAAGGCGAGCTGCGGCACCTGATCGGTCGCAAATGCGGGCTGAAATACGCGCCCGAGCTACGGTTCCTGCTGGATGAAACATTCGACCGGATGGATGAAACCCGCCGCCTGTTGTCACAAGACCAGGTGCGCCGGGACATCGAAAAGGACGAGGAATGATTTTGGTCCGGGCCAGTCTGCGGATTGCGGGTCTGGCCCTTGCGGGCATTTTGTTTGGAACACAGGGCAGCGCGGTTGAATGCCGGAACCTGACACAGGGCAGCAATCGCTTTACCATCTGCGAGGCTGACCCCACCCAAGAAGTGCTCCGCCTGTTCCTGCGCGATGATCAGGGCGACGTGCTGGGCCATTTTTCAGCCATCCAGAGCGACCTGAACCCACGGAACCAGACCCTGCAATTCGCGATGAATGCGGGAATGTATCACGATGATCGCGCGCCCGTGGGGCTGTATGTTCAAGACGGACAACAGGAAATGCGGGTGATTCCCAATGCGGGGCCGGGCAACTTTGGCTTGCTTCCGAACGGTGTGTTCTGCATCCGGCAGGGCCGCGCCGATGTGATCGAGACCCTGACCTTCATTCGCCAGAAACCCGCCTGCCGCCATGCCACCCAATCCGGCCCGATGCTGGTGATTGATGGCGCGCTGCACCCGCGCTTTTTGCCGAACAGCAGCTCGCGCTATATTCGCAACGGGGTCGGCAGTTCGGCCGACGGGACGCGCGTTGTCTTTGCGATCTCACGGAACCCGGTCACGTTCCATGAATTCGGTAGCCTTTTCCGCGACACACTGGGCCTGCCGCAGGCGCTGTATTTCGACGGCAAGGTCTCGCGGCTCTATGCGCCGCAGATCGGGCGGGACGATCCCGGTTTCTGGATGGGCCCCATCGTGGGCGTCGTTGCGCCGCGAAATTGACAGGGCGGACGGCATCCGCTAGGTCGCCCTCCTTGGCAGCAACAACAGGCATCAAAAATCATGGGACGCAAACGCAAGGGACGCGACATTTCCGGCTGGCTGGTCGTGGACAAACCCGCGGGCATGACCTCGACCGCCGTTGTAAACAAGGTCAAATGGGCGTTTAACGCCAACAAGGCGGGCCATGCGGGCACGCTGGACCCTGATGCCACCGGCGTGTTGGCTGTCGCCCTGGGCGAGGCCACCAAGACCGTCCCCTACATCACCGATGCGCTGAAAGCCTATCAATTTTCCGTCCGTCTGGGGGTGGCCACCAACACCGATGATGCCGAAGGCGAGGTCATCGCCCAAAGCGATCAGCGCCCGTCGGACGAGCAGATCAAGGACGCGCTGGGGGCCTTTGTCGGGGACATCCAACAGGTGCCTCCGAAGTTTTCGGCCGTCAAGATCGACGGCGAGCGCGCCTATAAACGGGCTCGCGCGGACGAGGATTTTGAAATCGCAGCCCGCCCCCTGTGGGTCGAAGAACTGCTGATGGCCGACCGTCCGGACGCCGATCACGTGATCCTGGAAATGACCTGTGGCAAGGGCGGCTACGTGCGGTCCATCGCGCGCGATCTGGGGCAGGCTCTGGGCTGTCATGGCCATGTGGAATGGCTGCGCCGCGTCTGGTCAGGACCTTTTGACGCCGCCGAAGACGGGATCTCCATCGACCAGATCAACGAGCAGGCCCGCACGCCGGAACTGGACGCCTATCTGCGCCCGATCGAGGACGGTCTGGTCGATCTCCCCGAGGTCAAAGCCACCGATCAAGGCGCCGTCCGCCTGCGCAACGGCAACCCCGGCATGGTCGTCGCGCATGGGGTCGCGTTCGGCGACGAATGCTGGGCGTCCTACAATGGCAAACCGCTGGCCGTGGGCGTGCTGCAAGGGGCCGAGTTGCACCCAAATCGTGTGTTCAACCTGGACTGACCGCTTGCACCGCCAGGTCTGGGCGGGCACAAACGGGGCATGATTACTCGGGATTTCCAAAAGGGCGATGCCCATTCGACTGCGGTCTACTCTGACTGCGAAAGCTACCGCTATCTGCTGACCCGCACCTGGGATCCGGCGGGCAAGAAGGTACTGTTCGTAATGCTGAACCCCTCGACCGCAACCGAGGTGCAGAATGACCCCACCGTTGAACGCTGCGAGCGGCGCGCGCGCGCGCTGGGGTTCGGGGCCTTTCGTGTGACCAACATCTTTGCCTGGCGCGACACCGATCCGCGCGCCATGCGCGCCGCCGCCGATCCCGTCGGGCCGGCCAATGACGCCGCGATCAGCGACAGCTGCGACTGGGCCGATCAGATCGTCGCGGCCTGGGGCACACATGGCGCTCATCTGGCGCGTGGCCCGCATGTGGCGCGCCTGTTGCAGGACACCGGGCGGCCCGTCTATCATCTGGGTCTGTCCAAGGCCGGGCACCCGAAACATCCGTTGTATATTGCCTATAGCCAACAGCCCGAACTGTGGGACATTCCCGCGCAGACCTGACCGACAGGACGCTCCATGACCGACCAGACTGACACAAACACAGACGCCATCCAGCACCTGACCCGCGAGGTCGAAAAGCTGAACAATCACAGGTTCATCGCCGTGCAGAATTCGACCCTGCGGATGATCCTGTTTCAGTTCGGGCGCGGGCTGGCTTTTGGGCTGGGATCTGTGCTGGGCGCGACGCTGCTGGTGTCCGTGCTGACATGGTGGCTGTCCCAGTTCGAGTTCCTGCCCATCATCGGAGACTGGATGGCCGTTCTGGCGGATGAGTTCGCCCGTGCCACGGGCGGGCAATCCGACATTAACCAGAATAATCAATAGGTTTTGACCGACTCGGGTGGCCTGTGCGGTAATGGCGCGGGGTAATCCGTGGGGTAAAATCATGTTGTTTATTGCAGGTTTATTGGGCGTCATGGCCGTCGGTGCCGCGTTTATCGGAAACGATGTCATGGACGACTCGGAGGATGAGGACATCAGCACAGATGGGCTTGATCCGACCGAAGACGACGACCTGACTCAGGGGGATTTGCTGACGGATGGCGATGACATCCTGGCGGGCGGCACCGATGACGACGTCATGGATGGCGGCGAAGGTGACGATCAACTGAACGGGTACGAGGGCGACGACGATGTCTCGGGCGGGGCGGGCGATGACGACGTGCACGGCTGGGACGGCGCGGACACGCTGCATGGCGGCAACGGCAACGACACGTTGCACGGCGAGGACGGCGCCGACCTGCTGGAGGGCAACGCTGGCGACGACCTGATGTTTGGCCACAACGGTGACGACAGCCTGATCGGCGGCGCGGGTCACGACAGCCTGGTCGGCAGCGCCGGGGATGACTCGTTGGACGGGGGGGCGGGCGATGACGCGCTGCACGGGGACCTGGACGATGACACTCTGACCGGGGGCGAGGGCGAGGACACGCTGTTTGGCGGGGCTGGTGACGACCTGCTGCGCGGCGATGACGACAGCGAAATGGACTATTTGAACGGGGCAAGCGGGGACGACACAATCGTCGGCGGCAGCGGGGATATCATCAACACGGGTGACGGGGCTGACACGGTTCTGCTGGGCGACTGGGTGGATAACCCGTTGACAGTACAGGATTTTGATACAGGCACCGACCAGCTGGCGGTGGTCTATGACGACACGATCGGAGACGAGCCGGAACTGGAGGTGGTCCCGTCGGAAACACAACAGGGCGCGGTGACGGTGCTGTTGAATGGCGAACAGGTCGCCACGCTGAACGGCGCCGACGGGCTAAGCGTCGCAGACATCGCCCTGATCGCGCGGTCAGGCCTGACGCTGTAGGCTCTTTTTCCTTTTCTTTTGTGGGGAATCTCCGTATATGCGCGCATCCGATCCGAGTCTTCGGAACGGAAAACTCTATGGACCTTGCTGGACGACATCCCGGCTCGTGCCCCAACCCTTAGCTCTGAAGGAGTCCCCGATGTCGATTACTGCAGAAGAAAAAACACGTCTTATCAAAGAGTTCGGCACCAAAGAAGGTGACACTGGTTCGCCCGAAGTTCAGGTTGCGATCCTGACCTCGCGCATCACTACGCTGACCGAACACTTCAAAACCCACAAAAAAGACAACCACGGCCGCCGTGGTCTGCTGATGATGGTTGCTCAGCGTCGTAAGCTGCTGGACTTCCTGCGTGGCAAAGACGAAGCCCGCTATCAGGACCTGATCAAGCGCCTGGGTATCCGCCGCTAATCTGTCCGATAATTCGGAATTCAGGAACGCCCGCTCGGCTGAGCGGGCGTTTTTCTTTGGCCGGGTTTGGGGGCTTTTGTGCCATTTGTCCCGTGGTTTGGTACAAATCCCCCAAGCGCCCGCCCTCGCGCGAAAATTTCCAAAAATCCGACCTGCTTGATCTGAGTCATATATGACATTCGGAATATATGTTTTCCAAAACGAGCACTGGAAATTTAGGAGGTCCCTATGCGCTCGTATCTTGTGAAACTGATGTTGGCCCTGTCGCTGCTGATCATGCCAATGACCGCCAGCGCCGAGGAATCCAAACCCGGCCTGTTCGTCAATCTGACCACAGACGACACCTGGGCCGCGGCCAAGGCGATCATGTTCGCCCATGAAAAATCGCTGAAGAACGGCCACCCCACCGCAATCTGGATGAACGTGCGCGCGGTGTATCTGGCGGACAAAAAACGCCCCAGCCACGTCCACGGGCTGATGGCCGACAAAGGGATTTCCATTCAGGACATGCTGACGAATTTCATGGCCGATGGCGGCGTCGTGATCATGTGCGGAGCGTGTTCCAAGGCGGCAGGGCTGACCAAGGCCGACTATATTGACGGCATCCAGATGGGGAATTTTCCGCTGATCGAAAGCTGGCTGTTCAACCCCGATGTAAAAACGCTGGCCTGGTAAGGCCCGGCGACAGACAGATCAGGGCGGCCTTTTGCGGTCTCAAACGGCCGTCCGACAATCGCTTCTTTCAAAACGCTTGAATCTGATGTATGGCCGCACAATCTGTGACGTGACGCCCAGACCCCGGCGTCCTGAGAAGATAAACGGGTCGGCGGCAATGGGGCCGCCATGCAAAACGGGAGACCCGGAGGGCCGGGAGTGCTCCCATAAGGATACGCTACATGTTTAACGTAACGACCAAATCAATGCAGTGGGGCGATGAAACGCTGACACTGGAAACGGGCAAAGTTGCCCGTCAAGCCGACGGTTCCGTCATTGCCACGCTGGGCGAAACCAGCGTCATGGCGAACGTGACCTTTGCAAAGGCACCGAAACCCGGTCAGGATTTCTTTCCGCTGACGGTGCACTACCAAGAGAAATACTATGCCGCCGGTAAAGTGCCGGGTGGCTTCTTCAAGCGTGAGGCCCGCCCCACCGAGAAAGAAACCCTGACCGCGCGTCTGATCGACCGTCCGATTCGCCCGCTGTTCGTCCCCGGCTTCAAGCACGAAGTCCTGGTGATGTGCACCGTGCTGTCGCACGATCTGGAAAACGATCCCGATGTTGTCGCGATGATCGCTGCCTCGGCCGCGCTGACCATTTCGGGCGCACCGTTCATGGGCCCGATCGCCTGTGCACGCGTTGGATTTGTTGACGGCGAATACACGCTGAACCCGTCCGTGGACGACATGCAGGATCTGCGCAACAACCCCGAGCAGCGCTTGGACCTGGTTGTGGCCGGCACCAAAGACGCCGTGATGATGGTGGAATCCGAAGCTTACGAGCTGACCGAGACCGAAATGCTGGGCGCCGTGAACTTTGCTCACCAGCAGATCCAGCCGGTGATCGACCTGATCATTGATCTGGCCGAAGACTGCGCCAAAGAGCCGTTCGATTTCGTCGCACCCGATTACGCGGACCTGTACGACGTTGTGAAAGCCGCCGGTGAGGACGCAATGCGTGCCGCCTATGCGATCACCGACAAGCAAGAGCGCGTTGCCGCCGTTTCGGCCGCCAAAGACGCAATCAAAGCAGGCCTGACCGAAGAACAGCTGGAAGACGCGAACCTGGGCTCGGCCCTGAAGAAGCTGGAATCCGGCGTTCTGCGCGGCACTGTCGTGAAAGAAGGCAAACGGATCGACGGTCGTGCGCTGGATCAGGTTCGCCCGATCGTAGCCGAAACCGGCCTGCTGCCGCGGACCCACGGGTCGGCGCTATTCACCCGCGGGGAAACTCAGGGTCTGGTCGTGACCACGCTGGGCACCGGCGATGACGAACAGTTCATCGACGCGCTGCACGGCAATTTCAAATCGAACTTCATGCTGCACTATAACTTCCCTCCCTATTCGGTTGGTGAAGTTGGTCGTGTGGGCGGCCCCGGCCGTCGCGAGATTGGCCACGGTAAACTGGCATGGCGTGCGTTGCAGGCTGTTCTGCCCGCCGCGACCGATTTCCCGTATACCCTGCGTCTGGTTTCGGAAATCACTGAATCCAACGGCTCGTCCTCGATGGCGTCGGTCTGTGGTGGCTCGTTGTCCATGATGGACGCCGGTGTGCCGCTGAAAGCCGCCGTTGCCGGTGTGGCCATGGGTCTGATCCTGGAAGACGACGGCGACTATGCCGTTCTGACCGACATCCTGGGTGACGAAGACCACCTGGGCGACATGGACTTCAAAGTGGCCGGTACCGAAAACGGTATCACGTCGCTGCAGATGGACATCAAAGTCGCAGGCATCACCCCCGAGATCATGGAGAAGGCCCTGGCACAAGCCAAAGACGGCCGTCTGCACATCCTGGGTGAGATGAACAAAGCGCTGTCCGACACTGCTGAATTCTCGGCTCACGCACCGCGTATCGAGACCATGCAGATCCCCACCGACAAGATCCGTGAAGTGATCGGCTCGGGCGGTAAGGTCATCCGCGAAATCGTCGAAGTGTCGGGCGCCAAGGTCGATATCAACGACGACGGCATCATCAAGATCGCCTCGCCGAACGGTGAAGCCATCCAGAAGGCCTATGACATGATCTATTCGATCGTGGCAGAGCCGGAAGAAGGCAAGATCTACAAAGGTAAGGTCGTGAAGATCGTCGATTTCGGCGCCTTCGTGAACTTCTTTGGCAAGCGCGACGGCCTGGTGCACGTGTCCCAGATCGAAAACCGCCGCCTGAACCATCCTTCGGACGTTCTGAAGGAAGGCCAGGAAGTGTGGGTCAAGCTGCTGGGCTTTGATGATCGCGGCAAGGTACGCCTGTCGATGAAAATCGTGAACCAGGAGACCGGCGAAGAAGCCGCGCCCGAGAAAAAAGACGAAGAGTAATCTTTGTCCAAGCGAATTTGGAAAGCCCCGGTCATTGGCCGGGGCTTTTTGTTTTGGAGGCTTGATCCGAAGGGGCGCCTGCGGCGCGCTGGATGTCTCGGCGGTGCCGCCTCGGGTTGGAGGGGACCTAGAGCGCGGTTTTTCCCCCTGAACGGCGGAATGGGATCGGGCATAGAGGAGAGATCAGGCAGGCCACCTGACACATGCCACGACGCTCGCGGAAACGGTGTTCGCAAGGGCTCCGGGGGGTTTTGCACACAGAAGGCAGAACCCCCGAAACGCGGGGGCGACGTGGGACAGGTCAGGCGGAAACCGACCCGGTGGTCCAATCAAAATCCCCGCAGTTTCGGCTGCGGGGATCGCGTTTGTGAGGGGCGGATCAGGCCGGGTATTTGGTGGTCCGCAGGTAGGGGAGCTTGATGTCCACCTCGCCGAATTTTTCGATGGCCTGTTCATCGGACAGCGACAGGGCAACGATCACGTCCTGGCCGGCGACCCAGTTCGCGGGGGTGGCGATGGGCGTGCCAAAGGTGGCCTGCAACCCGTCCAGCGCGCGCAGGACCTCGGCAAAGTTGCGACCCACGGACATCGGGTAGGTCATGATCAGCTGCACCTTTTTGTCGGGCGAGATGATAAACACCGAGCGCACCGACGCGGAATCCGCCGCGGTGCGCCCATCGGGCAGGTAGGCCTCGGCTGGGAGCATGTCAAAGAGTTTGGAGACCTCCAGCGATTCGTCCGCGATGATCGGGAAACCGGCCGTGGCGCCCGAGAAGCCCTCGATGTCGGATTTCCATTTAACGTGCTCGGCGGCGCTGTCCACGGACAGGCCGATTACCTTGGTGTTGCGGGCGACCCATTCATCGGCCAGCTGCGCGACGGCCCCGAATTCGGTGGTGCAAACGGGGGTAAAATCCTTGGGGTGGGAAAACAGGATCGCCCAGCTATCGCCGATCCAATCGTGAAAAGTGATCGTCCCCTGGTCGGTTTCAGCGGTGAAATTCGGAACGATGTCGTTGATTCGCAGGCCCATGATGGTTCCCCTATGATTGTCAGAATTACATATTAATTATTAGATACGTTCTAAATCGGTTCATTTCACCCCACTGTATGGCGTTTTTCCAAAGGGCGACAGAGTGTCGCAAAAATTGCCCCCAGCGTAATTTGATCAAATTACCAACAGCAATCGCAGAACCGCTTGCAGTAGGTCAAATCCCCTGACAAACTGCGCGCAACGCTGCGGCAAGACATTCTGCATAACGGAATTCACGCGCAGGACGGGAACCGCTTTTGGAGGTCAAAGATGATCGAGAAACGTCAATTCTATATCAATGGTGAGTGGGTAAACCCCGCGCAACCGCATGATCACGAAGTGATCAACCCTTCTACCGAAGAGCCCTGCGCGATCATTTCGCTGGGCAGCCCCGCGGATGCTGATGCGGCCGTTGCCGCGGCCAAGGCAGCCTTTCCTGCGTGGATGAACACCCCCCCGGCCGAACGTATCGCGCTGGTCGAAAAGCTGCTGGAAATCTACAAGCGGCGCGGCGCTGAAATGGGCGAGGCTATCTCGATCGAGATGGGCGCGCCGATTGACATGTCCACCACGTCTCAGGTGGGCGCGGGCACGTGGCACATCTCGAATTTCTTGCGTGCTGCCAAGGGGTTCGACTTTGTCCGTCCGCTGGGAAGCCACGCCCCCGAGGACCGGATCGTCCACGAACCCGTGGGCGTTTGCGCCCTGATCACCCCGTGGAACTGGCCGATGAACCAGGTCACGCTGAAGGTCGTCGCAGCAGCCATCGCGGGCTGCACGATGGTGCTGAAACCATCCGAGGAAAGCCCGCTGGACGCGATCCTGTTCGCCGAAATGATGGACGAGGCCGGTTTCCCCAAAGGCGTGTTCAACCTGGTAAATGGTGACGGCATGGGCGTTGGCAACACCCTGACGGGCCACCCGGATGTGGATATGGTCAGCTTTACCGGATCGACCCGCGCAGGGATTGCGATCTCGCAAAACGCGGCGATGACGCTGAAACGCGTCCACCTGGAGCTGGGCGGCAAAGGCGCCAACATCATCTTTAACGATGCAGACGAAAAAGCCGTGAAACGCGGCGTGCTGCACATGATGAACAACACCGGCCAGTCGTGCAACGCACCCAGCCGGATGCTGGTGCAAAAGGACGTCTATGAACAGGCGGTGGAAACCGCAGCCGAGGTCGCAAGCAAGATCACTGTTGGCCCCGCCAGCGAACACGGCCGCCACATCGGCCCCGTCGTGAACGAAGCGCAGTGGAACAAGATCCAGGGCCTGATCCAGAAGGGTATCGACGAAGGCGCACGTCTGGTTGCGGGCGGTCTGGGCCGTCCCGACGGGCTGAACAAGGGCTTTTACGTGCGTCCCACCGTATTCGCGGACGTCACCAACGAGATGACCATCGCGCGCGAGGAAATCTTTGGCCCGGTGCTGTCGATCATCCCGTTCGACACCGAAGAAGAGGCGGTCCAGATCGCCAATGACACGGTTTACGGGCTGACCAACTATGTTCAGACCACGGACGGCGACAAAGCCAACCGCGTGGCGTTGCAGCTGCGCTCGGGGATGGTGGAAATGAACGGTAAATCGCGCGGCGCGGGCGCGCCCTTTGGCGGGATGAAGCAGTCCGGCAACGGGCGCGAAGGCGGCGTTTGGGGCATCGAGGACTTCCTCGAGGTCAAATCCGTGGCTGGCTGGACCGCGGAATAACCGCAACACCATTGCAAGACAGGTTGATCCGGGGCTATCACGGCCCCGGATTTCTTTTGTGAAAGGGCTGCGTGTGGCCAATCCCCTGTCCATCCACCCGTCGATCCAGCGATTTGTGCCGGATACGGTGCTGAAACGGGATGTGTTTTCCGAAACCATCATGGGACATCTGGCCGAGGACCCTGCGGTCAAGGCCGTGTTGCGCCGTCTGGATGGGGTGCCGTGGTGGGCGCGTCCGCTGTCGCAATGGCTGGCCCGCAAAGAGGCGCGCGGCCTGCGCGCCGTGCAAGGAATCGAAGGCGTTCCGATCCTGCTTGAGGCGGACGCGGGCGGCATTCTGCGCGTCTGGTCCGAAGGCACCCCGCTGCATCTGGCGAAACCGTCCGATGCGCTGTGGTACCGCGACGCCAAGCGCCTGCTGCGCGACATGCGGCGCCGGGGCGTGTGCCATAACGATATTGCCAAGCCGCAAAACTGGCTGATGACACCGGACGGGCGCGCGGCGGTGATTGATTTCCAGCTGGCCTCGGTACATCGGCGGCAGGGGAAACTGTTCCGCGTCGCCGCACGCGAGGATCTGCGGCACATGCTGAAACAGAAACGCAGCTTTGCGCGGGATCTGCTGACCCCGTCCGAACGCGCGATGCTGGCGCGGAAATCCCTGCCCTCGCGGGTTTGGATGGCGACGGGCAAGAAGGTCTATAATTTCGTGACCCGGCGATTGATGAACTGGTCCGACGGCGAGGGCACCGAAAACCGCATCGCCGAGGACGGCCCCGCCATTCGTGACGCATTGATGGCGCGCGGCGCGCGGGACGTGGCCTTTGCGGCCTATGCGCTGCCTGCGGGGGGCGTGGGGCTGTATGCCTTTGCCGAGGCCGACGGGCCGCTGGAAATGCCTGCGGACGGGCCGCAGCCGACCTTGTTACAGGTGGTCAGCGCCCTGCCCCGCGATGCGGAGGGCGCGGTGCGCGTGGACCTGCTGGAGCTGATCGCGACCAATCGTCTGGACGAGCTGGAGCAGCTGCGCGGCGCGGATCCGGCGCTGGAAACGGTGCTGCATCCGATCGTCGCCAGCCGTCTGAACCTGACAGATCGCAGCATGAAGTGATCAGAACGGCACCTTGGCGCGGAAGGACATGCCCTTGCCGCTGTCGGGGTGACTGATACGCAGCTGCTCGGAATGCAGCATGAGGCGCGGGTAATCCGCCGCCTGGCCGGTCGCATAGAGCGGATCGCCCAGGATCACATGCCCCAGCGCCAGCATATGCACCCGCAGCTGATGGCTGCGCCCGGTGCGCGGCAACAGGCGGACGCGGGATTCCTGAGCATTGGATTTCAGGACGCGGTAATCGGTGACGGCGGGTTTACCGTTTTCGTGATCCACCATCTGACGGGGCCGATTGGGCCAATCCACAATCAGCGGCAAATCCACGGTGCCGGTCTTGGGCTCGAGCAGCCCGTGCACCCGCGCGACATAGGTCTTTTTGGTGGTGCGTTTTTCAAACTGCATGGACAGGTTGCGCTGTGCGTGCGGTGTCAGCCCAAACACCATCACGCCCGAGGTATCGCGGTCCAGACGGTGCACCAAGAGGGCCTCGGGGAAGATGGCCTGGATGCGGGAAATCAGGCAATCGGCCAGATGTTCGCCCCGCCCCGGTACAGACAACAGCCCCGATGGTTTGTTCACCACGATGATCTCATGATCCTGATGCAGGATGTCGAGAGGATCATTTGGCGGGGTATAATCAGAGCTGAACGTCATGCCGCTGACCTACGCCGGAGTGCTTTGGGGTGCAAGCCCGTGCCGCCCCCGCCAGCGCGCGCGGAAAGGGCGGGATTTGAGTATTTTTGGCAAGATGAAAGCGCGGGCGCGCGATCAAAGGCCGCGCGGGCCAGTTCTGTCCCCGCGCGGCGCTGGTATGATCAGTAGATCGTATAGCCGCCGTCGATCACGAAACACTGGCCGGTGTGATAGCTGGACAGGTCGCTCATCAGGTAGGCGGCGATCCCGCCATAGTCATCGGGGCGGCCAAACCGGCGGGCCGGAATGCGCGGGATCACGGATTTGACGAACTTGTCGTTGGACATCAGGCCCGAGGTCATTTCGGATTCGGCATAGCCGGGCAGGATCGCGTTGACGGTGATGCCGTGGCGGGCCATTTCCACCGCCGTTGCCCGCACCAGCGAGTTCAGCGCGCCCTTGGAGGCGCCGTAATGTTCGTTAAACGCGGCCCCGTCGATCGAGGCGACCGAAGAGGTGCAGACCAACCGGCCAAACAGATCACCCTGCGCGCCGCGCTCGATCATGTGGCGGGCGGCAACCTGAAAGCTGCGGACCACGCCATCCACATTGGCGGCCATCAGATCGCGCCATTCTGCGGCCGTCCGGTCCACAAAGGATTTCGCCCCGCCGCCAACACCGGCATTGGCGATCATGCCATCCACCCGCCCGTGCTGTTCCAGGGTCTGGGCCATGGCCGCGTCGATCTGATCCCAGTCGCAGACATCGCAGGTCAGCGCCGTATGTGTGCCGCCATGGGTGTTGATCTGGTCCAGCGCGGCGGCGTTTTTATCCGGGTTCCGGCCCCAGATGGCGATGCTTGCGCCCAGCTGAGCCAGGGTGTTGGCCATCCCCAGTCCCAGGCCTCCGTTTCCGCCGGTCACCACGATGACGCGGCCCGACAGATCAAACGGGTGTGATTTTGTCATGGTCTTTCCTCCTTGCTTCCCAGGATCAGGATAGTCGGGCGCGCGGTGAAAACCACGGCAGAGTTTGACATGAACGCTGCGTCGTTCTTTGATGCGGGGCGCAATAGGGAGAGGGAACCCATGTCCAAAATGCAGTTTCAGACGGTCTTGTATAACCAAGAGGGCGCGGTGGTGGTGATCACGCTGAACCGGCCCGAGGCGCTGAACGCGCTGTCGGTACAGATGCGGGCCGAGCTGGCCGCTGCATTGCGCATGGCCGAAGAGGACCCGGAAATCCGGGCGATTGTCCTGACCGGCGCGGGGGAGCGGGCGTTTTGTGTCGGGCTGGACCTGAAGGAAATCTCGGGCGATCCGGGCACGCTGAGCCGCGCCACGGACGGGCCGCCGGTGGACACGCCGACCAAAGCGCTGGAGGCCTGCACCTGCCCGGTGATTGCGGCGGTGAACGGGTTCGCGATCACCGGCGGATTCGAGCTGGCGCTGGCCTGCGACATGGTGCTGGCCTCGGACAATGCCAGTTTCGGGGACACTCATGTGGCGGTGGGCGCGATGCCGGGATGGGGGCTGTCGCAGCGCCTGTCGCGCATCATCGGACCGGGGCGCGCGAAGGAGATGCATTTTGGCGGCAAACGCATCACTGCGCAGACGGCCGAGGCCTGGGGGCTGGTGAACCGGGCGGTTCCGATGGCTGATCTGTTGCCGCAAGCCATTGAAATGGCGCAAGATTTTGCCAAGCATGATCCAGGCATCCTGCGGGAAATGAAACGGGTGGTGGATCAGGGCTTGGGTCTGCCATTTGGGGAGGCGATGAAATTGGAGGGCGCGGCGGCCCGCGCGTGGAACAGCCGCGCCAAGCCGGTGGATGTGACGCAAAAGGGCTGAGCCGACATCCGACACCCGACAGGCCTGTGCGGGATGCGCCGTCGGATTTGAGTATTTTTGGCAAGATGAAATCAGGCGGGCGCGTCTTGGATCGGGGCTCTTGTCCGGGCGGCGGTCAAGAGGGGCTGTGTCGGCATCCACTGCGCCGGGTCCTGAGGCTGGAGGCGGGTTAGGGCCGCAACGATGGGCGCGGCGCCCAGACGATTGGCGAAGGTCAGGATGCCACCCCAGGCCGTGGGAAATCCAAGCGCGTGGACGCTGAGCAGGTTCAGGTCGCGGGCCGGGATGCCCTGGTCCAGCAGGGCTGTGGTGTCGTTGATCTGGGCCAGCAAGAGCCGGAGGCGCAGGTCCTCGGCGGGGATGGGGTGCGTCGTGTGGCGGGCGAAATGCGCCTCTTCGCGGCACAGGTCCTCGACCAGGGGGTCGATCACCTTGCCTTCGCCGCCGGGGTAACGGTACCAGCCAACGCTGGCCTTCTTGCCCAGGCGGCCTTCTTGGACGGCGCGGTCGGCGATGGGGATGTAGCGGCGCGCGGGATCGCGGGGCTGTCGCTGGCGGATCGCGTAGGCCACGTCGGTGCCGATCAGGTCCTGGGATTCGTAGACGCCCATGGCATAGCCGAACTGTTCCATTGCCTCGTCGATTTCCCAGGGGGTGGAGCCGTCCATCAGCAGGGAATCAGCGGCGTGGAGCAGGCCCATCATCATCTGTTCGCTGGTAAAGCCCGCCGGGGTCGCCATCACCGGGGTTTTCCCGATCTGGGCGACCAGCGCCTGCGCCGTCTGATGGGCCTGCGGATCGGTGCCTGCGGGCAAGGCCAGTTCAACGATACGGGATTGGGCCACGGGGGCGAAGAACTCGGCCCCCAGCAGATATTGCGGGTCGGGCAGCAAGGCGGCGAGCTGGGTCAGGCTGGGGCCGGCCAGATTGGTCAGCATCGGCGTGCGGGCGGGCATGTGCCGCAACAGGGCGGCCTTGTGGGGGATGGGATCAATGGTGCGGTCGATCACAAGATCACACCCAACGGCGCCCGCGGGCTGGGTCGAGAGCGTGAGATTGGCCACGGGATCGGCCCCGACCAGACGTTTCAGGTAGAATTGGGCGCGTTCCAGGCTGCTGTCGTCCTCTTCCAGAAACAGCACGGATATGCCCGCCCGGGCCAGGGACAGCGCGACGCCCAGCCCGGTCGCAGCCCCGCCCAACACCGTGACCCGCCGAAGCTGGGGGCCCGTCATGCAGCCCGTCATGGGACCGTGTTCCAGCGCCGTCAAATAGGCGCGGTTGGTGGCGATTTCGGCCACGCTCAGGTCAGAGATCAGGGGGATTCGCATTGGCGGAGGGTCAGCCCAGGAACTGGTTTTCCTGGATCAGATCCAGCAGCTCTTGCAGGGATTGATCGAAGCTTTTGCCCGAGGTGTCCAGATTGACCAGCGCCTTATCATAGAGCGCTTCGCGGCTGGTCAGGATGGATTTCAGCTCTTTCATGGCTTCGGGGTTGCCGGCCATCGGGCGGGTGTCGCCCTGATCACGGACGCGGTCCATATGTTCGGTGGGCGAGGCTTTGACCCAGACGGTGTGGAACCTGTTCAGCAGGGTCATATAGGTGTCGGGCGCGGCGACGATGCCGCCGGCGACGGCCAGAATCATCGTGTCATGGGTCTGGACCACGCGGGTCACGGCCTGGGCCTCGAGCTTGCGATAGCCCTCTTGACCATAGAGCGCCATGACCTCGTTGACGGGCATGCCGGATTGCTCTTCGATTTCGCGGTTCAGCTCGACGAAGGGGATGTTCAGCGTTTCGCCCGCACGCTGGCCCAGCGTGGATTTACCCGCACCGCGCAGCCCGATCAGACAGATGCGATGCGCGCGCATTTCCTGGCTGCTTTCGGGGCGCAGCATGTGCATGACCTGCTGGCGGGTCTCGGTGTTGGCCGAGCGATAGAGATCAGCGACGCGCAGGGCCTCGGAGGACCAGGGGTCTTCTTCGGTCATTAACCATTCGATGCGATGATCCAGCGCGATGGCGACCCGCTGCAATAGCCCGATCGAGATATTGCCCTCGCCCGCCTCGAGCTGTGCCAGATAGCGCGGCGATACGCCCGAGATTTCCGACAGCACGCGGCGGGGGATGCCCTTGCGTTCGCGCGCCTTGCGGACACGTTCGCCGACGCGGGTGATCAGCGCACGGACTTCTTGCTCTCCCATGGACCGGGATTCGCTGGGCGTGGATTCGCCGCGGAAGTTCGTGATTTCACCCATTGGCCCTCGCTCTGTGCGTAATAGCGCAAAAAGCGTGATGCCTATGCACTATATTTCACATATTAGCGTGAATTTCGGGCAATGTGCAATGAAATTCGACCGCGCGCCGGGCGTCAGGCCTGATCCTCAGATACCAGCAAAGAGGTCACGATGTCCACAATTTCAGCCGGGGGCGCTGCTTTCTGGAACGCGTCGGCCACGGTGAAAACGCAGACGAATTTGCCGGTGAAACAGACCACCCCATCCTGCCGCGCAATGACGCGGAACGCGATCGAGGTCGCGCCCAGCCGAACCGGATCGACCTGGCACATCAGGCGATGGCGCGGCGTGACCGGGGACGTGAAATCCAGGCTCATATGCACAAAAGGCGTGCCGATGTTGCGGTCCAGCTCCATCTGGAACCAGCCGTCGCCGCCCAGATGTTGCTCCCACCAGGCATTGATCGCGTCCAGCGCAAACCAGGGCAAACGGGCGGTATAGGCGATCCGCGCAGGGTCGCAATCGCCCCAAGTCACGCGGATCTCGTGGACGAAATGCGGCTGTTTTTCAGTCATGTTCAGTAGGTCTCGACGTGATATCTGCCTTCTTCGCGCATCGTGTCGCGCAGGGCAACCCACTGGGTTCCAATGCTTTCGGCAATATTGGTAAAGGCTTTCTCGACGCCCTCCTCCATCCCGCGCAACCCGCAGATATAGATATGGGTGTTGGGATCGGACAGCATTTCGGCCACGGCGTCCTCTTGGGCGGCCAGACGGTCCTGCACGTATTCACGTGGCTGATCCGGCAGGCGGCTGAACACCATATGCGTTTTCAGCAGGCTTTCGGGGACTTTGTTCAGCGGCCCGAAATACGGCAGCGTGTCCGGCGTACGGGCCCCAAAGAACATGGTCATGCCGCCGGATTTCGCGCCCACGGTCCGCTGGCGGCGCATGGTAAACGCCCGCATCGGAGCCGAGCCAGTGCCCGTACAGATCATCAGCAGGCGCGCCTGCGGATCGTCGGGCATCAAGAAGGTCGCGCCAAACGGGCCGGTCACGTTAACGGTATCCCCCGCCTTCAGATCACAAACATAGTTCGAGCACAGGCCGTTTTCCTCGCGTTTCACGGTCAGGGAAACGTTGCCAAAATTCGGGCGTTCGCCGTCGCGCGGGCTGGACACGGAATAGAGCCGCGGCAGATGCGGGTTTCCGGCGTCGTCCTGACCGGGGGGCAGAATGCCGATGCTCTGACCTTCGAGCACGGGGAATTTGGTGTCGAATTTCAGGATAATATGGCGGATATCGCTGTCCGCGCCGTCCTCGGTCAGGCGATAATTGCCCTGCACCGTGGCCACGATCGGGTTGGCCAGGTTGTACATGTTGATTGTCGGCTTCGAGGCCGTGGCAGGCGCAACCGCCTTGCCGCCCGCACCGGAATGCGCCTCGGCCAACAGAGTCGCCATGGCGTCGTCCAGGGCCTCCATGCCGCCGGCAGCTTCGGATTGGGTGATGTCCTCTTGGGCGGGCAGTTCGTCCCAGCCATATTGGTCATCGACCGAATAGGGGTCCGTCACCACGCGCCATTCATCAATAGAGCCCGTCGGGCACACCGGAATACAGGCCATGCAGTAGTCGCATTTATCCGCATCGACGACCACGTTATTGGCGTCATGGACGATGGCCTCGACCGGGCAGGTCATTTCGCAGGTATAGCACCGGATGCAAATCTCGGGGTCGATCAGATGCTGTTTGATCGGCTTATTCATATTCTGGATTCCAAGTTCGCGCAGTTGGAGTTCTGGGTGATCAGCAGGCAATCAGGCCCGGTTCAGGATCACCTCGGGAAAGGTCATGACCTCGATCAGCGCCTGGCACAGGCCACGGCAATCGGTACAGCCGACACAGGTCCCACCCAGGCTGGCCACTTCGTTTCCCACGGCGACGGTGCGGGGTGCATTCGCAACTTGACGTTCAATCTGCATCTTATCCTCCCTTGATCAAAGTGTACGGGGCGAGAGCCGCCCCGTACAGAGCGCATTCTTACGCCATGTGGAGTTTGACGTATTCGAAGTCGCCCGGTTTGTTGTCGATGCCCACTTTGGGTGGGCTGATCCAGCTGGCGTATTTGCCCGGCTCGGTCACGGGTTTCATCAGCGACTGGATAAAGTCACCATCCGCGTGGGTCGGCAGCCAGTCGTTGACCTTGGCGTCGTATTCGGCGCCGGACAGCAGGTTGCCTTCGGGATCGAACGTATGACCCGAGAAGACACCGATCTGACGGTGGAAGCTTTCGTGAGGCAGCTTCATTTCGAATTCGATGCCCATCTTCTCGATGATCTTGTTCCAGCGGCCAACGCCCCCGGCTGCATCACGCGAATAATCGTCGCGCAGACGCATGTTGATCGCGGTCAGGGCGGGCACCTCTTTCTGCACGACCTTGCCGTCCTCCAGATCCCACACGGTGTAGGTATCGTTTTGCAGCATGTGGTCGTCGTCGATGCGGTTTTCCATGTAGCGACCTTTGATGCCTGCGTTAAAGGCATTGGCCGCGTTGGTGGACACCTCTTGGCCGAACAGGTCCAGGCTGAGCGTGTAGTGCAGGTTCAGCTTTTTCTGGATGGTCGGCAGGTCGATGACGCCCAGATTGCGGATTTTATCCGTGTCATAGGGGTCGGTGATGCCGTGTTCGTTCATCACTTCGCAGGTGCGCTGGATGGTCCGGCCCACGCCGGTTTCACCCACGAACATGTGGTGCGCTTCTTCGGTCAGCATGAAACGGCAGGTGCGCGACAGCGGGTCAAAGCCCGATTGCGCCAGCGATTCCAGCTGCATCTTGCCATCACGGTCGGTGAAGTAGGTGAACATGAAGAACGACAGCCAATCCGGCGTTTCCTCGTTGAAGGCACCCAGCATACGCGGGGCTTCTTCGGATCCCGAGGAGCGGCGCAGCAGGTCGTCCGCCTCTTCGCGGCCGTCTTTGCCAAAGTATTTCTGCAGCAGATAGACCATCGCCCACAGGTGGCGGCCTTCTTCGACGTTGACCTGGAACAGGTTGCGCATGTCATACAGCGACGGCGCGGTCAGACCCAGGAAACGCTGCTGTTCAACCGATGCAGGCTCGGTATCGCCCTGGATGACGATCAGGCGTTTAAGCATGTTGCGGTATTCGCCGGGGACCTCTTGCCATGCGGGCTGACCGGCATGTTCACCACAGGGGATGCGGCGATCCTCGACCTCGGGGGCCAGCAGGATGCCCCAGCGGTATTCGGGCATTTTTACATAGTCGAATTTCGCCCAGCCTTTGGGGTCCACCGACACGGCGGTCCGCAGGTACACCAGCGATTGCTGGAAACCGGCGGGGATCAGGTCGGACCACCAGTTGATATAACCGGGGTGCCATTTTTCCAGCGCCTTCAGCACCCGTTTGTCCGAGGACAGCCCCACGTTATTGGGAATTTGGGTGTCATAGCTGACATTAATCAGATCAAGCATTTTTCTCTCCCTTTGGGAACGACCGAGTCGCCCTCATCACACACGTTGCATATTGTAATCGCCGCGGACGCCCGTGCCGTAACGCTGAAGCGCGCCATCGGGGCCAACCGCGTTCGGACGCTGGAAAATCCAGTTCTGCCAGGCGGTCAGGCGGCCAAAGATACGCGTCTCCATCGTTTCGGGACCGGCAAAGCGCAGGTTCGCCTCCATGCCCGTCATCGCGTCGGGGCTAAAGCTGGCGCGCTCTTCCATGAAGATGCGGATTTCGTCTTCCCAGTCGATGTCGTCCAGGATGTAGGTCACCAGGCCCAGTTCCTCGGCCTGTTCGGCCTCGATCTGTTCACCGATGTGGGTTTTCAGCGTGTCCACCGTTTCGGGCGTGCCCAGGAAACGGGTTTCCAGGCGGGTCAGGTCATTGCCCATCCGGTATTGGCCAAAGTTGCTGTCAGCCAGAACGATGGCGGCCATCGGGCGGTTATCGCCTTCGAACTCGTCTTCCATCATATAGGTGCGGTCCACGGCGAACAGCAGCTCGGCCAGCACACCCACGAAACACGAACCGTGCTCGACCAGCGCCACCAAAGAGCGCGAGGTCACATCCACACGTTTCAGCAGACGTTTCCAGTATTGCAGGATCTCGTTCGCCAGCCAGTGGTCGGCATTGTCCAACAGCAGTTTTTCATGCGCCAGAACGGCGTCGGCGTCGCCTTGGCTGCGGATCGACCACAGGCCCAGGTCTTTTTCATTGTTGCGCAGATGCAGGATCGCGTCGTCCAGTTCACGCGCCAGACGCAGCATATAGGTCTGATCCCCCTGCGCGGCCAGTTCGTCCATCGAGGCAGGCGCGGCGCCGTCGGGGCCGTTCAGCGTGATGGTGACCTTGCGGCCGGCACGGTCCATTTCGACCTCGACCAACGAGTAGTGCATCGCGTCCTCGGTGATGGTGCGGTTCAGCGCGCCCAAGGTGATGCCTTGCTGCGTTTTGGCCGGGTTGGCC
The DNA here is from genome assembly GCA_029212905.1 of Thalassovita sp. Classification (GTDB taxonomy): domain Bacteria; phylum Pseudomonadota; class Alphaproteobacteria; order Rhodobacterales; family Rhodobacteraceae; genus Thalassobius. Next base: position 166,917 of record JARGPB010000005.1, read on the forward strand.
GCTGCGAATTCCTTGGCGCGTTCGGCCACGGTATTTTCAAAGGTCGAATTCGGAACGACCTCGTCCACCAGGCGCCAGTCCTTGGCGCGCTTGCCGCGAACGCCTTCTTCCATGGCGCAGAACACGTCGGCCAGATCGCGGCGAACCATGCGTTTATCGGTGACGCGCGTCAGGCCGCCGGTGCCGGGCAGAACCGCCAGCAAGGGCACCTCGGGCAGCGACACGGCACTGGTGCTGTCGTCGGTCAGGATGATGTGGTTACAAGCCAGAGCCAGCTCGTACCCGCCCCCGGCGCAGGATCCTTTGACTGCGGCCATGTATTTCTGACCCGAGTCAGCCTCGGCCGCTTCGAATGTGTTGCGGGTCTCGTTGGTGAACTTACAGAAGTTCACCTTGTGGGCGTGCTCGGCCCCGCCCAGCATACGGATGTTGGCCCCGGCGCAGAACACTTTGTCCTTGCCCGATTGCATCACCACGACGCGGACCTCGGGGTGTTCGAACCGCATCCGCTGTACGATGTCAGCCAGTTCAATATCCACCCCCAGATCATAGGAGTTCAGCTTCAGCTTATAGCCATCGAAAAGGCCGGCGTCTTCGTCCACATCCATGATAAGATTGGCGACGTCGCCGTTATATTCGACCCGCCAGTGGCGGTATTTGGTTGGGTCCGTCTGAAAATCGATCATTTTGGTCATGTCGGCGTCTCCTCATGTCCCTGTCGCGTTACCTGCACTATAGTTCACCTGCCCCCCTCTGGAAAGCCATTTATGCGCTATAGTGACAATTTACTTGGTGCAATTTGGCCGATTCCGACCTGAAACCTCACCAATCTCCGTAATTTAGTGCATTATATTGCACTATTTTGCAAATTCGGCGCATCTCGCCGAATCTGATTCTCCAGCGCCCGGACCGCGATGCGCAGCTCGGACGGGGTTTGGCCCATCACGGGCGCATCGCCCACGCGGTCCAGATGGCGGGCCACCATGGCGCACAGCCGCAGCACGGCGCGCGGGCGGCCCATCTCTCGTTTCAGGCAGGCGTTCGCCAATTGGATCAGCGCCTGCACCAATTCCCGCTCGGCCGAGCCCTGAGGCAGGGCCATCCAGACCGGCTCCAGCACCTCATGGGCCTCCCAGAAAAAACCTTGCTCCAGATAGGCCAGTCCGGCGCGCCAGGCGCTGGTCTGCGCCAATTCCGGCACGGACAATCCGGGCCGAACCGTGTCGCGGATCGCGTCGAACCACCCCTCGGGATGTCGCGGAGTCCGCCCGGGCAGATAGGCATATTCGGGATAGATCAGCGCGGCCTGCATGGCTCAGGCCAGCTCGGGTTGCGCGGCTTCGATGCGCTGTAAATGCGCCGTGAAATCGGTCACGGCGGACAGAACCCGATCCTGCTGATCCAAATGCGGAGCATGACCACAGTCCGGCAGGATCTCGACCTCGACGGGGGCGTAACTGCGGGTTTCAACCTCTTGGATCTGGGCCAACGTGCCGTATTCATCCCCCGCGCCCTGAATAGCCAGGGTCGGGATGCGGAAATAGTCGATCACATCGCCCACGTTCCAGGTCTCGAAATCGGGATTCAGCCAGCTGTCGTTCCAGCCAACAAAGGCATTATCCACGTCGCGGTGATACCGGGCCAGTTTCGGCTTCAGATCACCCGAGCGATATGCGTCACGCGCGGCAGCAATCGCAGACAGGCCCATCGGTTCGGTAAAGAAATGCGGCGCCATCAGGATCAGGCCCCGGATGCGGAAATCCTCGACACTGCCGGCGTAAATCGCGGCGATCGTCGCGCCGTCGCTGTGCCCCATCAACAACCCCGAGCGGAACCCGATCGCGTTCAGCACCTGCGGCAGCACATCCACGGCCTCGTCTGTCATATAGTGCACAGGCCAGGGCAGCGGCTTGCCGTCGGACTGGCCATAGCCCGCGCGCGAATAGGCCAACACGCCCATGCCCGTCGCGGCCGCCAGCTTTGCAGGGAAATCACGCCACAGCGCAACGCAACCCAGCCCTTCGTGCAGCAACACAATCGTCGGGGCCTGATCGGGCGCGGGGCCCCAGCAGGCATATTCCAGCTGCGTGCCGTTAATATTCAAAAACCCCTGTCCAGCAGACCAATCCATCATGATGCCTCGCGCAGTTTGAAGCGCTGGATCTTGCCAGTCGCCGTTTTCGGAAGATCCTCGACCACTTCGACCCAGCGGGGGTATTTCCATTTGCCGATCTTCTGTTTGACGAACTCTTTCAGGTCGTCCAACGCCGCGGCGTCCTGCCCGTCCTTCAGCACGACATAGGCCTTGGGTTTTTCCAGCCCTTCCTCGTCATGCCAGGCGACCACTGCGGCCTCCAGCACACCGGGATAGGCGACCAGCGCCTGCTCGATCTCGAACGGAGACACCCAGATCCCCGAGACCTTGAACATGTCATCGGTGCGCCCGCAGTAGACGAAACGCCCCTGCGCCGTGCGTTCGTATTTATCCCCCGTGCGGGTCCAGTGGCCTTCGAATGTGGCGCGGGATTTGCCGCGCTGGTTCCAATAGCCATCGGCGGCGGACGGCCCGCGCACCAGAAGTTCACCAACACCGTCGGTGCCGACCTCTTCGTCATTCTCGTCGACCAGGCGCACATCATAGCCCGGAACCGGCGTCCCCGAGGTGCCGTAAACCACGTCCCCAGGCCGGTTGGACAAGAAGATATGCAGCATCTCGGTCGAGCCGACCCCGTCCAGAATATCGACGCCCCACTGGGCCTTCCATTTTTTGCCGATCTCTTCGGGCAGGGCCTCGCCTGCGGAAATACAGGCACGCAGGGTCGTGTCCGGCAGCGGTTTGCCGTCCTCCCAGTAATGGACCATCGCGGCATAAAGCGTTGGAACACCGCAGAAAATGCTGGGCTTATGGGTATCCAGAATCTCGCCTGCGGCTTCGGGGGTTGGGCGTCCTGAAAACAGGATCGTCGTCGCGCCAACCGACATCGGAAAGGTCATCGCGTTCCCCATCCCATAGGCAAAGAACAGTTTGGCGACAGAATACACCACGTCGTCCTCGCGGATACCCAGCACCTGAGCGCCATAGGTATCAGAGGTCGCGCACAGGCTGGCGTGCACATGTTTCACGCCTTTGGGCTGCCCGGTCGACCCCGAAGAATAGAGCCAGAACGCGATCTCGTCCTCCGAGGTTTCGACGGTCGGCACCGGGTCGCAGCCCGCCATGAAATCCGCATAGGTCGTTGCGCCGTCAGCGGCCTGATCCGCGATCACCACGACCTGACGCAGGAACGGATTGTCGGCCAGGATCGGCGCAACGGTTGGGTACAAAGCCTCGGATACGAACAGCGCCGTCGCCCGGCTGTCGCGCAGGATCACGTCATAGACCTGTGCCCCCAGCAGCGTGTTCAGCGGGATCGGCACCACGCCACCCTTGAGCGCACCCCAGAACAGCACCGGCAATTCCTGTTGGTCCAGCACCAGCAGCGCAACACGTTCCTCGCGGTTGATCCCGGCGCGCGCCAGGGCTGCGGCCACGCGGGATGTCTGATCCGCCAGCTGCGCATAGGTCAGCGCGCGCTGTTGTCCGTCGGCCTCGCGAAAGGCGACCTTGTCGCCCCGCCCCTCTTGTTGATGGCGATCCACAAAATAGTTCGCAGCATTCATGCATTCCGTCATAAGGTCCTCCCTCTGCCCCGGAAAACGCCTTGCGTTCCGTGGGCACCTCTCCTTCGGTCTGCACTGGTCGGGATGTGGCGGGCCTCCTCTGACCTACCGCCCCCCAAGAATCGACTCAGCACAAGACCGCGCGCATTCTGTGCTCTATAGTGCATCTTTTTGCACATCTGGCAAGTCCATGTGGCACTTTAATGCATCATCGTGCCCATAAAAAAGGGGCCGCAGTGCACGCACCACGACCCCTCTCCACGGGTAGTCCGAAATTATTCGGTGTATTTGTCGATCAGCATCTTGGCTTCGTCGATCAAAGCCTGACCGTCGATGCCCCGCTTGTCCATATCTGCGACCCATTCGTCATAGATAGGCTGCGACAGGGCGCGCCATTCCTCGGTCGCGGCTGCGTCCAGGGTGATGATGTTATTACCCAGAGCCACGGCTTTGGCGCGTGCGGGGCCATCGGCATCCGCCTGCGTGCCACCCGCAAAGACCGAGAACTCTTCGCCCGAGTTCTTGTCGATCACAGCCTGTAGATCGGCGGGCATGCTTTCGTATTTGTCTTTGTTCATCGCCAGGACAAAGGTCAGCGTGTACAGCGCAGCACCCGAGAATTCGGTGTGGTTCTTCACCAGCTCAGGTACTTTCAGCGCGGCGGTCACTTCCCACGGGATGGTGGTCCCGTCGATCACGCCTTTGGACAGGCCCTCGGACACGGCCGGAACGGGCATGCCAACCGGGGTTGCGCCCAGTTTCGTCAGCAGCGAGTTCACAGAACGCGAACCGCCACGGATTTTCAGGCCTTCCATATCAGCAGGCGTGTTCACCGGACGGTTGGTGTGGATCATGCCGGGGCCATGCACCCAGGTCCCCAGAATGTGCACGTCGCGGAACTCGGTGTCCTTCATGTGCTTTTCGAACATCTGCCAATAGGCGCGCGACACGGCGCGGGCATTTGTCATCATAAAGGGCAGCTCGAATACCTCGGTCGACGGGAAACGGCCCGGCGTATAGCCGACCACGGTCCAGACGATATCGGCAACGCCGTCCTGAACCTGCCCCATCAGCTCTGGCGGCTTACCGCCCAGCTGCATCGAGGGGTAGCGCTCGACTTTGATGCGCCCGTTCGAGTCCGCCTCGACCTTGTCGGCCCAGACGTCCAGTACCAGCTTGGGCACGTTGGCCTGAGAAGGCAGGAACTGGTGCAGTTTCAGCGTGACGTCCTGCGCCAGAGCCGGAGCTGCGGTAAAGGCCGTGGACAGGGCTGCAATCGCTGCGCCGCCCAGTACACCCAAAATGGTTCTGCGGTTCTTCATAATTCTCCTCCCATGTGCCGTTTTCGGCATTATAGTGCCAACAGATATGCATGTGGTGCACCATATTGCCAGAGAAAACTTCGTGAAACCCGGATTTTCCCCAGTTTTCATCCGTTTCACTGGGCCTGTATCGGCGCGGACCACGGTCGAACTTTGAATCCCTGCAGTCAGGCAGGCAACGATTCTCTGTCTTATTCTTAGGGATCGCTTCCGAAAGGCACGATAAGCACCCCCGGGAACACACAACCGTTTCCCTTAAAAAATAGGGCAAAACGCAACCTATCACTGTATTGCCGCGCCACACGCCAAGAATCGCCACATTTTGATTCAAAGCTACCAGTAAGGAAAAAGCCTGTACTCGCACCGGAAAACGCTCTGGGCAGGCCTTAACGCTGGATGATCAGAGATGAAGATACTCGCTGTTGATGACGACCCGATGGTCCTGGATCTGCTGAAAGGCTCTTTGCCTGCGGCGGGCTATCCTGACATCACCACCGCGGAATCTGCGGCCGAGGCCATGGAGATCGTCCAGACGGCGAAAACGCCGTTTGACTGTTTCCTGCTGGACATCCAGATGCCGCAGATGTCCGGGATCGAGCTGTGCGACTGGATCCGCTACATCCCCGAATATTCCGAAGCCCCGATCCTGATGGTCACCGCCATGTCGGACAAGGTGTTCATCAACCAGGCCTTTGCCGCCGGTGCATCGGACTATGTGACCAAACCGTTTGACCCGCTGGAACTGACCACCCGCATGCGTGTGGCCGAGCGCCTGAACGACAAACAGCGCGACGCCCGCCACAATGGCGAGATGGTCCAGGCGCTGCTGAATGACAATTTCCGCGGGCCCAAGTTCAACTTTGACACCGCCTTTACCATTCGGGATGTGGCTGGCGTCATTGACCGTGTCGCTCTTGAAAACTTCCTTCTGCAACTGGGACGGGGCGGCATGTTCGCCACCAACGTCTTTGCGTTTCAGATCGTGAATGCGCGCGACCTGTACAACAGCTGCTCCCCGGAAGAGTATTTCTATACGATCACTGACATCGCCGAGGCGATCTCGGACAGCCTGACCTTTGGCGAAAGCTTTGTGGCCCATGCCGGGCGCGGCGCCTTTATCTGCGTCAGCCATGGCCGCGATCAGATCGACGCCGAAGAGATGCAGATGAGCGTCCAGCAAGCCATCGACAAGATGGAGCTGGTCTATGATGACTGGCGCGAAATGGACGTTCAGGTTGCCAGCAGCCCCTGTCAGCGGATGGGCCTGCGGTCCGGTCGCTCGGCTGTGGATGCCATGGACGCCGCGATCGACAAAGCGCGCAAAGCAGCCTCCGAGGCCGTCCATGCCGGTGAATTCGCCGGTTGGAAACGCGACCTGATCAAAGCCTTCGCCTGGGCGGGTTAAGCCATGGTCGCCGAAGCTCTCCAGGCCGCCCGCAGCGCCGCCCACGCCGAGATTTTCCAGGCCAAACTGGCCGAGATGCGCCCGCGTTTTGCGGCGACTCTGGGGGATCGGCTGGATCACATGGAAGAACTGCGCGACAGCGATACGCTGAACACCGCCCCCGCCGATGCGATGGAGGTGTTCCGCCACTACGCCCATAAAACCGCAGGCATGGCCGCCACGATGGGTTTTCCCGAACTCGGAGAGCTGTGCTTTGCGGCTGAAATGGCGGTGAACCGCTACATGGAGAACCCGGTCGAGTTGCCCACGGCGCTGAACGCCGTGGATGACATGCTGGGCGAGATGGCCCTGATCGTCGACGGGGCCTAAGCCTGGGTTCAGGGGCAATGCCCGACCTTACTTTACATCATCCCAGATAGTCAGGACCTCTTGGGCCAGCGCCATCGCGTCAAAGGGTTTCGAGATCACCGCATTCGCGCCTTGCTCGATCAGCTCGGCGTGTTCATGCATATGTGCGCGGGCGGTCATGAAAATCGCAGGGATTCCCGCCAGCCCAGGCAAGGCCCGCAGCCGGTTCAGGGTTTCGACCCCATCCATGTCGGGCATCGTCATATCCAGCAGCAACAGATCCGGCGCAATCCCTTCGGCCTGCGCGATCGCGTCCATGCCAGATGCGCATTGATGCACCGAAAGCCCACCAATCACCTCAAGAGCGAGCCGCGCGATCTCACGAATGTCCGCGTCATCTTCTACATGTAAAATCTTGGGTGGGACTGACATCTCTTTTGCACTCTAAGGCGCCCCAAAAGGGCGCAACATCATTGACCTGTTGTGCCCGGCCACACAGTGGCAATCAGGCGGCTTCCTCCTCGGCGGTGTCCAGCTTTGGTATCTCAAAGAAGAATGTCGCCCCCTGATCCGGCACCGATTCATACCCGATGGTTCCGCTATGCGCCTCGACGATGCGTTTTGCAATGCTCAAGCCCAGTCCGGTGCTTGCGACCTTACGTTGCACCTGCGGGCCCTGCAAAAACGGCTCGAACAAATCGTGTTCAACAGTATCGGGGATGCCGGGGCCGCAATCAACCACCGAAACGCGAAACTGACCGCCCTGGTCTTCGACGCGAACGCAGACTTCGTCCTGCGGCGCCGAGTGTTTGATCGCATTCGACAGCAAATTCGCCATCACCTGCAACAGGCGCGTGCGATCCGCCAGAACCGAGCTGTCGTCCATATCGCCGGCCTCGACGTTCACGGACACATCAAACTGGCGGGCATATTCCTGAATATCCTGGGCGGCCTCTGTGACCAGCGCCGTCAGGGCCACGGGTTCCAGCATGCAGTGCATTTTACCCGCGTCCATTTTTTCCAGATCCAGAATGTCATTCGTCAGCCGCAGCAGCCGGTCCACATTGCGCTGTGCAACGCCCAGCGTCATCGCGGCCCCGCCCGACAGATCCCCCAGCTTGCCCGAGGCAATCAGATCCACCGCACCCTTGATCGAGGTCAGCGGCGTGCGCATTTCGTGGCTCAGCGTCGCCACATATTCGGATTGCGCGCGCGCCTCGGTGACACGGCCCGACACGTCGCGCATGATTGCCATGAAATACTCGGGCTCGTCCTTTTCCCGGATCAGTTTCAGCGTCAGCTCGATCGGCGACTCGTCCGAGGCCAGCTCGAACACGATTGTATCCAGGCTGCTGTGTTGCAGGTTCCGCGCGGCCTCGAGGATCACCGAACGGTTGCCTTCGGGCAGCAGATTGGGAAAGCTCACCTTTGTCTTCTTCAGCCCCATGGATTTGACGCGTTTCTCGGCCTTTGAGTTCATGAATGAAATCGCCAGAGTCTTGGGATCAAAGACAAAAACCTCGTCCAGCAGCGCGGTAAAGGCCCCTTGCAGCAGGCGGGTCGATTGTGGCGGCGTGGTATAGGGTGGCGCGGACTGAGCAGGCGCCGCAACCGGCGCAGGCCGCTGTTGCAGCCCCGTCAGCATCTGCACCGTGTTGCTGAGACGGGACAGGCCTCTCCGACGGCTGCGGCGCTTGTTTTCGCGCGCCGCTTGGGCGGTGTTTTCCGGCTGCGGCAACGGGCGCGGCGGCACAAATGCGCGCACGGCCAAAACCGTCGCGACTAACAGCAGCCCTCCGTTGAAGGGGGTAATCCCCGCTGGAAAAGTCGAGGCCACCTGGGCCACTTTTTCAGTCGCAGAAACAGAAACACTCTCTAAAAACGCCATCGGCTACTTCCTTTTCCGATCTCACATGGTCAGACCGGCACTTGCGTCACAAACTCAATTTTACGCCGTCAAAATTGACAGCCGAGATTGTCGCTTTTTGGGTTCGAACTCGGCTATTTTGGGGCAAAGTCGTTTCAAATCCTCCGCATCGCGCCTCAAAGCGCCACAGATATGAACATATGCTTAACGATGCAGAAGGAATAAGGTCGGCCTGCCCAGCGCGGATTCTGTGCCGGAATTGCGGCAGGTCCTTGGCGCAGGGACGCCGCCCAGGCCAAGGATTCCAGTCACTTATGGCGCTGAACACGACGCCCCGGCACGCAGACAGCCCGCCGTCCCGTTTCCAGAAACGAACATACGTTTGGATGTTATTAGGCAAATTCAGCGCAGATCGCTGGACCTTTGCGAACAGGCGTCCGTGCTTGGGGGATTGTCCAACGGAATGTTGCGCGCAGGTCGAGCCCGCATTCGCACATTTAGAATGCTTGGGACTTGGGACCACATCAGGGGGGGATGGTGGCGGCACAGGGACTTGAACCCCGGACACGCGGATTATGATTCCGCTGCTCTAACCAACTGAGCTATGCCGCCGAAAGTGGAAGCGAATTACGAAAGCCGCGCGCCAAGGTCAAGGGCCAAATCACCGCGACCTGTTGTTTTTTGCTCCCAAGCCGCCCTGACCTAGACCGAGACCGCCTGAACCAGTTCCTCGCGGGTCAATTCGGCCTTTGCGCCCTGTTTCAGGACCTCTCCGCGGCGCATGACCACGAATTTATCCGCCAGCCCATAGGCGAAATCGAAATACTGTTCGACCAGGATGATCGCCATGTTGCCCTGATCGCGCAGATATTCGATCACGCGGCCGATCTGCTGGATGATATTGGGCTGGATGCCCTCGGTCGGTTCGTCCAGCAGCAGCAGTTTCGGTTTCGTGATCATCGCGCGGGCGATGGCCAGCTGTTGTTGCTGCCCGCCCGACAGGTCACCGCCCCGACGGTGCAGGAATTCCTTGAGGATCGGGAACAGCTCGAACACCTCGTCCGGGATGTGGTGTTCGGACCGGGGCAGGCAGGCATAGCCCGTCTCCAGGTTCTCGCGCACGGTCAGCAGGGGGAACACGTCGCGACCCTGAGGCACATAGCCCACGCCTTTGCGCGCCAGCGCGTGCGCGGGCAGTTTGCCAATCTGTTCGCCGTCCAGTTCCAGCCCGCCGCCGGATCGCGGGTGGGTGCCGGAAATCGCCTTGAGCAGGCTGGTTTTGCCCACGCCATTGGTGCCCATGACACAGGTTACTTGTCCCACCTGCGCGTCAATCGAGATCCCGTTCAGGATTTGCGAGCTGCCATAGTGCAGGGTCAGATTGTCGGTTTTCAACATGTCTTAGCGCCCCAGATAGACGTCGATGACGTCCTGATTTTGTGTGACGTGATCCAGCGATCCCTCGGCCAGAACGCTGCCTTCGTGCAACACCGTGACCTTGCAATTCAGGCGCCGGACGAACTCCATATCGTGTTCCACCACGACGACGGCGCGGGTCTTGGCGGCCTCGACCAGGATGTCGGTGGTGTGTTCGCGTTCCGACAGGGTCATCCCCGCCGCCGGTTCATCGACCAGCAACAGGCGCGGTTCCTGCGCCAGCAGCATCCCGATCTCCAGCCATTGTTTCTGACCATGCGACAGCTCTCCGGCTTTGCGGTGCAATTCGTCCGACAGGCCGATCTCGCTGGCCAGTTCCTCGACCTTGCCCATGTCCTTGAACTGCGGCTTGAACATCAGCACCTGCCAGGGCGAGCGTTCGTTTTTCAGCGCCATCAGCAGGTTGTCGAACACGCTCTGGTCTTCGAACACCGTCGGGCGCTGGAATTTGCGGCCCACGCCTGCGCGGGCGATCTTGGCCTCGGACATTTTCAGCAGGGACACGGATTTATCGCCCCACAAAACGCGGCCCTCGTCGGGTTTTGTCTTGCCGGTGATGATGTCCATAAAGGTGGTCTTCCCCGCCCCGTTCGGGCCGATGATGGCGCGCATTTCCGCGCTGCCGATCTGAAACGACAGGTTGTTGATCGCCTTGAACCCGTCAAAGCTGACCGAGACGCCGGAAACCTCAAGTAGCGTGCTCATTCCTGGGCCTCCTTCTCTTGCAGGGACCCGGCATCTGGCCCCAGCGACTGACCATAGCGGCGCGGTGTGGCCACGCCCTTGATCAGGTCAAACAGCCCGCCGATGCCCTTGGGCGCGAACAGCGTGACCAGAACAAAGCTCAGGCCCAGCACGACCTGCCACCAGTCCACCCAGTCAATCGTATAGAACCCCAGCGGGATCGAAGGCGCCTGCCCCCCGGTGAACCATGTGGACACCAGCGACACAAACGCCGCGCCGATGACGGCGCCATACAGACGCCCGCGCCCACCGATCGCCACCCAGACGGCCAGGTAAATCGAGGCCCCCGTGGCGATCTCGGCCGGGTTGATGATACCGGCCTGCGGATAATACAGCGCGCCGGCAATCCCCGCGATCATCGCGGTCAGCACAAAGATGAACAGCTTATAGCCTTCGACCGAATACCCCAGGAACCGCACGCGCTGTTCGTCATCACGAATGCCCCGGATCACGCTGCCGAATTTACCGGACACGACCCAGGCGGCCAGCACATAGCCCACCCCCAGCGCCAGCGCCGACACCCAGAAGAACCAGATCGACACAGTCGCCTGAGGCACCGCGTCCAGACCCGGCAGGTTTTGCAGGCCGGACAGGCCGTTGTTGCCGCGCAGACCGCTGTCGTTCTGGAACAGGTACAACGACAGCGCCAGCGTCATGGCCTGGGTCAGGATCGACAGGTACACGCCAGTCACACGGCTGCGGAACGCCAGCCAGCCAAAGACCAGCGCCAGAAGGCCGGGCACCAGAACCACAAGCGCCAGCTGGATCACCAGACTATCCGCAAAGGCCCAGACAACCGGGAATTCAGAGCTGCCGACAACGCCGAAAATCTGCGTACCGATCGCGTCCACGACCTCTTGGGCCGTCGGCGGGATCTCCGCGTTGGCCATCGAGGTTTCGACGATGCCGCGGGTCCGCTCGTACATCAGCCACATGCCGATCATGTAGCCGCCCAGCCCGAAAAACGCGAAGTGGCCCAGCGACAGAATCCCGCAATAGCCCCAGACCAGATCCATCGCGATGGCCACAAGACTCAGGCATAGGGTCTTGCCCAGCGTCTTGACGAAACTGGTGGAAATCAGCGCCGCGCCTGTTGCCTCGGACATCAGGGTCACGCCCAGGGTGAACAGCGCCAAAATGCCCAGAAAGACCAGCACAGACGGGTTTCGCATAAGGAAGGTGTTTTTCATTGTCCTGCCTCCGGTGCGAGCTGAGGGGCTGTGCAGTTTGAGTATTTTTGGCAAGATGAAAGAGGAAGGTGCATATCAGTCTCCTGCCGCGCGGCCCTTGAGGGCGATGATGCCACGGGGGCGGAACTGGATGAAAATGATGATGAAGATGATCATGTAGGTCTGCGCGGCCAGGGTGTTCGAGGGGTTCATCCACTCGATGCCTTTTTGCAGGAAGCCGATCATCGTGGCGCCTGCCAGCGTGCCCCAGATATTGCCAACGCCGCCGACAACCACGGTCATGAAGCTTTGGACGATATAGTCATTGCCCAGCTCGGATGTGACCTTGGCGAAGAGGCCGATGGCGACGCCCGCGATCCCCGCGATGCCAGAGCCCAGGCCAAAGGTCAGCATGTTCACCTTGTCTTTGTTGATCCCCATCGAGGAGGCCATATTCGGGTTCTGCGTCACAGCGCGGGTTTCCAGGCCTAGGCGGGTGCGTTTCATGATGAACAGGAACACGCCCAGGAAAATCAGCGCCAGGACGAAGATCGCGATGCGGATATAGCTGATGGACACCACATCATTCATCACCCAGGCGCCATCCAGCCAGCCGGGGGACGTCAGCGGGCGCGCCTGCGTGCCAAAGATGTTCTTGGCGATCTGTTGCAATGCGATGGAAATCCCGAAGGTCGCCAGCAGCGTTTCCAGCGGGCGGTTATACAGCCAGCGGATCACCAGGCGCTCCATCGCGACGCCGGCAGCAAAGGTCACGGCAAAGGCCAGCGGGATCGCGACGATGATCGACACGGTGTAATCGGGGATGATCTGTTGCACCACATAGCCGGTGTAGGCACCCATCATGATGAACTCGCCATGGGCCATGTTGATGACGCCCATCACCCCAAAGGTGATGGCCAGACCGATCGCGGCCAGAAAATAGATCGAGGCCAGCGACAGCGCATCCAGCGTCAGGTCCAGTGCCTGGTTGGCGCCGACTCGCAGGTCGATGGATTTCATCGCGTCCTTGACGGCGTCTGTCACGGCTTTGGAGGGCTCGTCATAGACGTCCAGAAAACTGTGAGAGGCCAGCGCCGCGTCCACATCGGCGGCGGTCACGCTGGCGGGGACTTTGCCCGCATCGGCCAGCGCCGCATAGGCGCGTTCGCGGGCCGCGGTGGTATCCAGCTGCGCCACGGGGATGCCCGCGACAGCGCCGTCCAGCACGTTGGCCGCCAGCGCCGACCGGATTTCCGCCGAAGAGATCCGCGGCGGGCTCATCTTGGCGGCGACCAGCATGGCATAGGCCTCGTCGCGCGGCAGGGTATCGCTGCCGGGGATCAGCGTATCGGCGATGTTCAGCGCCTGGTCGGGCTGACCCGCGACCACCATGCGTTTCGTGGTCAGCAGCGGATTCAGAGTCGCGCGCACATCGACGCCCAGATCGGTTCTAAAGGTGTTGATCGCCACGATGCGGTTCGACAGCTCTTTGTCATAGGCGATGGTCAGCAGGCGCTCGACCCGGCGTTTCTTGGCTTTAATCTCGGGGTCGGGTTCGTTCGAGATCGCTTTGCGCAGCGGGGCCAGATGCTCGGGCGCGGGGTCGCGCTCAATCGAGATCACAGCCTCCCGGCGGCGCGTCGGGTCAGGGTCCGACAGCTGGAATTGCACCAGCGCGGTGCCGATCAGCGCGCGGATGCCGCTGTTGGGTTTCAGCTGTTTCAACTGTTTCTTAGGGTAGTCGCCCACCACATCGCCGGTGTCGAAATCGGTCAGCCTGTATTCTTTCGAGGGCAGCTTCTCGGCGACAAAGAACAGCCCGTCCTCTTTGCGTTGCCACATGTCCTTGGATTGCCAGGTTTGCAGCACCTGTTGCGCCTCGGGCAGGCCGCTTTCGGCCAATGCGTCGATCGCAGGCTGGATGGTCTTGCGCGAGCTCTTCTCGATCACAGAACGATATTGTTGCAATATATCCTGAACCGGACCGGCGCTGGCCTGCACCGGAAGCGCAAACATCACCAGTGCGAGCAGGAGGGAAAAGACGTGCCGCATAGTCAAAGACCGATATTGTAAGGAGTAAGGGGGAGAGAGGCGCGCCCGCCTCTCTCGGTCGTTTCAGATCAGATCAGTAGTTGGATTTGATCTGAACGCAGCTTGCGGTTTCGGTGTTGTACATGCCACAGCCCAGGTCTTTCCAATCCGACTTCAGGACAGCCGATTCCGGCAGGAAATCGGTCCATGCGTCGCCGGGAACTTCGGTGGTCTGGCTGATGATGTCGAACTGACCATCGGCCTGGATTTCACCGATCAGAACCGGTTTGGCCAGGTGGTGGTTCGGCAGCATCACGGCGGTACCACCGGTCAGGTTCGGAACTTCCAGGCCGTACATCGCGGTGCGGACAGCGTCCACATCGGTGGTGCCGGCAGCTTCGACAGCTTTGATGTACATGTTAAAGCCGATCACGTGCGCTTCCATCGGGTCGTTGGTCACGCGCTTTTCACCCATGCGGGCTTTCCATGCTTTGATGAACTCGTCGTTCAGGTCGCTTTCGGCGGACTGGAAGTAGTTCCATGCAGCCAGGTGGCCAACAAGGTTGGTGGTGTCCAGACCCGAAAGCTCTTCTTCACCGACCGAGAACGCAACAACCGGGATATCGTCAGCCGATACGCCAGCCGCGGCCAGTTCTTTGTAGAAACCGATGTTGGCGTCGCCGTTGATGGTCGAGATCACGCCGACCTTTTTGCCGTCAGCGCCCAGCGCGACAACGTCAGCAACGATTTTCGACCAATCCGAATGGCCAAACGGGGTGTAGTTCACAAAGATGTCGTCGGCCGCGATGCCTTTGCCCTGAAGATAGCTTTCCAGGATGTTGTTGGTGGTACGCGGGTAGACATAGTCGGTGCCCAGCAGTGCGAATTTCTCGACGCCCAGTTCATCCAGGAAGTAGTCGGTCGCGGGGATCGCCTGTTGGTTCGGCGCAGCGCCGGTGTAGAAAACGTTCTTAGAGCTTTCTTCACCTTCGTACTGTACCGGATAGAACATCAGGCCGTTCAGTTCTTCCAGAACCGGCAGGGCCGATTTACGGCTGACCGAGGTCCAGCTGCCGAAAATCACGTCGACTTCTTCAACGGTCAGCAGCTCGCGGGCTTTTTCAGCGAACAGCGGCCAGTCGGACGCGGGGTCGACAACCACGGCTTCCAGCTTTTTGCCCAGCACGCCGCCTTTGGCGTTCTGTTCGTCGATCAGCATCAGCATGGTGTCTTTCAGGGTGGTTTCCGAAATTGCCATGGTGCCGGACAGCGAATGCAGTACGCCAACCTTAATGGTGTCTTCGGCAGCAAAGGCAGGGGCCGTCAGGCTCAGGCTCAGGGCGCCCGCCAGTGTGGCTTTGATAAAGTTCATGGTCATCCTCCGAGGCGGGGACAGGCTTGGGCCTTGCATCAGGCACGGCAAAACCATACCTGACCCCCGCAACATTGTTTTTGTTGCATCAGTGTGGCGACCGTTTTGATTTGCACGTCGTTTCGGTCGTCCACACGCCCCAGGCTCTAGGGCAGTCATCAAGAGCGCCGGGGCAGGCACAGGAAAGTCATGAACATGCTGCGCTCGCAAACTTACATCGCTCGAACAGCTTAACCGCCGCGTCATATGCCTGATTTTTAGGCGCACATCGCACACAATGCCCGCTTTATGTGCATTCAGGGCGCGCAAAGCCTCGCTCAGCCCGCTTTTTGAGCATCCAACTTCCACTTGCTGCCTCTCTGTGCGACTCGTTTTGCAGATGAAGGAGGGGCCAATCACCCATTTGGCAGACATATCGCCCGTCGGGGCCAGCCAGAAACAGCCACGCGCCGTGGGGCGGGCCATGATCCGGTCCAAGGCGCGGGACGGGTTGTCCGTGCTGTCCGATCTGAAAACCTCGGGCTGTCTGAAGACCCTGTTTCCCCGTGGGGACCGCGACCGGCTGACCGGCGTTTTTCTGAATACTGCCGGGGGGATAACCGGCGGCGACCAGCTCCGGTTTCAGGCCACCGCCCGTGTGGGCTCGCGCCTGTGCCTGACCACCCAGGCGGCCGAGCGCATCTACCGCGCCCAACCCGGCGAGGTCGGCCATGTCGACAATCGCCTGACCATCGAGCCCGGCGCCCGTCTGGACTGGCTCCCGCAAGAGACCATCCTGTTCGATCACGGTGCGCTGGACCGCACCTTGTCCGTCGATATGGCCGCTGATTCCCGGCTTCTGGCGGTCGAATCACTGATTCTGGGCCGCAGCGCCATGGGCGAGACCCTGACGAACACCCACCTGACCGACCGGATTCGCGTGCGGCGCGGGGACGATCTGGTCTTTGCGGACACCTTGCGCCTTGGCACCGACACCCTGCCCCGGCTGACCGGCCCTGCCATGATGGGCGATGCGCTGTCGCTGGCCTCGGTCCTGTTCATCGCCCCCGAGGCCGAGGCCCACCTGCCCCATCTGCGGACCCTGATGCCTGCCACTGGCGGCGTGTCTCTGATCCGCCCCGGCGTGCTGTTTGCCCGCATTCTGGCGTCCGACAGCTTTGTCCTGCGCCAATCTCTGATCCCCGTTCTGACCTATCTGAACGGCACTAACCTTCCCCGAACCTGGATGATCTGACCATGAACCTGACCCCCCGCGAGAAAGACAAACTGCTGATCGCCATGGCCGCCGAAGTCGCCCGCAAGCGCCTGTCGCGCGGCGTGTTGCTGAACCACCCCGAGGCCATCGCCCTGATCACCGACTCTGTTGTCGAGGGCGCCCGCGACGGGCGCAGCGTCGCCGACATGATGGAGGCCGGCGCCCAGGTCATCACCCGCGACCAATGCATGCCCGGCATCCCCGAAATGATCCACGAGGTTCAGGTCGAGGCCACCTTTCCTGACGGCACCAAACTGGTGACCGTCCACAATCCCATTCGCTAACCATTCGCCAAGAGGACCCGCACATGAAACATATCGCAGCATTCGCCCTGATCCTGTCCGCAGCGCCCGCGCTTGCCCATGACGGGATGCACCTGCACCCGCATGCCAACGATGCCAGCTGGCTGCCGCTGATTGCCGGCTCTATCGCTGTCGGTCTGGCCGCCCTGATCGCCTGGGGCCGCAAATGATCCCCGGAGAGCTGTTCCCCGCCGAGGGCGAGCTGACCCTGAACGCGGGCTGCACTCCCATCACCCTGATGGTGGCCAATACTGGCGACCGGCCCGTGCAGGTTGGCTCGCACTACCATTTCTATGAAACCAACCCCGCGCTGGATTTCGACCGCGCCGCCGCCCGCGGGATGCGTCTGGACATTGCCGCTGGCACCGCCGTGCGTTTCGAACCCGGCCAGAGGCGCGAGGTGACGCTGGTCGCTCTCTCGGGCGCACGCACCGTCTATGGGTTTAACCAAGAAGTCATGGGGCCGCTGTGATGCCTCTTGGCGCATTGTGAACAAGGAGCAGGGAACGATGCCAGTCACACTTGACGGATCGTGCCGATGCGGCGCGGTGCACTACACCGTCCAAAGCAACACGCCCCAGCCCTATATGCGCTGCTATTGCAGCCTGTGCCGCAAAACCAACGGCGGCGGAGGCTATACGATCAACATCATGGGCCAAGCCAACAGCCTGACCGTCACCGGGCGGGACAATCTGTCGGAATACAGCTTCGTTCGGGATGACGGTCAGCTCAGCCCGGCCCGCCGTAGTTTTTGCAAATCCTGCGGTTCGATGCTGTGGAACTATGACCCGACCTACCCTGATTTCATCTATCCGTTCGCCTCGTCTGTGGATAGCGATCTGCCGATCCCACCCCAGACCTGCCATATCATGCTGTCCAGCAAACCCGGCTGGGTCACGCCGGACATTCGCGATGGCGATCAGGCTTTTGACACATATCCGGACCAATCCATCGAGGATTGGCACCGCACCCGCAATCTCTGGATCGACTAGGAGACCCCCATGCCCGCCAAGATTTCACGCGCTGATTATGCCGCCATGTATGGCCCCACCGTGGGTGACAAACTGCGTCTGGCCGACACCGACCTGATCATCGAGGTCGAACGCGACCTGATCGCCGAGCGCGCCAGCGGCATGGGCGGCAACGCGCCCCTGTATGGCGAAGAGGTCAAATTCGGCGGCGGCAAGGTGATCCGCGACGGGATGGGGCAGGCTCAGACCACCCGCGCTGACGGCGCCGTGGACACCGTGATCACCAACGCGCTGATCGTCGATCACACGGGCGTCTACAAGGCCGATGTCGGCCTGAAAAACGGCCGCATCCACAAGATCGGCAAGGCCGGCAACCCCGACACGCAGCCCGGCGTGGACATCATCGTCGGCCCCGGCACCGAGGCCATCGCAGGCGAGGGCCGCATCCTGACCGCGGGCGGGTTTGACAGCCATATCCATTTCATCTGCCCCCAACAGATCGAGGACGCGCTGCATTCCGGCCTGACCACCATGCTGGGCGGCGGCACCGGCCCCGCGCATGGCACCCTGGCCACCACCTGCACCCCCGGCCCGTGGCATATCGGGCGGATGCTGCAATCGGCCGATGCTTTCCCGATGAACCTGGCCTTTGCCGGCAAGGGCAACGCCAGCCTGCCCGCCGCGCTCGAGGAACAGGTCCGCGCCGGCGCCTGTGCGCTGAAACTGCACGAGGATTGGGGCACCACCCCCGCCGCCATCGACTGCTGCCTGGGTGTGGCCGACGCGATGGATGTGCAGGTCATGATCCACACCGACACGCTGAACGAATCCGGGTTCGTCGAACACACAGTAAAGGCCATGAAAGGCCGCACCATCCACGCCTTTCACACCGAAGGCGCGGGCGGCGGCCACGCCCCCGACATCATCAAGATCTGTGGCGAATCCCATGTCCTGCCCTCGTCCACCAACCCCACGCGCCCCTTCACCGTCAACACCGTGGACGAACACCTGGACATGCTGATGGTCTGTCACCACCTGGACAAATCCATCCCCGAGGACGTGGCCTTTGCCGAATCCCGCATCCGCCGTGAAACCATCGCGGCCGAGGACATCCTGCATGACATGGGCGCGTTTTCCATCATCGCCTCGGACAGCCAGGCCATGGGCCGCGTCGGCGAGGTGCTGATCCGCACATGGCAGACCGCCGACAAGATGAAGAAACAGCGCGGTCGCCTGCCCGAAGAAACCGGCGAGAATGACAATTTCCGCGTCCGCCGCTATATCGCGAAATACACGATCAACCCGGCGATCGCGCACGGCCTCAGCCATGAAATCGGCAGTATCGAGGAAGGCAAGCGCGCCGATCTGGTGCTGTGGAACCCGGCGTTTTTCGGGGTGAAACCGGAAATGGTGCTGATGTCCGGCACCATCGTCATGGCGCAGATGGGCGACCCCAACGCCTCGATCCCGACGCCGCAGCCGGTCTATTCCCGCCCGATGTTTGGCGCCTATGGCCGGTCGGTCGAAAACTCGGCCGTGGTCTTCGTATCCGAGGCCGCGCAGGCCGACAGTATCGGCGACAAACTGGGCTTGGCGAAACAGACCGTGGCCGTCCAGAACACCCGCAACATCGGCAAGGCCGACCTGAAACTGAACGACGCCCTGCCCCATATCGAGGTCCACCCCGAAACCTACGAAGTCCGCGCCGATGGCGAGCTGCTGACCTGCGAGCCCGCCGTTTCCCTGCCGATGGCACAACGCTACTTCATGTTCTGAGGCCGAAAATGTCCCTTCCCACTGCCCACTCGATTCTCCGCGCTGGCGATTGGTCCGGCGATGCTCAGACCTGCACGCTCAGCTATGATGACCGCTTCTTGCGGCGCAAAAGATTGCTGACCGATGACGGCACGGCCTTCCTTGCGGATCTCGAACATACCGAGAGCCTGAATCAGGGGGACGCATTTGTCCTAAACGACGGTACAAATGGCACAAAAGCCCCCAAAGTCGCCGTGCTGGCCGCCGCCGAAAACCTGCTCCAGGTCACGGGTGAAAACCTGCCCCGTCTGGCCTGGCATATCGGCAATCGCCACACGCCCTGTCAGATCCAAGACGCTCGCCTGCTGATCCAGCGCGACCATGTGATCATGGCGATGCTGTCCCATCTGGGCGCCACCGTCACCGAGATATTCGAGCCCTTCACCCCCGAAGGCGGCGCCTATGGGCATGGTCGCACCCATGCGCATGAACACGGAAAAACCGTTCATTCCCATGGGCATAGCCATAGTCACGACCACGACCATGACCACAGCCACACGCATTCCCATGATCACTGACGCGGGCCTTCTGACCTTGGCGCAATGGCTGTCGCCCGCCTATCCGGTGGGGGCGTTCAGCTACAGCCACGGGCTGGAATGGGCGATCGAAGCCGGGCAGGTCAGCGATTCCGCCAGTTTTCGCATCTGGCTGACCGATATTCTGCAACACGGCACAGGCCGGAATGACGCGATCTTGCTGACCGCCGCCTATCACGCTGATTTTGTTGACCTTTCTGACGTTGATCAAACCGCCCGCGCCTTTGCCCCCTCGGCCGAGCGCCTGCTGGAATCCACCCAACAAGGCGCCGCCTTCTGTCGCACGACCCAAGCAATCTGGGGCAATCAGCCCCCCGCTCTTTGCTATCCCGTCGCCATCGGCCACGCCGCCAGCAGCATCCATGAAATACCGCTGCAACAGACCTGCGCGATGTATCTGCACGCCTTTGCCAGCAATCTGGTGTCCGCGGCTATCCGTTTGATTCCATTAGGACAAACTGATGGGCAAACGGTGTTGAACGCGCTGGCGCCGCTCTGCGAACAGATTGCGCTGAACAGTGCCCATTGCACGTTGGACGATCTTGGGGGGGCGGTCGTGCTGGCCGACATCGCCTCGATGAAACACGAAACACAATATACAAGGCTTTTCCGTTCATGAGCTCTCCTCACGGTCCTCTTCGCATCGGTATTGGCGGCCCCGTTGGCGCCGGCAAAACCACCCTGACCGCCAATCTATGCAAGGCGCTGGCCCCGAAATATTCGATCGGCGCGATCACCAATGACATCTACACCCAAGAAGATGCCGAAGCGTTAATGCGAATGCAGGTCCTCCCTCAGGACAGAATTATAGGTGTAGAAACAGGAGGTTGCCCGCACACCGCGATCCGCGAGGATGCCTCGATCAACCTGGCGGCGGTGGATGAAATGCGTCAGCGCCACCCGGATCTGGACATCGTTCTGATCGAATCTGGGGGCGATAACCTGTCCGCGACCTTCAGCCCCGAGCTGGCCGATCTGACGCTCTATGTCATCGACGTGGCCGCCGGCGAAGAGATCCCCCGCAAGGGCGGACCGGCCATCACGAAATCCGACGTGCTGATCATCAACAAGACCGATCTCGCGCCCTATGTCGGGGCCTCGCTCGAGGTCATGGACCGCGATGCGACCCGGATGCGTGCCGGGCGGCCCTTTGTGTTCGCGTCGCTGCGTCACGGCAAAGGCGTCGAGGATGTCGTCGCCCTGATCGAGGAAATCGGCGGATTTGCCCCCGTCGCCTGACGCGCAATCGCCTTGTTTTTCAGCACTTCAGGCCATCCTTGCCCGTTGGCGCGGCGGTTCGCCCGTTTCCGCCTGATCCTGTCGCAGTCCTGCTCCATACTGGCACTAACTCCTTAAGAACAGGCACCCAATGGCCATTATCGCAAGCATCCACCACCTGACGCATTACAAATACGATCGCCCTGTCACCTTGGCCCCTCAGATCATTCGCCTGCGCCCCGCGCCGCATGGCCGAACCCGCGTGATTTCGCATTCCCTTAAGGTCGGGCCCGAGCCGCATTTCGTGAACCACCAGCAAGATCCCTATGGCAACTGGCAGGCGCGCTTTGTGTTTCCCGAACCCGTTCGTGAATTCAAAATCGAGGTCGATCTGACCGCTGACATGTCGGTCTATAACCCGTTTGATTTCTTCGTCGAGGACACGGCCGAGCATTGGCCCTTCGCCTATCCGCTGGATCTGGACCAGGACCTGTCCATCTATCTGACGCCCGAACCTACGGGGCATTTCTTTGACGACTTCATGCGGACGGTACCGCGCGACCGCGAACAGATCGTGGACAAACTCGTGCTGTTGAATCAGATCGTCTCGGACCGGGTGGACTATACCATTCGGTTGGAGCCGGGCGTGCAAACCCCTGATGAGACACTGGAAAAAGGGTCGGGGTCGTGTCGGGACTCCAGTTGGCTGTTGGTGCAGGTGTTGCGGCATCTGGGGATCGCTGCGCGGTTTGTGTCGGGCTATCTGATCCAGCTAAAGCCAGACCTAAAGGCCCTGGATGGCCCCACCGGCACCGACGTGGACTTCACCGATCTGCACGCCTGGGTCGAGGCATTCATCCCCGGCGCGGGCTGGGTTGGGCTGGACCCGACCAGCGGTCTGTTGGCCGGCGAAAGCCATATCCCACTGGCCGCAACCCCGCATTATCGCAACGCCGCGCCGATTTCCGGCATGGCCAGCTATGCCGAGGTGGATTTCGGGTTCGATATGTCGGTCACGCGCGTGTCCGAACACCCCCGCATCACCAAGCCCTTTTCGGACGAGGCCTGGGATGGGCTGCTGAAGCTGGGCAAAACCGTGGACGAACGCCTGAAAGAGGGTGACGTGCGCCTGACCATGGGCGGAGAGCCGACCTTTGTGTCGATCGACGATTTCGAAAGCGACGAGTGGAACACCGATGCCGTCGGGCCGCAGAAACGCGCGCTGGCCGACACTCTGATCCGTCGGTTGCGGGATCGCTTTGCGCCCGGTGGGTTCCTGCATCACGGTCAGGGCAAATGGTACCCCGGAGAGAGCCTGCCGCGTTGGACCTTCTCGCTGTATTGGCGCAAAGACGGTGTGCCGGTCTGGAAAAATCCCGCGCTGATCGCCCAAGAGGCCGCGAAAACCCCCAGCACCGCCGAAGATGCCGGAAAATTCCTCAAGTGCTTTGCGTCAAAACTGGGGATTGATCCCGACTGCGCCCAACCCGCTTATGAAGATCCGGGCGAGTGGATTTTGAAAGAGGCGCAGCTGCCGCCCAACGTAACCCCCGAAAACTCCAAGCTAAAAGACCCCGAAGAGCGCGCCCGCTTTGCCCGCGTTTTTGCGCGCGGGCTCAACGATCCTGCGGGATATATTCTGCCGGTTCAGCGCTGGCAAAGCCGCAGCGCCCCCGCCCGCTGGATGTCCGAGGTTTGGGAATCCCGTCGCGGGCATCTGTTCCTGATCCCCGGCGACAGCCCCGTGGGGTTCCGCTTGCCGCTGGGGGCCTTGCCGTTCATTCCGGCCTCGCAATACCCCTATACCTATCCGCCTGATCCGACAGTTCCGACAGGTGATCTGCCTGATTTCCATGCGTCATTCGCCCAGCCCTCAGAGACCGAGGCCGCCGAAAAGGCGCGTATGACCCCGGAAATATCCGCTGACCACACGCAACGCACCGAGAAGTCAGCGCAAGACGGCAGCCGCCAGCAGGTGAACGCCCAGGGCGTCGCCCCCGAGGACGGCGAGGTGCGGACGGCCATCGCAGTTGAACCCCGCGACGGGCGCCTGTGCATTTTCATGCCTCCGACCGAGTCTCTGGAGGACTATCTGGAGCTGCTGGCCACCACCGAAGCCGCCGCAGAAGAGCTGAACCTCCCCGTGCATATCGAGGGGTATTCCCCGCCGCATGACGCGCGTTTGAACGTGATCCGCGTCGCCCCTGACCCCGGCGTGATCGAGGTCAACATCCACCCTGCCGCCGATTGGGACGATTGTGTCGCCACCACTCAGGCGGTCTATGAGGAGGCGCGCGCCTGCCGCCTGGGGGCCGATAAATTCATGATCGACGGGCGCCATACCGGCACCGGCGGTGGCAACCATGTGGTCGTCGGCGGGGATACCCCGGCAGATTCACCGTTCCTGCGGCGGCCCGATCTGCTGCGCTCTTTGATCCTGTATTGGCAGCGCCACCCGTCACTGTCCTATCTGTTTTCGGGCTTGTTCATCGGCCCAACCAGCCAGGCCCCCCGCATTGACGAAGCCCGCCACGACAGCCTGTACGAGCTGGAAATCGCGCTCAGCCAGTTCCCCGACCCGAACGAGGGCGCGGCCCCACCGCCCTGGTTGGTGGACCGCCTGCTGCGCAACATCATGATCGATGTGACAGGTAACACTCACCGCGCCGAGATCTGCATCGACAAGCTGTTTTCGCCTGATGGGCCGACGGGCCGGTTGGGTCTGGTCGAATTCCGCGGGTTCGAAATGCCACCCGATGCAAAAATGTCGCTGGCGCAACAGCTGCTGATCCGCGCCATCATCGCTCGTATGTGGAAATCCCCGCTCAAGGGCAAACCCGTCCGCTGGGGCACGGTTCTGCACGACCGCTATATGTTGCCGCATTTCCTGTGGCAGGACCTGCTGGACGTGCTGCGCGATCTGGGCGACCACGGGTTCGACATGAATCCCGACTGGTTCAAGGCCCAGGCCGAGTTCCGGTTCCCCTTCTGCGGCGAAGTCACATACGAGGGCACCACGCTGGAGATCAAACAAGCGCTGGAACCCTGGCATGTACTGGGGGAAACCGGGGCGATCGGCGGCACGGTCCGCTATACTGACAGCTCGGTTGAACGGCTCCAGGCCAAGCTGATCACGCCCAACCCCGATCGCTATGTCGTCACCTGCAACCAACGGCAGGTCCCGCTGACGGCCACGGACGAGGCAGGCACATTCGTCGGCGGCGTCCGTTTCAAGGCCTGGCAACCCGCCGAAGCGCTGCATCCGGTGCTGCCTGTCAACGCGCCGCTGACGTTTGATGTTTATGACACTTGGTCGAACAGGTCGATTGGCGGCTGCGTCTATCACGTCGCCCACCCCGGCGGGCGCAGCTATGACACCTTCCCGGTGAATGGAAACGAGGCCGAGGCCCGCAGGCTTGCACGGTTCCAGGCGAACGGGCATACATCAGGTTCATATCTACCGCCCATCGAAACGCCGCACCCCGAGTTCCCTCTGACCCTCGATCTGCGGCGGCCCACAGGGGTCTGACCCATGTCTGACATCTTTGCCGCGCCGCGTGTCCAGCCCGGCGCGGAATTACTTTCTGACTATGCCGTGCCTGCGGGGACGGCGGACGAGCTGTTTGACACCCAAGGCCGGATGCGCCCCGTGTGGGAGCCGCTTTTGTCCCGGCTTCAGGAACTGACGCCCGAGGAAATCGCCGAACGTATTGCCCGCGGTGATCAGTATTTGCGCGACGCGGGGGTCTATTTCCGCCGCTACTCGGATCAGGAACAGGACGAACGCGACTGGCCTCTCAGCCATATTCCGGTCCTGTTGCCTCAGGCCGAATGGGCCCAAATCGCCGAGGCCCTGACCCAAAGAGCCGACATTCTGGAACGGATCGTCGCGGACATCTACGGGCAGCAGACCCTGGTGCGCGATGGTTTCCTTCCGGCGGAATTGTTGGCCAAGAACCCCGAATGGCTGCGCCCGATGGTGGGCGTGCTGCCGACGTCAGGCCACTATCTGCATCACCTGGCGTTCGAGATCGGACGTAACCCCGACGGCAGCTGGTTCGTGCTGGGGGACCGGACGCAGGCGCCTTCGGGGGCGGGGTTCGCATTGGAAAACCGGCGCGCCACCTCGCGCGTGTTTCCGGGCCTGTTCGTCAACACGAATGTGCAACGGCTGGCCGGGTTCTTTGGCGCCTTCCAAGAGGCCTTGGGCGCCGGACGTGCGCAGGGACACGAGATCCCGGCGATCCTGACCCCCGGCCCCGGCACCGACACCTATTTCGAGCACGTCTACATCGCCCGCTATCTGGGCCTGATGCTGCTGGAAGGCGAAGACCTGACCGTTGAAAACGGCCGCGCCATGGTGCGCACCGTGGACGGGGTGCAGCCGCTCAGCCTGTTGTGGCGCCGTATGGACGCGCGGTTTGCAGATCCGCTGGAGTTGGACGAGGGCTCCCAAATCGGAACGCCGGGATTGGCCAATGCGGTGCGCTCAGGGCAGTTGCGCATGATGAACGCGCTTGGCTCTGGCGTGCTGGAAACCCGTGCGCTGATGGCCTTTGTCCCACGGATCGCGGCATCGGCATTCGGGACGCCGCTGAAAATGCCCAACATTGCCACCTGGTGGTGCGGCACCGAAACCGAGCGCCAGTATGTCGCCAAAAACGCCGACCGGATGACCATCGGCCCCGCGCTAAGCACCAGCCTGCCCTTTGACGCCAACGCGGTTCACGCGGTCGCTGGCGTGCTTGAGGACCCGAGCCAAGGCACCTTGCCGGACTGGATCGCCCGCAAAGGCGCAGAGCTGGTCGCCCAAGAGGCCGTCACCCTATCAACGGCCCCTGTGTACGCGGATGGCAAACTGCTGCCGCGCCCTATGACCGTCCGGGTTTTCATGGCGCGTACGGCACAGGGCTGGGCGATCATGCCCGGCGGCTATGCCCGGATCGGAATGTCCGGCCAAAGCACAGCCCTCGCGATGCAGACCGGCGGGTCAGTCGCGGATGTCTGGGTGGTGTCCGACGACCCCGTCGCGGCGGATAGCCTGACCCCGACCAATGGCTATCAACGCCTGCCCGAGACCCCTCTGCCCAGCCGGGCGGCGGATAACCTGTACTGGCTGGGTCGCTATGTCGAACGGGCCGAAACCACCATCCGACTGCTGCGCGCATATCACCTGCGGCTTGAGGAAACCGGCAGCCCAGCTGATGCCCGCGTCGAACAGATCGCCACCTATCTGAAAAACTGCGGCACCACGCTGGAAACAGGCCTACCCTCGAACCTGCTGGCGCAAATTGATGCAGCGGCGGGCTGTGCGTCAAAGGTTCGGGATCGGTTCTCGGTGGATGGCTGGGTGGCGCTGCGTGATCTCAGACGCACGCTCACCACGCTAAAGGACGCGCTGGACCCCGGACAGGACAGCGCCAAGGCGATGGGCGTCTTGCTACAGATGTTATCGGGGTTCGCGGGTCTGGTGCAGGACAATATGTACCGCTCAACAGGTTGGCGATTTCTGGAATTCGGCCGCGCGTTAGAGCGCGCGCAAAGCATGGCCTATGTGCTGGCGGTTTTCGCGGATCCCGACGCCCCAACGGGCAGCGTGGACATCGCGATCGAACTGGGCGACAGCGTTGTCACACATCAACGGCACTATCTGGGTGATCCCTCCCCGCAGAGCGTGATTGACCTGTTGGCGCTGGATAAGCGCAACCCCCGGTCAGTTTTTTACCAACTCGAAAACATGCGCAACCTACTGGCATCTCTTCCGAAAAAGGGCCGATCCGGGCAGATGACTCAGTTAAGCCGTGAAACATTGCGCCTGCACACCGAATTGGCCATCAGCACCCCGGACGAAATGAGCCCGGCGCGTTTGAATGCCCTGGCAGCGGCCTTGGGCAGCCTGTCCGCGGACCTGAGCGCCGCCTATTTAGGATAGCTACGATGATCTATGATTTGTCCCTGACGCTGGAAACCGCCTATCAGAATACGACAGATCACGCCCGCAATGTGGTCCGCGTGATGCCATTGACGTTGCCGGGACAGCAGCAATTGATGTCCGGGCGCGTGACCGTTTCACCCCAACCAGACGAACGCCAGGACCGCAGCGACTTCTTCGGCAATGCGGTGACCGAGATCGCCTTTCGTCAGCCTTTGTCAAAGCTGGTCGTGACCCTGAAATCTCGCGTATCGCGCTCGGGTCTGACGCCCGCGCTGGATCTGTCGCCACAACTTCCTGGGCTAAGCAAAGAGCTGCGCGCCTCTACAGATCTGACACCTGGGTCGCCGCTGCACTACCTTAGCAGCTCGTCCCGGATCTCGCTGAACCAAGAGTTTTCGATCTTTGCACAAGAATGCCACCAGCCCGGCATGACCATATTGCAGATCGTTCAGGCAATCGGCAAACGCCTTCACCAAGAAATGCGGTTTGACGCTGACGCGACGGATGTGGACACCTTGCCTGTGATTGCGTTCAGGAATCGTCATGGGGTTTGTCAGGATTTCAGCCACATCATGATCGCTTGTCTGCGCACGCTGGGGATTCCGGCGGGATATGTTAGCGGGTTCCTGCGGACCTCCCCTCCTGAAGGGCAGGCCCGACTGGAGGGCGCGGATGCGATGCACGCCTGGGTGCGCGCCTGGTGCGGCAAGGAACTGGGCTGGGTCGAGTTCGACCCGACCAACGATCTGCTGGTGAAATCGGATCACATCGTGGTTGGCTATGGGCGCGACTATGCCGATGTTGCCCCGCTAAAGGGCGTTCTGCGGACCTCGGGCGGGCAAACGGGAACGCACCGGGTGGATGTCATCCCTGTCGCGCACTAGGCCCCCAAAGAAAAGCGCACCCACAAAGGGGTGCGCAGTCAGGGGAGGATATGATTGGAAACCTACCAGTCGTTCGGCCCACGTTCCGCGAATTTGTGAACCAGAAAGTCGATGAACGCCCGGACCTTGGGCTGCGTAAAGCGGCCGGGCGGATAGACGGCATAAATGCCTTGGGTCTCGGTTGGCAAATCGGGGATCGCGTCCTCGACCAACCCAGCGGCCATCGCGTCCGAGTACAAAAAGGAATGCAGATAAGCGATGCCCAAGCCCGAAATCGCAGCGTTCAACAGGGATTGCCCATCGTTCACGCTTAGCCAGCCTGCCGTGCGGACCTGACGTTTTTCACCCGAGGGCGCCGTGATCTTCCACATGTTACCGGCCGATTGGCTGGAATAATGCAGCAGTTTGTGTTCGTTCAGGTCGTCGATTTTCTGCGGGCGGCCGTATTTTTCGAAATAGGCCGGGCTGGCGATCATGCGCTTGCTGGTCTCGGTCAGCTTGCGGGCACGCAGGGTGCTGTCTTCCAGCTCTCCGATGCGGATGGCCATATCAAAGCCTTCGCTGATCAGCTCGACGTAGCGGTTGTTCAGCACCATGTTGACGGTGATGTCCGGGAATTCCGCCAGAAATTCACCCAGAACGGGGCTCAGGTGGTTCACGCCGAAATCCGTGGCGACGCTGATGCGCAGCAGGCCCGAAGGCGCGGATTGCATCGAGGTCACCAACGCGTCAGCCTCGCCTGCATCATTCAGAACGCGGCGGGCGCGGTCATAATAGGCCAAGCCGATTTCCGTGGGCGACACCCGACGGGTGGTGCGGTTCAACAGACGGGCGCCCAGACGGGCCTCCAGGCTGGAGACGTGTTTCGAGACGGCCGACTTTGAGATGCCCATCTTCTTTGCGGCATCTGTAAATCCACCCTGGTCTACCACGGTGGCAAAGGCTTCCATCTCGGTCAGGCGGTCCATGCTGATCCCCTTAAATACTTCCTAGTCTTCAGCATCCGGTATCACGGAAGATTGGGGCGTGACTGGGGCACGGGGCGGACAATATCGGGGTAATGTCTGGGATCGTTTAGGGCATGGAAACAGGGAAACAAGCTGTTTCCGATCCCATCTACAGGCCAGGAATGCGGGCCCATCCGACCCGCATCCTTTTGTTTTTAAACTACAATGAGGCCGCCAAGCGGGTGCCCTGATTGATCGCGCGCTTGGCATCCAGCTCGGCTGCGACGTCGGCACCGCCGATAACGTGGCAGGCGACGCCTTCTGCCTCGAGCGCATCAGCAAGGCTGCGTTCGGGCAACTGACCGGCACATAGAACAATGGTGTCGGCCTCGATCAGAGTGGGGTTTTCGCGGGCCTCGCCAAAGCTGATGTGAAGCCCTTCGGCGTCAATGCGTTCATAGTTCACCCCGCCGACCATCTGCACGTCCTTCATCTTCAGCGTGGCGCGGTGAATCCACCCAGTGGTTTTGCCCAAGCTCTTGCCCAAGGCCTTGGCTTTGCGCTGCAACAGTGTGACCTGGCGGATCGCTGGTTCGGGTTGCGGGCCTTCGGGGGCTAGCCCGCCCCGCACGGTTTCCGGGTCGACAACGCCCCATTCCTTCAACCACTCGGGCAGGTTTTCCGTGGGGCTCTCGCCCGTCACCAGATACTCGGCGACATCAAACCCGATACCACCCGCGCCGATCACAGCCACGCGTTGGCCGACTGGTTTCTTCTCGCGCAGCACGTCGATGTAGCTAAGCACATTGGGGCCGTCCTGGCCGGGAATGCCAGGATCGCGCGGCGTGACCCCTGTGGCGATAACCACATGATCAAAGCCGCGCAGGTCGCTTACGCTTGCCTCTGTGCCCAGTTTGACGGTGATACCCGATACGGCGACCATGCGTTCATACCAATCCACCAGACCGTGGAACTCTTCCTTGCCCGGAACCTGACGCGCCATGTTCAGCTGTCCGCCCACGCGGTCGGCGCGATCAAACAGGGTCACGGAAAATCCGCGGTCCGCTGCGGTCAATGCCGCCGACAGACCCGCAGGCCCTGCCCCAACAACCGCAAGTGTCCCCCCAGCGCCCGAAGGGTCGATCGTTAGCTCGGTTTCATTGCAGGCACGC
Organism: Thalassovita sp.; assembly: GCA_029212905.1. Classification (GTDB taxonomy): domain Bacteria; phylum Pseudomonadota; class Alphaproteobacteria; order Rhodobacterales; family Rhodobacteraceae; genus Thalassobius. The sequence goes on from JARGPB010000005.1 coordinate 197,307, forward strand.
GGGTTCACCAAGCACGAAGTCAGCTTGCCGCCAAATGTGTGATCCAGACAGGCCTGGTTACAGCCAATACACGGCGCGATCTGATCGGCCTGATTGTTGGCTGCCTTCACCACGAAATCGGGATCAGCCAAGAAAGGCCGGGCCATCGACACCATATCGGCGCAGCCCTCGGCCAGGACATCCTCGGCGACGTCGGGCATGTTGATCCGGTTCGAGGTGATCACCGGAATCGACACCTGCCCCATCAGTTTCTTGGTCACCCAGGCAAAGGCCCGGCGCGGAACGCTGGTGGCGATTGTGGGGATGCGCGCCTCGTGCCAGCCGATGCCGGTGTTGATGATGCTGGCGCCCGCTTTTTCGACCTCTTGTGCCAGATGGACCACCTCGTCAAAGGTGGAACCGTTCGGGACCAGATCGATCATCGACAGGCGGTAAATGATGATGAACTCCGTGCCAACAGCCTGACGCGTGCGCCGGACCACTTCGAGCGGCAGGCGGATGCGGTTTTCATAGGATCCGCCCCAACGATCCGTGCGCTTGTTGGTATGGGTGACGATGAACTGATTGAGAAAATATCCCTCGGAGCCCATGATCTCGACCCCGTCATAGCCCGCGCGCTGCGCCAGAACGGCCGCGTTGACGATGTCGCTGATCTGCTTTTCGATCCCATCTTCGTCCAGTTCGGTCGGGGGAAAGGGCGAAATCGGGGATTTCACCGGCGAAGGCGCCACACATTTCGGGCCATAGGCATAGCGCCCCGCGTGCAGGATTTGCATGGCGATCTTGCCGCCGACCTCATGCACTGACTTGGTGATCACCGTGTGATTTTCCACGTCCTGATCCGTGGTCATCATCGCAGCCCCCGGCGCGACCGAGCCTTCTAGGTTCGGACCAATCCCGCCCGTGACCATCAGGCCCACGCCACCGCGCGCCCGTGCGGCGTAGAATTCAGCCACCCGCGGCCAGTCACGCGTTTCCTCCAGGCCTGTGTGCATGGATCCCATCAGGGTCCGGTTCTTCAACGTCGTATGCCCAAGATCAAGTGGGGCCAGTAGGTGCGGATATGATGTCATTGCGTGCCTCCCGAATTTCACCCATCTGGGCAAAAGCCGGGGAGTTTGTCACGCTCAACGCAGCGTCAGCGCCCCTATTCAAGGCGCCCAGCACCCGGTGCTATGTCGCCTGTTTCATGTTCACACGTTTTGACAGCTCTTCCAGTGACTCTTTGCGTTCGGAATAGCGATCAACAAGATAGGCCGCGCGGTCACGGGTCAGCAGGGTGAACTTGGTCAGCTCTTCCATGACATCAACCATGCGGTCGTAATAGGGGCTGGGCAACATGCGGCCGGCCTCGTCAAACTCATGAAAGGCGCGCGCGACGCTGGATTGATTGGGAATCGTGATCAGGCGCATCCAGCGGCCCAGAATGCGCATCTGGTTAACCGCGTTGAAGCTCTGACTACCGCCACAGACCTGCATGATCGCCAGGGTTTTCCCCTGCGTCGGGCGGATACCGCCGATGGGGGCCAGGGGGATGTGATCAATCTGGGTTTTCATGATGCCGGTCATCGCGCCGTGACGTTCGGGCGAACACCAGACCATGCCCTCGGACCACATGACCAGATCGCGTAGCTCCTGAATTTTGGGATGCTCGACCGGGGCGTCGTCGGGCAAAGGCAGGCCAGAAGGATCGAAAACCCGTGTCTCGCAGCCCAGCTTTTGCAGCACGCGGGCGGCCTCTTCGACCATCAAGCGCGAATAGGACCGGTCCCGCAACGACCCATAAAGCAACAGAATGCGCGGTGCATGGTCGGCGCGATCCGCAGGGAACAAGCGGTCAGAGTCAACGTCCTGCCAACTGGGCAAATCAATATTGGGGGTGTCAGTCAACGCGTTGTCCTTTGTCATTCAAAATCATCTGGCCGTCCTCTTTGAACATGGGGCCTGCGGGCCATTGGTCCAGCAGGTCCAGAACGGTTTCGGACGGACGACACAGACGTACGCCCTTTCGGGTGCAAACGATGGGCCGGTTTACCAAGACCGGATGCTCTAGCATTGCATCCAACAGGGTGTCGTCCGGGACCTCGGGATCCAATAGACCCAGCTCGGCGGCGGGGGATTTGCTGGTCCGCAGAGCGCTGCGCGGTGTCAGGTCAGCAGCCGCGAAAAGCGCCAGCAATTGCGGCCGTGTCCAGCCGGTGTGCAGATATTCGATCACCACCGGATCATAGCCCGCGTCCCGGATGATCTGCAGCACGTTGCGAGACGTACCACAAGCAGGGTTATGGTGGATAGCAACGTTCATTCTGTATCGCTTTCGGGGTCGCCCTTGAACAGGATTGTCGCCAGCCCCAAAGCGAACAGCGCCCCAGCCAATTGAGCCAGAATAAAGCCGGGAACATGCGCAGGGCTGATCCCGGCAAAGGTATCGGTAAAGGCCCGCCCGATCGTCACAGCGGGGTTCGCAAACGAGGTCGACGCCGTGAACCAATAGGCGGCCGTGATGTATAGTCCAACCAGCATCGGGATCGCTTGTGGCCGAAAACGCAGGCCACCCAGAATTGTCATCAACAGCCCCGATGCGGCGACCCCTTCGGCGAACCATTGCGGCGGACCTGTCCGCTCTTTCACCGAAAATTGCAGGATTTCAAGGTCAAACATCCCATGTGCAACGAGGCTTCCGAGAATGGCGGCCAGCGATTGGACCGCAACATACGGGCCAAGATCGGCCCACTTCAGATCGCCACGGATTGCCATCACCAGCGACACCGCCGGGTTGAAATGGGCACCGGAAATCGGCCCCAGAATGGTGATCAAAACGAACAGAATTGCGCCCGTGGGAATGGTATTTCCCAGCAAGGACACGCCGACATCGTTACTAAGCATATCAGCCATGATCCCGGATCCGACAACGGTGCAAACCAGCGTGGCGGTACCCAACCCTTCGGCCAGAAGACGGCGATACAAAGTCATGCTGCGCCCTCGGATTCGGTGCCGATTTTGGCCAGGGCAGCTTTTTGTTCGGCAAGGGTCATGTCGCCCAGCGGCAAAGCCAGGAAGGCCTCGACACGGGCTTTCATACGGCCAAAGGCGATGCGGAACGCCGCACGGTTTTCGGCGTCAGTTTTGCCAGCGCCCGCCGGATCGGGGATGCCCCAATGGGCACCAACGGGGGCACCGGGCCAGAATGGACAGGTTTCGCCCGCAGCGCTGGAACACACGGTGATCACATAATCCATCGGCGAGGCATCGGGGCCAGCGAATTCATCCCAGCTTTTGGAGCGCACATAGGAGGTGTCAAACCCCTTGCTGTCCAACAGCTCAATCGCGAAAGGGTTCGGTTTTCCGGTGGGTTGCGATCCCGCCGAAAAGGCCTGGAACCGACCTTGGCCCAGTTCGTTCATCAGGGATTCACCCAGCACAGATCGGGCAGAGTTGCCCGTGCACAGGAACAGCACGTTTTTCATGTCAAAGGCCTCAGCAGCTACAGGTCAGAGTATCCAAAACAGGGCGGCACAGGTCGGGCTGACCACCACAGCAGTCTTCCATCAGAAATTCCAAAAGCCCGCGCAACCCCTCGAAATTGGCATAGTACCGGATCGATCGCCCCTCGCGTTCATTGCGCACCAGCCCGGCCTGAAACAGGACCGACAAGTTGGCGGACATCGTGTTCTGCTTCACCCCCAGGGCAGCAGCAACTTCGCCCGCTGCCATGCCTTTCGCTCCGGCCTTGACCAGCACGCGAAAGGCCTCGAGACGGGTTTCCTGCCCTAGGGCCGCGAAAGATTCGAGAGATTTTGAAACATCCATATTTCATGAATTATGGATGTTTCAGAGACTGGCAAGCAAAAACAGCCCGCCGTTACAAAAGCTTCACGCAGACACGCCGCGTATCACGGCATTTCCTGAGAATGAGGCAGATCACCATGCAGAATGTCCCACGGCTGAGCGCTTTTGACATAGATTTCGCGACTGGGGGCATACCAGCTGGGATCGTCCAGGCTGCCTGCGTAGAACACCATCGCCGTCGCGTTTGCCCCGTTGATCATGAACAGGGGCGAACCACACTCGCCGCAAAACCCGCGACGCATGGGGTGCCCACGGTCGGCGGCGCGCTCGAACCATTTGGGAGTGCCTTTTTCCAGCACAAAGTCGCTCTCTTTCACCAGAACTGCGGGGAAATACGCGCTGCCTGTGGCCTGCTGGCAATCCCGACAGTGGCAATTCCCCATGTAGCGCGCGGGCCCATTTGAACGGTATCGGATCGCGCCACAGGCGCAGCCTCCGGTGAATGTGTCGGGCATTTCGCGTCCTCCCATGCGTCTGCTGGGGTCAGGTTAATGCCATCCCCCTGTTCGGACAAGCCCCGCGCGGATCACATGCTTTCGACGCAATGACGTCTGAAAGCGCGTTTGAGCATATCGAGCTCTTCGCGTAGCAGGGTAATTTCCGCACGGATATCATCCCCCATCGCCTCGCCTGCTAGGATCGAGAAACTCTCAAGATCTTCGCCCGAAGCCTTGTCGCGGATCAGGAATGTCTGCACCCCATCCGAGAGCGCCTCAACCGGGATCGGGACGCGCACGACCCAATGGCCGTTTTCACGATCCTCGGTCACCTCCAGGCCCAGGACGGGTTCGTTCAGATGTGTGACTTCCAGTTCCGGCTGAAGATTGTCCATCGAAGAGGACGTCAGAAATCCCTCCCAGATGCCTTCGAACAGGCGGGTTTTGGTCAGTTTGAGGTCGCTCATTTCGGTCCTCTTACAGGTCTGCGCGGGGACGACGGCTAAAGGTCAGATCGCGGATCGTCACCTGGTTCATTTCCGGGCCTTCGAAAATCAGGTCGATCCAGGCTTTCTCGATCCGTTTTTCGTTCAGCCGACTATAGGCCAGATCGAATTCGACCATGATTTCCTCTTCGTGCAAGGGCAATTCGCGCACGAACTGCTCAGTATTCGGACCATGACGAATGTTGAGGCGGGCGAAAATCTCCAGCGGTTTTTCCATCTCGACGATGGTGTCCATGCGGATCAGGTGCCGCTTTTGCAGGCCCTGCACGGCCTCGGGCGGTAAATCCACAACCAGTGAAAGAAAAGAGCCGTCGAATTTAAACACGTCAATCCGCAGCCCATAAGGCGCAAGGTCGGATTCACGGTGGTTGCGCAGTTGGCGCAGGGTTAGCTCGGAAAAATGGCAATCATGAAAAAGTGTCGCCTCGTCCCCCAGTTTGCGGCCATTCTGAACCGAGGACATCCCTGGCGTGGGCAGTGCGGCGCGCCACAGTTCAGGACGCCACGCCCAGTCCGAGCCGTGCGGCTTGCGGAAAGCCGTATTCCCGATCAACGGCAGCGCGAGACGGTTGTCAGCCTCGTGGATCAGTCCATCCAGATGAATGCGCAGCTCTTGCGCCATGCTGCGCTGTCGGCGCAATCGGCGCAGACCGGCAGTCCCCGCCTGACGCGCCAGAGCCGCCCAATGGCGGACGACCCGCCGATGAGCAAGAACGTTCAGAATACGACGGTTGATCAATGACATGCGATCCAGCCCGAGGCTCTGCCCCTTTTCTCTTGGTGATCCCTAATATGGGATGTTCAGTTAATGAAGTATACGCCGAAACGGGATTTTTCGATCATTGTTCAGCGCAATGAGCCCGCGGGGCCATTAGCGCGCATTGTGTGAACGGATGCCACGCGCCAGGGCATTCAGCAATGCCTTGCCTTTTGGGCCGGGCATGCTGCTGTCGCCATAAACGGCCATGGTCAGCAACACCCCATTCAGCCGCATCGCCCCACGCCAGTGACGCGGCGCAACACCCTCGGGAACCAGCGCAGCATTTTCGACCTGCACAAGGGTCAGCCCGTTTTGCTCGCTCCGGGACAGCACTTCGCCGTCGCCCAGCACATGGGCAATATCCGCAGTTTCTGTTGCGCCTTCCTTTGGGAGCACCACCGACACGGTCATGATTGCAGGGGCGACAAGTGTCCCGCTTGGCAACCCCATCAGCCCATCGCAGCCCGCAATAAGGACAAACCCGGCCCGAGACTGGTCCCGCAGACTGGCCTGGTCCACGCAATACCCGGCAGGGGCAGGAATAACCACGCGCCCGTCCAGTAAGAAAGCCTGACGAGGTGGGGGCGCGTCCTGCACGGTGTCCTTGTCCGCACCCGAGGGCAAACAGCCCGACAAAATCAGCACCACCACAAGGGCACACGCCCCGCGCAAATATGTCTCCACTCTTCGGATGGGACAGCCCTCCTGATCGCTCGCCAAACCGCAATACCGAAGCAATCCCCACCACACAAGAGACAAGACACAAGCCGCGCGTGCCCCCTGTCACACCCCGAAAAACCCAGCTAAACATATACAAACCGGCACCCAAGCGGCGCCATGCCCGCAACTTGTTTTTGGTCCCGCCCGAATGTCTGACGTCTATGCCCCCCACCAGATATTCCTCGCGCCTGCGCGGGCACGGGCCGAGCTGTGGCGCCTCGCAGTCGGCATTCTGATGGGCGCCGCAATCTTTATCGGACTACAAAGCGCCTCGGTTGCGATTCTGAACGTGCTGTTGCCCCCTGACGATCTGATGACCCTGGAGACCGAAATGGCGCTGGGGAACACCCAGATGGGCGGCGTTCTGCTTCTGGGGCGATTTATCCTGCTGATCATCGCGCTGTCCGCAGTGGTTCATCAGCTCCATGGGCGCAATCCCCTGACCTTGCTTGGGCCACTACCGCTGGCGAAAACACAGTTCCTGCGCGTGCTGGCCGCTGTGTCAGCTTTGCTCGTGGTGATTTGGATTCTGCCCCCGTCCGAAACCATTTTTCCGATCAGCCCGAACGTCCCGTTTTTTGATTGGTTGCGGTTCTTGCCGTTGGCCCTGATTGCGCTTCTGATCCAGGTCGGCGCAGAAGAGCTTCTGCTGCGGGGGTATCTGCAACAACAGTTGGGGGCACGATTTCGCCATCCGCTGGTGTGGATGGTGCTGCCGTCGATTTTGTTTGGGCTACTGCACTACCAACCGGACATGCCAAGTATCGCTTGGGTCTCCGTTGGTTGGGCAACGATTTTCGGGCTCGTCGCTGCGGATTTAACCGCCCGATCCGGGACATTGGGCCCGGCCATTGCGCTCCATCTGGCAAACAATGCAGTGGCAATCCTGTTCGTATCATCCGAGGACTTCCTGACCGGGCTGGCCCTGTACCGGATGCCCGTGGCACTGGATGATCCCGCGCAGCTGTGGCCGTATCTGCTGATTGATTTGGCTATCATGGCGGTGTCGTGGCTGGTCGCCAGATTGGCGCTTAGATGCTAGGCCGCTACGCCCCTCATGCCGGGTTCACCGCCCCGGCCCGCACGACGCCCGAGCTGCCGCGTCTGCTGCTGGGGATTCTGTTGATCGAAACATTGTATGCGGCGGGCATGTCCCTGACGGATGCATCTCTGGCGCTGTTGCCGCCCGACTGGAGCGATGGCTACTATGACGGCACGACGCGTCTGGGGTTGATCGTCCAGCTGTTCAGTTTTGTTTTGTTGGCCGGAGCGGTGATCCTGACCGCTCAGTTGATGAACAAACGTGGCGTGATCAGCCTGTGGGGGCGGGGACCGGAATCGCTCAGGCAGATGCGCCTGGTCACGATCGCCGTACTGGCCCTGTTCCTGGCAACCGAGCTGCTCCCGCCATATTGGAGCACCGACGGCATGGAGGTCGCCGGGCTTGGGAGTTGGGTAGCGCTGCTTCCTGTCTCGGTCGCGGCGCTGACGATGCAAATTGGCGCCGAAGAGCTGTTTTATCGCGGATATGTCCAGCAACAGATCGCCGCGCGCTTTGACAGCCCGTGGATCTGGCTGACGGTGCCGAACCTGCTCTTTGCCTATGCTCATTGGGACGCCGACGCCGCTCTGACCGAGTCGACGCAATACGTGGTCTGGGCGTTCCTCTTTGGCGTGGCAGCATCCGATCTGACGGCGCGCACCGGATCGTTGGGGGCTGCTTGCGGGTTTCATCTGGCCAACAATATCTACGCCTTCATGTTTTTTGGCGACGCCAATGCCAATGACCGGGGGCTGGCGTTATTCCTGTTCCGATCCAATGGTTCCGTTGATCCCGTAGATGTGGCCGAGTTCGCCCCCGATACCTGGCTCTCGCCTGCCTTTGTGTATGAACTCAGCCTCGTGCTGTTGATGTGGCTTGCTGCGCGGCTGGTGCTGCGGCGCTGATTGCATTTCCCTTGCGTCCGCCTTATCTGAGACAGCAACACCGGCAAACAGGGGCCCCTCTGGCATGAACTGGATCACCAACTACGTCCGCCCGCGCATCAATTCGATCTTCTCGCGTCGAGAAGTTCCCGAAAACCTTTGGACCAAGTGCCCCGAATGCGGCACGATGCTGTTCCATCGGGAACTGTCGGACAACCTGAATGTCTGCACCAACTGCGACCACCACATGGCAATCACACCGCGTGAACGGTTCCATGCCCTGTTCGACGGCGGCATCTTTGTCGAGGTCGCGGTCCCCGACCCCACCACCGACCCTCTGCATTTCCGCGATCAGAAGAAATACCCCGACCGCATGAAGGCCGCGCAAAAGAAGACCGGCGAAAAAGAGGCCATGCTGGTCGGTCTTGGTGAAATCGGGCGCACCCCTATCGTGGCGGCGTGCCAGGATTTCAGCTTTATGGGCGGGTCCATGGGGATGTATGTGGGCAATGCGATCATCGCCGCCGCAGAAAAAGCGGTTGAACTGAACCGTCCGCTGATCCTGTTTTCCGCGGCTGGTGGCGCACGGATGCAAGAGGGCATCCTGTCCCTGATGCAGATGCCGCGCACCACTGTGGCCGTGCAGATGCTAAAAGAGGCAAACCTACCCTATATCGTTGTGCTGACCCACCCCACCACTGGGGGCGTCACCGCGTCATATGCGATGCTGGGTGACGTGCAGATCGCCGAGCCGAACGCGCTGATCTGTTTTGCCGGGCCGCGCGTGATCGAACAAACCATCCGCGAAAAACTGCCCGAGGGATTTCAGCGCGCCGAATACTTGCTGGATCACGGGATGTTGGACCGTGTGACACCGCGCCCGCAGATGCGGGACGAGCTGATCACGATCACGCGGATGCTTCTGGGGCTGTCCCCGGCGATCGCTGCCGACCTGCCCGCCCCCGAGGAGGCAGCACCGGACGCCCCGGACGAGCAACCCGCCGACACTTCAAAATGAGCGCGCAAAATTCGGACCTCATCCTGCAACGGATGATGGCCCTGCACCCCAAAGTCATCGACCTGACCTTGGACAGAATGTGGCGTCTGCTGCACGCCCTGAATGATCCCCAGGACAGCCTGCCGCCGGTGATCCATATCGCGGGCACGAATGGCAAAGGCTCGACCCAGGCGATGATCCGCGCGGGTCTGGAATCCGCTGGCAAGGCCGTTCACGCCTATACGTCGCCGCATCTGGCGCGGTTCCACGAGCGCATCCGCCTAGCCGGAGACCTGATTTCTGAACCCCATCTGACCCAGATGCTGGACGAATGTTACGCAGCAAATGGTGGCGAAACGATCACCTATTTCGAGATCACCACCTGTGCCGCCCTGCTGGCCTTTGCCCGCACCCCCGCCGATTTTACTCTGCTAGAGGTCGGCCTGGGTGGTCGGCTGGACGCAACCAATGTAATCGACAGCCCTGCTCTGACAATCATTACGCCCGTGTCGATCGACCACGAACAGTTTCTGGGCGATACCCTGGCGAAAATCGCCGGTGAAAAGGCTGGGATCATCAAGCGCGGCGTGCCCTGTGTCATTGGCCCTCAGCCGGACGAGGCCATGGATGTAATCGAGGCCACCGCCCAGCGGCTGGGCGCTCCGCTGATCGCCTACGGGCAGCACTGGCACGTCTCTCAGGAACGCGACCGCCTGATCTATCAGGACGAAACCGGATTGCTGGACCTGCCCCTGCCCAACCTGCCCGGCGCGCATCAATTGCAAAACGCCGGGGCCGCCATTGCCGCGCTGCGCCATCTGGGGTTCGGCGAGAGTGCAGCCGAAGCGGCCATGACCAAAACGCATTGGCCCGCCCGGATGCAACGCCTGCAACGCGGTCCCCTGATCGACGCCGCGCCGAAAGCCGAGCTATGGTTGGACGGAGGCCATAACGCAGCCGCAGGCCAGGCCCTTGCCGCCCACATGGCACAACTACCGAACCGCCCGACCCATTTGATTTGCGGGATGCTGAACACCAAGGATATTTCCGGCTACCTGTCCCCGATGGCCCCGCATGTGGCCCATTTGACGGCCGTGTCGATCCCCGGTGAGGCCGCGACCTTGCCCGCTGACACCACCGCCGAAGCCGCGCGTGCCGTCGGAATGTCAACAAGCACCGCAAACAACGTTCTGGAAGCAATCACGACAATCACCCAGTCAGACCCGTCAGCCCGCATCCTGATCTGTGGCTCTCTGTACCTGGCTGGGGCAGTTCTGCGCGAAAACGGATAATTTCGAATCGTTTCTCGCAGAAGCGAATCACAAGCTGTTGACTGATTCGTTCCGATTCGCCTATGGTCGAGCCAAGGCATTCGTTGGTGGCACCCCACCAAACCGTTGAACACCCTACGTGGGTCGATCCGGTGCGACAGGTTTACAGGCAGGTAAAGAAGAGGGGCCGACCCAACGGCCCCCTTTTTTCGTTTAAAGGCAGGGTGTTATCCCTCTGCGCCCCAGTCTTCGGATTGCATTTCGCGTAAACGGCTGGCGGTGCGTTCGAATTCAAACACGCCTTCACCCTCGATATACAGGCTTTCGGGTTCATCCGCCGCCGAGCAAATCAAACGCACTTTTGCCTCGTACAGTGCATCAATCAGGGTCACGAATCGCTTTGCCTCGTTGAAATTGGTGCGGCCCAGACGCGGAATATCCTCGAGAATCAAAACTTTGACAGCGTCAGCCACAGCAAGATAGTCGCCCGGCCCCAGCATTTTGCCACACAGATCAAAGAAGCTGGCACGCGCCACACCATTGCGAAATGCAGGAAGCGTGACCTCGCGCCCCTTGACCGTCAGCACCAGCGGCGTCGCATCGCCACCCGACAGGTGCTCCCACATCTCGCGGATGCTTTGGCGCGACGCATCGTTGATTGGCGTAAAGTAAACCGGAGCACCAGACAAACGATCCTGCCGATAATCGCGCGGGCTGATCATTTCCCAGACCACCATCTGATCCTTGATGATCTCGATGAAGGGCAGGAACAACTGGCGGTTCAGGCCATTCTTATACAGATCGTCCGGCACCCGGTTCGAGGTCGTCACCACGACCACGCCTTTGGCGAACAGGATCTCGAACAGGCGTCCGACGATCATCGCGTCAGTGATATCGGTGATCTGCATCTCGTCAAAGGCCAACACACGCACCTTGCTGGCCACATCATTGGCGACCGGGGCCAGCGCGTCCTCGACCCCGTTCTGACGGGAAACATGCATCGCCGCATGAATTTCCTGCATGAAAGCATGGAAATGAACGCGGCGCGCAGGGACGTCCAACTGTTCGACAAACATGTCCATCAGCATGGATTTCCCACGCCCAACCCCACCCCACAGGTACAAGCCTTTGGGCGGCGGCGGAGCCTTGCGGAAAAGACCCTTCTTTGCGGGCTTGGACACCTCGGTGCAGATGCGGTCAAGTTCCGGCAAAACGGCCGCTTGCGCTTCGTCAGCATGCAAAGAGCCATCGGCCACGCGGCGGTAATATGTATCGTGAATACGCGTCATGGCGCATCGCATAGCGCGGGCCGCGCGGTTTGTCACGAAAAGTGATGCTGCACTGCACAAATCCCGAATTGACCACGCGTTTAATTGTCATACATTCGCAGCGCGCAACAGGAGAACCCATCATGCAGGCTCGTACGCCTCTTTTCACCCCAGTGCTGATTGTGGGGTGCCTTGTCATCCTGATCGGGTTTTCCGTCCGGGCCAGCTTTGGTGTGTTTCAGATCCCGATTGCACAAGAGTTCAACTGGCCGCGGGCCGAATTTTCCCTGGCCATCGCGATTCAAAACCTGGCATGGGGTATCGGACAACCGATTTTCGGCGCTCTTGCTGAAAAAGTCGGGGATCGCAAAGCCATCATTCTGGGGGCGATTGTCTATGCCGCGGGGCTGGTTCTGTCCAGTTTCGCGGTGACCCCCGAGGCGCATCAACTCTATGAAATTCTTGTGGGTTTCGGTATCGCTGGCACGGGGTTTGGCGTCATCCTGGCCGTGGTCGGGCGGGCATCGTCGGATAAAAACCGCTCGATGTCACTGGCGATTGCAACGGCGGCCGGTTCTGCAGGACAGGTGTTTGGCGCGCCCCTCGCGGAATGGATGCTGGGCATCATGAGCTGGCAAGAAGTGTTCTTGGTTTTCGCGGCCGCCCTTATCCTGATGCTGGGGCTTCTTCCGATGATGCGCGGCATCGCGCCACCGGCCTCGAAGTCCGAGCTAGAGGAAAGCATGAGCGCGATTCTAGGCAAAGCGTTCCGCGACCCCAGCTATACATTCATCTTTTTGGGCTTCTTTTCCTGCGGCTATCAACTGGCCTTTGTCACCGCGCATTTCCCCGCCTTTGTCACCGAGATGTGCGGCCCGATTGCGTCGGATGGGTTGTTGGCTTCGATTGGGATCGGCACGACGTCTGCGCTTGGGGCGGCGGCGATTTCTCTGATCGGGCTTGCGAATATCGCAGGAACATTGTTTGCGGGCTGGCTGGGTAATCGGCTTCCCAAGAAGTACCTTCTGGCCGGGATCTACGCCCTAAGGACGCTTATCGCGGCGGTATTCATCATGACACCGATGACGCCCGCGACAGTGCTGATATTCTCGATCACGATGGGAACGCTATGGCTGGCGACAGTGCCGCTGACCAGTGGGTTGGTCGCGCATATTTATGGGCTGCGCTACATGGGTACGCTATATGGCATCGTGTTCTTCAGCCACCAGTTGGGCAGCTTCTTGGGTGTTTGGCTGGGTGGCCGGATGTACGACATCTATGGCAACTACACCGTTGTTTGGTGGGTTGGCGTCGGGGTTGGCGCGTTTTCGGCGCTGATCAATCTTCCGATCCGGGAAAAGCGCACCCCCGCGATGGCCTGATCCGTCCGCGCAGGGTTACTGCGCGGCCTTCCACTGATCCAGAATGTAGCGGCTGGTCATCAGGTCCAGATGCGCGCCCCCGCCGTTCTTGAACAAGGTGATTTCGGCGTCGCTCCCGCGCTGAAACTTGTCCAGCTCATAGTAATCGGCGACCAGATCGTCCCGTGTGAGTACACCCGTGGACAATGGGATTTCGATTTCACCGATATGCCCGATCGTGGTATCAAAGCTATCGACAAAGACGCGAGCACGCGTCATCGCCACATCGTCCGCCTCGCGCATGTCAGGGCGATAGGCCCCGATCAAGTCCAGGTGCTGTCCGGGTTGCAGCCACTCGCCCTTGAGGTTGGGCTCGGTGCTCATCGTCGCGCTGGTGATGATATCAGCGGAACGCACCGCGGCCTCCAGATCTTCGGCGACCTTCATACCGGGGTATTCGTCTGCAAAGGCCCGAGCATTCGCAACCGTACGGTTCCAGATGGTGAACTCGGCCTGCGGGAACGCCGCACCATAGGCCTGACGCAAAGACCTCCCCACGGTGCCGGCCCCGACGATCAGGATATTGCGGCTGTCCGGCCTTGCCAGGCGCGTCGCAGCCAGAAGGCTGTCGCCGGCCGTTTTCCACTTGGTAACCAGGTGAAAATCCACCAGCGCCTCCAGCATCCCGTCTGTATCGCCGTACAGCGAGACACCCCCGTTCACCATTCCCAATCCACGCGCCGGATTCCCCGGAAAGACCGTGGCAGATTTCACGGCCAGCCCCATGCCATCAATCCACGCCGCGCGGTTCAACAGCGTGTCCTGACCACGATACAAAAACGTGTCGGCGATCTCGGCTTTGGGCAGGCTGTGACCGGCGGCCAGCGCGTCGATAAACCCCATCCAATCCAACAGTTTTTCGCCTTCATCGAACGAGATCATCGGGATGCTCATAGCAGGTCTTCCTTCTTCAGCAGGCCGTGGCCCATCAGGCATTCCGCCCAGTCTTCGGGCGATTGGAACAGGTGGGTTTGCCACCCGCGTGCGGCGGCGGCGGCGATATTTTCAGGGCGGTCATCTGTGAACAGCAAACGCTGCGGGGCGTATCCGCTATCGATTTCCAGTGCCTCATAGAACGCGGGGTCAGGCTTGATCATCCGCATCTGCCCCGACACATACCGCCGATCAAACAGGTCCAGAAACGGGTACCGTGCGCGCGCAATCTCAAACGTTTCAACCCCGAAATTCGACAGGGCCAGCACCGGCACACCGCGCGCTTTCAGCGCCTTTAGCAACCTGACGGACCCAGGGATTTCAGGCGAGGCCATCTCGACCCAGCGATCCGCGAACAGCATGATTTCGGCGGCGAACTCGGGATGCGCCCCCGCGCATTCCGCCAAGGTGTCCTGCAAAGATTCGCCCGCATCGACCCGCAGATTGTAGCGCTCCAGATCAACCGCATCGAACAGAGCCCGACGTCGTTCAGGACCGATCACGCCATCATAAAACCGCTGGGGGTCGTATTCGATCAGGACCTTACCGATGTCCCAAACCACTGCGCCAATCATGCCTTGGCCTTTCTCAGGGCGCGTTCCAATGCATCCAGAAACCGCGAGCGATCCGCCTTGGAAAACCCTTTGCCACCGCCTTGCCGAAACGGGTCAGCGGCGCGCAGATCATACATCAGATCGCGCATTGCCAGCGCGTTCCCGACATTCGCGGCGGTCAGTGCCTCGCCATCATGTTTGAGCACCAAAGCCCCGGATTCCACGCATTTGGCGGCCAAGGGGATATCCCCTGTGATCACCACGTCCCCCGGCCCGGCACGATCCGCAATCCACATATCAGCCACGTCGGGACCTTCGGGCACGATCACGGTTTCCACCAGCGGATTGGCCGAGGGCCGAATCCCGCCATTGCACACCATTTTCACCTGAACTGCGTGACGGGTGGCCACACGCTCGGCCTCGGCTTTTACGGGACAAGCATCGGCATCGACATAAAGCGTGGTCACGAATACAGCGCCTCGGCGTGAAAACCGACATGGTCTTCGATGAACGACGACACAAAGAAATAGCTGTGATCATAGCCCTTCTGCAGGCGCAGATTGGCGGACAGACGACGCTTCATGGTGGCCTCGGCCAGGGTTTCGGGCATCAGCAGGTCGATGAACTGATCATTGCTGCCCGTGTCCACCAGCAGTGGGATATCCAGGCCGACCTCTTGCATCATCAAGGTCGCGTCATGTTTGGCCCATTGCGCTTCGTCGTCGCCCAGATAGGCGCTCAGCTGTTTACGGCCCCAATCCCCCGCCGTGGGATGGCAGATCGGTGAAAACGCCGAGACAGACCGGAACCGCCCCGGCAGCCCCATGGCAAGCGTCAGGGCCCCATGCCCCCCCATCGAATGGCCAGTGATCGACTGTCGGTCCTCGTCCACGCTAAAATTGGCGGTGATCAGCTTGGGCAGCTCATCTGCAATGTAGTCCCACATCTGATAGTGCGGCGCCCAAGGGTTCTGGGTGGCGTTCACATAGAACCCCGCGCCCTTGCCCAGATCATAGTTCGGATCATCGGCCACCGCGTCACCGCGCGGAGACGTGTCAGGGAACACCAAAGCGATCCCCTGCTCGGCGGCCCAGGCCTGTGCGCCGGCCTTGACCATAGCGTTTTCGTGGGTGCAGGTCAGGCCAGACAAATACCACAACACAGGAACCGGGGCCTCTTGCGCCTCTTCGGGCAGAAACAGGCCAAAGGTCATGTCACACCCGACAGTGTGCGCGGAATGGCGGTACACGCCCTGAACTCCGCCGAAACACCGATTCTCTGAGATCGTTTCCATCGCACTCTCCTGAATTGTTGCTCAATGGCTAGCGCAGCCAATCCGCGCGGGCAAGGATCAGAGCCCCGAGACCCAGGAGATAATCACAGAAACCGTGACAATGCTGAGCGCGGTTGAAATCAGGATCGAAGCCGAGACCCGATGCGGCGCGACCCCATAGTGACGCGCCAGGATATAGACGTTACCCGCGACGGGCAGCGCTGCCGCCGCAATCATCACGCTGGCCGCATATGTATCCACCGGAAACAAGACCAGCGCCGCGATGGCCACGGCAATGGGGTGCAGAACCAGCTTGGCAAATGACAACCAGCCCGCCACGATCAACCGCTCGGCCGATTTGCTGGCCAAAGAGGCACCGATCGCAAACAGTGCGCCAGGAGTGGCCGCGCCCCCCAGGATCGTCACGAACTCATTCAATGGCACAGGAATCGGAATATGTAGGGCCGACCAGATCAGCCCCGCTGACATCGACACGATCATGGGGTTCTTCAGCAGGCCCAGCCCAACCGTGCGCAAAATCCTGAATGACACCCGTCCATCCCGCGCGCCGGAAATTAGGACGACAATCAAGCTGCCGAAAACGATCAGGTCCACTGCGAGAACCAACATGACCGGGCCGATTGCTTGGTCCCCCATCAAGAGCACCAGCATTGGCACCCCCAGAAACCCGACATTGCCGATCACAGCGCATTGCGCCTCGACGGCGGCTTCCTCGACGCCCCGACGCCGGATCAGCGCGATGACCGTCGCCAGCAAATAGATCGCCCCCGTCCCGCACAGATACGCCAAAACGAAGGGCAGGTCGAAGACCTCCTCGAGGGACAGGTTCGACGAAAACCGGAACAGCATCGCGGACAGGGCAAAGTAGAACACAAACTTCGTAAGCCAGGCCGTGGCTTCGTCCGGAAAAAACCGGGTTTTGCCCGCACCATAGCCCAATCCGATCAAAGCAAAGAACGGCAACGTCTTGAAAAAAATCTCGATCATGAAAACTGCGTATCAGGATCGCGTACAACGTCAAACGAATTGCGTGAAACGCACCAACGCGGGCGTGCTTTCCGGCTACGTCTGCTCGTAAATATCAGGGGAAGGGGGCAGCCGCCTACCCTGAACCGATCAACACACCTGCGGCGAACACCAACGCGCCCCCCAGAACCACCTGAAAGGCCGCTCGAAAGAAGGGGGTGTCCATGTATTTGTTCTGAATCCACGCGATCGCCCAAAGCTCAAAGAACACCACGATGAAGGCTGTGATCGTCGCCGTCCAAAAATCCGGGATCAGATATGGCAAGGCATGGCCCAGTCCCCCCAACGCCGTCATCACCCCCGAGGCGATTCCACGCTTTACTGGGGACCCACGACCGGACAGCTCTCCGTCATCCGAGGCGGCCTCGGTAAAGCCCATGGAAATCCCTGCACCGATCGACGCGGCAAGCCCAACAAGAAACGTATCCCAGGTGTTTTGCGTCGCAAAGGCCGCAGCAAAGATCGGCGCCAGGGTCGAGACAGATCCATCCATCAACCCGGCCAATCCGGGCTGCACCCAGGTCAAAACGAATTGACGATGCGCGGCGGCGTCTTCCTTTTCGCGCGCATCATCGTCCAGATGTTCCTTCTCCAGCTTTCCGGCCGTATATTGGTGCCCGGCTTCGGCGGCGGCCAAATCGCCCAGCAATTTGCGCGTGTCCGCATCCGAGCTGCGCTCGGCTGCCATCAGATAGAAGCGCTCGGCATCGCGCTCCATGGCCTCTGCTTCGGTACGGATACGCTCGAGACCCAGATTTTCGATCAACCAAACGGGTTTGCGCGCATAATAGCCCGCGACATGTTCGCGCCGGATCAGCGGGATCACCTCGCCAAACCTGCGGCGGTGCAATTCGATCAGGCGCTTGCGGTGTTCGTCTTCCTCAAGAGCCATGCCTTCGAAAATTTTAGCCGTGTCGGGGAATTCGGCATGCAGCATCTGAGCATAGCTCCGATAGATGCGCGCATCGTCCTCTTCCGAGGAGATCGCAAGTGCCAGAACTTCTTGCTCGGACAGATCCTTGAAATGACGGCGTTGTGTTAAGAAGCGCATGGCTGCCTCATATATTAGAATGATTCCAACTTACTGTGCTTATGGAATGGTCGCAAGCACCGCTGGACGGCTTGATGAAACTAAACCGAACGGTTTATAGTTTTGCAACGGAACCCAAGGACGCAGGCATGGATCAAACGGAAAAACCCATCATTCGCACTGGGCGCAAGTTCGACCAGGTCCTTCGGGGCGCGCGAGAGATTTTTATGCGAGATGGGTTTGAAGGCGCCAGCGTGGATGACATCGCCAAAGCGGCCGGCGTGTCCAAAGCAACGCTCTACAGCTATTTTCCCGACAAGCGCCTGTTGTTCATGGAAGTCGCCAGCACCGAGTGCAATCGGCAGGCGGTGGACATCCTGCAACAGATTGATCGCCACGCACCTGCCCGCGACGTATTAACCCGTGCCGCGCGGCAAATGGTCGAGATTTTCATCACGCGGTTTTCGCAGCGGATTTTCCGGGTCTGCGTCGCCGAAGCCGACAGATTTCCAGACCTGGGACAAAAATTCTATGCCTCAGGTCCGCTGTCCGCACGCAAACATTTACGGGAATTCCTAACCGAAGCCCTAGAACGCGGAGAGCTGTCAATTGATGACATAGACCTGGCCGCCGACCAGTTCGTGGAGCTTTGCAAAGCTGACATTTTCGCGCGGGCTGTCTTTGGTATCAAAAGCAACTTTGAGGCACACGAGATTGACCGTGTCGCTCTGGGGGCTGTCGAAACGTTCCTGGCCCGCTACGGTCGCTAAGGCACAGCGTGGCAAGCACTCCCAAATGTGCCTGCCACGCCTGTTTTCAATGGATCAATACATCACAACCGAGCGGATCGATTCGCCCGCGTGCATCAGATCAAAACCCTTGTTGATATCTTCCAAAGACATCGTGTGGGTGATCATCGAGTCAATCTCGATTTTGCCATCCATATACCAGTCCACAAATTTCGGGACATCCGTCCGGCCTTTGGCGCCACCAAAGGCGGTGCCTTTCCAGACGCGCCCCGTAACCAGCTGGAATGGACGGGTGCTGATTTCCGCACCAGCCGCAGCCACGCCGATGATGACGCTGACGCCCCAACCCCGGTGCGAACATTCCAGCGCATCGCGCATCACCTGAGTGTTGCCTGTCGCATCGAACGAGTAGTCCACCCCACCAATCTGATCCGCGCCAATTTTGGTCAGCTCGGTGATTGCCTCGACGACAGTGCCGTCGATTTTGGACGGATTCACGAAATGGGTCATGCCGAATTTCTTGGCCATTTCGGCTTTGTCGTCATTCAGATCAACACCGATGATCATGTCCGCACCAGCCATACGCAGGCCCTGGATCACGTTCAGACCGATACCGCCCAAGCCGAACACTGCGGCGGTGGATCCGATCTCGACCCCGGCGGTGTTGATGACGGCGCCGATACCGGTGGTGACACCGCACCCAATGTAGCAGATCTTATCGAACGGAGCGTCTTCGCGTACCTTAGCCAGTGCGATTTCGGGCATGACGGTGTGGTTCGCGAAGGTCGAGCAGCCCATGTAGTGATAAATAGGCGTGCCATCCAGCATCGAGAACCGCGTGGTCCCATCAGGCATCAAGCCCTGGCCCTGAGTGTTGCGGATTGCCGTGCACAGGTTCGTTTTTCCAGACAGGCAAGACGGGCATTCGCGGCATTCAGGGGTGTACAGAGGGATCACATGATCGCCGGGTTTCAGCGTGGTAACGCCTGCGCCGACCTCTAGCACGATGCCCGCGCCTTCGTGCCCCAGGATGCTGGGAAACAGACCTTCGGGGTCGGCACCAGAGCGCGTGAACTCATCCGTATGACAGATTCCTGTCGCTTTGATTTCAACCAGAACTTCACCGGCCTTTGGGCCTTCCAAGTTCACTTCCATAATTTCCAGAGGTTTGCCTGCTTCCAGAGCGACGGCGGCCTTAGTGCGCATTCTTAGGTCTCCCATATGTACTGCTGCCGCTTCTCCGGCGCGCATATTTTCCGCAATATCATTTTCTGCGGACATGTGAATTCAAGAGCATGGTTCTGATATGAATTGTCCAGACGATATATCAAATGCCATGCCATAAACGAATTGTAACGGTCGTCTTTGGCCTGAAATCCGGCCAATGTGGCCTAACAGACCAGCCCCCTAGCCCGTGACATACGCCCCGTTTTGCCTGAAGGCCAATAGGCTTAGCGCTCTTTTGCCCGCAAAGTTTTGCGCGCCGGGCTTGGCCACCTGCCGGTCCTGAACCGCAAATTGGAGCGCGCAGTTCATAGGCTAAAGCGCCTTCAGCCCTCCGACCACGAAATCCGTTGCCAGATCGGCATAGGCATCCCGATCCATTCCGCGCCCGCGGCGGTGCCACATGTAGAACCAGTTCAATATGGAAAAAACCGTCATTGTCGCCGCCCTCAGACGTTCAGCGTCATCGGCCAAAGAGGGGCGCACATGCAGAACGGCCGTACTCATAATGTGAACCAGCGCGCGTTGGGTGGCGACCAAAGGCGCTTGTTTTTCCGCAGACAGAATACCAAGCGCGTCGACTTGCAGCTTGTGCTCTGCATCTGCATCTTCATAGGCGGTGAGGATCGCATGGATCAGCTTTCCGATGCCTTCACCCTCGCATGCCTGCACCAGATCCAAAAGCTGCCCCAGATGTTCATCCAGAATATCGAACAGCAGATCCTCTTTCGAGGACCAGTAGTGGTAGATCAGCGCCTTGGACACCCCGCAGGATTTGGCCGCGCCAGTCATGCTGGCCCGATCAAACCCATGCGTAGCGAAATAGGCGGCGGCCCCTTTGCGCAGGGCCGCCCGCTTCTCATCGTGATCGCGTGCCAGTCCGCGAGCCATCAGCCTTCCTTCGGTCGATTGTCGATCAGGCGTACCGCTTTACCCTCACTGCGCGCGACCTTGCCCGGTTCGGCGACGTTAACTTTCACGCTGATTCCGACGTTCGATTTAACCTTTCCGGCTAAATCCCGGATTGCCGTTTCTTTGACATCAAATGACACGCCCTCGGCCATTTCGACATGCACGGTCATGATGTCCATGCGGTCGGGACGGCTGAGTTCGATCTGGAAATGCGGCGCCAGGGCCGGCACATCCATCAGCTGTTCCTCGATCTGGGTCGGAAAGACATTCACACCGCGCAGAATAATCATGTCGTCGCTGCGGCCGGTGATTTTCTCCATCCGCCGCATAGACCGCGCGGTCCCCGGCAACAGCCGGGTCAGGTCACGGGTTCGGTAGCGGATGATCGGAAACCCCTCTTTGGTCAGCGAGGTAAAGACCAGCTCGCCCAGTGCGCCATCCGGCAGAACCTCGCCAGTCACCGGGTCAATGATTTCCGGGTAGAAATGATCCTCCCAAACGTGCAGGCCGTCCTTGGTTTCCACGCATTCATTTGCCACGCCGGGGCCGATCACCTCGGACAGGCCATAGATGTCGACCGCGTGCATATCAAAGGCATTTTCGATTTCCTTGCGCATGGAATTTGTCCAAGGCTCGGCCCCGAAAATCCCCACCTTCAGCGGGCTTTCACGCGGGTCCAGCCCCTGTTTGGCGTATTCATCCAGAATGGACAGCGCATAGGACGGCGTAACCGTGATCCCGTCAGCGCGGAAATCCTCGATCAGGCGCACCTGGCGCTGGGTCATTCCGCCGGACACAGGCACCACGGTCAGGCCCGCGCGCTCGGCCCCGCCGTGCACGCCCAAACCGCCGGTGAACAGCCCATAGCCATAAGCGTTGTGCAGCACATCCCCGGGGCGCAGCCCCGAGGCGCGCATACAGCGCGCAACCACATCGGCCCACATGGACAGGTCGTTCTTGGTATAGCCCACCACCGTCGGCTGCCCCGTCGTCCCCGAGGACGCATGAATCCGCGAGATTTGTTCGCGCGGCACGGCGAACAGGCCAAAGGGGTAATTGTCCCGCAAGTCCTGCTTCACCGTGAATGGAAATTTAGCCAGATCCGCCAGCGAGTTCAGATCATCGGGATGCACACCCGCCTTATCAAAGCTGTCGCGATAGAACGGCACGTTGTCATAAGCGTGCTGCAACGACCATTTCATCCGCTGCAATTGCAGGGCTGCAATCTCATCCCGCGAGGCGGTTTCGATCGGCTCCAGATCGCCGGGTTTCGGCGAGAGATCTTTCATGACACGTTCCTCCACTAAACGGTGTCGTATGGTTTATTGGTTCAGACGGATTCCAGCATCAGGGCGATACCCTGACCCACGCCGATACACATGGTGCAGATGGCCCGTTTCACGCCAGCATCGACCATGTTGATCGAAGCCGTCAGCGCCAGACGCGCGCCCGACATGCCCAGCGGGTGACCCAAGGCAATTGCACCACCGTTCGGGTTCACATGATCCGCATCATCCGGCAGACCCAGCTGCCGCATGGTGGCCAGACCCTGCGCGGCAAATGCCTCGTTCAGTTCCAGGAAATCGACGTCGCTGATTTTCAGCCCGTGACGATCCAGCAAGGCTTGCGTCGCCGGGGCCGGCCCGATGCCCATGATCCGGGGCGGCACGCCCACGGTGGCCATCGAAACGATCCGCGCCTTGGGCGTCAGCCCGTATTTTTTTACAGCGTCACCGCTGGCCACGATCAACGCCGCAGCCCCGTCATTCACGCCACTGGCATTGCCCGCCGTCACGCTGCCACCCTCGCGGAAGGGCGTGGGCAGCTTGCCCAGCTTCTCCAGCGAGGACATGCGCGGATGTTCATCCGTGTCAAACACGATGTCGTCGCCGCGCCGCTGCGGGATCGTCACCGGGGTGATCTCGCGCGCCAGACGGCCCGAGGCAATCGCCGCCGCTGCCCGTTGCTGCGAGCGCAGGGCGAAGGCGTCCTGATCCTCGCGGCCGATATTAAAATCGGCGGCCACGTTTTCGGCCGTTTCGGGCATCGAGTCCGTCCCGAACTGCTTGTGCATCTGCTTGTTAACAAAGCGCCAGCCGATGGTGGTGTCATAGATTTCGGCCTTGCGAGAAAAGGCGCTGGTGG
This sequence comes from Thalassovita sp., assembly GCA_029212905.1. GTDB lineage: Bacteria > Pseudomonadota > Alphaproteobacteria > Rhodobacterales > Rhodobacteraceae > Thalassobius. The sequence continues at coordinate 220,329 of JARGPB010000005.1, forward strand.
CCTTGCCCTGCACAAAGGGCGCGCGGGACATGGATTCCACGCCCCCCGCAATGATCACTTCAGCCTCGCCACATTTGATGGCCCGCGCGGCGGTGCCGATCGCATCCAACCCCGAACCGCACAGCCGGTTCATCGTGGTGCCAGGCACACGCTCGCCCAGACCCGCCAGCAAGGCCGACATCCGCGCCACGTTGCGATTTTCCTCGCCCGCGCCGTTGGCGTTCCCCATGATGACCTCGTCGACAGTTAACCCCTGAAAAGGAGCAACCACATCACGTATCACCTGCGCCAGCATATCGTCGGGTCGCACCGACGACAGCGTGCCGCCATAGCGTCCAATCGGGGTCCGCAGGCCCTCGCATAAAAATGCCTCTCTCATGCCTCTTCCTCCTCGAAGTGCTGTCCTTTAATTTGCCGGGACAGTCCACGAAACAGCGCCACCTTGCGTCCGTCTTCGCCCGTCACCAGCACATCGTACACACCTGACCGTCCAGTCAGGGAAATCTCTTCGGCGGACGCGGTCAGCATCTCGCCTTTTTTGCCGGGCGCCAGGAAGGTGATGGTGTTTTCCTGCGCCACGACCAGGTTGTTATGGCTGTTGCAAGCATAGGCAAACGCCGTGTCCGCCAGCGTGAAAATATATCCGCCGTGGCAAATCGCGTGGCCATTCAGCATGTCATCGCGCACCGACATTGTCATTGCTGCCAGCCCCGGCGCGATGCGCGTCAGCTCCATCCCTGCCGCCTGAGCGGCCACGTCCTTGGACCACATCGCTGCCGCGCTGCGCTCTGCTCGTTCTTGTGGTGTCATACGGCCCTTCCTCCCTGTCGCGTTTCAAGGCTTGCACAAAACCGACCGTATGGTCAATAGTATTGAAATAGGAATTATATTGCTACATACTGTGGGCAACCCAGGAGGAAACCCAATGCTGAAACCCGAAAGCTTCATCGCCGGAAACTGGATAGGCCCCGGCGCCACCGCGACGCCCATCATCGGCCCCGTTACCGCAACCGAGATCGCCCTGGCTGGCGGCGCGCGCCTGGACACAGCGGCCATGCTTGCCCACGCTCGAAACATGGGTGGCCCGGCCTTGCGCGCGATGACGTTTCATGATCGCGCCAAAATCCTCAAGAAACTGGCGCTCTACATCAATGAGCGCAAAGAAGAGCTCTATGCGCTCAATGGGCTGACGGGTGCGACTCGCCGTGACGGCGGCGTAGACATCGAGGGCGGAATCGGCACGCTGATGGTTTATGCCTCCAAAGGTCGCCGCGAGATGCCCGACAGCCAAATCTACGCTGATGGTGACATCGAGCAACTAGGGCGCAGCGGCGCCTTCATTGGGCAACATATTGCATCCCCCCTGCAAGGCGTCGCGGTTCACATCAACGCCTTTAACTTCCCGGTCTGGGGCATGCTCGAGAAACTGGCCCCCACCTTGCTGGCCGGCGTGCCCGCAATCGTCAAACCCGCGACGCAGACCTGCTATCTGACCGAAGCCTGCTTCCGCATGATCATCGAATCCGGTCTGCTGCCTGACGGCGCCGTCCAGCTGATCATCGGCCGCACCGGCGACTTGCTGGATAAAATGGGCCCACAAGATGTGGTCAGCTTCACCGGCTCGGCCGACACAGCCCAAATGCTGCGCACCACGCCTGCATTGATCCAGAACTCGACCAGGTTCCACGCCGAACAAGACAGCCTGAACGCATCGATCTTGGGCGCGGATGCCGATGCAGACAGCCCCGAATTCGCACTATTCATCAAAGAGGCCGTAACAGAAATCACCACCAAGGCCGGCCAGAAATGTACCGCCATGCGCCGCCTATTGGTGCCGCAGCACATGGCCGACACCGTAGCTCAGGCCCTCTCGGCCAAACTGGCCGCGATCACCGTGGGCCATCCCGATTCCGATGGCGTCCGCATGGGAGCGCTGGCCTCAATGGCGCAAAAAACCGACGTCCTTGCGCGCGCCACACAAATCGGCACCGAAGCGCGCCAGATCTGTGGCGCACTGGACAGCTTCCAACCCGTCGACGCAGACGCACAAGCAGCCTTCCTGCCCCCCATCCTGTTCCAATGCGACGACCCTGACGCGGCGAAAATCATCCACGAAGTCGAAGCGTTCGGCCCCGTGTCCACCATCCTGCCCTACCGCGATACGGCCCATGCCGCCGAACTCGCCAATCGCGGCGAAGGCTCTCTGGTTGCTTCGGTCTTTACACATGATCCGCAAATCGCCCGCGACATCACCCTGTCCAGCGCGGCCTGGCACGGGCGCCTGTATATCAACAACCGCGACACAGGACGCGAGGCCACAGGCCACGGTGCCCCCATGCCCCACATGGTTCACGGCGGCCCCGGTCGCGCGGGCGGCGGCGAAGAGCTGGGCGGCATCCGCGGTGTCATGCACTACATGCAACGCACCGCCATTCAGGGCACCCCCCAAATGATCAGCGCCATTACCGGCACCTGGATCAAAGGCGCACCGACCAGCGAAAGCCCAACCCACCCGTTCCAACGAACCTTCAATGAAATCCAGATCGGCGAGACCATTCACACCGCGTCCCGCCCGGTCACGATGGATGATATTGAGCATTTCGCCCATTTCACCGGCGACACGTTCTACGCGCACATGGACGAAGAGGCCGCACAGCGGAACCCCTTCTTTCCGGGCCGTGTCGCGCATGGCTACCTGCTGCTGTCCTTTGCGGCGGGCCTGTTCGTCGAACCCAACGAAGGCCCCGTTCTTGCCAACACCGGCCTCAATGGCCTCAGCTTCCAGAAACCTGTCAGCGCCGGTGACAGCATCAAGGTCGCTCTGACCTGCAAACGGAAAACCAAACGCACCGACAGCTATGGCGAGATCGCCTGGAACGCCACCCTTACCAACCAGGACGACGAACAGGTCGCCGAATACGAGCTCCTGACGATGGTGGCCTACGAGCGCTAAGCTTTCATCTTGCCCCAAATACTCCCGCCGGAGGCATCCCGAACCTGCCTCCGGCACCCCCCTTTCCCTTGGGGGAAACCCCGTGTAACACGTTGCAATGGATCCGTTGCAGCCTCTCATCTCTGCGCTTCATGCCGAAGGCCGCCTGCGCGTCTGGTCGCTGGTCATCACCATATTTGGTGACAGTGTTCAATATCGAGGAGGGCGCATATCGAACGTCCGGCTTCAGGCGCTTCTGGGGCGGATCGGTGTGGAACCCGGCACGATCCGCACGGCTTTGTCCCGCTTGGGGCGCGATGGCTGGGTGACCTCCGAGAGAGTCGGGCGCAACAGTTTCTATCAGTTGACAGCGCAAGGACAGGCACATTTCCCTGACGCGACCAGCCGCATCTATGCCGCGCCTCAGGCGACCCCTGTCACACATTGGACGCTAGCTGTTGAGACCGTTCAGAATGGGCTGCCGGTTGCGCCTGGCGTGGTATTGCGACCTGCCGATCCAGAGGCAGATGCCGCTGCGGACTGCGCTGTAACAGGCGATTTGTCGGTCTTGTCGGCTAGTTTGCGGGACAAGTTGCTCAGCACAACGCATCGCTCGGCCTTGGCTGCTCTTCTTGCTGACATTGATGCGTTGCCCGACACCCCCTTGACCCCGCTGGACGCCGCTGCCGCACGTACTTTGCTGATCCATCGCTGGCGCCGGATCGTGCTGCGTCACCCCGAACCGCCCGCAGCCCTGTTGCCGCCGGAATTCCAGGACCGTGACCCGCGCGCTGAGGTCGCGAAAGCCTATGCCGCCCTCTTCACTGCTGCAGAAACCTGGCTGGACACGCCATTGAATGACCTCGGCCCAATGCCCAAGGCGCACCCGCTTTTGGAGACACGTTTCTGCTGAGCCGCTGCATTCTCTTGATTTACAGCGGATTTAGCGCAACTCTAAGAGCATGAGCATTCATCCCCCCATTCCCTTCCAACACCCCGGCACCCCAGATCAGGTGGCCTTTCATCGGACCGAGCTGGGCGTGATCCTCAGCCTGTATGGGCGCATGGTCGCGGCAGGAGAATGGCGAGACTATGGGATTTCGTGTCTTCGTGATCGGGCGGTATTCTCGGTCTTTCGTCGCACTGCCGAAACCCCCCTCTACCGGATCGAAAAACACCCGAAACTGCGCAATCGGCAAGGCATGTACGTTGTTTTCGGCACCGAAGGACAAACGTTGAAGCGCGGACATGATCTGCGCTCGGTTCTACGCGTGTTAGAACGCAAACTGATCCGCGCGGTGGACTGATCCATGCCCCAACATATTGCCGTGCTGGGCGGAGGGCTGATCGGGGCCAGTTGGTCAGCACTATTTCTGGCTTACGGCCACTCTGTGCATATTTCTGACCCGGATGGTTCGGCTGACGCATTTTGCCGTGGTTTTGTGCGCCGCGCCTGGCCACACCTGCGTGACCTTACGCAGGGTCTGCCGGACCATCCACCATTGGACCGGCTGCGTGTTTCTTCGACCATCGCGGCCGCCTGCGATGGCGCCAGTTTCGTGCAAGAGTGCGGACCCGACAGAATTGGCCCCAAACATGCAATGATCAAAGAGGCGGAAACCGCGCTGGCGCCGCATGTATTGATTGCCTCGTCCACCTCTTCTTTGATGGCCACTGATATACAGGCTCAGGCACAGCATCCCGATCGTATATTGGTGGCGCATCCGATGAACCCGCCCCACCTTGTTCCGCTGGTCGAGCTGGTGGCCGGGCGCCTGACCTCGCCGGATGATAGTTGACACTTATTATTGCAGTGATGACGGAAGAGGCTCGAAGAAGGCGGAAGACATCGGAAGGCTTTGTAAATAAAGGGTGTTTACAGATGAGGTGGCGATCTTGCGCGAGATATCGTTTGTCACGTAGGACGGCGTTAAATGGGCCTTAAAGGGCGCTTTCACGGTTGGCGCTTGACCATGGGCGACTTTGCGCACGTATCGCCTAAGCCGTGTTCAAAAAACGATAAAATCTCTGAAATGCCCATTATTCAGGGGCATTTCAGGCCTGTGGCAGAGCGCGGAACTGGGACGTTGGCGTCCCAGAAAGAAATCAGCGTCCCAGAATGGCGTTTTGCCCAACAAAATAAGAGGATTCAGCAATGTGAAGCCTCTGAGTGGCAGGAACGTATCTGGGACGCGATTCTGTGGAGTTACCGGCTAATTGGCAGCGTTGAGGCCGTCCAGACGACCTCTCCTATCACCCGGAAATCATAGCCGTCCGCCTCATTCACAACTTCGCTCGGATATTGTGGGTTGTCGCTTAGTACAAGGATGTCTCCGCCTGGCAGATGTTCCAGGCGCTTCACGCGCAGTTCGCCGCCCTGGCGAAAGGCATACATGCGCCTGCCGCGAATGGCTGTTCGGTTGTGATTGATCATCACCATCGCACCATCCTTCAAGGTGGGCTCCATGGAGTTGCCATCCACACAAATGAGCGAAGCCATGTCGGGCGAGATACCATTTGCCTTGAGCCACGGCGTCGGAAAGGCGATCGACGATATGACCTGTTCACTATTATTCAAGCGGCCGGTTCCGGCTGCAGCCTGAACATCATGGAGCGCGATGACCCCATAGTCACCAGCCACTGCGGGTCCTGCGAATGGAAAGCTGATGTGCTTTGGGTCGGGAATGAAACGCGCGCGATCGGTTCCGGGGGGGCCGCGAAACACCGCTGCGATCGGATACGCCTGATCGACATAATTAGACAGCCGCTCCTCATCGAAGGACTGTTGCTTGCCATCTTCGGGCGGCATCCATCCGCGCAGCTTTAGGCTCTTGCCTGTCATCTTTTCGAGGCGTTTGATTGAAGTGGAGCCGCCCTTGTCTTTGATCCAAATACGGTCGCCTTCACAAATATCCTGTGCGGGCGTGACCAAGCAGTGGTCGCCCTCTTGAATGCCCTCGGGCCGCATAGAGCTGCCGCGCGCGGTGACATAGAAAGCACGAGGATCGTTGATAAAGCTGGGGAGCGGCAACGCTGGCAGATCCGGTTGGTCTTTGCCCCAGCCCTGGACGCTGCAAGTGGCGAAACCGTGGTGTGGTGCCTTTGCTGCCCAGTTGGTTTGGCTCGTCACTTCCCCTCGTGGTTCGCCAAAATAGAGCTCCAAGCCCAGAACGGTAGCTAATGCTTCCAACCTTTCCACGGATGGTGACGAGCCGCGCCGAAGGCTTTGCAATGGTGAGTTGTCAGGCTTGCCGAAGGCAAGCACTCCGACCTCTGTCTGTGAGAGGCCTTTCGCCTTCCGGCGCACTTCGAGAATTTCATAAATACGCCGTGGGTCCATTGGTGTATTTTTACATAATTTAAAGCCGAGCGACAGTATGGATTTCCATGCCCGCCAAATTATGATTTTTTACATTGACTACGTTATGTAAAAAATCATAATAACGAGCATGAGCAGAGCAAACACGATACACATTGATTACGAGCATCTGACGCGCCTCGCAGCAGTTATGGCACGTCACATTGGGCGATCCGAGGCAACGATATCTACAAAAATAGTGGGTCACGCACGACTGTTTTCGCGGTTGCGGGACGGGGCTGGATGCAATGCTCACACCTATCGAGATGCCCTTCTTTGGTTCCACACTAACTGGCCAAACGACCTTGAGTGGCCTGTAGAAATACCGGTGCCCTTCGTGGCGCGTCAGTCAGGGGAGGCGTCCCAATGCTGAGCCATGAGGAAATTTGCGACATTGCAAAGGATCTTGCGGCGGGTTTGACGCCACTCGAGCGAGCGGCAATCGGCGTAACGATCATTCAGCAAATCACTGAGCCAAATCAGTTCACTCTGGTGAACTACGCTGGCCGCATTGTGGGTGAGCACGGCTCGCTGCTTTGCAGGGCCAGCATGGATGGTACGTCCATCCCTGAACACCCGACCACAGTCACCACTCACGAAAATCAGAGTCGGGAACTGGAACCCCCGCGCCAGAGCAGGGCGCGGGCGGTTCTGGTGTGGATGAAAGCTGTAAGCGACAGGATTCAAAACTCAATTTGGGGCGATCTGATCGGTGCAGTCGGAATATTCGCCATCCTGATCCTCGGGCTTTTTGGCGGGATGCTGAACTGAGCCGCCGACACAAATCGACCTAACCACACAAGACTGAAAGGGCCAAAACATGTGTGAGCAACAGACAGCCTATGACCTTCGGGTGGCACGAGACCAAGCTGAAAAGCTGCGTGAGCGTCGCCAGCTCAATCTGAAATATCAGCTCGATCAGTATTTCGAGGAAGAGCGCAAGAGGTCCATTGCGGGACGGCTGCGTTCATTCCTCACCGCGACCCTCCATCGGTTAGTTGGCCCTTCCGATGGGGGCAACCACCCGGCGCACTGGCAGCGCGCGCCGGGTGGTTCCAGTGTGCCGGAGGGTGCCTCCGATGTTGGCGACGCACCAGGGAGGCGTGAAACATTTTTCGACCTTGAAGCGGCCATCCAGTACACCGCAGAACAACGCTTAAGGATTGCGAAGAAATCCGCACATCTCGGCAATGTCACCAGCGGCACTTCGCAGAAGCGCGGCGGCCAGATTATCGCCGCGCCTGACCGCCGCCGCAATCTGGACCTCAAGGGCATCAATCGTTTGTTCTCCGCTTCCTTCCAGAAGCAGATCGACAGCCGTAATGTGGCACATAAGGACAGCTTCAAGTTTGTTCAGCTTGTTTTCAACAAGTTCAAGTCGTTTTTCCATGCGATCCATTCTGAAATCCTCTGTCGGTTAGTTGGTCCTTCCGATGGTGGTGGTCACCCGGCGCAGACACAAGAAGAAAACCAATCTGCGCCGGGTGGTTCGATTACATCGGAGGACGCCTCCAATGCCTGAACCGCGCCTAGTGGAAACTCGCCTTGTTGCCCTCAGCGAAATCGACGACAGCACCCGCTTGCGCCCTGTCAGCCAGGCCGGTGTGGATGCGCTGGTAGCCTCCTATGAGACCTTGGGGGTGATGAAAGACCCGATCGACCTGCGTCGCACCAAAGCGGGTCAGTTGGTCCTGATCGCAGGTGGGCACCGCATGGGCATGGCGCGCACCCTCGGCTGGGACAAAATTGAGGCCAAAATCTGGACAGATGTGACCGATGACTGGTCCATGATCATGGAGATCGACGACAACTTGGCTGGCGCGGAAATGAACGCGCTCGATAACGCGATTTTTCTGGCAACGCGCAAACGGGTCTATGAGAAAATGCACCCTGAAACACGTCAGGGCGTTTCCGGCGGCCTAGCGCGGCAAGGATCAGCAAGCGAACTCGGTTCGTTTGCTGCCGTAACTGCAGAAAAATTCGGCATGACGATGCGCCAAATTCAGAAGATCGTCGCGGTTGGCACCAAACTTGGACGTGATGAAATAGACCTTCTGCGTGGGGCCCCGCGCGCTGTATCGCTAAAAGACCTC
>JARGPB010000024.1 GCA_029212905.1 Thalassovita sp.
CCGTCACCGCCTGTAGCCGCGCCAATGGCCTGGATGAACCAGAGGGGCTGACGGCATGACAGCGACCTCCTCCGGCTGATAGCCGGCTTTTCCTTTTCACCCGGCGTATGACGCCAGAAATGACCTGCCCTTTGCGGGATTGGACCCAACTTTGCAATCCAAACGGAGCGTGAAATGATCAAATATACCCTGACAGTAACATGTGCCTCGACCCGCGGGATCGTGGCTGCCATCGCCAATTACATGGCCGACAATGGCTGTAATATCTCGGACAGTTCGCAATATGACGACCCTGAAACCGGGGCGTTTTTCATGCGGGTTAGCTTTGTCTCGGAGAAGGGCGCGGATTTGGCCGCCCTAGAGGACGGATTCGCCCAGACCGCCACAGATTTCGGCATGACATACCAGTTCCACGACGAGAGCGAAAAGATGAAAGTGGTCATTATGGTCTCGCGCTTTGGGCATTGTCTGAACGATCTTTTGTACCGCTGGCGGATCGGTGCGCTGCCGATTGATATCGTCGCAGTGGTCTCGAATCACATGGATTATCAAAAGGTTGTCGTGAATCACGACATCCCGTTCCATTGCATCAAAGTCACCAAGGAAAACAAACCCGAGGCCGAAGCCGCCATCATGCGCGTGGTCGAGGATGCAGGCGCCGAGCTGATCGTTCTGGCGCGGTATATGCAGATCCTCAGCGATGAAATGTGCACGAAAATGTCCGGTCGGATCATCAATATCCACCACTCGTTCCTGCCCAGTTTCAAGGGCGCGAACCCCTATAAACAGGCGTATGAGCGCGGCGTGAAACTGATCGGGGCGACCTCGCATTATGTGACCGCCGATCTGGACGAAGGTCCGATCATCGAGCAGGACATCGTCCGCGTTACCCATGCGCAATCTGCCTCGGATTACGTGTCATTGGGGCGCGATGTCGAAAGCCAGGTGCTGGCTCGCGCGATCCACGCGCATATCCATCGCCGCGTGTTCCTGAATGAGAACAAGACCGTGGTCTTTCCGGCGTCGCCTGGGTCCTATGCCTCGGAACGTATGGGCTAACCCCGGAAATATGCGGGCGGCATCTGGAATGTGCCCGGGCTTTCACGCTACTCTGTGGTCGCGCGCGCTATGCGCCTGACCGGAGATTTAGAAACGTGCCTGGCTCTTCTCGCCGCCCCATGTCCCAGATGGCCAATGTGCCTGCGGTCGGATCAACGGTCCAATACGTGATCGACACATTGTCCAGCCGGATCGTCGCGCAAGAATATGGGGTGGACGAACGTCTGCCGTCAGAGCGCCAGTTGGCGCAGGATCTGGGCGTGGCACGCAACACGGTGCGCGAAGCTCTGGATCAGCTTGAGGAACGCGGCATGATCAGACGGCGTGCGGGATCGGGGTCCTTTGTGACGTTTGATCCGGACAGGGCTGATCCGTCCACTGCGGGGCCGGTGGCGGCGGAAACCGGGCCGCTGCAACTTCAGGTGATGCGCGGTATTCTGGAGCCGGAAATGGTGCGGCTGGCCATCGTGAACATGCCACCTCGTCAGATCGAATCCCTGGGCGAAACCCTGTCGAAAATGGAGGCGGTCCAGACCGACACCAGCGATTTCGTGCGGCTGGAGGAAGAGTTTCACCGCCAAATCGCCGAGGGCACGGGCAACCCTTTGTTGATCGCCTGCTACAATCTGGTGATTGATGCGCGGCGGCAGGCGTTTCGGGCCGCGATGTACCGTCGGCACCTGACACCCAGCCGGATTGCCGCGTATCAGCATGGCTATAACGCGCTGTTCAACGCCATCGCCGCCCGCGACATCGAAGAGGCGACTGAATTCATGAAACTGGCGCTGATCGAGGACCAGAAACTGCTGTTGCAAGAGGACTAGGTGCTGCCCGCCCCTGTCCGTGCGGGGTGGCGCTGGTGCCACATTTGGCCCAGTTCTTGCATGTGATGTTTCAGCAGGGGCTCGTGTCGGGATAGCCAGCCCAGAACCGATCCGAATTCCTGTATCCGGGCCTTGCCGTTGCGGATGGCGACCACGGGCCAGTCGCCGACCAGAGCATTGTCGATCCCAAAGAATTCGCTCCCCCACCAGCTGGCCTGCCCAAAGGCATGCGGCATCTGCTGCGCGCGTTTCATTGCTGCCAGAACGGATACGGGTTCGGTGGTTTCGGCGGTTTCCACCGCGTTGTGCCACAGGTCCAGGATCGAGGCGTATTCCCAGCTTACCGCGCTCCATTTTCCTGGGAAACGCGCATTGTACGTGTCGAAAAACGCCTTGGGCCGACGAAAGAAAAATGCCGTATCCGCCAGTTCTGGGTCATCGAAATCTGGGAACTGAAACGTGTAGCGCGCCATGAAATCGGTCGCGGTGCGCGCGACCATACGGTCATAATTGTCGGCTGTGCAGGCGATGATCTGGCCGGTGAACCCCTGTTCATAGGCGGCCTCGGTCAGGGCCTGCATCATTGGCGGTGCGGATGAGCACCAACACAGCACATCGGGGTCATCCGCCAACAACGCCGCCACAATCCCCTGCGCATCGGTGTTGTCGGGAGCATATCGCAGCTCTTTGATCATGTCGCGGTCTGCGGCCTCGAACGCGGCGCGGTAGACAGCCAACGAAGGCAGGCCCAGGCTGTCACTCTGGCTGCATAGGGCGACACGGCGGGCCTGCGGCTGGGTGCGCGCCAGCCAGTCCACGCCCGTGACATTAAACAGGGGGTGCACCTCGGCTGGGGCGATCAGATAGGGCGTGTCGGGCGACAAGTCCGAGGGCAGCAACGTCGCCACCAGCGTCCGGCGCTCCATCAGATAGGGCAGGGCGGGGGCGAAGCTGTCGCCGCCCAGCGTGAGCACCAATTGCACGCGCTGGCGTTCAACCAGGTCGCGCGCGGCCTCAAATGTGGCCTGCGGGCTGCAAGCGCTGTCATGCGCCACGATTTCGATCTGGTGGCGCGCTCCGGCCACCATCAGCCCGCCACGCCCATTGATCCAATCCGCCCAGATTTGGCTGCCTTCAAGGCCCGGATCGCCCCAATCCTGTTCGGGCCCAGACATCGGAGTCAGCACCCCAATACGAATCGGCGCGCGATTCTGTGCCCCAAGTCGAGGCATTGAACCAGTTATCGCAAGCTTAAGAGGAAGGGAGGTGTTGCTCATTTTTTCATCTATATCCCCTTTTTTTCTGAGATGAACGCAAAAAATTCAGGAAAAAAATATTCCACACAGGAAAAAATATTGACGGAAAGGCAGTCCGTGGCGCGATATTGGCTCATACCGAATGAACCAGTTGAAAGAATTGGTTCATACCGAAAACAGGAGTTTTGAAATGACGAAACGTGTCGCCGTCATCGGAGCAGGCCCCTCTGGGCTGGCTCAGCTGCGTGCCTTTCAGTCGGCTGCCCAAAAAGGTGCCGAAATCCCCGAGGTTGTTTGCTTTGAGAAACAATCTGATTGGGGTGGGCTGTGGAACTACACATGGCGCACTGGCGTCGATGAAAACGGCGAACCGGTGCATTGCTCGATGTATCGCTATCTGTGGACCAACGGCCCCAAGGAGGGTCTGGAATTCGCGGATTATTCGTTCGAGGAACATTTCGGCAAACAGATCGCATCCTACCCGCCGCGCGCCGTCATGGTGGACTATATCGAAGGCCGCGTGAACAAGGCCGGTGTCCGCGATTGGATCCGGTTCTCCAGCGTTATCCGTTGGGTCGAATATGATGCCGATGCGGGTGATTTCACCATCACCGTGCATGATATGGTGAACGATCGGGTCTACAAAGAACGGTTCGATCATGTGATCTGTGCCTCGGGGCATTTCTCGTCGCCGAACGTGCCGGAATATCCCGGATTTGACCAATTCAATGGCCGCATTGTCCACGCCCATGATTTCCGCGATGCGCGCGAATTTGAAGGCAAAGACGTGCTGCTGGTTGGCTCGTCCTACTCGGCCGAGGACATCGGGTCGCAGTGCTGGAAATATGGCGCGAAAACCGTGACCACGTCGTATCGCTCGGCGCCGATGGGGTTTGACTGGCCCGAAAACTGGGAAGAAAAACCCGCATTGCAGAAACTGGAAGGCAAGACTGCGTTTTTCGCCGATGGCACCACCAAGGACATCGACGCGCTGATCCTGTGCACCGGATATAAGCACTATTTCCCGTTCCTGCCCGATGATCTGCGCCTGAAAACGGCGAACCGTCTGGCCACCGCCGATCTGTATAAAGGCGTGGTTTATGTCAACAATCCCAAGATGTTCTATCTGGGAATGCAGGACCAATGGTTCACCTTCAACATGTTTGACGCCCAGGCCTGGTATGTCCGCGACATCATCATGGACCGGATCGACGTGCCGGCCGACACTGCCGTTCTGGCGGCGGATGTGGCCGAACGCGAAGCCCGCGAAGAGGCCAGCGATGATGTGAAATACGCGATCAAATATCAGGGCGCGTATATCAAAGAGCTGATCGCGGACACGGACTATCCCAGCTTTGATGTCGATGGCGCCTGCGAGGCCTTCTTTGAATGGAAGGCGCACAAGGCTGACGACATCATGGCTTTCCGTAATCACAGCTACAAATCGGTCATCACCGGCACCATGGCCCCCGTCCACCACACCCCATGGAAGGACGCGCTGGACGATTCAATGGAAGCCTACCTGAAGAACTAAGTCACATCCTCCCAACTTGGGGGGCGGTGCGCCGTCCCCCAGTTTTTCTGTTAAGTTTCAAGGAATAAGAATGCTGTTAGAGCCTTCGTTATCCATGTTTCGTCCCGGCCCGCCCACTCCGAGCGCCCCGCGCCGGGCGGCGGCATATGGGCTGTCGCGGTCTCAGGAACGCTATGTCGTGCCGGGGGGCGGGGTGATCGTGGTGCAGATCGCGCCCGGAGACCGGATTGAGGTGATCAATGACGAAGGCGGGCAACGTTGTGCCTTGCTGTCGGCCCATGCGGATGGGCGCGTCGATTGCGGGCTTTTGGGCTGGCAGCCGGATATCTCGGCCGAGGGGATCGGTCAGATGTTGGCGCAGACCCCGGCCCTGGCACGGGTTCGTGCGGGGCTGCTGAAACGCGGTATTTCTCTAGAAGGCGCGCGCGCGATCGGGCTGTTTGGCGATACCAGCCGCGCCGGAGAGGCCGTGTTTTTCACGGTCCAAGGGGCCGGTTGGGCCGTTATCGCGGCCCCGGCCGCCCCGATGGATTTTCAGGCCCAAGACACGGCGACCCCGCTGAGTGTTCTGATCACCCGCGCGCAGGCCCGGACGACGGGGCAGTTCGCGCTGCCTGATCCGTTGGCTGATCCCGTGCTGGATTTGCGCGTGCGCTCTGCTACCGCGCAGGCGTATCGGGTCAAGGCGGGCGACTACATTCAGGTGATGGATGTGGACGGACGTCAGTGCACTGATTTCCAATGTTTCGATGCGCGCAAGCTGGACCAGGGGATCGCGCATCCGCTGGACGTGACGACGACGCGGACAATTCAGCACCACGCCTATCCGATGCCGGGCCTGCATGCGAAATATTTTGATCAGGACACGACCCCCTTGGTCGAGGTCATACAGGACACTTGCGGGCGGCATGATGCCTTTGCGATGGCCTGTGCTGCGAAATATTATGATGATCTGGGCTATCCGGGTCACGCCAATTGCAGCGACAATTTCAACACGGCTCTGGCTGATCATGGCGTGCCTGCGCGCGCGGGCTGGATGGCCGCGAATTTCTTTTTCAACACCGGGATCGACGAACACGGCGTGATGTATGCCGACGAACCTTGGTCCCGCCCCGGAGACTACGTGCTGCTGCGCGCGCTGACCGATCTGGTTTGCGTCAGCTCGGCCTGTCCCGATGACACCTCGCCGGCCAATGGTTGGCACCTTTCTGACATTCATGTGCGCACGTATGATGGCGCCGAGCGGTTCCAACGCTCGGTCGCGTGGCGTGCCACCCCCGACGCGGAGCCCGTGATGACGCAACACAGCGCCTTTCACCCCAAATTTGCCGAGCTGACCCGCGATTTCGTGGAATACAAAGGGTTCTGGCTGCCCAATTCCTTCCCTGAATGCGATCCGGTCGAAAGCTATTGGGCCTGCCGTCAGGACGTGATCGCTTGTGATCTGTCTGCCCTGCGCAAGTTCGAGGTCACAGGCCCCGACGCCGAGGCCCTGATGAACTGGGTGCTGACGCGCAACGTGTCCAAGCTGGGGCATGGGCAGGTGGTTTATTCCGCGATGTGTTACCCGCATGGCGGAATGATCGACGATGGCACCTTGTTCCGTCTGGGCGATCAAAATTTCCGCTGGATCGGTGGCAGCGACGAGGGCGGCGCCTGGATGCGCGAAGAGGCCGAGCGCCTGGGTCTGAACGTGATGATCCGCTCGTCCACCGATCAGCAGCACAATCTGGCGGTCCAGGGCCCAAAATCTCGTGCGCTGGTGGACCAGATCATCTGGACCCCGCCGCATCAGCCCGCCGTGGCTGATCTGGGTTGGTTCCGGTTCACCGTCGGCCGTTTGGGTGGCCCCGACGGCGCGCCGCTGGTGGTGTCGCGCACCGGATACACCGGCGAGCTGGGCTATGAGATTTTCTGCCACCCCAAGGATGGCGCAGCCGTGTTTGACGCGGTGTTTGCCGCGGGCGAACCGCTGGGGATCAAACCGATGGGTCTGGCAGGTCTGGATCTGGTGCGGATCGAGGCGGGATTGGTCTTTGCTGGTTACGATTTCAGCGATCAGACCGATCCATGGGAGGCAGGCATCGGTTTCACTGTGCCGCTGAAGTCCAAGACCGCAGACTTTGTCGGGCGCGAGGCGCTGCAACGGCGCAAGGACAATCCCTCGCGTAAATTCGTCGGACTGGAAATCGACGGGCAGACCGTGCCCGTCCACGGAGACTGTGTGCGCATCGGTCGCGCGCAGGTGGGCGAGGTGTGCTCGGCCATGCGTTCGCCCGGATTGAACAAGGTTATCGCGTTGGCACGGGTCGATCTGGCCCATGCCGACATGGGGACGGAATTAGAGGTCGGCCAGTTGGACGGACATCTGAAACGGCTGTCTGCGCGGATCACGCCCTTTCCCCATTACGACCCGAAAAAGGAACGTCCCCGGTCCTGATGGACCTGGACGGGAGGCAATAACAACAAGGCGAAAAACGCCGTTTTCAACCCAACAAGGAGTCAAGACGTGGAACAGGATCTTGCAACACTGGTGACGACAGTCGCCGAGCTAAAGGCAAAGGCGGATGCGACAAACACCATCTTTTCCGAAACCTTTTACTACTTAACTATTCCCCTCATGGTGCTGATCCATGCGGGGTTTCTGGCCTATGAAATGGGCGCCTCGCGGTCAAAAAACGCGCTGGCCTCGGGGATCAAGAACATCCTGGCCTTTGCCATGATCATCCCCTTCTTCTATTACGTCGGCTGGTGGATCTACTGGGCCTTCCCGACAGGTCTCAGCCTGTCCGAAGGTGCCATGGGCATTTCCGGTCTGGCCTATGCCAATGACGTCGCGCTGCCCAGCAGCCAATATATGGGGCCCAACCTGGATGACCGCGCCTCGGGCGTGTTCTGGGGCGCGTTCGTTTTGTTCGCAGCCACCACGGCCTCTATCATGTCGGGCGGTGTGATCGAGCGGATCAAGCTGACCGGCTTTATCGTGCTGGCCGTGATCCTGGGCTCTTTCGTCTGGATTCTGGCGGGCGCCTGGGGCTGGCATGCGGATGGCTGGCTGGTCACCAAGTTCGGCTATCACGATTTCGGCGCCGCTGGTGTTGTGCACATGATCGCGGGCTTCTTTACTCTGGGTGTTCTGATCAACCTGGGGCCAAGGATCGGCAAGTTTAACGCCGATGGGTCTGCCAACCAGATTGCGGGTCACTCGATGCCGATGACCTTGATTGGCCTGATGCTGATCATCGCCGGTTTCTGGGGCTTCTTGATGGGCTGTGTCATCGTTCCCGGCGAAGCCTGGAGCTGGTCCGGCACCATGGAAAACACCATCTACGGCACGCCCATGACGATCTCGGGTATGACCTTTAACACGCTGATGGGTTTCGCCGGTGGTATCATTGGCGCCTGGATGGTCACACGTGATCCGTTCTGGATGATGTCGGGCGCTCTGGGTGGGATTATTTCCTGCGCAGCGGGTCTGGACCTGTGGTACCCGCCCATGGCCTTTGCCATCGGTTTCCTGGGCGCGATCATGATGCCGTTCATTGCATCGCTGATCGAAAAGCTGGGCATTGATGACGCGGTCGGCGCCTTTGCCGTACACGGTTTCCTGGGCATGTGGGGCCTGATCGCTGTGGGCATCGCCGCCCAAGGCTATCCGGCACTGTTCGGCGAAGACGTGATCGAAACCTCGTTCATGGGGCAACTGGTTGGCGCGGTCGTCATGGCATTGCTGGGCTTTGTTCCGGGCTATGTCGTGTCGTTGCTGCTGAAGGTCACAGGACAGCTGCGGGTTCCACCCGAGGCGGAAATCCTGGGTCTGGACAAAGCCAAAGTGCCTGCTTCGGCCTACCCCGAAGCCCTGCACCCCTCTGTCAGCCCTGCTGAATAACCCCCGAAAAGAAAAGGATAATCCAATGGAAGCACCTTTCGAAGCCACCTCGTGGGACGGAATTACCGGGGCGATCTATACCGGATACGGCAGCGCTGAATGGCTGTGGATTCTGGTCTCTCTGGTCTGTGTTCTGGCCGCCATCATCTTTGGCTGGAAACACGAGAAACACGCCTATGACGCCGTCAAGAACGGCAAATCTGACTGACCAAGACCCACGGGCGGCGGCTTGCTGTCGCCCGTGGACCCACTGACCAAACCAACGCACAAAGGAAACGCAATGACCGCATCATGGAGATTCTCGGCGCTGGCCGACCGGCACCGCGCCATGGGCTCGACCCTGGAAGACTGGAGCGGCATGGGCACCGCCTGGACCTATGACAAGGACCAGACCGAGGAATA
This sequence comes from Thalassovita sp., assembly GCA_029212905.1. GTDB lineage: Bacteria > Pseudomonadota > Alphaproteobacteria > Rhodobacterales > Rhodobacteraceae > Thalassobius. The sequence goes on from JARGPB010000024.1 coordinate 8,965, forward strand.
CATGGCCATCCGCACCAAGGCCGGTGTCATGGATGTGTCGGGCCTGAAAAAGGTCCATGTGATTGGCCCGCACGCCAGCCACGTTATCGACCGCGCCACCACCCGCAACGTCGAGAAAATCAAACCGGGCCGGTCGTCCTATGCCTGTATGCTGAATGACGCCGGGAAATTCGTCGATGACTGCGTGATTTACCGCACTGGCCCGCACGCCTTTATGGTGGTGCATGGATCGGGCGCAGGGCACGAACAGCTGACCATGGCCGCCACGGGGCGCAACGTGTCGGTGATGTTCGATGACGACCTGCACGATATTTCCCTGCAAGGGCCGATGGCGGTCGATTATCTGGAAAAACATGTGCCTGGTATTCGCGACCTGGCCTATTTCGCCCATATGCAGACCACTTTGTTCGGCAAGCCGGTGATGATCTCGCGCACGGGCTATACTGGTGAGCGCGGATACGAGCTGTTTTGCCGTCGTCAGGACGCGCCGGAAATCTGGGATACCATCGTGGCCGAGGGCGCCGACATGGGCATCATCCCCACGCGCTTTACTACGCTCGATTTGCTGCGCGCCGAAAGCTACCTGCTGTTTTTCCCGTATGACAATTCGGAAATGTACCCGTTCGAGGACGAGGCCTGCGGTGATACGCTGTGGGAACTGGGGCTGGACTTCACCGTCTCGCCCGGCAAAACCGGGTTCCGGGGCGCCGAGGAACATTACCGCCTGAAGGGCAAAGAGCGCTTCAAAATCTATGGCGTGAAACTGGATGGCACCGACCCCGCCACCGAGGGCGCGCCCCTGTTGAAGGACGGTGTCCAAGTCGGTGTTGTGACAATCGGTATGTATTCCCCCTTGAATAATCACAACGTAGGCATCGCACGTATGCCGGTGGATTGCGCGGTCGAAGGCACGGCGTTGACCGTGCAAAACCCCGATGGCGAGATCGCCGCCATCGCGCACCCGATGCCCTTTTACGACATCGACAAAAAGCGCCGCACAGCCAAGGGCTAGCGGCTGCGGCGGGGTGGTCATCGGATGACCCCGCCGTGATCCATTTGTTAACAATCTGAAACCACAGGGAAAACAGGGACAGCACGATGCCAAGAACCGAATTTTCACCCTCGATCAGCAGCCGTCCGGTTTATGGCGCGCTGACCTCGCACGGGGCCAGCCCGGCGATCATGCTGGCCGAAGGTCCAGGGGCCGAAGCCCTGATCGAGCTGGCCGGGCGGGACGCATCGGTCATGGACAGGGCGCATGTGATCTTTGTTCCGGCGGGCACAGGGTTCGGCGACACGCTGCGGTCCCTGAACCCCAAGCTCTATCACGAGGCCCCCAGTATGGCCGCTGCCAGCGAACGCTTTACCAAGGCTTTGACTGATGCCCTGATGGGGACGCGCCTGTATCTGGCAGGCACCGAAGGGTTGATCGGGCAGGCCTCGGCGCAGGCTCTGGCGGTGGGATTCCCCGCAGGTGCGATCCAGTCTGAACACCGCGGTTCAATCGCGCGGCTGATGCAATGCGTACATTGCAAGGGCATGACGGACAATGTGACCACCGATCCGTTCATCTGTTCCCATTGCGGGCTGACCCTGTTCGTGCGGGATCATTTCTCGCGTCGTTTGGGGGCGTTTCAGGGCGTCTGCGTGGACGCCGAAACCCCCGGCATCATTCCCGAAACACAGGAGATTCAGCCATGAGCTCTCAGATGTTGCGCGTCACCGAAATCAGCTCGCTCAGCCCATTGGTGAAACTGTTCCGGTTCGAACACCCCGATGGCACGTCGCTGCCATTGTTTTCGGGCGGGGCGCATGTGGTCGTGGAAATGCCGGACGGCGAGCTGCTGCGCCGCAATGCCTATTCGCTGGTCTCGGACCCGCTGGAGGGGGCAGGCTATGAGATCGCCGTGCGCCGCGAGGACACAGGGCGCGGCGGCTCTTTGTATATGCACAGCAAGGTCGCGGTGGGCGATATGCTGCGCGTCTCGATGCCGCTTAATCTGTTCTCGCTGGACCTGCGCGCGCGCAAACATGTTTTGATCGCGGGCGGCATTGGGATCACGCCTTTCTTGTCGCAACTGAAACAGATCCTGCGCCTGCAAGTGCCGTTCGAGCTGCACTATGCTGCACGGTCGTCGGCCGAGGCTGCGGGGCTGGGGTTGCTACCCGATCTGCCGCAGGTGCATGTGCATATCTCGGATCAGGGGAACCGCATGGATCTGGGCGCCATTCTGTCGGGGCAACCGGTTGGCACCCACGTCTATACCTGCGGCCCCGAGGGGCTGATTGCCTCGGTCGATGACACGGCTGCACGTTTGGGCTGGCCCGAAAGCGCCCTGCACTCTGAGGCCTTTCTGGCCCCCCCACCGGGCGCGCCCTTTGACGTCACCATCGCCAGCACGGGCCAGAAAATCACCGTCGGCCCGCATCAAAGTCTGCTGGAGGCGCTGGAGGCAGCCCAAGTCGATATCGACTGGTCCTGTCGCGGCGGAGCCTGCGGGCGCTGCGAAACCGAGGTGTCGTCCTGTCATGGGCGGATCGAACATCACGATCACTGGCTCAGCGATGACGAAAAATCCGCTCAGCAGAAAATCATGCCCTGCGTGTCCCGCTTTGTCGGGCAAGAGATCACCATCGACCGATAGGAGGCCCCGATGACCATCCAATTCAACGACGAAACCTTTCGCGACGATTACACTTTTTTCAATACGCCTCAGGGTATTCGCCGCTTTCCGTTTCCGTTTGATCAGGACAGCTATATGTACTCGGTCAATCTGGAACCACATGACAAAGGCCCCGAGGGCACCCCGTTCAACGTGCGCTTCGACGTGGACGAACACTATGTCAGCGAAATGCGCGACCGGGACATCACCCTGACCGAGGACCCGCTGCGCTGTCAGTCCCTGCCGCATATGGAGCTGGCGGGCTGGGACCTGCTGGAATTGATCATGACCTCCAAGGCCAAGGATTACCCCGACCTGTTCGAGCTGCACCAGGACGGGGATCGCTGGCACTGGATTAACAAACCGTTGGAGATTGAGCAGCGGTTCACTTTCCTGGACCCGACCACGCTGCCTTGTGGCCCGATGGAGTACATCACCCGTCAGGCGCAGGGTGACTTTGCCCTGCTGGATCAACGCGAGGGCAACCTGTGGATGGATGCGGGCATGGTGACCAGCCAGGCGGACTGGAGCCTGGATTTCGACATCGGCATGAATTTTCTGGAATGGCACGCGCCGGTTCCCGGTCAGGCGCATGATGCAAAGGTGTTCGAGCGCGCGCTGAAATTTCTGCTGAATCTGCAACAGGGTGCGCCGACGCGGCGTCTGAACTGGACGATGACCGTGAACCCGCGGCTGGACACCAGCCCCGAGAATTATCACAAGTGGGGGCCGGAAAAACGGACCGTGACATCGGATAATGTTGGTGAAAAACAATATCTTCGGGTGGAACTGCAGACTCTGTGGCGCCTGCCGCGATCGAACGCCGTGGCCTTTCCGATCCGGTGCTATCTGCTGTCGCTAGAGGACATCGTCACTGTCCCCAAATGGGGGCGCCGCCTGCACCGTGTGTTGCGCGACCTGCCGGACGAGCTGGCCGAGTACAAGGGCTTTACCGTGAACCGGCCAATGATCGTGGACTATCTGGCGCAGTTCGATGACGGGGCCGAAACCTCGCCAGGGATTTTCCCGGACTAAACCGTTGGGGCCGGGCATCTGTCCGGCCCTACTGCAACCTCTCGCGCAGCAGCAAAACGCCCTCGGCGAAACCGGGCAGGGCGGTCTGGCGCGCCTGAATTTCGGGCTCGAATACCTGTAGGAAACCGCTCAGCGTGTCGTCAAAAAAGATGCGCGCCGTGCTGGTCGAACACAGGTTTGCCTCGACGCACAGGCCCAGAAGATTGAAGTAATAGATAGTGTTGGCAAAGCGCGGCTCGGTCTGCGGGTCAGCCATGACACGCGACAGGATACGGCGGCGTAGGTTTTCCGAGGCACGCCCGCTTTGTTCGGCCAGGGCCAGGTCCTCGGGGGGGATCGCGTCCAGCAAATCCTGCACCGACGACCTGAGCGCAACAAAGTCCTCGCGGTAGCCCTCGGCGCGCCAGGTTTCGATCATTTCCAACGTCCGCGAGGCGCGCTCTGCCTCAAGCTGCTGGGTGTATTGATAGACGCCGAACAGGATGCCAAACGCGCCCAATACGGTGACGAAATTGCTCATGACCGTCCAGCGCCAGCTTGGAAGTCCCAGGAACTGTTGGGGTTTTTCGGTCACGGGGTTACTCGCATTCTTCGATCAGGTCGATGGTCAGGCTGGGGTCGATCGGGGCGCTGCGAGTGTTCAGGATGGCCTGCACACAGGTGATGGCCTGTACGTCCAGCACATAGACCGTACGGATGCGTTTGCGCCGCTGTTCCTGGCCCTTGCCGGCCGATCCGGGGAGCCGGACAAAGCTGTCCAGCCCGCGCCCGTTGTCGGTGCTTGCGCCCGTGCAGGTGCTTAGGTCAACCTCGGTGCGGTGCCCGCGGGCCTGTTTTGCGCGCTCCAGATAGGTCTGTGACTGGTCGACAAAACACTGCGCGGCGGCTTGGTCCAGTTCGACCACCTCGTCGCAGACGAAACAATCAGCCGAAGCGGCCTGCGCCAGGCATAGCCCTGCTGCGAAAACGCATTTAGAAAACCGCATAATCCCCTACCAATCTGACCTTGACCATCCAAGGGGTCTGCGCGCCGTTCTGGCTGTTGACCACCTGAGATTTCACGCCCTCGTACAGTTCGGACGCTTCGATTCTGCCGTTCGTATTCCGATCATAGCGTGTTCTGGACGTTGTTAGAACGTTCACCAGCGCTTGCGTGAAAACGCCCCCGCCAGCCGCTGCATTCTCGCGCGAGATTTCGCGGCCCTTGGAGGCGGATAGCACCGTCACATTGCTGCTGAGCCCCGCCAGATTTCCCACAACATCGTCATTGGTGGCAAAGCTTCCGGTTCCGGCCGCACCGGAATGGCAGGCGTCCAGAATGATCGTCAGGCGGGCGGGGCTTTGGGCCAGCCGTTGGGCGACCTGGTCAAACCGCAGCGCGGTGGTCGGCAGGTTTTGCAGATCGGTGCCGCTGGTCCCGAAATAGAACGTCCCATCCGTATCGCGCAGCCCGTGGCCCGCGAAATACAGCACTGCGTGGTCGCCCTTTTCCAGCCCGTCCAGCGTTGCATCCAGCGCGGACAGGATTTTTTCCGGCGTTGCGCGCCGATCTTTCAGCATACGGATCGCGTCTTCGGGCAGGGGGCTGTGTGGAAGAGACAGCAGAGCCTCGGCGAAGCGGCCACCATCGCGCAGCGCATAGTTCAACGAGGGCAGTTTGGCATCGCGATAGGTGTTAATCCCGACGATCATCGCGCGGGCCTGTGCTGTTGCGTTGGGGCTGGGGCCCAGATCGGCCGTGACGGGCAGGCTGGCATAGCCCTGCGCATCCGTGGCGATCACTGTCACCCATCGGGTCTGCGCCAACCGGGGAACCGAGGTCTGGATTTCGTCCTGACCGGCGGGCACCGAGATCTGATCAGTGATCGTGCCGTCTTGAAAAACGGTCAGCTGCGTCACCCGGTCCGCCGCAAATTGCAGCGATAGATTTGCCGTCGCGCCCTCGGCGGTGATCCGCCCGGTCAGGCCCGGAGGGACGGACAAATCCGCAGGCTGCGGCTGCCGTCCAGCATAGAGCGTATCACGCGCCAGATGTTTGTGCCGCAGGGCCGGGCCGAACCGATCCAGGCTGTACTGGCCCATTGCCCCCGGAAACCGCAGGTCGATCAGGCTGGCGGCCTCGGCGGTGGCGTCATATTCAAAAGCCTCGTTCCAGACGACGACTTCGTCCTGTGCAATGCGCCCTGACAGTACTGTTTGTCCCGTCGCCATGCGGTGCACATAGAACGCACCATCGGCGTTGGCCTGCACGACGTATTCCTTGTCCTGTGTCAGAAAGGCCTGGGCCAAGAGATCCCCATTCGGCAGGTTTTCCCCGATATAGCGCCAGTCGCGGCTGACCCGATCATAGAGCGAGATCGTCCCAGCGCCGGGGGCATACATCAGGATATGGCGGTCGTCGGCCTTGAACACGCTGGGGTATTCGAAATGTTTGTTGACCCGGTTGTTTACCATAAAGCCGTTCTCGGACGCTTGCACTTGTTGGATGTCGCCGCTGAAGGGGCGGCCAAAGTCATAGATCGCCAGCAGGCTCTGGCCGCGTAGGCTCCCGTAGGTCGCGCCCGCCTCGCAAGAGTGCCAGACCGCCCAGATCGCCGCGCGCCCCATCTGAATGCGCGAGATCGACACCGCATGAGTTTTCGGCACAAAGGCCCCTTTGAGCGGCTGTTGACCCATCGAATCCTTCTGCCCCAGCGACAGATGATAGCATTCGCGCTGTTCAGCGGTTTCGGCGGTTTCGGTCCAATCCAGGGGCCAGCCATGGCTGTGGGCCTCGAACTTCAGCTGCTCCATCACCTGATTGGCAACGTCTTTGCGGCTGGTGCCCTCCAGATGTTGGCGCAGCGCCTGCTTTTGGCCGGTAACGTTCTTGGGCAGCCTCAGACCACCAACCCAAGAGCCGCTGCGCATCTCACTTAGTTGCAATCCTGTACGTGGCAGGTGCTTTGCAAAATCCGGCGGTGTGATCTGGCCGGACAGGCGCAAAGGTTCGGGCGTCAGCCCTACGCGGTTCAGCCGTTTTTGCCGCGTGACATCCGAAGGGACGCGGGTGCGTACCTGTGTGGTGCCTGCAAACTTGTCGCTGCCTTTGGTGGAATAGGTCCAGCCCCCGACGATCTGTCCGCGTTCAGCAATCGAGACGGGACTGACCGATCCCATCATGTTCAGCGCGTGCAGATACAGCGACAGATGCCCGGTTCGGGACGACCCATAGGCACTGGTATTGCCCTCGGTATTGGCAAATTCTGGGTTCTGTAGCGCGGCGATATAGTACCCGAACATGCCCCAGATCGACACGGTTGCGTTTTCCAGGTCGATGCCCAGACGGGTCTTGCTTGGTTCTGCGGGGCAGCAGCTGGGGCCGGTCGCGATCCGGTCCAGTTTCAGCGTGTCGCTAAAGGTCGAGGCGATGTTGACCTCGCCCCAGGGGGAATTCGTGGCCAGCGCGAAACTGTCGCCCGCGCCCCACATCAGCTGCCCTGATCCCAGCTCTCCGCTGCGTAGGCGCGTGACCTGCGTGCCGTCGATCACGTCGATCAGTTTCCAATGATCCCCCGTCAGCACCGCGATGAACCGCTGCGTCGGAGAGACGTGGAACTCTTCTCCCGACATTTCGGCCAGCTCGGTGCCATCGGCCTCGTTCAACAATAAGAACCGGGTGTTGTTCAGCATCACCACACGGTTGAATTTCTCGATATGCACCAGATGAGAATAGGCCGCGCGCCCGGCCGGATTGCTTAGGACGATGCGGGGCTGGGCGGGGGCTACCTGGATCGGGATCGTTCCCAGATCAAAGGTAAACTCCTGTTGGCAGGCCCGCAAATACCCCGCGACCTGGGCGGTGACGCGGACGGGGCCAGCCTGCATCGGTTTCAGCGCGATCTGGCCGTTTTGCCCCGCGCCGCGTGATGCCAGGGCCACCAAGGCCCGGTGCTGTCCTTGCCCATAGGACAGGCCAAACGGGTTCGGTGCCTCGGGGCCAAGCGCAAAGAACCCCCGCCCGCCAAAGCGCATCGGCTGATCTGCCGCCAGAATGATCCAGGCGGGAATCCGGTCCTGTAGAGCCATGTTCTGATAGGTGACCTCCAAGGTGCGGCCAACTTGCGCAGGGCTGCCCGTCATCGCGATTTTCATCCCCGAGATCGCCTGCAAAACGGCGGCTTTTTCGGCCTGGCAATTGCCGCCCAATCGGGCCGAGGACGCACGGAGCCGCGCCTGCCATCCTGCGACCGTATCATTGTTCTGCCATGTCAGGTCGGCATCAACGACGGTGCCTGGGCCGCGCGTTGGTGGCGCGGCAAACCGCTGTACCGTGCCGCTTAGAACGCCAGAGGTGGCCCCTCGGAACGGGGTTTTCGCCTGCGCGCCGGATTTCAGGAAACAGGTGTCTGTATTGTCGTTATGGGTGTAGGCGTTGCAATTTGGCGTGGCGGTGCACAGGGTCTCACATTGGTTCAGACTGATCGCGTTCAGCAGCGGATCGGTTAGGCCGCTGCGAATGTCATTCCCGCTAAGATCATAGCCCTTCAGCTTGTTGATCTTCAATGTGACCTTGGCTGAGGATGGGTCATGGCTGGCTTCGTTCCGCAGCCGTTGGAACCGTCCGCTGAATGTATCAACGCCCTGCGTCAATGCGCTGGCCAGCCGGTTGCACTGGACGATGACGCGGTTGATTTCGGATTGCGCCCCGCGCAGCGTGACCGCGAAACTGCCCTTTGTCGAATGCACGCTGGCGCGGGACCCGCTGCGCAATCGTTGTAGCAATGTGCCATGCAGAGCGGCGTTATAGGGCACGAAAGCCACGCCCCGCTCTTGCCAGTTCAACACAGCCACGGCCTGTCCATCGACGGCCAGCGTGGCCTTTTGGCCGACGTCATTCAGCGCGCCCTTGCCGGATTTTAGATTGAAGCTCAGCGTTCCGTCGATGCACAGCAATTGCAGGCAGTCGTATTTCGAGGTCCCGCAAATCTGTGTCGCGGCAGGCATTGTGCTGGCGTTTTTCGGGGGGTGCCACTGGGTCGCGCTTTGCGCCTCAGCCGTCAGGGGGATGGCCAGACAGGCCAGAATGCAGATCGCGCGCCAGACCCAATGCACTGTTTACTCTCCCTCACCGTGTTCCAGCCCGAGTTTTCCCGAGCCAGCGCCCACTGACAAGGATAAACTGGGTCTTTTGGCTGGCAGGGGCCCGTCAGGTCACCAGCAACGCAGCCAGCGCGACCAGGCCGACCATTTCGGTTACTTGTTGCGCGGCCCCCAGGACATCGCCGGTTTGGCCTCCGATTTTCGCGCGGGCCAATAGGCCCAAAGCGCCCACCGCCACAGCCATCAGCACCGCGATCAGGCCCGCTGCTGCGCTGAGCATGGCGCCTCCGATCCCCAGAGCCAGCAAGACCGCCGCCCCTGCGCGCCACAGGCCGGGCCGTCCGACAGAGCGGCTTAGGCCGCTGCGTCGCGCATTCGGAAGCCAGGCCATCAGCACCGGCATCCCCGCGCGGGACATGACCGCGATGCCGATGGTGATCTCCAGCACATAGCCGGCCCCAAACAGCTGCGTCAGCGCCCACCAGCGCACTGCAAACCCCAACAGCAAGGCCATGACGCCATAGGTGCCGATCTGGCTGTCTTTCATGATTTCCAGCCGTCGGCTGCGCTCCCATCCGCCCCAAAATCCGTCGGCGACATCTGCCAGGCCGTCTTCGTGCATGGCGCCCGACAGGACCACCGTTGTGGTAATCGCCCCAATCGCGGCCAGTCCCGGCCCGATCCCCAGCAAGGCAGAGCCCACCAGCCCAGACAACCCGCCCAGCACCAGCCCCACCAGTGGATAGGCCCAAGCAGCCGCGGCCCCGCGTGCATAGGCGGCATCCGGCAAGCGAACCGGCAGGCGCGTCAGCAGCGACAGCGCCACGGCGAAATCCCGCAGCCTGATCCCGGTCTGGTCGTTTTCTTGCATCAGGTCGCCTTTTTGCTGTGTTGCCCCCGGATAGCATTGCGCTAAACACACTCGCAACAACAGAGGAAACAGACCCGCATGACCCACGCCTTTGAGACGCTTGCCGATTTCCGTGCCCTTCTGGCGCAGGCTCCGGCCACGAACCTGGACGCCCGCAAAGAGGCCGAAGCCCGCAATGGTCAATTGACCAAGCCTCCGGGCGCGCTGGGGCGGCTAGAGGATCTGGCGATTTGGTATGCGGGGTGGCGTGGAACGGCGCGGCCCAGCATTCAGGCGCCTCAGGTGGTGATTTTTGCGGGCAACCATGGCGTGACGGCACAGGGGGTTTCGGCCTTTCCCGCCGAAGTAACCGAGCAGATGGTGCTGAATTTTCAGCATGGCGGGGCCGCGATCAACCAACTGTCCAAGGCCTTTGGCGCCAAAATGGACGTGCACGCCCTGTCGCTGGACCGGCCTACAGCAGATTTCACGCAAACGCCTGCCATGTCCGAGCCCGAGCTGATCGAGGCCCTGCGCACCGGATGGAACGCGGTGGATGCGGGTACGGATTTGCTGGTGACCGGCGAGATGGGGATCGGCAACACGACCTCGGCGGCGGCGATTGCGCTGGCTTTGTTTGGTGGGGATGCTGGCGATTGGACCGGACGTGGCACTGGCGTGGATGACGCTGGCCTGGCCACCAAAACCCGCGTGGTCCAAGAGGGCGAGGCGCGCCACGCCGAAGCAATCTCTGACGGGTTGGACGCGCTGCGCTGTTTGGGCGGGCGCGAATTGGCGGCGATGGCGGGGGCGATTGCCCGCGCGCGGGCGTTGCGCATTCCGGTCATTCTGGACGGGTTCATTTGTTGTGCCGCGGCTGCCTGTCTGGAAAAGACCCAAGCAGGCGCGCTGGAGCATTGCGTGGCGGGCCACGCCAGCGCCGAGGCCGCGCATCCCCGGTTGCTGACCGCCTTGGGGCAGGTGCCTTTGATGTCGCTTGGGCTGCGGTTGGGCGAAGGCTCTGGCGCTGCGCTGGCGATCGGCATCCTGAAGGGTGCCGTGGCCTGCCATTCGGGCATGGCCACCTTTGCCGAGGCCGGCGTGTCAGACGGCTAGGCGCTTAGGGGGCATCGGCACGGGCATCCAACTGCGCCTGAAGGCTGGCCTCCAGTTCTTTGTCCAGTTCCAGGGCGCGCTTGATATAGGCTTCGTTTTTTGCGGCGGGGATGTTGGGGTCCCAGAACTGCGCCAGATCGCGGATGGCTTCGCGGTCGTGCTGGTAAAAGACCTTCTCGGCCTGGGCGGCTTCGTAATCGCTGAGGCCGACATTTTCCAACACATAGCGCCCCGCCCTCAGAGAGCTGTCGAACATTTCGCGCACGATATCATTCGCCCCAGCCTGATAAAGCTGAAACACATGGTTTCGGTCATGCGCACGCGCGATGATATGCAGGTCCGGCCTTTCGCGGCGGGCAAAGGCCACCAGCCGGGTGCTGGCCTCGGGTTGGTCCAGCGCGACGACCAGAACCTGCGCGTCCTTCAGGCCCGCAGCATGCAGAAGTTCAGGCCGGGTGGGGTCGCCAAAGAAACCTTTGAACCCGAATTTCCGCATCAGCCGGATGGTTTCCATATCGTGATCCAGCACGACGGTATCGAACCCGCTGGATTGCACCAATCGGTTCACGATCTGCCCAAACCGGCCAATTCCAGCGATGATCACAGGGCCTTGGGCGTCGATATTGTCGGCCTCGGCCTCGGTGTGGTCTTCGCCCATGCGGCGGGACAGCCAGTCGTAGAAAATAAACAAAAGCGGTGTGATCAACATCGACAGAGCGACCACCATCAGCAGCTTTTCGGACAGACCGCCGGTCAACACATGGGTCTGTTTGGCAAACGACAGCAGGACAAAGCCGAATTCCCCAGCCTGCGCCAGTGACAGGGTGAACAGCCAGCGATTGCGCCCCCGCAATTTGAACAGTGACCCAAGCCCAAATAGGATCGCGCCCTTCAGAGCGATCAGCGCAGCCGTCATGGCCAGGATCGGTACCGGATTGGCGGTGAGCAGGGCAAAGTTGATGCCGGCGCCGACCGTGATGAAAAACAACCCCAGCAGCAGGCCCTTGAACGGCTGAATATCGCTCTCCAGCTCGTGTTTGAATTCGGTGTTGGCCAGCACGACTCCGGCCAGAAAGGTTCCCAGCGCGGGGGACAGGCCGACGGCATTCATGATGAACGCGATGCCCAGCACGATCAGCAGCGCCAGCGCGGTATACATTTCGCGCAGACGGGCGTGGTGGATATACCGAAACACCGGCCGGGTCAGATAGATCCCCGCCAGGATGATCACCGCCACGGCCCCCAGCGTGATCAGCGTGACGCCCCAGGCGGGCAGCCCCTCGACCAGGGACATGGCGGGGGCGTGGGTCTCCAGGTCTTTGACGCGCGCGATGGATCCGTCTTCGCGCAGCATCGCCGTCGGGGCCACGGCCAACAGCGGCAACAGCGCCAGCATCGGGATCACCGCGATATCCTGCGTCAGCAGCACCGAAAAGGCTGAGCGCCCTCCGCCTGTTTGCATCAGGCCCTTTTCTGACAGGGTTTGCAGCACGATCGCGGTGGAGGATAGCGAAAAGATCAGCCCGATCGCCAGCGCCTGCTGCAAGGGTTGCCCCAGCGCCAGCGCGCCAGCCATCACCGCCAGGGTGGTCAGCGTGATCTGCAATCCGCCCAGCCCCACCAGCTTGTGGCGCATGTTCCACAGGGTGCGCGGCTCTAGCTCCAGACCGATCAGGAACAGCATCATGACCACGCCGAATTCTGCGAAATGTTGCAGGTCCACGGTTTCGCTTCCGACCAGGCCCAGGACTGGTCCGATGATGATCCCCGCAGTCAAATACCCCAGCACTGACCCCAACCCCAACCGCGCCGCAAAGGGCACGGCGATCACGGCAGCGGCCAGATAGATCGAAGCTTGGAACAAGAAAGATTGCATGTTTGGTCCTTTAGCAGGGCAGGGGGGCGTCTTGTTTGAATTGGTCCATCACGATCTGGCTTTGGACGCGGGAAACCGCTGGATGCGGCAGCAGAATTTCGTGGATCAAACTGTTCAGCGCGGCCAGATCCTCGCAATAGACGCGCAGCAGGTAATCGGCCTCGCCGGTCAGGGTCCAGCCCGAGATCACCTCGGGGCGCAGCTCGATCAGGCGGGCAAACTGGCGCGATTGTTCGGGGCCATGCGTGTCCATTTGGACCTGCACAAAGGCCTGGACGGCCAGCCCCACCTTGGATGGGTTCAGCCGGGCGGTATAGGCCCGGATATATCCCTCGGTTTCCAGCCGCTGGCGTCGCCGCCCCGCCTGAGAAGGGGACAGGTTCAGCACCTCGCCCAGCTCTTGTGCGGTCAGGTGTGCGTTCTTTTGCAGCTCGGCCAGCAGCCGTTTGTCGGTTTCATCCAGCATATGCGTATTTTCCGCGTTTTTTGTAATGATAGTGCGACAAGCCCGCATTTCAAACAGGAATCGTGCCTGAAAACGCGCAAAATTCCGGCAGTAAATCCCTTAACCTGTTTACAGCTGAACAGGAGGATACCATGGGACCTTTCCCGCACGACGCGCCGCAGGCGCAAATCACCCCGCAAAACCCGGCCGGCACGGATGGTTTCGAATTTGTCGAGTTTGCCCACCCCAACCCAGACGAGCTGCGCGCGGTGTTCACCCGCATGGGCTATGCGCTGGTGGCCAAGCACAAGACCAAGAACATCGAGCTGTGGCAGCAGGGCGACATCACCTATATCCTGAACGACGAACCGGGCAGCTTTGCCGCAAAATTCGTCGAGCAACACGGCCCCTGTGCGCCTGCGATGGGCTGGCGTGTGGTGGATGCGCAGCATGCCTATGACCACGCCATCGCCCAAGGCGCCGAGCCCTATACCGGCGCGGATAAAACCCTGGACTGGCCCGCAATCAAGGGTATCGGCGGATCGCTGATCTATTTCACCGATCAGTATCACGAGACCTCGCCCTATAACCAAGAATTCGACTGGCTGGCCACGTCGAAACCTGCGGGCGTCGGGTTCTACTATCTGGATCACCTGACCCACAACGTGTTCAAGGGCAACATGGACAAGTGGTTTCAGTTCTATGGCACCCTGTTCAATTTCCGCGAAATCCGGTTCTTTGATATCGAAGGCAAATTCACCGGGTTGTTCAGCCGCGCGCTGACCTCGCCCTGTGGCCGCATTCGCATCCCGATCAACGAAGACCGCGGCGAAACAGGCCAGATCGTCGCCTATCTGAAGAAATACAATGGCGAAGGCATTCAGCATATCGCTGTCGGCACCGATGACATCTATGGCTCGACCGATGTGATTGCCGCGCAGGGCGTCACGTTCATGCCTGGCCCGCCCGACACCTATTACGAGCTGTCCAAGACCCGGGTTGTCGGCCATGACGAACCCATTGATCGGATGAAAAAGCACGGCATCCTGATCGACGGCGAGGGCGTCGTGGACGGGGCCGAAACCAAGATCCTGTTGCAGATCTTCTCGAAAACCGTGATCGGGCCGATCTTTTTCGAGTTCATCCAGCGCAAGGGCGATGACGGGTTCGGAGAGGGGAACTTCAAGGCCCTGTTTGAATCGATCGAACAAGAGCAGATCGACAACGGTGAACTGGGTGGGGATGTCGCCGCCGAGTGACCAATGTAAAGAAACGGTAAGGGGCCTGCCATCTGGCGGGCCCTTTGTTGTCAGCCGCGCGGCATTTTCAGCACCACGTTGCGCCCGTTTTTCACATAGCGCAGTTCGGATTCAGAGATCGCAGCGACCTTGCCGCCGTCGATCCGATCCCCAATCTTGACCTTTTTGTAGCGCCCACTGGACAGCCGGATCAGCGCGCGCCTATTCGACGCTTTGCCATACACACCGATCAGGTTCACCTGGCGCAGGTTCAGGGCGTTTTTGACTGTCGCCTGCCGCGCAACCGAGGCCGAGGACGGAATGCCGGGGCTGGCCGCCGGAGCCGAGGCCGTCCGAACGGTCTCCTTCTTGGTGCGGGTGGTTTTCTTGACGATACTCGAGAACCCAGAGGGGCGCGTTTTGGGCTTCAGTGACAGGGCAACGGCCTGCGCTGTCGGGGTTTCGTCGCGCTCGGCCTTCTGTTTGTCTGTCTCGGGGCGCAGGCGCGGGCGCAGAGCTGCCAGTTCGGTCCGGCTGCGTCCGCCCAGTTGGCCGCGCTCGGTTTTCTCTTGCAGATTATCGGGGCGGGCAAGCGGGCGTTTCGTGGCAAGGCGCGTTTCCTCCTCAAGCGAGGGGGACTGTTCGAACCGGGTCGGTGTTTTCGGCGGGACCAGCGCAGGGGGACCGGCAAAAACGGTTATCCCATCAGGGGTTAGCGCCCCTTCTGGCGTGGCCTTGACCAGCCCGCGCTCGTCCAGATCATAGGTGGTTCCGGCTGCAACGGGGTTCAGGCGCTGTTGCGGCGGGAGGTCATGTTGGGCCCCCACGTCGGGCAGGGCAATCGCATCCACCCCCGCGACCGTCGGGTCGATCGACGCCAAATACACGTCCGCTGCGTCACCGGCCTCGGGCGAAAGAGGCTGTTCCGGCGCGATCTGCCAGATACCCGTCGCGATGTAGCTTTGCTCGGCTTCTTCGGGGCTGGGCAAATGCGGCAGATCAGGTAGGGCAATTGCCTCGGTGGCTGCGGGGGCATTGGGGCCTTCGCTGACATCGCCAGCCGGTTCGACATCGGCGGCCTCGGCCAGTTCTTCGTCCGTGGCCCCGTCGGGAATCGCGGCGACCTGGACCTCTTCGGAAGAGCGCCCAAACAGGCCAGCCAGACCATCTTCGCTGATGAACGAGGCCCAGATGGCGATAATCACCATGAACAGCAACAGCGCAGCGGTTAGCGCCAGCCCAAGGTTCTTGGGCTTTCCGCCGATCTCTTGTGGGTCTGTGGCGGGTTTGCGCAGGCCGAACAGCGTCAGGTTTTGCGGTTTGTCGGTTTTGGGCGCGGGGGCGGTCTTTGGTGTTTCGGGTTTGGGCGGTGCGGGGGGTGTCAGCGTCAGCTTGCCCTTGCGCGCGGTGGCGGCGGGAACCGGGGTGGATGTGTCGGGCGCGACAACCGGGCTGGTGACCGAGTCCATAACGTCTTTGGGGGCTTTGACGGGTTTGCCGGGGGCCGCAGGGGCCTCGCGGCTGGCACGCACGCTTGAGAACGCAAGAGGCGCCGCGACAGGCGCGGGATCTGGCTCCGAGGCCTCTTTGATTTCCTGGGTCAACGCCTCGGACGGAGCGTCCTTGGTTTCCGGCTCTTGGGGGAGGGCGGCAGCGTCAGCGGCGGGGTCCTGTTTCGGCTCTGGCTCGGGGTCCGGGGTAGGCTGCGGTTCGGGCTCTGGCAACGGCGCCGGTTCGGGCTCGGGGATTTCGGCCGCGCCGATCACATGGATCGGTTGCAGGTCACGCGTGACGCTGTCGATGGCAGGTGTCAGGTTGCGCGCCGATTTCGCGACGCCGAAAAACGGCTCGCCGGCAAAGGTGCTCTGTTCAGGCAGCGCGACAAAGCTGACAGGGGCGAACTGATGCTCGTTCGCAAAGGATTCAGCCTCCAGCAGGGTCTGGCGGGCGACGGCTGCAATGAACAGCTGCCCGTCATCCATCGCCCAATCAAAGGCAAGATCAGCCAGATCATAGGGGGTCGCGCCCTCAAGCGCCTGGGCGGCGTCTGCCTCGGCTTCGGCCTCGGTTTTGGCGGTCGAGGGAACGGTCAGAAACTTGATCTGATCGTTGGGAACCACCAGTTTCGTGAACAGGGCCGATGGCTCTAACCGCGCGGCATTGGCCCGCAGCGCGGCCATTTCGGCAGGCAGGTCTTCGGCATCAAAGCCGACATCGCCCACAAGCAGCCACCCCGACGGTGCGCGTTGCAGCAGCCGGAGTCCTTCGGACGAAAAGGTCAGGGCAAAATTCGGTTTCATTACTCTGGCAATACCATTTCAATTGGCCCAACGGGAGACCCGTTCCGTGTGGGGCGCAGGATATAGCAGCTTCCCGCCGAGGGAAAGCTATACAGCAATGTGATTGTTGTCGCAGCCGAATTTTCCGCCATGTTGGTGGCAACAGCAAAGGAGTTTGCGATGAAACAGTTTGTGTTAGCGATGGTTATGGGGCTGGCCGCTGTGCCCGGCTGGGCCGACGATGCGCGCCGCCAGATCACCGTGACGGGGCAGGGCGCCGTGCAGATGGCACCGGATATGGCGGTGATTTCCCTGGGGGTGACGTATCAGGACAAGGACGCGGCGCGTGCAATGGCGCGGGCCTCGGAGGGCGCGGCCGCCGTGCTGAAACGCCTAGAGGCGCAGGGCGTCGAGGGCCGCGACATGCAGACCAGCAGTGTGAATCTGTCGCCGGTTTATTCCAGCCGGTCCTCGAATGTGCCGCAGGTGGTCGAAGGTTTCCGCGCGGGGCTGATGATGACGGTGCGCGTGCGGGATCTGGACGCCTTGGGCGGGATTTTGGGCGCGGTGGTGCAGGACGGGGCGAACCGGTTCTCGGGGCTGCATTTCGCGCTGTCAGATCCGCAGGCGGCCGAGGATGCCGCCCGCGCCAAGGCCGTAAAGGACGCGCTGCGCAAGGCGGCCTTGTATGCACAGGCGGCTGACGTCGAGCTGGGGCAGGTGGTCTCGATCAACGAAAATGGTGGCGGAGGCTACCCGCAGATGCGTATGGCCGAGGCCGCGCGCATGTCTGATGTCCCGATTGCCGAGGGCGAGCTGAACATCAGCCAGTCGGTCACTTTGGTCATCGCGCTGGACTGATCCGCACGGGACCGAACTAAAAGAAAACGGCGCGAAGGAAGCCCTCGCGCCGTTTTGCTGTGTCTTGCCGGGATCAGCGCGGGATCGCTTGATCCAGATCGCGGATCAGGTCCGCCGCGTTTTCAATCCCGATGGAAATCCGTACCACGTTGGGGCCTGCTCCGGCTGCGACCTGCTGTTCCTCGGTCAGCTGACGGTGCGTCGTCGAGGCCGGATGGATGATCAACGACCGCGTGTCGCCCAGGTTGGCCACGTGGCTGAACAGCTCCAGCTTGCCAACCAGATCAACGCAGGCCTCATAGCCGCCCTTCAGCGCGACGGTGAACAGGCCACCAGTGCCGCGCGGGAACAGGGCCTTGGCCCGGTCATGATAGGGCGAAGACGCCAGCCCGGCATAGGTGACTTTCTCGATCCGGTCGTCCTGCTCCAGCCACTCGGCGATGGCTTGGGCGTTTTCACAGTGGCGCTCCATCCGCAGGGACAGGGTCTCGATCCCCATCAGCGTGTAATGCGCGGCTTGCGGGTTCAGCGTCATGCCCAGATCACGCAGACCGATGGCAATCCCATGGAAGGTAAAGGCCAGCGGGCCAAAGGTCTCGTGGAACTTCAGGCCGTGATAGGCCGGCTCGGGCTGCGACAGCGACGGGAATTTATCGCTGGCCGACCAGTCAAAATTGCCCGAATCCACCACGACACCACCGGTGACGGTGCCGTTCCCCGTCAGGTATTTGGTCATCGAATGCACCACAAGCGTCGCCCCATGGGCAATCGGGTTGCACAGATACGGTGTGGCGCTGGTGTTATCCACGATCAGCGGCAGGCCTGCGGTATCGGCTACCTTGGCCACGGTGGGCAGATCGGTGACATAGCCACCAGGGTTGGCCACGGATTCGCAGAACACAGCGCGGGTGTCATCGTCAATCGCGGCGGCAACAGCGTCCATATCCTCGAAATCGACGAATTTGGCGGACCAGCCGAAACGCTTGATCGTCTGGCTGAACTGAGTGATCGACCCCCCATACAGACGTGTCGACACAACCACGTTGCGGCCCGGTGCCATCAGCGGGAACAGCGCCATGATCTGCGCCGCATGGCCCGACGAACAACATACGGCCCCAACGCCGCCTTCCAATGTGGCGATGCGCTCTTGCAGCACAGCAACGGTCGGGTTGGTCAGGCGCGAATAGATGTATCCAACTTCCTGAAGATTGAACAAAGCCGCCGCGTGATCTGCATCGCGAAACACATAGGCCGTAGTCTGGTAAATCGGTGTCTGGCGTGCACCTGTCGCGGGATCAGGCCGGGCGCCTGCGTGAATCTGCAGCGTGTCAAAGCCATAGCTGGGGGCGTCTGTCATGGGGTCTCCTCCGGTGGTTCATCTGTGATTGCTTGCTTGCCAAAATGGATAGGCCATCACACACTGCCCCACAACTGAGAAGCGTCGGAGAAGATCAAAACATGCGCTCTGCCTTTCACCTCGCGTATAACGTTCGGGATTTGGATCAGGCTCGGGAATTTTATTCCTCTTTGCTGGGCGCGACCTAGGGGCGCAGCACAGACACCTGGGTCGATTTCAACTTCTTTGGCCATCAGCTCAGCCTGCACCTTGGCACGCCCTTTTCAACAGAACAGACCGGCCATGTCGGTGACCATATGGTGCCAATGCCGCACCTGGGCATCGTATTGGAGTTACCGCACTGGCAGCAATTGGCGCACCGGCTCCAGGCGGCAGGGGTTGAGTTCGTCATCCCCCCATCGGTTCGCTTCGAAGGCCAACCAGGAGAGCAATGGACGATGTTCTTTCGCGATCCCTCGGGCAATCCGATCGAAATCAAGGGCTTTGCAGATTTCGATCAGGTCTTCGCCAACTGACGTTTGCGCGCTCGGCACCGACAGGATTTGAGTATTTTTGGCAAGATGAAACAAGCGCGCGCGCTTTTGATTTCATCTTGCGTCAAATACTCCGGGGTGAATGCGCGCAGCGCAGAGGGGCAGCGCCCCTGCCGCGTTTCAATCAGCGCATCCAGAATCCATTTTTCTTGATCTGATTGCGGATCGCCTGTTCCTTGCGGGGCAGGTTGGCTTGATCGAACAGCGCGCGCACTTTGTGGCCCCGACCGTGGTAGACCATGAATCTGATCGGGTCGTATTGCTTGAGCACCTTTTTGACTGCGTTTTCGCCGGCCACCGATTCCAGTACGTTGATCACCTGGTCGCTTTCGCGCGCATAGAGCAGGGGGAACAGGCGGTAGTGGCAGCTGATCTGCCCGTCCAGCAGCCCTTGGGGCAGGGCGCCGCGCCCGCCGCCAAAGCTGTGGATCACCAGCGGCAGGGCGATCTGGTCCAACCACGGCCACAGGGGCTGGCAGACCAGTTCTTCGGGGGCGTCGTCGCGGATCTGGGTGGCATAGTGCAGGAACCGTTCACCGAAGGCGCGCGGGCATTTGTAGAAGAAATACCCCGCGTTAAAATAGAGGTAGCGTTTCCAGTATTCATCGGGTTGGCTTTGGTCTAGCGAGCTGTCGAAATCCAGTCCGAACTTGTCATACAGAGATTTCCACGTGGCCGTATATCCCGGCCCATAGAGTTCCAGTACCGGCCAGGTGCCTTCGACCTTGAGCGATGCGCCGGGCCGGTCGAAATCGAACGGGACTTTGCTCAGGTCATCCAGGATCAGCGTGTCCGTGTCGAAAAACACAAAGGGCTCGCCTTCGGGCAGGGCCAGCAGCGCCTGGATCTTGTTGCCGTTTGGATAGCCTTCGCCGAATTCAGGGGTGTCGAAGGGGATGATCTCGGCGCCCATGTTTTCCAGCAGTTCAATCACGGCTTTGTTGCGCAGGGTTGGGGATTTGCTCCACAGGGGGCTTTGATTTGGGGTGGCGACGATCATGCGCCCTTGGAAATCGGGGTTCGCGCGCCGGAACGAGGCCACGAACAGCACGGCCTCGAATTGCAGGCGATTGGCCTGACCGATGATCACAACGTTGAAACGTTGGCTTTTTGCCTGTGCTTTGGCCATACTCGAACCGCCCGCCGGTGTTTTTCGGCAGTATGGGACATAAGAGACTGATTTGAAAGAAAAGGAATTGGCCAATGTTGGAATGGCTTTTGTTCGGGATCGCGGCAGCGGCGGGTGGTATGGGCGGAACGCCCGATCAGATGGCCGCTGCGCCGATGGTTCCGGCTGTGACCGAATCTGCGAATACCCCGGTTCAGGTGCAGGCCGCGCCCACGCCCGAGGCCGAGGATCAAACCCCGACCGGCAAGTTTACCACCGCCGGTGAAATCCGCCCCATTTTGAATGTGACCAAGCCTCAGTGGATCGCCGTGCGTGAATATGATGGTCAGGATATCATCTATTTCACTCAGCTGTTGTCCTGGCGCTGTGGCCTGTCCGCGATCCGCTATTCGGTGAACGGAGGACCGATGCAGCAATACCCGCTGCCGCCGTGCCATATGGACATGGCTGCGCCCAACGCGTTGATCGACAACGAGGCAATGCCGATCATGGGCCTGCCGCCGAAATCCGTGCAAACCGTGGATGTCGAGATTTTCTATGATGACACGGGAATTGATTTCGCCAGCTACCAGCGTGCTCAGGTGTTGATTCCCTAAGTGTCTGGCAATCCGGGGAAAACCACCGCTTTCTGATTGTCATGAAAGAGGAAATTGGTGGAGCATTGGGGAGGTGGTTCGAACCAATGGGATGCGTTCTTTGCAGAGTTGGAGCGTTGGGAGTCGGTATTAAGCCAGCGGTCGGATTTACCTGTGGATGAGGCAGCAGACTCGCCTGATCCGCCCGGCTGACGCCTGCCACATCCAATCCAACCCACCACAACCCGCCCTCGGTTCGAGCGGCGGGTTTTCTTATGGAGAACTGCTGCCCGCCATGTCCCGCACATCCGATCATCGCATCACGATCCGGCTCACGCCCGAGGAGTATGCCGTGATCGAGGCGGCAGCGGGAGACACGCCCAAGAGCGCGTTTTTGCGACAGGCGGCCTTGGCGCAGGCAGCGAAGCGGCGCAATACGGCGCAGAGGGTGCCTGCCGAGACGACAAAGGTTCTCGCCAAAATCCTGGCATTGTTGATGGCACATCCGCTTGTTGCCCAGTTCAAACGTGCGGCCAAGGCCGCCGAAGAACAGCTTGCACCGGACGATGACCTCCACGCCACTATCCACGAATGCCATGCCTTTTTAAAGGAGCTGCGCGACTTGCTGCTGGACGCATTGAGGGGGGCTTCGCAGCTTTCGTGTGGCATTGCGGCTGAAGGCGCTGCCTCTCGCTCCGCTCGAACGCGCCTTCAGCCGCATGGTGAACACCCAACCCGAAAGCGCGAGATATGATCCTCAAAGGCAGCCAAAGAGGACATGGCGCGCAGTTGGCGGCGCATTTGCTCAATGCCCATGACAATGACCATATCGAGGTGCATCAGCTGCGTGGATTTCTGGCCGAGGACCTAGAAGGCGCCTTTGCCGAGATCGAGGCAACCGCCCTTGGCACCAAATCGGTGCAGCCGTTTTTCAGCGTCTCGATCAACCCGCCTGCCGAGGGCAGCGCGCAGCTGACCGACAAGGATTTCCGCGCCGCGGCGCATCGGATCGAGCTGGCCAATGGCCTGCAGGATCAGCCCCGCGCCATCGTGATTCACGAGAAAGACGGACGACGGCATGCGCATATTGTGTGGTCCAGAATTGACGCGCAGACCATGACCGCAAAGAACCTGGCCCATTTCAAACGCGAGCTCATGGGCGTCAGCCGGGAGCTGTTTTTGGAGCATGGCTTTGATCTGCCTGACGGGTTCAAAGACCGCGAGCAGGCCTCGCCCCATCGGGTCGATCTGGCAGAATGGCAGGCGGCGAAGCGGCGCGGGCGCAATGCCATCGACCAAAAACAGCTGATCCGCCAGTGCTGGGAGCGTTCTGACAGCAAGGTGGGGTTCGCGGCGGCGCTGTCGGAACATGGCTATGCGCTGGCGCGTGGGGACCGGCGCGGCCATGTGGTTGTGACCGCCGATGGGCAGGTGATCGCTGTGGGGCGGGCTGTCGGCATCAAGACCAAGGAGGTGCGCGCCAAGCTGGGGGAGGCGGAGGCTTTGCCCAGTGTGGCGCAGGCGCGGCGGGCATTGGCGCCGCAGGCGTCGTCGCAATTCGTGCGAGCAGCGACTGCGGTCCGTGCAGACCTGTCCGAGGCGCGCAAAGCGCTCGAGGTCGAACGCACGGTACAGATCACCGCGCATCGCGCCGCGCGCAAGACACTTAAAACGCAGCAGGCAGATCGCCGGGCCACGGCGCGTGCGGCGCTGCACCGTGGCGGCCTGTCCGGATTGTGGGATCGGCTGCTGCGCAGCGGCCAGGTGAAGAACGAGCGGAGGGCGCTGGAGGCGCGTCTGACCCAACAGGATCGTGCCGAATGGCAAGAGCTGCGCCGGGCGCAACTGACCGAGCGGCGCGCGCTGGAGGTCAAACGCGCGGCTATGCGCGAAGAGGCCTTCGGCCTGGTCGATGACATTCGCATCGAGCGCGACGCTTTGATGGCCAGGATCTCCGGCGACCCTCTTGCGACCAAAGGCGCGGTGCGGGACGGATTTGCCAAAGCGGCACGCCGCGATCCCCGCTAGGTCTATGTCGCGCCCAAACAATCCGGCCCGGTCAGCGATGCCGAGATCCGGGATAATCCCGAACGGCTGCTCGAACGCCTGTCATATTTCGAGGCGGCGTTCGACGCGCGCGACATCTCTCGTGCCTTGATCGCGGTCCTGCCCACGCCCGGGCAGGCCATTGCGGCCAAGAAGGAGGTGCTGGCCGCCAGCGAATTGCTCAAACTGGACGGAACGCCACCGCGCTACACCACGCGCAGCTATGTGCGGGCAGATACGCATCTGCAATCGACCTCTCGCAATCTCTTGGCGACCTGTACAGATGCGCCAACCAAGGCAGTTGTCCGCGCGGCCCTGGCCAAACAGAACCGCGATCTGCGTGACAGGCATGGTGTCAGCCTCAGCGCAGAACAAGAGAACGCCGTGATCCACATGACCAACAGCTCCCGCCTTTCCATGGTGGTGGGTCGTGCTGGGACGGGCAAAAGCACCATCCTTGCGGCGGCCCATGACGCCTGGGAGCGCGCGGGTCTGCACGTGCATGGTGCGGCTCTGTCGGGCAAGGCGGCGGCGGGGTTGGTTGAGGCTTCGGGCATCTCCAGCCGCACATTGGCCTCGTTGGAACTCAGCTGGGCCAACGGCAATGATCCGATCAAACCGGGCGACGTGTTGGTCGTGGACGAGGCGGGCATGATCGGCACGCGGCAGTTGGACCGTATCGCCGGCAAGATCGATGAGATCGGCGCTAAGCTTGTGCTTGTCGGCGACCCCGATCAACTGCCGCCCATCGAGGCGGGCGAGCCCTTCCGTGGCCTGACAGAACGCCATGGCGCAAGCCATCTGACCGAGATCCACCGCCAATCCGCCGATTGGCAGAAACAGGCTACGTCGGACCTGGCCGCAGGCCGCATCTCTGAGGCCGTCGCCAGCTACACGGCGCAGGGCTGCGTGGAAACCTTGCCGTCCTCCGACCATGCCATCACGCAGCTGACCGAGGACTATCTGCATGACCGAGCTGAACACCCTGGCACCAGCCGCCAAATCCTCGCCCATCGCCGTCGTGACGTGCATGCGCTGAACCAATCGCTGCGCGAGACGATGAAGTTCAACGGGGAGTTGGCTGACGGCGTCTTGCTCTCCACCGATCACGGCCCGCGCGAGCTGGCCAAGGGGGACCGCATCGTCTTCACCGCCAACGACCGCGCCCTTGGGGTTAAAACGGCGTGCTGGCCACGGTGCGCCGCGCGACTGACTCCCAAGTCGATGTTGATCTCGAAGACGGCACGCGCATGGCCTTTAACCCGCGCCAGTTCCAATCCTTCGATCATGGTTACGCCGTCACCATCCACAAATCCCAGGGCATCACCGTGGACAAAACCTATGTGCTGGCCTCGCGCTCGATGGACGATCCGCTGGCCTACGTCGCCATGTCCCGCCACCGCAAGGACATGCGCCTGTATGTCTGCGCCGAAGATCGGCCAGATTGGATGCATGGACCGCTCCAAAGGCAGCAGCCGGATCGCGGCCAGTCACGGCGTTTGGAGCTCTAGCCAAGTTTGCGCCGGGGGCGTGTTTTGCGGTATACTGGTGGGGTTATGAGTTTGATGTTGAACGGTAATATGTCGCAACTGGGCGATAGGGTTTCCCTGGGGCGGAATGCTTGGGAAGGTCGGTGCCATGCGTGATCTGACCGATGAGGAAATTGCAGCCCAACAGGCCGCAGACAGTCGTCAGCTGGACTTTGACGATTTGCAGCGGGAGGTCACCGGGCAGGACGGCGCGCGGATGCGGCGGTTCTTGTCCCCAGACGATCCGCGGGTCATGTCGGCAGAGAAGAAGGCCGCCAAGGAGCGGGCCTATCGAGACCTGCTCGACCGTCTTCTCCTCGATCCCGAATACCAAGCGCTCTATACCGACCTTGGCGATAAGCTCGGCCAGGCCGAAGCGGAAACGGACAGTGCTATCGCTATGATCCAGCATCAGTTGCGCGTTTCGGATCAGGCCATCGCCGATATGGAGGCCACAGCGGCCAAGGGCCCCGATGGCCAACCGGTGTTTCGCGCGCCTGATGGCCGCGTCGTCAACGCCGAAGGCCAGGAATTGCCGCCTGAGATTGCCGCTGGCATCCAATGGCCCGCCAATGCACCCACCGCCGAAGACTACTTCGCCGCTAAGCACCGCCGGGACGACCTTGAGACCCACCTCAAAGACTTGCACATCTATCGCAACGACACTTTGGGCGGCATCCGCCACCGCTATGACGACCGAGACGACCCGATAAGCAAGGACGACTTGCGCGATGCTTTGGAGCAGATCGAAGCGCAGCGCCCAGCCATGGCGTCATTGAAGACGACAACGCAGAATGAGGCCACGCTGACCTCTGCGCCTCAAACCTTCCCCACGTTCAATTGAACGGTTCGCACTGGCTTTCGATGACAACCACGATCACCGAGCTGGGGTGATAGGCCTTAAATTCCTCGATGCGCGCAAGGACCATGTCAAATCCCTGATCGGACAGACCGCTTCCATCGAAGAACACCCGGCCGATGCACTCGGCCAAAGAGGGTTTGATGCGCGCAGCGATGGACGACGCCATCACGAGCTGAGTCGAGACATAGCCCCTCTGCTCTTGGGTTGATTGCTGCAAAAACTCCGCCCCTGTGAACCCCTCGGCCAAAGATTTCTGTGGACAGGTTGCGAGTGTGACGGCCATCACACTTGCCCCAAACCATACAGCTATGCTGTTCATATTCCATGGTTTTTGTTCAACGAGCAGCTTTACGGGATTCCGCGAATGCGGTAAAGACGGGAGCAGAGAATTCAAGGGTTTGCCGCTATGCGCGGACGCAAGGCCTATTGAAATTCGACCTGATCGCAAAGGATCATTTTCGATCAGCCACCATGCCCCAGCCCCGCCGTATCGGCTATGTCCGCGTGTCGACTTCCGAACAACTTATCGACCGTCAGATCCTCTCTTTGAAAGAAAGCTGCGACGATATCCGCGTTGAATATATCTCGGGCGCGGCCCGGGAACGTCCGGTTTTCGACAGCCTGATCCGGGCACTAGGCGCGGGCGATACCTTCGTCGTCCTCGACGTGGATCGCGCCTTTCGCAGCGCAGTTGATGCGTTGGTCACCGCCCAAACCCTGCGCGAACGCGGCGTCGGGTTCGACATCATCAACCTGCCCGTCGATGTGCAAACCGATCTGGGCGAGATCCTCTATGGTTGCCTCGCGCTCTTCTCGCAACTCGAACGCAAAACCATCAAACGGCGCACCCGCGAAGGCCTCGCCGCCGCCCGCCAGCGCGGCGTGCGGCTGGGCCGCCCCGCGCGCCTTTCCGACACCACCATCCGCGAAGCCCACGCCTGGATGAACGAGATTCCGCTGCCCTGCCGCTACGTCGCCTGGCTCCTCGGCGTTTCCCGCCTGACCCTGCAACGCGGGTTTCATCGGCTCGGGCTGGAATATCCGATTAACCACAACGAAAGAGACCCCGCATGACCCAAAACATCTACGGCATGACCGAGGCAGAGCTATTCCGCCCCACCACCGCCTACACCGCTATCAAAGATCCCGCCATCCGCGCGGAGTTTCTGCAAATGATTGAAGCCTGGGCGCGGGATCAGTGGTGTGTTGTCGGTTGCGGCACGCAAGCAGACGTTTGAGACAGACGCAGCGAAAGACAGCTTTGAGCCCTTCCCGTGAGTTCGAGTTTTTCGCTGCGTGCGCACGCAGCACGATTTTTGCGTCGGCAGCATAGGGGATCGCGCTGCGCTGCAGTGTGAAAAGGTGACGTTTATACTGGGCGCGGTGGGTTCCAGCCAATGGTGCGTCGTCAACTTACGCAGAATGCGATCCATCGCTCCGGTGGCCGGATGCAATGGATGCTGCCTACGTCACGCGGCGCGCTGCAGGTTGCTGACGCCCGACATTCCAACAAGTGCCGCGTGAAGCACCTGCACCGCATCCTCAACCGCATCACGCGGAACCACGAACTGGATGTCTACATTGCGCGGTGTCTGCTGGGCCGCAATCACGTTGATGTCGGCCTCTTCCAGTGCGCAGATCCCACGACTAAAGGCTTTCAACCCTTTAAGGTCGCGCCCTATGGCCGAGACAATCGATACGTTACGCGCACTGACATTGGCGGAAGGAAATGCGGCCTCCAGATCGGACACAACACGCCGAACCGTTTTCAAAGGAGCCTCGACATAATGTGTGATCGTGTTGGCGTTCGATGCCTTTGAGGCAATGCGCACATTGTGCCGCTTGAGCGCGTCCAACGCTTTCGCGTCATACCCTTTCACGCCCACCATGTCTTGTTCGAACAATTCCAGCGCAACCACATTCAGCCCGGTGACGATTTCCACGGCTGAGGTATTTGTCGGCTGCTCGTCGATGAGGGTGCCAGGATCGGATGGCTCAAACGCATTTGCAACCCGCAATGCGACTTTGGACTGCCGCAGAATCTTTGCTGCGTTGGGATGGATCGCCTCCATTCCCATGTTCGAAAGCTGATCTGCCACGTCATAGTTCGTATGACCCAGCTTGCGCACCGCATCCGGCCCCACAAGAGCAGGATCAGCCGAAGAAAGATGGAATTCCTTGTGGATGACTGCCTCTTTTGCGCAAGTCAGAGCAGCGATGTTGGAAAATGTGACCTCGGAATAACCGCGGTCATATTCCTGCATCAGCCCTTCGCTGCATTGGGCATAGCCCGTGACAATCGGCAATTCACTGGTCAGGTCCACATCTCGCAGCGCGCCTTCGATGCGCTCTTTCAGCGTGCAGTCGGTTTCATCCCGCCAGCCGCTAAGGTCTATAAAACGCGCATTCACGCCCGCCCGTTGCAGCATCAGCGTTGTCACATAGGCCGAATGGGCCTCGCCCAGACCAGACAGTAGCTCGCGCACGATCATCATCTGGCTGGACAGGCGGAAGTGCCCATAAGAACACAGACGACGCAGGTCATAGAGGCAGCTCCGTGCTCCCTCGATCCGGTCGCGAACAAAGTCCTCGGCCTGCGCACGGTCGGCCGGGTTCTCTAGCGCCTTGTCGTGCTGTTTCGCCATCGCGGCACCGACACGCGTCAGCGCGTCCAGCCAGCCATGATCGTTGTCATCGTTGGAAAACAGCGCATAGACGCCAGGCTCACCCGTTTTCTTGTGCTCAAGCAAGAGGTTGGTGATCCCGCCAAAGGCCGAGACCACAAAGATGCGGTGATAAAGGGCGGCCGGTTTGCGGTCGCCAATAATGAGTGTGTCGCGCAGTTCGTGGATGCGCGACATGGAGGTGCCGCCGATTTTCTCGACGGTATGGCTTGGGAAAATCACAATGTATTATCCGGCTCTTTGCCGGATCCTCTCAGGCTGTTTCCAGGTCATCTGCAGCGGCATAGGAGCCATCTTCGCGATGCACTTCGGTCCCGGTCACGGGCGGATTGAAACAGCACGCCATGATAAGCTCCTCATCGGCGCGCAGGATATGGCGATCATGCTTGTCGAGCGCATACATCACACCCGGTCTGATGTGGTGGGTTTCACCGGTGGCGATATCGGTAATAGAGCCGCTGCCCTGCATACAATAAACGCTCTCGAAGTGGTTTTTATATTCGAACGTGTGCTCCGAGCCGGGCTCAAGGAAAGTGATGTGGAAGGAAAACCCCATCCCATCTTCCGCGAGCAACATACGCACGCTGCTCCACTGCGCGTCAGACACGACGCGGTCACGCCCTTTTTCGATAATCTCGTTGAAATCGCGTACAATCATGGTCTTACTCCGCGGCAAATTTCTGTGTGTTGAGTGTTGCTTCTGTCGCCTCGATCAAAATCTGCAATCCAGCCTTCAGCGTGTCATCCGGGGTGGTCAGCGGTGCGAGGATCTTGACGACTTCATCCTCGGGACCAGAGGTTTCGATGATCAACCCGTTCTGAAACGCCTTGGCGCAGATGTTACCGGCGAGTGCACCGCTGCCGACATCGACCCCGCGCATCATGCTGCGCCCCTTGAGCCGCGCACCGGGGATCATGTCAGCAATGGTTTGCAACCCGTCTTCGACCAATTGCGCCCGGCGGGCGATGTCTTTCTGGAACTGATCGTCAGCCCAGAATTTCTCCAACGCCGCCCGTGCTGTGACAAAGGCGTGGTTGTTGCCACGAAAGGTGCCGTTATGCTCGGCCGGTCCCATCACGTCGTGTTCGGGCTTGACCAGAACCAGCCCCATGGGCAGGCCAAAGCCCGAAATGGATTTCGCCAAAGTGACGATATCGGGAGAGATGCCCATCTCTTCGAACGAAAAGAATGTACCCGTGCGGCCGCAGCCCGCCTGCACATCATCAATAATTAAAAGCGCACCAGCCTTTTTTGCCAGCTCTGCCACGCGTTTCAACCAAGAATGGCTCGCGACATTCAACCCGCCTTCACCTTGCACCGTTTCCAGGATGATCGCGGCAGGGGCGTCCAGACCGCTGGAGCGGTCATTCAGCATGGCCTCGAGAAAATCAGCGGTATCGGTGCTGCCCGCGAAGTAACCATCATAGGGCATGCGCGTCACGCCGTTCAGAGCCATGCCCGCGCCGCCCCGATGATAGCCGTTGCCGGTCGCTGCCAATGCGCCTTGCGTGACACCGTGAAAGCCATTGGTAAAGGCGATGATGTTGGTGCGGCCCGTGACCTTGCGGGCGATTTTCATCGCCGCCTCAACTGCATTTGCCCCAGTCGGCCCGGTGAACATGAGCTTGTGTGGCATGTCACGCGGGGCCAGGATGTGCTGTTCGAAGGCCGCGATGAAATTGGCCTTGGCATCGGTGTGCATGTCGAGGCCATGCGCCACGCCGTCGGCTAGAATATGGTCAATCAACGCCGCCTTGAGATCCGGGTCATTGTGGCCGTAATTCAGCGAAGAGCAGCCGGCGAGGAAGTCGATATACCGCGCCCCATCATGGGCCGTCATCTCGGAGCCTCTTGCCTCGGTGAACACGGTGTTAAAACCCCGGCAATAACTGCGGGCCTCAGATTCGCGGCGTTTGAAAATGGCAATATAAGTGGGGTTCGTAGACATACGACCTCTCTCGGATTTCGGGAAATTGGAATAGATCGGGGTGGTCAGGACCGGAGGACGCACGCTTCAGGCAGCGAGTGCGGCTTCTCGAGCCACTGGTATTGTGACAAGGTGCTCGGTCTTGTGGCGTTCTTGGAAGTGGAGCGCCTGCGTGTAATAGGCTTTGACATCCAGATCTGCGCCCATCAAGCGGCCAAACTTGCGGAACAATGCCCAAGAGGCTTCGTTGTCAGCAGTAATCGTGGTCTGCACACGGGTGACATCTTCGCACTGAGGACGGTTGAGGATGCTTTGTAGCATCAATGCCCCCAAACCACGCCCGCGCGCGGCATCGGACACAGCGACTTGCCACACAAACAGTGTGTCGGGCTCATTGGGCATGACATAGGCGGAAACCCAGCCAACGACCTCACCTGACAACTCGGCAACCACACAGGTATCAGTAAAGTGATCGCATTGTAAAAGGTTGCAATACATCGAGTTCTCGTCAAGCGGACGGCATGCCCGGACCAGTTTCCAGATCTCTGCGCCGTCTTTCGCGACGGGCTTGCGCAACGACGGCAGGTCGGGGCGCATTGGGTGAGCGGGGTGTTGCATTTGAAGAGCTCCTTTCGCTTCGATTGCCGAAGTAACATGAGGATGTTTGAATTTCAATGGTCGAAGCAAAATTAGGCGCAACTCGCACTCAAGCCGCCCAAATATGTAATATTTCGAATGACTCTCCCCCCTTAAATGCTTCGCTCATCAAATCTTTTTGAAAGTTGAGTGGAGGAAAAGAAGCTGTTATGACTTTGCCAGTCAAAGTACCGGAGGGCGGATGGACCGCATCGATAGTAGCCTGATTGCCTTGCGTCGGATCGTTCGATCGACCGAGTTGTTCGGCAAGGAAATTCGACAGATCACTGGCGTCACCCCAACTCAGTTTCGGGTCCTTCAGATTATTGGCGAGCAAGGACTGGCGACCGCGAAAGCAATTTCGACCCGTATGCGCGTCTCTCAGGGAACGGTGACGTCCTTGGTGGATAAACTTGTTCGCGATGGGATGGTTATCCGACAAAAATCAGCCTTGGATAGACGGCAAACCGATATCATCCTGACCGAAGCCGGGCGCGATGTCCTGACGGACGCCCCAGACCCATTGCAACAGCGTTTCGTGCGCAAATTCGCGGCGATGGAGGATTGGGAGCAAGCCATGCTGGTCGCCAGCCTTGAGCGGGTGGCCACGATGCTTGATGCAGAGGATTTGGACGCGTCTCCGATTCTCGATACCGGCGAAATTCGACCAACCGGATAGTCGCCTGCAAAGGCGGACTACTCGCAGACACGCCATTTTACTAATATCGAAACCTGCCCTGTTATGCCCACGCTCGCTTGGCCGCTAGGAGCGGCAGCCGCAAGCCACCACTGGACCGCTTGCGGAGAGTATTCACTTTCTCCGCATTTTGGAGGGAGGAACCAGCAGCGGCCAAAGCACGGTTTTGGGTTGGTCGAAATTTAAGCGTGTAAATGACCGGCCTGGCGAAGTCCGCTGCACAGCAGCGATCTAGGCGCTGCACTTGCGAGAGAATGCTGCGTCAGCAATGGCCG
Organism: Thalassovita sp.; assembly: GCA_029212905.1. Classification (GTDB taxonomy): domain Bacteria; phylum Pseudomonadota; class Alphaproteobacteria; order Rhodobacterales; family Rhodobacteraceae; genus Thalassobius. Next base: position 40,661 of record JARGPB010000024.1, read on the forward strand.
CAACTGCATAGGTCCGGTTTGTCCCGCACTGCTGACCTCGCATCCTACCGCCCTGAACGGCTGCAGTCGGAGACTAAACTGGCGCTTTGTAGTCGTTGGTCAAAGCGGATCGTAAAGAAAAAGGGCGTCGACTGGATCGATGCCCCGCGGGTTATTCCTGTCCGGTTCCTCTAGGATATACTGCGTGTGCGGCTGCGGATTTCGAGGTCTTCGGCTTTATGCGCGGCGATTTGGGCTTCGCGTACGGGTTTGTGGTAGGCGGTTTCGATCTCTTTGCTGTGATCACCGAGTTCGCGACCATGGGTTTCCTTGAACGCCTCCCGCATCAGCGCTTTGGCGCCATCGCGGGTGATCGTCAGCTCCTCGGACAGAGTGACGGCCGCGGCATCATAGGCCTGGTAGAAGGGCCGGGTCGGCCCCTCTTTGATCATGCCTTCGATGCTCTCGGCGGCGGTCAGCGCCTGTGCTTTGGCCGTCTCGGGCAACCCCTCCAAATTTGACTTCAGCCCCTCGCGCAGCTGATTCATGCTCTGGCCATAGCGGCCTGCAAAGACATCGCGGATCACCCCTTCGGCGCGCAGGGCGTCGAACTTTTCTCCGCGGGCAAAGGCATGGGAGAAGTCCGTCAGCGCCTCGCGGAAGGTGCCGCGCTCCTGGATTTCGGCGTGGAGGATGGACGAGAGCGCCCAGGCTTTGTCAAACTGCGCCTCGGTCAGGCCTTTGCCGCTGAAGCTTTGGCGGGCGGCCTGGACATTGGCGGGCATTGCGATCGTATCAGTTATGAGGGTTCCTTTCAGGAGTTAGGTGCGGGTGGGGCCGGAACGGCTTTGGTTCCAGGTCTGCGTGAGCGACTGGGATGACGTGGGCGCATCCCGGGCGCGGATTTCTGCGGTGAGATCGACATACTGCTCTGTCGCATCGTGGCGGATCGCGGCTTGGCGACGCTCGTGATCGCGGTAAACGCGGGCCTCGGCCTTGGCCTCCATCGCCTGGGGTGACTTCGGATCGACACCGGGCGGCTGGGGTTGATCAAGCGCGATGCCATGCTCTTCGCGCAAAACGATCTGGCGGGCTTCGGCCATGCGCGCATCAAAATCGCGAGCGAAGGCCTGGTCCTCTTCGGCCAGGCGCGCCTTCGTCTGCGCCAGAATGGCGTTGTAGCGATCCCAATCCTGTCCGCTTTGCAGGCTTTTTTGCAGATGCGCCTCTACGGCGCGCTCATAGGCGGATCGGACCCTGTGTTCTGTCTCACTACTCATTGTTTTTGCTCCCAAATTTGCATCAATCCCCCGGTATTTGCTACGCTGATGTCATGCAGCGTTTTGAGTTCATCGAGGATGTCGAGGCATGGGTAGAGCCCATGGGCTATGACACTTTCTGGCAAGCCATCGAACCTTATGGGATCTTCGGGCCCGAAGACCGCGCCCATTGCGACCGCACCCTTGCAGACGGCATCGCGCCGATGGACACGGTCATGGCGGTCACCAAGGGCATGTTCTGCATGGAGATGACGCTCGCACACGATCTGCGCATACGGCCCACACCGCGCCCAAGCCCCCGGCTCGAGGTGATCGACTGACCCGCCCCTCATGGCCGCGCCTTCAACAGGCGCACCCAGGGGCAGCGCCCACGCTCGGCGGGCAGCGTGAACGCCCCACCGATCCCGATCCAGGTGCAGGTGATGTAATGGCGCGGCGCCAAGGGATCGTAGCGCCGTCCGTTGTCATGGAAGGTGTAGCTGACGGCAACATGCGGCGTGCCCCAGAGCTGGATCATCCCCCAAAGGGCGAGCGGCGCCAGCACCCACAAAAACGCGACGATGAACCTCATGACCTTGCCCCCCGTGTGGTGACCAAACTGATCTTTGGGTCCGAAGCTAGCTTGCCGCCCTCCATCAGGTTGGGCGCCATCAGGTCGCAATAGGGGCTGATTTCGTTTTGGCGAACTCGGGAACAAATGAAGTAGCCAATGCCGCGAATGTGGATCAGTTGCTGGTCGGGGCGCAGGGCCATCAGCTCACTGGCCGAGATCTGGCGCTGTTTGACCAGGCTGAGATTAGTGTTGGTCGAGAGCCCGCCGGTTTCGCCGCTCATCGCCGTGGACAGGGCAAATTCCTCGCCAATCGCCTTGGAGACCTCCTCGGCCTCGCGGTAGCTGCCGAAGGCCAGCCAGCGTTTCGTCACGCAGTTGTCTTCGATCGTTTGTGTCAGGTGCTCGCCGTAAACACGCAAGACCTCGCTCCGGCTCTGGCTGATCAGGTGGAATTCCCCGCCATAGGAGCGCGCCGTCGTAATGGCACTTGATATCAATGGCTTAAGGGGGGAGTTGGTGAACTCATCAGCGATGATGCGCAACGCCCCGAGCTTTTGATAGAGCGCCTGGACAAAAGCGCCCATGTTCAGCGCATAAAGCGGCCCCATCTGCTGCGTCAGCGCCATCGGCCCGACGATGAACAGGACATAGCCCTCGCGGATCAGATCCTCGTGGCTGTGGGTCGCATTCAGCCCGCAATCGGCCATCTGGACCTGTCGCGGTTTGGTGCCGCTCCTTTGATAGCATAATGTGCAGCAAAGG
>JARGPB010000025.1 GCA_029212905.1 Thalassovita sp.
CTGAGTTGACGACAAAAGGGCCGCTCAAAAGAGCGGCCCTTTTTTGATGGCAGTGGTCCCGAAGGGGGCAATGATTGCGAGCGACCTGCCGAGGATCAGCTGGCAACGACAAAATACCGGGCGATCCCATATAGGTAGAGTACTGAAAAGATCACGTTGATGTATTTCAATTGTGGTTCGGTCCGAAGCCAGCCGTAGAAAACCCAGATCAAACAGAACGGCAGACCAAACAGCATCGCCGCCAGTTGCCAGTTTTGGACGATGGAAATGGTGCTGCACAGACCCAATGCAAAAGCGAACCACTTTATAGGCTGCTCGTGAGCGGCCAGTTTCGAAAGTGTCATTTAATTATCTCGCGGAAGACAGCGCCGTTGACCCGGCGTTCTGCCGAAACGACCCGTATCAAACAGGGTGTTTCCCGGCAACACTGTCCTCAAGGCCACATGGTTGCCCTTTCTAAGAGAGGCGGAGGTGATTTGCAGCCTGAGGAGGATTCCCCCCTTGCCAGCCTCACATCGCCCCTGTATAGCGCGCGGGTTCGCTAATGCGATCACTGGGCGGGATGATTCCCGCCTTTTGGGTTCGACGAAGGTTTGCGGTGGTCGCAGATCCTCCTCTCAACTCTCACGCCTATGAAAAGGCAGATGTAATGCAAAGCCAAAACATTCGCATTCGGCTGAAGGCATTCGACTTCCGGGTTCTGGACGCCAGCACTCAGGAAATCGTTAACACAGCCAAGCGCACTGGCGCTCAGGTTCGTGGCCCGATCCCGCTTCCGAACAAGATTGAGAAATTCACCGTTCTGCGTGGACCTCACATCGACAAAAAATCCCGTGACCAGTTCGAGATCCGTACGCACAAGCGTCTGCTCGATATTGTTGATCCGACCCCCCAGACCGTGGACGCGCTGATGAAGCTCGACCTGGCCGCTGGTGTGGACGTCGAGATCAAGCTGCAATCGTAAGATCGGAGGGTATATGAAGATGCGCTCTGGTGTTATCGCTAAGAAGGTGGGCATGACCCGCCTATTCATGGAAGACGGAAAACAGATCCCTGTGACCGTTCTTTCGCTGGAAAACCTGCAGGTTGTTGCGCAGCGCACCTCGGACAAGGACGGCTACACTGCTGTTCAGCTGGGTGCTGGTGCTGCAAAGGCAAAACGTACGTCGAAAGCAATGCGTGGTCACTTCGCTGCTGCGAAGGTTGAGCCCAAGCGCAAGCTGGCTGAATTCCGCGTGACCGAAGACAACCTGATCGAAGTTGGCGCCGAAATCTCTGCCGAGCACTATGTTGCTGGTCAGAAGGTGGACGTTGCTGGCACCTCGATCGGTAAAGGCTTTGCTGGTGCAATGAAACGCCACAACTTTGGCGGTCTGCGTGCCTCGCACGGTGTTTCGATCAGCCACCGTTCGCACGGTTCGACTGGTCAGTGTCAGGATCCCGGTAAGGTTTTCAAAGGCAAGAAAATGGCCGGCCACATGGGCGCAGCCCGCGTGACCACCCAAAACCTGGAAGTCGTGAAAACCGACGCCGACCGTGGCCTGATCATGGTCAAAGGCGCCGTTCCCGGCTCCAAGGGTGGCTGGGTCACCGTCAAAGATGCCGTGAAAAAGAAACTGCCCGAGAATGTTCCGTTCCCGGCGGCTCTGAAATCGGCAGCTGAGGCTCCGGCCGCAGAAGCGCCCGCCGAAGGGGGTGAAGCATGAAACTTGATGTGATCAATCTGGACGGCAGCAGCGCCGGTTCCGTGGAGCTGTCGGACGACCTGTTCGGCCTAGAGCCCCGCGCCGACATCCTGCACCGTGTTGTTCGCTGGCAGCGTAACAAGGCACAGGCCGGAACCCACAAGGTTCTGACTCGTTCCGAAGTGAGCTACTCGACCAAGAAGATCTATCGCCAAAAAGGCACCGGTGGCGCTCGTCACGGGTCGCGTAAGGCGCCTATCTTCCGCAAGGGTGGTATCTACAAGGGTCCGACCCCGCGTAGCCACGGCCACGACCTGCCCAAGAAGTTCCGCGCTCTGGGCCTCAAGCACGCTCTGTCGGCGAAAGCCAAAGAGGGTTCGCTGGTCGTGATCGAGAACGCAGAATCCGAAGGCAAAACCGCCGCTCTGGCCAAACAGGTGAAAAACCTGGGCTGGAAACGCGCGCTGATCATTGATGGCGCCGCCGTCAACGAAGGGTTCCTGCAAGCCGCGCGCAACATCGAAGGTCTGGATATCCTGCCGACGATGGGCGCAAACGTGTATGACATCCTGAAGCGTGACACCCTGGTGATCACCAAAGCAGGTGTCGAAGCTCTGGAGGCTCGTCTGAAATGACCACCAAAGCAGAACTGTACGATGTGATCCGCAAGCCGATCATCACCGAAAAGGCCACTATGGCCTCTGAAACCGGTGCGGTCGTTTTCGAAGTGTCGATTGACGCGAACAAACCCCAGATCAAAGAGGCCGTCGAGGCGCTGTTTGGTGTGAAGGTCAAAGCCGTCAACACCACGATCACCAAGGGTAAGGTCAAGCGTTTCCGCGGCCAGATGGGCAAGCGGAAAGACGTCAAAAAGGCCTACGTGACCCTGGAAGAAGGCAACACGATCGACGTGTCCACCGGACTGTAAGGTCTAAGCTTTCGTAAAAATTGAAAGGCCCCTCGGTGCAAACCGGGGGGCCTTTCTTGTGCAGTGGCCTCAAGCTCGTCCATTAAATCAACGTTTGAAGATGTTGCCTGCAAGACGGAGAATAATTTGCGCATTGAATTTTTCTGCGCGGCACGGGGGTAAGTTTCGTTGTCCAGCATTAGGATGAGAGTTTGTACTTCTGGATGAACAAAGGAGCTCTTTGCGAAAATACGGCAGATTTCTCTGAAGGCTTGAAAGAACTCGGGGTCGTACTTAGTGGCAAAACCTGGTTGCGCACGGGGGTGTTATGCTCTTTTAGAAATTTGACCTTTTCCGGACCTTAGCTTTTTGAGGCTGCTTCTTCGCTAAATCATATGTTGGGGTTAGTTTGCTGTACCAATTTGTCATTCGTTAAGGATAATTGGAGTGTTCAAGAGGGCCAAGCCGTTGGAAGTGCTGTGGCTACTAAATGGACTTTTCGAGAGCAGCGAGATTAGCGCATACTTGGGACAGTGGCTGTTTGGCCCGCTGGGCAACGGTGACGCGTGAATTGGAGATAAGGTCCAGAGAAACCGCCCCCTGCTATAGACACCCCCACAAACCCCTGCTAAAGACGCGCATCTCTTCGGCCTCGGATTCGTTCCGGGGCCTGTGATTTTTGGAATTGGGGACCTTCGGGGCCCTACACATCGGCCACCTTCGGGGGGCTATAACCAAGGTGGGCCATGACCCACCCTATGCAAACGGAAGACAGAAAGCATGGCACTCAAGTCGTATAAACCGACGACGCCGGGCCAGCGTGGGCTGGTTCTGATCGACCGTTCGGAGCTGTGGAAAGGTCGTCCGGTCAAAGCCCTTACTGAGGGTTTGACCAAGAATGGCGGCCGGAACAATACCGGACGGATCACGATGCGCCGCAAAGGCGGCGGGGCAAAGCGTCTCTATCGTATCGTGGACTTCAAACGTAACAAATTCGACGTCGCTGCGACGGTTGAGCGGATCGAATATGACCCCAACCGAACCGCGTTCATCGCGCTGATCAAATACGAAGACGGCGAGCAGGCTTATATCCTGGCTCCACAGCGTCTGGCGGTTGGTGATCAGGTGATCGCATCGGCCAAGGCCGACGTCAAACCGGGCAACGCAATGCCGTTCTCGGGGATGCCGATTGGTACCATCATCCACAACATCGAGATGAAGCCCGGCAAAGGCGGCCAGATCGCCCGCGCAGCAGGGACTTACGCTCAGTTCGTGGGTCGTGACGGTGGCTACGCTCAGATTCGCCTGTCTTCGGGTGAACTGCGTCTTGTCCGTCAGGAATGTATGGCCACCGTTGGTGCCGTATCGAACCCCGACAACTCGAACCAGAATTTCGGTAAAGCAGGCCGCATGCGTCACAAGGGCATCCGCCCCAGTGTCCGTGGTGTGGTTATGAACCCGATCGACCACCCCCATGGTGGTGGTGAAGGCCGGACTTCGGGTGGTCGTCACCCGGTGACCCCTTGGGGTAAACCGACCAAGGGTGCGCGCACTCGCAACAAGAACAAGGCGTCGTCGAAGCTTATCCTGCGTTCGCGTCACGCCAAGAAGAAGGGCCGCTAAGACATGGCACGTTCTGTTTGGAAAGGCCCCTTCGTGGATGCTTATGTGCTTAAGAAAGCCGAAGCATCGCGCGAGTCGGGTCGCAATGAAGTCATCAAGATCTGGTCGCGTCGTTCCACCATTCTGCCCCAATTCGTGGGTCTGACCTTTGGTGTGTACAACGGCCACAAGCACGTTCCCGTGAACGTGTCGGAAGACATGATCGGCCAGAAGTTCGGTGAATATTCGCCGACCCGTACCTATTACGGCCATGCGGCTGACAAAAAAGCGAAGCGGAAATAAGTCATGGGCAAGGAAAAGAACCCCCGCCGCGTGGCAGATAACGAAGCAATGGCAAAACTGCGCATGCTTCGCACCAGCCCGCAGAAACTGAATCTGGTTGCCGCAATGATCCGTGGCAAGAAGGTCGACAAGGCTCTGAATGACCTGACCTTCTCGAAAAAGCGGATCGCGCTGGACGTGAAGAAATGCCTTCAGTCCGCAATTGCGAACGCTGAAAACAACCACAACCTGGACGTTGACGAACTGATCGTGGCCGAAGCCTATGTTGGCAAAAACCTGATCATGAAACGTGGCCGTCCCCGCGCGCGTGGTCGTTTCGGCAAGATCGTGAAACCGTTCTCGGAACTCACCATCAAGGTGCGTCAGATTGAGGAGCAAGCCTAATGGGTCAGAAAGTTAATCCGATCGGCATGCGCCTTCAGGTCAACCGCACCTGGGACAGCCGCTGGTACGCGGATTCGAAAGATTTCGGTGATCTTCTGCTGGAAGACATCAAAATCCGCGAATTCATCCGCGAAGAGTGCAAACAGGCGGGTATCGCCCGTGTGATCATCGAACGTCCGCACAAAAAGTGCCGCGTCACGATCCACACTGCGCGCCCCGGCGTGATCATCGGCAAGAAAGGCGCAGACATCGAAACTCTGCGCAAGAAGCTGGCGAGCATGACCGACTCCGAGCTGCACCTGAACATCGTCGAAGTTCGCAAGCCTGAGCTGGATGCTCAGCTGGTGGCTGAGTCGATTTCGCAGCAGCTGGAACGCCGTGTCTCCTTCCGCCGCGCTATGAAGCGCTCGGTTCAGAATGCCATGCGTATGGGTGCCTTGGGTATCCGTGTGAACGTTGCTGGCCGTCTGGGCGGTGCTGAAATTGCACGGACCGAATGGTACCGCGAAGGCCGTGTGCCCCTGCACACCCTGCGCGCAGACATCGATTATGCTGCTGCAGAGGCGATGACGCCCTATGGCATCATCGGCATCAAAACCTGGATCTTCAAAGGCGAGATCATGGAACACGATCCTCAAGCTCGTGACCGCCGCGCCCAGGAAATCCAAGATGGTCCCGCGCCCCGTGGCGCTGGCGGCCGTCGCTAAGGAGGCCTGAGTAATGCTTCAGCCAAAGCGTACAAAATTCCGCAAGCAGCAGAAGGGCCGTATCAAAGGCCTGGCCAAAGGCGGTAGCGACCTGAACTTCGGTTCTTTCGGTCTGAAAGCCACCCAGCCCGAGCGTGTGACGGCTCGTCAAATCGAAGCGGCTCGCCGCGCGATGACCCGCCACATGAAACGTCAGGGCCGTGTCTGGATCCGTATCTTCCCCGATGTTCCTGTGACATCGAAGCCCGTCGAAGTTCGTATGGGTAAAGGTAAAGGTTCCGTGGACTATTGGGCGTGCAAGGTGAAACCTGGCCGCATCATGTTCGAAATCGACGGTGTTGCCGAAGATGTCGCACGCGAAGCCCTGCGTCTGGCCGCGATGAAACTGCCGGTGAAAACCCGCGTCGTGGTTCGCGAAGACTGGTAAAGGCCGAGAGCGCGGAACAGGCAAAACCGAGCATTTTGTCCGGTCCGCGCCCTAGCCTGAAAAAAAACAAAAACCCCCGTCGAGCAATCGGCGGGGGTTTATTGTTTGTTAGACAGGCGAGTGGACAGCAGCTCGACCAGTTTCCCCAGTTCATCGACGGAAAATTCCAAAATGATGGCGATTTCTTCAGAGAGGTCGTAGTACTCAAAGCTGTCTTTATGAACTTCGACTTCTACTTTTGCTTCAAACCAGTACACGTACACAGTCGGCCAATACCCGGTGCCGATGTCGTCCCAAGGTGGAAGCTCCGACAATTTTCCGAGAAGTAATTTGGCCAATTTCTTGGAATGTTCTGATGCCTCTAGATTTTCGATTCCATATTCGTTCATATCATCTACAGATATTGGCACAGAAATGGCTCTCCGAGCAGCACAACATCAGCCTAACCGCTATTCCCACTTATAGTTAAAGCTCACCGACACCCGGTCATATTCAGATTGGTTCAGGGGAACCTCGTGGCGCAGCCAGCTTTCCCACAGCAGCACGTCGCCTACCTCGGGTTTCATATAGATAAAGGGTTGCAGCTTGCGTCGTGCGTTTTTGCGGCGGGCAGGGGCGGCCATCATGCGGGCTGAGCGAGGGTCTTCGAGTTTTAGGGCGCTCGCCCCTTTGGGCATCGCGACGTAGGTGGTGCCGGAAATCACCGAATGCGGATGCAGGTGCGAACTGTGCGTGCCGCCCTCGGGCAGGATGTTGATCCAGAGATCCTCTAGAACCAGTTTGCGTCCATCCAGATCGAACTCCAGATCTTTGGCGAACGCGGCGACATGGAGGTCCAGCGCCTCAATCATCTCGGCGAAGATTGGAAAGCGCCACCCCAGGTCCGTCAGGGACGCATAAGAGGTGTAACCAGGATAGCCGTTTTTCTCGCACCATTTCTGGCCGGCTTCATCGTCTTCAGCGATGGAATAGCAGGACGCCTCCAGCTCGTCCGAGTCGATCTTGGGGCCCAGCTCGGACAGGGCGGCGCGGTAAAGGCGGGTGACGAAGAGTGATTCAATTTGTGACATGCCCCGTTTTACGTCCGTGTTGCGCAAAGAGCGAGAGGCCAAGTGCAACGAGGGCTTTCGCCCAGTACAAATGATGTTTCAGAATGGGTGTCCAGCAAGCGGGGGGCAGTCTAGGACACAGGAATACGCATACAGAAAGCAGATACCGCGAAAGGGGCGCGACAGTCGCCCAGTTGAGTGTGGATGGCTGGGCGTCTATTTCGCGTTTTGCCGGGCGCCCGAAATCCTGATTTAAGGGCGGAAGAGGTCCGCTGGGTACACGCTTCAAGTTTTCCCTTGCTGCACGGGATTACCTCCCTTATAGAGCGTCATCTCGCGGATTCCGGGAAACTGGGATTCGCGCGTTTATTTTTGATTCCACCAGAGCATGGGTCACCCGTCATAAGGAGCTCACTGGTGTCGGAAAGAAGGAAATGGCGACATGACCGCCAACGATCTGCGTGAAAAAACGCTGGACCAGCTCCGCGAGGACCTGTCCAACCTGAAGAAAGAAGCGTTTAACCTGCGCTTTCAACAAGCTACCGGCCAATTGGAAAACACTGCACGCGTTAAATCCGTGCGCCGCGAGGTTGCTCGTGTGAAAACTGTGTTGAACCAAAAAGCCGCTGCGGCCGCTGAATAAGGAGCCTGATAGATGCCCAAACGTATTCTCCAAGGCACCGTGACCTCGAACGCAAACGAACAAACCGTTACCGTTCAAGTCGAGCGCCGCTTTACGCACCCCGTTCTGAAGAAAACCATCCGTAAGTCCAAGAAATACCGGGCTCACGATGAAAAGAACGCTTTCGCAGTTGGTGACACCGTCCGTATCCAGGAATGTGCACCGAAGTCGAAAACGAAACGCTGGGAAGTGATCGGCTGATCACGCCAATTCTGGCATAATCGAAACCCTGGGGGACTTGGCAGCTGCATGCCACCCCAAAGGTCGGGAGAAACCAAATGATCCAGATGCAGACCAATCTGGATGTGGCTGATAACTCTGGCGCTCGCCGAGTTCAGTGCATCAAGGTTCTGGGTGGCTCGAAGCGTAAGTATGCTTCGGTAGGCGATGTAATCGTCGTTTCCGTAAAGGAAGCCATCCCGCGTGGTCGCGTTAAAAAAGGGGACGTCCGTAAGGCCGTCGTCGTACGCACCGCCAAAGAAGTTCGTCGTGAAGATGGCACCGCCATCCGTTTCGACCGCAACGCAGCAGTCATCCTGAACACCGCCGGTGAACCCGTCGGTACCCGTATCTTCGGACCGGTTGTTCGCGAGCTGCGCGCCAAGAACTTCATGAAAATCATCTCGCTCGCTCCGGAGGTGCTGTAATGGCTGCTAAACTCCGCAAAGGCGACAAGGTCGTCGTGCTTGCCGGCAAAGACAAAGGCAAGCAGGGCACCATCGAGAGCGTAGATCCGAAAGCTGGCAAGGCCGTCGTGGAAGGCATCAACATGTCCATCCGCCACACCCGCCAGTCGCAGACCGCCCAAGGCGGCCGTCTGCCCAAGGCAATGCCGATCCAGCTGTCGAACCTGGCAGTTCTGGATGCGAACGGTAAACCGACCCGCGTTGGCTTCCGCATGGAAGGCGACAAGAAGGTCCGTTTCGCAAAGACCACGGGGGACGTGATTGATGCTTGATGCTGCTACTTACACCCCGCGCCTGAAGGCTGCCTACAGTGACTCGATCAAGGCCGCTCTGAAAGAAGAGTTCGGCTACAAGAACGACATGATGATCCCCAAGCTGGACAAAATCGTTCTGAACATCGGTTGTGGCGCTGAAGCTGTCAAAGACAGCAAGAAGGCAAAGTCGGCTCAGGAAGATCTGTCCACGATTGCTGGCCAGAAGGCACTGACCACCATTGCTCGTAACTCGATCGCTGGTTTCCGTGTTCGCGAAGGCATGCCCATGGGTGCGAAAGTTACCCTGCGCGCCGATCGCATGTACGAATTCCTGGATCGTCTGGTCACCATCGCAATGCCCCGTATCCGCGACTTCCGCGGTGTTTCGGGTAAATCGTTCGATGGCCGTGGTAACTATGCCATGGGGATCAAAGAGCACATCGTCTTCCCTGAAATCAACTTCGACAAAGTCGACGTTGCATGGGGTATGGACATTGTGATTGCCACCACCGCGAAAACCGACGCGGAAGCGAAGGCACTGTTGAAACACTTCAACATGCCGTTCAACAGCTAAGCGCGGGAGAGAGAGTTATGGCTAAAAAATCCATGATCGAACGCGAGAAAAAGCGCGAACGCCTGGTGGCAAAATACGCCTCCAAGCGCGCTGCTCTCAAAGAGATCATCAATGATCAAGACAAGCCGATGGAAGAGCGTTTCCGCGCTTCCCTGAAGCTTGCCAAGCTGCCGCGCAACAGCTCGGCTGTCCGTTTGCACAACCGCTGTCAGCTGACCGGTCGTCCCCACGCTTACTATCGTAAGCTGAAGGTCAGCCGTATCATGCTGCGGGAACTGGGCTCGTTTGGCCAGATCCCCGGTCTGGTGAAATCCAGCTGGTAAGGGAGAGAGTGATATGAACGATCCTATCGGCGATATGCTCACCCGTATCCGTAATGCTCAGATGCGTGGCAAGTCCACGGTTTCGACACCTGCGTCGAAACTGCGTGCCTGGGTTCTGGATGTGCTGGCTGACGAAGGCTACATCCGCGGCTACGAAGGTGGCACCGATTCCAACGGTCACGCGACCCTGGAAATCGGCCTGAAATACTACGAAGGCACTCCTGTCATTCGCGAACTGAAGCGGGTTTCGAAACCCGGTCGTCGCGTTTACATGGGCGTCAAGGATATTCCCACGGTCCGTCAGGGTCTGGGTGTGTCGATTGTCAGCACTCCGAAAGGTGTGATGTCGGACGCAAGCGCACGCTCCAACAATGTTGGTGGCGAAGTGCTCTGCACCGTCTTCTAAGGAGGGTCTGCAATGTCTCGTATTGGTAAAAAACCGGTCGAGCTGCCCAGCGGCGTTTCCGCGTCGGTGTCCGGCCAGACCATCGAAGTTAAAGGTCCGAAAGCGACCCAAAGCTTCACAGCAACTGATGACGTCACGATCACCGTTGATGGCAATGTTGTTACCGTGACGCCGCGCGGCAAATCCAAGCGCGCCCGTCAACAGTGGGGCATGTCCCGCACTATGGTGGCTAACATGGTCAAAGGTGTGTCTGACGGCTTCAAAAAAGAGCTGGAGATCAACGGTGTTGGTTACCGGGCTCAGATGCAGGGCAACACCCTGAAGCTGAACCTGGGCTACTCGCACGAGGTCAACTTCGACGTGCCGACGGGTGTTACCGTCACCGCGCCGAAGCCGACCCAAATCGTGATCGAAGGCAATGATTCGCAACTCGTCGGCCAAGTCGCAGCTAATATCCGCGAATGGCGTAAGCCCGAGCCCTACAAAGGCAAAGGTATCAAGTACAAAGACGAGTACATCTTCCGCAAGGAAGGCAAGAAGAAGTAAGGACGCACAAAATGGCAAACAGCAAACGGACACTGTTCCTGAAGCGCCGTCTGCGCGTTCGGAACAAGCAGCGGAAAGTGAACACCGGCAAGCTTCGCCTGTCGGTACACCGCTCGAACAAGAACATCAGCGCGCAGCTGATCGACGACGTCAAAGGCGTCACCCTGGCATCGGCCTCCACATTGGAGAAAGATCTGGGCGTGGTCGGCAAGAACAACGTCGAAGCAGCGGCCAAGGTGGGTACGGCAATCGCCGAACGCGCCAAGAAAGCTGGCGTCGAGGTCTGCTATTTCGACCGCGGCGGTTTCCTGTTTCACGGCAAAGTGAAGGCCCTGGCCGAAGCTGCGCGTGAAGGCGGGTTGAAGTTCTAAGACTCTGAGGGAGGCGGCGACGCCTCCCCGATGATCCGGGCCCGGTCTGGCGACAGGCTGGGCACCAGGATTGAAGATAACGGGCGTCTCAACACGCCACCATGAAAAGGACTGTCCATATGGCAGAACGTGATAACCGCCGGGGTCGCCGCCAAGACCGCGACGAAACTCCGGAATTTGCGGATCGCCTGGTTGCGATTAACCGCGTATCGAAAACCGTAAAAGGTGGTAAGCGCTTTGGCTTTGCTGCTTTGGTAGTCGTTGGCGACCAAAAAGGCCGTGTAGGCTTTGGCAAAGGTAAAGCGAAAGAGGTCCCCGAGGCCATTCGCAAAGCCACAGAGCAAGCCAAGCGTCAGATGGTACGTGTACCCCTGCGCGAAGGCCGCACCCTGCACCACGACATCGAAGGTCGTCATGGCGCAGGCAAAGTCGTTATGCGTACCGCGCCTGAAGGTACCGGGATCATCGCCGGTGGTCCGATGCGTGCTGTGTTCGAAATGCTGGGCGTGAAAGACGTGGTTTCCAAGTCGATCGGCTCGCAGAACCCCTACAACATGATCCGCGCGACCATCAACGGCCTGACCAAAGAGTCGAGCCCGCGTTCGGTTGCTGCGCGTCGCGGTAAGAAAGTTGCTGACATCCTGCGCAAGGACGAAGCAGCGGCCCCCGCCGAAGCAGAAGCGTAAGGAGAGCGAACCATGGCTAAAACCATCGTTGTAAAACAGATCGGTAGCCCGATCCGTCGCCCCGCCATTCAGCGTCAGACCCTGATCGGCCTGGGCCTGAACAAGATGCACAAGACCCGCGAGCTGGAGGACACTCCTTCGATTCGCGGTATGGTCGCGAAAATCTCGCACCTGGTCGAAATCATCGAAGAGCGCGACTAAGCCTTTCGGCATAAATCAATAGAGAGACCCCGGTTTAGCGACCGGGGTCTTTTTCTGTGGGCCATTGTGATCTTCAGGCACGCCCGGAGTCCGAGCAAGCGGTGAGAGCTCACCGGATGCTCGTGAAGGACGTGGGTGCATCCTCTATAGTCGAGGTTTTATTGATGAATCGACCCAGGGTGAAAACTGCGATATGTTAACGAAATGTTAACTATTTTCAGATGGTGCGATGAAACTCCTACTGCCTTCGATTTTGGGTCTCGCACTTACAGGTACCATTGCCACGGCCTATCCGCTGACGACTGACACAGCTAAAATCTGGGTAGGGACGGCCGAGATAAGCCATGGAGGGGGGGCGAAAAAGCTCTCCGCCAGGGCAGTGTTGCCACATGAAAAGATCTACCGGGCAGGTTCATTGCCACTGATGCGTGGTCAAATTTCAGTGTAGACAAATGCTTGATCAACCGAGGGCAAAGGTCTATATGCCCCCGGTGGCCCTATGGCTGCAAAGAATCAACCAAGAAAAGCCGCGTTTGCCCACTCCGTCGCTGGAGGGTAGTTCCGGCATAGGAGAAGCGACATGAAACTTCATGAATTGAGCGATAACGCTGGCGCAACCAAAAAACGTCAGCGCGTTGGCCGTGGTCCGGGTTCGGGCAAAGGTAAAATGGGTGGCCGTGGTATCAAAGGTCAGAAATCCCGTTCGGGTGTGGCAATTAACGGCTACGAAGGTGGCCAGATGCCCCTGTACCAACGTCTGCCGAAGCGTGGCTTCAGCAAACCCAACCGCAAAAAATTCGCCGTTGTGAACCTGGGCCTGATCGCCAAGTTCATCGACGAAGGCAAAATCGACGCCAAAGCCGCCATCACCGAAGACGCTCTGGTTGCTTCGGGCCTGGTGCGCCGCAAGCTGGATGGCATCCGTGTTCTGGCCAAAGGTGAGCTGTCACAAGCTGTTAACCTGGAAGTGACCGGTGCCTCGAAATCGGCCATTGACGCCGTCGAAAAAGCCGGTGGATCGCTGAAGGTCGCTGCTGCGGCTGAATAACGGGTTGTGAGCGGCGACGAGGCCGCTTAGATACAATCCAGTTTTCCTAAGAACGCCGCCTGAGCTGGAAAACGCTCTGGGCGGCGTTGCCACATAAGAGAGACCTCATATGGTATCTGCAGTAGAACAAATGGCGGCGAACACCAGCTGGGGACAGCTGGTGAAAGCGACAGACCTGCGCAGCCGCATCCTGTTCACCCTTGGGCTTTTGATCGTTTGCCGCATCGGCACGTTCATTCCGGTGCCAGGCATTGATGGGGTCGCTTTGCGTGACTTCATGGAAGGCGCGGCGGCTGGACTGGGCGGGATCCTGTCCATGTTCACCGGGGGCGCGCTGGGGCGTATGGGCATCTTTGCCCTGGGCATCATGCCGTATATTTCGGCCTCGATCATCGTGCAGCTTCTGACTTCGATGGTTCCTTCGCTGGAACAGTTGAAGAAAGAGGGCGACGCGGGCCGCAAGAAGATTAACCAATATACGCGCTACGGTACGGTCCTGTTGGCGACGCTACAGGCATACGGCCTGGCTGCATCGCTTGAGGCCGGTGACCTGGTGACAGATCCGGGCCTGTATTTCCGCATTTCGTGCGTGATTACGCTGGTTGGCGGTACCATGTTCATGATGTGGCTGGGGGACCAGATCACCAGCCGCGGCATTGGTAACGGCATCTCCTTGATCATCTTTGTCGGTATCATCGCCGAGGTTCCTGCGGCTCTTGCTCAGTTTCTGAGCCAGGGACGTTCGGGCGCAATCAGCCCCGGCGTGATCGTTGGTGTGCTTGTGATGGTGGTCGTGACCATTGCCTTTGTGGTGTTTATGGAGCGCGCCCTGCGCAAGATCCATATCCAGTATCCGCGCCGTCAGGTGGGGATGAAGGTCTATGATGGCGGCTCTTCGCACTTGCCGATCAAGGTTAATCCGGCCGGCGTGATCCCTGCGATCTTTGCCAGCTCGCTGTTGCTGTTGCCGACGACGATTAGTACGTTCTCGGGGTCGCAAACAGGGCCGGTTATGTCGACGATCCTGGCCTATTTTGGACCTGGCCAGCCTTTGTATCTGCTGTTCTTCGTCGCGATGATCGTGTTCTTTGCCTACTTCTATACGTTCAACGTGTCGTTCAAGCCGGACGAGGTTGCTGACAACCTGAAAAACCAGAACGGTTTCGTGCCCGGCATTCGCCCCGGCAAGAAAACCGCCGAGTATCTGGAATACGTGGCCAGCCGTGTGCTGGTTCTGGGCTCGGCCTACCTTGCGGCAGTTTGTCTCTTGCCTGAAGTTCTGCGTAGCCAACTGGCGATCCCGTTCTATTTTGGCGGGACCTCGGTTCTGATCGTCGTTTCCGTGACCATGGATACGATCCAACAGGTGCAAAGCCATCTTCTGGCGCACCAGTACGAAGGTCTGATCGAGAAGTCGCAGCTTCGCGGCAAAGGCAAGAAACGCGCACGCAAAGGACCTGAACGTCGATGAACATCATTCTGCTTGGACCGCCCGGCGCGGGCAAAGGAACTCAGGCCAGTCATCTGGTGGACTCCCGCAACATGATCCAGCTTTCGACTGGTGACATGCTGCGTGAAGCCAAGGCCAGCGGTTCGGAGATGGGTAAAATGGTGGCCGCGGTCATGGACAGCGGCGGCCTTGTTACCGACGAGATCGTCATCGGTCTGATCCGCGAGAAACTGGAAGGCGACAAAAAAGGCGGATTCATTTTTGATGGCTTCCCTCGCACTCTGGCTCAGGCTGATGCACTGGGGGAGCTGCTTGCCGAGAAGGGCGAAAGCCTGGACGCGGTGATCGAGATGCAGGTGGACGACGAAACGCTGGTCAAGCGCATCGTGAACCGTGCAGCCGAGGCTGTCGCCGCAGGTGGCACCGCGCGTGCAGACGATAACGAGGAAAGCGTGCGCTTCCGTCTAATGGAATATTACAAGAAGACCGCGCCGCTGATTGGCTACTACCATGCCAAGGGCAACCTGTCCTCGATCGACGGGCTGGGTACGATTGACGAGGTTCGGACCGCAATCGCTGCGTTCCTGGACTAATCTGTCTCACGACAAGGAAGGGGGCTTGACGGCCCTCTTGTTTCCCAATACCCAGCGCTATCTCAAGAGAGAACGCGATTCTCGGCGCTATAGCGCGTCGAACGTCAAATCACCTGGATCAGCTGAGGCCCGGCGGAAAATCGTCGGGCTTACGTTGTGAAAAAAGGTTCTGGAGTTACGGAACCGCAACGAAAAGGAAAGTGACACGTGGCACGTATTGCCGGCGTAAACATCCCCACTGCAAAGCGGGTACCTATCGCCCTCACCTATATCACTGGCATCGGCCCTGCATCGGCCAAAGCAATCTGCGAAGCTGTGAACATCGACGGAACCCGTCGTGTGAACGAGCTGTCGGATGCCGAAGTTCTGTCCATCCGCGAACATATCGACGCAAACTTCACCGTCGAAGGTGATCTGCGTCGCGAAGTTCAGATGAACATCAAACGTCTGATGGATCTGGGCTGCTATCGCGGTCTGCGTCATCGTCGCGGCCTGCCGGTTCGCGGTCAGCGGACCCACACCAACGCTCGCACTCGCAAAGGCCCCGCAAAGGCCATTGCTGGTAAGAAGAAGTAAGGGAGGTCTGTACCAATGGCACGTGATACCCGTCGTGGAGGCAAGAAAAAGGTCTCCAAGAACATCGCAACTGGCGTCGCACATGTGAACTCCAGCTTCAACAACACCAAGATCCTGATCTCGGATGTGCAGGGCAACGCCATTTCGTGGTCGTCTGCTGGCACTATGGGCTTCAAAGGCTCGCGTAAGTCGACTCCTTATGCTGCTCAGATGGCCGCAGAAGACGCCGGCAAGAAGGCTCAGGACCACGGCGTGAAAACCCTGGAAGTCGAAGTTCAAGGTCCCGGTTCGGGCCGTGAATCGGCACTGCGCGCACTGGCTGCCGTCGGTTTTAACATCACCTCGATCCGTGATGTGACCCCGATCGCACACAACGGTTGCCGCCCGCCGAAACGTCGCCGGGTCTAATCCGACATTATCAGTCTGGGGCTGTGCGAGTGCACGGCCCCATTCCGTCATTTTGAAACCTCGGGCGTCTTGCGCTTTGGACATGGGAGCAAGACAAGAATGGAGGGACGCATGATCCACAAAAATTGGGCAGAACTGATTAAGCCGACCCAGCTGGACGTGAAGCCGGGCAAAGACCCGCTGCGCCAGGCAACTGTTGTTGCCGAGCCGCTGGAACGTGGCTTTGGTCTGACACTGGGCAACGCCCTGCGCCGCGTGCTGATGAGCTCGCTGCAAGGTGCAGCCATCACCAGCGTGCAGATCGACAACGTTCTGCATGAATTTTCGTCGGTGGCCGGTGTACGTGAAGACGTTACCGACATCATCCTGAACCTGAAACAGGTTGCCCTGCGCATGGAAGTCGAAGGGCCCAAGCGCCTGTCGGTCAGTGCAAAAGGCCCGGGTGCCGTGACTGCCGCTGACATCAGCGATAGCGCGGGCATCGAGATCCTGAACAAGGAACACGTGATTTGCCACCTGGATGACGGCGCGGATCTGTACATGGAACTGACGGTTAACACCGGTAAGGGCTATGTCGCGGCCGACAAGAACAAGCCCGAAGATGCGCCCATCGGCCTGATCCCGATTGACGCGATTTACTCGCCCGTCAAGAAGGTGTCGTATGACGTGCAGCCGACCCGTGAAGGCCAGGTTCTGGATTATGACAAGCTGACGCTGAAGGTGGAAACCGACGGGTCGATCTCGCCTGATGATGCAGTGGCCTTCGCTGCGCGCATCCTGCAGGATCAGCTGTCGATCTTCGTCAACTTCGACGAACCCGAGTCTGCTTCGCGTCAGGATGACGATGATGGTCTGGAGTTCAACCCGCTGCTGCTGAAGAAAGTGGACGAGTTGGAACTGTCGGTCCGTTCGGCAAACTGCCTGAAGAACGACAACATCGTCTACATCGGCGATCTGATCCAGAAAACCGAAGCCGAGATGCTGCGCACCCCGAACTTTGGCCGCAAGTCGCTGAACGAGATCAAAGAAGTGCTCTCGGGCATGGGCCTGCACCTGGGCATGGACGTCGAGGACTGGCCGCCAGACAACATCGAAGATCTGGCCAAGAAGTTCGAAGACGCCTTCTAAGAATACGAGGTGGGCGATCAGCCCACCTCTTCAATGCCCGCAGCTGGCGGGGAATATCAGGGCACATGCCCCAAGGAGAGCCGGTGACACGCATCATCGGACGGACAAAGTAAAACGCACGTTAGGAGATAGAAAATGCGTCACGCACGTGGTTACCGCCGCCTGAACCGTACTCATGAGCACCGTAAGGCCCTGTTCTCGAACATGGCTGGTTCGCTGATTGAGCACGAGCAAATCAAAACCACCCTGCCCAAAGCCAAAGAATTGCGTCCGATCATCGAAAAGATGATCACGCTGGCAAAACGCGGCGATCTGCACGCCCGCCGTCAGGCCGCTTCGAAGCTGAAACAGGACGAATACGTTGCCAAACTGTTCGACGTTCTGGGCCCGCGCTACAAAGACCGTCAGGGTGGCTATGTCCGCGTCCTGAAGGCCGGTTTCCGTTATGGTGACATGGCGCCGATGGCGATCATCGAATTCGTCGACCGTGATGTCGATGCCAAAGGCGCTGCCGACAAAGCACGCCTTGCGGCCGAAGAAGCCGCAGAAGAATAAGACTTCCGGCAGATTTGCCTGAATGCGCCCCCGTCTGGTTCCAGGCGGGGGTTTTTCGTTGTTGTCTTGCAATTACTTGCGCCGCTTCGCATATCTTGGGCAGCTGACGGAGGTTATGATGATCCGCATTCTACTTGTCGCCCTGCTGGCGATTTCAGGGCCGGTTGCAGCCGAAACCCGTATTCCGACAAATCAGATGGAAATCCAGCTGGGCTTTGCGCCGTTGGTCAAACAGGCCGCGCCTGCGGTCGTGAATATCTATGCCAAACGGATCGTTGCAGCGCGTTCCAGTCCGTTTGAGAATGACCCGTTTTTTCGCCAGTTCTTTGGTGATCGCGGTCAGACCCGGACGCGGGTGCAGAATTCTCTGGGGTCGGGTGTGATCTTGTCGGCGGACGGGATCGTCGTAACGAATTACCACGTGGTTGGCGACGCGACAGAGATCCGTGTTGTCCTGAACGACAGGCGCGAATTTGACGCGCAGGTGATGCTATCGGATCAAGAGGCTGACCTGGCCGTTTTGCGGCTGGAAGGGGCAGAAGACATGCCCTTTCTGGCGTTGCGTGACAGCAGCGAGGTCGAGGTCGGAGAATTGGTTCTGGCGATCGGCAACCCCTTTGGCGTGGGTCAGACGGTCAGCAGTGGGATCGTGTCTGGGCTTGCGCGCTCGGGGGCGGCCGTGGGGAATGCGCGCGGTTATTTCCTGCAAACAGATGCGGCGATCAATCCTGGAAATTCGGGCGGGGCGCTGATTGATGTGAATGGGCGGCTGATCGGGGTGAACACCCGGATTTTGACCCGCTCGGGTGGGTCAAATGGTATTGGCTTTGCGATTCCGACGAATCTGGTTGCTGAATTTATGGCTCAGGCACGTTCGGGTAACGCGATTTTTCAGCGCCCTTGGGCGGGGATGAGCGGTCAACTGGTTGATGCTGACATGGCCGAAAGCCTGGGCCTGGACCGACCTGGCGGCATAGTGATTTCAGAGCTGCATCCAGCCAGCTCTTTCCTGGAGGCGGGGCTGCGGCCTGGCGATGTGGTGCTTGAGGTCGGGGGCGAACAAGTGAACACCCCGGCCGAGATGGTGTTTCGCATGACGGTTTCGGGCCTGGGCTCGAAGGCGCAGGTGACTTTCTCCCGTTCTGGAGAGGTTCAGACCGCGATGGTCGCGATGCTGGCCGCCCCTGAAAAGCCCGGCCGGGATACACGCGTTTTGGGTGACAAAAGCGTCTTGCCCGGGCTGACTGTCTCTAACGTAAATGCTGGTGTGCTGGCCGAGTTCGGCTTGCCGCTATCCGCGACTGGTGTGGTGGTCGAGGACCCCGGCCCATACGGTCAGCGTGCCGGGCTGCGGGTTGGTGATATTCTAAGCACGATCAACGGCGAAGCGATGGAAACATCCAAAGATGTCCAGGGAATTCTGAACACCCGGATGAAAACTCTGTCCTTGGATGTGCAGCGCGGCTTGCAGCGGGTGAGGATACGGTTCAGGTTGTGACGCATGGCTGACCTGTTCGAATCTGGGGCTAAACACCCAACCCACAGCACCGCGCACCGGCCACTGGCCGACAGGTTGCGCCCGCGAACCCTGGCCGAGGTCATCGGGCAAGAGCAGGTCTTAGGGCCGGACGCGCCTTTGGGGGTGATGCTGGCGGCTGGGTCTTTGTCCTCGCTTGTGTTGTGGGGGCCGCCAGGTGTGGGGAAAACCACGATTGCACGGCTTCTGGCGGACGAAACAGAGCTGAGCTTTGTTCAGATCAGCGCAATCTTCACAGGCGTTCCCGATCTGAAAAAAGTGTTCGAGGCCGCGAAAATTCGGCGTGCGAACGGGCAGGGGACGTTACTGTTCGTTGACGAAATCCATCGGTTCAACAAGGCCCAGCAGGACAGTTTCCTGCCTCACATGGAGGACGGTACGATCCTGCTGGTGGGGGCGACGACCGAAAACCCCTCGTTCGAGCTGAACGCGGCGGTGCTGAGCCGCGCGCAGGTGCTGGTTCTGGAGCGGCTGTCGCTGAAGGATCTGGAGCGGTTGGCACAGCGCGCAGAAAAAGAACTGGCGCGCAACCTGCCTTTGACTGGCGAAGCCCGAGAGGCATTGTTGGAAATGGCTGACGGGGATGGTCGGGCGCTGCTGAACCTGATCGAGCAGGTCACAGCCTGGAAAGTGGATGGAAAACTGGACACTGACGGGCTGAGCACGCGGCTGATGCGACGCGCGGCAAAGTACGATAAGGGGGGCGAAGAGCACTACAATCTGATCTCGGCTTTGCACAAATCGGTGCGCGGTTCAGACCCGGATGCCGCGCTGTATTGGTTGGCGCGGATGCTGACCGGGGGCGAGGACCCGCGATACCTGGCGCGACGTATTACCCGGATGGCGGTCGAAGACATCGGGCTGGCAGATCCGCAGGCACAGACGATCTGTCTGCACGCATGGGAGCTGTACGAGCGGCTTGGCAGTCCCGAGGGCGAATTGGCGCTGGCGCAGGCCGTGACCTATCTGGCGCTGGCTCCGAAATCCAACGCGGGTTATGTCGGGTACAAAGCAGCGATGAAAATGGCCAAGAAGACTGGTTCGGCGATGCCGCCCAAACATATCCTGAACGCGCCAACCGGTATGATGAAGGATCAGGGATACGGCGCGGGCTATGCGTATGATCATGATGCCGAGGATGGGTTTTCCGGGCAGAACTATTTCCCGGACGATGTGGAGCGGCCTCAGCTCTACCAACCGGTCGAGCGCGGGTTCGAGCGCGAGCTGAAAAAACGTGTCGATTATTTCAGCAAGCTGCGCGCAAAACGCAGCTAGGGCGCCTGAAACGGCTAATTCCCCAGTAATAAGCCGCTATCCTTGACATTCCGACAGGGGGCGATCAGAGGAAGGCCCATGATAACAACGCTTCTTCAAGTCGCCCTGGGCGGCGCAATCGGTGCCAGTGGGCGCTATTTGACAGGTCTTGCGGCTATCCGGCTGATGGGGCCCGGATTCCCATGGGGAACGCTGACCGTGAATGTCGTCGGTAGTTTTGTGATGGGGGTGATTGTGGTGGTGCTGGGGCATTTCAGCGCCAACCGTTTTGCACCGCTGTTGATGACCGGAATGCTGGGCGGGTTTACCACGTTCTCGGCGTTTTCGCTGGATGCGATGACAATCTGGGAGCGCGGACAGCACGGGCTTGCAGCGGTTTATGTGGTGGCTTCGGTGGTTCTGTCGCTGGCTGCGATTTTTGCGGGGCTGTATGTTGCACGGGGATGGGTTCAATGAGTCGTGTACAAAACGTGATTGTCGGCCCTGGTGAGGGGGACCAACGGTTGGATCGCTGGCTGAAGCGCAAGTTCCCGCATCTGGGCCAGGGGCATGTTGAAAAAATGTGCCGCAAGGGCGAATTGCGCGTGGATGGCGGGCGTTGCAAGGCCAACACTCGCGTCGAGGTGGGACAAGAGGTCCGCATTCCTCCGCTGCCTGAGCCCGGTGCGATCAAATACCCCGAGAACACCCGGATCGCCCCCGCCGACGCAAAGATGATGCAGGACGCAGTTCTGTATAAAGACGACTATATTATCGTGCTGAACAAGCCCGCCGGCCTGCCTGTCCAGGGCGGTAGCAAGCAGACGAAACATGTGGACGGGCTGTCTGAGGCGCTGAAATTCGACTATGATGAAAAGCCCCGCCTGGTGCACCGCTTGGACAAGGACACCAGTGGTGTTTTGATTTTGGCCCGCACGCGCGAAGCGGCGGCAAGCCTGACGGCGGCCTTCAGGCACCGTGAAACGCGCAAGATTTACTGGGCTCTGGTGGCGGGTGTGCCCACGCCCTATCTGGGCGAAGTCAAATACGGGCTGGTCAAGGCCGCAGGCCACGGCAAAGGTGGCGAAGGTGAGAAAATGATCGCGGTCCATCCGCGTGACATCGCCAAAACTCCGGGCGCGAAACGGGCGCATACTTTCTATGCGACGCTTTACCGTGTGGCCAGCCGGGCCAGTTGGATCGCGATGGAGCCAGTCACAGGCCGTACCCACCAGCTGCGTGCGCACATGGCCGAAATCGGCCACCCCATCATTGGCGATGGGAAATACGGTGGGTCCAGTCAAGAGAACATGGGCGACGGCTGGGGCGCGCAACTGGGCGGGATCATCAGCAAAAAGCTGCATCTGCACGCGCGCACCCTGCGGATCGAACACCCCGGCACGAGAAAGATCATGAGCTTCACCGCGCCGTTGCCGTCGCACATGGCGCAAAGCTGGGAAACATTCGGCTGGACCGAAGATCTGGCTGCCGAAGACCCGTTCGAGAGCCTGCAATGACACAGCCGCTGCGGCTGATCGTTTTCGACGTGGATGGTACTCTGGTGGACAGCCAGAAGGATATCGTCGCGTCGATGACAGCCGCTTTTGAGGCCGCCGACCTGCCGGTCCCTGCGCGTGCTGATATCCTGTCTATTGTGGGTTTGTCGTTGGACGTTGCTGTGGCGCGGTTGGTTCCTGATCTGCCTCAGGCGCTTTATGCGGCGATGGTTGAGACCTACAAACAGACCTATCACCAGCGCCGTGCCTCTTTGGGGGCGCAGGTCAGCAGCCCCTTGTACCCTGGGATTTCCACCTTGCTGAACCAGTTGCAGGGCGTGCCCGAATATCTGTTGGGGATCGCTACGGGGAAATCCCGTCGTGGTTTGGATGCTTTGTTGGCGGGGCACGGGCTGGACCGCATGTTCCTGACCCAGCAGGTCGCGGATCATCACCCCTCGAAGCCTCATCCGGCTATGTTATTGGCTGCGATGTCGGAAACAGGGGTGTCGCCGGAAAATGCGGTGATGATCGGCGACACCGAATTTGACATGCAAATGGCAGATGCTGCGGGAATGCGTTCGATTGGTGTTAGCTGGGGCTATCATTCCGCGGACAGGCTGGACGCCGCTGACCTGCTGGTGCATGAGGTGGCCGACCTGGCAAATACGATTAAGACCCTGTGGGAGTAAGATATGAGCGCGTGGAAGGCGAAACGGTTCTGGAAAGCAAGCGAAGTTGTCGAGACAGAGGGCGGGTATACCGTGACTTTGGATGGGCGCGGCGTGAAAACTCCGGCCAAGACACCTTTGGTCGTGCCGACTGTGGCGCTGGCGCAGGCGATTGCTCAGGAATGGGATGCACAAGACAAAGAGATCAAGCCGCTGACAATGCCGGTGACACGCAGCGCGAATGCCGCGCTGGACAAGGTTTCTATTCAATTTGAGGAAGTGGCCGACATGATCGCCGAGTATGGCGGCACGGATATGTTGTGCTATCGCGCCGTCGGGCCAGAGGGGTTGGTCGCCCGCCAGGCAGACTGCTGGGATCCCCTGCTAACCTGGGCCGAGCAAGACCTGGGGGCGCGGCTGCAAACAGCGGCGGGCGTTATGCACTTGGCGCAGGATGAAACCGCGCTGAAAACCCTGCACGGCAAAGTCCACGAACTGACCGCGTTCGAGCTGGCAGCCTTCCATGATTTGGTGGGATTGAGTGGTTCACTGATTCTCGGATTTGCTGCTATTCATGATTTCCGCCCGATTGAAGAGCTCTGGGAGCTGTCACGTTTGGATGAGGTCTGGCAACAAGAGCAATGGGGCGTTGACGAGGAAGCTGAGGAGCTGGCCGAGACAAAACGCCAAGCATTCGTGCACGCTAAGCGATTCTTTGGGCTCTCCAGAACGTCCTAATTTGATCATTTTCCTGATTTCCCCCACGTCAAGCGTGTGCAGTAGGTGCTGAATTCGTGACCAATCTCTTGACCTTTTGGTCTGGATTTGCCCAAATTCTGTTACTGAATGGGATACCCCCTTTCCAGTTTAGACTCTGATCAGTGATGATCAGGACAACCGTTGAGGCAAATCAACGGAGTATCAGGAAGAGGTAAAAAAATGAAAAAATCCGTATTTCTAGGTGCGATGACTATTCTTGGTCTCGCGGCTGGCGTTGCTCACGCTGGGACCTTGGAGGACGTTCAAGCGCGCGGGAAACTGCGTTGTGGTGTGACTACTGGTCTGGTGGGCTTTGCTGCTCCCGACGCGAATGGTCACTGGGATGGGTTCGACGTTGGCATGTGCCGCGCCGTTGCTGCTGCTGTGCTTGGGGATGGCGCCGCAGTAGAATTCGTTCCGACCACTGGTAAAACGCGCTTTACGGCTCTGGCGTCCGGCGAAGTTGACCTGCTGGCACGTAACACCACTTGGACCTTCTCGCGCGATGTTGACCTAAAGTTCGAATTCGTCGGTGTGAACTACTACGACGGTCAGGGCTTTATGGTTCCCAAAGAGCTGGGCGTTTCGTCGGCCAAAGAACTGGACGGCGCGACTGTTTGTATTCAGACCGGTACCACCACCGAGCTGAACCTGGCGGATTTCTTCCGCGCAAACAACATCAGCTACGAGCCGGTTCCGATCGAAACCAACGCCGAAGCACAACAGCAGTACCTGGCTGGTGCCTGTGACGTTTACACCACCGATGCTTCGGGTCTGGCCGCAACGCGTGCGACCTTCGAAGATCCGGCCGCGCACGTGGTTCTGCCCGAAATCATTTCGAAAGAGCCGCTGGGCCCGCTGGTCCGTCACGGTGATAACGAATGGGCTGACGTTGCACGCTGGTCGCTGAACGCACTGATTGCTGCCGAAGAAATGGGCATCACCTCGGCCAACATGGACGAGCTGCTCAAAGGCACCAACAACCCCGAAGTAAACCGTATCCTGGGAACCGAAGGTACCCTGGGCGAAATGCTGGGCCTGTCGGCTGACTGGGCTGCCAATGCGATCAAAGCAGGTGGCAACTATGGCGAACTGTTCGAGAAGAACATCGGCGCCAGCACTCCGATTGGTCTGTCGCGCGGTCTGAACGCGCAGTGGACCGAAGGTGGTCTGCTGTACTCGCCGCCGTTCCGCTAAGGCTGGACGAAATATCAAAGGGCGCGGGGAAACTCGCGCCCTTTCCCTCTTCGTGATACGTTTATAATTCGGCCATCGATCCGCAAAAGGATCCATAGAAAAACAAGGCCGAAAGACGGGGAAATATCAAATGACAACACTAACCGACCCTCCGAAGGAGTCGTTTCGGCTATCTATGCTGATTTACGACACCCGGTATCGGTCCATGACGATTCAAGTCGTGGCAATGCTGGGGTTCATGCTTTTGTTTGGCTGGCTGCTGAACAACACGGCTCAGAACTTGCTGGATTTGGGTAAAGAACCCAGCTTCCGCTTTCTGGGCGAGCCTGCTGGCTATGATATCAACCAGCGCCTGATCGAATACGATTCCCAAAGCACGCACCTGCGTGCCGCGTTTGTCGGGCTGCTCAATACGCTGCTTGTTGCGGTGCTGGGCTGTGTGACGGCCACCATTCTGGGTGTCATCATCGGTGTTTTGCGGTTGTCGAAAAACTGGCTGATCTCGCGAATCATGACGGTATATGTTGAAACCTTCCGCAACGTGCCTGTGCTGTTGTGGATCGTCTTTGCCATGGCAATCCTGATCGAGACCTTGCCCTCGCCGCGTGCGTTCAAAGGTGTCGATACCGGCGCAATTGTTGCAACAAACCGTGGCGTCTATGTCCCCGAACCTTTGTTTTCCAATTCACTTGGGAACATTCATCTGTTTGGCAACTCTAGCATGCGGTTTGATGTTTCGCTGGACTTGATCGCCTTTTTGGTGGCGCTGGCCGTTGGCCTGTTCGTCCGTCACAAGATCAACGCCCGTGCCCACCGCATCCAAGAGGCCACGGGCATTCGTCCGACCACTTGGTATCTGAGCCTGGCCGCAGTGGTTATTCCTGTGGGCGCAGTGCTGATCGCTTTGGGCTTTTACCTGGGCTATCCCGAACTTAAGGGTTTCAATTTCAAAGGCGGGACGCATATGCGGAACTCGCTGATTGCCTTGTGGCTGGCGCTATCCTTGTACACGGCGGCTTTCATTGCGGAAAACGTCCGTGCGGGTATCCTGGCGATCTCCAAGGGCCAAACCGAGGCCGCCGCGGCCCTGGGGCTGCGTTCGAACCGGATCATGTCGTTGGTGGTTCTGCCACAGGCGATGCGGGTGATTATCCCGCCGCTGATCTCGCAGTATCTGAACCTGACCAAGAACTCTTCGCTGGCTATCGCCGTGGGGTATATGGACCTGACGGGCACCCTGATGGGCATTACCCTGAACCAAACCGGCCGCGAGCTGGAAACGGTTCTGATCGGAATGTTGATCTACCTTGCCATCAGCCTCAGCATCTCTTTGGTGATGAACTGGTACAACAACAGCGTCAAATTGGTGGAGCGGTAATATGAGCGAACTCTCTTTTGTCCGCACGGAAATGTTGGAGCAGCAAGAGCCACCTTTGACTACCGTTGGTGTGATCGGCTGGATGCGTGAAAACCTGTTTTCGGGCTGGATCAACTCGGTCATCACTGTGGTCGTCGGCATTTTCGTTGCCTTCGTGCTTTGGTTTATCCTCAGTTGGGTGTTGTCTCCAACTTGGTCTGCGGCTTCCTTGGGCGAATGCCGTGAAATTCTGGCGGGCCACGAAGGTGCCTGTTGGGGCGTTATCCGAGATCGCTGGGTCCAGCTATTGTTCGGGTTCTACCCGTCCGAGCTGTACTGGCGTCCGATCCTGGTTTTCATCCTGTTGGCTGTCGCGTTGGCCCCTGTCCTGTTCTCGGACAAGGTCCCGCCCAAGCTGATCTATTTCACCGCAATCTTTCCCTTTCTGATGCCATGGATGTTGTGGGGCGGGACAATCTGGGGGCCTTTGTCTGCTGCGGCGGGCTTTGCCCTTGGTTACGTTGCATATGGCATCATTGATCGCGCCGCAGGTAGCCTGGCTGCCATCATCGGCGCGGTTGCTGTGGCGGTGATCTGGTGGCTGTTCCTTGCCTCTCCGATTTCCGCAGCTTTGGGTGGCATTCTAAACATCGGGCTCGAGTCTGTCCAAAGCCGGATGTTTGGCGGGATGATGCTGTCGATCACGATCGGGGTTGTTGCCATCGCCATTTCGCTGCCGATCGGTATCGTTCTGGCGCTGGGGCGTCAGTCGGATCTGTTGATCGTCAAATCGCTCTGCGTGGGCTTTATCGAGTTCATCCGTGGCGTGCCGCTGATCACACTGCTGTTCGTGGCGTCGACCCTGCTGAACATCTTTATGCCTCCGGGGACGAACTTTGATATCATCATGCGCGTTATCATCATGGCGACCCTGTTCTCGTCTGCCTATATGGCCGAAGTGATCCGGGGTGGTCTGGCCGCACTGCCGAAAGGCCAATACGAGGGCGCCGACAGTCTGGGCCTGAACTATTGGCAGGCACAGCGGCTGATCATCATGCCGCAGGCGCTGAAGATTTCGATCCCGGGCATCGTGTCCACCTTCATCGGGCTGTTCAAGGATACCACGCTGGTATCCGTGATCGGCCTGCTGGATCCGCTGGGCCTGTCAAACGCCATCCGTGCGGATGCTGCATGGAACGGAGTTGTGTGGGAACTGTATGGCTTTATCGCCTTCCTGTTCTTTATCTTCTGTTTCTCCATGTCCCGCTATTCCATGTATCTTGAGCGCAAGCTCAGAACTGACCACCGTTAAGGAGATCACACATGTCTGATCTTGCAATTGAACGTGATATCGACCGCTCGAAGATGCAGATCTCGGATGAGGTCGCCATCGAAATCAACGCGATGAACAAATGGTACGGCACATTCCATGTGCTGCGCGATATCAATCTGACCGTCAACCAGGGCGAGCGCATCGTGATCGCCGGGCCTTCGGGATCGGGGAAATCAACGCTGATCCGCTGTATAAACCGATTGGAAGAACACCAGTCGGGACAGATCATCGTGGACGGAACAGAGCTGACCTCGGATCTGAAAAACATCGACAAGATCCGTTCCGAGGTGGGAATGTGCTTCCAGCACTTCAATCTGTTCCCGCACCTGACCATTCTGGAAAACCTGACGCTGGCGCCCATCTGGGTGCGCAAGACGCCCCGCAAAGAGGCGATTGAAACGGCGATGTATTACTTGGAAAAGGTGAAGATCCCGGACCAGGCCAACAAGTACCCCGGTCAGTTGTCGGGCGGCCAGCAACAGCGTGTGGCGATCGCCCGATCGCTGTGTATGAAGCCGCGGATCATGCTGTTTGACGAACCCACCTCTGCGCTGGATCCAGAAATGATCAAAGAGGTGCTAGACACCATGATCGAGCTGGCCGAGGAAGGCATGACCATGCTGTGTGTGACCCACGAAATGGGCTTTGCCCGTCAGGTTGCCAACCGCGTGATCTTCATGGACCAGGGCCAGATCGTGGAACAGAACGAACCCGAAGAATTCTTCAATAATCCTCAATCCGAGCGGACTAAACTGTTCCTCTCGCAGATTCTGGGCCACTGAACATACGGTTCATCCATGCGTAATACGGGCGCGCCTCTCACCATAGGGGCGCGCCTTTTCTATTTCATCTTGCTGAAAATACTCAAATCGCGGGCCGTCAGGCAGTCATGACATCACGAGGAATAACGAAAGCGACCGGCACGCCCCGTCCAAAAGAAACCTCGGACCAATCCGAAACATCGAAGTCCACAACAAGGGTTGCGCAGGTCGGATAGTCGAAAAAACGCGGGTGCTTGGGGGGCTGTGCAACCAGCCGTTCGGCCAGCTCTGCGATTCCGGGGTTATGGCCCAGCATCAGTACGGTGGCGCGACGACCAGCGCACTGAAGTACATCCATCATCTGCGCCGCGCCCGCCA
Organism: Thalassovita sp.; assembly: GCA_029212905.1. GTDB lineage: Bacteria > Pseudomonadota > Alphaproteobacteria > Rhodobacterales > Rhodobacteraceae > Thalassobius. The sequence goes on from JARGPB010000025.1 coordinate 28,295, forward strand.
GATAGAGGCCGGGCTTCAGCAGCAGTTCAGTTTCTGGCAGCGCAAGCCGGGCGAATGTCTCTTGGGTTCGGCAAGCGTCCGATACCAGTGCAACGTCTGGCGCGATATTCTGCGAGCGGAGCCAATCCCCCATACTCTGGGCCGAGGAGCGCCCGCGTGGGTTCAGCGGTCGGGCATGATCGCTCTGCCGGGGGTCATCCCAGTCGGATTTCGCGTGGCGCATCAAGATCAGGCGAAGGTTCACAGGAAGGCTCTCATATGAAAGGCAGATTGTTCGGCCAGTCTGCCGTGGTTTTTACTGATGGGGCAAGCCCGTCGTGCGGCGCAGCCTTGCTCCATGCAGGCTTGTCCGGCATCGGTGCCTAGGTACGCTTTGCAGCGGGGCACGTCATACAGGCCGGACGAAAAGGCATCAACCGGGCATGCCGTTTTGCAGGGGGCCTCGCAGGATGTGCATGGGCTTGTGTCCGGGGCTGGTGGCAATGGGATGTGATGTGCAAACCCCAAGGCACCCCGGTACGAGACAAACAGTCCAGCGGTGTCGTGCGCCAACAGATTGATGGGCGAGCTCCAGGCGCGGCCGCTTTGCAGCGCCCACCTCAGAAACGGAGAAAAGGGCGGTCCTCCAAAGGGGAAATAGGCCATGGCCCCCAATTGATCAGCCAGCCCCATAACAACACGCGTGGACCAGCGGTCCATTGGATTGGGGTGGCTGTCCTTGTATTCGGGGCTGTTCGTGAAAGCGGGCCAAAATTCGGGCTCATCCGGCCCAAGCAGGATTACCGTTGCGATGCCATTCATATCAGGGGGGTGAACCCCACCTCGGACGCACAGATGTTGCGCTTGGGCGGCATTTTCTACGTCCTGATAGGTGGTGCTCATTCGTCTCCGGGGGCGGGTCTGATGCGCGGAGAGGTGGAGCGGATGATAGATCCCGCACCATGTTCGGTGAACAGCTCTAACAGCGAGGCATTGGGCATACGGCCATCCAGGATCACCACGGCGCGCACGCCTTGCGATAGGGCTTCGAGCGCGGTTTCCGTTTTGGGGATCATGCCGCCCGCAATGGTGCCATCAGCGATCATGTCGCGGACCTGCTCGGGGGAGAGCTGGGTCAGCACCTCACCGTTTTCACCTTTGACGCCGGCAACGTCAGTCAGCAGCAACAGCCGGTCGGCTTGCAGGGCGCCGGCAATGGCACCCGCTGCAGTGTCGCCGTTGACGTTATAGGTTTCATTGTCGTTTACGCCGGTGCCGACGGGGGCGATCACAGGGATAATACCGGCAGCGCACAGGTCATGGATGACCTGAACATTCATATCGACTGGGCGCCCAACAAAGCCCAGTTCGGGGTCGTCAGCGACGCAGACCATCAGGTCGTCATCCTTGCCCGAGATACCAACCGCCCGGCCACCTTCGTCGTTGATCGCCTGAACGATGCGTTTGTTCACCAGTCCCGACAGCACCATTTCAACCACCTCGACGGTGGGTTTGTCGGTCACGCGTTTGCCGCGGACCCAGTCGCTCTCGATGCCTAGTTTTTGCAGCATGCCATTGATCATTGGGCCGCCCCCATGCACCACGACAGGGTTTACGCCAACCTGGCGCATCAGCACCATGTCGCGGGCAAATTCGGCCATGGCATCATCGTCACCCATCGCATTGCCGCCGAATTTAACGACAACCAGCGCGCCGCTGAAACGTTGCAAATAGGGGAGGGCTTCGGCCAGCGTGCGTGCGGTGGCGATCCAATCGCGGTTCATCTTCTGCTTCTTCATCATCTGCGTCCCGAAAGTCGCTTTGTGTTACAGGGTTCCCGGCGGAGTGCCAAGTGCTACGTTGTACTTGGGCACGGTGGTGCTAGTGTCTGGCCAGCAAAGCAGGGGTACACTTCGATGACAGATCGTTCCAAGACGCTTCTATTGACGGGGGCCAGCCGCGGCATCGGTCACGCGACCGTGCGCCGGTTCAATCGCGCCGGTTGGCGCGTTATCACATGTTCGCGCGAACCCTTTCCCAAGGAATGCCCGTGGGGTGGTGGCGCCGAAAATCACGTCCAGATTGATCTGGCCGACCCGACTGACACGATCAACAAAGTCCAGGAAATCCGCGACCGATTGGACGGGAAACTGGACGCTTTGGTGAACAACGCGGGTATTTCCCCCAAGGGCCCAAACGGAGAGCGGCTGAACACCATCGACACAGATCTGATGACCTGGGGCCACGTGTTTCATGTGAACTTCTTTGCGTCAGTTGTGCTGGCCCGTGGGCTGCGCGAAGAACTGGCGGCCGCAAAGGGCGCGGTGGTCAATGTGACCTCGATCGCGGGGTACAGGGTACATCCGTTCGCCGGGGCGGCCTATGCCACGTCCAAGGCCGCACTAAAGGCGCTGACACGTGAAATGGCACATGATTTCGGCCCTATGGGGGTGCGCGTCAATGCAATCGCCCCAGGCGAAATCGAAACCGCCATTCTGTCGCCGGGAACCGACAAGCTGGCCGAGGAAATCCCGTTGCAACGATTGGGGCAAACCAGCGAAGTCGCGGACACGATTTTTTTCCTGTGCACGGACGCGTCGTCCTATATCTCGGGGACCGAGATCGAGGTGAACGGCGGGCAACACGTCTGAGGGCCGCCCTAAATACTGTTCAGATCAGCGTGGCGATGGTTGTCCGTAGCGTCGGAATGCCGTCGCCTTTTTCCGAGGATGTCAGGATGATCTCGGGAAAGGCCGCAGGGTGTTTGGACAGCTTTTCGCGCACTTGATTCAGAACTCTTTCGCGATCTACGGCTTTGACTTTGTCTGCTTTGGTCAGCACGCATTGGAACGTCACGGCCGAGCTGTCCAACAGCGACATGATTTCCTCGTCCACGGATTTCACCCCGTGGCGGGCGTCAATCAGCACAAAGGCGCGGCGCAGGTTCTGGCGGCCTGATAGGTACTGCTTGAGCAAGCGCTGCCATTTTTCGACGACGGCCAGGGGCGCGTTGGCATAGCCATAGCCGGGCAAATCCACAAGATAGTGCTCTTCTCCGACGGTGAAGAAGTTAATTTCTTGCGTGCGACCCGGAGTATTTGACGCGCGCGCCAAACCTTTTCGTCCCGTTAGCGCATTGATAAGGCTGGATTTCCCGACATTCGAGCGACCAGCAAAGCAGACCTCAAGTCGGTCCGCTGGGGGCAGGCCTGACATGGCAACCACGCCCTTGAGGAACTCTGTCTCGCCTGCGAACATCAGGCGTCCCTTTTCGCGAGTGATTGCGTCGGGCTCTTCGGCGAGGGGGAATGGCAGTTGCATCAGAGTACCTCGATTGGGTCAGTGGTGGATATGGGGCCGGATTTGATGACGCGCGCGTAGACGCCAAAATCCTGATGGCCATAGGCCGTCCGCAGGGCGTCCAGCGTGTCAGCATCATCAAAACCGGTTTTCGGGTTGACCCGCGTTGCTGCGCACCGGGTGATACGCTGTGCGATTTCCAGCTCGGCATCGCCTATGCGCAGGCGTTTGCCGATCAGGTCGAACTCTTCGAAAGGGGGCCAGCCTTCGGCCCATAGATTGCCGCGAAAACGGTGGATCGACAGATCTTGGCCCAAGCGCGCACCAACAGCCCGCAGAGAGCTGAGGCTTAGTAGCGAAATAAATGGGTCAGGCATGTCCGCGAAGGGTTGATGGGGCAGGCGGACAACGCTCGCGGCTGCAGGGCGTGTTTCTGGCCACATCGGGCGCACCCAGTTCAACAGGGTTTCCGCATCGCGCACGAGGTCAATGCAAATGGTCGGCGCGCGGGGATGCGACAGGGTGACAATGCCAGAGGCCTCATCCGTCTTTGCCTGAATGGCCATCAGGTCTGGGGCGGCGACACCACGTACGAAATTGCGTTTCGAGGCCCATTTCGTCGGTTTATCTCCGAAACTGGCGGCGGCGTGCGCAATTGCCCACACCCTGTCAAAGGGCAGAGCGCGCCCCTGGGTCAGGGACGCGCTGCTGATTTCTTCGTACCCAATTGACTTGATCGGATGCCGAACAATGTGGGCGAGGGTGATCATTTTTTCCGCTTGAAGCTTGAAACGATGTTGCCGAACACATCGGGTTTGTACCCGTGGCCACGCATAATCATATATTGCTGCAAGAAAGTGATCGTGTTGTTGGTAATCCAGTACAGCACCAGACCGCTGGCAAAACTACCCAGCATGAACATGAACACCCAAGGCATCCAGGCAAAGATCATCGCCTGTGTCGCGTCAGTGGGGGCCGGGTTCAATTTCTGTTGCAGCCACATCGAGATGCCCAGCAGGATGGGCAGAATGCCCAAGCTGACAATAGCAAAGATGCTGTCCGGGCTAGGGGTCGCATAGGGCAGCAAACCAAACAGGTTGAGGATCGAGCTGGGATCGGGCGAAGACAGGTCATTGATCCAGCCAACCCACGGCGCATGGCGCAATTCCAGCGTGACGAAAATCACCTTGTAGAGCGAGAAGAAGATCGGGATCTGAATCAGGATCGGCAGACAGCCTGAGGCGGGGTTAACCTTTTCCTTCTTGTACAGCTCCATCATGCCCTGCTGAACCTTGGCACGGTCGTCGCCCGCAGCCTTTTTCAGCTCTTCCATTTTTGGTTGCAGCTCTTTCATCTTGGCCATCGAGGCATAGGATTTATAGGCCAGAGGGAAGACGACTGCCTTGATCACGATGGTCAGCGCGATGATCGACCAACCCATATTTCCGATGAAACCGTGCAAGAAGTGCAGCAGCTGGAAGATCGGTTTGGTCAGGAAGAAGAACCAGCCCCAGTCAATGGAATCGACGAATTTCGCAACACCGGCATTTTCGTAATTCCGGATGGTTTCCCATTCCTTGGCCCCGGCAAAAAGCTGCGTGTTCGACGTCACGGTCGCCCCCACAGCGACTGTCTGCGTCGGCTGTACGGCTTCGGCCTGGAAAATGTCGCGACGCTCATCGTATTTGATCGCCGATTTGAACGGAGTGCCCCCCGAAGGGATCAGTGTGGACATCCAGTAGTGGTCGGTGAAGCCGATCCAGCCGGTATCCGTCACTTGCGTGACCTCAGCGCGCGCACCCTCGCGGGCGTTGAAGTCCAGGTCCTCTAGGTCGCCATAGCTGGTTTCAGTCAGCTCGCTGTCGGCCAGGCCAACCGTGCCTTCATGCAGGATAAAGAATTTCTTGGCGTTCGACGGTTCGCCATGCCGCGCCAGAATGCCGTAGGGCGCGAGCGAGACCGATCCAGTTCCAGCGTTGGTTACCGACTGCTCGATCGCGAACATATAGTTGTCGTCGATCGAGATCACGCGGCGGAACGTCTGACCTTTCCCGTTGTCCCAGGACAGGGTGACGGGGCTATCGGGGGTCAGAATTGTGCCACTTTGAACAGACCACAGCGTGTTCGGTCCAGGGACATCCTCGGGCGAGATACCCGTTCCAGCGGCCCAGCCGAAAAGCGCATAATAGGCATCTTCACTGCCAACCGGGGACAACATGGTCACGATGTCCGAGTCCGGATCAATCGTTTCTTTATAGTCTTTCAAGGACAGTTGATCGATACGGCCGCCTTGCAGCGAGATGGAGCCATGAACGCGAGGGGTATCAATGTCCAGACGCGGCGCATCCGATACCTCTTGGGTTTCAGCAGGCAGGGCGGCATCTGCAGGTGCGGTCGCAGCTGGCACAACAGGGGCGGTAGCGTCGGCCACTGCGGCTGGCGCGTTCGGATCTGTCGCTGGCGCCTCGGGCGGGGGGAAGAGGAGGAACCATACAAGGATGACAGCAAAGCTCAGCGCAGTTGCCAAAATGAGGTTCTTGTTCTGATCGTCCATCGGGATCCTAGCCTGTCCTGGTGAAGTTCAGGCTGGTTCAACAGAGTGCGGCCCAAAAGGTCAAGCGGAATCCCCCTTTTTAACCGGGGGCGCGGCTATTCGCGGGTCAAATTTGCTTGCGCCCGATGAGGGGCGGCTCTTTTACTTTGGCTTCGTGGGCGCGAACCCAGTCAAGTGTCTGATCAAATGGCATTGGGCGCGCGATGCCAAAACCCTGAACAAAGCCACAGCCAAGTTGAGCCAACAGCGTGTGTTCCCCTGCGCTTTCGACGCCTTCGGCCAGGGTTTCCAGACCTAAGCGTTCGGCCATGGACAGGATTGCTGCAACCATTCGCTGCTGTTCGGGGTCACGATCCACCTTCATAATGAAAGAGCGGTCGATCTTGATTCTTTGCACGGCAAACCGACGGATCGATGAAATCGAGGCGTGGCCAGTTCCAAAGTCGTCCAAATCAATTGAGCACCCCATTTCAGACAGGGCATTGATGTTGCGCGCAATGATGTCATCAGGAGAGGCCGCCACGACGGTTTCCAACACTTCGACCGAGAGCCGTTCCGGTGGCTGCTCGAAGCGGTCCAGTTCCCACTGAACTTTTTCGACCAACTTGGGGTTGCGCAATTCCTGCTCGGCGAAGTTGACACCAATTGTGGGGACATGAACGCCCGATCTGTCCCAATCTGTGAGTGCTGTGAGCGCGCCGGTCAACATCACCTCACCGAGGCGTTCCAGCATTCCGACGCTTTCCAGGACAGGCAGGAAATCGCCCGGGGGAATGATGCCCTGTTCAGGGTGAACCCAGCGAGCCAGAGTTTCAAACCCAGTAATGTGCCCTGTGTCGGTTGAAATTTGTGGTTGAAACCATGGATGAATCTCACCGTTTTCTAGCGCACGTGCCGCTTGGTCGGCTAGATTCGAGCGGGTCAGGCGGGGCGGTTTCATCCCCTCTGACCAGGCCCGGATCGCCGAGGGGGCGTTAGCGCGTGCATCATCCATCGCGGCCAGTGTGTTTTGCATCATTTTCATACCGTTGCGGTGGCTGTTTTGCTGGCTGAGTGTGAAGCCGATCGAGCAGGAAATGAAAACACTGGTCGCATCCATCGAAATCGGCTCTTCCACCACGGCTTGCAGGCGGCGGGCCAGTTGAATCGCCGCCTCCAGATCAAGCATACGAACAGGGGCCAAAATCACCGCGACCACATCCTGTTCGGGCCGCAGTATCAGGTCGCCTTGTCGCAGCGTCGCGCCGACCCGGTCTGTCACGCGTTCCAATACGCGGTCCGTCGCTGTGCGTCCGTACCGATCCAACAACTCTTCGTAATCGTCCAAGGCAATTAAAAAGCTAGCGAACACTTTTTGGCGCTGATGAGCGTCCTGAAGCCGGGTTTCCAAGATCACTTCCATCGGAGGAAGCTCTGCTGGCTCTGTCGGTCGAGAGAACTGTCCGAATCCGCCAGCGAGCGCATAAAAAATCGGAAACCCCAGCGAAATCGCGAGCAAATATCCCTCGCCCCCGATCCAATACGACCCAAGCACAGCAGCAGGTAGGAAGGCCAGAATATGTGGCCCGGTCAGGGCATAACGAAGCTTGGTCCGCAGGGTCGGCAGACTGGGGTGAGACATGAGAGACCTCTCTTTCCGAGTTGTCGGAAAACTAGGCCGCTGATTCTCAATGCCGCCTTAACGCAGCTTGGGAATTTCGGTATCGATTTGCTGAAAATTGTTCTGACCTAGGTCCAGCCCGGCAAAATCGAACAACTTTGGGTCCAGCATATGCGACGGGCGCACATTCATCAGCGCGCGGAACATCACCTGACGGCGGCCGGGGGAGTTTTTCTCCCATCCATCAAGGATTTGCTTCACTTGCTGACGTTGTAGCCCATCCTGAGAACCGCATAGATCGCACGGAATAATCGGATAGTTCATGGCGCGGGCGAACTTCTCGCAATCGGCCTCGGCGACATGGGCTAAGGGACGGTAAACAAACAGATCGCCCTCTTCGTTGACCAGTTTGGGTGGCATAGTGGCCAGGCGCCCGCCGTGGAACAGATTCATGAAAAATGTTTCCAGAATGTCATCGCGGTGATGGCCCAGAACCACCGCTGAACAGCCTTCTTCGCGGGCAATTCGGTACAGATTTCCCCGGCGCAGGCGCGAACACAGGGCACAGAACGTCCGGCCTTCGGGGACCTTATCCATCACAATGGAATAGGTGTCCTGATATTCGATCCGGTGGGGCACCCCCATTTTCTCCAGGAACTCTGGTAGAACGGTCGCTGGAAACCCTGGCTGGCCTTGATCCAGATTGCAGGCCAGCAGCTCGACGGGCAAAAGGCCACGCCATTTCAGCTCGTGCAGGACGGCCAGCAATGTATAGCTATCCTTGCCCCCCGACAGGCAGACCAGCCATTTGGTGCCCGGCTGGATCATACCGTATTGTTCAATCGCCTCGCGGGTATAGCGCACGATCCGTTTGCGGAGCTTCTTGAAATCCGCAGATTTCGGGGCACCGTGAAACAGCGGGTGGATGTCGTCTGCATCGTCCAGCATGGGCGTTCCTAACTCGTGGCTGGTTACTTTTTCTTGGGGTCTGGAACCGGGTCATAGCCGTCGCTGCCCAGAGGGTGGCAGCGCCCGATGCGGCGCAGTGCCAGCCAAGAGCCGCGAATCGCACCGTGTTTTTCCAAGGCCTCCAGCGCGTAGGCGCTACAGGTGGGTTGGTACCGGCAATTGAAACCGACCCAAGGGCTGAACACCAGCCGGTACGCCCGGACGGGCAGGGCAGCGATATGGGCCAGGGGGGTCATGTTCGATCCTGATGCAGCTTCTTCAGCGCATAGATAAGGTCGCCCTGTAGATCCGTGAAGGGGCGCTGAGCGGTGAAATCCGCACGCCCGATCAACACATAGTCCCAGCCAGGCACACCATGCTGGGGCAACACCATGCGCGCAACCTCGCGCAGGCGCCGTTTGGCGCGATTGCGGGCTACGGCGTTGCCGACCTTCTTGGAACAGGTAAAGCCCACGCGAATCCCTTGCGCGGGCTCATCAGCGCTGCGTTTGCGCGCCTGTACCATCATGCCTTTGGTTCCCTGTCGCCGCGCGCGGGCGGCTTTCAGGAACTCAGGCCGGGTTTTGAGACCCTCAAGACAAACGGAAACCGCCGGGGGGAAATCCCGTTGGGTGGCTGCGCCAACCTCGGGGGCCTCCGGCGGTGTCATGTCCGTCAGGTCGACTGAGCTTATGCGCTCAGCGACTTGCGACCGCGTGCGCGGCGCGAGTTCAGGATCTTGCGGCCGGCTTTAGTTGCCATGCGTGCGCGGAACCCGTGGCGGCGCTTGCGAACCAGGTTCGATGGCTGGTAGGTGCGTTTCATCGCTCCGTCTCCAAATTATTCTGGGGCTGGACAAGCGGATTCGCCCGGCCCGTGCTATCCGAAGCCCGTCCTATAGGGGGGGCGTTTGGATAAGTCAAATACCCTTGGGCCATTTGCAACAAAAATATGGCGTCCGTGCAGGGAAATGTTTCAGGTCCTCGAAAAAACGGGGGAAACAGGCCCTGACAGGTCACTGCCGATCAAGCTGGCGTGATAGACCTATCTTCCTGGGATGGCTGACCGCATCTTGGCGGTGTCAAATAGATGGGGACGAATGTGGAACAGGATGAAACAACACCGCGCCGGGGAATGACCCGGATGCTGCCATTGGCGGTGATTCTGGCGGTGGCTCTGCTGGGGGGGTACTTGCTGCGCGACTACCTGAGCTTTGAGGCATTGCGCGACAACCGGCAGGCCTTGTTGGCGTTCCGTGACGCGAATTATGGTGTGACCGTGCTGGCCTTTGTGGCGATCTATGTGGTGATCGTGGCGTTTTCACTGCCCGGGGCGACTGTGGCGACGCTGACCGGCGGGTTCCTGTTCGCGACCTTTCCGGGGGTTCTGTTCAACGTGACGGCGGCAACGATCGGCGCCGTCGTGATTTTCACGGCTGCCCGCTGGGGGCTGGGAGAGCGACTGGCCGCTAAAATGGAAAACAGCCAGGGCGCGGTTAAAAAGATCAAGGACGGTATCGACGAGAATCAGTGGTCCATGCTGTTCTTGATCCGTCTGGTTCCTGCGGTGCCGTTTTTTGTGGCCAATCTGGTGCCTGCTTTGGTGGGCGTGCCCGTGACACGCTTTGCAGTATCTACCTTTTTAGGGATCATTCCTGGCGGGTTGGTGTTCACCTCGGTGGGGGCGGGCCTGGGCGAGGTGTTCGAGCGTGGCGAAACTCCTGATCTTGGCATCATATTCGAGCCCCAAATCCTGTTGCCCATACTGGGCCTGTGCGCGCTGGCGGCGTTACCCATTGTGATCAAGGCCGTGCGCGGCAAGAAAGGTGTCTCATGAAGACGATCAAAACAGACCTGCTGGTCATTGGAGCAGGGTCGGGTGGGCTGTCCGTGGCTGCGGGCGCTGTGCAGATGGGCGCAGACGTGACCCTGCTGGAAGGTCATAAAATGGGCGGGGACTGCCTGAACTATGGCTGTGTGCCGTCCAAGGCTCTGTTGGCGGCGGGGCATGCCGCCCATGCCATGACGATGGGCGCGGCGATGGGCGTGACACCCGTGGCGCCTCAGGTGGATTACGCCGCCGCCAAGGATCACGTGAAATCGGTGATCGACACCATCGCCCCCGTCGACAGCCAGGAACGGTTCGAGGGGCTGGGCGTCCGTGTTATCCGCGAGTTTGGCAGGTTCACCGGCCCACGTACCGTTCAAGCGGGTGATACGCAGATCACCGCGCGGCGGGTGATCATCGCCACGGGGTCGTCCCCGTTCGTGCCGCCGATCCCCGGATTGGATCAGGTGCCGTATCAAACCAACGAAACCCTGTTCGATCTGCGCGACAAACCCGATCACCTGCTGATCATCGGCGGCGGCCCCATCGGGATGGAGATGGCGCAGGCGCATATTCGTCTGGGCTGCAAAGTGACGGTGATCGAGGGCGCGAAGGCCCTGGGCAAGGATGACCCAGAACTGGCCGCGATCGCCTTGGACGCGCTGCGCGACGAAGGTGTCGAGATTGTCGAGGGCGCGCTGGCGCAGCAGGTCAGCGGGTCTGAGGGCGACATCACTGTGGAAACCTCGGCCGGGACGTTCCAGGGCACCCATCTGTTGATGGCGGTCGGGCGCAAGCCGAATATCGACAAGCTGAACCTGGAAGCCGCAGGGATCGAATACGAACGCACCGGGATCACGGTCGATGACCGGCTGCGGACGACGAACAAGAAGGTTTATGCTATCGGGGACGTCGCTGGCGGGCTGCAATTCACCCATGTGGCGGGCTATCACGCGGGGCTGATCATTCGCGAGGTCTTGTTCGGTCTGCCTGCACGCGTGAAAACCGCGCATATCCCCTGGGCCACTTATACCGATCCCGAAATGGCTCAGGTCGGCCTGACCGAGGCACAGGCCCGCAAGGAATATGGCGAAAAGCTGGAGGTCGCGCGGTTCGAATACCACCACAACGACCGCGCCATCGCGATCCGCCAGACGCGCGGCTTGATAAAGGTCATGGTCGTCAAAGGACGGCCCGTCGGGGCCTCGATCGTCGGCCATCAGGCGGGGGAATTGATCGCCACATGGTCGCTGGCCATCGCCAATGGCATCAAAATGGCCGGAATTTCTGCGATGATTGCGCCCTATCCGACGATCGCAGAGGTTAACAAGCGCGCTGCGGGTGCCTATTTCTCTCCGAAGCTGTTTGATAACATGACGGTGAAACGGGTGGTGCGGTTCGTGCAACGCTGGCTGCCATGACCCGATGACGGAGCACATATGCTGAACTCGCTTTCGGGCCGATTCCTGATCCTGACGGTCATCTTTGTGATGCTGGCCGAGGTGCTGATTTTCGTGCCTTCTATTGCGCGTTACCGCGAGGATTACCTGTTGTCCCGTCTGGAGCGGGCACAGATTGCCAGCCTTGCGCTGTTGGCCGATGATATGATCTCGGCCGACCTGGAAGAAGAGCTGCTGCGCAATGCCGAGGTGTTCAACGTGGTGCTGCGGCGGGACGAGGCGCGGCAGTTGATGCTGTCCTCACCTTTGCCGCAACCGATCCACGACACTTATGATCTGCGCGAGGCCCCCGCGTTCGAGCTGATCCGCGATGCCATGATGCGCCTGTTCGACACCGAACCCCGCGTGATCCGGGTGATCGGGAGCCCCGTCCGCGAGGCCGGCCTGCTGATCGAGGTCACGATGGAGACCGCGCCATTGCGAATGGCGATGATCGACTATGGCCTGCGCATCCTGCTGTTGTCGGCGGTGATCTCGGCCTTTACGGCGGTGTTGTTGTTCATGGCCGTACGGATGTTCATGGTGCGCCCGATCAAAGGCGTGGTGCGGCACATGCAAATCTATGCCGCCGCCCCAGAAGACGCCCGGCGGATCATCAGCCCGACCTCTTCTTTGCGCGAACTACGTGAGGCCGAAGAGGCGCTGGCCACGATGCAGACCCAACTGACCGGCGCGCTAAAGCAAAAGGAACGGCTGGCTCAGCTAGGTGGGGCCGTGGCCAAGGTCAGCCACGATTTGCGTAACATGCTGACCAGCGCGCAACTGTTCACTGATCGGATTGAGATGTCCGAAGACCCCAGCGTCAAACGGATGGCGCCCAAGCTGGTGAACTCGATCACGCGTGCCGTGCATCTTTGCGAATCCACGCTGGCCTTTGGCAAGGCCGAGGAGCCCGCTCCGCGTCTCTCTCGGGTCTATCTGTCGGATATCGTCAGCGATGTGATCGACAGCGAGCGTTTGTCGGTAGGTGATCACGACATCAGTTTTGCCGAGGATGTGCCCGGCACAATGCAGGTGCGGGCGGATTCCGAACAGCTGTACCGTGTTATCTTTAATCTGGTGCGGAACGCGCGGCAGGCGATCGCACAGACGGGCGAGGGGGGCGAGATCTCGGTGCACGCCGAAGAGGACGAGCGCTGCTGGATGATCCGGATCGACGACACTGGTCCAGGCTTGCCGAAAAAAGCGCGCGAGCACCTATTTACCCCGTTCCAGGGCGGTGCCACCAAGGGCGGTAGCGGTTTGGGCCTGGCCATCGCCCAAGAGTTGATCAGAGGGCACGGCGGTGATTTGCAGCTTCTGCATACTGGCCCTACTGGCACTGCGTTTGTGATTTCATTACCCAAAGGCGAGGCTGAGCAATAAAATAAGGGGTTTCCGTAGATATGATCGCATTGGGCGAAAAACTTCGGGAATTGTGTAACTTTTGCCCTTGCAAAGGTCAGCCCCAAGGTCTAAATCCCGCCTCCACGGACCGATAGCTCAGCTGGATAGAGTACCTGACTACGAATCAGGGGGTCGGGGGTTCGAATCCTCCTCGGTCCGCCATTACCCCTTCTTCGTCGTCTAAATCGCCTAAGGCCTTGACGGGTAAGGTGGTTTTGCGGTTCGAAAGCCTTTTTCGCGGTGATATGGGATTGGGGCTTCGAAAACC
>JARGPB010000006.1 GCA_029212905.1 Thalassovita sp.
CGAGCTCACCGATTACCTCCAGACAATCACACACACAACAAAAGCCGCCCAGTAAATTCGGCTTGTCTGTTTCGGCGATGTGCGTAGTCAATAGGGATACAGTTTCCATTGAGGACGAGGCCGAATGACCGACATGTTTGCCCCATCCGCACGGGTTCTGGATGTCACGCGGCTGTTGCGACGCGTCGGGGGCGTGCCAACCGGGATTGACCGGGTCGAGCTGGCATACCTGCGGGCGCTGCTGGCGGACCCAATCCCATTGCTGGGTCTTGCGCGGATGCGATTGGGCTATGCTTTGCTGGATCGCGCGGGGCTATTGGGGCTTGAGTCCAGAGTTTCCGGGTGGATCGAGTGGGGCGCGCCAGATCGGTTGTCACGGGTGATACGGAGGATGCGCCCAGAGCAACGCCGCGCTGAATCCGATCTGCGCCGTCTTGCTGTGGCCCGGTGTTTGCCGCAACGGCTGGGTGCGATGCTGAGGTCTCATGTGCCGTCGGGGGCCTCGTATCTGAATGTTGGGCACTCGAACCTGACCGACCGTGTTCTCTCTGCGATCAAACATCAGGCCAAAGCGCGGATTGCGGTGATGATTCACGACACGATCCCGCTTGATTTTCCTTCGGTTCAGCGGGCTGAGACACGCCCCAAGTTCCACGCGATGCTGCGTCGCGTTCGGGCGTTGGCCGATTTGGTGATCTGCAACTCAGAGCAAACCAGGCAGGATGTGGTGCGGCATATGCAGGCGGAAGGGCCTGTGCCCAGCTGTGTTGTTGCGCATCTGGGGGTCGAGGTTCCAGAGCCTGCGCCGCTTGATATGCCGCCGGTGTTTCGGATGGACGCGCCGTTCTTTATCGTGTTGGGTACGATCGAGCCGCGCAAGAACCACGCGCTATTGCTGTCAATATGGGAGGATCTGGCCGAGGAGGCTGATTGCCCTCAACTGGTGATTTGCGGTCGACGCGGCTGGGAAAACGAAGCGGTGTTCACCTGGTTGGACCAGAACCCTTTGGTTGGTGATCACGTGTTCGAATGCCCCGGCCTGAGCGATGGCCAGATCGCCACATTGTTGAAACAGTCCTGCGGCTTGTTATTTCCGTCGCTGGCCGAAGGCTATGGTCTGCCCCCAATCGAGGCTGCCGCGCTGGGTGTTCCGGTGATTTGTAACGATCTGCCCATTTACCGGGAGGTTCTGGGTGATATTCCCGTTTACGTAGGAATCGAGGATCGGTATCTTTGGAAAAATAAGATCAAGGGGTTGATGCACCCCAATCAGGCAGATGAGCAGGCCGCTGCGCCGATGGGGTTCTCTCCTCCGACGTGGCAGCAACACTTCAACGCGGTATTAAGGCTGACGTGATACCCGCCTGCCCAGAGTAAAACGCATCAAGGGTAGGAGTAGCGATTGAGCTGGAGCGATACATATCGTCGACGTCTGAGACGGAAACGGCTCTTGATGCGCGCGTTCCGAAAGCGGCGCGAACTGGCTGTTGTGGCTGATCGCACGGCGAACATCAAAAAAGGCGACATTCTGCTGTTTTCGACCCAGCGGAATGAAAAGATCAGGTTGCCCTATTTCTTGAAATACTATCGTGACTTGGGTGTGAACCATTTCCTTTTCGTGGACAATGACAGCACGGATGGCGCCGCATCATATCTGGCGGATCAGCCGGATGTGTCGGTCTGGCGCAGCTCGGCCAGCTATAAGCGTTCGCGATTCGGCGTGGATTGGCTGAACTGGCTACAATTCAAATATGCCCACGATCATTGGACGCTGGTTGTCGATCCGGACGAATTCCTGGTCTATCCGTTTTGCGACACCCGCCCGCTGAGGGCGCTGACGGATTGGTTGGATGCGTCCTCGATCAAATCGTTCAGCTCGATGCTTTTGGACATGTACCCCAAAGGCCGGATCGACGCGCAACCCTATCAGGCAGGACAAGACCCGCTGGAAATCGCGGGCTGGTTCGATTCAGGCAATTACACCTATAAGAAGAACCCATTTTATGGGAACCTTTGGATACAGGGCGGGCCACGCACGCGTGTTTTCTTTCCTGAAACGCCAGAAAAGGCCCCGGCGCTGAATAAGATCCCGCTGGTGAAATGGGACCGGAAATATGCGTTTGTCAGCTCGACCCATATGCTGTTGCCGCGTGGCTTGAACCAGGTTTACGACGAATGGGGGGGCGAAAAGGCCAGCGGCGTGCTGCTGCACACGAAATTCCTGGATACGTTCACGGTGAAAGCCGCAGAAGAGCTGTCCCGCAAACAGCATTACGCCGCCAGCGTGGAATACAAAGCCTATGCCGAGCAGCTGAAGGATGATCCCGATCTGTGGTGTCGCTGGTCCGAAAGATACATCAACTGGCGCCAGCTGGAAATTCTGGGCCTCATGTCCAAAGGAAACTGGGCATGAGTACAGTCGGGATCATAATGCTGGTGCACACCGCTTTGGGCAGGGCCGAGCAGGTGGCACGACATTGGGCTGGTGGCGGTTGTCCTGTGGTCATCCATGTGGACCGAAAGGTGGGGCGGCAGACCTATAACGCCTTTGTCAAATCGCTGGCCGATCTGCCGGATGTCCGGTTTTCCCGGCGCCATACGTGCGAATGGGGAACCTGGGGCATTGTCGCGGCTTCTCAGGCGGCGGCGGCGCAGATGCTGACGCAATTCCCTGAGGTGCGGCACGTCTATCTGTCTTCTGGGTCTTGTCTGCCGCTGCGTCCAATCCCCGAGCTGGTCGATTATCTGGACGCTAGGCCACGTACCGATTTTATCGAAAGCGCGACCACGGCGGATGTCCCCTGGACCGTGGGCGGGTTGGACCATGAACGTTTCACTCTGCGGTTCCCGTTTTCCTGGAAACGCCACCGTTCGCTGTTTGACTCGTATGTGACATTGCAGCGGAAACTGCGGATGAAACGCCGGATTCCCAGGGGAATCACACCCCATATGGGTAGCCAGTGGTGGTGCCTGACACGGCAAACTCTTTCGGCCATTCTGGAAGACCCGGATCGCCCCGAATATGATACCTATTTTGAGAAAGTCTGGATTCCGGACGAAAGCTATTTCCAGACGCTTTCGCGGCTCTATTCGACTAAGATCGAGAGCCGCTCTTTGACGTTGTCCAAGTTCGATTTTCAGGGCAAGCCGCACATTTTCTATGACGACCATTTGCAGCTGCTGCGCCGTTCGGATTGCTTTGTGGCGCGCAAAATCTGGTCGCACGCGGATCGTCTGTACGAGGCGTTTTTGTCCGATGCCGAAGGGCGCGGTAAAATGGCTGAACCGCAACCCGGCAAAATCGACCGCATTTTCGCCAAGGCCGTGGACCGCCGTACCCGTGGCCGCCCCGGTCTGATTATGCAAAGTCGCAAGCCGAATGCCGGTTGGGAAAACGGGGTGACGTCGGGCAAATACTCGGTCTTTCAGGGGTTCTCGGATCTGTTTGAGGATTTCGAATCCTGGCTGTCCACAGCGACGGACACCCGCGTGCATGGCCATCTATATGCGCCTGAACGTGCCGAGTTTGCTGACAGCCAAGAGGTGATGAATGGGGCGCTTACCGATAGTGCAGAAATCCGCAACTACGACTCTTGCGCCTTTTTGACAAACTTGATCTGGAATACCCGCGGCGAGCGGCAGTGTTTTCAATACGGTCCGGGTGACAATCAGGGGATCAACTGGTTCATTGCTCAGGATCCAAATGCGCAGATATCGGTGATCAGTGGGGCCTGGGCCGTGCCTTTGTTCAAGTCGAACAAGAATTTCTCGGAGCTACGCAAAGAGGCCGCGCGCCTGCAAAAGATCGAGGCCGAATTTCTGGATGTGCTGCGTTCGTCCTATACCAAGGCGCGCATCCGTATCTGGACCATGGCAGAGTTCATCGAGGCACCGATGGAGCCGCTCCAGACGGTTATTGATGAGATCGGTTCAACACGGATGACCCGCCTGACCGAGGCGCCGCATATGGCGGATATCAAGGGGTTTGGCCAATTCCTGCAAAACCTGAAAAACCAGGGGATGCATCCCTATCTGATGGGTGATTTTCCTGTATCGCAGGATCCTCTGCCGACGCGCCCGCCTAAACGCAAACCCTATCTTGTCCGCTGAGGCGATATGAACAGAAACTTTGATTACTTTGTTGTGTTCGCCGAAATGCGGACGGGTTCGAATTTTCTCGAGTCGAACCTGAATGCCTTTGGCGGGCTGATCTGCCACGGAGAGGCATTTAACCCGCATTTCATCGGCTACCCGAACAAGGACAATATTCTGGATGTCTCGCAGCAGCAGCGGGAACAAAACCCGACCATGCTGTTGCAAACGATCAAGGAGAAGACGCGGGGTTTGGGTGGATTCAGGTACTTCCATGATCACGACCCGCGCGTGCTGGATCAGATGCTGAACGATCCGCGCTGCGCTAAGGTCGTGCTGACGCGTAATCCGGCCGAAAGCTATGTCAGCTGGAAAATCGCGCAATCCACGGGTCAGTGGAAGCTGACCAATATGAAGCGTCGCAAGGGCGGGACCGCGCAATTTTCGGATCATGAGTTCGAGGCGCATCTGGCTGCGTTGCAGGCGTTTCAGCTTAAGATCCTGAATGTCTTGCAGGTGACAGGGCAGACGGCCTTTTATCTGGACTACGAGGATATCCAGAACTTGGACGTCATCAATGGGCTGGGCCAGTGGCTTGGAGACGTGGAGCCGCTGGAGGGGTTGGACACCAAGCTGAAAAAGCAAAACCCCGAACCCCTGTCCGCCAAGGTCGAGAATTTCGATCAGATGGAGCAGGCGTTGTCGGGTTTGGACCGGTTCAATCTCACGCGGACCCCGAATTTCGAACCGCGCAGAGGGGCGGCAGTGCCCGGCTATTTGGCAGGCGTGTCTGCGCCGCTTTTGTATATGCCCGTGCCTGGCGGTCCCGAGCCCGAGGTGGCAACATGGCTTGCGGCGCTGGATGGCGCCGAGGTTGGCGCGCTGCGCGGCGAATTTTCCCAAAAGACCCTGCGCCAGTGGCGTGCCGAACATCCTGGCCACCGCAGTTTTACCGTTCTGCGCCATCCCGTGGCGCGCGTGCATCATGCATTTTGCACGAAAATTCTGGATGATGGTCCGGGGGCCTTCCCGCGTATCCGCAAAACTCTGTGCCAAGTGTACAAAATGCCCCTGCCAAAGTCCGGTACTCCCGAGGGCTATGATATGGCTCAGCACCGCGAGGCTTTCATGGTCTTTCTGGATTTTGTGCGCGACAATATTCACGGTCAGACCAGCATTCGGATCGACCCCAATTGGGCCAGCCAATCCGAAATTCTCAAGGGCTATGCCGGGGTCGGTCAGCCCGATTTTGTTCTGCGCGAGGACGAGTTGAACGATCTGTTGCCCATGATCGCCCGCAAAATCGGATACCCGGACGTGCCGCAGGTGAACGTGTCGTCACCCGATCAGCCCTTTGGGTTGGATGCGGTCTATGATCCGGGGATCGAGGCCAAGGTGCGCTCGATTTATCAGCGGGACTACTTGAAATTTGGATTTGGACCCTGGCGGGATCAGGCTGCCTGAACGGCGTGGTCCTCGGTCAGGATGGTATAGAGCGTGGCGGGATCGGCGTTCGCGCGCAGTTTAGCGCAGAGCGATGCCTCGCGTAGGGTACGAGACACCAGCGCCAGCGCTTTCAGGTGCTCAACACCAGCGTCTTCGGGTGCGAAAAGCGCAAACACGATGTCCACTGGCAACCGATCAACCGAATCGAAATCGACGGGTTTCTCGAGCAACAGGAATGCGCCCACTACGGATTTCAGCCCCGGCATCCGCGCGTGGGGCAGGGCGACGCCGTGGCCCACACCAGTGGGGCCAAGGCTTTCGCGTTCCATCAGCGCCTCGACCGCAGCCGGGGCGCTTAGACCATGAGCGGAGAACGCGAGATCCCCCAGGTCCTGTAGAAGACGCTTCTTGCTGGAAGCCGATGAAACAACTTTCACGGCCTCAGGCTTGAGGATATTCGACAGTTCCATGTTGGGTACGTTGCTCCGAAAATCGGGGGGTGTGCCCCCGGTCACCTCATTGCTGTGGGTCTATCCAGCCGATGTTACCGTCTTCGCGGCGATATACGACGTTTAACCCACTCTTTGTTTCGTTGCGGAACACCAGAACGGGCGCACCTGCCAATTCCATCTGCATGACCGCTTCTCCTACGGACAAAGATGGGATCTGAGTTTCCATCTCGGCCACGATGATCGGCTGAAGGCTATCTGGCTCCGATTCCACTTCGGCCTCATCTGACGCGAGGATATATGACGAGGCGCCGAAAAGTTCAACAGGCTCTGCGCGATCGCGGTGATGGTCCTTCAGGCGGCGCTTGTAGCGGCGCAGCTGTTTTTCCATTTTCTCGCGGCAGCTATCAAACGCGGCATAGATTTCGTGGGCATGAGCTTTGGCCTGAGCGGTCAGACCGGTGGATAGATGCACCGTGGCTTCGCAAACGAATTCGTTCGCGGATTTAGAGAAGATGATATTGGCGTCGGTCGGGCGCTCGGCGTACTTTTGTACGGCGGCTCCCAGCTCGTCTTTGACATGGATTTGCAGTGCCTCACCGATATCGATCTGCTTTCCACTGATTTGGTAGCGCATCTTGTCTCCTTTGCGTGACAAATCGGGATTTATCCTGGACGCAGTTTGCGCCCGATATTTTTATGCCCGAATGCTGGAATTCGACATTTCGCGGGCTTGCTCGCGTGCTGGCCTTAGCAAGAAGGTCAGAAACATCAGCGGTGCAAGATCCATGAATGTCATACCCCATTTGAGGCGAGTCGCAGGGTCGGTGTCAATTGACCTTTGGAAAATATTTGCATGGCATTCGCGCAGAACGCGCAATGTCGTCACGAGATTCGGAAATTATCGCCCAAATAGACCCGGCGGACATTCTCGTTTTCAACAACATCTGCGGGTGTGCCGGACATCAGCACCTTTCCGTCGTGCAGGATATAGGCGCGGTCCACGATTTCCAGGGTTTCGCGCACGTTGTGGTCGGTTATCAGCACGCCGATGCCACGTTTTTTCAGATCGGCGACCAGATGGCGGATGTCGCCGACGCTGATCGGGTCAACCCCGGCAAAGGGTTCGTCCAGCAGCAGGTACTTTGGATTGGCCGCCAGGCAGCGCGCGATTTCTACACGGCGGCGTTCACCGCCGGACAGGGCCAGCGCGGGGGCGCGGCGCAGGTGCTCAATCGAGAACTCGCTCAGCAGTTCCTCAAGACGTTCGCGACGTTTGTGGCGGTCCTTTTCGGAAATATCCAGAATCGCGGCGATGTTGTCTTCGACATTCAGGCCGCGAAAAATGGACATTTCCTGAGGCAGATAGCCGATGCCCAGCTTGGCCCGGCGGTACATTGGCAGGTTTGTGATGTCGCGCCCGTCTACGGTGACTTGGCCACCTTCGGGGTAGACCAGCCCAGCCACCATATAAAAGGTTGTGGATTTCCCGCAGCCATTTGGACCCAAAAGAGCAACCACTTCGCCGCGGTTCAGCTCCATGCTGAAATCACGAATCACCACACGCTTTTTATAGCTTTTGCGCAGATGAGAGATTTGCAGGCCCGAGGCGCCTTCGGTCACGTTCAAATTGGGCTTGGCCATGGGTTATTCCTTGGTCTCAAGCGTTGTGCGGACACGACCACCGATTTGGGCTGTGCCCCCGTCCAAATTGATCGTGACCCGATCGCCGCTAATGACATTCTGGCCCTGGGTGACTAGCACGCTCCCCGTAAGCAAGACGGTGCCGGCGTCGATGTTATAGTCAGCGTTCTTGGCTTCGGCTGCGTCTTGGCCGTTGGCCAGGGTCACGCCACCGCTGGCCTGGAGCCGAACGATTTTCTTGCTGTCTTCGGCATAAATCACGTGGACATTGGGCGCAGACAGAAGCATCTCGCCCTGTGATATCTGCACATCGCCGGTGAAGGTGGCCGTGCCGTCTTTTTGGTTGACGGACAGCTCGTTCGCCTCGACTTGGACCGGCAAATCTGAGGTTTCACGCGAAGTGCCAAAGGCCAAACCCTCGGCCAGGGCGAACCCCTGAGGAGACGCAATCGCCAGGGTCGTAAAAATCAACAGGTGACGCAACTTTAGCACGTGAAATATCCTAGTTTTGCGGTTGATATACCAGCTTTACCCGGTTTGTGAAAAGTAAATGGACGTCGCCTGTCGTGGCGTCAGATGTTAATTTCATTCGCCCGGCGTTGATGGACCCGGCGGGGCCAGTGCCTGTTACGGGACCTGTTGTCTCGGCCTTGATCTCGCGCATCGAGGTCAGCAACTCTTCGGTGCGCAGATCATAGCCGGTCGAGCTGACAACGTTGACCCCCCCCGTCAGCTGGGCGGTGTCCGCTGTCGTATCCAATAGGGCCGCGTCCGATGCAAAGGTGATTTGCGTGCCGCTGGTCAGGTCAATCCGGGCAGACAGGTGGCTGGCTACGGCCTTGGTGTCGTCCTTGGGATCAGGCTTGGCCGTTTCGGCGGTAAAGGTGATCAGATCCCCCCCCGTCGTCGCCCCTGAAAAATGCGGCTTGTTTACGGTGCCTTCTTTCATCCGCTCCTGCAGATCCACACGGGAATAGGGCAGGGTCGTTGCCGACTCTCGTTCCCGCGAGAGCAAGAACAAGGTCGACAAGATGGCCAGGGCCGCCAGCGGAAAAATGATTTTCAGCCAGCTTACCAACCTGGAATAGAGGGACTCGCGCCATGACATGGCTATTGAAACGTCCTTGGCTGCGGCCCGCTGGGGATCAGTGGGCGAAAATATCGACTTCTGGCCAGCCGGTCAGATCAAGCTGGGCGCGCGTCGGCAGAAAATCAAAACACGCTTTTGCGAGGCCGTCGCGACCTTCGCGTTCCAGCATCCGGTCCAGTTCGGCCTTCAGCTTGTGCAGATAGAGCACGTCCGAGGCCGCATAGTCCAGTTGCGCTTTGGTCAGCTCGGGGGCGCCCCAGTCGCTGCTTTGCTGCTGTTTCGAGATATCGGTGCTGAGCAATTCCTGAAGAAGGTTCTTCAGCCCGTGCCGGTCCGTGTAGGTGCGTACCAGCTTGCTGGCGATTTTGGTGCAATAGACCGGCGCCGTCAGTGCGCCAAAGGCATTGTACATCGCGGCGATGTCGAATCGTCCAAAATGGAACAGTTTCAACACGTCTGGATTTTCCAGCATTGCGCACAGATTGGGCGCTTCGGTTTGGCCTTGTGCGACCTGAACGATATGGGCGTTGCCGTCCCCGCCGGACATCTGGATCACGCACAGACGGTCGCGATGGGGGTTCAGACCCATTGTCTCGCAATCAATTGCAACGACTGGACCCATGTCCAGATCAGCCGGAATATCGTTTTTATAGAGGAAGTTAGTCATATCATTCCCTTCGTGGAGAGAATGGTGCCCAGGAGAGGACTCGAACCTCCACTTCCATACAGAAACTAGCACCTGAAGCTAGCGCGTCTACCAATTCCGCCACCTGGGCAGGTGTCGTGAAGGGCGATTTATATGTGGCGTTCCACAGTGTCAACGACGATTTTCAACTTTTTCCTACGGCGGCATATCTTCTTGTGGAAAACCAGCCTTGGCGGTAGGAACGGGTAAGTTTTTTCTAGCCGGAGTCATCTCATGTCTAAACTCGTGACCATTTACGGCGGGGCAGGTTTTGTGGGCCGCTATATTGCGCGGCGTCTGGCCAAAGATGGCTGGCGGGTTCGCGTTGCAGTGCGCCACCCAAACGAGGCCATGCATGTCAAACCTTATGGTGTTCCTGGCCAGGTCGAGCCCGTGCTGTGCAACATCCGCGACGATAATAGCGTGCGCTCGGTGATGCAGGGCGCTGATGCGGTTGTGAACTGCGTTGGCCTGATGCACCAGCTGGGCAAGAACACCTTTGACGCCGTTCAGTCCGAGGGCGCGGGCCGCATTGCCCGGATCGCCGCCGAGCAGGGCGTCGGCACGATGGTGCATCTTTCGGCCATTGGCGCGGATGCCGAATCCGAAAGCGAATATGCCCAAACCAAAGCACAAGGCGAAGAGGCCGTTCTGGCTCATATGCCCGGCGCGGTGATCCTGCGTCCCTCAGTCATTTTTGGCAGCGAAGATCAGTTCTATAATCGCTTTGCTGGCATGATGGGGCCGATCCTGCCCGTCGTTGGTGCGGACATCAAATTCCAGCCCGTCTATGTCGAAGACGTCGCCAGGGCCGCTGTCATGGGCGTCGAGGGGACTGCCCCCGCTGGCATCTACGAATTGGGTGGCCCCGAGGTTCGGACCTTCCGTGCATTGATGGAAGAGATGCTAACCGTCACGCATCGCCGCAAGCTGATCGTGAACCTGCCGTATTTCGTGGCTTCGGGAATGGCCTTTGGGTTTGATCTGCTACAGAAATTGACCGGCGGCCTGTTCAAGAGCGCGCTGACACGGGATCAGGTGAAGGCTCTGAAATCGGATAACGTGGTGTCGGAAGACGCGAAATCCTTTGCTGATCTGGGGATCAAGCCCGCAGCCCCTGCGGCGATCCTGCCTGACTATCTGTGGCGGTTCCGCCCGTCGGGTCAGTACGCAGCGATCAAGGACTCGGCCAAAGGCCTGCGTATCAACTGATCACAGGGTATCATTGAATTCAAAGGGGCGGGCTGGTGTCCGCCCTTTTACGTATAGGCGATGGCCAGCAGGATGATGCCCAGGATCACTCGATAGATCACGTAGGGTGTAAAGCTGACAGACCGCAGCAGCCGCATCATCAGGCTTAGCGCCAGCAGCGCCGAGACAAAGGCAAATCCCGCGGCAATTGCACCGTCTTTGGCCAGGGCCAAGTTGGCGTCGCGAATGACCTCGACGGATAGCAGCGCGCCGCTGGCGAAAATCGTCGGGATCGACATCAGCATCGACAGTTTGGCGGCGTCATGCCGTGTATACCCCAGCTGCCGCGCTGCTGTGATCGTGATGCCCGAACGCGAGGTGCCGGGGATCAGCGCCACCGCCTGCCACAATCCCATGATCAGGGCGTCCATCGTGTTCCAGTCGCGCTCGGTTCGGTCCGAGGGGCTGCGTTGATCCATCCAATACAGCACGATCCCAAAGATCAGCATGGTCCAGCCGATGATCTCGATCCCGCGCAGCATGTCGCTTAGCCCGGTCAGTTTCAGCACCAACCCCAGCACGATCACGGGGATGGTGGCCAGCATCAGCAGAAAGGCAAGTTTTGCGCCGGGAGTGTCGATCTTGCCGGTCAGCATTCGCGGAATCCCAGCCAGCCCGATCCGCACATCGGCCCAGAAATAGATCACCACGGCGGCCAGGGTGCCCAGGTGCACGGCCACGTCGATGACCTGTCCCTGGTCCTCCATCCCGGTCAGATTCGGCAAGAGAATCAGGTGCCCCGAGGATGAAATGGGTAGAAACTCGGTAACGCCCTGAATAACGGCTATAATAAACAGATGAAGCAGTGTCATAGGGTGTTGCCTGGGTGGTTGAGTGTCTCTTGTATAACCGACTGAGAAATAAAGAAAAGAATTCAGTTAGGTCCGAATCGGTATTGAATTGCACGGTCTGGACGTTGATAAAGGGCAATTCCGAGTGAAAATTCCGAATATAGGTAAACCTTTCTGACTTTTATTTGGTCTCAGCCTGAATTAAAGAAGCCGAGACCATTTATTTATCAGAAAGGCAGCGCTGTGGCTAAGCAACCGATGCTGAAATTCGTAGACGTTTCGCGGGACATGCCGTCGAAGCGTGAAGCAGGCCAGCGAAACAAGGATTTCAACGAAATCTACGCTGAATATGCCGATGAAAAGGCCAAGGAGCAGGCCAGCCGGTGCAGCCAGTGCGGCGTGCCCTATTGCCAGTCGCATTGCCCCCTGCACAACAACATTCCTGACTGGCTGCGCATGACCGCGATGGGCCGCCTGGAAGAGGCCTATGCGATCAGCCAGGCGACCAACACTTTCCCGGAAATCTGTGGCCGCATCTGCCCGCAGGACCGCCTGTGCGAAGGCAACTGTGTGATTGAACAGTCGGGCCACGGCACTGTGACGATCGGCTCGGTCGAGAAGTATATCACTGATACTGCTTGGGAAAATGGCTGGGTAAAGCCGATTGCCCCCACGGCAGAGCGCGACCAGTCGGTCGGTATCATCGGCGCGGGCCCTGGTGGTCTGGCCGCCGCAGACAGGCTGCGCCGGGCTGGCGTGCAGGTCACGGTTTACGACCGCTATGACCGCGCGGGGGGCCTGCTGACCTATGGCATCCCCGGTTTCAAACTGGAAAAAGATGTCGTGATGCGCCGGATCAAACAGCTGGAATTGTCGGGCGTTGAGTTCGTCATGAACTGTGCTGTCGGCGAGGATCTGTCGTTCGATGCGATCCGCGGCAAACACGATGCTGTGGTCATCGCGACCGGCGTCTACAAGACTCGCGATCTGGAAGGCCCCGGTTCGGGCGCGGATGGGATCGTGCGTGCGATTGATTACCTGACGGTCTCGAACAAGCTGTCGTTTGGTGACACGGTCGAGGAATACGAGGACGGCACGCTGAACGCGGCGGGCAAGAAGGTCGTCGTGATCGGTGGCGGTGACACCGCGATGGACTGCGTGCGGACCGCGATCCGTCAAGGCGCCGAAAGCGTCAAATGTCTGTACCGCCGCGACCGCGCGAACATGCCCGGCTCGCAACGTGAAGTGCAGAACGCCGAGGAAGAAGGCGTTGTATTTGAATGGCTTGCAGCGCCCAAGGGCTTTGCTGGCGACCCGGTTTCGGGCGTCATGGTGCAGAAGATGCGCCTGGGCGCGCCGGATGCATCGGGGCGTCAATCGCCCGAGGTGATCGAGGGCGCTGACTATGTCGAAGACGCCGATCTGGTGATCAAAGCGCTGGGTTTTGAGCCCGAGGATCTGCCCAAGCTATGGGGTGTGGATGGCCTGGAAGTGACCCGCTGGGGCACCGTCAAGGCCGAGTTCACCACCGGGAAAACCAACCTGGAGGGCGTTTATGCGGTGGGTGACATCGTGCGCGGCGCCAGCCTGGTGGTCTGGGCGATCAAGGATGGCCGGGACTGCGCCGACGCCATTCTGGGCTTTCTGAGCGACACCAAGGCCGTCGCCGCCGAGTGACCCGAGTTTGGGGGCATTTGTACAATATGACCTACGGTTTGGTACAAATGCCCTTTTGCAAAGATTAAAGCCCACAGACCCCGGATTATGCACCGGAAAAGGGCAAGGATACTGACTTGAACCGAGAGGATCCCCCGATCCGCCATTAACGACCCAGACACCGACCCGCCCGGCGGGTTCATCAAATCCAAAGGTGTCATGCGACGGACAAAGAGGCGACCGACAGGTCCTGAGAAGGAGACGACAATGACTGTCTACGACGAAAATTGGGTGGCTGCTGAAGAAGCCAAGCGCCAGTTCATGGCTGAAAACGGCCTGTACTCGGCCGAAGAAGAGCACTCCTCTTGTGGGGTTGGCTTGGTTGTGTCGCTGAACGGCAAACCCAGCCGTCAGGTTGTCGAAAGCGGCATTACCGCGCTCAAGGCGATCTGGCACCGCGGTGCTGTGGATGCCGACGGCAAGACCGGCGACGGCGCGGGCATTCACGTACAGATCCCGGTTCCGTTCTTCTATGACCAGATCAAACGCACCGGCCACATGCCCGACCCCGATAGCCTGATGGCAGTCGGCCAGGTATTCCTGCCGCGCACGGATTTCGGGGCCCAGGAAAAATGCCGGACGATCGTCGAAACCGAAGTGCTGCGCATGGGTCACACGATCTATGGCTGGCGCCACGTGCCGGTGGATATTTCCTGTCTGGGCGAAAAGGCCAACGCAACCCGCCCCGAGATCGAGCAGATCCTGATCTCGAACGCCAAGGACATCGACGAGGAAGCCTTTGAGCGCGAGCTGTATGTCATCCGTCGCCGGATCGAAAAGGCCGCCGCCGCTGCGGGTGTCGGGCAGCTGTATATCTGTTCGCTGTCGTGCCGTTCAATCATTTACAAGGGCATGATGCTGGCCGAGCAGGTCGCGGATTTCTATCCCGATTTGCAGGACGAGCGGTTTGAATCCGCCTTTGCGATCTATCACCAGCGCTATTCGACGAACACGTTCCCGCAGTGGTGGCTGGCACAGCCGTTCCGCATGCTGGCCCACAACGGCGAGATCAACACGCTGAAGGGCAACGTCAACTGGATGAAATCGCACGAGATCCGCATGGCGTCCTCGGCGTTTGGCGATCTGGCAGAAGACATCAAGCCGATCATCCCGTCGGGGTCCTCGGATTCGGCGGCTTTGGATTCGGTGTTCGAGGTGCTGGTCCGCGCAGGCCGCAACGCGCCCATGGCGAAAACCATGCTGGTGCCGGAATCCTGGTCGAAACAAGCGGTCGAGCTGCCTCAGTCGTGGCGCGACATGTACAGCTATTGCAACTCGGTCATGGAGCCGTGGGACGGCCCCGCCGCGCTGGCGATGACCGATGGTCGCTGGGTTTGCGCCGGTCTGGACCGCAACGGCCTGCGCCCGATGCGCTATGTTGTGACGGGTGACGGGCTGCTGATCGCGGGCTCTGAGGCGGGCATGGTGCCCAGCAACGAAGCAACGGTCGTCGAAAAGGGCGCGCTGGGTCCGGGGCAATTGCTGGCCGTGGATATGGCCGCAGGCAAGCTGTATCACGACGTTGAAATCAAGAACAAACTGGCCGCCAGCCAGCCGTTCGGGGAATGGGTCGGCAAGATCAACGATCTGGACAAGCAACTGTCCGGCCTGACCGAAAAACCCCTATTTACCGGCCCCGAGCTGCGCAAGCGCCAGATCGCTGCGGGCTATACCATCGAAGAGCTGGAACAGATCCTGGCGCCGATGGCTGAGGACGCTAAGGAAACGCTGGCCTCGATGGGGGATGACACCCCGTCGGCGGTTCTGTCGAACAAGTACCGGCCGCTGAGCCATTTCTTCCGTCAGAACTTTAGCCAGGTGACGAACCCGCCGATTGACTCGTTGCGTGAATACCGCGTGATGAGCCTGAAAACGCGGTTCGGGAACCTGAAAAACGTGCTGGACGAAAGCAGCGCGCAGACGGAAATCCTGGTGCTGGAAAGCCCCTTTGTGGGCAACAGCCAATGGGCCGAGCTGACCCGCCTGTTCAACGCCGATCTGGTGGAAATCGACTGTACCTTCCCGGCTGGATCGGACGAAGAGGCGCTGCATGTCGGGCTGGAGCGTATCCGCGCCGAGGCCGAGGACGCCGTGCGTTCGGGTGCGGGGCATATCGTGCTGACCGACGAACATCAGGGCGAATCCCGCGTTGCCATGCCGATGATCCTGGCGACCAGCGCGGTGCACAGCCACCTGACCAACAAGGGATTGCGGACCTTTTGTTCGTTGAACATCCGGTCGGCGGAATGCATTGATCCGCATTACTTTGCGGTGCTGATCGGCTGTGGCGCGACCACGGTGAATGCCTATCTGGCCGAGGACAGCCTGTCGGACCGTATTGACCGCGACCTGCTGGAGGGCACGCTGACGGAAAACGTGCGCCGGTATCGCGATGCGATCGACCAGGGCCTGCTGAAGATCATGGCGAAGATGGGGATCTCGGTGATCTCGTCCTATCGCGGTGGTCTGAACTTTGAGGCCGTGGGGCTGAGCCGCGCCATGTGTGCGGAATACTTCCCTGGTATGACCAGCCGGATTTCGGGCATCGGTGTGCACGGTATCCAGAAAAAGGTGGAAGAGGTCCACGCCCAAGGTTGGCTGGGTGGCCGCGATGTGCTGCCGATTGGCGGATTTTACAAGGCGCGGAAATCTGGCGAAACCCATGCCTGGGAAGCGCAGACCATGCACCTGTTGCAGATGGCCTGTGACAAGGCCTCGTTCGAGATGTGGAAGCAGTATTCGGCCAAGATGCGGTCGAACCCGCCGATCCATCTGCGTGACCTGCTGGACATCAAACCCCTGGGCAAAGCGATCCCGATCGAAGAGGTGGAGAGCATCACCGCGATCCGCAAACGGTTCGTGACGCCGGGCATGTCGCTGGGCGCGCTTAGCCCTGAGGCACATAAAACGCTGAACGTGGCGATGAACCGGATCGGGGCCAAATCCGATAGCGGTGAAGGCGGCGAAGATCCGGCGCATTTCGTGCCTGAACCCAACGGCGATAACCCGTCTGCAAAGATCAAGCAGGTGGCCTCGGGTCGGTTTGGCGTCACCGCTGAATACCTGAACCACTGTGAAGAGCTGGAAATCAAGGTCGCGCAGGGTGCCAAGCCCGGCGAGGGCGGCCAGCTGCCCGGCATGAAAGTGACCGATCTGATCGCGCGTCTGCGCCACTCGACCAAGGGTGTGACGCTGATCTCGCCGCCGCCGCACCACGATATTTACTCGATCGAGGATCTGGCGCAGCTGATCTATGACCTGAAACAGATCAACCCGCGCTGCAAAGTGACGGTGAAACTGGTGGCAAGCTCGGGTGTGGGCACGATTGCTGCGGGTGTGGCCAAGGCCAAGGCCGATGTGATCCTGGTATCGGGTCATAACGGTGGTACGGGCGCGTCGCCTGCGACCTCGATCAAGTTCGCAGGTCTGCCGTGGGAAATGGGTCTGACCGAGGCGCATCAGGTTCTGGCGATGAACAACCTGCGCGAACGTGTGACCCTGCGGACCGATGGCGGGCTGCGCACCGGGCGTGACATTGTCATGGCCGCGATGCTGGGCGCCGAGGAATACGGCATCGGCACCGCCGCGCTGATCGCGATGGGCTGTATCATGGTGCGTCAGTGCCAGTCGAACACCTGTCCGGTGGGCGTGTGTACCCAAGATCAGGCGCTGCGCGATAAATTCACCGGCAACGCGGATAAGGTGGTGAATCTGATCACCTTCTACGCGCAGGAAGTTCGGGAAATCCTGGCCTCGATCGGGGCGAAATCGCTGGATGACGTGATTGGCCGTGCGGATCTGCTGAGCCAGGTGAGCCGGGGCAACGCGCACCTGGACGATCTGGACCTGAACCCGCTGCTGCTGACTGTCGATGGCGCCAAGGACATCGTGTACGACCGTTACAAAGAGCGTAACGCCGTGCCGGATACCCTGGATGCGGAAATCGTGCGGGACGCGCATCGCTTCCTTGAGGATGGCGAGAAGATGCAACTGTCCTATGCGGTGCAGAACACGCACCGGACCGTGGGCACGCGTACCTCTAGCCACATCGTCAAGAATTTCGGGATGCGCAATGCGTTGCAGCCCGATCACCTGACGGTGAAGCTGACGGGATCGGCGGGTCAGTCGCTGGGGGCGTTCGCCGCACCCGGCCTGAAGATCGAGGTGTCCGGCGACGCCAACGACTATGTTGGGAAGGGTCTGTCGGGCGGTACCGTGGTGGTGCGTCCGCCGATGGCCAGCCCGCTGAAGGCTGATGACAACACAATCATCGGCAACACGGTTCTGTATGGTGCGACCGACGGGTACCTGTTCGCGGCGGGCCGCGCGGGTGAGCGTTTCGCTGTCCGTAACTCGGGTGCGAAGGTCGTGATCGAGGGCTGTGGCTCCAACGGCTGTGAATACATGACGGGCGGGATCGCGGTGATCCTGGGCGCGATCGGTGCGAACTTTGGCGCGGGGATGACGGGTGGCATGGCCTATCTGTACGACCCGGACGGCAAGGCCGCAGATATGATGAACATGGAAACACTGGTGACATGCCCCGTGACCGTGGCGCATTGGGAGGCCGAACTGAAAGGTCTGATCAAACGCCACGCCGCCGAAACCGGTAGCCGCAAGGCCTTGGATATCTTGCAGCATTGGGATCTGGAGAAAGCGAATTTCGTCCAGATCTGCCCGAAAGAAATGCTGGTGCATATCCCGCATCCGCTGTCCCTGGAGGAAACCGCCGTTCCTGCGGAATAATCCGGTCAGCATCGTGACAACGAAAGGCGCCCCCTGTGGGCGCCTTTTGCGTTTGTGGGGGGCGGGTGTGTGCCGCTGGGCAGATAGGCTCTTTTCACAGATCGCGGCCCCCCCTATAGCTGTGGTTGTGGCGCAGAAAAAGAAAACACCAGCCCGTAAAACGGCCAAAAAGAAGGCCCCGCCCCCGCGCGAGGTACTGCCAGTGCGCCCGATGTTGCAGGTCTTGCGCTGGTTCAGGCGGTCCGTTGTCGTGGCTCTGGTGTTGCTGTTTTTCTGGGTGGTGATCTATTCCGTCGTGAACCCGCCAACGACCTATTATATCTGGCGCGAACAGGCCCGGCTGGGCGATATCGACCGCCAATGGGTGCCGATGTCCGAAATTGCCCCCGTGATGAAACGGTCTGTCGTCGCGGCGGAGGATGTGAATTTCTGCCTGCACGGTGGATTTGACATCGCGGCGATCCGCGCTGCAATCGCGGCCGGCGGGGCGCGCGGGGGATCAACACTGACGCAGCAAGTGGTGAAGAACGTGTTCCTGTGGCACGGCCGCAGCTATGTCCGCAAGGCGCTGGAGGCCGTGATCACCCCGATGGTGGAACTGGTCTGGTCCAAGGAACGCATCCTGGAGGTATACCTGAACATCGCAGAGTTCGACGAGGGCGTGTTCGGGGTGGAACCGGCGGCGTATCACTATTTCGGGGTGGGTCCGGCCAAGCTGAGCGCGCTTCAGGCGGCACGGCTGGCGGCGGTGCTGCCCTCGCCCAAAGTCCGGTCCGCAAGCCGCCCGAATGAACTGATGCGGCGCAGAACGGGGGCCATCCTGGACGGGGCGGCCACGATCCGCGCGGACAAGCGGGTTGCCTGTTTCGAGGATTGAAAATCCGGGGCCAAGCAGGCATTGAAGGGGAAACCCAAACAAAACCGAGCACTCCGTATCATGGCGCAACTCTATCATTTCCCGCTGTCGCCCTTTTGTCGCAAGGTCCGTCTGAGCCTTGCCGAGAAGCGAATCGAGGTGAAACTGGAGGACGAGCGATACTGGGAGCAGGACGCTGAATTCCTGCGGCGCAACCCGGCGGGCAAGGTGCCTGTGCTGCGAATCGACGGCAAGCTGCTGACCGAAAGCGCCGCGATCTGCGAATACCTGGAAGAAATGTACCCCGAGCCGTCGCTGATGCCGAACGACCCCGACGGCCGGTACGAGGTCCGTCGGCTGGTCAGCTGGTTCGACGATAAATTCCATAACGAGGTGACCTCGAAACTGCTGTACGAGCGGGTCAACAAAAAGATCATGGCGCGCGGTTTCCCCGACAGCGGCAACGTCAAGGCCGGGGCCAAGGCGATCAAATATCACCTGGATTACATGGCCTGGCTGTTGGATCAGCGGCGTTGGCTGGCGGGCGATACAATGAGCCTGGCGGATTTCGCGGCGGCGGCGCATTTGTCCTCGTTGGATTATATCCGCGATGTGGACTGGAACCGGTCCGAGGCGGTCAAGGATTGGTACGCCAAGATCAAGTCGCGCCCTGCGTTCCGGTCGATCCTGGCGGACCAGATCCCCGGTTTCCCGCAGCCTGCGCATTATGCTGATCTGGATTTCTGATTTGGACCGGCGGGGCGCGCGGCCCTGCTGTGCCCGCAGTTTGGGCTGTGAACGGATGAAAGCACCGGGATGGATCTGAAGGCGCGACTGGTTGAACAGGCCCTGAGCGAGGGATTCGACGCGGCGCGGGTGTGCCGCCCTGCGGATATCCCACAGGTGCCAGAGCGGCTGGCTGCGTTCCTGGCCGACGGGCGTCACGGGCAGATGCAATGGATGGAAAACCGGGCCGAGTGGCGGGGCAATCCGGCAGCCTTGTGGCCCGAAGCGCGGTCCGTCATCGTGCTGGCCGAAAGCTATACCCCCGAGCACGACCCATTGGCGGTGCTGGATCAGCGCGACCGGGCGGCGATCTCGGTCTATGCGCAGAACCGCGACTATCACGATCTGGTAAAGAAGCGGCTAAAGCGGCTGGCGCGGTGGTTGATCGCCGAGGCCGGCGGCGAGGTGAAGGTCTTTGTCGATACCGCCCCCGTGGCCGAAAAACCCCTGGGGCAGGCGGCGGGGCTGGGTTGGCAGGGCAAGCATACCAATCTGGTCAGCCGCGAGCTGGGCAGCTGGTTTTTCATCGGATCGGTGTTCACCACGCTGGAGCTGCCGGTGGATCAGCCCGAGGTGGATCATTGCGGCAGCTGCACCGCCTGTCAGGATGTTTGCCCGACGGGGGCATTCCCGGCGCCCTATCAGTTGGACGCGCGGCGGTGCATTTCCTATCTGACGATCGAGCATCACGGCCCGGTTGCGCCGGATCTGCGGGCCATGATGGGGAACCGGATTTATGGCTGTGACGATTGTCTGGCGGTGTGCCCGTGGAACAAATTCGCGGTCGAGGCGCGGGAAATCCGGTATCACGCGCGCCCCGATCTGATGGCGCCTAAACTGGCCGAATTGGCCGTGCTGGATGATCCGGGGTTTCGCAACCATTTCAGCGGGTCTCCGATCAAGCGGATCGGGCGGGGGCGGTTCGTGCGGAACGTTTTGTACGCGATTGGCAACTCGGGCGATGCGGCGCTGCTGGAGGTGGCGCGCGGCCTGTGCGAGGACGCGGATGACACCGTCGCGGATGCCGCGCGCTGGGCTGTTGGCCGACTGACATAGCGTTCGCGTTATCGGGGCTTTCAAATTGATGCGAATGCCCCAAGTATGGGGTTGGAACAGGACGGGAGACCCCGAATGCCGAAATATGATCGCAACCCCGATGTTATCGCGGCTTTGACGCCGGAACAGCATTGGGTGACCCAGGAAAACGGAACCGAACGGCCCGGATCGGGCAAGCTGTTGAAGAACAAGGAACCGGGGATTTACGTGGACGTCGTGTCCGGCGAGCCTCTGTTTGCGTCCTCGGACAAGTACGAATCCGGCTGTGGATGGCCCAGCTTTACCAAACCGATCGAGCCCGCGCATATCGCAGAGCTGCACGACACCACCCATGGGATGGTGCGAACCGAGGTGCGCTCGGCCCATGGGGACAGCCATCTGGGGCATGTGTTCCCGGACGGGCCGCCGGATCGGGGCGGGCTGCGGTATTGTATCAACTCGGCGTCGCTGCGATTCATCCACCGGGATGACATGGAGGCCGAGGGCTATGGTGCCTATGTGACCCAGGTGGAGGATCTGTGATGACCGAAGAACGGGCCGTACTGGCGGGCGGGTGTTTCTGGGGAATGCAGGATCTGATCCGCAAGTTGCCCGGTGTGACGCGGACGCGCGTGGGGTATACGGGGGGCGACGTGCCCAACGCGACCTATCGCAATCACGGCACCCACGCCGAGGGAATCGAGATCTGGTTTGACCCGGCCAGGACCAGCTATCGCGCGCTGCTGGAGTTCTTTTTCCAGATCCACGATCCGACCACGCTGAACCGGCAGGGCAACGATCTGGGGCTGAGCTATCGGTCGGCGATCTACTATGTCGATGAGGCGCAGAAAGCCTGTGCCATCGACACGATCAAGGATGTCGAGGCCAGCGGGCTGTGGCCCGGCAAGGTCGTGACCGAGGTCGAGCCCGTGGGCGATTTCTGGGACGCCGAGCCCGAGCATCAGGATTATCTGGAGCGGCTGCCGAACGGGTATACCTGTCACTTTGTGCGGCCCGATTGGGTGCTGCCGAAACGCGGATAACCCGCGCTACAGACCGAAGGCGCCCCGATTGGGACGCCTTCTGTTTTGGATCGGATCAAAAGCGGAAGGTGGCGCGGACCTGGGCGGTCGTGGCCTGGATATCCGTGCCGGAACCGTTGAAATCCCCGAAATCGTGGTACAGGATTTCGCCGCCGACAGACATGTTTTCGGTGATCATGTGCTCATACCCGACACCGGCGAAATAGCCCTCGTCCGAGCCAAGCGTGTCAATCTCGGCGCGGGCCGCACCGGCGGTGGCATAGATCAGGCCGGGGCCCGTGTCATAACCGGCGCGCAGTTTCAGGCGGGCCACGTTTTCCAGCGTATTGCCGCCTGCATCAATGTCGGCAAAGTCATAGTCAACGCCGGCACCCAGCACCCAGGTGCCAAAGTCATAGTCATAACCCGCGGTGAAACCACCGATCACGCCGTCACCGGACACGCCGCCGGACACATCCCCAAACCCGATCTGCCCCCCGACATAGCCGCCGGTCCAATCGCCGGTCAGCGGGACGGACAGGGGCGCGGCAACCGGGGTTTCGGTGGCGGCGGGAGCGGCCGAACCAGCCATGACGGGCGCCGCAAAGAGCGTCGCGCCCATGGTGCCCAGCAGGATGTTTTTCAGTTTCATTGTAGTGTCCTTTCAATCTGCCTCCGGCGCCGCTTGGTGCGGGCCGCTATTGCTGTCTGGGCAACTTGGGGGTTCCGGGGCGGATTGATAGATGGGGGATTTCCGCTCGGCAGAGCGTGGCCGACGCAAGAGCGCCCGGCTGGCAGAGTCTGGCCGATCCCCCGGTCTGAAACCGGGGAATGGTGCACTTTTGCGTGAGAATACGCCTAGGCGAACAGCGCGGCGTAGTCCTCGCGTAGGGCTTTTTTCTGGACCTTGCCCATGGTGTTGCGGGGCAATTCAGGCAGGAACAGAATCTGTTTGGGCTGTTTGAACTTGGCCAGCTGGGTCGAGGTCACGGCCTGGATCTGGTCGGGCGTCAGCGCAGGGTCCGAGGGGACGACAATGGCCACCACGGCCTCTCCGAAATCACGATGCGGGACACCGATGACCGCGCTTTCCAACACGCCGGGGATGTCGTCGATCAGGGATTCCAGTTCCTTGGGGTAGACGTTGAACCCGCCGGTGATGATCAGATCCTTGGCGCGGCCGACGATGGTGATATAGCCATCGGCATCCTGAATCGCCAGATCGCCGGTGATGAACCAACCGTCGGGGCGCAGTTCCTCGGCTGTTTTTTCGGGCATCTGCCAGTAGCCCTGGAACACGTTGTCGCCGCGGACCTCGATCACGCCGATGTCGCCTTGGGCGACGGGGCTGCCGCCCTCCATGATGCGCAGTTCCACACCGGGCAGGGGGAAACCCACGGTGCCTGCGCGGCGCTCGGCGTCATAGGGGTTGGACGTGGACATGTTGGTTTCCGTCATCCCATAGCGTTCCAGAATGCGGTGGCCGGTGCGCAGTTCCCATTGTTCGTGCGTGTCCACCAGCAAGGGCGCCGAGCCTGAGATGAACAGGCGCATGTTCTGGGCGTGATCCGGCGTCAGGCGGGGATCGTCCAGCAGGCGGGTATAGAAGGTCGGCACGCCCATCAACGCGGTGGCGCCGGGCATGGCGTCCAGAATCGCCTGGGCGTCGAATTTCGGCAAGAACACGACCGAGGCCCCGGACAGCAGCGCCACATTCGTCGCCACGAACAGGCCATGCGTGTGGAAGATCGGCAGGGTGTGGATCAGCACGTCATCGGGGGTAAACCGCCACAGATCGCACAGAGAGTCCGAGTTGGAGTGCAGGTTCTTGTGGCTCAGCATCGCGCCCTTGGACCGGCCCGTCGTCCCCGAGGTATAGAGGATCGCGGCCAGATCATCGGCCCCACGCGCGACGGGCTGGAACGCGGGGTCCGTGCCGGGCAGATCAGCGGTCAGCGTGCCGGTGCCGTTTTTGTCCAGCGTCATCACGGTGGCGTCGCCGGCCAGCGTGGACAGTTCGTTCAGACGGGCGGGATCGCAGACCAGAACGCGCG
Organism: Thalassovita sp.; assembly: GCA_029212905.1. GTDB lineage: Bacteria > Pseudomonadota > Alphaproteobacteria > Rhodobacterales > Rhodobacteraceae > Thalassobius. Next base: position 23,664 of record JARGPB010000006.1, read on the forward strand.
GGGTGGCATCGGTGATGAAATAGGCGACCTCGGCCCCGGTATAGGCGGTGTTCAGCGGCAAAAAGATCCCGCCCGCCAGCACGGTGCCCAGATACAGCTGAACGGCCTCTAGCGTTTTTTCGACCTGCACGGCCACGCGATCGCCGGGCATTAGCCCTGCTGACATCAGTTTCTGGGCCAATCGCTGCGCGCCGTCGAACAGCTGGGCATAGGTCACATCAGGCTGGCCGGGTCGTGTGGCGAATACCTTGTCCGGGGTTTGATCCGCGCCCATCGACAGGCGGCTGATCAGATAGTTGGTCGGATACATGGCGGGCCCTTTCGTTGCATGCAGTGCGGCCCCCTGTTTTCGCATGGATTTCCCCAAGATCAAGCGCTTTGCCCGGATTGACCTTTGCCACGCAGAGGCGCAGCATCCCGCCACGCGCGAAGGGACCCAATATGCAACCTATCAAGGGAATTGCACTGAAGCTGTGCTCGGTGCTGATGTTCATCTCGATGGCATCGCTGATCAAGGCGACGTCGGACCATGTTCCCCCCGGAGAGGCGGTGTTTTTCCGATCCCTGTTCGCGGTGCCGGTGATCCTGGGCTGGCTGGCGGTGCGGGGCGATTTGCGCACGGGGCTAAAGGTCAAATCCCGCATGGCGCATTTCTGGCGCGGGTTCGTGGGCACGGGGGCGATGGGGATGATGTTCGCGGGGCTGGGATTCCTGCCTCTGCCCGAGGTCACGGCCATCGGATATGCCGCGCCGCTGCTGACGGTTATCTTTGCGGCGATGTTTCTGGGCGAACATGTGGGGATTTTCCGGCTGGCCTCGGTTGCGATGGGGATTGTCGGGGTGCTGATTATCCTGGCGCCCCGGATGACCCTGCTGTCCGAGGAAACGGTGCAGATGACTCAGGCGGTGGGGGCGGTTCTGACGCTGATGGGCGCGGTCTGTGCGGCGTTGGCGCAGATCTATATCCGCAAACTGGTCCAGAGCGAGCAAACCGCCGCCATCGTGTTCTATTTCTCGCTGACCTCGACCGTGTTGTCGCTGCTGACGTTGCCGTTTGGCTGGGTCCTGCCCGAACCACGCGAGGCGATGCTGCTGATCGCGGCGGGATTCATCGGCGGGTTGGGGCAGATATTCCTGACCTCGGCGTATCGGTTCGCGGGGGCGTCCGTGGTGGCGCCGTTTGACTATGCCTCGATGATATTCGCGCTGCTGATCGGGTATTTCGTGTTCTCCGAGGTCCCGACGGCGCAGATGCTGACAGGGGCGGCGATCGTGATTGCCGCCGGGGTGCTGATCATCTGGCGCGAGAGCCATCTGGGGCTGAAACGGTCCAAGGCACGGTCGGGGATGACGCCTCAGGGTTAGCGCCCGCTAAGCGTGGCGGCGATATAGCCCGGCGCCATCAAGGCCCGGCGATACCGGCCCAGGGGGAACCGTGCGGGGATGGTTTGCATCAAGGCGGGATAGTGCGGGCCGGGGTCCTGATCCGTGGCCAGACGCGCCAGAACCGCGCCCGCGTGGGTGCCCATCGCCACGCCATTCCCGTGATAGGCAAAACCGGCAAAGGCCCCCGGCATTTCGGGGATCGGCCCGACATAGGGCGCCAAGGTCGCGCTGAAGGCCAGGGCTCCATTCCAATGATACGGGGTTTCGACGTGTTTCCAGAATGGAAAGGCGGACTCGAATTGCTGGCGGGTGCGTTTTTGCAGGGCGGCAAAGGCGCGCGGCCCCGACATCAGCCCGCCACGCATTCCAAACAGGAACTGACCGTTCGGCATCAGCCGGAAGTAATGCAACAGGGTCTGGTGGGTATAGGCCATCTGATCGCTGTTCCAGCCAGTTGCGATTTCGCCGGGCGTCAGCGGGCGCGTGACCAGCACATTGGATTGCAACGGCATATAGCGGGCGCGCATCCAGGGGGGGATGTCCTCGGAGGAATAGCCGTTGGTGGCAAAGATCACCTTGTCCGCGCGGATGCGGGCGGTGGCGGTGGACAAACGATAGGTCTGGCCGCTGTGGGTGACGGAACGCACAGGGCTGTGGCTGTGGATTTTCACGCCGGAGTCCAGCGCGGCGCGGGCCAGACCATCCGCATATTTGCGCGGGTTCACACCAAACCCATGCGGCAGGGTTAGCGCCCCAAAATAACGCCCATTCATGCCCAGACACGCGAGATCGGCGCCCTCGTGCAGGGTGGTGTCAAAGCCGTATTCAGTCTCTAACCTGGCCTGATCGGCGCGTAGGTGCCGCATGGCGCGGGGCGAGTGGGCCAGGATCGTCTCGCCTTTGGAATGCGTGTCGGCGTTGATGTTGTGCTGATCCAGCAGGCTGCGGACCAGATTAACCGAGGCGATCTCTGTGGCGCGCCAGTGGTGCAGCCCGTCAGTTCCATGGCGTTTGCGGATGATGTTCGAGGTCAGCGCCGTCCCGCCCAGACAGGCGAACCCGCCATTGCGCGCCGAGGCCCCCCAACCGGGGGTTTGGGATTCTAGGACGGTGACGTCGATGCCTTGTCGAGCCAGGTGCAGCGCTGCCGATAGCCCGGTAAACCCCGCGCCGACAATGGCGATCTGGGTGTGCAGATCGCCTTGCGCCTGGGGGGTGCGATCGGCCTGAATGGACGTCGGCCCCCAGAAACACGCGGCGTTGGGGCCGTCGCCATAGGCGAAATCGGACAGCAGGCGGGTCATGATCTGTCGGCAGCCAGTTCGTCCTGACGCTGTTTGACTGCCGCGCGTTTCGACACGATTGAGGCCGAGATGACCCCGATTGCGACGATGCCGATCATCAGCGTGGACAGCGCGTTGATCTCGGGGCTGACGCCCAGACGCACCGCCGAGAAAATCTTGATCGGGAGGGTCGTAGCGGACGGCCCCGAGGTAAACGACGCGATCACCAGATCGTCCAGCGACAGGGTAAAGGCCAAGAGCCAGCCGGAAATCACCGCAGGCGCGATGATCGGCAGGGTCACCAGACGGAAGGATTCGAACGGTGAACAGCCCAGATCCAGCGCGGCCTCTTCGAGGGACTGATCAAAGCTGACCAGGCGCGAGGACACGACGACCGACACGTAACACATCGAAAAGGTGGTATGCGCCAGAATGATGGTGAAAATCCCGCGGTCCAGCCCGATGCCGATGAACAGCAACAGCAGCGACAGGCCGGTGATCACCTCGGGCATGACCAGCGGTGCGTAGATCATGCCGGAAAACAGGGTGCGCCCGTGAAACCGCCCGGCGCGCACCAGTACATAGGCCGCCATGGTGCCCAGGATCGTCGCCAAGGTAGAGCTGGCCACCCCCACCTGAAGCGTCACCCAGGCGGCATCAAGGAAGGCATCGTTCTGGAACAGCTCGGCGTACCATTTGGTGCTGAACCCGGCCCAGACAGTGACCAGTTTGCTGGCGTTAAAGCTGTAGATCACCAGAATAATCATCGGCAGATACAGAAAGACAAACCCAAAGGTCAGAGCGGTGGCATTGAACCAGGTAAAGCGTCTCATTGGTTTTTCTCCCGCTCTTTCTGTTCGTTCCGTTGGAACAGGATGATCGGGATGATCAGGATCAGCAGCAACACGACCGCCACGGCGCTGGCGACAGGCCAGTCACGGTTGCTGAAGAATTCCTCCCACAGGACTTTGCCGATCATCAGCGTGCCCGAGCCACCCAGAAGCGACGGAATAACGAATTCCCCCAGTGCGGGGATGAACACAAGGAACGACCCGGCGATGATGCCGCTTTTGGACAGGGGGATTGTCACCAGCCAGAATGCCGTCAGCCGCGAGCAGCCCAGATCCTCGGCCGCCTCGAGAAGCGAGCCGTCCAGCTTCTCCAGCGCGGAATAGATCGGCAGCACCATGAAGGGCAGATAGGTGTAGACGATCCCGATATAGACGGCGGAATTGGTGTTCAGGATGATCAGCGGTTCAGAGATCAGGCCGGTCCACAGCAGGAATTGGTTCAAAAAGCCCTCGTTCGAGAGGATGCCCATCCAGGAATAGACGCGGATCAGAAAGCTGGTCCAGAACGGCAGGATCATCAACATCATCAGGGTCGGGCGCCATTCATCCGGGGCCATCGCCATGCCATAGGCCAGCGGATAGCCCACCAGCAGCGTCAGAACGGTCGAAACCGCCGCGATTTGCAGACTGGAGAGGTAGGATTTCCAATAGAGGTCATCCTCGGTCAGGAAGACGAAATTCTCCATGTCCAGCGCAGAGAAGAAATCCTTGATGGCCTGCCAGCCACCGGCGAAATCCAGCGTGGGCATATAGGGTGGAATGGCCAGGGCCGTGTCGGACAACGCGATTTTCAGCACGATCACAAAAGGGATCAGGAACAGCGCCAGCAGCCACAGATAGGGAACAGCAATCAGGAACAGGCGGCGCATCTTATTCACTTAGGACCGAGCCGGCGGTCAGCGTCCAGCTGAGCCACACCTCGTCCTCCCATGTAAAGGCGCGGCGGGACAGGCGGCGGGTGTTGGCGGATTGCGCCTTGATCACCAGACCACCGGGGATTTTGACGTGATAGGTGGACATGTTGCCCAGATAGGCGATGTCGACGATTTCGCCCTTGATCATGTTGCCGGCGTCCGTGGGTTTGTCGCGGGACACGGTGATTTTCTCGGGGCGCAGGGCGACAAAGGCGGTTTGCCCCTCGTCCAGCTGGCGCGAGGTCTTGGCCTGAATCGGGGCATAGCCGTCGGCCCAATGGATGTCATATCCGTCGTCGCCCGTCTTACTGGCCTTGCCCTGAATGATGTTCACGTTGCCAATGAAATCAGCCACATAGACCGAATCCGGCTCTTCGTAGATATTGGCGGGGGTGGCGACCTGCATGATGCGGCCCTCGTCCATGACGGCCACACGAGAGGAAACTGTCATGGCCTCTTCTTGGTCGTGGGTCACGATCACAAAGGTGGTGCCGGTTTTTTCCTGAATGTCCATCAGTTCGAACTGGGTCTCTTCGCGGAGCTTTTTGTCCAGCGCGCCCAGAGGTTCGTCCAGCAACAGCAGTTTCGGCGCGCGGGCCAGGCTGCGGGCCAGGGCGACGCGCTGGCGCTGGCCACCGGAAATCTGATGCGGTTTGCGTTTGGCAAAGCGTTCCAGGCGAGTCAGGCGCAGCATTTCCTGAACTCGTTCATTCAGCTGGGCGCTGGGCATTTTCATGCGCTTCAGGCCAAAGGCGATATTGTCGAAAATCGAAAGATGCGGGAACAGCGCGTAGGATTGGAACATCATGTTCACGGCGCGTTCGTTCGGAGGGATGCCTGCCATGTCCTGACCGGCGATCAGAATCTGGCCCTCGGTCGGCTGATCGAACCCGGCCAACATGCGCATCATCGTGGTCTTGCCACAGCCCGAGGGGCCCAGAAGCGCAAAAAACTCGCATTCGAAAATGTCCTGCGAAAGATTGTCGATCGCGGTGAAGTCGCCAAACCGTTTTGTCACGCCTTTGAACTGAATCAGAGGCGTCGCGGTCGGGTCGTTCCAAGGGGCGAATTCAGTTTGTTCCATGCCTGTCCCTGTCAGTAAAAGACCCGCGCAAGGGCTGCGCGGGTCCGAAGTGTCTAAGGCGTTAGGTGCCGGACTTGATCTTGGTCCACAGGCGGGTCACGACGCGCTGGACCTTGGAGTCATAAGGCGTGGTGGTGAACAGATTGTTCAGCGCGGCCTCGGATGGGTAGATCGCCGGATCGCCGATCACGTCCTCGACCAGGAACTCTTGCGAGGCTTTGTTGCCGTTGGCGTAGTACACATAGTTCGAGGCCGCGGCCATGTTCTGCGCGTCCATGATGAAGTTCAGGAAGGTGTGCGCAGCGTCGGGGTTGGGCGCGTCCACGGGAATGGCCATCTGGTCAAACCACATCTGAGCGCCCTCTTTGGGAGCGTTATAGGCGACCTCGACCCCGTTATCAGCCTCGGCAGCGCGGTCACGGGCCTGAAGAATGTCACCCGACCAGCCAACGGCCACGCAGATGTCGCCATTCGCCAGCGCGTTGATGTATTCCGAGCTGTGGAATTTCTGAATATAGGGGCGGACAGCCATATAGACGGCCTCGGCCTTCTTGATCACGTCCTTGTCGTGGCTGTTGGGCTCTTCGCCCAGATATTTCAGCGCGGCAGGGATCATTTCCGAAGGCGCATCCAGGAAATGCACGCCACAGGCGGCCAGCTTTTCCATGTTTTCCGGCTTGAAGACCAGGTCCCAGCTGTCGATGGGGGCGTCTGCGCCCAGGAGCTCAGTCACCTTGCCGACGTTCACGCCCAGCCCGGTGGTGCCCCACATGTAGTTGATCGAATAGGCGTTGTCGGGATCGTATTGCGCGGTGCGGTCGGCAACAACGTCCCACATGTTGGCGTGGTTGGGCAGCTTGGACAGGTCCAGTTTCTGGAAGGCCCCGGCTGAGATCTGACGTTGCAAGAAGGTGCCGGTGGGCACAACCACATCATAGCCCGACCCGCCGGCCAGCATTTTGGTTTCCAGAACCTCGTTGCTGTCGAACACGTCATAGATCAGCTTGATGCCGGTATCGGCCTCGAACTTGGTCAGCAGCTCTTCGTCGATATAGTCGGACCAGTTGTAGACCCGGACCTCTCCGGCGACAGCGGCCCCGGCACAAAGCGCGGCAACGGCCGTCAGAGTCAGAAAGCGATTTTTCATTCCATATCTCCCCATGGATTTCGGGATTGTTTTCCCGTTGACCTTAATTTGATCAAAATTCATCTTTCAAGGCAACATGGAAATGTTTTCACGGGTCAAGTAAACTCGCAAGAATTGGTTTAGGACAGATGCGGAGAATTGAAGCAGAATGGACGGAAGCGCCCAGAAAGTGACCGGAACAGAATCCAGCAAGACGCCATTGCCGGCCCATGAATTGATCTATCGTCGGCTGCGCGAGCAGATTCTTTTTGGCGAGATCGCGCCGGGCCAGCCCGTGACGATTCAGGGGCTGACGGATCGGCTGAATGCTGGCATGACCCCCGTCCGCGAGGCGATCCGGCGCCTGACATCCGAAGGCGCCCTGGAATTCCAGGGCAACCGCCGGGTCATCGTTCCGTTGCTGACCACAGAAAATATCGCTGAAATTATCTTTGCTCGTCAGTGGCTTGAGTCTCACTTGGGGCTAAGGGCAACCGAAAGGGCCACCGCGGCCAATCTGGCCGAGCTGACGAAATTGGACGATGTTCTGGACGCGGCGATCGCCAGCGGGGACTTGCAGGGGTACCTGGAATATAACTATCGGTTCCACGCCAGGATCTATGAATTGGCAGAGGCCCCCATCCTGGCGGCCATGGCCGAGGGGCTGTGGCTGCGATTCGGGCCCTCGTTGCGGGTGGTCTGTGGGCGGCTTGGAACACAGAATCTGCCGGACCGTCACAAGGACCTTTTGGCCTGTATGCGGACCAAAGATGCCGAAGGTGCCGCGCGCGCCTGCCGAGAGGACATGTTGCAGGGAATGGAGCAAGTTCGCGACATGTTAGAGCACCCGACAGAGGCGCACTGATTCGATTGACATGAAATAATTTGATCATATTCTGGACGAAACGCTATCCCGGTCGAGTCGGCCGGGTCTGCTTCTCTTGATGTACGAGGCCCCCGAGATGACGATGATCACAAACCACATGCCGACCGCAGAGCTGCAAAAACTGGATGCGGCCCACCATATTCATCCTTTCTCGAACCAGAACGAGCTGGCCGAGAAAGGCGTGCGGGTGATTACCCGTGCAGAGGGATCGTGGGTGTTTGATAGTGAGGGCAACCAGATCCTGGACGGTATGGCCGGGCTTTGGTGCGTGAATATCGGCTATGGCCGTCAGCGCCTGGCCGATGTCGCCGCCCGCCAGATGGCCGAACTGCCCTATTATAACACCTTCTTTATGACGACCCACGTCCCCGCCATCGCGCTGAGCCAGAAACTGGCGGAAATCGCGCCGGGGGATTTGAACCATGTGTTCTATGCCGGGTCCGGGTCCGAGGCGAACGACACCAATATCCGTATGGTGCGCACCTATTGGGCGCAAAAGGGTAAGCCGACCAAGAAGACCATCATCAGCCGCAAGAACGCGTATCATGGCTCGACCCTGGGCGGGGCGTCTTTGGGTGGGATGACAGGGATGCACGCGCAGGGCGGTCTGCCGATCCCCGACATTTACCATATTGATCAACCCAACTGGTGGGCCGAAGGCGGCGACACCTCGCCCGAGGAATTCGGGCTGGAGCGTGCGCAGCAGTTGGAAAAGGCGATCCACGATCTGGGCGAAGACAACGTCGCGGCCTTTATCGCAGAGCCGGTGCAGGGGGCTGGCGGCGTGATCGTGCCGCCCGAAACCTATTGGCCGGAAATCAAGCGCATCTGTGACAAATACGAAATCCTGCTGATCGCGGACGAGGTGATCTGTGGTTTTGGCCGGACCGGAAACTGGTTTGGATCGCAAACCGTGGGCTGGACCCCGGATATCATGACAATCGCCAAGGGGCTGTCGTCGGGGTATCAGCCGATTGGCGGGTCCATCGTCAATGACGAGGTCGCCAGCGTGATCGGCGCCTGTGAATTTAACCACGGCTATACCTATAACGCCCATCCGGTGGCCGCGGCCGTGGCGCTGGAAAACATCAACATCATGCAAGAGGAAAAGCTGGTCGATTACGTCCATGACGATATTGGCCCGTATCTGAAGGCAAAGTGGGAGGCCCTGGCCGATCACCCGATGGTTGGCGAGGCCAAGATCGTGGGCATGATGGGGTCGATCGCGCTGACTCCGCACAAAGAGAGCCGCGCGAATTTCGCCTCGGATGCGGGGACGGTCGGGTATATTTGCCGCGAGCGGTGCTTTGCCAACAACCTGATCATGCGCCATGTCGGGGACCGGATGATCATTAGCCCGCCGCTGGTGATGTCGCACGAGGAGGCCGATACATTGGTGGACCGCGCGGTAAAGTCGCTTGACGAAGGCATGGCTCGCGTTAAGGATGCGGGGTTGTGGGTGGCAGCGTCTTGATTTTTGGTCCGCCCCTTGTATGGAGCGGTTAATGAGATCTTTTTTCGGGCTTTGGGCGATCGTGGTGCTGGTTTGCATCGTTTACTTGGTTACCTGGCCCGTGCCTGTCGCGCCCGAATCCTGGGATGCACCAGAAGACCCCGGCTATACCGGGGTCTTTGCGCAAAACGACCTGTTGTCAGAGCTGGACTATCTGGACATCGCAGGACGCCACGGCCCCGAAGATGTGGCCATCGGCCCTGACGGGCTGCTGTATATCGCAACGCATCACGGGGAAATCCTGCGCCGTCCGCAATCCGGCGGCAGGACCGACGTGTTCGCAAGGACAGAGGGGCGACCGCTGGGGGTGGAGTTCGGCCCAAGCGGGGATCTATATGTCGCTGACGCCTATCGCGGGCTGTTGGTGGTTGATCGCCAGGGCGCGGTGCGCGTGCTGGCGGATAAGGCCGACGGCAAACCGATCCTCTATGCCGATGATGTGGATGTAGCCGCGGACGGCGCGGTCTATTTCACCGATGCCTCGACCAGGTTTGGCGCGCGGGACAATGGCGGGACGCTTGCTGCGTCGGTGTTGGATCTGGTGGAGCATTCCAACAACGGGCGCGTGCTGAAGTATGATCCCGAAACGGAGCAAACGACGGTTTTTGCCAACAACCTGACCTTTCCCAACGGGATCGCGGTGGGCAGGGATGGCGGGATCTATGTCGTCGAAACCGGCACCTACAGCATTTGGCGCTATGCGCCCGACGGTAAAGGGCGCGAGCTGGTGATCAGCAATCTGCCCGGTTTCCCCGACAATATTAACGACGCCCCGGACGGAACATTCTGGGTGGGGCTGGTCAGTCCACGCAATCCCGTGATGGATCGGCTGGACGACAAACCGCGCTTGCGTCGGGCGGTGATGCGCCTGCCCAAATCAATGCGACCGGCGCCGATTCGTTATGGTTTTGTCTTTCGGATGGACGCAGCGGGGACGGTGATCGAAACCTTGCAGGACCCGGCGGGAACCTATGGGTTGACCACAGGGGCAATCGTTGGCGCGGATGGCAGCCTCTTTGTCTCTTCGCTGACAGAGCCCAGGCTGGGTGTTTTGCGATCACGGGAATAATGGTGGAATCATGAGCAGCGGCAGTGGGCACTAACGCGGGTGGATCCGTCTGGTTTCGACAAAACAAGGGGTTTGTGCTATGCTGTTTGTCAGGGCCCCGCGGGATTTTTTGCCTGTTGACGTGCGACTGATGTCGCAAAATGCCCAAAAGTGCCGTGATCGTGTTGCAAGCGCCAACGGCTCGCGTTTTACTTTGAAAGGGTAGGGGCGGGGCCTGGCAGCGACTGTCGCCCCTTGGGTCGTGTAAGCAAATTTTGAGCATTAGAGGCAGCTCTTGCTTAGCTTGTTGCGCACTTTAATTTGACCAAGTGTCAAAAAATAAAGCGAAATGCCAAAATTTAGGCTATTTTCATGCTCGGCACAAAAAAATTTACATTGGCGGTTGCAACACAAAGCGACTCGGGTATTAAATTGCTCAAAATATGCGGCAAAAAAGCTGCGCAAAACAAACGGGGAGCCAGATTTGGCTGAACAACAGACCGATGACGCATTCGTCAAGTTTGACCGGGTGCAAAAGAGCTATGACGGCGAAACTCTTGTCGTTAAAGACCTGAATCTCAGCATGCCCAAGGGCGAATTCCTGACAATGTTGGGACCATCGGGGTCCGGCAAAACCACTTGCCTGATGATGCTGGCTGGCTTTGAAACCGCGACGCACGGGGAAATCCTGTTGGACGGCAAGCCAATCAACAACATCCCGCCGCATAAACGCGGCATCGGCATGGTTTTCCAAAACTACGCATTGTTCCCGCATATGACCGTCGGCGAAAACCTGTCTTTCCCGCTGGAAGTGCGCGGCCTGGGAAAATCCGAACGCGAAGCCAAGGTGAAACGCGCGCTGGACATGGTCCAGATGGGTGATTTTGGCAACCGCCGCCCGGCGCAGCTTTCGGGGGGGCAGCAACAGCGGGTCGCCCTGTCGCGCGCGCTGGTATTCGAACCCGAACTGGTTCTGATGGACGAACCGCTGGGTGCGCTGGACAAACAGCTGCGCGAGCACATGCAATTCGAAATCACCCGTCTGGCACACGAGCTGGGAATCACCACGGTTTACGTGACCCACGACCAGACCGAGGCGCTGACCATGTCGGACCGCGTTGCCGTATTCGATGACGGCCGCATCCAGCAGCTGGCACCGCCAGATCAACTGTATGAAGCGCCGGAAAATAGCTTTGTTGCGCAGTTCATCGGTGAAAATAATACCCTCGAAGGCGTGGTGACCGAGATCAAGAACCCCGAGCTGTGCGTTGTGCAGCTGGACGGCGGCGGATTGATCGACGCCAAGCCGGTTAACGTGTCGAAAGCCGGGGACAGAACCCGCGTTTCGATCCGCCCAGAACGTGTTGAATTCAATAAAGAACGTCTGCAGGAAGGGGCCCACCTCCTGAAAGCAGAGGTCATGGAATTCATCTATATGGGCGACATTTTCCGCACCCGCCTGCGTGTGGCCGGAAATGACGATTTCGTTGTCAAAACACGGAATGCTCCGGATCAGGTTCGCCTGACGCCTGGTCAGCAAATCGAAATCGGTTGGTTGCCAAGCGACTGTCACGCTCTGGATGCTTAATAGATTCTCGCAGGGCCGGTACGCCGGGCCTGCGAAGCTCAAGGAGGGGTGGGTCTGTAGCCCGTTTCACCGCCTCTGAAATCATTAATGACGGGTACCTAATGGGAGTTATGAAAATGAAACTCAAAACAGCTCTTCTCGCGACTGCTTTGACGACCGCTGCGTTTGCTGCGCAAGCCGGTAGCCATGGTGGCGGCGAAGTGACCGTAATGTCGTGGGGCGGCGCCTACACGAAGTCGCAGGTCGAGGCGTATCACAAGCCCTTTACCGCGATGACCGGCACCAAGATCAACTCGATCGACGCGGACAATCCCGCGACCCCGATCAAGGCACAGGTTGAGGCGGGTAACGTTTCGATCGACGTGGCTGACGTGGAATTCTCGGACGCTGTGCGTCTGTGTGACGAAGGCCTGCTGGAAGAAATCGACGCGTCGATGCTGCCTGCTGCGCCCGATGGCACGTCGGCAACTGATGATTTCATCGAAGGAGCGATCCAGGATTGCGCCGTTGCGAACATCGTGTGGTCGACTGTCTTTGCCTATAACAAAGACAATGTTTCGATGGCGCCTGTCACCATCGGCGATTTCTTTGACACTGCCAAAATTCCCGGCAAGCGCGGCCTGCGTAAATCGGCCAAAGCAACCCTGGAAATGGCTTTGATGGCTGACGGTGTTGCCGCTGGTGACGTCTATGACATTCTGGACACCGACGAAGGTGTGGATCGTGCATTCGCCAAGCTGGATTCGATCAAAAGCGACATCGTCTGGTGGGAAGCCGGCGCACAGCCGCCGCAGCTGCTGGCTGATGGCGAAGTCGTGATGTCGACCGCGTATAACGGCCGTATCTTTAACGCTGCCGTTGCTGAAAACCAGCCTCTGGAAGTCGTCTGGGACGGTCAGATCATGGACTTTGACCTGTTCGTGGTTCCCAAAGGCGCGCCGAACAAAGACGCCGCGATGGAGTTCATCGCCTTTGCAACCGACACCCAGCGTCTGGCGGATCAGGCTTCGTGGATTTCCTACGGTCCTGCGCGTAAATCCTCGGGTGCCCTGGTTGGCAAATACTCGGATGGCGTGACCGAAATGGGCCCGCACATGCCGACGGCTGCTGCGAACCTGGGCAATGCTCTGGTCAACAACTTTGAGTTCTGGGTCGATAAAGACGCCGAGCTGAACGAGCGTTTCAACGCTTGGCTGGCCAACTAATCCGGCAATTCTGTCACCCCCGGCGCCGCTGGGGGTGACATCTGCAAGACCGGGCACGGGCCGTTCAAGGCCCGGCCTGCCACGGGGAAAGGTGCAACTAAATGACCGACGCAACCGCGAACGGACAGACTGAGATGCTGACGACGGCGGACGGGAAGCCGCTGAAGCAAGCCCTGGCTTCGGCTCAGGCCTATGCCAAACGGCGGGCGTTCTTCCTGGTGCTGCCGCTGCTGGCGTTTATCCTGATCACCTTTGTGGCGCCGATCGGGCAGATGCTGCACAGGTCCTTCCATAACGAAGGTTTCACGGTGCACGAGGATGTGACCTCGGGGAAACGCACACCTATTATGACGAATTTGAAAGCGTGGTTTGATGAAAACCCGCTGGGGACGGTCCCGGAAGAGCCCGCATTTGCTGCGTTGGCCGCGGATCTGATCGTCCTGAAAGAGCTGCGCGCCGCCGGTCAGGCCGGGACGCGGATCAACTATGAAATGTCGGGCTCGCGTTCGATGTTCACAAAGGCCTCTCGGAAAGCCAACAAGCTGGAGCCGCCCTATAAAGAGCAGTTCCTGAAGCTGGACGAAGATTGGGCAAGCCCACAGCTGTGGCGGGTGATGCGCGACGCGTCCTCGGCCTATACGCCGAACTTCTATCTGGCCGCGATGGACCGGACCAAGAATGACAGCGGCGACGTGGTGATGGTGAACGAAAACCGTCAGGTCTATGTGAAGCTGTTCAAGCGCACGCTGTTCCTGTCGCTGTTGATCACATTCCTGACCTTTGTTCTGGCCTATCCGATTGCGCATCTGCTGGCGACGCTGCCGCTGCGCCATTCGAATCTGCTGATGATCCTGGTGCTGCTGCCATTCTGGACGTCGCTCTTGGTGCGAACGACCAGTTGGATGGTGCTGTTGCAATCACAGGGGGTGGTGAATGACTCTTTGGTGGGCATGGGCCTGCTGGGGGACGAGAACCGCCTGCAAATGATGTATAACCAGTTGGGGACCGTGATTGCGATGACGCATATCCTGCTGCCCTTTATGGTGTTGCCGCTGTATTCGGTGATGCGCCCGATCAACCCGTCCTATGTGCGTGCCGCGCGCAGTCTGGGCGCAACCAGCTGGACGGCGTTCCGTCGGGTGTATTTCCCGCAGACCGTTCCCGGCATCGGGGCAGGGGCGCTGTTGGTGTTCATTCTGGCTGTTGGTTACTACATCACACCGGCCCTTGTGGGTGGTGCAGATGGTCAGCTGATCTCGAACTTGATCGCATTCCACATGCAGAAATCGCTGAACTGGTCACTTGCTGCTGCCTTGGCTGCGCTGCTGCTGGGCGGGGTTGTGATCCTGTACTGGCTGTATGATCGCCTGATCGGCATCGACAATCTGAAACTGGGTTAAGGGGAGACACGAAACATGGCACTTCCGTCCTATGCAGACCCGCTCGAAAAAGTCTGGTACTACACCTATCTGGTGATCTGCACGCTGATCTTCTTGTTCCTGATTGCGCCGATCCTGGTGGTGATTCCGCTGAGCTTTAACGCCGAGCCGTATTTCACCTTTACCGAAAAGATGCTGAAACTGGACCCGACCGGGTATTCCAGCCGCTGGTATGATCTTTTGCTGACCTTTGGGATGCAGGCGCCTGAAAATGCGCGTGATACCAGCTGGTGGGCAGACGCCTGGTCGAACGCAGCCTGGATCAATGCGGCCAAGAACTCGGTGATCATTGGTTTCTTCTCGACCATTCTGGCGACGGCGCTGGGAACCGTGGCGGCCTTGGGCCTGTCGCGCCCCGAGATGCCCGCACGCCGGGTGATCATGGCGATCCTGATTTCGCCGATGATCGTGCCGATCATCATCGTGGCGACGGGGCTGTTCTTCTTCTACTCGTCGATTTCGATCCAGAACTGGGGCATCCCATATCTGGGCGTGATCCTGGCGCACGCAACATTGGGCATTCCCTTTGTGATCATCACCGTGACGGCAACGCTGGTCGGGTTTGACCACTCGCTGACCCGTGCGGCGGCGAATATGGGGGCCGATCCGATCACCACGTTCCGTCGGGTGCAGATGCCGCTGATCTTGCCTGGTGTGATCTCGGGGGCGCTGTTCGCCTTTGTCACATCGTTTGACGAGGTCGTGGTGGTGCTGTTCGTCGGTGGCCTGGATGAGCAAACCATCCCGCGCCAGATGTGGAACGGTATCCGCGAGCAAATCAGCCCGGCGATCCTGTCGGTGGCGACGATCCTGGTTCTGATCTCGATTGCCCTGCTGGCCACGGTCGAGTTGCTGCGCCGTCGGTCCGAGCGACTGAGAGGAATCACCCCGCAATAAGGGGGGCGCCCGTTGCGCGGTTGGCGCAGTGAGTATTTAGAGCAAGATGAAAGGGCCGGGGGCGCAAAATCCCCCGGCCCTTTGCGTTTAGAGCGACAGGCCCTTGGGGTCCAAGGTGGTGGACCACAGTTCGGTGTTGCCGCGATCCATGAGGCGGACCGTCATCTGCTGCGTGGCGCCGTCGATGTCGACCAGGCCGAAGAATTGCAAACCCATCGAGGGGGGCAGGTTCGCGCCTTGCTCGGCTGTGGGGGCTTTGACGAATTTGACCTCGGGGCCAAAGGTCATGTCCAGGTCATTGGGGCCGAAGGTGCCAGCGTGCAGCGGGCCCGAGACGAATTCCCAGAACGGATCGAAGTCCTGCATCTGCGCGCGATCGGGGCTGTAGTGATGCGCGGCGGTATAGTGGACATCGGCGGTGAACCAGACGGTGTTTTCGATCCCTGCGGTTTTGATGAAGCGCAGCAGGTCTGCGATTTCCAGTTCGCGGCCCTTGGGGGTGCCGTGATCGCCCTGGGCGACGGCCTCGGCGCCGGCTTTGTCCTTCCAGTTGTCCCAGACGATCAGCCCGAGAGGCATGTCGCAGGCGATGACCTTCCAGGTGGCCTTGGAGGCGGCGAGTTCGCGTTTCAGCCAGGCCAGTTGTTCGGCGCCCATGATGCGGGCGGCGTCGGTCAGTTCGGTTTCCATCGAATCGTGGTTCGGCCCGCGATAGGAGCGCAGATCCAGAAAGAACACGTCCAGCATGGGGCCGTAGGGGATCTTGCGGTAGACGCGGCCCGGTTCGGATGGGGTGTAGCTGATCGGGGACATTTCATGGAAGGCGCGGGCGGCGCGGGCTGCCAGCACATGCACCGATTTTTCGGTATAGCGATCGTCGGCGGTCAGGTCCTTGGAGGCGGACCAGTTGTTGACGACCTCGTGGTCATCCCACTGGAAGAAGGTCGGGCAGATCGCGTTCATCGCCTGCACATGTTCGTCCATCATGTTGTATTTCCACTGGCCGCGATATTCGTCCAGGGTTTCGGCGACCTTGCGTTTTTCATCAATCAGGACGGAGTTTTTCCAGGTGGTGCCGTCCTTGAGGGTGACTTCGTCCTGCATGGCGCCATCGGCATAGATGGTGTCGCCCGAGTGGATAAAGAAATCGGGTTCATGCTGGGCCATGGTGGCATAGGTGCGCATGCCCTGATCGTCGATGCCCCAGCCCTGACCGGCGGTGTCCCCGGACCATGCGAACCGAACCGAGCGGCGCCCGGCGGGAGCGGTGCGGAAACGGCCTGTGATGGGATCAGAGGTGGCGGCGATGTCGTGAAGATTGGCGGCGGTGAAGCGATAGAACACGTCTTGATCGGCGGGCAGGCCCTCGATCAGGCGTTTGACGGCGAAATCGGAATTGGGCAGCGCATCCAGAGCGGCCAATTTGCGCGCGTCCTTGAAGGATTCGGTGGTGGCGACCTCCATCATGACCTTGGCGGGGCGGTCGGTGCGGGTCCAGATCATCCCGGACGAGGTGCTGACGTCGCCGGACTGAACGCCATGGGTGAAAATGGGGCGCGCGGCGGCGCGACTGATCGAGGGCAGAGCCAGCGACCCGGCCAGCGCGACGCTTCCGGCCAGCATGGAGCGGCGATTCATGTTGAACTTGATCGATTGGGACATTGCTAGTTTCCTTTGGCTGTCCTGTCAGAGAGCCTTAGGGAACGCGGTCTCCGTGACTGTCAGTCGACGGTTGATTGAACTTTTTCCGAAAGAAATGTGACTGCGAATTGGGTCGATTTTTGCGGCTGTGACGGATAAGCAGGCCGCCAGACATGCGAACAGGAGCCCCAGAATGAGCGACGATCACAAACAGAAGATGCAGGCGATGCAGAAGGCCCATCGCGATAAGGTCGCCGAGGCGCAGGACCCCGGTCGCGGGCTGATCCTGATCCACACGGGCAACGGCAAGGGGAAGTCCTCGTCCGCGTTCGGGGTGATCGTGCGGGCGCTGGGATGGAAGAAAACCGTGGGCGTGGTGCAGTTCATCAAAGGCAGCTGGATCACTGGCGAGCGTCAGTTCTTTGAGCGTCTGGGCGGTGTCGATTGGCACACGATGGGCGAGGGATTCACCTGGGACACGCAGGACCGTGCGCGCGACGTGGCGGCGGCGAATGCGGCGTTTGACCGGGCGTGCCAGATGATGGCCAGCGGTGACTATGACCTGATCGTGCTGGACGAGATCAACATCGCGCTGCGGTATGAGTATCTGACGCCCGAGCAGGTGTTGGAGGGGCTGAAGGCGCGTTCGGACCGGACCAGCGTGATCCTGACGGGGCGCGATGCGCCTGCGTTACTGTGTGATTACGCCGATCTGGTCACGGAAATGACCGAGGTGAAACACCCCTATGCGGCCGGTATCAAGGCACAGCGCGGCGTGGATTTCTGAACGAAAAAGGCGGCCGCTGAGGCCGCCTGTTGTTGTGATCTTGCTGGGGTCAGCTGCGCACGAGCGCGTCATAGGCCTCGGCGATTTCGCGGGTCAGGGGGCCGACCTCGAATGTCCAGTCGCCGATCTGGCCCACGGGGGTGACCTCGGCGGCAGAGCCGGTCAGCCAGCATTGCTCCATGCTGTCCAGCTCTTCGGGCAGGATGTGGCGTTCGTGGACGGTGATGCCGCGATCCTTGAGCATACCGATGACGGTCTGGCGGGTCAGGCCGTTCAGGATCGCGTCGGGCAGGGGGGTGTGCACCTCGCCGTCCTTGACGAAAAAGATGTTGGCGCCGGTCGCTTCGGCCACATAGCCGCGAAAATCCATGAACAGAGCATCCGAGCAGCCCTTGGCCTCGGCGGCGTGTTTGGACATGGTGCAGATCATGTACAGGCCAGCGGCCTTGGCCGAGGTGGGGATGGTTTCAGGCGAGGGGCGTTTCCATTTGGCGACGTCCAGTTTCGCGCCCTGAAATTTCGCATCACCATAGTAGCTGCCCCATTCCCAGGCCGTGACGGCCATGCGGACGGGGTTACGCGCGGCAGATACGCCCATGTCTTCGCCCGCGCCGCGCCAGGCAACAACGCGGACATAGGCGTCGGTCAGGCCATTGGCGTCCAGAACGGCCTGCTTGGCGGTCTCGATTTCATCGACCGAGTAGGGGATCGGCATATCCATCATCTCGCCGGATTTGATCAGGCGTTCGGAATGCTTGCGTGACAGGAAGATCTTGCCGTTATAGCAGCGCTCGCCCTCGAATACAGACGAAGCATAGTGCAGCGCGTGGGTCAGGATATGGACATTGGCATCGCGCCAGTCCACCATTTTCCCATCCATCCAGATTTTGCCATCGCGATCATCATACCCGGCCATTTCCAACTCTCCTGCGCCCGTCTATTTTCGAAAATTGCGCTAAATCCGCCCGTATCGGACATTTTATTGCGCCAAAGCTGGGATTCGCTACCAGTTCACACTTGGAATGTCAATAAGACTGACTTAAGCTGCCTCTTACCCAGGCATTTTAAGAACATTTTCAAAAAGGGGCGCCCATGTCAGACGTTACCACAGGCGAAAACCTTCTTTTCCTGACGGACGAGCAATTGAGGCAGGGAATCGAGGCAATGTTCTTTGCCTATCGGGGCTTTACGGCTGATCCCGACCGCATCCTGGCGGGCCTGGCCTATGGGCGGGCACATCACCGGGCGGTTCACTTTATTAATCGCGCACCCGGCACGACGGTGAATAATCTGCTGGTGCTGCTAGGGGTGACGAAACAGTCGCTGAACCGCGTGCTGCGGACCTTGATCGAGGACGGCCTGGTCGAAAGCCGCGTGGGCGTGGCCGACAAACGCGAACGCCACCTGTACCTGACCGAAGAGGGCGAGGCACTGGAGCGCAAGCTGTCAGATGCGCAGCGCGCCCGAATGCGGGCCGCATACCGATCCGCCGGACCTCAGGCGGTGGCGGGGTTCCGTCAGGTGCTCGAGGCAATGATGGACCCGGAAATGCGCCGCCGCTATCATGCGCTCAGGGAGAGCGGAGCATGAACGACGTCGATCCTCACCTGCTGATCATTGACGATGACGAACGTATTCGCAGCTTGCTTCAGAAATACTTGATGCGAAACAGGTTTCTGGTGTCGTCGGCGCGCGATGCCGCCCATGCGCGGCGCATCCTGTCGGGGCTGGAATTTGACCTGATCGTGATGGATGTGATGATGCCCGGCGAGGATGGGATTTCCCTGACCCGCGCCCTGCGGCAAGACATTGCCACGCCGATCCTGCTGTTGACGGCCCGCGGCGAAACCGAAGACCGGATCGCAGGGCTGGAGGCTGGCGCGGACGACTATCTGGCGAAACCGTTCGAACCCAAAGAGCTGCTGCTGCGCATCAACGCCATCCTGCGCCGGATGCCCGAGGCCGCCCCGGCTGATACGGGCCCAAAGGTTCTGACGCTGGGGGCCATTCGCTATGATATCGAACGCGGAGAGATGTGGCAGGGCGACGATCTGATCCGCCTGACTGCGACCGAAAGCCAGCTGATGAAAATCTTCTCGGCCTGGCCAAACGAACCGATCAGCCGGGTAAAACTGGTCGAGGAGCTGGGCCGCGACCGCGGTCAGGCTCAGGAACGCGCCGTGGATGTGCAGATCACGCGCCTACGCCGCAAGATTGAATCGGACCCCAAACAGCCCCGGTACCTGCAGACCGTGCGCGGCGCGGGCTATATGCTCGCACCGGACTAACCCCCGGCACAGACGTGATTTTTCCCTCCTGCCATGCTACTAAAAAGAAGCAGGGCACCAACAAGAGGCCCAATGCGCACCAACAAGGGAGAGAGAAAGATGAAAGCCACAACCTTGGCGGCCGCGATCGCCGCAAGCCTGACCGTTTCAGCAGGGACACCCGCCCTGGCACAGGAACTCGTCTACTGGGGCAGCGGAGGAGGCTGGGATATCCTGGTGGACCCGACACTGGGCAACGGTTGCCTGATTCAGGCGGAATACCAGAATGGCGTCCTTGTGCGTGTGGGCTTTGATCTGAACGAAGGCGCCGGCTATCTGACAGCGTTTCATGAAAACTGGGGTGATATCGTCGAAGGCGAAAGCTATGGCGTGGCCTTTGATCTGGATGGACAATCCTACGATGGGGTGGCGCAGGGGATCTATCTGAATGACGTGCCCGGCGCCGACATCTATTTCGACAATCCCGATTTCCTGTGGGACATCGCAGCGCGCCAGACCCTGACGCTCTATAATGAATACGGAGAGGTCATGGCGATTGATCTGACGGGCACAATGGTTGCTCTCGAGGGCGCGATGGAATGCCAGGACGATCAGGGCTAGGGGCGCCTCTGTGGTATTCAACGCAACGGATGAAACGGCGCGCCCGGCCCGCCGTTTCATCTTGCCGAAAATACTCACTGCGCGCCGCCGGCCAGGGGCGCCGCCTCAGGTGATCTGGCGCAGATCTTTCAGCAGCGCCCGCGCCATGTTCAGCGCAAGGGTGACGCGGCGTTTGGGCATGTCGGGGTGCTCGACGCGGAACAGCGTTTCAAAGCAAATCATATAGGGCAGATGCAGGCTGCGTTCGGTTTTCGTCAGGGACAGGGCGTCGGCAAGCGCGTCATACGCCCGCGCATCCACGCCGAATTTGGTCTGATCTGATAGTGTCAGACCGCGCCGCGCCATATGGGTCAGCGCCCGCGCCATGTCCTTGGTGATCGGCGCAACCGAGGACCCCCCGGTGTCGATACCGGTCAGAGTGGTTCCGCTCAGGATAAGGTTATTGGGATGAAAATCCCCATGTGGGATCGACACGCGCCAGTCGGTGTCACCGATCTGTTTGGACAGGTGCCGCATTTGGCGAAAGATCCGCGTTTCGATCTCGCTCAGCTCTGCGTGGGGTTGGGATTCCATGGCGGTTTTGGCGCGGCGCAGCCAGTGGCGGGTGTTGGCGGGGCGGTTGCTCAGGCTGGGGGCCATATAGGCAGCAAGCCACGCCCCCGCGCGGGCAAAGGTTTCGGCGCGCAGGTCCTGATCCAGTGACCACAGATGTTTCATCAGCGGGGTGCCCGGTACAAAGCTGATCACCATCAGGCCTGTGTCTTCGCTGAAATGCAGCGGGGTGGCCACGCGGTTGGTGTCGCCGGTCATATAGGTATGGCTGCGGCAGAGCTCGGTCCATTCCTTGGTGACTTGTTTGTGGCTGGCGGCAGATAGCGGCAGGCGAAACACAGCGTCCTGACCGTGTAACGTGCCGTGAATAATGATCCGATTGCCCGGTACAAAGCGCAGAACCTGTGTGAAATCGGCGCTCAGCCCGGCGGCCTTGGCGGCGGTCCGGGTCCTGGCCTGCGCCTGGGCGGATTCGGTGGGAAAAGCCTGGGTGTTGTCTGTGGTGACGATGCTCATTTGTCATTAGCATCCGGTAGCGCGATGCCTGCGTCAACTGAATTGAACCTCTGCCCGGTCGCGGCTAAGGTGGCGCCGCAATATGCGCCCAAGGAGCCTTTGATGACTGATCGTCCCGTAACTGAAATGACATTCGAAGAGGCCATGGCCGAACTGGAACAGGTTGTTGGTCAACTGGAACGGGGCGACGTCGCGCTGGAAGATTCCATCAAGCTGTACACCCGCGGCGCCGATCTGAAAAAGCGCTGCGAAGCCAAGCTGAAAGAGGCCGAGGAAAAGGTCGCTGCCATCACGCTGGACGGCGATGGAAACGCGGCGGGGCTAAAGCCTGTCGAGGGGCTCTGAGAGCAGATATGAACACAGGAACGACGCTGACACGCGCCTTGGCCGAGGCGCGCGCGCTGTCCGAGGGTCATATCCAGGCTGCATTGGCCGGAGAGGACAGCCCAGTGGCTGACGCGATGCGCTATGCCTGTGCGGGCGGCAAGGGGCTGCGCGGGTTTCTGGTACTGGAAAGCGCGCGTCTGCATGGGATTGCGGCGGATGTCGCAACGCCCGCTGCCGCCGCGATCGAGGCAATGCACGCCTATTCGCTGGTGCATGACGATATCCCTTGCATGGACAATGACCTGTTGCGGCGCGGACAGCCCACCGTTCATGTCAAATGGGACGAGGCCACGGCGGTTCTGGCGGGGGATGCGCTGCAATCTCTGGCGTTCCAGATGCTGTGCCAGGTCGGGTGCGCGGCCGAGCATAAACTGACCCTGATCAGCACTTTTGCGGCGCGGGCCGGGATTGCAGGCATGGTGGGCGGTCAGGAAATGGATATCGCTGCCGAAACGGCTCGGGTGCCTTTGACGCTGCCGGAAATTCAGCGGTTGCAGGCCGGGAAGACCGGCGCGCTGATCGAATGGTCGGCCACGGCGGGCGCGATCATGGCGGGGGCGGATCAGGGACCCTTGTCTATCTATGCGCATTGCATTGGGCTGGCCTTTCAGATCTGGGACGACGTGCTGGATATCGAAGGCGACGCTGAAACCGTGGGCAAGGCCGTTGGCAAGGATGCAGATGCGGGCAAAGCCACGTTTGTTTCGCTATTGGGACTGGATGCGGCAAAGCTGCGCGCTGGTGATCTGGTGACACAGGCTTGTGATGCGCTAGAGTCCTACGGACAAGAGGCACAAACCTTGCGAGACGCGGCGCGGTTCGTTATCTCGCGTGCAAGCTAACAGCCAGCCCGGAGGGGCCATGCCGGATCAACCGAACACGCCATTGCTGGACCAGGTGCATGTGCCTGCGGATCTGAAACGTTTCAGTGACGCTCAGCTGCATCAGATCGCGGATGAATTGCGCGCCGAAACCGTTAGCGCGGTGTCGGTCACCGGCGGGCATCTGGGGGCCGGTCTGGGTGTGGTTGAATTGACCGTGGCGCTGCATGCGGTTTTCGACACGCCCAAGGACAAACTGATCTGGGACGTGTCGCACCAGTGCTATCCGCATAAAATCCTGACCGGGCGGCGGGACCGTATTCGGACCCTGCGCTCTAAGGATGGGCTGAGCGGTTTCACCAAACGGTCGGAATCGCCCTATGACCCGTTCGGGGCGGCGCATTCTTCGACCTCGATTTCTGCGGCGCTGGGCTTTGCCGTGGCGCGCGATCTGGGCGGTGTCACCCCCGAAGGTCTGGGCGACGCGATTGCCGTGATCGGTGACGGATCCATGAGCGCCGGCATGGCGTTCGAGGCGATGAACAACGCGGGCCATCTGAAAAAGCGCCTGATCGTGATCCTGAATGATAACGAAATGTCGATTGCTCCGCCGGTGGGCGCGCTGTCGTCTTATCTGAGCCGCCTGTACGCAGGCGAGCCGTTCCAGGAATTCAAGGCCGCCGCCAAGGGCGCTGTCAGCCTGCTGCCTGAACCGTTCCGCGAAGGCGCCAAACGCGCCAAGGAAATGCTGAAGGGCATGACCGTCGGCGGCACCTTGTTCGAGGAGCTGGGCTTTTCCTATGTCGGGCCGATTGACGGGCACGATCTGGACCAGCTGTTGTCTTTGCTGCGCACCGTCAAGGCGCGGGCGACGGGGCCGATCCTGATCCATGCGATCACCAAAAAGGGCAAGGGATACGCCCCGGCCGAGCGCGCCCGTGACCGGGGCCATGCGACCGGCAAATTCGACGTGCTGACCGGCCAGCAGAAAAAAACACCCAGCAACGCGCCGTCCTATACCAAAGTGTTCGCGGATGCCTTGCTGTCGCTGGCCGCCAAGGACGACAAGATTTGCGCCGTTACAGCGGCGATGCCGGACGGCACAGGGCTGAACCTGTTCGCGGAACGGTATCCCAGCCGGTGCTTTGACGTGGGGATTGCCGAACAGCATGGCGTGACCTTTAGCGCGGGTCTGGCGGCTGGCGGGCTGAAACCGTTTTGCGCGATGTATTCGACGTTCTTGCAGCGCGGGTATGATCAGGTGGTGCATGACGTGGCGATCCAACGTCTGCCTGTACGGTTCGCGATTGATCGGGCCGGGCTGGTGGGCGCCGATGGGGCGACGCATGCGGGTTCGTTCGATATTGCCTTTATGGCGAACCTGCCGGGGATGGTCGTGATGGCCGCCGCAGACGAGGCCGAGCTGGTGCATATGGTGGCGACCGCCGCTGCCTATGACGAGGGGCCGATTGCGTTCCGGTATCCGCGCGGGGACGGCATGGGGGTCGATATGCCCGATACGCCTCAGGTGCTGGAGATCGGCAAGGGCCGGATGATCCAACAGGGCGCGCGCGTGGCGATCCTGTCCTTTGGTACCCGTCTGGGAGAGGTCCAGAAAGCCGCTGAATCTTTGACCGCCAAGGGCATCACGCCCACCGTGGCCGATGCCCGCTTTGCCAAGCCGTTGGATCGGGACATGATCCTGCAACTGGCCGCCGATCACGAGGCGCTGATCACGATCGAAGAGGGCGCTGTTGGTGGTTTCGGCAGCCATGTGGCGCAGCTTCTGGCGGATGAGGGCGCATTTGATAGCGGGCTGAAATTCCGTTCGATGGTGCTGCCGGATACGTTTATTGATCAGGCAAGTCAGGAAGACATGTATGCCAACGCGGCCATGAATGCCCCAGATATCGAGGCCAAGGTGCTGGATGTGTTGGGCATTGCGTCGCTCGGTCGGCAGGCGGGCTGAGCATGGGTCTGCGCCGCACGCTTGGATTGCTCCGCTGGCGGCTGAAACAATGGCGCGCGGCGCGGCATGTGCAGGCCGAAACCCAGGTGTTGCACGGTCCGGCGCGGGTGGATCTGGCGGATGACCAGTGCGCAGTGGTGTCCCTGATGAAGGATGCCGAATATTGGGTTGGGGATTTTATCCGTCACCATCAGGCGCTGGGCGTCGCGCATATCGTTATTCTGGACAATGGCTCCAGCGATCAGACCGTCGAGATCGCGCAGGGGTTTGATCAGGTCACTGTCCTGCGCAACACATTGCCGGTGAAACAGTTCGAATGCCAGATACGAACCGCAGCGGCGCGCAAGGTGCTGCGCGGTGGCTGGGTACTGTTCGCGGACTCGGATGAGATGGCCGAGGTGCCGGGGGGCGCGCTGACGGGGCTGCTGAAATATTGCAACGCGAATGGGTTCACGGCTGTGGTTTCTCAGATGCTGGATCTGTATGCGCCGATGCCGCTGTCGCAAACCCGTGGGCTGGACTATGCCGGGGCGCGGGCGGCGATGACACATTACAGTCTGGGGGCGCTGGAGAAGCGCGCGTATCACGACCCCGAGATCGCGATTTCCTGGTTTTTGCAGGACAACCAAGGGGCCGATGGGGTCCAGCTGTTGCTGGGCGGGCTGCGCCGCGAGATTTTCCACGAGGACTGTTTGCTGACGAAACATTCGTTGGTGCGAAATCTGCCGGGTGTGCAGCTGATGACCCATCCGCATGCGGCCACGGGGGTGCGGGTCGCGGATGTCACGGTGGCCTTGCGGCACTATAAACTGGCCGGTGATTTCGCGGCGCGCGACCGTGCTACGATGGCGGCTGGGACCTGGGAACACAACGAAGATCAGCGCCGGGTCGAGGCCGTGGGCGCGGGTGATTTCATCATCGCCCCGGCGGCAGGACAGGTCTATGCGGGGCCGGATCAGCTGGTTCGGGACGGGTTTTTGACGGCCTCTGATGCCTATTGGGCCAGCCTGCTGCCCTGAGCTGCGGTATTTTTGTTGGTCAGGCCCGCTGTGTGTATGTATACGGTACCGCAGGGTCAGTTCCGGCATAAACCGGAGCATTCGTTTTGGCCCCCTAACATACCCGGATCGGAGAAAAACCATATGAAAAAGCTGATCGCTGTCCCGCTGTTTCTGGCCTTTGCGGCACCGGCCTTTGCCGGCACGCCTGTCGTTGCTGTAACTGAACCCGCAGTTATCGCGGCAGATGCGACCAGCTCTAGCAACGGAGCATCGGTGATGGGTCTGGGGCTTCTTCTGGCGGTTCTGATCGCAGCGGATTAAGCGGCTTTCGCGCCGAAATTTGCTTTTTTTCAAGAATCAGGTGACCCTAGGTTACTCTACGTAACTTTATAGGGGAAATTGATATGAAACGGATTCTTGGAGCGGCTGTTTTGGCCGGTATGATGGGCGTTGGCTCGGGTGCGATTGCGGGGGGCGAGACGGTCCTCACTCCGACGACAATCGGCAATGACGCCGCCACTTCGAGCGGCGGAGGGGTTATACTTCCGCTGATACTTCTTGCGATCATTGCTGCGGCTGTTGCGGCTGATTGATGGCCTGTCAGGCGCTGTCCAGCAGCGCCTGAAGCCCGACCCGATAGTCAGGGAACAGCAGGCGGACGCCTAGCTCTTCTTTGATGCGGGTGTTTCGAACCCGTTTGGATTCCGCATAAAAGCTGCGCGCCATCGGAGTCATCTCGGCGTTTTCAAAGGGAATGGCGGGGGGCACCGGCAGGTGCAGCAATTTGGCCGCATGAGCAATCACGTCTTGGGGCGGGGCCGGGTCGTCGTCACACAGATTATAGACGGCGCCGGGGTTTGGCTGCTCGATCGAGGCGTGCAGCACCTGCGCGATGTCCGCGACATGGATGCGGCTGAAGACTTGGTTTGCCTTGATGATCCGACGGGCGGTGCCGTTGCGGACCTTGGCAAACGGGCCGCGACCGGGGCCATAGATGCCCGCCAGACGAAAGATATGTAGCGGCAAGCCGGGAACGGATTGCCAGTCGCGCTCGGCTGCGACGCGCCATTGACCGCGTTTGGTGCTGGGGGTCAGGGGGGCGTTTTCATCGACCCAGGCGCCTTGATGATCGCCATAAACGCCGGTGGTGGACAGATAGCCGACCCACTGTAGATGGGGCGCGGCGGTGATTTGGTCGCGGAAGCGGTTTAGCGTCGGATCACCCTGCGTATCTGGCCCAGCAGAAACGAGGATATGGGAGGCTTTGGGCAAGGCCTGCGATAGCGTTTCAGGCATGCCGTCGTCCGCAAGCAGGATCGGTGTGACGCCCGACGTTCGAATCGTCTGGGCGCGTTCTGGACTGCGGGTGGTGCCGAAGATGGTCCAACCCAGCGGCAAAAGGCGTTGTGCCAGCGCCGATGCCGAGTATCCATGTCCAAAAGAGATCAATGTCTTAGTCATGTTTGTACAGTGCCGTGAAACGAAATTGCCCACAAGCGTTACGAAAATAGTTTCTTTTCTAATTTTCGTAACATATAAAAGGTTCAGCGACAGGAGGAGACCCAGCCATGTATTCACAAGGTTTGATCGGTGCGGACGGTAGCACCAATGAAACGCAAGAGTTTCTGGACCGATTTCAGGCCCGGATCGATGCAGAGCAAAAGATCGAGCCGACAGACGCCATGCCCGAGGGCTATCGCCGGACGCTGGTGCGCCAGATCGGTCAGCACGCGCATTCGGAAATCGTGGGGATGCTGCCCGAAGGGAACTGGATCACCCGCGCACCGACGCTGCGCCGCAAGGCCGCGCTGCTGGCCAAGGTGCAGGACGAGGGCGGCCACGGGCTGTACCTGTATTCGGCTGCGGAAACGCTGGGCGTCAGTCGCGAGGAAATGACCGAGGAGCTGCACTCGGGCAAGGCCAAGTATTCGTCGATCTTTAACTATCCCACGCTCAGCTGGGCCGACATGGGCACCGTTGGCTGGCTGGTGGATGGCGCGGCGATCATGAACCAGATCCCGCTGTGTCGTTGTTCGTTCGGGCCATACGCCCGCGCGATGATCCGTGTGTGCAAGGAAGAAAGTTTCCACCAACGTCAGGGTTACGAGATTGTTATGGCGCTGGCCAAGGGGACGCCCGAGCAAAAGGAAATGGCGCAGGACAGTCTGAATCGGTGGTGGTGGCCGTCGATCATGATGTTCGGGCCGCATGACGCGGACAGCCAGCACTCGGATCAATCCATGGCATGGAAGATCAAGCGGTTCAGTAATGACGAGCTGCGTCAGAAGTTTATCGACGCGACGGTGCCGCAGGCGGAATACCTGGGCCTGACGATCCCCGACCCCGATCTGACATGGAACGAGGAAAAGGGTGGCTATGATCATGGCGAGATCGACTGGAGCGAGTTCTGGCGTGTGGTGAAAGGGCATGGGCCGATGGCGCGTGACCGGATTCGCGACCGCAAGAAAGCCTGGGACGATGGTGCCTGGGTGCGTGAAGCTGCACTGGCTCATGCCGAAAAGCGGCGCGCGCGGAAGATCGCGGCTGAGTGATTTCGGGTCGGGCGGCGCTCGTTGCCGTTGGCAACATCGCCCCGCCCACCCTCCCGTAGAAATATTGCATGTGAGAGGAGAGCGAGATGGTCACGACGACTCCGCTTTGGGAAGTATTTATTCGGCCTCGGAATGGGCTGTCGCATAAACATGTGGGCTCGATCCACGCTGCTGACGAGGTGATGGCGGTACAGGCAGCGCGCGATGTGTATACGCGCCGGGGCGAGGGGACCTCGATCTGGGTGGTGCGGTCTGCGGATATCGTGGCAAGCGACCCCGATCAGGCGGCCGAGAATTTTGAGCCGACGGCGGATAAGATTTACCGTCATCCGACCTTCTATGAGATTCCCGAAGAAGTGGGGCACATGTGATGGCCCTCTATCAGGCAATTCTGGAGCTGGCCGACGATAATCTGGTGCTGGGGCATCGGGTGTCGGAATGGTGCGGACATGCGCCCTTGCTGGAGGAAGATCTGGCGATGCCAAACATGGCGTTGGACATGATCGGTACAGCGCGGACTTTGTACGAACGGGCGGCTGAGCTGGAAGGCAAGGGCCAGTCCGAGGATGACATGGCCTATTTGCGGGGGGAGCGAGAGTATCGCAACTGTCTGTTGGTGGAACGTCGCAACGAGGATTTCGCCCAGACCATGCTGCGCCAGCTGTATTTCGCGGCCTTCATGAAGCCCTATTGGGAAGCAGCGGCCGAAAGCTCGGACGAGGTGATCCGGGGCGTCGCGGGCAAGGCGGTGAAGGAAATGGCCTACCACATCCGTCATGCGGGTGAGTGGGTGATCCGTCTGGGCGATGGCACCGAGGAAAGTGCGCGTCGAATGCGGGACGCTGTTGAGGCGCTGTCGATCTATGTCGATGAGTTGTTCGTCAGCTCGGACGCGGCGGTTGAGGCTGAGGCGGCAGGCGTCCTGCCCAAACGCTCTGATATGCGCGAGGCCTTTGATGCCGTGATTGCTCATGTCTTTGACGAGGCGCAGTTGGACGTTCCGACGGTTGAATATCCCCACACCGGCGGCCGTGAGGGCCTGCATGGCGAGGACCTTGGTCATATGCTGGCCGAGATGCAATCGCTGTACCGGGCCCATCCTGGGGCCAGCTGGTAATGTCCCGGGCCGCGCAAGAGGAGGCGCGCGCCTGGGACGCCGCAGCGCAAGTTCCGGACCCCGAGGTGCCCTGTGTGACCGTCGCGGATCTGGGCATTTTGCGCTGGGTTCGGGTCGAAAATGGTGTCGCAAAGGCTGGTGTCACGCCGACCTATTCGGGCTGCCCGGCGACGCTGGCGATCGAGCTGGCGATTGAGACCGCGATCTTGGACGCAGGGTTTGAGACGGTTCAGATCGAGCGCATCCTGTCGCCTGCCTGGACCACCGATTGGATCAGCGCCGAGGGTCGCGAGAAGCTGCGGGAATACGGGATTGCTCCGCCCGAAGAGGCGACCGGCAAAGGCCTGATGCTGTTCGGTGAAACCACCGTGACCTGTCCGCGCTGCGGCTCGACCCAGACAGAACGACTATCCGAGTTCGGCTCGACCGCGTGCAAGGCGCAATACCGCTGCACGGCTTGCGCCGAACCCTTCGACTATTTTAAATGTATCTGAGAGGACTGGCGAGATGTTTCACAACCTGACCATCCAGACCGTGACCCACGAAACGCCCGATGCAGTGGCGATCACCTTTGACGTGCCCAGCGACCTGAGCGGCACCTTCGGCTGGCAACCCGGCCAATACCTGACCCTGCGCACCGACATCGAGGGCGAGGATCTGCGCCGGTCGTATTCTATCGCCAGCCTGCCCGGTAAGCCGCTGACCGTTGGCGTGAAGCGGGTCGAGGATGGCAAATTTTCGACCTTTGCCCAGGGTTTGCAGGTCGGTGATACGATCCAGGTCATGCCCCCCGAAGGTCGGTTTACCACGCGCGGCGAAAAACGGCTGGTTCTGATCGCAGCGGGTTCGGGGATCACTCCGATGGTGTCCATTGCCGCCGATCAACTGGCCCAAGGTCACGAGGTGACGCTGGTCTATGGCAACCGGGCGACGGGTTCGATCATGTTCCGCGACGCGCTGGATGCGCTGAAGGACCTGTATACCGACAGCTTTACGCTGATCCATATCCTGAGCCGGGAACCGCAGGACGTGGACCTGCTGAATGGGCGTATCACTGGCGACAAGATCGCAGCGCTGGGTCGGGCTGGGGCGATCGACCTGACCGCCGATGGCGTTTACCTTTGTGGTCCCGGTGACATGATTGATGACGTGGCCTCGACGCTGGAGTCCGAAGGCGTTGCGAAAGAGGCGATCCATTTCGAACGTTTCTACGAAGGCGATGCGCCGCCCGCGCCCAAATCTGCCGAGGCCACGGCCGCTGCGGAACAGGGCGTCACGGTCGAGGTGATTCTGGACGGTACACGCCGCGTGTTCGAATTCGACGCGCAGGATGACACTGTGCTGGACGCTGCGGCGCGTCAGGGACTGGAACTGCCCTATTCGTGCAAGGGCGGCATGTGCTGCACCTGCCGCTGCAAGGTCGAGGAAGGCAGCGCCGAAATGGCCACCAACTATTCTCTGGAACCATGGGAGCTGGAGGCAGGATTCACGCTGAGCTGTCAGGCCCGCCCGACCAGCGAAAAACTGGTACTGGATTTCGACGCGGCCTGATCTTGGGTATGCTCAACCAAAGGCGCGTTCGATTGGGCGCGCCTTTGGCTATTTCAGCGGCCGAGAAGGCACCCAGGCATAGCCATCCGCATCCAGAATAACGCATTCGCGCAGCCCGTGCGGTTTGTCGGTGGGCGGTTGCAGCACCATGCCGCCAGCGGTTTCAGCTTTGGCGGCGGCGTTATCCGGGTCGGTATCATAGAGGCGCAGTTCAATTCCGGTGCCGCGGGGCGGAGATTCCGGCAGCAGACCATGCAAGGGATGCCCGCCAAAGGTACCGTCCGAATGCAGCTGAAACACCTGATCCCCATAGCGCACAATCGCGAAATCCGGGCCGAGCCTGTGCCCCGTGATGCCAAAAACCTGGGTCAGGAACTTGGCCGTTCGCAGCACATCCGTGACGATGATATTCACGCCAAGGCCACGCAGGCTTGCGCCGAATTCCTCGGCTGAGACGGTTTCGTCATCCATTTCGCCTACCTCTGGCTGCGTTGTCGGGAAAGGTTGAACGTCCTGTCCTGTCGTGTCAACGTCTTGGAAAAGGACCCGTAAATGACCCCGCACCCGCAGAATCCCGAGATCGAGATCCCCGATTTGCCCCGTCCGCAGGCCTATATGGATGCCAAGGCCGCTGTGGCGCGCCTGGAAGAGCTGTACGAGGGCGCGGTGGGGTTCTTGCGGGACAGGTTCGGGCAGGCGATGGCGGCTGGGGACGCCGACACGCGATTCCGCGCGTTTTATCCCGAGGTTCGGATCACCACGACCAGTTTCGCCAAGATCGACAGCCGCCTGAGCTTTGGCCATGTGGCAGAGCCGGGGACCTATGCGACCACAGTCACCCGGCCAGACCTGTTCCGTTACTATCTGGAGCAACAGATCGGCCTGCTGATCCATAACCATGGTGTTCCGGTCACGATCGGCGTGTCAGAGACCCCAATGCCGGTGCATTTCGCGATGACCAGCGACAGCGCCACGGTGCCCCAAGAGGGCGCAGCGGCCTTTACCCTGCGCGATGTGTTCGATGTGCCGGATCTGAGCACCACGAATGATGACATTGTGAACGGGACCCACCAGGTGCCCGCCGATGGGACGCTGCCGCTGGCGCCCTTTACGGCGCAGCGGGTGGATTACTCGCTGGCGCGGCTGTCGCATTACACGGCGACGGATCCGGCGCATTTCCAGAACCATGTGCTGTTCACCAACTATCAGTTCTATGTCAGTGAATTCGAGGCCTATGCCCGTCGGATGCTGGCCGACCCGGACAGTGGCTATACCTCGTTCGTGAGCACCGGCAATGTCGAGATCTGCAGCGCTGATGAACCGCTGCCGCCCTCTGATAAAATGCCCCAGATGCCGGCCTATCACCTAAAGCGCAAACACGGTGCGGGGATCACGCTGGTGAATATCGGGGTGGGGCCGTCGAACGCAAAGACCGCGACGGATCATATTGCGGTGCTGCGGCCTCATGCGTGGATCATGGTGGGGCATTGCGCGGGGCTGCGCGCCAGCCAGAGCCTTGGGGATTTCGTGCTGGCACATGCCTATCTGCGCGAGGACAAAGTGCTGGATGATGACCTGCCGGTTTGGGTGCCTGTCCCTGCGCTGGCGGAAATCCAGATCGCGCTGGAAACTGCGGTGGCAGATGAAACCGCGCTGGAGGGCTATGATCTGAAACGGGTCATGCGTACGGGCACAGTCGCCAGCCTGGATAATCGCAACTGGGAGTTGCGCGACCATACCGGCCCTGTCCAGCGTCTGAGCCAGAGCCGCGCCATCGCGCTGGATATGGAAAGCGCGACAATTGCCGCGAACGGGTTCCGGTTCCGGGTGCCCTATGGGACGCTACTGTGCGTCAGCGACAAACCCCTGCACGGAGAGCTGAAACTGCCTGGAATGGCCAGTGATTTCTATAAAACACAGGTGTCGCGGCATTTGCTGATCGGTATCCGCTCGATGGAGCGGCTCAGAGAGATGCCCCTGGAACGGATTCACAGTCGAAAACTGCGTAGTTTTGACGAGACAGCCTTCCTCTGACCTAGGGTTATTCACCCCAAAATGCATGTTTTTAGGGCTTTGCGGCTCACAAATCATTGTGCCTGCCCACGACATTCAGTTAAATACCGCGCCATGAGGCCCTAGAAATCGGGCATTTGAAGGAGAACAAGAAAAATGAACAAACCGATGACAAAGACTCAGCTGGTTGCTGCTCTGGCCGAGGAAATGGGCGTTGAGAAGAAAGCCGCTTCCGTAGCTCTGGACGCGATCACAGGGATCATCACCCGCGAAGTGTCGGCCGGTGGCGCTGTAACCCTGCCGGGTATCG
This sequence comes from Thalassovita sp., assembly GCA_029212905.1. Taxonomy (GTDB): domain Bacteria; phylum Pseudomonadota; class Alphaproteobacteria; order Rhodobacterales; family Rhodobacteraceae; genus Thalassobius. The sequence goes on from JARGPB010000006.1 coordinate 56,989, forward strand.
GCAAGATCTATTGCCGCGAGCGCCCCGAGCGCATGGTGCGTAACCCCGCCACCAACGAGCAGATCAAGAAAGAGGCCGACAAGGTGGTGAAGATGACCATCGCCAAAGCGCTGAAAGACAGCGTTAACGGCTAATCTTGCATCTGGTGCAAGTTTACGAAAGGGTCGCCTGGATAGGCGGCCCTTTTTGTTTTTCGCAGGAGCACTCATGAATATTCGCGCAATCGGGATGGGGCTGGCCTTTGCCCTTATGTGGTCGTCGGCCTTTACTTCGGCGCGGGTGATTGTCGCCTATGCCCCGCCGATGGCGTCGCTGTCCTTGCGGTTTCTGGTGTCCGGGTTGTTGGGCGTCGGGATCGCGCTGGCGCTGGGGCAGACCTTTCGGCTGACGCGGGCCCAATGGCGGGCGACGATCATTTTCGGGGTCTGTCAGAACGCCCTGTACCTGGGGCTGAACTTTATCGCGATGCAGACGGTCGAGGCGGGTCTGGCGTCGATCGTGGCCTCGACCATGCCGTTGATGGTGGCCCTGGCCGGCTGGGTGGTGTTCCGAGACCGGCTGCCTTTGATGGGCATGATCGGGCTGGGCCTGGGCGTTGTCGGTGTGGTGCTGATCATGGGCGCCCGACTGGAGGGCGGTGTGGACCGCTATGGCCTGGCGCTGTGCTTCATCGCGGCGGCGGCGCTGACGGTGGCGACGCTGTCGGTGCGGGGGGCGTCCTCGGGTGGGAATGTCATGATGATCGTTGGGCTACAGATGTTGGTGGGATCAATCTGCCTGGCCGTGACGTCGGTCTTGTTCGAAGACCTGGTCGTCGTCTGGAGCTGGCAATTGCTGGTGGCGTTCGTTTACACGACGCTGGTGCCGGGGCTGGCCGCGACTTGGGTCTGGTTTACATTGGTAAACCAGATCGGAGCCGTGAGGGCCGCGACGTTTCACTTCTTGAACCCCTTCTTTGGTGTGGCGATTGCGGCGGTGCTGCTGGGCGAACATCTGGGTCTTCTGGATGTGGTTGGTGTGGCAATCATCACTATAGGTATCCTGGCCGTTCAATTGTCCAAGCAAGCCGCGAAACCGTGAGGTGCCTCCGGCGGGAGTATTTCGCGCAAGATGAAATCTGGCGGATCAGGTCAGGATGGCAAGCAGCGCCGAGAGCGTGAAGAAAGCGCCTGTTGTGGCCAAAAGCAGCGCAATAGAAGCTAGGCCCTCGTGTCCGTAGTCCTGAGCCAGGACGGTATAGATGCCGAACATCGGCATGGCGGCGGATAGGATCAGGGCGGTATGCATGTCGCCTGTCACCGCCGGGATGCCAAACAGCGGCAGCAAAATCGCCGCGCAAAAGACCATTGTGGGATGCAGGATCAGCTTGCCCAAGGATATCTGCGCGGCCAGGGGCGCGTCGCCGCGCAATGGCAGACCCACCAGGGCGCCTCCGATGACGAACAGGGCCAGCGCGGATGAAGAGGCCGCCAGCATATCCAGCAGCCGGTTGGCGGCAGAGGGCAGCTGGATGCCCGACAGCATCAGCGCAAACCCTGCGATCAAGCCGATGACCATGGGGCGTTTGAGAATGGAGAGGAAGAGCTTGGCCAGCATCTTGCCGATCGAATGGTGGTCTTCTTTGCGGGATAGTTCCAGCAGCACCAGGCAAATGGGAATGAGAAAGAAATTCTCGATGATGAAGTTCAGCGCCAGGATGATCCCCGCCTTGTCAGAGAACAGCAAGAGCATCACCGGAAAGCCGACAAACCCGGAATTTGGGGCCGCAGAACCCAAAGCGCCGATTGCCCGTCGCGCGGGACCAATTCCCTGGGCGGCGAAGATCGCATAGGTGATTGCGATTGTCGCCACGCCTCCGAGGAGGAAGGCGGACATGTAGCCCAGGTTCAGCACCTCGGACAGATCACGTTTCCCTATGGCGCTGAACAACAGGGCGGGCAGGGCGATGTTGAGCACATACTTTCCCAGGGTCCGCATTTCTGCCGGGGCAAATATCCCCGCGCGCGTGGTGCCATAGCCCAGGGCAATTGCCGCGAAAATCGGAAAGGTAATGGTCAGGATGTCCAGCATGTCAGCTCCAATGGGCGGGCGGCGGGGTGCCGATTTCAGCGGCGAGCGCCTCAAGAAATCCGTGCATCGTGGCAAGCCGAGTTTGCGCGATCTCTTTGCCTTGTTGTGTCAGCATATCGTCAGGCAGACGCAAGAGCTTTAGCGGCCAGTGATCCAGAGAAAAGGTGCGGTCGTCTGGGGGGCGGCGCGCGGCAAAAGGATCGTCGGATGCGTACAAAGCGCGGCCAAGCTGGCCCGAAACCGCAAAAGCGCGGGCGATGCCAATGGCGCCAAGAGCATCCAGCCGATCCGCGTCGCGCAGGATGCGAGCCGTGTCTGAAGCAGGCTCTATTCCAGCGGAAAAGCTGTGCGCGGTGATGGCGTTCTGGGTCTGGGTGATCTCGTCCGGGGTGAAGCCCAGAGCCTGTAAATGCGGGGTTGCGGTCTGGGCGGACAAGCGCGAGGCGTCCGCACGATTGGGGGCGTCTTTTGGCAGGTTTACCAGATCATGCAGATAGGCGGCGGCCAGCAGGGGGCGCGTGGCGCCGCCCATGGTTTCCGCGATGTCCTGACAGGTGGTCCAGACACGATCCAGATGTGCCAGATCATGCGCTGCGTCCTGCACCATATGTTCGTTTGCGATCTGACGCAGCGACTGGTGCAAGAGGTGCATCAGCCGATTTTCCCTCGGTTCTTGCCGATCTGGCCGCGATGCAGCAGCAGGTGATCCAGGATCACGCAGGCCATCATCGCCTCGCCCACGGGGACGGCGCGGATGCCGACGCAGGGGTCGTGGCGGCCCTTGGTGATGATCTCGGCGGCTTTGCCCGATTTGGTGATCGTCTGGCGGGTTTTCAGGATGGAGGACGTCGGTTTCACAGCGAAACGCACCACCAGATCCTGACCAGTGGAGATCCCGCCCAGGATGCCGCCCGCGTGGTTCGAGCTGAACACAGGCTGGCCGTCATTGCCCATGAAAATTTCGTCTGCGTTATCCTCGCCGGTGAGGGTCGCGGCGTTCATGCCTTCGCCGATTTCGACGCCTTTGACGGCGTTGATGGACATCATCGCGGCGGCCAGATCGGTGTCGATTTTACCGTAGATGGGGGCACCCAGACCGGCGGGCACACCTTTGGCGACCACCTCGACCACGGCGCCGACCGAGTTACCTGATTTGCGCAGCCCATCCAGATAAGCCGCCCAGTCATCGGCGGCCTGCGGATCGGGGCACCAGAACGGGTTCTGGTCGATCTGGTCCCAGTCAAACTGGTCGCGGTCAATGCCGTGGGGGCCGATCTGGGTCATGTAGCCTTTGATCTCGACGCCCGGCACCATGGCCTTGATCGCCTGACGGGCGATGCCGCCGGCGGCCACGCGGGCCGCAGTTTCGCGCGCCGACGAGCGCCCGCCGCCACGATAATCCCGAATACCGTATTTCTGCCAATAGGTGATGTCGGCGTGACCGGGGCGGAATTTCTCGGCGATATCGCCGTAATCCTTGGAGCGCTGATCGGTGTTTTCGATCATCAGCTGAATCGGTGTGCCGGTGGTCTGACCCTCGAACATACCGGACAGGATTTTCACCTGATCAGGTTCGCGCCGCTGAGTGGTGTATTTGCTGGTGCCGGGTTTGCGTTTGTCCAGCCAGTGCTGAATCTGCGTCTCATCCAGTGCAACACCCGGAGGACACCCGTCCACTGTCGCGCCCAATGCGGGCCCGTGGCTTTCGCCCCAAGTGGTGACGCGGAAAAGATGACCGAATGTATTCATGCTCATGGGGCGCTCCTTTGCAGGTGGAATAGCGGGGCGCGGGCCGCATCTCAAGCGGTTTTGCCTTGATCGCAAGGAGGGGCGGCGCTAGGTCTGCGGGTACCTCGGGGTGCCTGCCGTAGGTTATGGCGGGCTGAGATGCATGACGCGAACCCGTAGAACCTGAACCGGTTAAGACCGGCGGAGGGAAGGTTTGGATATGTTCCATACAGTCTCCGCCCGTCGCAGAAATGGGGGATACCGATGAAGTATCTTGCTCTTGCCTCGGGATTGTTTGCGGCCACCACGGCGGTGGCGGAAACGCCCGTTCTGACGATTTATACCTATGACAGCTTTGTGTCTGACTGGGGCCCCGGCCCGGCGGTCGAAAAGGCGTTCGAGGCCGAATGCGGCTGTGATCTGCAATTCGTGGGCGCGGGCGATGGGGCTGCCCTGCTGGGACGTATCAAGCTGGAGGGCGCGCGCACCAAGGCCGACATCGTGCTGGGGCTGGACACGACCCTGACAGCGGATGTTGCTGCCACGGGGTTGTTCGCTGAACATTCGGTCAGCGCGGACTATGATTTGCCAGTGTCGTGGGATGACCTGCGCTTTGTGCCCTATGACTGGGGGTATTTTGCCTTCGTCAAGAATGCGGATCAGGCCGGGCCCACAAATTTTCGGGATCTGGCAGACAGTGACCTGAAGATCGTGATTCAGGATCCGCGTAGTTCGACCCCCGGTCTGGGGCTGCTGATGTGGGTGAAAACCGCCTATGGCGATCAGGCCCCCGAGATCTGGGAGGCACTGTCCGACAATATCGTCACCGTCACCAAAGGCTGGTCCGAGGCCTATGGCCTGTTCCTGGAGGGCGAGGCCGACATGGTGCTGTCCTATACGACCTCGCCGGCCTATCACCTGATTGCCGAAGAGGACGCCTCGAAGGCAGCGGCGCAGTTCGACGAAGGCCACTATATGCAGATCGAAGTTGCCGGAAAGCTGGCGGGCTCGGATCAGCAGGAACTGGCGGATCAATTCCTGTCCTTCATGGTGTCGGATGCATTCCAATCCCTGATTCCGACGACGAACTGGATGTACCCGGCGGTGATGCCAAAGGACGGGATGCCCACAGGATTCGAGACCCTGATTCAGCCTGAAAAGGCGCTGATCGTGCCTGCGGACATGGCCAACATGGTGCGCGATCAGGCGCTCGAGGAATGGCTGTCAGCGCTGTCCAAATAAGACGGTCCCTGCCGGGATTGGCGGTCGCGGCTTTGGTCGCGGCCTTTGTTGTGTGCTCGGTTGGGGCGGTGCTGTGGTTCGCGGGGGGCGGTGGTATGCCGAAACCCAGCGATTGGGCGGCGCTGCGCTTTACGGTCATGCAGGCGGCGCTGTCGGCCCTGTTTAGCGTTGGTCTGGCGATCCCCACGGCGCGCGCACTGGCAAGGCGCCGGTTCCCATTTCGAGGCGCGCTGATCACCCTGTTAGGGGCGCCATTCATCCTGCCAGTCATTGTTGCGGTGTTGGGCCTGTTGGCGGTTTTCGGACGGAACGGGGTGCTGAGTGATGTGCTGGCCCTGTTTGGCCTGCCTCCTCTCAGCATCTACGGGCTGCATGGGGTGCTGCTGGCACATGTGTTTTTTAACCTGCCCTTAGCGACGCGGATCATCCTGCAAGGCTGGCAGTCCATACCAGGAGAGCAGTTCCGCTTGGCGGCCTCTTTGGGTATGGGACCGGCGCAGGTGTTGCGGTTCCTGGAATGGCCGATGCTAAGGGCAATGGCTCCCGGCGCCTTTCTGGCGGTGTTTGGTCTGTGCCTAAGCAGCTTTGCCGTGGTTCTGATGCTGGGCGGAGGTCCCAAGGCCACGACGCTGGAGCTGGCGATCTATCAGGCGTTTCGGTTCGAGTTTGATCTGGGGCGCGCGGCGACCTTGGCGGCCATCCAGGCGGCGCTGGTCGGGTCGGTGGTGTGGATCGGGCTGCGACTGAGCACGCAACAGGATCTGGGCGGTGGTCTGGACCGGGTGGTGCGGCGCAGCGACGTGAGCACCTGGGGGCTGCGTATACAGGACGGAGCGGTTCTGGTGCTGGTCTCGGGGTTTTTGCTGGTGCCGTTGGCGGTGATCGTGACCAAGGGGCTGGCGGGCCTGCCCCAAGTGCCCGTATCGGTTTGGCAGGCGTTCCAGGTTTCGGTGCTGGTGACGCTCAGCTCTACGGCATTGGGGATCACGATGGCCCTGACGATTGCGGGGGCCTGTGTGCGGTTTCACTGGGCCGAGGTTCTGGGCATGATGGGGATCGCGGCCTCGCCGCTTGTTTTGGGGACGGGGTTGTTTCTGATGATCAACCCGTGGATCAGCCCATCCAGCCTGACATTCGCTGTGACGGCGCTGGTGAATGCGGTGATGATCCTGCCGTTTGCGCTGAGGATCATTGCGCCTGCCCTGCGCGGGATCGAGTCGGATTATGGGCGGCTGGCCGACAGCCTGGGCCTGACCGGATGGGCGCGGTTGCGCTATCTGATCCTGCCCCGAGCCCGACGGGCGATCGGTTTTGCTGCGGGGCTTTCGGCGGCGATGGCGATGGGGGATTTGGGTGTGGTGGCCTTGTTTGCGGACCCGACGCAGGCGACTCTGCCGCTTGAGATGTATCGCCTTATGGGGGCCTACCGGATGGAGGCCGCCTTTGGTGCGGCGCTGATCCTGCTGAGCGCCAGCCTGACCCTGTTCTGGATTTTTGACCAAGGAGGTCGCGGGAATGTTGACGCTTGAAAATGCGCAGGTCCAGCAGGACGGGTTCCAGCTGAGCGCGGATTTTTCAGTACCTGAGGGTGCGCGTGTCGCGGTGATCGGCCCGTCCGGCGCAGGGAAATCGACGCTGTTGGATGCAATCGCGGGGTTCCAGCCGCTGGCCCGCGGTAAGGTCATCCTGGCGGAACAGGACGTTACGGATGTGCCACCGGGAAAGCGGCCGGTTTCGATCTTGTTTCAAGACAATAACCTGTTCCCGCACCTGACGGCTGCGCAGAACGTGGGTCTGGGATTGCGGCCCGATCTGCGCCTGGACGCGCAACAGAAAGACCAGGTGCAGCAGGCTTTGGCACGGGTGGGGCTGCGCGGGATGGAGGCGCGCAAACCGGGCAAGCTTTCTGGCGGTCAGCAAAGCCGCGTCGCGCTGGCACGGGTCCTGGTGCAGGATCGGCCCTTGGTGCTGCTGGACGAACCCTTTGCGGCCCTTGGCCCCGCCCTGAAGGTCGAGATGCTGGATCTGGTGAGTGATCTGCTTGAGGGATCGGGCGCGACGTTGTTGTTGGTCACCCATGATCCGCAGGATGCCCGGCGCATTGCGAGGCAAACCATTTTGGTGACGGATGGTCGGGCGCAGGGGCCTGTGCCGACGCAGGCCTTGTTCGACAACCCGCCCGAGGCCCTGCGCGCCTATCTGGGCACGCCGAGGCCCTGAAAACGTGGATTAGTCCAGCGCGCGCGCTTCGTCGATCAGCATCACGGGGATACCGTTGCGGATCGGAAAGGCCAGCTTGGCGGACTTGCTGACCAGTTCCTGAGCTGCGGCGTCATAGTCCAGCGGTCCCTGGGTCAGCGGGCAGATCAGCGCCTCGAGCATACGGCGGTCAAAGGCGGGTGTGTCGGTCATTGCAGCGGTTCCTCTTTGTCGTTGCTGTGCAACGCGTATTCAATCAGGGTGACCAGCGTTTCGCGGCGGGTACACAGGCAGGGCGCCTCGAGCAGGGCCTGTTTGTCCGCAGGGTCCAGATCCAGCATCATGGACAGCGAATTGATCAGCAGCTCATCCTCGGCGTGTTCCAGCGTTTCCCAATCGGTTTCCAGCCCCTGTTGGGTGAAATACCGGCACAGAGCGTTCAGGAAATCCTGGCGGTTGAAGCTGGTGTCCGCTTCTTCGCTGCCCAGGTCGCGGCTGAATCCCTCCCACGAAACATTGCAGCGGCGGTAGGGGGTAAAGCCCTCGATCTCGTTCAGGATACGGAACCGTGATACGCCCGATAGGGTGATCATATAGCGCCCGTCTTCGGTTTCCGAAAACTGGGTAACGCGTCCGGCACAGCCGATTTGATGCAGCCGGTCCTCTGGCCCGCAGGTGCAGGGCTGGACCATGCCGATCAGCCGCCCCGGCGTCTTTAGCGCGTCATCCAGCATGGCCAGATACCGCGGCTCGAAAATATGCAAGGGCAAGCAAGAGCGAGGCAACAGAAGCGCCCCGGGCAATGGAAAGACCGGGATGCTCTGAGGGAGATCGAATTTAACTACCATGATGCAGGATTTAGCCCGACACCCGGATCAGGCAAATATCATCGAGCTGAGCCTGCGACGGCCATTCAGAACGATGGGGTCATTTGGCTTCAGTGCTTCGAAAATCGTGAACAGTTGCGCTTTGGCGGCGCCTTCATTCCATTCTCGATCCTGGCGGAACAGCTCTAGCAATTCATCCACAGCTTCCTGGATCTGATCGTTGGCGTGCAGCGCCTGTGCCAGGTCAAACCGGGCCTGATGGTTGCTCGGGTCTGCGGTCAGCGCGGCCTTTAGCTCGTCCAGGGGGCCAGAGTTGGCAGCCTGACGCGCCAGTTCCAGCTGAGCATGGGCGGCCTCGATCGGCGCGGCGCTGGCGATTTCGGCCGGGGCGCCGTTCAGGACGGCCTCGGCCTGATCCAGGTCGTCCATCGCCATGTGGCAGCGGGCGACACCAGCGAAGGCAGCGGCGTTTTCGGGGTCTTCTTCCAGCACGGCTGCAAAGACCTGGGCCGCATCAGCAGCGGCGCCTTCGGCCAACATTTCCTCGGCTGCGGTGATGGCATCGTCCAGCCCGCCGCTGGCGTCACCGCCACCTTCCTCGATGGCGCGCTTGATGAAAGCGTCGATTTCGGATGGGGGAACCGCACCCTGGAACATGTCAATCGGGCGACCTTTGACAAAGGCCACAACGGTGGGGATGGATTGCAGCGGCAGACCCTGTTGCGCCAGAGCTTGCGCCAGGCGCTGGTTCTGATCCACGTCGATCTTGGCCATCTTCACGGCACCTTTGGCGCGGGTCACCACCTCCTCAAGTTGCGGCCCCAGCGTTTTGCACGGTCCGCACCAGGTGGCCCAGAAATCGACGATAACCGGCACCTCGTTCGAGGCCTCCACGACATCCGCCATGAAGGTTTCTTCGGTCACGTCCTTGATCAGATCGCCCGCAGGGGCAGCGTTTTGTCCAAGTTCCAGCATATCAGGTCGTCCTTACGAAAGAGTTGGGACATATATGAGGCCTGCACGGGCAGGGAACAACCCGTCAATCATCGTCTTTGCCGATATGCAGCCGTACGGTTTGCACACCAAGAACGCCACCCGCCAAAGCAGTAGAGGCAATCATATTCAGGCCAGGGATCACCGAAAGAAGCCCCGCCACGGCCGTGATCAGCCCGATCTTGTATAGCCCGCCATAGGTGCCGTGGTCTTTGTCCAGATGCTTGATGCAGGTGTCTGTCAGCTCCGCCAGTTTGACCAACCGCGTTTTCAGCCCTTTGGCCTCATCCTCGCTGAGCTGACGTGCGAAATCCTGTGGCAGTTCATCACGCAAGGCGATCAATTCGGCCCCAACCACGCTTAGGAAACCGGATTTGGCGTCATATTCGGCTTTGGCCGCTTCCTCGTTGGGGATGGGGATCAGGTTATGAACCGCCTGCTCTTGTTGTACCAACGCCATAAGGTGTTCAAGTCGGGACGAAAATTCGGGGCGATTTGCTTGGAACTGCGCGCGGAGTTGGGGGATTGTGATCGTGGTTACAGTATCTGAAACTGTCACAGTTTGCAGGTCGCGTCTGTCCGATGGATCAATGGTCTCAGTCCTCAGATATTCGAATAAGGTATGGGTCCGTTCGATAGGGTTGGCAATTTGGGAGATTGCTTCCAAGGCTTTGTTTTGCTTCGTCGCCACGCATCCAGTGAAGGAAATTCCGGAAAGCGACTCAAAATCGAAACTATCCGTGGATAGATTCGTGCGAAAAAACTGTTTTGAGTTGAAGTTTGAATCCTTTGTATCGGGGTAAGTGAAAAGAGGAAGATCATTCGGCTCAAAGGAGCGCACTACTCTCGAAATTCTTCCACCTAACTTCACAAGTTTCAGTACGGGGCTCAGATCCCGCACTGCTGCTCCGTTTAGCCGAAGCCCTCTTAAGCCTCTTAGTTCACAAATAAGCGAGAGATCGGATATGCCTGTATTGCCTATGTCTAAGCTCTCGAGCTGTTGTAAGCTTAATAGAGAATTAGGAACTCGCTCCAGTGGGTGAAACATAACATGATCGAAGCTGAGAATTCTCGCATCAGCAAGACGCGCCTGTTCGATCAGATGCACGGCGTATTCATAGGCTTTGTCTGCTTCACTCATCACTGTCACCTCTGGTTGAGGAAAGAGTAAGGGGGGCAGATCGTCCCCGCAATACTAGCCCGTTGTTCTACACATCAAACGTGGCAAAGACCGGCGCGTGATCCGAGGGTTTTTCCCAGCCACGGGCGTCACGCAGGACGCGGCTGCCGTGGGCGGCGTTGGAGATGTCGGGGGTGGCCCAGACGTGATCCAGGCGGCGGCCTTTGTCGGCGGCATCCCAATCCTTGGCGCGATAGGACCACCACGAATACAGCAACCCCGAAGGGATGTCCTGACGGGTGATATCGACCCATTTGCCAGAGTCCATCACGTCATGCAGATGATCCACCTCGATCGGCGTGTGCGACACGATTTTCAGCAGTTGCTTGTGGTTCCAGACGTCATCCTCGCGCGGGGCGATGTTCAGGTCGCCCACCAGAATAGATTTTTCGGGGGCTTGTGCGTGGAACCAGTCGCGCATCTCGGTCAGGTAATCCAGTTTCTGGCCGAATTTCTCGTTGATTTCGCGGTCGGGTTTGTCGCCGCCAGCAGGCACATAGAAGTTGTGGATCGTTACTCCGTTTTCCAGCCGTCCGGCGATGTGGCGGGCGTGGCCCAGGCTGGCGAAATCCTCGGCTCCGGCCTCTTCAATCGGCAATTTCGACAGGATCGCGACGCCGTTATATCCCTTCTGGCCGCGGGCAACCATGTGGGTGTATCCCAGCGCGTGGAACTGTTCGAGCGGGATCTTCTCGACCGGGCTTTTGCATTCCTGCAGGCACAGGACATCGGGGCCTTCTTCGGCCAGCAGCTTGCAGACGATCGGCTCTCGCAGGCGGACCGAATTGATGTTCCAAGTGGCAAGCGTGAAGGACATGGCGCGTCTCCTGAGGGCAAAGTTGCAGGCACCCTAGAGCAACCGATCCAAAGGGGAAAGCCGTCAGCCGCGCAGGATCAGAACAACCCCCAGAACCGAGATCACCGTGCCCAGAATGGCCCTGACAGGCAGCGGATCACGCCCATGCAGCAACCATGTCATCCCCAGCGTGATCAGCGGATAAGAGGCAACAATGGGTGCAACCACGGTAACCGGCCCCAGCGCCAGAGCGGCATACATCGCCACCAGCGCCAGGCCGTTGACGACTCCGATCAGCATGAACCACAGGTGCGCGGCCCGGTCGAAGGGGCGCTTTGGTGCTGGGCGCAGCAGGCGGACGATCCAGATCACGATGGCTGACACAGAGTAAGACAACAGCGCCGCCGCAAAGGCGTTGGGCCAGTCCTGCAAGCCGATTTTGACCAATGGTTGCGCCGCCCCCCGCAGAAAGGCCCCGGCCAGGGGGATTGCCAGCAACCAGATCACGCCCTGCGGAAACCGCCGTACCTGGGCGGATGTGACCAGAAACAGCCCCATGATTACTACGCCCGTGCCGAGGGCTTGCATCTGGCGGGGCCATTCGTCCAACGCCAGCATTGCCAGCCCGACGGCAAACATCGGTGTCAAATTCCCCATGGCTGCGGTCAGATTGGGGCCCAACCGCTGGTTCGACACAAAGTTCAGCACGGTCACGGCGGCCGGATAGATCAGCCCGGCAGCAGCAAAGATCAGGGCGGACTTGGGGTGCCAGTTGTTCCAGTCCACCAACCACAACGATAGCAGCAGGAACATCACGGCGCTGGTCGGCACCGAGACAGAGCCGCCGTGAACCGGGCTGAGACCCTTCAGCCCAAACCGCGTCAACACGATCCCCAAAGCGATTAAAACGGCCGACCCTGCGGCCAGTGCAATGATCTCCAATCGCTCGCTCCCCCTTGGGGCAGGGTGGGGGGCTTTGATCGGTATGGCAAGCAGGATCGCGGTTCAGGAAAGCCGGAAAATGGCCCGTGACACAAAGGTCACGGGCAAGGTCCCAATGGTAGAATACTTGTGAAACACATTCGGCATAAAGTAAGTTGGCAGGTGTGCGCCAGAATGCTTTAGAACTCAAAAAACTCCATCGGATGTCGTGTTTTTCCAATGAAATCAGTGCCAAGCCAAGTTCCCTGTCATGAACTGCGCGTGATTGCCACGAATGGTAGGGTTTTTCGCGTTGACGTGACCGGGGCGATCAAGATTTCGGTTTCACGGCTGATGATTTTGTCGATGGCGATGTTCAGCGTGATGGTCGCTCTGTTCAATCCGCCTTTGTTCGGGCTGGAGTTGCCGCTGATCGGGCGATTTTTCTACTGGCTATTGGTGTGCTATTTCGTGACGTTCCTGTGGATTTTGCAGTTCAAGGGGTTTGACCTGCTGAATCGCTGGCTGAAACGCGATGTGCCGGTGTTTTCGGGCTTGGTTTGCCTGGTGTCAGTGGCCGCGATGGTTTGGTCCACCTATGCCGTGACCGAGCTGTTGTTTGGCGTCGCCGGGATCACCAATCTTCAGATTTGGGGCGAGGTGCTGCGCTATTTCCTGATTGCCATGGTCATCGACTTTTTCACCGTTGCGATGGTGCTGCCTCGATTCGAGTATGTGACCTTTGAGAACCCGCCGCCTGGCCCTGCGCCGCAGAACGAACACGTGGTGGAAACGGTCCCGGCGCGGACATCGAAACCTCAGGTGTTGCAGGTCAATCAGAGGAGCATTCCGCTGGAACAGATTTGCTATATGAAATCTGTCGAACACTATGTCGAATTTCACTGCCATGCGGATTGTATCACCGAACGGGTCGCGCTGCGGGATATGGTGGCGCAGGCAGCCACGGCAAACGGAATCCAGCCGCACAGGTCCTATTGGGTGAAACGGGAGGCCGTGCAGGACATGGCGCGCCGAAACGGAAGCCCGGTTCTGATCCTGCATGACGGTACCGAAATCCCGATTTCACGCCATCGCCGGGCCGAGGTCGTGGCCTGGCTGGCGACCTAGGCCAAAAAAAGACCCGGGCGAATACCCGGGTCAGTCCAACAGGGAGGTGCATATGATAACCCGCATATGCGTCGGGTTGAGTCATTTCTAAAAGTTCGCGTGCGATCTTTCTTTGATCTGGCTCAAATCTCAGGCGACCAGTTTGTAGCCGCCGGATTCGGTTACCAACAGCCGCGCATTCGAGGGATCGGGCTCGATCTTCTGGCGCAGGCGATAGATGTGGGTTTCCAGCGTATGGGTCGTGACGCCGGCGTTATAGCCCCAGACCTCGTGCAGCAGCACGTCGCGCGGGACCACCCCATCCGTCGAACGATAGAGGAACTTGAGGATGTTCGTCTCTTTCTCGGTCAGGCGGATCTTTTTCTCGTCCTCGGTTACCAGCAGCTTCATCGCGGGGCGGAAACTGTACGGCCCCAGCTGGAAAACGGCGTCTTCGGATTGTTCGTGCTGTCGCAGCTGTGCACGGATACGTGCCAGCAGGACCGGGAATTTGAATGGCTTGGTTACATAGTCATTCGCACCAGCATCCAGCCCCAGAATGGTATCCGCGTCGCTGTCATGGCCTGTCAGCATCAGAACGGGGCTTTTGACGCCCTGTTTGCGCATCAGTCGGCACAGTTCGCGGCCATCGGTGTCGGGCAGGCCGACGTCCAGAATGACCAGATCATACAGGCCTTCTTTGGCGCGTTTCATTGCTTCGCTACCGCTTCCGGCTTCGAAGACGTCGAAATCTTCGGTCATGACCAGCTGTTCGCTTAGTGCCTCGCGCAGATCCTCGTCATCATCGACAAGAAGAATTTTCTTGAGTTGTCCCATGCTCTGGGCCCTCCTTGGTTCCTGTACAAAGATGAGGTCACGACATTGTTCCCGCAAGTTATGCTGCAATAGTCTCACGGCCTCGTGTTAATCTCTGCGGAAATGTTTCAAATCACATGAAAAAGACGTACATGATTGGGAAAACTGGCGGATAGACGCGTATGAGCTTTGCCCCTGATGTAACAGAAATCCTGGCCCGAGCCCGTGCAGACCTGCGAATGGGTGTGCCCGTTGTGCTGTCCGGGCCGGGTGGCGCGCTGGTAATGGCGGCCGAAACACTGACGCCACAGCGGCTGGCGGATCTGCGGGCGCTGGGCGGAGAGCCGGTGTTGGCGATCACCGCGCGCCGGGCCGAAACGCTGAAGGCGCGTGCCTATGATGAGGGTGTCGCGCGGGTGTTGTTGCCCTCGGATGCGTCATTGTCCTGGGTTCTGGGTGTTGCCGATCCGGCGGATGATCTGCGGATGCCCATGAAGGGCCCGTTGCTCAGCCAGCGCGAGGGCGCGGCCGACCTGCATCGCCTGGCGATCAACCTGACGAAATCCGCGCATTTGCTGCCTGCTGCCGTGGTGTTGTCACTGTCTGATCCTTTTGGTTTCGCGACCCAGCATTCTCTGACTCAGGTGCCTGCTATTCTGGCCGCGCCTTTGTTGGCGGCCTCGCCTGTGCCGCACCCGGTTGTCAGCGCCCGCTTGCCGGTCGAAGCCCACGAGGCCGGTCGCTTGCATATTTTCCGCCCCGAGGACGGCGGCGAGGAGCACTATGCCTTTGAGATCGGCACGCCCTCGCGGGATGCGCCGGTTCTGGCGCGATTGCACTCGGCCTGTTTTACCGGCGATGTGATGGGATCGTTGAAATGCGATTGCGGGCCTCAGCTGCGCGGCGCGTTGGCTCAGATGGGGGCCGAAGGCGCCGGCGTGTTGCTGTATCTGAACCAAGAAGGGCGTGGCATCGGGCTGGCCAACAAAATGCGCGCCTATTCGTTGCAGGATCAGGGGTTCGACACGGTCGAGGCCAATCACCGTCTGGGATTCGAGGACGACGAGCGCGATTTCAAATTGGGGGCGCAGATCCTCAAATCCATGGGGTTCAAATCTGTCCGTCTGTTGACGAACAACCCGCGCAAAATCGCCATGATGGAAAAGAACGGTGTCACGGTCGCGGAACGTGTCCCGCTGAAGGTCGGAGAGACCCATCACAATCGCGGATACCTGGCAACCAAAGCAGCTAAATCCGGGCATATGCTGTGACGCCATGAAAGCCACCGACCTTGTTGTCACCCCGACCCATGTGAGATTTCTGAACCGGCGCTTTCCGTGCGCCATCGGGCGCGGAGGCCTGACCAGCCGGAAATGCGAGGGCGATGGCGCCACCCCGCGTGGCTCTCATCAGATTCTCGAGGTTTATTACCGCCCCGACAGGATCACCGCGCCGACGCCCTGGGCGAAACCCATTGGTCCACGCGATCTGTGGTCCGATGCGCCCACTGATGCGGCCTATAACTCTCGTGTGCGCGCGCCCTATGGGTTTAGCCATGAAACTCTGCGTCGGGCAGATCCGATGTATGATCTGGTGCTGGTGACCGACTGGAATTATCCCGATGCCACACCGGGTAAGGGCTCGGCTATTTTTGTGCATCAATGGCGGCGGCCCGGTTGGCCCACAGCGGGCTGTGTTGCCTTCAGCCGCTCACACCTGCGGTTCATCACCGAACACCTGCAACCAGACAGTCGCCTGATTATTCGATGATCTACCTGCCGTCCGATCGTGGCAAAGACCGGGGGCTATAGTAGCGCCCGCAAGGCCTGATCCAGCAGATCCCCTTGATTCACCTGTAGCCGCACCGGCAGCGTAAGCACCTTTTGCTGGAAACTGCGCGGCAGGCGCACGGCGTCCTTTTCGGTGGTGACCAGTTGTGCGCCGCGCAGCTTGGCCTCGGTTTCCAAACGTGTCAGCAGGGCCGGGGTCAGTTCCTGGTGATCATCCAGAGCCTCGGCCCGGATCACCTGCGCGCCCAGTCCGCGCAATGTGCGAAAGAATTTCTCGGGGTGGCCGATTCCGGCAAAGGCCAGGAACGGCGTGTCGGTCCAGTCCATGCCCGTTTCCAAGGGCCGAAGGAGACCCTGAATATGCGGAAGGCTCAGCGCATCGCGCCAGATTTGGCTAAATTCGGTCTGCGCATTGGCGTCGCCGATCGACAGCAGCAGATCTGCACGCTCCAGCCCTGGTCCGACGGGCTCGCGCAGGGGGCCTGCTGGCATACATCGGCCGTTGCCAAAGCCCTTCATTGCGTCGACCACGATGATCGACAGATCCTTGTGCAGTGACGGGTTTTGGAACCCATCGTCCATCACGATGATACTCGCGCCCATTTGCGCGGCCAGTTTCGCGCCTGCCGCGCGGTCTTTGGACACGATCACCGGGCCGAATGCCGCCATCAGCAGGGGTTCGTCCCCGACCTGCGTGGCGGTGTGTTGGGTTGGGTCCACCTCGACCGGGCCATCCAGCTGACCGCCATAACCGCGTGACACGACGCAGGGCACCGCCCCCATTCCCTGCAACCTTTGCACAATGTCGATGGTGGTGGGGGTTTTGCCGGTGCCGCCGGCGTTCAGGTTGCCAACACAGATAACGGGCACCGAGGCCTGATATGGTGTGCCATTTTGCAACCGTCGGCGTGTCGCCGCAGCATAGATTGCCCCCAACGGCGCCAGCAGGCGGGCTTGCCATTTTGGGCTGTCGGGCGGGCTGTACCAAAAACGGGGCGGTTGCATCACAAGGCGTCCTTCAGATCCAGAATATCCTGCACAAGCGCCATCAGGCGGTCTGTGGCCTCGGCTCCTTCGGAGCTGACCTCCCATGCGGCATGCGCCATGATGGCGGCCTGATCCGGGGCAGACAACCGTGTAATCGCCGCAGACAAGGTATCGGCGTCGCGCACAATCCGCGCCGCACCCGCCCCGGCCAGCCGCGAATACGCAGCCAAATAACGGCTGACATTTGGCCCATACAGGACGGCTGATCCCAGAGCCGCGGGTTCAAACGGATCACGCCCGCCATGCCCGGATACCAACGAGGACCCCATAAAGCAGATGGGCGCCAGACGGTACCACAGCCCCATTTCTCCGCGCGTATCGGCCAACAGGATCTGGGTGGTTTCCTCGGGGTAATCGCCATGCGACCAGACCGCGACGCGCCATCCCTCGTCCCTGAGACGGGCCAAGAAGTTGGGGCCGCGCGTTTCGTCATCGGGGACCAGAACCAGCAGTTGCCGGTGCGAATACCGCAAGGACACGCGATGGGCCTGTAGGATCGTGTCCAGCTCTTCGGGTTGGACCATGGCGGCCAGCCACATGGATCGCCCGGCCAGAGTTTCGGCCAGGTCATCGCGGGTTTGTTCATCGCAAGGCAGCGCGGTGGCGGCCTCTTGCAGGTGCCCGGTTACCTCGACTCGTGCCGAAGGCACACCCAGGCGCCCCAATCGACGGGCCGTGGCGGTGTCCGTGGCCATGATTTTCTGAAACATCATCAGGACCTGGCGACTCAGATCCGGCAGCCACTGAAACCGAGAGCTCTCGAATCCGTTTTCCTCGGCGTCGATCAAATACATGGGAATACCAACGCGCGCGGTTGCGTTGATCAGGGCCGGTTGCAGGTAGCCGCCTGTCCACAGCATCAAATCCGGGGACCAATGAGTCAGGAAGCGGCGAATTTCGCTGATCGATTCTTCGGGGGAGGGTTGCCAGACGACATAGGATTTCAGGTGTTCGGGTTTTGGCAGGCCTTTGGGCGTGGTCAGCAATAGCGTGACCTCGACCCCCTGAAATCGCAACCGCTGAGTCAGCTGAAGAAGCGCCGCCGCCTTGGGGAGGGATGTCGCATGTCCCCACACGACATGTCCCTGGGGGCGCTTTATCGACAGATCGACCGGATCGCGCGCGGCGCGCCGACACAATGCCAGATAAGCCGCAAGGCTGAGTGAGCGCGCCATAGTGATCGCTTAGCTGGCCGCCGGAGTGGCCGCGTTTGCCAGGTCTTCTTCCATCAGGCGGTGAACATGCGCCACGAAATACCGCATATGGGCATTGTCTACAGTGCGCTGTGCCTCGGCTTTCCAGGCGTCATAGGCGGTTGCGTAATCTGGGAACAGGCCGACGACATGAATGTCATTGGTGTCTTTGAATTCAGTTCCGCTGGGATCAACCAGTTCACCGCCGAATACCAGATGCAGGCGTTGGGTCATGAGGGGCTCCTATGAGTGTGGTCCTACAGTACGCCGGGCCTCAAAATGCTGCAAGGCGGCGAAACGCGTCTGGGCCTAGCGGTTGTCGCGGGTTTCGACGGGGTGCCCGGCACGGCGATAGTCGCCAAAGCCCCCACGCAGGCTGGCCGAGCGCAGCCCCATGGCCTGCGCCACCTCGGCCGCAAGTAACGAGCGCCAGCCCGAGGCACAGTAGAACACGAATTCCTTTTCCTCGGCGAAATAGGGTTTGTGATAGGGGCTTTCCGGGTCGATCCAGAATTCCAACATGCCGCGCGGTGCGTGATGCGCGCCGGGGATTTTGCCCTCGCGTTCCAGCTCGCGGGGGTCGCGGATATCGACCAGAACCACGTCCGGGTTGTCTTGCAAGGCCAGCGCCTTGGCGGTTTCATAGGATTTTACCTGTGCGTCAGCCCGCGCCAGCAGATCCTTGTATCCCAGTTTCATTGTCGTTCCCCCCATCAATTGATTGCGTCGCCTAGCCCGGCCATTGTGCCAATCGGGCCGCCAGATCAGTATGCAAAGCGGGCCCTGCGGCGACCACGCCCTTGACCTGCGGATGCAGGTTATTGAACCGCAACGGAGCACCGAACCTGTCGGTGACAGTTGCGCCCGCCTCGCGCAGGATCAGGTCGCCTGCTGCGATGTCCCACTCCCAGCTATCGCGCAGGGTCAGCATCGAATCAAACCGTCCTTCGGCCACCAGCGACAACCGATATGCCAGCGAGGGCCTGTAGGCGCGTTTCACGTCCGGCACCAAGCCCCGGCGCCAATTCGATGTGTCAAAATTTGGTTTCGCCGCGATCATTGAGGCCCCGGTCAGGTCCACACGTTTCGAGGCCCGGATCGGTACCCCATTCAGAAACGCGCCTTGGCCTGCGGCGGCGGTATACATCTTGTCCTTCAGCGGCAGATAGACGGCGGCGGCGGTCACGATGCCGTTCCGGGCGATTGCCAGCGAATGCGCCCAGGTGTTGGCCCCTTCGATAAAGCTGCGGGTGCCGTCGATCGGGTCGATGATGAACACCATCTCTTGATCCAGGCGGGCGGCGGTGTCCTCGGTTTCTTCGGACAGCCAGCCATAGCCGGGGCGCGCAGCGGCCAGTTCAGCGTGAAGCATGTCGTTCACGGCCAGATCGGCCTCGGTTACGGGGCCCAGATCGCCGGGCTTGTGCCAGGTCTTGGCGGTCTTCCCCGAGAATCGAGTAGCAATACGGCCCGCCTCTCTGGCCGCGTCTGTCAGCAGCTCCAGATCAGTCACCGGCAAGGGTCATCCCTTCGATCAGCAACGAGGGCACGACACGCGACAAATGCGTCCGGGCGTCATTCGCGGGGATCACCCGTTTCATCATATCGCGCAGGTTTCCCGCGATGGTGCATTCGTTAACGGGGTATTGGATCTCGCCGTTTTCGATCCAGAACCCGGCGGCACCACGGGAATAATCGCCTGTATTCGGATTGATCGTCGCCCCGATCATCGAGCTTACCAGCAACCCGGTTCCCATATCTGACAACAGGTCTTGCTGCGACTGGTCGCCCTGGGTCATGCCGACGTTCCACACGGTCGGTGACGGCGGACCGGATACGCCCCGCGCGGCATTTGCCGTCGATGTCATGCCCAGTTTCCGGGCGGTCGCCAGATCCAGGGTCCAGCCGGTCAGAATACCGTTCTCCACGATCGCGCGTCGGCTGGTCGGCAGCCCCTCGGCGTCAAAGGGACGGGACGAGGACACACGAGGCCGGTGCGGGTCTTCGATCAAGGACAGGTGGTCTGGCAGGACCTGCTCTCCGATCGCACCCAGCAGCCATGAACTGCCGCGCGTGATGGCGCTGCCGTTGATTGCTGCCAGCAGATGCCCAATCAGAGACGAGGAAATCCGTTCGTCAAACAGCACCGGATAGGTGCCTGTCTTGGGTTTGCGCGCACCCATGCGGGCAACGGCGCGGGTGCCGGCCTGATGGCCCACATCGGCAGCACCCCGCAAATCGGCCTGAAAAATCCGGGAATCACCGTCATAGTCCCGCTCCATCCCCGTGCCGGTGCCTGCGATGGCCACACAGCTGATCGCGCGGTCGGTCCGGGCATACCCCCCGGAAAACCCGTTCGAAGCAGCGATATGGATTTGACGGGCACCATAGGCGGCGGTGGCGCCGCTGACGTTGGTCACGCCTTGCACGGCCATTGCTGCGTTCTCGGCGGTAACGGCGTCGGATTGCAGGGTCGCGGGGTCGGGTTCGGCCGTTGGGTCGCACAGCTGATAGGCGTCCAGATCCCAGTCATGTGCCAGCTGTTCGGGATCGGCCAGCCCGATATAGGGGTCCTCGGGGGCCTCGGTTGCCATGGCGACGGCGCGCTCGGCCATGGCCGCCAAGGTTTCAGGCCGAGTGTCCGAGGCCGATACATTTGCCTGCCGCTGGCCAACAAAGACCCGCAGCCCGATATCTGTGCCCTCGGACCGTTCCGCATGTTCCAGCGCCCCGCCGCGTACGTCGATCGACACCGATGTCCCCTGCACAGCAAGGGCATCGGCAGCGTCGGCCCCGGCCTTTTTGGCGGCGGTGATCAGGGCGTCAGTCAAAGCGTCAAGTGGTTGTGTCATGCAGGCTGGATATCCGTTTTTGTCTCACGTCAGGTAAACGTCGCACGCCCTTGGCGCAAGCGCGAGGCACGAAAAGGCCGCGGACAATGCTGCCCGCGGCCCCTTTTCGTTCGATATGGCGTTACTTCAGGCGTTGGCCGTTGGCCAGAACGTGCCCCTGCGCATTCACCTCGATTTTTGATTTCAGCGTGTCCGGGCCATCGCCAGGCACCGCGAACAGACCCATCATCATGCGGGCCCCCATCGCGTCATCCTCGGGGACAAAGCCCATGGCGACCAGTTTATCCAGCAGCCCGTTGCCACCAACCAGCAAAAGGTTCAGCGCGCCCTCGGGGCGGGGCATCCCGTCAAAGCTGGTCAGGTCGGTGTTGTCAAAAGTGAACGCCCCGTCGCCGGTCAGTTCGGCCCCGGCGGCACGCACGGTCAGGCCGTTGATACGCGCGGCGTGCAGCTCTCCGGGGGGCTGATTGCCGATCATTGCCATCTGTTTTTCATCCATCAGATCATGCGTCAGCTTGACCTGGCCGGACACGTCCAAGGCAATGGTTGCGGGATCGCGTGGCAACTGGCCCATCGGGTCAAAAATGCCCCACAGCATGTCCGCCATGGTGAAGTCGCCCAAGGTCAGCGCGAGCTCGAAATCTTGCAGATCATCAGACTTTGCCAGAGGCATCGCCAGTTTGAAACCGGTCTGGCCCATCTGGAACGACACCGGCAGCGGGATGTCCGTGCCCGCCATGTCCACGGCAAGGCGGGTGGCCATCACATCATAGACCAACCGACCCCCGTCCATCGCCATGCGGATCGCGCCGCCGGTCGAACTGGTTGTGGCCTTGAACTGTTCATCCTTGCCGTCGAATTCGATCTGGGTTTCCCCCCCCGAATGCGAAAGCTGCCCGTCAAAGCCAAAACCAGCTTTCAATGCGGCGGCCATGTCCTGCATGTCGACGCTTTCGGGCATATTCGAATATCCGCCACCCTTGAGGCTGTTCAAGTTGCCCTTGATAAGCAGGTGCTCTCCTGATCCTTCGGGGTCATCCATATCCACCACATAGGACAGGGTTTCAGCGGCGAAACTCTGCTTCGAGGTGATCACTGCGCCGTTCTGAGTGGTGGTGCTGCCGGTGAGGTTGGTCATGGTCATGCCGACCTGGCCCAGCTCAACCGGTTTGTTGTCCACGACCAGCTTGCTCAGCGTCAGATCCGTGCGCGCGGCCGACAGGTTATACGTCAGATTGTCCGGTGTCCCAGAGACGATCATCGCCAGCCCTTGGTTGGAATAGGAGACCGTGGCATCCACGACCTCTTCGTCCTTGGGTTCAACGTGCAGCATCACCGGCATATCAGCGGGCAAGATGACCTGAACAGTGCCATCGCCATTTTCCTGAAAGGTAATCTGACCCAGCGTGACGTCCAAGGTGCCGGCGTTATCGGGCATATCGATATGCATACCGATATTCGACAGAACCAGCGCGCCGCCTGACATGGATTCGTCGGCCTTGATGGCGTATCCCATCTGCGTCATCTGGTCTTTCCAGGCGCCCCAAACGTCCTGCGCGCTCACGTCGGCAAATGCGGCCGATCCCGTCATACACAGCGCCATTGCTGCGCTGGTTTTCAATGTGGTCCAATGTTTCATAATGAACGCCTCCAAATAAATCCGCTGTAGCTTCTGACCATTGGCGGCGATGGTCAAGGGCCAAGCGACTGGACCCCGTGTCACGAGCGGTTTACCACTTTGCCCAAACCGGAGGGAACATGACGGATTTTCAGGGAAAGACAGTTTTGATCACGGGCGCAAGCCGCGGAATCGGCGAATCGGCGGCGCGTATGTTTGCGCAGTCCGGGGCGAATGTGGCGCTGATGGCGCGTTCGGGCGGGCGAATTGACGAAATCGCTGCTGAAATCGGCGCACAGGCCGTTGCAATCACTGGCGACGTCAGCCAGTGGGCCGACGTGGATCGCGCGGTTCAAACCTGTGTTCAGACTTTTGGTGGGCTGGACATCCTGATCAACAATGCTGGTGTGATCGAGCCGATCTCGCCCCTGATCAGCGCCGATCCGGCGGGGTGGGGCGCAGCGATTGATATCAACCTGAAGGGGCCGTTTTATGGCCTGCGCGCCGCAGCCCCGGTGATGGTCGCCGCTGGTGGTGGGACAGTGATCACTATCAGCTCGGGTGCGGCGCATAACGCGCTGGAGGGCTGGAGCCACTATTGCGCCTCCAAGGCGGGGGCGGCGATGCTGACACGCAACGCCGACCTGGAACTGCGCGGGCTGGGGCTGCGGATCATGGGCTTGTCCCCAGGCACCGTGGCCACTCAGATGCAGCGCGAAATCAAGGTGAGCGGCATCAACCCTGTGGCTCAGCTGGAGTGGGAGGACCATATTCCCGCCGAATGGCCGGCGCGCTGCCTGATGTGGATGTGCGGCCCTGCGGGCGATGATCTGTGCGGACAAGAAGTGTCCCTGCGCAGCGAGGACATTCGGAAAAAGGTGGGGCTGATATGATCGAGCTGACAAAAGACAACGGGCTATGGGTGGTGACAATCAACCGTCCTGACAAGGCGAACTCGCTGACCTCTGAAATGCTGGAGCAGCTTTGCGAAATCTACGAAAGCGCCACAGACGCCCGCGTGGTTATTCTGACCGGCGCAGGCAAGGTGTTCAGCGCCGGGGCCGATCTGGACGAGGCGCGCGCCGGTCTGGCGACCTCGGATCTGTGGGAACGGCTGTCGGGTGCGGTTGCCGCGCTGCCAGGGCTGACCATCGCCGCGCTGAATGGCACGTTGGCCGGAGGCGCCAACGGCATGGTGCTGGCCTGTGACATCCGCCTTTCCGTACCCGGCGCGAAGTTTTTCTATCCGGTGATGAAGCTTGGCTATCTGCCTCAGCCTTCGGATCCTGGGCGGATGGCGGCCTTGATCGGGCCGTCGCGGACCAAACTGATCCTGATGGGCGGTCAAAAAATCCTGGCGGACGAGGCGCTGAGCTTTGGTTTGGTGGATCGTCTGATCGACGGCGATGTGGTCGACGTGGCCAAGTCCATCGCCGCCGATACTCTTGCTGCCAAACCCGAGATCGCCGCAGGCATCAAGAATCTGTGCAGCTAAACCCGCTCGCGCCTCTGCGCGCCTCGCGATAAGACACGCGCGTAAAGAGTTCGAAGGAGAGTGCCGGAATGGAATTTGATCTGGACCAACAGCCCGAAATCGTCCAGCAGGCCGCAGGTTACGCCCTGCAAGCCTGGGAGCTGGCGCAATCGTGGCTGCTTAGTCCCGCTGCCTGGTCGCAGTTCGGGTTGCTTCTGGTGGCGTGGTTCGCGGCGCGTTTTGCCAACAAGCGCCTGCAACCCCTGCTAAGCAAATTCCTGACACCCGCCGAGGACGACCAAGGTTATGTTGCGCGCGTACGCCTGTTCGTGCGCCAGTTCCTGCCATTGCTGCTGCCCCTGATGGCTTGGATTTTCACCGGGATCGGCGAAAGCGTGGTGCGCTCGATCTTTGATTCCGGGGCCGTGATTGCCTTCGGCAAGCGCGTGTTCATGTTCATTGCCGTCCGCCTATTGGTGCGCGAAATCATTCAGGACAGTTTCTTCAAGCTGTTGGGCCGCTATGTGATGCTGCCGATTGCCGCCGTCTATGCGCTGGGCCTGCTGGATTTCGCGACGGCCAAGCTGGACAGCACCGTCGTGCCGCTGGGCAACCTGTCCTTCTCGATGCTGGATCTGATCCGGTTCATTATTGTCGGCGGGTTGATTTTCTGGCTGGGACGCTGGTCGAATGACCAGTCCAGCAATCTGATCCAGAAACAAGAAACCATGCGCCCCGCAACCCGGCAACTGGCCGTCAAGGCCGCCGAGATCGGGATTTTCGGCATCGCTTTCCTGATCTTCATGAACATCATGGGGATCCCGTTGACCTCTTTGGCGGTGCTGACAGGGGCCATCGGTGTTGGCCTGGGCTTTGGCCTGCAAAAAATCGCGTCAAACTTCATCTCGGGGGTGATTCTGCTGGTCGAGGGGCAGGCCACTGTGGGCGACTACGTTGAACTGGACGGGGGCGAGGCCGGCACGATCGTCAAAATGACCGCCCGCGCTGCGATTCTGGAAACCTTTGATGGCCGCTGGATCGTGGTCCCGAACGAGGATTTTATCACCACCCGCGTCGTCAACCTGTCCGACCAAGGCAGCGCGAACCGATACGAGGCCGACTTCTCGGTCAGTTATGACACCGACATCAACACCGTGCCGGAGATCATCCAGACGGCCGTGGCCAAGTTGCCCTTTGTGTTGGACGCCCCCGAAGGCCCCGATTGCGAGCTGCGCGGCTTTGGTGATTCTGGCATTGATTTCTGCGTTGAGTTTTGGGTGAACGGGATCGACGATGGGCGCAACAAATACACCTCGCAGGTGCTGTTCGCCGTGTGGAACGCGCTCAAGGATAACGAGATCGAAATCCCCTATCCGCACCGCGTTGTCGAAATCAAAGGCGGATTTCCTGGATGAGCTTTGCGCTGGTCATCGGGGCTGGCCCCGCCGGTCTGATGGCCGCCGAGTCCCTGTCCTCGGCGGGACACCGTGTTGTCGTGACCGAGGCCAAACCCTCGGTCGCACGCAAGCTGTTGATGGCCGGCAAATCCGGTCTGAACCTGACCAAGGACGACCCTTTCGATGCTTTCGTCGCCCAGTACACTCAGGCCGCGCCTGTTCTGCACCCGATGCTGGACGCTTTCGGCCCGCAACAGGTGAAAAACTGGGCTTTGGGCCTGGGACAAGAGATATTTACCGGCTCGTCCGGGCGCGTGTTTCCGACCGCGATGAAGGCGTCTCCGTTATTGCGCGCCTGGCTGCACCGTCTGGCCGCTCAGGGTGTTGAAATCCGTACCCGCTGGCGCTGGACTGGTGGTCTGAATGCCCCCAGTTTCACCACGCCCGATGGCCCCAAAACTCTGCATCCCGCCGTCACAGTTCTGGCTTGTGGCGGGGCAAGCTGGGCCAGGTTAGGCTCTGATTCAGACTGGGCGCGCCACGTTGCCCCTGCGGATCTGGCGCCCTTCCAACCCGCGAATATGGGCTTCTTGGTTGATTGGTCCACGCATATGGCGCCGCATTTCGGCAAACCAGTGAAGAACGTGATCCTCAATGCTGGTGACACGCGCCTGCGCGCCGAATTCGTCCTGTCCCATCGCGGGGTCGAGGGCGGCGGCATCTACGCCGTCTCGCGCCCGATGCGCGAGGGCGCAGCCCTGACGCTGGATTTGTTGCCGGACCTGGGCGCCCAAACCATCCGCAAACGCCTGTCGACCAACCCCAAGCAAAGCTTGGCCAACCGCCTGCGCCGACTGCTGCGCGACCCTGTCAAACAGGCTCTGGTGATGGAGCTCGCCCGCCCCCTGCCCAATGACCTTGCACCTGTGCTGAAATCGCTGCCTCTGCCGACGATCAGCCCTTATCCAATGGACGAGGCAATCTCGACCGCGGGCGGCCTGCGCTTTGCGGCGCTCACGGATCAGTTGATGCTACGCAGTCATCCCGGCGTTTTTGCCGCCGGTGAAATGCTGGATTGGGAGGCCCCGACCGGCGGCTATCTTCTCACCGCTTGCCTGGCCACCGGACGCTGGGCCGGCCAGGCCGCTGCGCGCCATCTTGTTCATCTTGCCGAAAATACTCCGGGGGGGCCGCAGGCGGGGGCAGAGCCCCCAAACCCGGTTTAGTTTGCCACTGCGCGCTTGAACGCCTCGCGCCCTCGCATCGCCTTGGCATAGGCCAACAGGCCTTCGTCCTCTAGCGGGAACTTCGCCGAATAGGCCCAGTTCAGACAATGGGTGGCGATGATGTCCGGTACGGTCATCTTCTCGCCCATCAGGAATGGCCCCTTGATACAATTGGCAAACCGCGCGCAGTTCTGGGCGAATTCCCATTTCAGGCTGTCTTTTACCTCGGGGACGCGCTGGTCCTTGGGCAGGATAAAGCTGTGTCGCGCGCCGGTCCACAGAACCGCGTCCAGCTCGTCCAGGATCAGATGAGTCAGCCCATCCTGGCGTGCGCGCTCGACCGTGCCAGCGGGATAGGTCAGATCGCCGTGTTTGTCCGCCAGATAGGTCAGGATCGCGGTTGAATCGGTCAGCACCGTGTCGCCATCCTTCAGCGCAGGGATCTTCCCCGAGGGATTGCACGCCAGCGCCTCTTCCGAGCGCGGTTTCACCTTGATCTGTTCATATGGCTGGCCCAGCTCTTCCAGCATCCAGGTGACGCGGAACGCGCGACTTTGGGTGTCGCCGATGACTTGATACATATAGTTTCTCCCTGTTCGCGCAGGTTGCGCGGGTCTCCGGCTGCCACCAAAGCGCAGAATTTATCGAAAATCCAGAGGGACGTGGCGACCTAGCGTTTTGCCAGCATGGCTAGCCGGATCAGGGTGCGTTCGACCAGGGCCATTGCGGGGGCGCTCTGTCCGGCGGATCGCAGTTGCAGGTCCGTATCCGTCAGCATGGTCAGTACGCGTTCCAGCCGTTCGGGGCCCAGCCGTTGCGCCTGTTTTGCCATGCGTTCCTTCTGGCGGAAATTTCCGGGGATGAACACGCGCCCACCCGGATTGGCGACAACATTATACAGCGTGCGGAAATGCCGGGTTGCGCCGATGCACAGGCTGACCGGGTTGGCGCCCTGTGCCTGCATCTTCTTCAGCATTGGGTCCAGCTCGCCTTCGCGGCCTTCGGCGACGATATTCAGCAGATCGTCCAAAGCGGCCTCGCTCGAGGCAGGGGCGCAATTGGCAATATCGGCGCTGGTGACGGGGGTCGCATCGTTCAGTTTGTACAGCGACAGTTTTTCCAGCGTTTGCCGGAAATCACCGGGGGGCAGGTCGCCCGCCAGCGCTGTCAGGTCCTGCATGGCGCCCTCGGCCAGATTGCTCAGCCCTGCGCGGGTCAGGTCGGCCTCGATTTCTTCGCGGGATGGCGGGTCGTCATACAGCCCGACGGCAAAGGCATGGGGGTGGTTTTCAAATGCCTTGCGCAGTTTCGAGGTCGGTTTCAGCGCGCCGCCCGTCACGATGATTTGCGCGTCCCCCGCGGACCAATCCTTTAGCGCCTCGATGACGGCAGGGGCGGCGACATCCGTCGCATCCTCGACAAAGGCCACACGAGGGCCGGGAAAAAAGCTGATTGATTTGATCGCATCCAGCAATTGCGCGGGATCCTTGCGCAAGGACGCGCCGGGGATGCGGGTCAGGCGCATTTCCTCTTCGCCGGCGGGGCCGATCAGGGTGGCGATCACTTGTTGGCGTTTCAGCGCGACGCGCATCGCGTCCCCGCCATAGATCAGTAGCCCGGCCTTGCCTGGGTCTGGCTTGGCGAAATAGCGGGCAGCCTCGCGGCCGGCCAGCTTCATTCCGGCAGCTCCGGCGAGGCCGCGATCAGGCGCGTGACAATCTGGTCCGCCAGCAGGGTGGACAGGCGTTCGCGGGCGTCACGTTCTGATGCCAGGGTCGCAACGGTGCTGGAGGTGGTCGAGTATCCGGTAAAGCTGTTGACCTTGCCGGTGGTCAGGATCGCCTCGGTCTGAGTGTCGCGCAGGGCATAGGTGACGCTGCCGACGATGTTGAACCGGGTGGTGATGTTGTCGGCAGACACGGCCATGCGCTCTTCGAGAAAGCTTAGCTTATATCCCAGCGCATAGCGCCCATTGCCGGTGCGGCCCATGCGCGTTTCCAATTGTTGCACCATCACCTGTTCATCACGGGTTTCGGGGGCATCCACGGTGACGTTGGACAGCATTTTGGTGGCTGGCCCCGCAGGGCCATAAGCCGGAGCAAAGCCACAGCCCGCCAGGGCTGCGACCGCTGCGATCAAAAAGGTTCTTCGGCTAGACAACCACATTCACAATGCGCCCCGGTACAACGATGAGCTTCTTCGGTTGGCCCCCGTCCAGGGCCTTGACCACAGCATCATGCGCCAGTGCCAGCTTTTCAACCTCTTCCTTTGGCATGTCCTTGGGCACGCTGATTTCCGCGCGACGTTTACCGTTAATCTGGATCGGCATGGTCACGGTGTCGTCTACCAGCATTTTCTCGTCCGCGATGGGCCATGCGGCGGTGGCGATCAGGCCCTCGCCCCCCAGCATCTGCCAGATTTCCTCGGACAGGTGAGGAGTCATCGGCGACATCAGGATGGCCAAGGTCCGCGCGGCCTCGGTCTTGGCTGCTTTGCCCGCTTTGGATTTCGCCAGCGTGTTGGTGAATCCGTACAGTTTCGCGATCGAGGCATTGAACCCAAAGGATTCGACACCGCCCGTCACGTCGTGAATGGCCTTGTGCATCGCGCGCAGCAGGGCCTCGTCTTCTTTGGCGTTGTCGGCCGCATCACTGTCCAGAATGTCCGAGACAATGCGGTGCACGCGGGCCAGATGCTTGGCTGCGGCTTCGGCGCCCGCGGCGGTCCATTCCACGTCACGTTCGGGCGGGCTGTCGGACAGAACGAACCAACGGGCGGTATCCGCGCCGTATTGCTGGATGATCTGCACCGGGTCCACGACGTTGTTTTTCGACTTGGACATCTTGGCCGAGGGCACGATTGTCACCTCGGTCCCGTCCTTAAGGAAGCCCTTGCCGTCGCGCAGCTCCACCTCTTCGGGATAGTGGTACACGGGGCGGCCATCTGCGCCGGTGGTTTTGTAAATCGCGTGGGTCACCATGCCTTGCGTGAACAGGGCGTTGAACGGTTCCTTGGATTTTTCAGGCAGGTGGCCGCAGATGTTCATCGCGCGGGCGAAAAAGCGCGAGTAGAGCAGGTGTAGAATCGCATGCTCGATCCCGCCGATATACTGGTCGACGTTCATCCAGTATTCGGCCTCGGCCAGATCGGTGGGCGTGTCGGCACGCGGGGCGGTGAAACGGGCGAAATACCACGAGCTGTCCACAAACGTGTCCATCGTATCGGTTTCACGCTGCGCAGGCTTGCCACATTTAGGGCAAGTGCAATCGCGCCATGTCGGGTGACGGTCCAGCGGATTGCCCGGGATGTCAAAGGTCACATCATCGGGCAATTCGACCGGCAGGTTCTCTTTCTTCTCGGGCACCACGCCGCAGTCGTCGCAATGGACGACGGGGATCGGACAACCCCAGTACCGCTGGCGGGACAGGCCCCAATCGCGCAGGCGGAATTTCGTAACACCCTGACCGATCCCGTTGGATTCGCAGTGATCCACGGCGGCGGCAACGGCCTCGTCCCCGGTTTGCAGCGCGTCCCCGGCGAAACCCTTCACATAGCGGACTTTTTCTGTTTTCACGGGCACATAGGCGGCATCTGCCGGGTAATCGCCCTCGACCGGTTCAAAAGTCGGGATGATCGGCAGGTCGTATTTGGTAGCGAATTCATGGTCGCGTTCGTCATGCGCGGGACAGGCGAACACGGCGCCGGTGCCGTAATCCATCAGGATAAAGTTCGCGATCCACACCGGCAGTTCCCAGTTCGGGTCCAGCGGGTGTTTCACGGTCAGGCCGGTGTCGAAACCCAGCTTCTCGGCGGTCTCGATCGCCTCGGCGGTGGTGCCGCCCTTGCGGGCCTCGGCGCAGAATTCCGCGACCTCGGGGCGCTTGGCTTCCAGCTCTTTGGCCAGCGGGTGATCGGGGGAAATCCCCACGAAGGACGCGCCCATCAGCGTGTCGGGGCGCGTGGTGTACACCTCGATTTCGCCACCGTCCGTACGTTCAAAGCTGAACTGCAACCCGCGCGATTTGCCGATCCAGTTGGCCTGCATCAGTTTGACCTTGGCGGGCCAGTCGTCCAACCCATCCAACGCGTCCAGCAGCTCCTCGGAAAAATCAGAGATTTTGAAGAACCACTGCGTCAGCTCGCGCCGTTCCACCTCGGCGCCCGAGCGCCAGCCCTTGCCGTCGATCACCTGTTCGTTGGCCAGAACGGTCATGTCGACCGGGTCCCAGTTCACCACGGCGTTCTTGCGATACACCAGACCCTTTTCGATGAAGTCGATGAACATCGACTGCTGCTGGCCGTAATATTCCGGGTCGCAGGTCGCAAACATCCGGGTCCAGTCCAGCGCGAATCCCAGGGGCTTCATCTGGCCAACCATCGTGTCGATGTTGGAATAGGTCCATTCCTTGGGGTGCCCGCCGATGGCCATCGCGGCGTTTTCCGCCGGCATCCCGAAGGCGTCAAATCCCATCGGGTGCAGCACGTTGTGGCCGGTGGACATCTTATACCGCGCGATCACGTCGCCCATGGTATAGTTCCGCACGTGCCCGATATGGATGCGCCCCGACGGATAGGGGAACATTTCCAGCACGTAATATTTCGGCTTGTCGTCGCTGCGGACAGCCTTGAAAGTTTCAGCCTTGTCCCAGGCTTCTTGCCATTTGGCTTCGATTTCGCCGGCAGAATAGCGCGTCATGTCGGGCGGACCTTTCGTTATGGGCTGCTGTCGCGTGTCGGAAGGGGTGATAGGCCCGCGCGCGCCTGTGGTCTAGGGGGAAGTCATCAAATCCGGGCCTGTTAAGCGCGAAAACCCACGCTATAGTCGGGAAAAATCAGGCAGGCGTGTTTATGAAGATCCTTTTCATCCATCAGAATTTCCCCGGACAGTATAAACATCTGGCACCTGCCTTGGCGGGGCAGGGGCATCAATGCGTTGCTCTGACGCTGCGGGTAAAGGAGCCCACCACCTGGAAAGGTGTGCGGCTGATCCCCTATGGCATCCGCCGCAAACAAGGGCAAGGCATCCATCCCTGGGTGCAGGATTTCGACACCAAGGTCATCCGCGCCGAGGCTTGTTTTGCTGCCGCGCTGAAACTGCGCGAAAGCGGCTTTACCCCCGATATCATCGTTGGCCATCCCGGTTGGGGGGAAACGATGTTCCTGCGCGATGTCTGGCCCACTGCCCGGATTGGCCTGTATTGCGAGCTGTATCACCTGTCCGGCCCCGGCCACACGGGGTTTGATCCTGAATTTCAGCCCAAAAGCGGCGACATCGACCGTTTGCGCATTCGGCTGAAGAATCTCAATAACCTTACGCATTTCCCGGTGGCGGACATGGGGATGTCTCCGACTCAGTTTCAGGCCGGCACCTTTCCACCCGAATGGCGCGAGAAGATCAGCGTGATTCACGACGGGATCGACACCGATCACCTGGTTGCGAACCCTCAGGCGCAGTTGACCCTGCCGGATGGATCAATCCTGACCCGCGAGGACGAGGTGATCACCTTTGTGAATCGGAATCTGGAACCTTACCGGGGCTATCACATCTTTATGCGGGCCTTGCCGCGCCTGCTAAAAGAGCGGCCGAATGCCCGCG
The DNA here is from genome assembly GCA_029212905.1 of Thalassovita sp. Taxonomy (GTDB): domain Bacteria; phylum Pseudomonadota; class Alphaproteobacteria; order Rhodobacterales; family Rhodobacteraceae; genus Thalassobius. Next base: position 89,061 of record JARGPB010000006.1, read on the forward strand.
TCCTGATTGTCGGCGGGGACGAGGTCAGCTATGGCTCGCGGCCGCCCAAGGGGCAAAGCTGGAAACAGATTTTCATCGACGAGGTCCGCGGCCGCATCCCCACCCCCGCATGGGAGCGCGTGCATTTTCTGGGGCGCATTCCCTATGATCAGTTCGTCAGCCTGCTGCAAGTCGCGCGTGTGCATGTCTATCTGACCTATCCTTTTGTTCTGTCATGGTCCCTGTTCGAGGCCATGTCTGCTCAGGCTGCTATCGTTGCCAGTAACACCGCCCCCGTGGCCGAGGCGATTACCCATGATGAAACTGGCCGTCTGGTGGACTTCTTTGACAAAGAGGCGCTGGTCGCCGAGATTTGCGATCTGCTGGACGACCCGGAAACCCGCGATCGTCTGGGACAGGCCGCGCGCGCCCATATGCGCCAGAATTATGATCTGAAATCGGTTTGCCTGCCGCGTCAGCTGGACTGGATCAACCGGCTGCACGACATGGCACCGGGGCAGGTACACGACTAGGCGCGTTCCTGTCTGCGGTTCCACAGGCGTTCAGATGTTTCTTGGATGAAAGAGGTCTTAGAATCTCTTGTCTTGGATGCGCAGCTGACGTGCGCGCGACAGGATCGCATCCTCGACAGCGCGCTGTGTCCCGGCGCTGACCGGACGGCCCCCCTTGGTCTGCATGGCAACAACCAGCGAACGCGCCTCAAGTGCGGGATCCTTGACATAGATCGTTGCGCGATATGCGCGGCCTCCGCCTGGGGGCGTGCCATATCCGGTGACGATGACACCCGTGAACGGATCCACCGATTCGACCGGCAAGAAGTTCAGAACCTCCAGCGATGCATTCCAGATGAATCGGTTGACCGCGACATTCACGTCCGAGTTCTTCTTGCGGAACGCATCCCACAAAGAAGTGCCCTGCGATTTCACGTTCCGTTCGACCGGGTCCAGCAGGTGGTCCTCGGTTTCAGCCGTGGGCGCTCCGCCCGAGCATCCCGCCAGGGCCACCAAGGCAGCCAGTGCAATTGCTTTTGTCGTGATGCCTGTGAACGTCATACCCAAGCCCAATTCCCCTAAGAATACGGAAACCTTCCTATCCAACCACCCGGTTCGGGGCAAGGACTTAGTCCACCGACAGAAACGCTGCGCGAATAGAGGCCGGTCATCGCTGGGGAACCTGAGTGTGGCAAAGCTGCACCATCTGGGCGGGCAATGCGGCGTGGGGGTGTGCGCATGCTTGCAAAGCGACCCCCAAAAGAGCGACACAACCGCCATACCCACTACGGATTCCCCGTTTTGGGCGCATGATTGGAAAACCGAGGGAAAAACTATGAAAAAAGTTCTCTTCGCTACGACTGCCCTGATCGCCACCGCAGGCATGGCAGCAGCAGACATCAAACTGTCCGGCTATGGCCGTTTTGGCGCACTGTACAACGACATCACCGACGACACCGATTTCGTTTCGCGTCTGCGTATTCAGATCGACGTATCGGCTGAAACCCAGACCGGCATCAAATTCGGCGCGCGTCAGCGTATCCAGACCGAAGAAAACGGCATGGGCGCAGGCAACGGCGTTCGTTTCTACATGACCACTGGCGGCCTGACCGTTGCTGGCGGTAACATCCTGGGCGCGATCGAAGCAATGCCCGGTCTGTACATGAACACCAAATCCGCAGGCACCGGCCTGGAAGGTAACGGCTTCCGCAGCCTGGTCACCAACACCGTTGGTGCTGGCTACTGGACTTGGGACGCGTACTCGTCCGGTGGTACCGGTGTCGTGAACGGCGTCGAAGTCATCTACTCGGCAAACGGCATGACCGCACACCTGTCGTCGTCGGATTCGTCGGACGCTCTGGCTCTGTCGTACAAATTCGGTGATTACACCGTTGCTGTCGCAGCTCAAGACTCCACGGCTCTGGGCGACAAAACTGTTGTCACCTTCGGCGGCAAACTGGGCGCAGCTGACTTCACTCTGGCCTATGCCGACAACGATGGTGTCGACAAGTGGGCCCTGAAAGGCGGCGCAAACGTTGGCGCAGCAACCTACGTCTACGGTTTCGTTTCCTCGGAAGATCTGGGCGAAGCATACGGTCTGGGCGTCAGCCACGACCTGGGCGGCGCATCGATCGAAGCCGGCATCACTCAAGACGAAATCTTCGACATGACTCTGGTTTCGGCTGGTTTCTTCTTCGCGTTCTAATCGAACCCGAAGATCGAATAGGGAAGAGCGGGCCTTGTGCCCGCTCTTTTCGTTTTGGCACTACGGTGTTTTGACTGCGGCCTGAAAACATGGTTCAAGCCCATGACAGCAGTACCGGAGTCCCCATGTCCCTTTCCCTGATCCAAGACCGCATCGCCAAGGCCGAGAAATCCTCGGGCCGCGCCCCCGGAAGCGTCCAGCTGATTGCCGTTTCCAAAGTGCAGCCGAACGCGCGCGTCCAGGCCGTTCTGGACGAAGGCCACCGGGTGTTCGGGGAAAACAAGGTCCAAGAGGCGGCGGGCAAATGGCCTGACTTTCGCACGCAATACGACGACGTGTCGGTGCATCTGATCGGCCCGCTTCAGACCAACAAGGCCCGTCAGGCCATGCAGCTGTTTCAGATGATCCATACGCTGGATCGTCCCAAATTGGCCGCAACTCTCGCCCGTTTGGCGCAGGAACTTGGTCACTGCCCCGACCTGTTCATTCAGGTCAACACAGGCGAAGAGCCGCAAAAAGCAGGCGTTCTGCCCGCCGATGCGGATGCATTCATCGCGGAATGCCGTGCTCTTGATCTTCCGGTTCAGGGGTTGATGTGCATCCCCCCCGTGGACGAGGAATCCAGCCTCCATTTCGCCCTTCTGCGGAAAATAGCCGCGCGCAACGGGTTGGATCAGCTGTCGATGGGCATGTCCGATGATTTCGAAAAGGCAATTGCCCAGGGTGCGACCCACGTGCGGGTCGGCTCGGCCATTTTCGGGGCCCGCGACTACGGCTAATGGCATCGGTAAAGGTAGGTAGCGGGGGCTAAACCCCCGCCATCCTTAGTTATCTTCGCCCAGCTTGGGCGAGGGGCGATCCATCTTCAGCTCTGCATCCGAGAACACGATCGGCATCCGCACGCCTGGAATTCCGTCCAGATCGACACGCATTCCGCGCGCCTGAACCTGAGGATCGTCAAAGACTTCGGACAGGTCGTTGATCGGCCCGGCGGGAATGCCTTTGTCCTCGCAGCCAGCCAGCAGATCGGCTTTGGTCCATTTGCGGGTTTCAGCCTGCAACAGTTCCACCATCTGATCGCGGTTCGTAACGCGATCAGAATTTTTCAGGAACTCTGGCGCCTCGGCCATCTGTGACAGGCCCAAAAGCCCGCAAAGACGTTGATATTGCGCGTCATTTCCCGTCGCGATGATGATGAACCCATCGGCGCAGTCAAACACCTGATAGGGCGCAAGGTTCGGGTGAAAGTTCCCCGTCCGCCCCGGAGGCGTCCCCGTCGACAAGAAGTTCATCGCCTGGTTCGCGGTCACCGCCACGGCGCAATCCAGCAGGGCCATGTCCACGTGCTGTCCTTTGCCCGTGCGTTCACGCTGATACAGCGCAGCCAGAATGCCGCTGACCGAATACATCCCGGTGAACAGGTCCGTCACCGCCACGCCTGCGCGCTGCGGCTGCCCGTCAGGGTCGCCGGTGATCGACATCAGCCCGGACATGCCTTGGATGATATAATCATAGCCCGCCCTATGCGCGTAGGGCCCGGTTTGTCCGAAACCCGTGATCGAGCAGTAGATCAGCCGCGGATTAATCTCGCGCAGCGCGTCAAAATCCAGCCCGTATTTCTTTAGCCCACCCAGCTTGAAATTCTCGATCAGGATATCGGCGTCGCGTACCAGTTCACGCACTTTTTCTTGGCCTTCGGGGGTGCGAAAATCCACCGTGACCGACAGTTTCCCGCGGTTGCACGAATGGAAATACGCGGCAGTTTTTTCGTCGTCGCGTTCGATGAACGGAGGGCCCCATTGGCGCGTATCATCGCCATCTGGGCTTTCGACCTTGATGACTTCGGCACCCAGATCGGACAGCGCTTGCCCGGCCCAGGGGCCCGCCAGAATGCGGGCCAGCTCGATGACCTTCAGGCCTTCCAGTGGTGCCGACATCAGGCCTCCAGTGCTTCGTCGAGCAGCTTTTTCAGATCCTCATAGGACATGTTCGAATGCTTTTCCCCGTTCAGAACCAACGAGGGCGTGCTGTCGATTTTGTCTGCTTCGGCGTTGGCCTGGAACCAGGTGTACAGGGATTGCGCCTTGGCGCCATCAGCCAGGCAGCTTTCCAACTGGTCGTCGGTCAGGCCAGCGATGCGGCCGACTTTACGCAGGTTGTCCGCGATGACCGTCGGTTCGCCCGTGCCGATCCAGGATTTCGGATCGCCATACAGCAGGTCCGAGATGCCAAAGAATTTCGACGGATCGCAGCGCGCCACCAGTGCGGCCCACAGGCCGGGCCGGTCGAAATACACATCGCGATAGATGAACTGGATCTTGCCGGTTTTGATGTACTCTTCCTTGATCCGCTTCAGCGGGCCGTTGTGGAAGGTTGCGCAATGCGGACAGGTGAACGAGGCATACTCGATCAGCGTTACCTTGGCATCTGCGGGCCCCATGGTCATTTCCGTGATCGCTGCTGGATCAGCCTGGCTGCCATCGGCTAGCGCGGCCAGTCCCGGTACGCCATCTGTGCGCCGGGTCAAAGCCCATGCGCCTCCGGCTACAGCGGCGGCGCCAATCACGCCCAATGCATATCTGCGGTCCATTTCCAAAACCTTCCTTAGTGTTTCGACTTGGATAAAACGTTCCGGGCCAGCGATTCAAGCGCACGGCGCAGCTGTTCATCCTCGGCGCCCTGTGCCAGGCCCTGAGCCTCGGCGATGATTTGCGGATCGGGGGCCTTGGGCGCCTCTTTCCGTTTGTAACTGAACGAGGCCTGCCCTTCGGCAAACCCGGTCGGTGCGGTCTGTGTGATGCGAATGCGCGCAATGGCGTTATAGCCATAGACGCCATTCACGGTTTCGCGCAGGCGTTCTTTTTGCATTTCCAGCATCGGGGCCTGTGCGCCAGTGGTCAGCAGGGTCAGCGTCGCGCCAAATCCCTGTCGGCCATATTTCACATCTACGGGGCGGGCGATTTGGGCGGTGTCTTCGCCCACGATTTCGGCCCAATGGGTCAACAGGCGCGTTACGGCAAAGCCACGGGTTTCGCCAGCCTTGCGAATCCGGCCCTGCAACAGGCTCGAGGTGCGTGCGAACCCCTTGGTTGTGCTGTATCGCGTGGCCATGACTTGCATCCCTTTCGTTCGCGCTATTCTAGTAGCCAGACGCAAAGACACCAGCAGATTGCGACCTAACAGGAGATAAAGATTGCGTGACGGGATAACAGCACAGGCCGCCGATTTGCTGGACTGGTATGACGTGAATGCCCGGCAGATGCCGTGGCGCGTGGGTCCAGCGGATCGCGCCCGGGGCGTGCGCCCCGATCCCTATCGCATCTGGCTGTCCGAGGTGATGCTGCAACAGACCACCGTTGCGGCTGTCACGGATTATTTCCACCGTTTCACAGCGCGCTGGCCCGATGTGCAGGCGCTGGCTGCGGCCGAGGACGCGGATGTCATGGGCGAATGGGCTGGCCTGGGATATTACGCCCGCGCACGGAACTTGCTGAAATGCGCGCGTGTTGTGGCGGATGATCTGGGCGGCGTGTTTCCCGACACTCATCAGGCATTGCTGAAACTGCCGGGGATCGGGCCGTATACCGCCTCGGCGATTTCCTCGATCGCGTATGACCTGCCCGAGGTCGTGGTGGACGGCAATGTTGAACGTGTCATGGCGCGGCTGCATGACATTCACACGCCTTTGCCGCGCGCGAAACCCGAATTGACCGAACAGGCCGCCGCGCTGACCCCCGCCACGCGTCCGGGGGATTATGCGCAGGCCGTGATGGATCTGGGCGCCACGATCTGCACCCCACGCAATCCCGCCTGTGGGCTGTGCCCGTGGCGCGCCCCCTGCAAGGCGCGCATCGCCGGGACCGCCCCCGATCTGCCCCGCAAAGAGCCGAAAAAGCCCAAACCCACCCGTCTGGGCATTGCCTATATTGCGCGCCGTTCTGATGGGGCCTTCTTGTTGGAGCGCCGCCCGGACAAGGGCCTTTTGGGGGGGATGCTTGGCTGGCCGGGATCCGAGTGGAACGAGGCTCCTGTGGACACGCCGCCGCTGGATGCAGACTGGCATGTGTTGCCCACGCCCGCGCTGCATACCTTTACGCATTTTCATCTGCGGTTGACCGTGATGCTGGCCGAGGTTGCGCCTGATGTGCGCCCCCGGACCGGCGATTTCATCCCCCGCGCGACATTTCGCCCGTCAGATCTGCCGACAGTGATGCGAAAGGCATTTGACCTTGCCCGGACAGAGTTCGACACTACCCCTTGAACGCGCTGATCTACCCGGAGCCACCACATGAGCACCGCCCCCATCGCCTCTTTTCGCCGCGCCGCCCCGTTTTGGATGTCGCTAGGTCTGGTCCCGCTGGCCTGGATCGGAGCCGTTTACGGCGGTTGGACCGTGTTCCTGCTGCCGCTGACTGGCTGGTGGATTTTCACCGGGCTGGACGCCGCATTGGGGCTGAATACCGATAACCCTGATCCAAACAGCGACGAAAACCTGCTGTGGTATCGCCTGATCACCATGCTTTGGTTTCCGGTGCAGGCGCTGACGATTTTTGGGCTGATCTGGTACGTCACCCACACCACGCACCTGGCCGCCTGGGAACAGATCGCACTGTTTTTTGGCCTTGGCGTGCTGTCCGGCACCATCGGCATTGTCTACAGCCATGAATTGCTGCACCAGAAAAACAATCTGGAACGCTGGCTGGGCGATTTGCTGCTGGCCACCGTTCTTTATTCCCATTTCCGGACCGAGCACCTGCTGGTACATCACCGCCACGTTGCCACACCCCGCGACGCTGTTACCGCGCGGTATAACGAAGGTTTCCACAGGTTTTTCTGGCGCGTTCTGCGCGAATGCCCCCAGTCCGCATGGGAGGCCGAAAAGACCCTTTTGGCCCGTCGTAACCTGCCCGTGACCAGCCTGCGCAACCCGTTCTGGCGCTATGGAGCGCTGCAATTGGCGGCGTTGGCTCTGGCGCTCTTGCTGGGTGGCTGGCAGGGGGTGGCGCTGTTCGGAATTCAGGCTTTCAGCGCCGTCTGGCAGCTCGAGCTGACCAACTATGTCGAACATTACGGTCTGACGCGGGAATACCTGGGGGATGGTAAATACGAGCACGTCAAACCGCATCACAGCTGGAACGCCGCCCATACCGCGACGAACTGGCTGTTGATCAACCTTCAGCGCCACTCGGACCACCACTATAAGCCCGACCGCCGTTTTCCATTGCTGCAAACCTATGATGCGGATCACGCCCCTCAGCTGCCCTATGGCTATCCGCTGATGGCTGCCATGGCGATGATCCCGCCGCTGTGGCGCCGCCGGATGAACCCTCGCGTGCGGCACTGGCGTCACAAATATTATCCGCAGATCACCGAGTGGAGCGCCTACAAAGACGGTTCAAACCCGGCGCCGCACTAAAACCAAAAAGCCCCGTCGGACCAGCCGACGGGGAAAGGTAGGTGCTGTGTCAGGCCACAGACACCGGCGGTATTTGCGTTGTCTGGTAAGGCCTTAGTTGGCCAGCTCGGCGCGGATCTGTTGGCGCAGCAGGTCGATCGGCACCATCTTGCCTTCGCGTTTATAGGCCCAGTAGGTCCAGCCGTTGCAGCTGGGTGCGCCCTCCATCGCGGCGCCGACCTGGTGGATCGAGCCCTTGACGTCCTTGCCAATCAGCGTGCCATCAGCGCGGACCTTGGCCTTGAACCGGCCGTTCATCGAGGTCAGCTCTTCGCCCGGGCGCAACATGCCACGTTCGACCAGCTGGCCAAAGGGCACGCGCGGTTCGGCGCGTTTGCTGGTGCTGACGCGCAGGGCCTCGCGGTCGAATTTGCGGACGCTGTCCAGACGTTTCTGCGCGACCTTGCGATAGGAGTCTTCGCGCTCGATGCCGATGAACTCACGGCCCAGCATTTTCGCCACAGCACCCGTGGTGCCGGTGCCAAAGAACGGGTCCAGAACCACGTCACCCGGATTGGTCGATCCGACCAGAACGCGATGCAGCAGGCTCTCGGGTTTTTGCGTCGGATGGGCTTTGTCGCCGTTGTCATCCTTCAGGCGTTCGCCGCCGTTACAGATCGGCAGAACCCAATCGCTGCGCATCTGGATGCCCTCGTTCAGGGCCTTCAGCGCCTCATAGTTGAAGGTGTATTTCGCGCCTTCGGACTTGGACGCCCAGATCATGGTTTCATGGGCGTTGGTGAACCGTTTGCCGCGGAAATTCGGCATCGGGTTCGACTTGCGCCAGACAACATCGTTCAGGATCCAATAGCCCGCGTTCTGCAAAGCCGAGCCAACCCGAAAAATGTTGTGATAACTGCCGATCACCCAAATAGCCCCATTGGGTTTGAGCAATCGGCGCGCTGCGGCCAGCCAGTCTTGGGTAAATCTGTCGTAGGCCGCAAAAGAGGAAAACTGATCCCAGGCGTCATCTACCGCGTCCACCTTGGAATTGTCGGGGCGATGCAAATCCCCCTTCAATTGCAGGTTATACGGCGGATCTGCAAAGATCAGGTCGATCGAATTCTCGGGCAGACTGTTCATCATCTCGATACAGTCGCCAGCCAGAATCGTGTTTAGAGGGAGCGCATCTGCGCCCTTGCTTTTGGTCATTGTCGTCATTCTCTGCCTCAAATCCACGGCGCTTTTTGCGCTCTTTGGTTACTGACAAAGATGAGTCAAAGCTGATTCGCGGTCAATTTCTTTTTTGAATCAGATACTTAGTTTTTTTGTTGATACAAGATATTGTGTACGGGTTTGAACGAACGTCTATGGTGTGGGGTCACGCCAAGATTTTGAAGCGCCTCCCGGTGCTGTTTTGACGGATATCCGGCGTTTCTGTCCCAGCCATAACCGGGGAACTGTTGCGCCAACTCCACCATCAGCAAATCGCGCCTTATTTTCGCCGCAATTGAGGCCGCCGCAATCGACACGGACAGCGCGTCCCCTTTGACCACCGCCTGGGCCGGAACGGGCATCCCGCGCGGGATCAAATTGCCGTCGATCAGGGCGAAATCGGGCGGCGTTTTCAGCCCCTCCAATGCGCGGACCATCGCGATGTGGCTGGCGCGCAGGATGTTGTGTTCGTCGATTTCTTCGACACTGGCGTGGGCAACCGATACCTCGGCGCAGTCCATCAGCGCCTCCAGCACGGCGGCGCGTCGTTTGGGGCTCAGTTTTTTGGAATCGTTCAGCCCCTCGGGGATGTGGTTGGGGTCCAGAACCACGGCGGCGGCGGTCACGGGACCAGCCAGCGGCCCGCGCCCCACCTCGTCAACGCCAGCCACGCGCAAGTATCCCTGCGCGTGGACCGACTGCTCGAGTGTATAATCAGGTGTGCTCATGCAAAGGTTCAAGCGCACCCGGCCTGCCTGCGCAACCCCTTAGCGCTGCGCGATGCGATAGCCTTTTTGCTTCAGGCAGCTGATCGAGTAGCCGCGCTTTTTCTGGTTCTTGTCATAGACAGTGATCTTGCACTGTTTGGGCAGGCCGTCGGCATAGCTATAGTTCCGCTTCAGACAGCGACGATCCATGAACTTGCGGGTGCCCTCGGGGGTCCAGAACCGTGTCTTACACTGCGCAGGCAGCACATTCCGGCGCCAGCGCTTGTCCGCATCGCGCGTGGCGCGCGGATCATGGCGGCGGTCAAAGTATACCTTGGGGCCCGGATCGCGGCCATAGCCGTTGGGGTACACATCATCATGGCGGAACGTGCGTCCGTTCCCGACACTGTGCCCATGCCCGGCCTCGCGACGATACCCGCCCCCGCGGCGGCCATCATCATGCCGGTGACCATGCCCACGGTCATACCGGTCATTGTCACGCCGCGAGACCTCGCGACGGCTGCTTTTGTTGTCATCCAGCGCGTTGCCGATGATGACCAGCGCCGTGGCACCCGCCAGGAATTTCACCAGATCATCCCCGTCGGCCCGCGCTGGGATTGCCGAAAACGAGGTAACAGCCAGCGACGCGGCCAATACAGAAGCGATAAATTTGCGGGACATGGCGTGTCCTCCTATCAGAGTGATGCGTTTCCATTCGTCCGAACCCGATTGGCCGGAGCTTGTGGAATCACCTTGGCCCCACCTGGCAAAGTCGCTCAATAACACCCCCCTGTTATTGGATAACATGCGGGCCAAGCCCCTTTGGTTATTGAATAACCCTGCGACCCCGCGCATGCTGATCCCATGAAACAGATCCTTGCCATAACGCTTTCTGCGGCTCTTCTGGCGCTGGCCACCCCGGCCACGGCCAGCGATAAATGCTATGCTGATTACAAGGCCAAGCAGGACAACCCCCTGCGCCTGCACTACGGTGTGATACGCCTGAACGGCCCGTGTGAGCGCACCTCCGCCCGTTCCGAGGTCGCCGCCCGTTTGGCCCGTGACGGCTGGGTGTTGTTGAATGTACTGTCGGTCTTCGGCAAAGATGGGCTGGACGAAAGGAAAGACAGTGCAGGACGGTACTACCTCCGCTTCTGAAATGCGTCGCTCGGGTGGGCGGATCGTGGGTGTCGGGCTTGCGGTGATCGTGGCGATCCTGCTGGGCGCGGCCGTCGTGCTGTTCCTGTCCCTGCCGGACGCCAATGCCTTCAACATGCGGGTCGAGCGCATCTTCGTCGAAAATGACCTGCTGACCGGCCGCGCTGAAATCAAGCTTCTGGAAATCCTCGCCCAATCCGGCACCGCCTTTTCCGACACGCTGGCCAGCTACCGGATGGTGATCTTCGTGCTGCTGATCTTTGCCACTGCCCTTCTGGTGGCTGCGCTTGTGTTTCTGGTGATGCTGGTGACGCTGAACCGCCGTATGGCCCAGATCGAACACGCCGGTATCCAGGTGTCGTCGCTGCTGATCTCGCGGGATGAAAATACGGTCTACCTGAACAACATGGGTTTCAAACTCACCGATGCCGCGATGGAGACCCTCTCTGTCCTCGCCGAGGCCCGCATGGACGAGGATGTCCTCTCAGGCGCCGAGCTCGAATCCATGGTCTCCGGCCGCGCCGCCGCCGATTGCGACGAGGCCGCAGGCGCCACCCGGATCAAGCGGTTGCGCGACACGCTGGGCAATCAGATGGTCAGCGAACTTCTGGTGAAAAACATCGCCCGCAAAGGCTATATGCTGTCGGTGGACAAAGACGTCATTCGGATGCTCTGACCCCCGCTTTCATCTTGCTCTAAATACTCACTGCGCAACGCGGGCCACACACGCGCGGCTTATGGGGCTCGCTCCCAATCCGGCGCAAATGTCACGTCCTGGCAGCCCGCAAACCGCGCCACACGGGTCAGTTCGCTCTCCAGCCGTGCCTTGCGGGCCTTGCCGAATTGCACTCCGGTTTCCGGCCACAGCCCCGTCACCCGCAAGATTCCCGCCGCGCGGTCGGCCTTCATGTCGATGCGCCCGATTAGCCGGTCCCCCTCCAACAGCGGAAATACGTAATACCCGTAGCGCCGCTTGGCCTCGGGGACAAAGACCTCGATTCGATAGACAAAGCCGAACAGCCGCTCGGCCCGCGCCCGGTCCCGCAGCGCGGGGTCAAACGGGCTGAGCACCCGGATACGCCCGGTCGGGCTGGCCGCTGATGCCGCAGCCTCGATCACGTCGGGCCGCGCAACGGACCGGCGCAGGCTGCCGTCCACGCTCTCAATATCCACCTCGATCACCTCGCCCCGGCGCAGGGCGTCGCTGACCCAGGCCCTTGCTTCGCTCAACGAGATCACATCCCAGAACGCCGCCAGCTCCTTGGGTGTGGCGAATCCCAGCCGGTCCAGCGCGCCGCCGCACGCCCAATCGGGAATGTCACAGTCAGGCGCGCGCAATGCTTGGTCCGGCAGCACTCGCGCGCTCAGATCATAGTATTTCCGAAATGCGACCCGCCGCGTAACCGACACCCGTCCGCAGCGCCACAGATATTCCAAGGCCGTCTTGCCGGGGTGCCAGTCCCACCAGCCGCCGGATTTGCGCGGGGCGTCACGCTCCAGATCAGCCGAGCACAAAGGCCCCTCAGCCGCGATTCGCGCCTCGATCTGGTCCAGCAGGTGTTCGAATTCATGTTGGCGCCACTTTTTGTACCGCCCCCGCAGCAGCGCGGCGTCGCGGTCACATTTCCACGTCCAATGGGGGCGGAAATCCACGGGGATCACGGCGGCATCGTGGGTCCAGTGTTCGAAAATCGTGCGGTCGCGTTCCAGCAGCAGCTCTAGATTCCGAGGCCGATAGGACGGCCTGCGCGCAAACAGGATCAGGTCATGCGCCCGCGCCACCGTGTTGATGCTGTCCAGCTGTACGAACCCCAGCCGCTGAATCACCGACAAAAGATCGGCCCCGCGTCCCGGCCCCGGTTCCAGCCCGGACAGCAGGTGGCGTTCCAGAAACAGGCGCCGCGCCTGCGTATTCGATAGGGTCGGGACCGAAGTCATCCGTCGCGCAGCGTGTCACCACGGGTGATTTTCGGCGTCAGCTCTATGCGGTCGGGCGTGTCAGAGTCCGGGTTTTCGATCCGGTTCAGGATGATTTCGGCGGCGCGACAGCCGATGTCCGACCGGCACGCATCCATCGTGGCCAGCTTGATCGGCAGACCTTGCAGCAGCTCCACCCCGTTGAACCCGGCCAGCCCGATCCGGTTGGGGATGTCATAGCCCTTTTCCTGTAGGTACAGCAGCCCGCCGGCCCCGATCATATCGTTCGAGAAATACAGGAAATCCAGATCAGGAGAGCGTGTCATCATCGCTTCGGTCATCTCGCGGCCCTTGGCCAGCGCAGACCCGCCCGAGTAGAATTCCTGATCCGCGACCTCGATGCCACCCTTGGCCAGCGCTTGGGTGAAGCCCTCGAAACGCTTGCGGGCACGGTGGTCCATGGTCATTTTCGTGCCCAGGAATCCGATCCGCTTATAGCCCGCCGCGACGATGGCATTGCCGATTTCACGCCCGGCACGACGATGCGAAATCCCCACGCAGGAATCGACAGGCTCGCCGTCCACATCCATGATTTCAACGACAGGAATTCCCGCGGCCCGCAGCATTGCCCGCGCGGCATCTGAATGTTCCAGCCCGGCAATAATCACCCCCGACGGCCGCCAAGAGAGCATCTCGTACAGGACTCTTTCTTCTTTTTCGGGGCTGTAATCGGTCACGCCGACAACGGGTTGCAGGCCGGTGTCCTCTAGGGTGCGGCTGATGCCGGCCATCACATCGGGGAACACCATATTGGACAGTGACGGGATGATAACCGCCACCAGGTTCACCCGTTGGCTGGCCAGCGCGCCTGCGATCTTGTTGGGGACATAGCCCAGCTGCTTGGCGGCCTTTTGCACCTTCAGCCGGGTTGCCTCGCTGACGTCACTGCGATTGCGCAGCACGCGGCTGACGGTCATCTCTGACACGCCCGAGGCTTCGGACACGTCGCGGAGGGTCAAAGGGCGGGCGTCTTTACGGCTCAAATCACGGGTCCTGAAAAATGCGGGTCCGTAAGTGTTAGCGCGAACTCGGACACTTGTTCAAGCGTTTGCATCGGGCTAAGACGCTTGGACGTGGCCCCGTGGCTCAACTGGATAGAGCAGCCCCCTCCTAAGGGGCAGGTTGCAGGTTCGAATCCTGCCGGGGTCACCAATTCTTCTCAATAGCTTAGGGATTTTCAGGTCTTTGGCGGTTCTGAACGGGTGGTTGGTGTCGGGTGCCGATGAAACGGCCGGTCGGATTGTTCGACCGGCCCAGAGATCACTCTTGCCTCAGCGATAGCCAGCCGGCAGGTCAATCGAAAGGATCCTGTAGGGATTGGCGTTACCTGCGGCCGGATCAAAGAGGTGATCCAACTGTCCTTCGACCACATAAGCCACGCCATCGACGACGGTTGCTGTGGTCGGGACGTCCAGATCAGCGGCAATCACATCCATCTGCGCCGCATCACCCGCCAACGTGATCCCCAAAAGCGACCCGCGAGCGCCCGCGCTCAGCCCACCGCCTTCGACGATCAGAAACCGCCCGTCACCCAGCGCGTTCAGCCCGTCGGCGCCATGCACCATCCGGGGCAACGGGACCTTGGAAACCGTGCCATCATCCAGTGCGATCCGGTGCAGCGTGCCAGTGTTATAGCGCACGACATATACCGCGCCGTCATCATAGGCGATGCCATTCAGGTTAAAGCCCTCGCCAGCGAATTGCTGATCTTCAAACCACAGCTCCAGCTGATCCGCCCCAGGTGCCAGCGCATAAATACGCGGAGAGAAACTGTCAGTGGCCAGGATGGTGCCATCCGGCAGCTCGGTGATGTCATTGCAGAACCCACCGCCTGCGGGCAGCTCGTACCGGCCGTTTGGCGCGCCTGTGTTGGTGTCGAACGCCACAAGAGCCGGGGCCGCGGTTCCCGTTAGGGCCCCAATGCCCGGATCGGACGAGCACGCATACACAACGTCACCCGCCACATGAAGCCCGACAATCGTGACCATGCCATTCACGCCGGCCGCAACAAAATCCGAAACCTCGTGGGTCGTGCCGGAAACCTTGGCCAGGCGGCCTTGCGTCAGGCTTCCGATATAGAGGTTCCCCGCCGCATCGGCGGAAATTCCCTCGGGGGCAAAGGCCGGGTCAGGCAACGCGATATTGCCGCCCGCCAGGGCCATTGCGGGCATCCAGGCGGCGATTACGCCCGCCAGGACCTGATGATTGAATGAGAGTGTCATGAGCTACCTTTCCATGGTTGTCCCCGAAAGATGCTCTGTTCAGCGGTAAGCGTCGCGCCTCAGACGGCCAAGCAGTCGCCCGATCCGGTCAACCTGCCCCGCGATAGGCGTCCAGCGCCACCACATCGCCGTCGGTCTGTTTTTGCGTCGCCCGCAGCTGTGTCGGGCTAAGCGAAAACCGCAGCCGGAACCGTTCGGAAAACCGCGACTGGGATTGATACCCGCAGTCAAAGGCGACCTGGCTAATCGGCATGTCCGTCATCATCACCAGCTCGACTCCTCGGTCCAGACGCGCATCCTCAAGCAACCGGCTAAAGCTGGTGTTTTCGGCGCGCAGTTGCCGCCGCAACGTGCTTTCGCTGGTGGCCAGCCTTTGGGTAATCTCGTCGACGCGCCAATCGTGCCCCGGATTCAGCGCAAACAGGTGCTTTGTCTGTTCCCGCAGGCCCTGTTTTTGCGCGAATAACACATTCCCCGCCGTGCCCTGATCCGCAAGCAGCAGCAGGATCTCGGCCAGGCGATGCCGGGTCTGTGTCGCACGCGTCGAGAACTGACGATCATGCGCCATCCAATCCACGATGGACGAAAACAGCGCGTCTGACCCGGCAATTTTCCAGCGCGGCGTCAGATCCCACGATTGCATATCCGCGCCGTAAATCTTGCGGAACAGCTCCAGCGTGTCGGTATCAAACGCCAGCGAGGCCCCCAAAAACCGGTTCCGGCGACGATCAGGGATGTTTTCCAGATCAAACCGCGTGCCCGACGGGATCACCAGCACCTGACCGGGCGCCACCTCATAGGTTTGCTGCGCCACAAAGACTCGCTTGTGGCCAATGATGGGAAACATCAGCGTCGATGCCGTCAGATCCATCTGGGTCAGGCTTTGGGTTTTCCGGCATCCGTTTACCCCAAGATTGCGCAGGGCGTGACCTGCGGTTGTCGCCTCTACTTCGGTTTCAAGCCGGGAAATGATCAAACCGTCCGTCATCTGGACCTCATTCACGTCTGCGGATTACCGTCACATAAGCCGCCCACCACGAAAATCTATAGGGCCGTGCGATCATTCAGTCGCCGCGCTGCTGGGCCTGTTTTAGGTGGCCGGGACGCGCACCAGCGGAAAGGCCGCGATAACCAGCGGGTCCAGGCCCTTGGCGCCGGCCTCGATGTGGCTGGCCAGTTGCTGACGCATCCGGGGTTCCCAGAAATCGTTCAGGTGGTCGGCAACACGCTGCGCCTGGTCATCGCCGGGCTGTGTGTGGAAAAACGTGGCGATCTGGTTGGCCATCATGACCATTTTTTCAGGCGACATCCGAGGCTCCGATTTTGATACGCTCAGGGTGAGAATAGACATCAAACCCGCCCCCCCGCGCAAAGGCGACCAGGGTAATTCCGGCCATTTCAGCGCAGCGAACAGCCAGCGCAGTGGGCGCCGACACGGCGATCAGGACGGGGCAGCCGACAAAGGCCGCCTTCTGGATCAGCTCGACCGAGACACGGCTGGTCAGGACCATCGCCCCGGTGTCGGGGGCGTGCTGACCGCGCATCAAGGCGCCGATCAGCTTGTCCAGCGCGTTGTGGCGCCCGACATCTTCGCGGGCCAGCACGATGCCCTGATCCGGCAGCAAAAACCCCGCGGCATGGGCGGCATGGGTCTGGTCATGCAAAGGCTGAAAATCGCGCAGCGCCTCGCTGGCCTGGGCGATGGCCTCTTGGGACAGGCGCAGCGGGGATGTCACGCGGGGCAGATCCCGCACCGCCTGATCCAGGCTGTCGATCCCGCACAGCCCACACCCCACCGGCCCGGTCATCGCCCGACGGCGCGCCCGCAATGCCTCCGAGGCATCCTCGGCCAGTAGCATTCGCGCCTCGGTCCCCTGATCATGTTCAACAATTTCAATCTCTTGGATCTGGGTGGGGGTGGTCACGATCCCTTCGCCCATGGCGAATCCCACGGCGAAATCCTGCAAATCGGCGGGGCTGGCCATCATCACCGCTTGCGTTTCCCCGTTGAACACCAGCGCCACGGGCACCTCTTGGGGCAGGGCGCGCAGCACGTGCCGCTGCCCGTCGCGTTGGACGGACAGACCGGGCAACGATATGGCGGCGGGGCTCATTCGGCGGCCTCGATCCGGCGGGACAGGGCGGCCTGCGCGGCATAGTCTTCTTGCCAGTCGGTCGGCCCGTTCGAGGCGCTGACCTGCACCGCTGTCACCTTGTATTCCGGGCAGTTTGTCGCCCAGTCGCTGAAATCGGTCGTGATGACATTCGCCTGCGTATCAGGGTGGTGGAACGTCGTGTAGACCACGCCGGGGCTGACCCGATCGGTGATTTGCGCCCGCAGCGTTGTCTCGCCGGACCGCGAGGCCAGCTTGATGAAATCGCCGTCCTTTACGCCGCGCACTTCGGCGTCATGCGGGTGGATTTCCAGCACGTCCTGATCATGCCAGGCCACGTTTTCCGTCCGCCGGGTCTGCGCGCCGACGTTATATTGCGACAGCACCCGCCCGGTGGTCAGCAACAGCGGGAATCGGGGCCCGGTGCGTTCGTCTGTGGCGACATATTCGGTGACGATGAACCGCCCCTTGCCGCGCACAAACCCGTCCACATGCATCAAAGGCGTGCCGTCTGGATTGGCCTCGTTACAGGGCCACTGGACGCTGCCCATCTCGTCGATCTTGTCATAGGTGACGCCGGCAAAGCTGGGCGTGGTTGCGGCGATCTCGGCCATGATCTGGCTGGGATGAGTATACTCCCACCCGGCGCCCATCGCATTGGCCAGCATCTGCGTGACCTCCCAGTCTTCATAGCCGTTCAGGGGCGCCATCACCTTGCGCACCATGTTGATGCGACGTTCGGCGTTGGTGAAGGTGCCGTTCTTTTCCAGGAACGACGACCCCGGCAGGAACACATGCGCGTAATTTGCGGTTTCATTCAGGAACAGGTCATGCACGATCACGCATTCCATCGCGGCCAGCCCGGCGGCGACGTGTTTGGTGTCCGGGTCCGATTGCAGGATATCCTCGCCCTGACAATACAGACCCTTGAATGTCCCATCCACGGCCGCGTCCAGCATATTCGGGATACGCAGGCCGGGTTCCGGGTCGATCTTGACGCCCCAGGCATCCTCGAAAATCGCGCGGACCTCGGGGCCTTTTACATGGCGGTATCCCGGCAATTCATGCGGGAACGAGCCCATATCGCACGACCCCTGAACGTTATTTTGCCCACGCAGCGGGTTCACGCCCACGCCGTCACGGCCCACATTGCCGGTCAGCATCGCCAGGTTGGCAATCCCGATTACCGTTGTGGACCCCTGGCTGTGTTCCGTCACACCCAGCCCATAGTAAATCGCCCCGTTGCCCCCGGTTGCGAACAGTCGCGCGGCGGCGCGCAGCTCTTTGGCGGGAACGCCGGTCAGGTCCTCGATTGCCTCGGGGGAATGACGCGGATCGCTGGCGAATTCGGCGTATTCCTGGAACTCGTCCCAATCACAGCGCGCGCGAATAAAGGCCTCGTCATACAGCGCTTCGGTCACGATCACATGCGCCAGCGCCGTCACCACGGCCACGTTCGTTCCGGGCCGCAGGGCCAGATGATGCTGGGCCTCGATATGGTTCGAGCGCACAATGTCCGTCCGGCGTGGGTCGACCACAATCAGCTTGGCCCCCGCGCGCAAACGCTTTTTCAGACGGCTGGCAAATACCGGATGCCCATCTGTCGGGTTCGCGCCGATGACAATCACCACATCCGTCTTTTCAACGCTGTCGAAATCCTGCGTCCCCGCCGAGGTGCCAAAGGTCTGCCCCAGCCCATAGCCCGTAGGCGAATGGCACACGCGCGCGCAGGTGTCGGTGTTGTTGTTGCCAAACACCGCGCGGGTCAGTTTCTGCACCAGGAACGTCTCTTCGTTGGTACAGCGGCTGGACGTAATCACCCCGACCGACCGCCGACCATGTTTTTCCTGCAATCCGCGCATCCGATCCGCAGCAAAGCTCAGCGCCTCATCCCAGCTGACCTCGCGCCAGGGCTGGTCAATCGTGTCGCGGATCATCGGGTTCAGAATGCGCTCTTTGTGGGTGGCATAGCCAAAGGCAAACCGCCCCTTCACGCAGGAATGGCCGCGGTTCGCCTTGCCCTGTTTATGCGGCACCATGCGGACCAGATCGTCGCCCTGCATTTCGGCCTTGAACGAGCACCCAACCCCGCAATACGCACAGGTCGTCACAACCGAGCGATCCGGCGTGCCCATTTCGATCACCGATTTTTCCTGAAGCGTCGCCGTCGGGCAGGCCTGCACACAGGCCCCGCAGCTGACGCAATCCGAGGACATGAAATCGTCCAGCGACGCGCCCGCGCTGACCCGGCTGTCGAATCCGCGCCCCTCGATCGTCAGGGCAAACGTGCCCTGGACCTCTTCGCAGGCCCGCACACAACGCGAACACACGATGCATTTCTGCGGGTCATAGGTGAAGTAGGGGTTGCTCTCGTCCTTGGGGATATAGCGCGCATTGTCGTCACCCCCCGCGCGGACCTCGAAATGGTTTTCGCCCGGCTCATAGCGCACATCCCGCAGCCCCACGGCCCCGGCCATGTCCTGCAATTCGCAATCGCCATTGGCGGCGCAGGTCAGGCAATCCAGCGGGTGATCCGAGATATACAGCTCCATCACGCCCTTGCGGATTTTGCGCACTTTGGACGACTGCGTATGCACCACCATTCCCGCCGAAACCGGAGTCGTACAGGACGCAGGCGTTCCCCGCCGGCCTTCAATCTCGACAACACACAGCCGGCACGAGCCAAACGCCTCGACGGAATCCGTCGCGCACAGCTTGGGCACTGAAATCCCGGCCTCGGCCGCCGCCCGCATGACACTGGTGCCCTCGGGGACGGTTACGTCGAACCCGTCCACAGACAAAGTGACCGGCGCGCCCTCTTTGGCGGGGGTGCCCATGTCGCGGTCGTCCCAGGGGATAATGAAATCTTTCATTCTGCGGCCTCCTTCGTTCCAAGGAAATCTTGCGGGAAATGGGTCAGCGCCGACATCACCGGATAGGGGGTGAACCCACCCAGCGCACACAGCGAGCCCTCTTTCATCGTTTCGCACAGGTCCGTCAGGATTTCGACGGCAGCAGCATCGCCTCGGCCGATCCTGTCGATGGTTTCCATGCCGCGCACCGCGCCGATCCGGCAGGGCGTGCATTTTCCGCAGCTTTCCACCGCGCAGAATTCCATCGCAAACCGCGCCATATGCAGCATGTCGGCGGATTCGTCGAATACCACCACACCGGCATGGCCGATCAGCCCGCCCTGGCCGTCGAGTTCCTCGTATCCAAAGGGCGTGTCGAATTTGTCTTCGGGCATATAGGCCCCCAGCGGTCCGCCCACCTGCACGGCCTTGACCGGCCGCCCCGAGGCCGTTCCGCCCCCGATTTCATGCACCAGATCCCCCAGTGGCAGGCCAAAGGCGGTCTCGAACAGCCCGCCATGGCGGATGTTTCCGGCCAGCTGGATGGGCATCGTGCCCCGCGACCGGCCCAGTCCGAAACTGGCGTAATGTTCCGCGCCTTTCTCAAAGATCACGGGCACCGTGGCCAGCGACAGCACGTTGTTCACCACTGTCGGCTTGCCCATGAAACCCTCCAGCGCGGGCAGGGGCGGCTTGGCCCGCACGACCCCGCGCTTGCCCTCCAACGAGTTCAGCAGGCTGGTTTCCTCGCCGCAGACATAGGCCCCGGCGCCCACGCGGATCTCCATGTCGAACGCAGCGCCCGCGCCCAGCACGCTGTCCCCCAGCAGACCCTGCGCACGGGCGATCCGCACCGCCTCGTTCATCACATGGATCGCGTCGGGATATTCGCTGCGCAGATAGACAAAGCCCCTGGTCGCGCCCGTGGCCAGCCCGGCAATCACCATGCCCTCGATCAGGCAAAACGGGTCGCCCTCCATGATCATCCGGTCGGCAAAGGTGCCGCTGTCGCCCTCGTCCGCATTGCAGACGATATATTTCTGATCGGCCTCGGCCTGGCTGACCGTGTCCCACTTGATTCCCGTCGGAAAACCGGCGCCGCCGCGTCCCCGCAACCCCGAGCTCTTCATCTCGTCGATCATCTGCGGCTTGGTCATTTCCAGCGCGCGGCGCAATCCGGTCAGGCCGCCGTGGGCCTCGTAATCAGACAGGCTCAGCGGGTCGGTCACGCCGCAGCGGCCAAAGGTCAGCCGGGTCTGGCGTGCGAAAAACGGGATGTCCTCGACCGGGCCCAGGCTGTCCAGCGTCCCGTCCAGCAGGGCGGGCACGTCGGCCACGTTGACCGGGCCATATCCGATCCGGCCCGTGTCCGTGGCAATTTCGACCAGCGGTTCCAGCCAGATCATGCCGCGCGATCCGTTGCGGATGATCTGCACCTCCAGCCCTTGGTCTGCGGCCTGCGTGCGGATGGCCTCGGCCACCTCGTCGGCGCCCATGG
The DNA here is from genome assembly GCA_029212905.1 of Thalassovita sp. GTDB lineage: Bacteria > Pseudomonadota > Alphaproteobacteria > Rhodobacterales > Rhodobacteraceae > Thalassobius. Next base: position 110,395 of record JARGPB010000006.1, read on the forward strand.
CCTTGGCGGCGCTGTCCATTGGGACGTAAATCTTCATGCGCCCGCCTCCGATAGAAGCGCGTCCATCCGCGCCGCGTCCACGCGCCCCACGCCCCGCCCGTCCACCATTGCGGCGGGGGCGCAGGCGCACAGGCCCAGGCAATAAACCGGCTCGATCGTGACCGCGCCATTTGCGGTGGTGCCGTGCCAGCCGACGCCCAATCGCGCCAGGGCCTGCGTGGCCACCGCTTCGCCGCCCATGGCCTGACAGGCTTCGGCGCGACAAATTTTCACCGTATGGCGTCCCGCCGGGACCTCGCGGAAGTCGTGATAGAAGGACACAACCCCGTGCACCTCGGCCTTGCCGATGTTCAAAACGTCAGCGATCAACGGGACGGCCATTTCTGGAACGTGGCCGTAAACCTCTTGAATCGCATGTAAAATGGGCAGCAATGGCCCTTCAAGGTGCTGCTGGCTGCCGATCAGAGCCAGGATTTCCTCCTGGTTGGGCGCGGGCGTGGTCTGAGTCATTTGGGCCTCGGAAGGTTTCTTTGGCCCTATTTCTAGGGTGGTTTTGATCGTCAATCAATATTGATGATCCGTCAGGTGATAGGCATATCCTATCAACCTGACAGCCCCCGCGCGGTTTCCATCAGGGCGGCCAGCACCGGGGTTTGTGGTTCCTGATGCGGTGTCAGCAGGCCGACGGAATGCGCTGCGATGCCGCCCTCCAGCGGGATCATTTTCAGCGGGTGGCCCGCTGACAGGAACGCCGCCAGGTCGGTTGGCAGGATCGTGACCCAGCCGCCCGCCACCACGTTTGACACCAGAACCACGGTTGAATTCGACTCGATCATGGCCGCCGGAGACAGCCCCGCCTGCATGAAATTCCGGTTGATGATGCGCCGGTTTTGCATGTCCGGGGACAGCAGGCACAGGTTCAGCCCCTCCAGATCGCGCCAGGATACGGCGCCTCGTCCGGCCAGCGGATGGTCCTCGCGGCACAGCAGGGTGTAGCTTTCGCAATACAATGTCTGCGTCGCCATCCGTCCCAGAGGCTCGTTGTCCAGATAGGAAATTCCCGCGTCGGCCTCCAGGTTTTCGATCATTTCCAACACCTCGGCCGAGCTCCGAGACATGATCGAGAACCCCACATTCGGGTGTTCTGCCGTGAAACGCGTCGCCAGACCCGAGGCCCATGTCAGCGCGGTCGGGATCACGGCCAGCCGGATTTGCCCGGACAGCCCCTGCCGCGAGAACCGCATTTCGTCCTGCAATCGCCGTGCCTCGCGGACGATGTCGCGCGCCAGTTCCAGCGCGCGTTGTCCTTCGGGCGTCAGCCCCCCGAACCGCGAGCCCCTCTGTACCAGTTTCACGCCCAGCTGTTCTTCCAGCTGTTTGATGCCCGTGGACAGGCTGGGCTGCGTGATGCCCAGGCTTTCGGCGGCGCGACCGAAATGCCGTTCTTTGGCCAGCGCGATCAGCATTTCCAGTTTGTGGATCATCTCAGCCTCTCAGACATCCCGGCGCGTGTGGGGGCGTCAAACGATCACGTCCAGGCGTTCCTGATCGCCGACCCCGTACACCCGTTTGTAGCGCGCGATTTCCTCGGCCGGGCCCATCGCCTTGTTCGGGTTATCCGACAGCTTGACCGTCGGGCGCCCGCCCGCGCTGACCGCCTTACACACCAGAGAAAACGGCGCCAGCCCATCGTCTGGCGTCAGCCCGCGGAAATCGTTGGTCAGCAGGGTGCCCCAGCCGAACGAGGGCCGACAGCGCCCGGCGAATTGCCGGTGCAGCTCTTTGATCTTGTCCACATCCAGCCCGTCCGAGAAAATCACCATTTTCTGAGTCGGATCCTCGCCGCGGTCCTGCCACCAGCGGATCGCGGTTTCGGCAGCGGTGGCCGGGTCGCCGCTGTCGATGCGGATGCCGGTCCAGCCGGCCAGCCAGTCAGGCGCGCGTTTCAGGAATCCCTCGGTGCCATAGGTGTCGGGCAGGATGATGCGCAGGTTGCCCTCGTGTTCGTCCTGCCAGTCGGCCAGCACCTGATACGGCGCCTGTGCCAGCGCCGCGTCCGTTTCGGCCAGCGCGGCATAGACCATCGGTAGCTCGTGCGCGTTGGTGCCGATCGCCTCTAGGTCACGATTTTTGGCGATCAGGCAATTCGACGTCCCGACAAAGGCGCCCCCCAGCCCTTCGCCCATGGCCTGCACGCACCAGTCCTGCCACAGGAACGAGTGGCGCCGCCGCGTCCCGAAATCCGCGATTTTCAGGTCGGGGATTTCACGCAGCGCCTCGACTTTGCCCCACAGTTTGGTCATCGCGCGGGCATAGAGCACCTGCAATTCGAACCGCGCCATATCATGCAGCGCCGCGCGTCCGCGCAGTTCCATCAGCACGGCCAGCGCGGGGATTTCCCACAGCATGACCTCGGGCCAAGAGCCTTCGAACGTCAGCTCGTACTGGCCGTCGCGTTTTTCCAGGTGATAGGGCGGCAGGCGCAGGTTTTCGAACCACTCGACGAAATCGGGGCGGAACATCTGGCGTTTGCCATAGAACGTGTTGCCGCGCAGCCAGGTGCTTTCGCCGCGGGTCAGCGACAGGGACCGGATGTGGTCCAACTGTTCGCGCAGCTCGCCCTCGTCGATCAGTTCGGCCAGACGGATGGATTTCGACCGGTTGATCAGGCTGAACGTCACCTGAGTATCGGGGTTGTTGCGAAACACCGACTGGCACATCAGCAGTTTATAGAAATCGGTGTCGATCAGCGACCGCACGATGGGGTCGATCTTCCATTTGTGGTTCCAGACTCGGGTGGCAATATCCACGGGCGCGTTCCTTTTCGGCTGCACCCTGTTGATACGTCAGCGGATTTCGCGGTCCAAGCGTTTTCGCTCAGGGGGGCGGGTGCATATCTTTGAGGTTCTGAAAAAGATCGGCTTTGCGCAGGGGTTTCGTTAGGAAATCGTCCATGCCCGCCTCCATGCAGGCGGCGCGGTCGCTGGCGAATCCGTTGGCCGTCAGCGCGACAATCCGCGGCTGAGGCCCCGGTCCCGCGCGGATGTGCCGTGTCGCGGTCAGCCCGTCCATGCGCGGCATCGACATGTCCATATAGATGATGTCGGGCTGGTGTTCTTGGCTCATTTGCACGGCTTCCTGGCCGTCATGGGCAAAATGCAGCTGGATCGCCGCGTCCTTCAGGTATTTCGCGATGATCATGCGGTTGGTGCTGTTGTCCTCGGCCACCAGCACGGTCAGCTCTTGTGGCAAGGCCGCAAGATCGCCTGGATGCGCGGGTTTCGGCCTGTGTTCCGGCGCGCTGGTCGGCATGATGATCGAGAAACAGGACCCCTCGTTTGGGGCAGAGTCCACAGTGATCGTTCCCCCCATCGCGGCCATCAATTGCCGCGAGATCGACAGCCCCAGCCCGGTGCCGCCAAACCGGCGTGTGGTGTCCGCATCCGCCTGCGAAAACGGGTCAAAAATGTGCTCGATCCGGTCCAGGGGGATGCCGATCCCCGTGTCCTGCACTGTCACATGCAGGCTGTGACCCGGCCCGTTCGGCGTTGTGTGTGCGGTCACGACGATCCCGCCGGTTTCGGTGAATTTCACCGCGTTGCCGATCACGTTCAGCAGGACCTGCCGCAGGCGCGTGTCGTCGGCATTCAACAGGTCTGGCAGGTTCCGGCAGCTTAGGTCGATCGTCAGGCCGCGCGCCTTGGCCTGGGGGCGCAACAGCCGCACCACGCCCTCGATACAGGCGCCGGGGTCGAAGTCTGTCGGGCTCAGCTCGACCCGCCCGGCGGCCAGCTTCGATAGATCCAGGATGTCGTTCAGAATGGCCAGCAATGCCTCGGCCGAGCTGCGGATCGTGGTGGCATAGCCGTGGTATTCCGCAGGCAGATCGGCCTCGCACAGCATTTCCGCCATGCCGATCACCCCATTCATCGGAGTGCGGATTTCGTGGCTCATTGTTGCCAGGAACCGGGATTTGGCGCGCGCGCCTTCTTCGGCTTTGATCTTGGCGCGGGCCAGCTCTTGGGCGTGGGCGCGGGCCTGGGTGATGTCGCGTTCGATTGCGACGACCATCTCGACCTCGTCCTTGTCGTCCAGCACCGGGACCAGCGTGGTTTCCACCCAGATTTTCCCACCATCCTTGCGGTAATTCAGGATCTCGGCGCGATGAGGCTGCCCGGCGCGGATCGCAGTGGTGATCTGGTCCGACACGTCCTGGCTGGTTTCGGGGCCGTTCAGCAGCTGACCGGGGGTTTTGCCCAGAGCCTCGTCCAGGGAATATCCCGTCACCTTATGAAACGTGTCGTTCACCCACATGATCCGGCCCTGCGCGTCTGACATGATCACGCTGTCCATCGCATGGCGCGCCACCAGCGACAGGCGCCGCGATTCCCGTTGGTTTTCACGCAGGTCGGCATAGGCCTGGCTCAGCGCGCCGCTTCGCAGCAGCAGTTCGCGTTTGTTACGGCGTTGCCGATCGAAACCCCGTGTTGTGTAGCTGATGAAAATCGTGGCCATATAGGTCATCATCGTGATTCCCAGCAGATCAAAGATCAGCACGTCCATAGGTTCCGGCGGGTGCAGGAAAAACGCGCGCTGCACCAGCAATCCGCTCAGGCACAGCGCATAGACGGAAATTCGCGCAACGGTGACGGCCCGGTGGAATGGCAGCACGATCCCGGCGTTGATCACCGCGCCGGTCAGATAGGCCAGCGTGAAAAACGTGCCCCCCTCGTGCGGGGTCGTGAGCCAGCTAAGCGCGATTGCTGCGGCGACGCCCACCGCCTGAATCGCCCCTGTCACCGTTGTCAGCAGATACACCCGCCGGAGCGAGGCGCCCCGGCTCAGCATTCGTGGGACGCGCATCAGAACCAGGCAATCCACCGCCTCGCCCGCCAGCGCCATCATGCAGGCCAGCAGCCCGACCTCGGGAGATACCAGAAACACCAGGAACACCGACCCCGACAGCGTCAGCAACTGCCGCGAGCCAAAGCTCTGGATCCGCCCGCGCGCGTACCGTCGCAATCGCCCCAAAGGCGTATAGCGGGCGTCGAATTGCTCGACCGAGGGAGAGGCGTTTTGGGTCATTCCCGGGTTCCGTGCGGTGTCGGTCTTCGCACTATTCCCGAGAAATGGTAAACAACTCCCAAATCAGGGGGTTATTAGCTGCACTCCGGCTGATTTCATGCCCTCGACGGCGTTGTCCAGCGATCCGTCCAGGTCGATTGCGCGGCACAGATCCATGCGGACCTCGACCTCGAACCCCAGCTTTGCCGCGTCCACAGCCGAGAAATTCACGCAAAAATCCGTTGCCAGCCCCACCATCAGCACCCGCGACACCCCGCGGCTGCGCAGATAGCCCTCCAGCCCCGTTGGCGTCACATGGTCATTCTCGAAAAACGCCGAGTAGCTGTCGATCGCCCGCCGGAATCCTTTGCGCAGGACCATCTGCGCAGGGCTAAGCCGCAGGTCGGGGTGAAACGCCGCGCCCGTGCTGTCCCAGACGCAATGATCGGGCCACAGCACCTGCGGGCCATAGGGCATGTCGATCATGCCGTATGGCTCCAGCCCTGCGTGTTGCGATGCGAATGACGAATGATCCGCCGGGTGCCAGTCCTGCGTCAGCACCACGGTTTCGGCCTGGTCCATCAGTGCGTTGATCCCGCTGATGATCTGGTCTCCTCCGGGTACGGCCAGCGCGCCGCCGGGGCAGAAATCGTTTTGGACGTCGATCACGATCAGGGCTTGGGACATGGCAAATCTCCTTTGTTTCAGCCCTAGGCCCCGTGTCCGGCCCGGTCAAGTCGGGGCTTGCGAATCAGGTACCAAGGTACCAATATAACGACATGAGTAAAATCGAACGAACACAAACCGGGCTGCGGCTGGAAAAACGCCTGCTCAAGGTTCTCAAGGCCCTGGCCGAGCATCTGGACATCCCCACAGCCGAGCTGATCGAGGGCATGGCCCTGCACGCATTCGAGGGCAAAGCCCCCTTTCGCCCCGCAACCCTGGCCAAGATCGAGATGCTGAAACAGGTCTATGATCTGGATCTGACCGCCGCCGACAGCCACCGCCTGCACGAGGAACAGAATGACTGACTATGCCGCCATGTTGGCCGATCTGGACGCGGGCGCCCTGTCCCCCGCCGGGTTTTCGCACGCGCACCACGTCGGCGTAACGGTCCAGGCCCTGTCCGAGGGCGATTTCTACGATGCACACGCCCGGATCGCGCGTGGCCTCCAGCGGCTGACGCACACCGCTGGCGTGCCCGAGAAATTCAACGCCACGCTGACCTTTGCGTTCGTCACCCATATCGCGCAGCGCTGGACCACGGGCCAAACCCCTGCGGCTTTCCTCTTGGCCAACCCCGATCTGCTCAGCACCGACCCGACCGCAGGTCTGTACACGCCCGCGCAGCTTGCGTCGCCACTGGCGCGGCGCCTGCCGATCCTGCCTGCCGCCTGAAACGCGGCGCTTTGCCCCTGTAAATCGGCCCGATCCGGCTTGATGACGCTGAAATTCAGGCGTATCTGAGGGCCATGTATATCGTCTGCGCTCTCTATCACTTCACCCCTTTCGCTGATCACACCGCGCTGCGCGCCCCGCTGCTGGAGCTTGCCAAATCCAAGGGTGTCACCGGCACCCTGCTGCTGGCTCACGAAGGCATCAATGGCACGATCGCCGGCACCCGCTCTGCGATTGACGCGATGCTGGCGCATATCCGCGCACTGCCCGGCTGTGCCGATCTGGACTGGAAAGAGAGCACCGCAACCGATCAGCCCTTCCCCCGCATGAAGGTGAAGCTGAAAAAAGAGATCGTCACCCTGGGACAGCCCGACGTCGATCCGCTGGCCAAGGTCGGCCATTACGTTGACCCCCAGGACTGGAACGAACTGATCCTGTCCCCCGACGTCGCCCTGATCGACACCCGCAACGATTACGAGGTCGCGATCGGCACATTCAAAGGCGCCGTCGACCCCGAAACCACCTCGTTCCGCGAATTCCCCGCCTGGTGGGAGGCCAACAAAGACCGGTTTCACAACAAACGCATCGCCATGTTCTGCACCGGCGGTATCCGCTGCGAGAAATCCACCAACTACCTGCTGGGTCTCGGGGTCGAAGACGTCTACCACCTCAAGGGCGGCATCCTGAAATACCTCGAGGACGTGCCCCAGGACCAAAGCACCTGGAACGGCGAATGTTTCGTCTTTGACGGGCGGGTCTCTGTTGGGCACGGCCTGACCGAAGGCCCGCATATCCTGTGCCACGCCTGCCGCCGCCCGATTCTCCCCAAGGACACCACCCGCCCCGAATACGAACCGGGCGTCGCCTGCCATCATTGTGTGCACGAAACCTCGGACGCCGATAAGGCCCGGTTCCGCGAGCGGCAAAAACAAATCGCCCTGGCCAAGGCCCGCGGAGAAACCCACATGGGCGGCGAACTCGGCATCTAAGCCGCCCCCGGCCTCGCGGAAAACCCGCGCCGCGCTTTCATCTTGCCAAAAATACTCAAATCCCGGCGTCGCGTGCGGCGCGACGGTCTAGTGATCGTCCCCGATGCGGCCGCGCAGCGATTTGACTTCGCCACGTTGCTTCTTGGCCTCGATCCGGCGGCGTTGGCTGCCTTTGGTGGGTTTGGTCGGGATGCGACGCTTGGGTTTGTGGGTGGCTTTCACGATCAGCTCGACCAGGCGCTGGCGCGCGATTTCGCGGTTGCGGACCTGGCTGCGGGTTTCGTCGCATTGGATGACCAGCGCGCCCTCTTTGGTCCAGCGTCGGCCGGCCAGCCGCTTTAGCCGGGTTTTGACCGGTTCGGGCAGGGCGGGGCTGCGGGCGGCTTCGAACCGCAGTTCAACGGCCGAGCTGACCTTGTTCACGTTCTGCCCGCCGGGGCCGCTGGCGCGGATGAACTGCTCTGTCAGCTCCCAGTCTTCGATGATGATCTGATCGTTAATGCGTAGCATGGGGTATTTGTACTATTTCATGGTACAAATTGTACAAAAGGCACAAAATATACCGGACAGCTAAAAGGGCCGCCCAGTTCGGTACGGCCCTCAGAGATTTAAGGAGGTGGTCCCGGTTAGGTGCTCACCAATCTGGAAATTTCACAACCAAGGGCTGCCTCAGCTATGCCGCTCCCAAACTGTCCCTACACACTTCTCCATGATCCCATTAGACACTAGAGCACCTCCTTTCTGAATGTTTCGATACAGTCAGGTTTGCACAGAAATGCCGAATGTCAAAACAAAATCATGTGGTCCGAGTGGTAAGTGACCCCACGATGATGCGGAAAGGCAAAAGTGCCACCAAAGCGAGCGATAGCTTCACCAGCCAGTCCGCGACCCCCAGCGAGACCCACAAAGGCACGTCTGGTCCGGCCCCCAACAGAGGCAGGGACTCGGTCGCCCAGCTGACATCGTTGGACGGTTCCAGCCCGGTCAGCGCGGCGGAAAACGCGATGGTAAAGAAAATCGCGGTGTCCAGCGACGATCCAACCAGGGTTGATGCCAGTGGCGCGCGCCACCATTTGCCTTCGCGCAGGCGGTTAAACACTGTTATATCAACCAGTTGCGCAACCAAGAACGCCAGGCCAGACCCCAGCGCGATCCGCAGCGTGACAGCCGGATAGGTGTATCCGTCGCCTTGCAGCATGATCTGCGTGCCGATCAGCGAGCAGATAACGCCGACGATGAAACCAGCCACAACGACCTTGCGGGCAGGCCCGACGCCGTAGACTCGGTTCATGACATCCGTCACCAGAAAGGCGAACGGATAGGTGAAAGCCCCCCAGGTCAGCCATTGGCCGAACAGGAATTGGACAAGAATATTCGAGGCCACAACGATAGCGGCCATGGCAAGAATGCCGGGGATGTGTGTACGATTCATTTATTTGATCCGTTTTTACATGGTAGCGGCGACATGGTTCCCGACCACCGGGAACGAGCGGCGTTTAGTCTGCTTCCGCTTTGTTGGCAAGGGCGCTTGGCAATGTGTACTCGACGATTTCACCGCGCAAGAGGCTCAGGAAATTGTCGTCCGACACCATGGTCAGGCGGATCTGGCCCTGCCCATCACGCCACACGGACAGCCCTTCTAGGTTGCCATGACGTCGTGCTGGCGTTTGCAAGATTTGCTGCGGATCGGTCAGCCCGCGGGGTGTGATTGCATAGGAACGGATACGGGAGGAAAACCCTAAGCCCTTGAAATGTCTATCAAGAATATAGAGCCTGCCATCGGGGCCGATATCCGCGCCGACGGGTAGAAATCCCTTGTTGCGGGTGTATCCGGGCAGTTCGGTCCAGCCATTCTTGGTGCGCCGAAACAGGGGCGTCCCCCCGCCACGTCGCCAGGTGTGCTCAGGGAGGGCATATATCGTGCCGTGGTCATCTACAGCCAAGGCTTCGAGGCCGCCATTCTGTGGAAAGTTCCGGAAAATCGGCGGGGCGATCCGCTGGGTCGGTAGTGATTGCCCCGGTGGATAGGACAGGATTCGGTGTGCGCCTTCGAAGCTGACATACAGCGTACCGTCCGGCCCCAGTGCGATGCCCTCGGCGTCATTGGCCTTGCCGCGCACGGGGTTTCCTTGCGTGCCCAGCAACGGCTGATTGGTCCAGTCTTTCAGCCCGATCAGTCGGCCATTTCGCCGGACCAGGGTGCCGCGCAAGATGTGCCCGCGATCCGAGATCGTAACGAAACTGTCCTGTGGACCCAGCTCAACCCCGGAAAATCCGCCGAGTTTCGTCAGGTCTGCGGGCAAGGCAATGGCTGAATCGAATTGCGCGGGGCCCAGGGCCTCGGGGCCGCTGGCCATGACCCAGAGCAGCCCTGCGCATGTCGCTATTGCGACTGCAAGACGTTGACGCATTGGCCCGGAAGGTCGGTCATCGTAAGTTCGCGGCGTGGTTTCGGCTTGGGTGCATTCGGGTCGCGGGGTTTCGGATGCAGGATGTCATAGACCCATTGCTCGGCATCCTTGCACCCGTCGCCCGCAGGCGGTGGGGCCTGATTGACACAGCCCGCGACACCTTTGGGACAGTTCAGCCGGACGTGGAAATGATAGTGATGCCCCCACCAGGGTCGGATCTTGCGCAGCCAGGATTTGTCGCCCTTTTCATCTTTGCACATCTGGACCTTGGCGCCAGGGAATACAAAAATCCGAGCAGTTCTAGGGTCTTGCGCGGCGGCCTTGAGGATTTCGTGATGCTGGCGGGACCACTGATCATTCACATAGGCGCCGCTTGCCCGGCGGGTCGAAATCGACGAAAGGCTCTCGCGCTCGGCGGCGCTAAGGTTCAGCCGCTTGGGCGGAAGCATCCAGATGTCGATGTCCATGCCGATCTGGTGGCTGCGATGCCCGGTCAGCATCGGCCCGCCGCGTGGCTGGCTGATGTCACCGATATACAAGCCCTTCCAGCCGGGCTGACGTGCGGCCTGGGCGGACAGATCCTTGATAAAGCTGACGGTCTCGGGATAGCCCCAGTTCCGGTTACGACTGAGACGCATGGCCTGCCAGGTCGGGCCGGTTTCGGGTAATTCGACCCCGCCGGCCAGACATCCCTTGGAATAACTGCCGTGGGGATTGGGCGTTTGATGCGATCCGTGATCATGCGCCCCGAACAGCTGCTTGGCCTCGACGCCGCGCATGGCCTTGGGGATTTGTTGCTGCGTGGACAGGCTCAGTTCCTGCGTGGGCGTCGCCCCGCAAGAGGCCAAGAGCAAAGCAACAGCGATCAGTCGGATGGTGCGGGCCATGTTGCGCGATCTCCTTCGGGTTTCACCCAGCGTAGCAAGAACAACCCAACAAGGAAAAGCACGATCAGCGGGGTTACGCCCAGCTGCTGGCTTTGTGTGACCTGGGTCATGATCCCGATCGACAGCGGCGCGATGAACGATGTGGCCTTGCCCGCCAGCGCATATAGCCCGAAGGCCTCGGTCATGCGGTCGGGGTCGGCCTGGCGCACCATCATCGTACGGCTGGCGGACTGGATCACTCCACCAGCGGCCCCGATCAGGGCGCCCAGCCCGTAGAACACGATGTCAGGCAGGCTTGAATCCGCACCTACAGGGATGCCATAGACACTGTCGCGCGCGACAAAAACAATCGAGATAGCAACAAAGCTGAGCACCAGAATACAGATGGTGATAACAGGTTTCGGCCCAAACCGTTGGTCCGCGTGCCCCCCCAGCCATGCAAAAATCGCGCCCGAGATAATCGCCAGGATGCCGAAAATACCTGTATCAACGACGGTCCAGTCCAGCACGCCAGCCGCATAGATCCCACCAAAGACATACATCCCGTTCAGCGCATCGCGGTAGAACATAGAAGAGGCCAGATAGGCGAACAGAGATGGCGTTTTTGGAAGATTTTTCAGTGTTTTACCCACTTCGGCCAAAGCCGAGGTCACGGCGCCTTTGGGCGGTTTGGCAGGCTTGGGATCGCGCACCCACAGGAAGAACGGGATCATAAAGACCGCATACCAGATCGCGGTCAACGGCCCGACAAAGCGGGTGCCTTCGCGCATTTCGGGGTCCAGACCCAGCGCGGGCGACAGGCCGACAAAGGTTTTCCCGGTCGAGGCGCTTTCTGCAAAGAAAATCAGCATGATCACCAGCGCAAACAACCCGCCGACATACCCAAAGGCCCAGCCGTTACCGGAAATGCGTCCGATCTCTTCTTTGGTGCCCAAATTCGGCAGCATGGAGTTGGTAAAGATCGTTGCGAACTCCATCCCAATCATGCCGATGGCGAACAAAAACAAGGTCAGGGTCAGGTTGAAGCTGCCTGGCGCGGCCCACCACAGGCCCATCGCCCCGGCGACATACATCAGGGAAAACAACCAGATCCAGCGCAGGCGGTTACCCGAGGTGTCCGCCATGGCGCCCAAAATGGGTGCCAGAAAGGCAATTACCAAACCCGCAGCGCCGATACCGAAACCCCAGGCCGATTGTGCGGCGGTACCATCGCCCAGCAGTTCCTTTACGTAGGGCGCAAAGATGAACGTGATCAGAAGCGTATTGTACGGCTGACTCGCCCAATCAAAGAAAAACCAACCCCAGATGCGCTTGCGCATAATTATGCCCTAACATTACTCAGCCCCATTGCAATTTGTTATGACAGGCAAATTGTAACGCTGGCAAGTCAATCCATCATCGGAGGCCAGGGACGTAGCGACTCGGCTTCGATCCATTTTGCGATCCAGACGGGGGTTTCCACGGTCGGAACGTCACCCATGATGGCGGTGATGACGGTTTCGGGAGGAACGATCCCGTTCTTGCCAGTCAGAGCCGTGCGATAGACGATGTGGTTGGCGCATTCGCCGTTTTTCTTCCACATGGACTGTTCGATATAGACGAATTTGTCATCCCAGCAGACGGCACGGGATCGCATCTCGATGGTTTCGAACACGCGGATGCGCCGCCGGTATCGCACGCAGGCTCCTGCCATTGTCATGCCCCAGCGGTTCTGTTTCATCGCGTCCAAAAGACCCGCGCGTTTGCCCAGGATCATCCGACCCAGATCATACAGCGTCAGTGTGCGGCCGTTGTTCAGCTCCATCCACAGGTCGATATCCCAAGGCATGCACATGTGATGCGAAACATGCGTGCCATCAAACGGCAGCTTGGGGGCGTTGCGAAACTTTATGAATTCCTTGGTAAAGCGGGCGACGGGGTACATTTAGGTCTCCTTTCGTCATGAAATGCTGCAAGTGCGAAGAGAGGTCAACCAAAACCGCGCGTCAAACGCTTGCCCTTTTGGTTGGCTGTGCTTACCTGTTGTGCGACCAAAGGAAAGGCCTGCAAATGCTGTCACTGTTTCAAATCCTGATGCTGGTACTGGACGTCGTCTGGTACATCATTCTGGCCCATGTGATCATGAGCTGGCTGATCAATTTTCAGGTGCTGAATCTGCATCAGCAGTTTGTTTCGCAAATCTGGTACGGGCTGAACCGCATACTTGAGCCGATATACGGACCGATCCGCCGGATGTTGCCAGCGATGGGCGGGTTGGATCTGGCGCCGCTGGTGGTGATGCTGGGCGTGTTCGCGCTGCGGATCGTGCTGATCAACAATATCGCGTTGTTCTACTGATCCCGCCCTTGCCCCACTAACTGTAGTGTGGGAAAACCTCTGTCAGAGCAGATTTAGCGAAACCAGAGGCACATGACAGGCGCCCAGACACTTCTGAAGGACGTATTCGGTTTCGATGCCTTTCGTGACGGGCAGGCCGAAGTCGTGCAAGCCGTTGCCGAGGGCCAGAACGTGCTGGCCATCATGCCGACGGGTGGCGGGAAATCGCTGTGTTTCCAATTGCCGGCCCTGATACGCGACGGAGTCACCGTGGTGATTTCCCCATTGATTGCCTTGATGCGCGATCAGGTGCGCGCCTTGCGCGAGGCGGGGGTCGAGGCTGGGGCGCTGACCTCTGGCAACACACCCGAGGAAACCGATGCCGTCTGGGATGCGCTGGACGCTGGCCGCCTAAAACTGCTGTATATCGCACCTGAACGCCTGTCTGCGGGGGCTTCGCTGGGGATGCTGCGGCGTATCGGCGTGTCGCTGATCGCTGTGGACGAGGCTCATTGCGTCTCCCAATGGGGCCATGATTTCCGCCCGGATTATTTGCGTATCGGTGAACTGCGGCGCGCTTTGGATGTGCCTCTGGCGGCCTTCACCGCCACCGCAGATGCCGAAACCCGCGCCGAAATTGTCACGCGCCTGTTCGATGATGTTGCCCCGCAAACGTTCCTGCGTGGGTTTGATCGGCCCAACATACACTTGGCCTTTGCCGCGAAAAATAGCCCGCGCCAACAGATCCTTAGCTTTGCCGCTGCACGCAAGGGGCAGTCTGGCATCGTCTATTGTGGGACGCGGGCAAAGACCGAAAGCCTGGCCAAAGCGTTGCGTGATGCGGGGCATTCGGCCTGCCACTATCACGGTGGTATGGACCCGGACGATCGCCGCCATACCGAGGTCCGGTTCCAACAAGAAGACGGGCTGATCGTGGTGGCCACCGTGGCCTTTGGGATGGGGGTCGACAAACCCGATATCCGCTGGGTCGCGCATGCCGATCTGCCCAAATCCATCGAGGCCTATTATCAGGAAATCGGGCGTGCCGGTCGTGATGGCGCCCCGGCTGAAACCCTGACTCTGTTCGGGCCCGATGACATCCGCCTGCGCCGTTCACAGATCGACGAGGGGCTGGCCCCACCGGAACGTCGCGCTGCGGATCATGCCCGTCTGAATGCCCTGCTGGGTCTGGCCGAGGCCCTGAAATGTCGTCGCGCGACGCTGCTGTCCTATTTCGGCGAGGATGTCACCCAATGCGGCAATTGCGACCTGTGCGACACCCCGCCCGAGGTGTTCGACGGCACGCAACCTGTCCGCATGGCTCTGTCCGCGATCCTGCGCACCGAAGAGTGGTACGGCGCGGGGCATCTGATCGACATTTTGCTGGGGAATATGACCGACCGTATCCGCGAGAAGGGCCACGACAGCCTGCCGACCTTTGGCGTTGGGCGCGAATATGACAAACGCCAATGGCAGGCTGTTTTTCGTCAAATGATGGGGCACGACTTGATCCGCCCCAATACAGAACGCCACGGCGCGCTGCAAATGACCGACATAGCGCTGCCGATTTTGCGGGGCGAGGATCAGATTGAGTTGCGTCGCGATACGATCCGCGATGCGCCGCGCCGCCCTGCCGTCAAGGCGCTGGTCAGCGAAGAGCACGCGCCGCTTTTGTCCGCGCTAAAGGCCAAACGCCGTGCATTGGCCGAGGCGGCGAATGTCCCGGCCTATGTTATCTTTAACGATCGTACATTGATCGAAATGGCTGAAACCCGTCCCGAAACACTGGATCAGATGGCTGGCGTCAGCGGGGTTGGCGCCAAGAAACTGGAGCGGTACGGCGATACCTTTCTGGAGGTGATCACCGGCGCCGCCGAGGCGGTTCATCCCATGAGGCGCAAATTGGCCGGGCGCGATGCCGGTGGCGTCTATGACCGGCTGCTAGAGGTGCAGGCCGATCTGGCAAACGGTGAAAACGGGCTGCAAAAGCCGCTCAGCTGTTCGGCGTCGTTGCTGGCCAAGGTCGCGCAGGTGCGTCCGCAAGACAGCCAGGCGATGGCGCGTTTGTTGGGGGATCGGCGCGCTGATCGTTTCGGCGCTGCATTTCTGGACGTTCTGCGCGAAACAAGTTAGAAGCATTCTAATTCACTGACAGGAGCCGCCATGCTGATCGTTGTTTCCCCCGCCAAAAAGATGGACATGACTCCGGTTGAGGGGCTGCAGTCGACGCAGCCTCAGTTTCTGGAACGCGCAGAAGAGCTGGCTGCTATTGCGCGTGATCTGACAGTCGCTGATCTGCAAAAACTGATGCATATCAGCGAAAACCTGGCCAGATTGAACGTCGATCGGTTTCGCGATTTCGGTCAGATGGAGCGCAAGGCCGCTGCACTGGCCTTTGCGGGGGACACTTATGTCGGGCTTGAGGCGGCCACGCTGGACCCAGAGGAAATGCGTTGGGCGCAACAGCATTTTCGGATTCTGTCGGGGCTATATGGTCTGCTGCGGCCCCTGGACGAAATTCAACCCTATCGGTTGGAGATGGGTAGCCGTCTTCAGAACCCGCGTGGCAAAAACCTGTATGACTACTGGGGCAGCGATATTTCCAAGGCGCTGAATGCTCAGGCAGCCGAGGCCGGGACCGACCTGTTGGTCAATTGCGCAAGCCAAGAGTATTTCGGGGCCGTCGACCTGAAGGCATTGGACCTGCAAGTGGTGACGCCTGTGTTCATGGAAGAAAAGGCCGGAGAGCCCAAAATTGTTAGTTTTTACGCCAAACGTGCGCGTGGCGCGATGGCGCGCTACATCATCCAACGTCGCTTAGCGAACGCTGAGTCGCTCTGTGAATTTGATACAGGTGGCTATCGGCACAGCGCGCAGTTGTCCGGGGGGGACAAGCTGGTTTTTGTGCGCCCCGCTCAGGTGGCTGACGCGGCCTGAACCTCCTCTTCGGGTAGGGGATCTTGTGCGTCTGCGGGGCAATGGTCACGCAACGCCGCGTGAATTTCACCTTTGCGCAGCGGTTTCGTCAGATAAAAATCTAGGCCCGCCTTCAGAATGCCGTCGCTATCGCCTGCCATGGCATGGGCGGTCATTGCGATGATAGGCGTATGGGTCCCGGTTGTCTTTTCAACTGTGCGAATGGCCTGCGTGGCCTCTTTGCCGTCCATGCCGGGCATCGAGATGTCCATGAACACCACATCGGGCGCGAAATCGTGATACTGGGCGACGGCCTCTTCGCCATTCTCAGCAAAACGCAGGTCGATCTGTGCCTCCTTCATCATTTTCTTGAATACTAAGCGGTTGGTGCGGTTATCCTCGGCTGCCAGCACGCGCATCAACCGGGTCGCGGGTTTGGCCGTTGGCCCTGGCGGGGGCCCTAGATCAGAAGACGTCTCGGTGCTGATGTCCGCGCCAAGTGCCTGTAAGCGCGCGAATAGTTCGCGGCGCGGTGTGGGTTTCTGCATGATCGCCTGTAGATAGGCTCTGCCTTCTTCCATCTCGGCGAAAGTGGAGTTCGAGCTAAGGAGTAGGATCGGCACCTCGTGCCCGCCTTCTCGGATCGCGCGCGCCAGTTCGATCCCGTCCATTCCGGGCATGTTGTGATCCGTCATCACCACGTCAAAAGATTCGTCCAGAGCGCTTAGCGCTTCGTCTCCGCTGGCGCAGCACATGGTTTCGATACCCAGGATCGCCAGCTGTTTTGCCATGATTTCGCGATTCACGGACAGATCATCGACGACCAGCGCTTTTTTCAACCGTTCGGGCAGGACTGGCGCGACGTCCGAGATCGTCTCGGTTGCGGGCAGGGTAATGCGGAAGCCGAAACTGGAGCCGAGGCCCTCTTCGGAATCTACCCAAATTTTGCCCTCCATCAGATCGATCAGCCGTTGCGTGATGGCCAGACCCAGACCGGTGCCTTCGAACTTGCGGTTGCGTTCATCCTCGACTTGGTTGAACTCGCCGAAGATGTGATTGACCTTGTCTGCCGGGATTCCGATGCCGGTATCCTCGATCGAGATGTGAATATGAGTATCGGGGCTATCGCCTGGTTGCACGCCGACGACGCGCACCAGAACATGGCCCTCTTGGGTGAACTTGACTGCATTCCCCAGAAGGTTTGTCAAAACCTGGCGGATACGACCAGGGTCCCCGACGAACATGGTTGGCAGGAACAAGTCATAGTCCACCAGAAGATCGATCTTCTTGTCCCGCGCCAAAGGTTGCAGCAACATCACGATTTCATGGATGCAACGCTCCAGATCGAATGGTTCAGGGTGGAGCGCTAGTTTCTTGGCCTCAATTTTCGAATAATCCAGCACGTCGTTGATGATCACCAGCAGCGCTTCGCCCGAGTTTTTGATCGTCGAGACATAGAGCTGCTGCTCTTGCGATAAAGGTGTGTCTGACAAAAGTTCAGCCATACCGACCACGCCGTTCATCGGGGTGCGGATTTCGTGGCTCATATTCGCGAGGAATGCGGATTTCGCGCGTGAGGCGGCCTCGGCCTTCAGGCGGGCCTCTTTCAGTTCCTTTTCATGGCGGACCGTGTCGGTGATGTTCAGGGCCAGGCTCACGACGTCACCGCCATGGCCCCGTTGGTCGACTAGCTTGATATATGTATCGTTCCACAGGCGGATCACGACAGGTGGAGGTGTCGGTGCCTCCCATCGTTTTTGCATCATTTTGCGCCAATTTGCGGGGGCGTATTCACCGATGTTGACGATGCCCTCTTCGGTCATGAACTGAAGGATGCGGGTATAAGAGACACCGGGTGCGACCTCTTCGAGCCCGTCGAACACGGCCAGATATGCGCGGTTCGCGGCGATCAGATTGCTGTCCACATCGAAAAACGCGAACCCATCTTGGATTGTCTCGATCGAATGCCACAGTCGGCGTTCAGCGATTTCCACCTTTTGGTGGGCGACAGTCAGGTCTGATTTCACCTGCTGGTTTTCGCTGCGGATCGTTTCCACCTGCGCGCGGGTTTCGACAATCTCTTCGGACAGGGCGCGCGCATGGCGGCCCAGTTTCTGGTTTGCGGCGAACAGCTCTGCCTGCTTCAGCTCCAGCAGCCGTTCTGCGGCCAAACGGGCGCGCCGTTCCTCAGCCAATTTTTGGGCAAGACTCATTTCCAAACCCGGTACAACAGAATCGTTGGCCCGAGCTTGGGCCGCGGAGGGTGAAAATCTGCTTAAAAAACGTGATCAATGTTTTCACGCAGGAGCATTGATTTCGCCGTCGGCTCCGTGTCACGATCCCCGTATTGTTGTAGGAGAGAATTGATGCGCCGTTTTCTGTTTGCCGCTTTTGCGGCTTGCCTTGGCCTGACTCCGGCTCTTGCTGCCGACGAAGTCCCCGAAAAACGCCTGATTGTCACCAGAGACGTGGATTTCTACGGGGCCGATCTGGGATCACTGTTTGATACGACCTATCAGGCCTGTGAAACGCAATGCCTGTCAGATGATGCCTGCAAGGCCTTTACCTACAACAGCCGCTCGAAGTCATGTTTCACCAAGTCCAGCATCAGCGAACGCAAACCCTATGAAGGCGCCTGGTCCGCCGAGGTGGTACGCGTCAGTCAGGCCACCAAAGACCGTGCCGTTCAGCGCGCCATCGACATTGGCTTTGTTGGTCCCAGTGATCTGAGCGCGGCGCAAAAACAGGCGCAGAAAATCGGCGGGGTGCATCCTGCCGGGCAATACTTGCCTGATGACCTGCTCGCCGCTGCAACAGAGCGCCGCGCTGTCGAAGATTGGCTGAACGCCATGCGCTGGAGCGGTGCCGCGCTGTCGCACCTGGACCGGAGCGACCTGTGGGCGGAATACGCGCGCCTGTCCTTGTTGATCCAGACGAAAAACAGTTCGGATTTGCGCAAGTACCAGAAACGTGCGCGGCTGGCATCAATCAACGCCTACCTACGGGCCGCCAATCCGCAAGAGCAGGTGAATGCCTTGATGATTATGGCTGACGCGCTAGAGAAAGCCCGCAGGGGGCGCGACATGATTCATGCTCTGCGGCTGGCGAATACCCTGCAACCCGCGCGCCGCGACATTACGGATGCGCTGGACAAGGCGATTGGGAAATATGGGTTCCGCATCACAGAACACAAGGTCGAAAGCGATCTAGCCAGCCCCCGTGTTTGTGCCGAATTCTCCGAGACTTTGGTCAAAACCGGTGTGGATTACAGTACCTATGTGCGCCTTCCTCAGACGGATATGGCCGTGCAGGCCTCGGGGAACCAACTATGTGTCGAAGGGGTAGAGCACGGCAGTCGATATCGCCTGACTTTTCGCGAAGGGTTGCCTGCGGCCAGCGGAGAAAAGTTGGTAAAGGATGTGGAGCTGACGCTCTATGTGCGTGACCGCGCGCCGCGCGTGTCCTTTCCGGGGCGGGGCTATGTTCTGCCGCGCACCGACGACGCCGGCCTGCCGATTGAGACCGTCAACCTAACCGAGGTGGACCTGAAATTGCGCCGTGTCAGTGACCGCAACCTGCTGCGCGCGATTCAGGATAGCTATTTCGGGCGGCCGCTCAGCTATTGGGACGAACAGAACTTCTCAAGCGAGATCGCCGAGGACATCTGGAGCGGTACCGGAACGGTTCAATCCGAGCTGAACCGCAATATGACCACTCGTCTGCCAATGGGCGATATCATTAAGGACCTGCCGACCGGGATTTACGCCCTGTCCGCCGCTGCCCCCGGTAGAGATCCCTACGAAGATCCCGGCGCGACCCAGTGGTTTGTCTTGTCCGATCTGGGCGTGAGTAGCCTGTCCGGTGTGGATGGGATGCATGTTTTTGTCCGGTCGTTGAAAACCGCCGAGGCCGAACAGAACGTCACGGTTTCGCTCTTGTCCTCGGCCAACCGGGTGTTGGGTGTGGCAAAGACCGACCCCCAGGGCCACGCGCAGTTCGATGCGGGGCTGACCCGTGGCACAGGCGGCGCGGCCCCCGCTCTGTTGGTGATCGAGAAACCGGATCAGGACATCGCGTTTCTGTCGCTCAAAGATCCGGCCTTTGATCTGTCCGACCGTGGCGTCGAAGGCCGCGAGCCCAGCCCGCCGATTGATGTGTTCCTGAGCACGGATCGTGGGGCCTATCGTGCGGGCGAAACGGTTTATGCTACTGTGCTGGCCCGTGACGGCGTGGCGAAGTCCCTGACAGGATTGCCCGTGACTGCGATCCTGACACGGCCTGATGGGGTGGAATACGCCCGTCACCTGTCGACGCAGGGCGTCGCCGGGGGCCATGTGTTCCAGATGCCTCTGGGCGCGACTGTCCCGCGCGGCACTTGGCGGCTCGCGATTAAGGCCGATACGGATGCCGCCCCTCTGACCACCGCCAAATTCCTGGTCGAGGACTTTCTGCCCGAACGTATCGACTTTGATCTGGACCTGCCTGACGGGCCGATCCGACTGGCGACCGCGCCTGACATCCAGGTTTCTGCTCGATATCTGTTTGGCGCACCGGGCGCTGGCCTGCGGGCCGAAGGCCTGATCACACTGACCGAGGCCAGCACCCTGGAAAGTTTTCCGGGCTATCGCTTTGGCCGCTATGACACACGTTTCAGCCCGCGCACAGAATATGTGGATGGTGGGCAAACCGATGCGCAGGGCCGGACGAGCCTTCCGGTCAACGCGGGATCTGTCAGCGAGGCTTACGGTCCGCTTCAGGCGCGTATGACCGTCAGCCTGTTCGAGGGATCCGGTCGCCCCGTGCAACGCGAGATCACCCGCATCCTGACGCCTGAAAAACCCCTGATTGGGATCAAACCGCTGTTTGATGGTGTCGTCCCCGAAGGCACCGAGGCCGTGTTGCAGGTGCTGGGGCTAAACGAAACCCTGGCGCCGACCGCAATGAATGTGCGCTGGACCGTCAACCGGGTCGAGCGCCGGTACCAGTGGTATCAGCAATATGGCAACTGGGAGTGGGAGCCAATCACCACACGCCGCCGGGTTGCCTCGGGTGAGGCTGCTTTGGGCAGCAACCCTCTGAGTGTTACCGCGCCGGTTGAATGGGGCCAGTACGAACTGGTGGTGCAAAGCTTGGACGACGATTCCGTTTCGGCGGCGACCAGTTTCCATGCCGGGTGGTACGCGCCTGCCGATGTCAGCACGACGCCTGACACACTAGAGCTGTCGCTGGATCAATCGGATTATCGTTCGGGCGATGTTGCGACGCTGCGCGTTGTGCCGCGCTATGCTGGGACGGCGCTGATCACCGTCATGTCTAATCGCGTAATCGCGATGAAAACTGTTCAGGTCGCCGAAGGTGAGAATCTAATTCCGCTGGACGTGACGGATGAATGGGGCGCGGGGGCCTATGTTACGGCCTCGGTTATCCGTCCGATGGATGTGGCCGCGGGGCGCAATCCCGCGCGCGCGATGGGGCTGTCCTATGCAAAAATCGACCCAGCTGAAAAACAGCTGTCGGTACGGTTTGACGCTCCGGCCGAGGCCGATCCACGGGGCGTGCTGAGTGCGGCCGTGCAGGTGGATGGGGTGTCCGAGGGGGATACTGCCTATGTCACCGTCGCTGCGATTGATGTGGGCATTCTGAACCTGACGGGATTTCAGTCGCCAGACCCTTCAACGCATTACTTCGGGCAGCGTCGTTTGGGCGTGGAAATCCGTGATGTCTATGGCCGTTTGATCGACGGGATGAATGGTACCATGGGTCAGGTCCGGTCTGGCGGGGATGCCGGGCAAGGGGGGAGGTTCCAATCGCCCCCACCAACCGAGGAGCTGGTGGCGTTTTTCACCGGGCCTGTGCTGGTTGGGCCAGATGGCCGGGCGGAGGTTTCGTTCGACCTGCCCGCGTTCAATGGCACCGTTCGCCTGATGGCTGTCGCCTGGACAGATACTGCAGTGGGTCAGGCCGAGTCCGATGTGTTGGTGCGTGATCCGGTGGTCGTGACCGCCAGCCTTCCGCGTTTTCTTGCGCCTGGGGACAGGTCGCGGCTGCTGCTCGAGGTGGTCCACGCAACCGGCCCGGCGGGCCGCATGGGGCTGGATGTCTCGGCCTTAGGAATAAACGTGACAGGGAATGTGCCCTCGGGGCTGGATCTGGCAGAGAAAGGCACGTCGGTTCTGACCCTGCCAATCACAGCAGGGGATGTCGGCGATCATTCGATCCGCGTGGCTTTGACCACACCCGACGGTCGACAACTGATCAAAGAGCTGACGGTGCCGGTGCGTCTGAACGATCCTGCGATTTCCACCACCCGACGGTTCGAGCTGGCCTCGGGCGATACATTCCGGCTGGACAGGGACGTTTTCACAGGGATGCGCGCGGGCACTGGGGCGGCCACATTGACGGCAGGTCCGTTGGCGGCATTGAACGCGCCCGCGTTGTTGGCTTCGTTGGATCGGTATCCGTATGGCTGCACCGAGCAAGTCACCAGCAAAGCGATGCCGCTATTGTATCTGTCCTCGGTCGCGCAGGCGATGGGATTGGGGGGGCGCGCGGATATCGACACGCGTATTCGCCAGGCCGTTGATCGCGTTCTGACACGCCAAACCAACAATGGTGCTTTTGGCTTGTGGCGGGCTGAATCCGGGGATTTCTGGCTGGACGCCTATGTGTCGGACTTCTTGTCCCGCGCGCGGGCCGAAGGGCATGCCGTCCCGGACCTGGCCTTCCGTCTTGCGATGGATAACCTGCGGAACCGGCTGAACTATGCCCCAGATTTTGACAGTGGCGGGCAAGACGTGGCCTATGCGTTGATGGTGTTGTCCCGCGAAGGCGCCGCCTCGATGAGCGATCTGCGCTATTATGCCGATGTCAAAGGTGACGCTTTTTCGACACCGATGGCTGCGGCCCAGCTGGGTGCGGCGCTGGCCTCTTATGGTGACCAGACACGGGCGGATGCGATGTTTGCCCGCGCGGCTCGCCTGATTTCCCCAGAGAAACCCTCGGGGCCGAATATGTGGCGTGCTGATTATGGGACCAGCCTGCGTGACGCGGCGGGGGTTCTGACTCTCGCGGTTGAATCCGGGTCAAATGCCATTGATCCTTCGGCGCTGGCCGTTCGTATTGGTCAGGCGGGTCGTGGCCTGTCAACGCAAGAGTCCGCCTGGGCCTTGATGGCAGCCCATGCCATGGTCTCGGACCCTGGTGTGTCTGGGTTGCAGATCGACGGAGCACCTGCCTCTGGGCCGTTTGTGCAGATGCTTGAAGATCAGGTTGATGCCCGCCCGGCGCAAATTCGCAACACGCGCAACGGGCCTGTACAGATCACCCTGACCACCACGGGCGTGCCCGAACAACCAGCCGCTGCCGGTGGCTATGGCTACCGGATCGACCGCGCCTATTTCACCCCAAAGGGCGAAGCGAAGAGCCTGGATCGCGTCAGCGCGGGCGAAAGGCTGGTCGTTGTTCTGACCGTGACGCCCTTTGAAAAGGGTGGGGCGCGGTTGATGATCAACGACCCGTTGCCTGCGGGGCTGGAGATCGACAATCCGTCGCTTTTGCGCTCGGGTGACATTCGCGAGCTGGACTGGCTGGACCCGGCCTATGCCGAAAACTCGGAGTTCCGCACGGACCGGTTCCTGGCGGCTGTCGATTGGCGTTCGGATAAGCCTTTCCAACTGGCTTATGTGGTCCGAGCGATTTCGCCGGGTGTGTTCCACCAACCCGCCGCCACTGTCGAGGACATGTATCGCCCGCAATATAATGCCCGTACGGATACCGGTCGGGTGACGATTTCTGAATGAGGCGGTTTGCCCCCTTTGCGTTGGTCGCGGTCCTGCTGTGCGGGGCAGGGATGCGGGATGCGTTGGACGGTTGGGTGGATCGCACAGATTTGCCCGTGACGATCGTCCCGCACTCGACCGAGGTGCGCGACCGCACTGGCCAATTGCTGCGTGCCTATACCGTTGAGGACGGCCTGTGGCGCCTGCCTGTCAGTGTTGACCAGGTTGATCCCCGGTTTCTGGATATGCTGGTCGCGTACGAGGACAGGCGGTTTTATCACCACGCGGGCGTCGATCCGTGGGCGGTGTTGCGCGCCGCGGGGCAGGCCATAAGCCAAGGGCGCATTGTATCGGGGGGCTCGACCCTCACGATGCAGGTGGCTCGTCTGCTCGAGGATGGTACGACGGGACGATGGCGGGGAAAACTGCGCCAAGTCCGGGTTGCCTTGGCATTGGAACGACGTCTGACCAAGGTCCAAATCCTGAATCTTTATCTGTCTCTGGCGCCATATGGCGGGAATATCGAAGGGGTGCGCGCCGCAGCGTTGACGTATTTCGGGAAAGAGCCCGCGCGGCTGACACCGGCCCAAGCTGCGCTGCTGGTCGCGCTGCCCCAAGCCCCCGAGGCACGCCGCCCGGACCGCCCCGACAACAGCGCCTTTGCCGCGCGCGAACGGGTGTTGCGGCGGATGCTGGCCGCTGGTGTCCTGACGGCCGAAAACACACAGGCCGCGCGGATGGATCCGATCCCGACCGCCCGTAGGCCATTCCCTGCATCGGCTCCGCATCTGGCTGATCGTGCCTTGGCACGTGCCCCGGATCGCCAGCGCCACGATCTTACGCTGGATACAGACCTACAGGCGCAATTGGAGGCGCTGGCGGCCAGCACCTTGCGCGGCAAACAGGCCGAGCTGTCTATCGCCATTCTGGCGGCGGATGCCCGCAGCGGCGAAATCCTGGCTTCTGTCGGATCGGGCGGCTATGCGCCCGGCCAAGGGCAGGGGTTTGTTGATATGACACGCGCATTGCGCTCGCCTGGATCGACGTTGAAACCGTTGGTCTATGCGATGGCCTTTGATCAGGGGCTGGCACATCCCGAAACCCTGATCAACGATCGACCGGTGAAATTTGGCAGCTATGCCCCGCAAAACTTCGATGGGCAGTTTCGTGGTGAAATCAAAGTGTCCGAGGCCCTGCGCCAGTCGCTGAATATCCCCGTTGTGCTTTTGACCGAAGAGATCGGGCCGCTGCGCTTGATGGCCGCGCTGCGTCGGTCCGGGGCGGCGCCGGTGGTGCCGGGCGGAAAACCTGGTCTTGCCGTGGCGCTGGGGGGCGTCGGGGTGACGCTACATGATCTGGTGCAGCTCTATGCCGGACTGGCCAATGGGGGGCAGGCGGTGACGCTGCATGATCGGGGGGGTGCCCGGCCCGGCGTGCAAATTGTCAGCCGCGCTGCGGCGTGGCAAGTAGGGCATATTTTGTCGGGCCTGCGCCCTCCGCCCGGAGCGCCTGCGAACCGATTGGCCTATAAGACCGGGACTTCTTATGGGCACCGCGATGCCTGGGCAATCGGGTTCGATGGCAAACATGTGGTCGGTGTCTGGCTGGGGCGGCCTGATGGTACGCCTGTGCCTGGAGCCTTTGGTGGCGAGCTTGCCGCGCCCGTCTTATTCGACGCGTTCCAACGGCTAAAGCCTCGGCTGGAGCCCTTGACCGCCCCGCCACCCGAGACCCTGTTGGTGAGTGCTGCGCTACTGCCCCAGCCGCTGCGCCGGTTCCGGGGGCGCAATGCCCTATTCGAGAGCCAGGACGGCGCGCCCAAATTGGCCTTTCCGCCGAATGGGGCGCGATTGCCTGTGGGGGATGCGGGGCTGGTGGTCAAACTGCGGGATGGGCGGCCACCGTTTACGGTATTGGCCAATGGTGCGCCTGTGCTGACAGGGAACCGAAACCGAGAGGTTGCACTGCACGGGATCGGAAAGGGGTTTGTGACGCTGTCGGTGATTGATGCCAAAGGACGCTCAGATCAGGTCAGCATCCGGGTCGATTAAAAAGGGCGAGGAAACCCCCGCCCTTTCGTCTTCAAGGGTGTCTGGATTACAGGCGTTCGATGGCCAACGCGATACCCTGACCGCCGCCAATGCACATGGTGATCAGCGCTTTGGTGCCGCCGATGCGTTCCAGTTCGTACAGGGCTTTGATAGTGATCAAAGCGCCGGTTGCGCCAATCGGGTGACCCAGGGCAATCGCCCCGCCGTTGGGGTTTACCTTGGCGGTGTCCAGACCCAGGCCGTTATTCACGGCGATTGCCTGCGCGGCGAAGGCCTCGTTCGATTCAATCACGTCAAAATCCGAGATCGAAAGGCCCGTGCGGGCCAGCAGATTTTCCACGGCAGGGACGGGGCCAATCCCCATGACCTCGGGGCGGACACCGGCGTGGGCATAGCCCAAGATGCGGGCTTTGGGCTTCAGCCCGGCCTTTTCGGCGGCATCTGCGCGGGCCAGAACCAGCGCTGCGGCGCCGTCATTCAGACCCGAAGCATTGCCTGCCGTGACAGATCCGTCCTTTTTGAACGCGGGGCGCAGCTTGGCCAGAGTTTCCTCGGTTGTGGCTTTGGCGTGTTCGTCGGTGGTGAATTCAACCATCTGACGTTTCACTTTTACCTCGACCGGGACGATCTGGCTGGCGAAGTGCCCTGCTTCGATTGCGGCCAGGGCGCGGCGCTGGCTTTCTGCGGCGAAGGCATCCATCTGTTCGCGGGTCACGTCATGTTCGCCAGCAACATTTTCAGCAGTAATGCCCATGTGGCCGGTGCCGAAGGGGCAGTTCAGCGCGCCCAGCATCATGTCGACGGTGCGAATGTCGCCCATCTTCTGACCCCAGCGCTGATCCTGGATGATATAGGGCGAACGGCTCATGTTTTCGGCGCCACCTGCGACGGCGAAGTCGGCATCACCCAGCATCAAAGATTGCGCGGCGGACACAATGGCCTGCGCGCCCGAGCCACACAGCCGGTTCACATTCATTGCAGGGGTGGTTTCGGGAATGCCAGCATCAACAGCGGCCACACGCGACAGATACATATCCCGCGGCTCGGTGTTGATGACATGCCCAAACACCACATTTCCAATCTGACCGGGTTCGACACCTGCGCGTGTCATGGCCTCTTTGGTGACGATGGTGCCCAGCTGGGTCGGTGCGACGCCAGCGAGCGATCCACCGAAGGTGCCAATCGCGGTGCGTGCACCGTCCAGAATTACGATATCGGTCATTTTCTTCTCCCGCAGTGTGAAATTACGGGGACGCTAGCTGAAATCCAGGTGGCGCAACAGTGAAAACCAGGTCCCCACCGAAATGACGGTGGGGCGAGCATTCACTTCTTTGTCGCAAACAGATTACTCTGCGTAAGCTCACGTAGAAGACGCAGAACGCCAGGCTCTTCTTTGGTGGTTTGGGGCTGCGCCATACCGGCATGTTGAAGCAGTTCTGGCAGAAGCTTCTCGGCGCTTTCTAGATCGATCTTTTGGTGAAACATTTCTCTTTTCTCCTTTGAACATAGATCAAAGGATGTGCGTCGCCCGTCGCTATTTGCGGATCAGGGCGCGGCGGAAATGTGGCAAATATTTCGAGTTTTACAGGTCTGCGGGGGCCAGCAAGGACCGGCCCGAGGGCGTCAATTGCCAGACTTGGCCGTGTTCGAAAACTGCTGCGGTAATGGGGCGGCCGTAGCCTGCGCCACTATCCAGGTTGACCCGGTTGCCATGGTGCTCGGGGGTTTGAACAGCGGTGTGACCGTGAACCACCAACCAGGGGTGGGCGCGCGTATCCTCTAGGAAATCGCTGCGAATCCACATCAAGTCGTCGCGGTCTTGTTCAATCAACGGCACGCCTGGCCGGATACCCGCATGAACAAAAAGCAGATCGTCCTGTGCCAGATAGGTTGGCAGGCCACGCAAAAAATTCCGGTGCTCGATTGGGACGGTTGCACGGGCTTCGGCCAGCAGCTGTTCGACCGGGCGGTCCAGCTCTGACATTCCGTACGAGGCGAGCGTCGCAAGACCTCCGATCCGGGGGCCTGTCCAGGGGACACCCGACAGAACGCGCGGGTCCATGTTGATCCCATGTTCGATAAACCCGCTGAACAGATCGTCATGGTTGCCGGACAACACCGTCCAGTTGAGCCCAGATTCCTGTCCGGCCATCAGACGTTCGATCACTTGTTTGCTGCTGGCGCCGCGATCCACCAGATCGCCCAAGAACACGATACGGGCATCGCGGCCGCCATCTGTGCTGATCAAGTCCAGCGCCGTTTCCAGCATCTCCAGTTGGCCGTGGATATCCCCAACAGCATAGATCGGAGTGTCATTCATCGCGGGCTCCTTGCCTGAGTCTGCGGAACCGTAAGAGACCGGCGCGGGATGGTCCAGAACCTATGTTAGTAGGGTGTCTCCAATAGAATACCCCCGCCCGGGCGAACCGGACGGGGGTCAATCTTAACCGTTTTGGAAACGCTTAGGCGTTGAATTCCAGCGGTTTGATCTGTTTGAACAGACCGGTCGCGGCCAGCGCGTCCAGAGCCGCCTGCGACAGCGAATCGTCTACGTACAGCAGGGCAATCGCCTCGCCACCGGCAGCGGCGCGGCCCAAGGTGAAGTTGGCGATGTTCACGCCGTTTTCGCCCAGAACACCACCCAGAGTGCCGATGATGCCGGGAACATCGTTGTTGGTGGTGTACAGCATGTGCTCGCCGACCTCGGCGTCGATGTTGATGCCTTTGATCTGGATAAAGCGCGGTTTGCCATCCGAGAACACGGTGCCCGCGATCGAACGTTCACGCTTGTCGGTGACGACGGTTACTTTGACATAGCCTTCGAAGGCGCCGGACTTGTCCTGATTGGTGGTGCTGATCTGGATGCCGCGCTCTTTGGCGACGACGGGGGCCGACACCATGTTCACGTCAGGGTTCGATTTCTTCATGATGCCAGCCACGACCGAGCAGTTCAGCGCGGGCAGATTCATTTCGGAAACGACACCGTCATACAGGATGTTGATTGCCTTGATCGGCTCGTCGGTCAACTGACCGATGAAGCTGCCCAGGTGGCCGGACAGGGCGACCCAGGGGCCCATGACCTTGGCTTCTTCGGCAGTCATCGAGGGCAGGTTCAGCGCGTTTTCAACAGCGCCGTCCAGCAGGTAGTTCGACATCTGTTCAGCCACTTGCAGGGCCACGTTTTCCTGAGCCTCGGTGGTCGAGGCGCCCAGGTGCGGGGTGCAGACGACGTTGGGCAGGCCAAACAGGACGTTTTCCTTGGCGGGCTCTTCGGCAAAGACGTCAAAGGCAGCGCCGGCAACGTGGCCGGATTTCAGCAGCTCGGCCAGGGCGTTTTCGTCAACCAGACCACCGCGGGCACAGTTGATGATGCGCACGCCTTTTTTGGTTTTGGCCAGGTTTTCAGCGGACAGGATGTTGCGGGTGCCATCGGTCAGCGGCACGTGCAGGGTGATGAAATCGGCGCGCGCCAGCAGGTCGTCCAGCTCGACCTTTTCGACGCCCATTTTGTCGGCCTTTTCCTCGGACAGGAACGGGTCGAACGCGATAACCTTCATTTTCAGGCCCTTGGCACGGTCGCAGACGATGCCACCGATGTTACCAGCGCCGATAACGCCCAGGGTTTTGTTGGTCAGCTCGGTGCCCATGAACTTGGACTTTTCCCATTTGCCGGCGTGGGTGCTGGCCGACGCTTCGGGGATCTGACGGGCTACGGCGAACATCATGGCGATGGCGTGCTCGGCGGTGGTGATCATGTTGCCGAAGGGGGTGTTCATGACGATCACACCCTTTTTCGAGGACGCTTCCTTGTCCACGTTATCGGTGCCGATACCAGCGCGGCCAACGACTTTCAGGTTGGTGGCGTGTTCCAGCAACGAGGGGGTGACTTTGGTGGCCGAGCGGATCGCCAGGCCGTCATACTGACCGATGATTTCGGCCAGTTTTTCTTTGTCCTTGCCAACGTCAGGCAGGAAATCAACGTCGATGCCGCGATCACGGAAGATCTGAACAGCGGTTTCGGACAGTTTGTCGGATACGAGAACTTTGGGGGCCATGGGGGCTCTCCTTCAAAGATGAAATTAGGGGAAAAGGGCGGGCGCGCGGCCCGCCGCCATCGCTTATTGGGCTGCGATTTCGGCCTCGAAGGCCCATTCCAGCCAGGGCAGCATCGCCTCGATATCCGAGGTTTCAACCGTGCCGCCGCACCAGATACGCAGGCCCGCAGGGGCGTCGCGATAGGCGCCAATGTCCAGCGCGATGTTTTCCGCTTCCAGACGTTTGGCGACGGCCTTGGCAAAGGCGGCGCCGTCCTGAATGCGGTCATCGGTGAACTTCAGACAGACCGAGGTGTTCGAACGCGTCGCGTCGTCTTCGGCCAGGTTGGCGATCCACGGCTTGGCGTCGCAGAAATCCCAGACCGCCTGCGCGTTGGCAGTGGCGCGACCGATCATGCCTTGCAGACCTCCGACCGAGCGTGCCCAGTCCAGCGCGACCAGGTAATCCTCGACGGCCAGCATCGACGGGGTATTGATGGTGGCGCCGGTAAAGATGCCCTCGATCAGTTTGCCGCCTTTGGTCAGGCGGAAGATTTTCGGCAGGGGCCATGCGGGGGTGTAGCTTTCCAGACGCTCAACCGCGCGGGGGCTGAGGATCAGGATGCCGTGCGCCGCTTCGCCGCCCAGCACTTTTTGCCACGAAAACGTGGTCACATCCAGCTTGTCCCAGGGCAGGTCCATCGCGAAAGCAGCCGAGGTGGCGTCGCAGATGGTCAGGCCTTCGCGGTCGGCGGGGATGGCGTCGCCGTTGGGCACCCGCACACCCGAGGTGGTGCCGTTCCAAGTAAAGACGACGTCGTTGTTGAAGTCGACGGTGTTCAGATCAACGATCTGACCATAGTCAGCGGTTTTCACCTCGGCGTCGATTTTTAGCTGTTTGACGACATCAGTGACCCAGCCAGAGCCAAAGCTTTCCCACGCGACCATTTCGGCCTTGCGAGCCCCCAGCAGCGACCACAGGGCCATTTCGACGGCGCCGGTGTCAGATGCGGGCACGATGCCGATCTTGTAGTCTGCGGGGATACCCAGCACTTCGCGGGTGCCTTCGATGGCGTCCTTCAGCTTGGCCTTGCCGACAGCTGCGCGGTGCGAACGGCCCAAAGCGGCGTCCGACAGCAGATCCAGTGAAAATGTGGGAATTTTGGCGCAGGGGCCAGAGGAGAAACGCGGATTTGCCGGCCGCGTTGCCGGTTGTTCAATAGCCATTTTTAGCTACCCTTCCAGATAAGCGCCTCTCGTTGGGGAGAGGTGTCCCACGGACGGACATAAGGGGGGACGGGTGCTTTCACAACGGTTAAAATGCCGCTATAGCGCCGCTTGAATGCAATTTTGCGACCCTGAACAGCTATGATCGGAAACTTTCTCATGTATGTCGCCACTCTTTTGACTGCTCCTTCGGCCCGCAATCTGGATGCGGCATTGCTTGATTCGCTGCGCAACGCATGGGGTGGCGGTGATGTGCAGTGGCTGGCCGCAGACGAAGCGGCCGAGTTCCCGCTGACCAGCCTGCCTGATAACCAATGGGACGTCTGGGCAGATTTGCAGAGGATGGGCGTGGATCTGATCATACAGCCGATCAAGGGCCGCACAAAGAAGATGCTATTGGCCGACATGGATAGCACCATGATCCAACAGGAATGCATCGACGAGCTGGCGGACGAGGCCGGTGTCGGCGAGCGTGTTAAGGACATCACGGCCCGCGCCATGAATGGCGAACTGGATTTCGAGGGGGCGCTGACAGAACGTGTCGGTCTGCTCAAAGGCCTGCCCGAGGCGATTATCGGGAAGGTTCTGGCCGAGCGGATTACCTTTATGCCGGGCGGCAAGGCCCTTGTGGCGACGATGCGGGCGAATGGTGGATATGCGGCGCTTGTGTCTGGCGGGTTTACCGCCTTTACGGCCAAGGTTGCGGCCGAGCTGGGCTTTGATGAAAACCACGCCAACACCCTGCTTATGGAAAATGGCCAGCTGTCCGGCGATGTGCAGCGTCCGATTTTGGGGCGTCAGGCCAAGGTCGATCAGCTGGAGAAAATCACAGCCAAGTTGGGGATCGCTGAATCCGACGTGATCGCAGTGGGCGATGGGGCCAATGATCTGGGAATGTTGGGCCGTGCGGGCACAGGCGTTGCCCTGCACGCCAAACCCTCGGTTGCGGCTGAATGCGAGGTACGGATCAACCACGGAGATTTGACCGCGCTGCTGTATGTTCAGGGGTATGCCAAGGACGAATTCGCGGGCTGACGTGCGTCGGGAATAAGGTAGCATCCCTTTGGAGCCATGAGGTCAAAGGGGAACCCAATGCCAACACCCGAAGAGAAGATCCAGGCGCTTGGGCTGTCTATGCCCGCGCCGACGAAATTGCCGCCTGGCCTGCACCTTCCTTTTGCTTTTGTGAATGTCCGCGGTGGACGGGTGCTGTTTTCGGGCCATCCCAAAAGTGCGCCGGACGGTGGTATCGCGGGCCCGTATGGCCTGCTGGGCACTGACCTGACCACCGAAGAAGGATATGATGCGGCGCGGATCGTGGCCCTGTCTGTACTGTCAAACATCAAGGCCGAGATAGGCGAGCTGTCACGGATCACCGGCGTTGCGCGGGTGTTTGGCATGGTTGCTTCGGCCCCGGGTTATACTGAACAACATTTTGTCGTGAACGGTTTCAGCGATTTGTTTCTTGGGGTGTTCGGTCCCGAAATTGGTCAGCATGCCCGCTCGGCGATTGGGTTGTCGGGATTGCCAATGGGCTTTGCAATGGAGATCGAGGGCGAGGTTCTGATCGACTGTATCTAGAGCGCCGTCCTGAAAATCTGGATCGATAGGATTCCCAAGAAGCCGCGCGGCGCAAGAAGCGAACGGGCGGGGTCAAGGCAGCGCCGCAAAGACGACCGCGACGCAGCAAGCTGGATGCGGTCTCGGATTGGCTCAAAGCACGTGTCGAAGCCGAGCCTGACATCACCATGCCCGAGCTGACCGAAGCCCTTAAAGTTGCCCACGACCTCGCAGTGACCCCGGCGATGCTCTCGCGTCACCTGATCCATCGCCTCGGGTTCACTATAAAAAAATCGCTGATCGCGACGGAAAGGCTGCGCAAACGGGTGCGCGCCGCACGCTACGAATGGTGACATCGTCGGATGCCGAGGATACGCCCAGAGCCGTACCGGCTGGTGTTCATCGACGAAACCAGCGCTGACGACAAAGATGAGACGATCCCCGCTTGGGATGAGACTGGGGGCAGACGCTCCCTTTGTGGTCACTGGCGCACGCAGACGTTCATCACAGGTCTGTTCATCGATGAGCTGGCGGCACCCTGGGTTCTGGATGGTCCCATGAATCGCGCCGCGTTCGATACATATATCGAGACCCAGCTGGCACCAACATTGCAGCCAACTTGTCCTGGCACAAATCCGCATACGCACAGGACGTCCTCAAGGCAAAGGGCAGCTGGATACTGTTTCTTCCACCTTACAGCCCGAACCTGAACCCAATTGAAATGGCCTATTCCAAACTCAAGGCGCACTTGCGACGCCTCAAAGCACGAACATTCGACGCGCTCTTTCAATCTGTCGTACAAACTTGCGAACTCTTCCTACCAGAAGAGTGCCGGAACCTCTTCAAAGCTGCCGGGTATGTTGCAGACTAAGTGGACGATGCTCTAGGGGGTGGGCATGCCACGGGCCGAGTTCCTGAAATGGTGGGGGCAGAAGGGGGAGTCTGTCCTGAGAAAATCTAAACCTGACTCGGTTGGGACCCTGCTTTTCTGTTATGATGAATGCCGAGGGGCGGAGAGCACGTGACTTTACGGTGGCTGAAATCTTTGCCGACGCGCGTCTAATCTGGGATCGCCGCGAACTGGCTGATGATGAGGTCAGCGCCAATCACGAACAGGGCTGGACCAGTAGCCTGCGTAAACTGGAAGCTACGGTTAACTGTTTTTCATGCGAAGGAGTAAGAAAATACCGAAGTTTATGTTCATCTACCACGGCGGCGGCCGCCCCGAGTCCGCCGAAGAAGGAGCGCGCGTTATGGCCGCGTGGCAGGCCTGGATGGGGGGAATCGGAGAGGCCCTGATTGACGGGGGAAACCCCGCAGGTATGTCGAAAACCGTCAGTGCAGCAGGCGTTGCGGACGATGGTGGCGCGAACCCCGTATCTGGCTATTCACTGGTGATGGCAGAGGATATGGCAGCGGCGGTGGAAATCGCCAAGGGCTGCCCGATCCTTGAAAACGGTGCGGGAACCGTCGAAGTGGCCGAGGCCATGGAAATGTGATCCGGTCTCCGCCCCGGCTGTGGATGCGGCCAGGGCGGGATTTGAGTATTTTAAGCAAGATGAAATCAGGCGGCCAGTTTGGCGCGGGTCGCGCTGATCATCAGGGCAGCCTGGGCGGCTTCGCGGCCTTTTTCCAGGAAGTGGGCGGTGTAGATGGACTTGTGATGGGGGCTGTCCTGAAATTGGTGCGGTGTGAGCGAGACCGACAGAACTGGAACCCCACTGTCCAGTCCGGCGCGCATCAGCCCGTCCACGACAGCTTGGGCGACGAAATCGTGGCGGTAGATGCCTCCGTCCACAACCAGAGCGGCGGCGGCAACGGCGGCATAGCGGCCGGACATGGCCAGGTCGCGCGCGACCAATGGCATTTCGAACGCACCAGGCACGTCAAAGACATCGACCTGTGAGCGGGGGATAATTTGGCAGAAGCCTTCGAGCGCTTGGTTGACAACATCGGCGTGCCAGTTTGCCTTTACAAAGGCATAGCGGGTGTGTGTCATTGGGTTTCTCCTTTCCTTGTCAGACACGTCACCCAGAGCGTGCAAACGACAAGAAAAGGCGCAGGTATCCTGCTTCTTTTCGTCGCTCTCTTTCATCCGGACTATGACCGTCGGCTCTGGAGTTGCACCAGATCTGCTGACCCCCGAAATGATCGGGGCGCTCGCGGGCTTGGGGTCCAGGACCCCTTACCGCCGGTGGGGAATTTCACCCCGCCCTGAGAACAGCGCCACGTTAGGCTGGGCGGGGCGCGGGTGCAAGCGTTAGCGCCGGAGTTTTCTCAGCAGGCTAAGTGAGGGATAACCATCGGGTGTCAGGCCCTTGGACCGTTGAAAACGCCGGACGGCATCAACGGTCAACGGGCCGATTTTGCCGTCCACACCTTTGGTGTCGAACCCTTTTCGGGTCAGGCGGCGCTGCATTTCCTTGCGCTCTCTGAAGGTGAGCGCACGGTCGCCGCGTGGCCATTTTGCTTGGATCTTGGGGCCCCCCTTCAGCCTGTCGCTCAGGTGCCCCACACCGATTACATAGGCGTCGGCGGTGTTATAGCGTTCGATGACCGAGAAGTTCTTGAAGATCAGGAAGGCGGCGCCCTGTGCGCCGGCAGGCAGCAGCAGCGAGGCTTGGCCGTGGTTGGGCACTTTGCGGCCTTTCATGTCCCTAATGCCCAGTCGGGCCCATTCTGCCGGGGATTTCTTGATTTTGCGGTTGGCCAGCGCGTAGTTGAACTTCTGCGGGAGCTGAACCTCGATGCCCCAGGGTTGGCCTGTGACCCAGCCGTGACGTTTCAGATAGGCTGCGGTCGAGGCCAGGGCATCGGCGGGGTTGTCTGACCAGATGTCACGTTTGCCGTCGCCGGTGAAATCCACTGCAAAGGCCAGATAAGACGTCGGAATAAACTGCGTATGCCCCATCGCACCGGCCCAGGACCCCGTCATGTTCCGTGGGGCAACGTCGCCGGATTGCAGGATTTTCAGGGCAGCGATCAGCTGTGCCTCGAAAAACCGACCGCGACGGCCATCATAGGCCAGCGTGGCCAAGGACTCGATGATGTCGTTTTTGCCGCGATAGGTGCCATAGGCGCTTTCTAATCCCCAGACGGCGGCGACCACTTCTTTATCAACACCGTATTTGGCCTCGATGGCGCGCAGGGTGCGGCCTTGCGTGCGCAGGGCTTTCTTCCCATTCGCCACACGGGTATCCGAGGCCGCGCTGTCCAGGTATTCCCATAGCGTCTTGGTGAATTCCGATTGGTTGCGGTCGCGCTGGATCACGTCAGTATTGTAGCGGACACCACGAAAAGCCCGGTCAAGGGTCCGATCCGATATTCCGGCCGCGTTGGCACGGGCACGGAACCGTTTGATCCAACGCTGAAACCCCATGTTCGAGGTCGAGATCCGAGGCGTCCCAGCGCTGGCTACCTTTGTGTCAGGTCGCGTTTTGGGACGCAGAGAGTTGCCCAAATCCGTGCCTGCATCATCCACAGAGACCTGAGTGCCGGGCCGGGCCTGGGGGCGTAGGGATTCGTTGACGGTGCTGGCGCTGGCCACGCCAGAACCCAGAGAAAACAGCACAATGGCTGCCAGAAATGTCTTGATACGCATTGCTCGGCCTCGTTGCTTTTATGACCTTGGGGCCGATGCTAGCGCGAATGCAATCCGCGCGAAAGCTAGCAAATGCTTTGCGCGCC
This sequence comes from Thalassovita sp., assembly GCA_029212905.1. Lineage (GTDB taxonomy): Bacteria > Pseudomonadota > Alphaproteobacteria > Rhodobacterales > Rhodobacteraceae > Thalassobius. The sequence continues at coordinate 146,713 of JARGPB010000006.1, forward strand.
GTTTCTGCGGTGGCTTGCTGATGGCAGAAACCAGCCTACTTGCGGCGTTTACGTTGCACGGTGCGTTTGACCTTGGCGGCTTTGTGTTTGGATTTCGCCAATTTGCGCCGAGGGGGTTTTCCGCGGCCCTGGAACCCTGTCGGTCCACGCGGTACGTCCTTGCCATCCAGGCTGACCAGCTCAAGTGCGATGCCGCCGGTGACGGGCAGGGCCTCTAGCAGTTTGACAGTCACGCGCTGACCGATGCCAAGCGTCAGCCCGGTGTCAGATCCCATCAACGTGTTGCTTTCGCTGTCATAGTGGAAATATTCGCGGCCCAGGGTGCGGATCGGGATCAGCCCGTCGGCGCCAGTATCCTCCATCCGAACAAAGATGCCGAATTTTGCCACGCCGCTGATCCGCCCGGTGAATTCATTCCCCACCCGTTCGGACAGGAATGCCGCCAGATAGCGATCCGTGGTGTCGCGCTCGGCCATCATCGAGCGCCGCTCGGTCTCGGAAATATGTTGGGCGGTTTGTTCCATCCGCTCGACGTCCTGCGGGCTCAGCCCGTCCTTGCCCCAACCATGGGCGCTGATCAGTGCCCGGTGCACGATCAGATCCGAGTACCGCCGGATCGGAGAGGTGAAATGCGCATAGCTTTGCAACGCCAGCCCGAAATGGCCAAAATTCTGCGGGCTGTAATAGGCTTGTGTCATGGACCGCAGTGTCGAGATATTGATCAACTCGTCGTGGTCCGTGCCCTCGGCTGCGTTCAGCAGGGCATTCAGGTGGCGGGTCTGCAATACCTGCCCTTTGGCCAGTGTGAGCCCCGCCGACATCGCAGTTTCGCGCAGCGCGTCCAGTTTTTGCGGGCTGGGCTCTTCATGAACCCGAAACAGCAGAGGCGATTTCTTTGCGATCAAGGTTTCGGCGGCGGCGACATTGGCCAGGATCATGAATTCTTCAATCAGCTTGTGAGCATCCAGCCGGTCGCGGAAATTGACCGACAGAACTTTGCCCTCATCCGACAGGATCACTTTGCGCTCGGGCAGGTCCAGATCCAGCGGCTGACGCACATGGCGCGCCTTTACCAACAGGGCATAGGCCTCATAGAGCGGGTTAATCACCTCGTCCATCAACGGGGCGCATTTATCATTCGGAGCACCGTCGCGCGCCTCTTGGACCTCTTGATAATTCAACGAGGCAACCGAGCGCATCAGCCCACGCACAAACCGATGCCCGATCTTTTGCCCATCCGCCCCGATCTGCATCCGCAACGCAATACATGCGCGTGGCACCCCTTCGTGCAGGCTGCACAGATCACCCGACAGACGGTCTGGCAACATCGGCACCACGCGATCCGGGAAATAGCTAGAGTTGCCACGCTTCTTTGCTTCGATGTCCAGCGGGTCTCCTGGTGTCACATAATGCGCCACATCGGCAATGGCGACCCAGATGACATAGCCATCTGGGTTCTTGGGATCGTCATCCGCATGAGCCCAGCACGCATCGTCATGGTCGCGCGCATCGGCCGGGTCAATCGTGACCAAAGGCATGTCGCGCATGTCCTCGCGGCCCGACAGACCCGCCGGTTTCATCTTGTCGGCCTCGGCGATCACCTCATCAGGGAATGCATCGGGAATCCCATGCTGATGGATGGCAATCAGCGACACCGCCTTGGGCGCACCGGGATCGCCCAGCCGGGTGACAATCCGTGCCCGCGGCAGGCCCATCCGTCCCTTGGGCCCGCTCTGCTCGGCTTCGACCAATTCGCCATCCTTGGCGCCACCGGTGGCGCCGGGCGGGACCAGCCATTCCTTGCCGTCGCCCTTGTCGATCGGCAGAATTCGCCCGCCTTCGGCCCCTGCACGATAAACGCCCAACACCTTTTGTGGGTTGTGTCCGATCCGCCGGATCAGCCGCGCAGTGTAGTGATACTCTTCGCCCTTCACTTCCTGTACACGGGCCAGAATTCGATCATTCACCCCCAATGCCGGATCGCTGTCGCGCGGGACGACCAGAACATTTGGCTCCAGCCCTTCGCCTTGCCATTCCATAGGCTGAGCAAACAGATCGCCATCAACCCCGATCTCGCGGATACGCAGCACGCTGACAGGCGGCAACCGATCCGGGTCACGATAGGTTTTTTGCCGCTTTTGCAGATGCCCCTCTGCCTCCAGCTCTTTCAGGATGCGTTTCAGATCAATTCGCGCAGCCCCTTTTATTCCAAAGGCTTTGGCAATGTCTCGTTTCGAGGTGAGGGTCGGGTTCTCCGATATCCAATGCAGGATTTCGGATTTCGAGGGCATATGACTCATACCTCCGCCGTATCACAGCCCGCGCAGCGCGTCATGAGGCAAAATGCCGGCGCGTTTCATCTTGCTCAAAATACTCACTGCGCAACGGCGCCGATTACATCAATGCTGATGTGGATTCCCGCCGCGTGCAATGGCCATATGATGCGGCTGGTGATGCATCCCTGCCGCCATCAGGCCAAAGAAACCTAGGCCGTTGATCTTCTCTTCGGGGCCGACAGCGGTCAGCATAGCGCCATACGGCCGATCCGAGGCACGCATCTGCATTCCGCCCTGGCCATTCATCATTGCAGCATGTGCTGTTACCATCCTCTGGATCGAGCCAGCGATCTCTGGATCGTCCGAGGACACGATGAATGCCGTGCCGCCCTTGACAGCTTGGGCCTTTACCTTGGCGTGCATGGTGACGTTGTCCATATCCACCAGATGCGCGCGCAGGGCGTCAATGTTCACCTTGGCCCAATCGGTCTGAGGATCGGCCTCTAGAAGGGCGACGATTTCTTGAATTGCCGCAAAGGTGGCTTGGCCTGTCTCTTGGGCCATTGGCGCTGGCGTCTGGGCCTTTGTGGTAGAATCGGAATGATGCATCGCGTGGTCGCCATGATCCATTTGTTCAGCCAGCGCAGGCCCGGCCAGCAATATGGTCGCAACAAGGAAATACGTGCGCATTCATCTGCTCCTCTATCAGTTTGCGCGACTCTGCCCGCTTGGGGCTCGCGAAGGAACCCACGTTTCCGTGTTTATAGATCCGAGACCTGGTCCACGTCACGCAGGACATCAATCAGCGCGATCCTGCGGCCCGGCAAGGACGCAATGCTGTCAGCCAAGGCATGTGGGCTGGACCAGCGAACGCCCTTAAACAGGGTCGCTGGGATCGCGGCAACGCGTTTCAGCCCTACCAGCCAGTATCCGCCGTCGGGGGCTGGGCCAAACACGGCCTCGTGCCCGCCCAATGCCGCAAAGGCGCGGGCGACATGCATGCGTGTGATGCCGGGAATGTCGCCCCCGATAACGCAGACCGGACCCGGTGGCATCGAGCGCAGCATGCGTGCCATCCGGTCGCCTAGATCACCCTGCCCCTGAGGCACTTTGATGAAATGCTCGGGCCATTCGCGACCGTTGAAGGTCGCGGTGTCGGGGGCGACGGCCAAGACCACTTGCCATCGCGGGTCCTCGATCTGGCGCAGCAGTCTGGCCACCTGATGGCGAAACCACCACGCGGCGCCGACCATGCCGATGTCCCGTCCCAGGCGGGTTTTCACTCGTCCCGCGCGGGGCTGTTTCAGCATGATCACCAGAGTGGGTTTCACAGGGGCAGCTCCATTTCGTGATGCGGTATGCCTGCGTCGTCATATTCTGGCCCGCAGACACTGAAACCCAGTTTCTGATAAAACCCAGTCGCATAAACCTGAGCACCCAGGCGGATCGCCTGGACCCCGGTTTGAGCGCGCAGCCGGGTGATGCTTTCGGTAACCAATGCAGCACCCAGCCCCGTTCCGCGCTGTTGCTTCGCAACGCATATTCGCCCGATCCGCCCGACGTCACCTTCGATCAGCAGCCGCGCGGTCCCGGCAGGGATCCCGCCGACCGTCGCCAAAAGATGTTGGGCGCTGCCATCCAGATCGTCCCATTCCTCGGCCTCGGATATGCCTTGTTCGACAATAAAGATGGCACGGCGCAGGGCATGAACGTCTTCCAGTTGGTCGACCAAGGCTATTTGCCAGTTCATGCAAAATAGTCCTGAAGGATGCGGGTATAGATCTGTTTCAACTGGTGGATTTGCGTGACGGGGACGCGTTCATCCACCTGATGCATTGTCTTGCCGACCAGCCCGAATTCCACCACCGGACAGTGGTGCTGCATGAACCGGGCATCCGATGTTCCGCCCGAGGTGGACAGTACCGGCGTCACGCCCGTTTCAGCCTTTACCGCGTTGGCCACCAGATCCGACAACGCCCCCGGAGGCGTCACGAAACTCTCGCCGGAAATCTTCAGGGCCATGTCAATCGTCACGTCGTACTTTTGCGCAACGGCGTCGGCCTCGGCCTGCAACCATTCGGTCAGGGAGCCGCTGGAATGTGCATCGTTGAACCGGATGTTCGCGGTTGCCTTGCATTGTGCGGGGATCACGTTGGTGGCGGGGTTGCCGGTGTCAAACGTCACAACCGCAAGGGTCGATGCATCGAAGTGATCGGTGCCTTGGTCCAGCTCGTGGCTGGCAAGGCGGTCCACCAGGCGCGCCAGCGCCGGAACCGGGTTCTTGGCACGGTGAGGATAGGCCGCGTGACCCTGGACGCCGGTCACGGTGAAAAACGCGGTCATAGATCCGCGCCGCCCGATTTTCATCATTTCCCCCATGTCGTTGGGGCAGGTGGGTTCGCCCACCAGGCAGGCGGACATCTGTTCATTCTGGGTATTCATCCAGTCCAGAAGGGCAACTGTGCCGTCCAGCGCGTCGCCTTCTTCGTCGCCGGTGATGGTCAGCATGACGGCGCCATCCGGAGGCGTCATGCGGACGAAATCCACAGCAGCTGCTGCAAAGGCTGCCACACCGGATTTCATATCCGTCGCGCCGCGCCCCCACATCATGCCGTCTTTGATCTCGGCCCCGAACGGGTCGACTGTCCAGGCCGCCGCATCGCCCACGGGGACCACATCCGTATGCCCGTTGAATCCAAAGGTTCGCGCGTGGCCCTTGGCGCCCCAGCGGGCAAACAGGTTTGATACATCGCCACGGTCCACACGGGTGCAATCGAACCCTGCGCTTTCCAGCAGGTCTTGTAACAGCACTAGCGCGCCGCCCTCTATAGGCGTGACTGACGGGCAGCGGATCAGTTGGGCGGTCAGCTCGGCGGGGTCAATCGGGGTGTTCGGCATGATGGTTCCTTTGGTTCCTTGGCTTAGGGCTATCGTGGATTGAGAAGATGCGCAAATCCTGCGGTGATTGCGGGATTCACGAACGAGTCAGCCTGTGATAAGAGTTATTGAAACGAGCAATTCGCAGACCGGGACAACCCGGCCGCACTCAGGCAGACAGGACCATTGGTATGAGCTGGATCGGGCTGACAGACCGGACCACGGCGCTGTTCAATACAGCCGGGCTGGAGCATCGCGCCGCGCCAACGCCTGATCTGGGTCCCGCCGATCTGTTGCCAACCGGCACACTGGTTTTGGAAACGGGCATTCCCGCGCATAGCCGCCCGCAGATGTTGCTGAGCTTTCATCATCTCTATCCATGGGAGCGGGGGCTGGCGCTGCATGCACTGCCCGACGGAGCTATTGTTCTGGTGGTGACACAAGGGGGCACTGTGTCCCGCACGGTACTGCGCCATGGGTTGGTCGGTCAGGGGTGCCGATTGCGGATTTCCTATATCTGGGACGCCCCGGCGCGATCCGGGCTTTTGTCAGTCAAGGCCTTGGGGACTGGACGGCATACCCTACAGCAGGTCAGTACGCCGGTACCGCTGAGCCTGGGGGATTTGCAAGCGTTATTCAAATTTCCGCTTTCCCATGACATCGACCCCGAGGTTACCTTCTTGGCGTTGTCTGATCGCGCCGAGCCCGTTGGTCCCATGCCCACGTTGGCGCCAGATTTACCTGTTCTAACACCTACGGGGTACCGCCCGATTCAGGCGCTGAAACGCGGGGATCTGATCCGCACGGCATCGGGTGAGCAGGTGCCCGTTCTGGCCAACTTGCGGTATCAAGCTCCGGCTTGGGGCAGTTTCCGCCCAATCCGCCTGCGCGCGCCGTATTTTGGTTTGCAACGCGATATCACCGTCGCGCCTGATCAACGCCTTTGTGCCTCTGGGTCGGATGTCGAATTCCTGTTCGGCTACCCGTGTGTTTTGTTGCCTGCTCAGCATCTGGTCAGTGGAATGTCTGCTTTCTATGCCGAGAGCGGCCCATTGGTGACTTGGCATCAGCTTTTGTTACCCGGGGTCGAGCCTGTCCTGGCGGCGGGGGCGCGGCTGCAATCCCTATACTTGGGGCGTATGCGCCGCTGTGCAGATCAGATGGCTGCCAGCCTTTTGGCGGGGTATGATCGGTCCCGTTTGCCCGAACACGCCCGTCCACCATTTCCGGTATTGCGCCCATTCGAGGCTGTCACCCTGTTGCAGCACAGGGCGGCTTAGCGCGCCGAATCCCCCTCAAAAACTTGCGAAAATGTCGCGACTGTCCTATTCGGGCGACAAATTGGGGATAATAGGTAAATGCCGCGTATCATTTTGGCGCTGGTCGCAGTCATCGCGCTGTGGCCCGTGAAATCCATGTCGCAAGAGCTGGTGGTCGGGACCGTAACGCGGCCGCCGTTTTCCATGTCGTTGGCGGGAACTGACCTTGGGTTCTCGATTGATCTGTGGGATGCCTTGGCGCAGTCGATGGACCAACCCTATCAGATCGAACGGTTCGATACGTTTTCGGGGATGTTGTCTGCGGTGGAAACCGGCGAGGTCGATCTGGCCATCGCCAATATCTCGATCACCGCGGCGCGCGAACAGGTGATGGATTTCAGTCAGCCGATTTTTTCATCCGGGCTTCAGATCATGACGCATGTGGATAACAGCGGATTGGCCTTGTGGAATACCCTGTTCAAGAAAGAGCTTATCCTGTCGGTGATCCTGGCGTTTGCGGCCTTGCTGGGGGTTGGGATGCTGATGTGGCTGCTAGAGCGTCGCCACCAAGAGTATTTCGATCAACCGGCTAAGAAGGCGATGTTCCCGGCCTTTTGGTGGGCGCTGAACCTGGTGGTGAACGGCGGGTTCGAAGAGCGCGTGCCTCGTACGTCTCTTGGGCGCCTGATGGGCGTTGCGATGGTGATCACCTCTTTGTTCTTTGTGTCGGTTTTCGTGGCCTATGTGACGTCTGCCATGACGGTCGAGGCAATTACCACGTCGATCAACTCGGTTAACGATCTATATGGTAAACGGGTAGGGACCGTCGCTGGGTCGACTGCCGCTGGGTATATGGACAAGCGCGATCTGGATTACGTGGAATACGACGGCCTGGACCAGATGCTGGCCGGGTTCGAAGGCAACGACCTGGATGCCGTTATTTTCGACGCACCGATCCTGGCCTATTACGTCAAGACCCGCGCGCAGGGGCGTGCGCAGATGAACGGCGCGATGTTCTTGCGTGAAAACTATGGAATTGCAGCTGCGACCGGCAGTCCGTTGACCGAAAAAATCAACCGAAGCCTGCTTAGGCTGCGTGAATCCGGACAATACGAAGAGATCTACGAAAGCTGGTTCGGGCTGGAGCCGCAGTAATCGGGTGATCAGTGCTCGATCTGCTCGATGCCCTTGTCGCCATACAGAGGCGTCATCTGGGCGACGACCACAGAGTTTTCATCCAGCGCGCGCTGCATTAGCTCTTGTTCGGCGGGATCAACGTCGTGGCCCTGCTCCAGCCGTTCGCTCAGCGTGCCATATCCGGTGACATCCAGTGGGGCCAGCTCGGCCTGTTTCAGGATCGCGACGGTTTCGCGAACGGCTTCGGCTTCGTCCACGCCGCTGGCATAGCACATCAGCGCGGCGCCGGTTGCGCCTTTGGGGAGCCCGTCACCGTCTTTCCGGCCGACCTGAACCAACAGTGTATAGACCTGCTGACGCGAAGGTTTCTTGGGTTTCCCAGCTTTCTGTTCGGTCATGACACGCCCCGTTCCGTTTCCCAGTCACATGCCGAAATCTGGGCAGAAGGTCCAGTGTAAACCGTGGGCGCGATCTGGGGCACGAACGCAAACGCCACGGATTTCCCTTAAATTGTCAGAAGAAACCCCACCCTGTGAAAGGGTTTCTGAAGGTTTCGCGCCTAGCCCCTTTGTACCTGTCAGCAAAAGGGGTGGATATGCCTACAGCATCGGAATTGCCAATCGATACCTCTGCTTCGGCCATGGATATGGCCGAGTCGATGTTTGGGTCCGGGGTCCAGATCGTGTCGGCCGACTATACCGGCCACAACGCGTCCTCGGGTATTTTCTCAGACGGGGACAGTGTTGCACCTGGGGTGACCCCGTCGGATACAGGCGTGATCCTGTCCACGGGGCAGGCGACCTCGATCACGAATAGTTCGGGCGATGCGAACAGCTCGTCTGGGACGTCCAGCAATATGCGCACAGCAGGGGATGCCGACCTGAACGAAATCGCAGGGACGAACACCTATGACGCCGCGATATTCGAGGCGACATTCGTCCCTGATGGCAGCACCCTGACCATGCAAGTGACATTTTCGTCCGAAGAATACCTGGAATATTGCGGATCGGGGTTCAACGATGCGGTCGGGATCTGGGTCAACGGGGTGCAGGCCGAATTGTCTGTCGGAGACGGCGATATTACCATCAATAACATCAATGATGAGAGCAACTCGAACCTCTATATCGACAATCCTGCCAGTGACGAGGTCGCGAACACCGAAATGGACGGTTTCACCGTCACTTTGTCGCTGAATGCCACCGTCACACCAGGGGAGGAAAACACGATACGCATTGGTATCGCTGATGGTGGGGATGGATACTATGACAGTAACCTGTTGATTGCGGGGGACTCTGTGCAATGTGCGCTGGTCGCCCAGGACGATGAAATATCGGTTCAGGTAGATGGGTCCGGCACATATGACTTGTTGGGAAATGACAGCTCTAGCGCGGGGCCGACGCTGACAATTACGGCGATCAACGGTCAGCCGGTTGTGGCGGGGGATACAGTGACCTTGCCCACGGGCGAGGTGATTTTGCTGAACCCTGACGGCACGATCACCCTGTGGGGCGATGACGATTTGGAAGCTAGCGTTTTCACATACGAGGTCACCGACGACGATGGCAATACCGATATTGGTTATGTCACAGTCGAGACCACCCCCTGCTTTACCGCTGGGACGCTGGTTCAGACCCCTCATGGGCCCCGCCCGATTGAAGAGTTGCAAATCGGCGATCTGGTCCTGACCAAAGACAACGGGCTGCAACCTTTGCGTTGGATTGGAACCAGCACACGCCTTGCATTGGGCTGCGATGCGCCGGTTCGGATCACTGCGGGGGCGCTGGGCGCACACCAAGCAGTAGAGATCTCGCCGAACCACCGCGTGCTCTATCGTTCGCCACGCGCCTCTCTTTTGTTTGGTGAGCCCGAGGTATTGGTCAAGGCGCGCGACCTGCTAAACGGGTCTTCCATCACGCTCCGGGCGGATGGGCGGCCTGTCACATATGTCCATCTATTGTTCGATCGGCACGAGATTCTGTCCGCCAATGGTCTGGATAGCGAAAGCTATCACCCTGGTCAGGAAACTCTGGATAGTTTCGACGCCGACACGCGCGAGGAAATCTTGCGTTTGATGCCCGGTCTGGCGGATGAGGCACAATGGGCTTACGGTCCGGCGGCACGTCTGTCCTTGCGCCCATTCGAGGCACAAGTTCTATTGGCTTCGGCATAAAAACGCGCCCTATTTTCATGGGCGCGTTTTCAGAAATCATACATTGGGTGCTAGTCGCGCAGCAGTTCGTTGATCGAGGTTTTGGAACGAGTTTTCGCATCCACACGTTTCACGATCACAGCGCAATACAGGTGCACGCCATTTTTCGACGGCATCGAGCCGGACACAACAACCGACCCGGCAGGGACTTCGCCATACATGACTTCGCCCGTTTCGCGATCCAGAATTTTGGTCGATTGGCCGATGTAAACGCCCATTCCCAGAACGGCGCCTTCGCGGACGATGACCCCCTCAACCACCTCGGATCGCGCACCGATAAAGCAGTTGTCCTCGATAATGGTTGGGCCAGCCTGCATCGGCTCCAATACGCCACCGATACCTACGCCACCTGACAGGTGTACATTTTTGCCGATCTGCGCGCAGGATCCGACAGTTGCCCAAGTATCAACCATGGTGCCTTCGTCCACATAGGCCCCAAGGTTTACAAAGGACGGCATCAGCACCACGCCCGGCGCCACGAAAGCCGACTTGCGGACAACGCAATTCGGAACAGCGCGAAAACCTGCCGCTTTCCAATTGCTTTCATCCCAGCCGGCAAATTTGCTATCGACCTTGTCCCACCAGCCGCCGCCTTGCGGCCCGCCAGCTTGCATTTCCATATCTTTCAGGCGGAATCCCAGCAGAACGGCTTTCTTGGCCCACTGGTTTACATGCCAGTCACCACTGTCCATTTTCTCGGCTACGCGCAGCGAACCGGAATCCAACGCATTCAGCGTGTCCTCGATCGCCTCGCGGGTTTCGCCAGTCGTGGCGGGGGTGATGGTGTCGCGCGCGTCCCACGCGGCTTCGATGGCAGCTTCCAGCTGGTCATTCGACATGGGTATCTCCCTAGGGTCAGGCATTAAACTCGCATAGCCTATAAGGCCCCGCGCCTCTGATCGCAATGCAGCACTCGGTATGCACGCGCACACATTCATCTTGCCAAAAATACTCCGGGGGGAGCCGCGCTTAGCGCGGCGGGGGGCTGGCCCCCTTTTGCTCAGCCCAGGGCAAACGACTGGTCAATTCAAACCGGACCCGCTAGGTCTGAGGCAAAGGCGCAGACAGGAAAAATCAGATGAATGACAACCGTACCAGCCCGTTTCGCGACGCGCATGTTGATCGCCGCACTGCCCGCGAGGTTCCGGATACTGCACAGACCCGTGCACCCTCATACAAGCTGGCTTTCGACGATTTCGATTTCATGTGCCGGGACGAATTGCGGCCGGTGCGTTTGCAACTTGAACTGTTGAAGCCACAGTTGATGCTTGATGAATACGGCGTCGAAAGCACTGTTGTTCTGTTCGGCGGTGCTCGTGTGCCAGCGCCTGAACGCAAGGATGCGGCCAAAACCAAGACGCTGGCCGAGTTGTCGAAATACTACGAGGAGGCGCGCAAATTTGCCTATCTGGTGACGAAAGAGTCCCTGGATACCGGCAAGCACGACAACATTGTCTGCACGGGCGGAGGCCCAGGTGTGATGGAGGCCGGCAATAAAGGCGCTGCTGAGGCTGGCGGGAATTCGATCGGGTTGAACATTGTGCTGCCGCACGAGCAGGCTCCGAATGAATATGTCACGCCGGACCTGTGTTTCAATTTCCACTATTTTGCGATTCGAAAGATGCATTTCCTGATGCGGGCAAATGCGATCTGCGTGTTCCCGGGTGGGTTCGGTACATTGGACGAAATGTTCGAGGCGCTGACCCTGATCCAGACCGGGCGGATGAAGCGCGTGCCCTTCCTGTTGTTCGGAAAGGCCTTTTGGGACTCGATCATCAATTGGCAGGTCCTGGCCGAGGCCGGGACGATCTCGGCGGATGATCTGGATCTGTTCCGCTATGTCGAAACCGCGGACGAGGCGTTTGAGGCCCTGCACAACTGGGATGGCGCAGGCCAAAAGCGCGAGCACATCCCCGGACGGTAGATCTTAGTGCAGCAGGTCGGTTGGGACGGCGCAGATTTTTTGCTGACGCAGGTTTGCGATCACTTCGCCGTGGTCTGTGTCCATCACGCGATAGCCATAGCCCATTAGACGGAATTTCCATTCCCGCACGGATACGGATTTTTCGCGTTCCTGACGGACCAGTTCCAGAACCGAATTGGTGATGTCGGGGGTGATGATCTCAATTTTTTGCATTTTTCTGTCTCCGGTTAACTTGTTACTGGAAACAGTTTGTTGCCGGATTGGGGCCGGAAATGCCCCGGATTGGGGCATTTGTGTGAAATCTGAAACAATTTTCGCAACTTGCGCCTATTGTTGCGCGATGCCCGTTTCAGCTTCGATTTGTTTGCGTGATTTGCGTGCGCGTTCAGTGGCCGATTTCAGTTGGCCACAGGCGGCCATGATGTCCTCGCCGCGCGGGGTGCGGATCGGGCTGGCGTATCCGGCTCTGTAGATGATGTCGGCGAATTTCTCGATCCGGGCCCAGTCGCTGCGCTGATAGGGGCTGCCGGGCCATTCGTTGAACGGTATCAGATTGATCTTGGCGGGGATGCCGCTGATCAGTTTTACCAGTCTGCGGGCGTCCTCGTCAGTGTCGTTCACGTCTTTCAGCATCACATACTCAAAGGTGATGCGCTCTGAGTTCGACAGTTTGGGATAGGCGCGCAGCGCGTCCAGCAGGGCTTCGATGTTCCAGCGTTTGTTGATGGGTACCAGCTTGTTGCGGACCTCATCCGTGGTGGCGTGAAAGGACACAGCCAGCAAGCAACCGATTTCCTCGGCGGTTTTTGCGATTTCGGGAACAACGCCGCTGGTGGACAAAGTGATCCGGCGGCGGCTGAGGCTGATCCCTTCGCCATCCATGGCGATTTTCATTGCATCGCGGACGTTGTCAAAGTTATACAGCGGCTCTCCCATGCCCATCAGTACGACATTGGACAGGCGGCGTGGCCCGGCGTCCCCGGTGCCGACTCCGGGCTGGGGCCATTCGTCCAGATCGTCGCGCGCCATCATGATCTGGCCAACGATTTCACCCGAGGTGAGGTTACGCACCAGTTTCTGTGTGCCCGTGTGACAGAACGAACATGTCAGCGTGCAGCCGACCTGAGAGCTGACGCACAGGGTGCCGCGATCGGTTTCTGGGATATAGACGACCTCGACCTCGTGACCGCCGGCGATCCGCACCAGGTATTTCCGGGTGCCGTCGGCCGACACCTGTTTCGATACCAGCTCGGGTATTTCCAGAACAAAGTGATCGGACAATTGCGCGCGATAGGCCTTGGCCAGGTTCGTCATGGCGTCGAAATCGCGAACGCCCCATTGATAGACCCATTGCCAGATCTGATTGACCCGCATTTTGACCTGTTTTTCCGGCGTGCCCATTTGCAGCAACGCGTCGCGCAACTGGACTCGTGTCAGACCGACAAGGTTCGTCGGCCCGTCGGGCAGTTTGCGGGGGATGGTCATTACGTCCTGGGTAATCGGGGTCGAGTCCGACATCGCGCTTTTCCTTTTTCGGGATGGACAGGGGTCATACAGGATTCGTGCGGCAAAGCCAAAAGATTAGTTTCGCGCACGACAAAAGCCCCCGAAAGGGGGCGTCGCGCAGGTCAGTGCGGTGGGGTTACTTACAGCGTTTCTCAGCTTCGTCCAGGGCCGCAGTGAAGCCCAGCAAAGAGAACGTGTCTTTGGTCTGAGTTCCGCGCGAAGAACGGGCCGTCAGAACGGCTTTTGAGCCGCGCTTCATTGCTGCGATGATCTTGGCGTCGTCCGAGTCCGACGCGGGCCAAGCCCATTCACCCTCGGCGAACAGTTCGAATGTGTTGCCGTCCACTTCGACTGTGACGGGTACACTGGTTGAGAAAGGATAACCACCGGTAAAGGTCAATTGTCCCTTTACGCCGGCCGCAGGGCGATAGAATGCCATCAGCAGGATGTCACCACGACGCACAGCCACGACGCGACCGTCCTTGGTGTTGACAGTTTCCTTAGGAGCGGAGACAGCCCAGCATTCACGCGGGTTCTTGTCTTCGAATACGCTCCAGTCGGTTTTTGCGGCGACTTGATTGTTGCTTGCGCTCTGCGCCCAAACACCCGTTGCAGCCAGCGCCAAAATGGCCCCGGCGATACCGCGCACAATAGGTGATCCCATAATTCCAGCCTCCAGCTGTGCTAGCCTCAAATGTGGTTCGGAGTGCCGTTTCTTTGTTAGAAATTCTTGACTGGCACGCCATCTTCGTCTCGACAATGCAACAATAGCCTGATTTCTACCATGGACGAAAGAGCCATTGGCGGAAATTCGCACAGCGATCAAACAGAATTGAAGAGGCCTGAATATGGCGCAACCTGCCCCCCTTGCCGAGATCTGGCGCGGTCCGTTCCTGGAAAGCGTCCACTTGGGGCACGCCGTCATTGTTGATGGAACCGGCCAGATCGTCGAGGCCTGGGGCGACCCGTCGGCTGTTGTCTTGCCGCGCAGCTCGTCCAAGATGCTTCAGGCGCTGCCGCTGATCGAAAGCGGAGCCGCCGACAGATTCGACCTGACGCCTGCGCATTTGGCATTGTCCTGTGCCTCTCATAACGCTGCAGAAATCCATACAGACCGCGTGCGCGCCTGGCTGGATCATATCGGCATGACAGATGATGATTTCCGCTGCGGTCCAGAAGAACCCGGCGACATCGCGGCCCGTGACGCGCTGATCTGCGCGCATGAAACCCCGTGTCAGTATCACAACAACTGCTCGGGTAAACATGCCGGATTTCTGACGCTGAACAAGCATATCGGCGGTGATCCCGAATATGTTGATCCTGATCATCCGATCCAGAAATCCATTCTGGAGGGGTTCGAAAGCCTGACCGGCGTGACCAGTCCCGGATTTGGGATTGATGGATGCTCGGCCCCGAATTTCGCCACGACACTGGAAGGCATGGCGCGGGCGATGGCGTTTTTTGCCACGGCGCAAGAGGGCCAGGGCGTGCGTGCCTCGGCTGCGGCGCGGTTGCGGGATGCGATGGTCGCCTACCCAGAGTTGGTCGCCGGTGAAGGCCGTGCCTGCACCGAATTGATGCGTGCCATGGATGGCCGGGTCGCGCTGAAAACCGGGGCAGAGGCATTCTTTGTCGCTATCATTCCCGAAAAAGGCTGGGGGGTTGCACTGAAAGTGGCGGACGGATCGACCCGCGGGGCCGAATGCGCGATTGCCTCCATTCTGGTGAAACACGGGCTACTCGACGCGGAACACCCGGCCACCCTGAAGCGTAGGAACACCGTGATCCGAAATTGGCGCGGGATCGAGACAGGCATGATCCGGCCCGCTGCCGGGCTGACCTAGATAGCGACAGAGGCACGTATGAAACTGGCGACATATATCACGGACTGGGAGCGCCGGTTTCGAACCTCGTTCGGGGACAGGATCGACACACCTGGCCAAAGGTTGCTGTCTACGATTCATTTCGAACTGTTCGACCATGCGTTGCTGCGCCATCTGTGGACCAATCTGGACCAGGTTGCGCCTGGGGTCTATCGGTCGAACCAGCCAGGGCCAGCGCGTGTGAAACGGTATGCCGGGATGGGGATCAAAACCATTCTGACCCTTCGGGGCCGTGCTGAGCGCGCCCATTACCTGTTCGAGGCCGAGGCCTGTGCCCATCATGGAATCGACCTGATTGATGTTTCTTTACACGCCAAAAAAGCCTGTGATCGGGACGAAATGCTGCGGCTGATCGCCCTGTTTCGCACCTTGGACAGGCCATTTCTGATGCATTGTAAATCGGGGGCGGATCGGGCCGGTCTGGCTTCGGTGCTGTATCTGATGACGCAAGAGGGCAAAACGTTAGAACAGGCACGCCCGCATCTGGGGCCGCGGTACCTGCACCTGAAAGCGTCCAAGGCCGGGGTGCTGGACCACATGCTGGATTTGTATGCCGCGCGTAATGCCCGTGCGCCCATCGGTATCGAAGACTGGATTGCACAGGAATATGATGCTGACGCGCTGACCCAAAGTTTTCAAAGCCTGCGCGCCAAGGGGGCCTAGGCGCGCTTACAGATGGTCCGCAAAGGCGCTTAGCACGCGTTCATAGACATGGCGTTTGAACGGGACAATGTTCTCCACCAGCTCTTGCGGAGGCATCCAACACCAGCGAGAAAACTCGGGGTGATCGGTTTCGATATTCACGTCCGAATCCGCGCCATGGAACCTTAGCAAGAACCATTTCTGTTCCTGCCCGCGATAGCGGCCTTTCCAGATGCGCGGCACCAGGTCATGCGGCAGATCGTAGGGCACCCAGTCATCGGTTTGTGTGGTGATCTCGACCAAGTGCGCGGGAACGCCGGTTTCTTCTTCGAGTTCCCTAAGGGCGGCGTCGCGGGCTTTTTCGCCCTTATCAATGCCGCCCTGAGGCATTTGCCAAGCAGGACCAGGGTTGTCGATGCGCTGCCCGACGAACACATGGCCGTCAGCATTCATCAGCATCACCCCGACATTCCGCCGGTAGGGCAGTTTGGCGATTTCTTCGGGCGACATCGCTTACTCCTTGGGGGCCATGGCCGACAGGCCCTTCAGCAGATCCAGCGCATAGGCCAGCTGGAAGTCATCCTCGCGCAGTTTGGCGGCCGCTTCGGCTTTGGCGCGGTCTTCCTCGATCTGTTTGATCTCGTCTTCGGTCAGGCTGTCATTGGCCAGGGTCCCGCGCAGATCCGCCTCCGAGCGCGAGCGGCGTGCGGCTGACTTGGCTTCGTCCTCTTCGGTGGCGGGGACGCGACGGGGCTGTTCAACCACGATGTCAGGCGATACGCCCAGGTTCTGGATCGACCGGCCCGAGGGGGTGTAATAGCGCGCGGTGGTCAGGCGCATTGCACCGTCGCCCCGCAGCGGCATGACCGTCTGAACCGAACCTTTGCCAAAGCTCTTGGTCCCAACGACGATCGCGCGGCGATGATCTTTCAGCGCGCCTGCTACGATTTCAGACGCCGAGGCCGAACCGCCATTGATCAGCACCACGATGGGTTTGTCATTGACCAGGTCGCCGGGCGTAGCGTTATAGCGTTCGCCTTCCTCGGGGTTGCGCCCGCGGGTCGAGACGATTTCACCGGACTCCAGGAACGCGTCCGAGACGCGGATCGCCTGAGTTAGCAGGCCGCCTGGGTTATTGCGCAGGTCCAGCACGATGCCGTTGATCTTATCCATGCCGCCTGCCTCTTCCACGGCCTTGGCTAGGCCATCGGCCACGTTCGGATAGGTCTGGTCGTTGAAGGTGGTGATCCGTGCCACGACCGAGTCACCCTCGCGGCGCACGCGGGCGGCGGTCAGTTTGATCGTGTCGCGGATGATCGAGATGTCAAAGGGCTCGGGCTCTCCTTCGCGGACAACGGTGATGACGATCTCGCTGCCGATAGGGCCACGCATTATTTCGACTGCTTCGTCCAGTTTCAGACCCAGCAGGCTTTCGCCGTCAACATGAGTGATGAAGTCCCCGGCCTCGACGCCCGCCGTCTGTGCAGGGGTGCCATCCATGGGCGAGACGACCTTGATAAAGCCCTCTTCTTGTGTGACTTCGATGCCCAAGCCGCCGAATTCGCCGCGGGTTTGCATCCGCATATCAGCGGCATCCTGCGGCGGCAGATAGCTGGAATGCGGGTCCAGTGACGTCAACATTCCGTTGATGGCGGCTTCGATCAGTTTCTTCTCATCGACTTCTTCGACGTATTGGGCGCGGATCCGCTCAAAAATGTCGCCGAACAGGTCCAGCTGCTCATAGACGTTTGTCTTTTGCACGCTTTCCTGTGCCAACAGCGGTCCGGCCACTTGGGTGGTTACCAGCACACCCGCCAGCGTACCGCTGATCGCGGCCATGACGAACTTCTTCATGGATCACTCATCCTTTTTCAAATCGAACCACGCTGCCGGGTCTACCGGAACGTTGTCTTGTCTTATCTCTATATAGAGCGTTTCCGACGCCTGAGTTCCAGCCCCATCACCAGCCTGTGACAGAATTGTGCCCGGACCGACGTCTTTGCCGCCCATCAATCCTATGGGACTACCTCCCGGCAGAACCTGTCCGGCCGTGCCATAGACGGTCTCTAGCCCTGCGAACACGAACAGTAGACCCGCCTGAGGTTCCAGAATCATCACGTTCCCGTAATCCAGCAAAGGTCCAAGATAGCGGATGGTTGCGGCGGTGGGTGTGACAACCAGCGCACGGGGGCGGGTGGCCAGCACAATGCCCGGGCGGGTGATGCCAGCGGCATCTGCCTCTTGCGCACGCAGCAGGATGCGACCCTGCGCGGGCAGGGGCAGTGCACCCTTGCGATGGGAAATGTCAGGGAGGCTACCGTTCGCCTCATCTTCGGTGATGTCGTAGAGGCCGCTGGCAAACCCCTCCAGCGTCTCGGTCGAGGAGATCAGGATGGCGGTTTTCACCGGGTCCTCGTTGAACCGTTTGGGCAAGTTTGTCCGGTCGGCCAGCGCCTGAGACAGCTCGGCCCGGGCGTTTTGAACCCCCTCCAGCCCGCGCCGCAAGGTGTCGGCGGCGCTTTGTTGCAGGGTGCGCAGAGTCTGGACCTCTTGCAGTTTGACGCGCAACGCTTCGGCTTTGGCGTTCAGGGCAGGGGTGACATCTGCCAGCAACATGCCAGCGCGGGCGGTGCCCGTTGGCCCTGTGGGGTGGATCATTGTAACCGGCGCAGGCGAGGCGCCGATGCTTTGCAAAACACCCAAAAGGCGCGCAACCTCGGTCTCTCGGGTGCGCAGCTCTTGCGTTAGGCGGGTTTCCCGCAACGCGGCACGGCGCAACCCGTCGCGCATGGCCTCCAGCCCGTCCTCATATGCCTTTAGGGTCTGTGTCAGGGCCTTTACCCTGTCTCGCGCGCTGTCGGCTTGCGACAGGGAAACGGCTGCTTGCTCCAGCGCCTTTGCCGCCGCCCGCGCCGCTGTGGCCGGATCGTCGGTTTCCGCCAGCAAGGTCAGCGGCCAAAGGCAAAGCGCCAGGATTGCGGCCAGTTGTTTCATTCCAGCAGGCTTTGTCCGGTCATTTCGTCGGGTTGAGGCAGCCCCATCAATTGTAGCAAGGTCGGCGCCAGATCGGCCAAGCGTCCACCGCTACGCAGCGAGGCCCCCTTGGGCCCACCAAGCAAGATCACCGGCACCGGATTGGTCGTGTGTGCGGTGTGCGGCCCGCCTGTCACCGGATCGACCATTGTTTCGCAATTGCCGTGATCCGCGGTCACGATCATTGCACCGCCCGCCTTTTCCAGCGCGGCGACGACGCGAGCCAAGCCTTGATCCACAGCTTCACAGGCTTTCATTGCGGCCTTTAGGTCGCCGGTATGCCCCACCATGTCCGGGTTGGCAAAGTTGGTAACGATCAGATCATAGCCATCCTCGATTGCCTTGACGAACGCGTCGGTGACTTCGCCTGCGCTCATTTCCGGTTGCAGATCATAGGTCGCCACCTTGGGCGATGCCGCCATGTAGCGATCTTCGCCCTCAACGGGGTCTTCTTTGCCGCCATTCAGAAAGAACGTCACATGCGGATACTTCTCGGTTTCGGCCAGATGGAACTGGGATTTACCCTGTTTGGCCACCCATTCGCCCAACGTGTTTACGATGTCGCGCGACGGGAAAACTGTTTCCATATAGGCGTTGTGGCTGTCGGAATATTCTACCATTCCCAGCAAGGCGGCCCACTCTGGGCGCTGGCCCACATCAAACGCATCAAAGCCTGGCTCGCCGATAGCGCGCAGAATTTCACGCGCGCGGTCTGCGCGGAAATTCAGACAAAACACCCCATCTCCGTCCTTGGCACCGGCGTAATCGCCGATCACTGTGGCGGTGATGAATTCGTCGCTTTCCTCGCGCTGATAGGCTGCATCAACGGCGGCATGTGCTGTTTGCGACTTCAGCCCTTTGCCGTTGATCATGGCGTCAAAAGCCTCGCTGACTCGTTCCCAGCGGTTGTCACGGTCCATGGCATAGTAGCGCCCGGTAACGGTGCCAATTTTCGCGCCTTCGGGCATGGCCTCTTCCAGCTCTTGGAAATAGGTGAAGGCAGATTTCGGCGCGACGTCACGACCGTCAGTCATCGCGTGCAAAACGACAGGAACACCCGCAGCGGCGATGGTTTTGATGGCAGCGATGATATGAACCAGATGCCCGTGCACGCCGCCATCAGACACCAAACCCATCATATGGGCAGTGCCGCCAGTGGCCTTCAGCGTTTCGACAAAGGCCAGCAGGGCTTCATTCTGCTGAAACGAGCCTTCCTCAATCGCCAGATCAATCTGGCCCAAATCCATCGCAACCACCCGGCCGGCACCAATATTGGTGTGCCCCACTTCCGAGTTGCCCATCTGCCCGGTCGGCAATCCAACGTCGCGCCCATGGGTGATCAACGTGTTATTGGGGCAATTCTCCATCATTCGGTCGAATGTGGGGGTTTCGGCCAGAAGAGGCGCATTCGCCGTCGTTTCGGCGCTAAGGCCCCAGCCATCCAGAATGCACAGAACAACGGGTTTGGGGGTGGTCATGTTTTAAAGGCTCCTGAAAATTTGCCCCGCTTCTACCTGCTTCGTGCGCCGGGGTGAACCTCTCAAAGGGTCACAGTGTTTCATCTTGCCCTAAATACTCAAATCCTGCGCGTGAGGTGGGCGACTACGATGAGTATTTTTCGCAAGATGAAAGACGAAGGTCACTCCCTATGATAGGGGCTGCCGCCCAGGATCGATGCGGCACGGTAGAGCTGTTCTGTCAGCATGGCGCGGGCCAGCATGTGGGGCCAGACCATTTTGCCGAACGACAAAGAGAAATCTGCTTTGGCGCGCAGGCTGGGGGCGATCCCGTCCGCTCCGCCGATGACAAAAGCCAGGTCGCTGCGCCCGGCGTCGCGCCATTTGGCAAGCTGCCTGGCGAACTCGGGCGAGGTCATGACGGTGCCGCGTTCGTCCATGGTGCACAGGACGGCACCCTTAGGCAAGGCGCGCTCCAGAAGGGTGGCCTCGACGGACATGCCGCCGCCCTTTTTGTCCTCGACTTCGTGGATTTTGGCCGGGCCCAGGCCCAATGCGCGCCCGGTCCGGTCAAACCGCGTTAGATAGTCGTCGATCAGCGACCGTTCAGGGCCTGCGCGCAGACGCCCGACGGCGCAGATATGGACCCGCATCAGGCACCGGCGGGTGTGGCACCGGCGGGCAACCACATCTTTTCGATCTGGTAGAATTCGCGTACTTCGGGGCGGAAGACATGGACGATTACGTCGCCCGTGTCGATCAGCACCCAGTCGCCTGTTTCTTTGCCTTCGGTGCGGCAGGCGCGACCGAAATCATGTTTCACGCGCTCGACCAGTTTTTCCGAGATTGCGGCGACCTGCCGGGACGAACGCCCAGAGCACACGACCATGTAATCCCCGATCGAGGATTTGCCGCGCAGGTCGATTTGTACGATGTCCTCGGCTTTGTCGTCTTCAAGAGAGGAAAGAATACGCGCAAGCAAGGCTTCGCTGATTGCGCCTTTGGGGGTCGCGGCCATCACAGCCCCCATGTCCGCGGCGTCTGCCGCGCTGGAGTTGAGAAACAGGACATTGTCCTCCTAGGTGTTCGTGCGCCGCCAAGGTCCCGGCGCTGGACGTTTTAAAGCTAGCACCGCATATGGAAAATCTCAACGGATGGTTCAAGAGCCCTTGCAGCATTCCGCGCGTTCTGTTGGAAACGATGCGCGTTTGCACCTACTCTGGTGGGGTGTTCAGTTCCGATCCGGCCAGAACTTTGACTTCGCGCTGAGGGAAGGGGATCGAGATTCCGTGCGTTTGGAATGCATCCCATAGCGCCAGATAGACGTTGCCGCGGATATTTGTCAGCCCGCCCGTGGGGTCCTTGATCCAGAACCGCAGGACATAATCAACGCTGCTGTCACCGAAGCCGATGATATGACAGACTGGCGGTTTGAAGCTGAGTACGCGCTCGACGTTTTGGGCGGCTTCGACGGCGATGGCGCGGACCTTATGGGGGTCGTCGTGGTAGGCGGTGCCAAAATAAATATCCAGCCGGACATAATCGTTCGAGTGGGACCAGTTGACCACCTGTCCGGTAATCAGGTCTTCGTTCGGGATGAGATATTCGCGGCCGTCCCGCGTGACAACACTGACATAGCGCGCGCCCAGGGAGTTGATCCAGCCGAAGGTCTCGCCCAGAGAGATCACGTCGCCTGGTTTGATGGATTTATCCAGCAGGATGATGATGCCTGACACTAGGTTGGACACGACCTTTTGCAGGCCAAAGCCCAGGCCGACGCCGATAGCACCAGACAGGACGGCCAACCCAGTCAGGTCCACGCCCACCGCGCGCAGGCCGATAAAGAAGGCGGCACCGTATAGGACGACTTGTAGAAACTTGATCGTCAGCACCTGCATCGAGGGGCTGATGTCTTTGTTCTGGCGGATGGTCGAGGACGCAGACGCCGAGACAAAACGGGCTCCGGCCATCAAGATCGCCAGCATGGCCACGGCCTGGACGATCAGCCACAGGGATATCCTGGTGTCCCCCAACTGGAGCGCGAAACTGTCCATCAGCGCCGAGGTTGCTTCGGTCAGGTTCAGGATCGACAGCGTGACCCAAATCCAACCGGCATAGCGTATTGCGCCGCGCAGAAAGCCGTTGTTGATCAGGCGGGTCGCAATGGCGATGACCAGCCAGGCCAGGGTGAGCTGTGCGATGATGCCCAACAGATAGGATCGCGATGGCCATGTTAGTTCTTGCATGATCCAGACGGTGGGCCAGATCAATATCACGAACAGGATCAGCCGCATCCGCCGGTGGATCAGCACCAGAAAGCGCATCCGCCAGATAGGCCAGCCCTCGCGCCCGCGCATCCAGGACTGAAATCGCGGCGCCAGTAGTTTGGCCAGTAGGTGCGCAAGCAGGAGCAATCCCAGCGCGATCAGAACTTGATAGGCGTTCCATGGGCGCAACAGGCCGGTCAGGAATTTCTCGGCCTCGGCCAGCAGCCCGATCACATGATCGGCCGATGTCTGAGGCGGGGTGGGTGTGGCGACTGTTTCCTCCATGCTGACAGGCTTGCATGGCCCCATGCGCTGGGCAAGCCCAATCCGGGGCGGTAGGGTCCTCTTGAATCAGGTATTGGTTTGTTCGCCTGTATTATCCGTGGCGATTTTTCGGCAGTGCGGGTCCTTTTTCGTTTTCCGCACCATACGTACCGTGCAATGGATCGGCGGACTGGTCTTGTTGGTGGGCGGCAGCGCACGAATCTGTGTCGCGGTCGAGCCTTGGCTGATGCCTTTGATCAATGCCGAGCACCATTTGCCCGTGATTTTTCACTATTTTATAGCGAGGAAACAGGCCTGCTGTTGGTGGGGCTGTGCGGTTGGGTGGTGCAAATGGGCGTCGGAGCGGCCAAAGAAAGCCGGGGGCGTGTAATGCAGATCATTGTTAGGCTGGATGTTATGCTGGCGCGGATTTGTGGCGTTCTGGAATGCCAGCCCGGGGATCTGCTGGAGGCGGATAACGGGATCAGGGGCGTGCAGACATGCGCCCCCTTGATAGAATCCCGATGACAGAGTATCTGCCTGTGCATGACACGGATTTTTGACATGGATGATCGCGCGCGCCTGCCTTGGCGTTTTTTTGGCGCCACGCTCAGCGTTCTAGCCCGCCTATAAGGCGTGCCCATTCCTGTCACACCTGAATATACCCCCACAGACAATCCACGGGAGAGGACCACATGACCGCCCCGAAGACACTCTATGATAAAATCTGGGATGCCCACGTCGCTCACGAAGCTGACGATGGCACCTGTCTTCTGTATATCGACCGCCACCTGGTGCACGAAGTGACCAGCCCTCAGGCGTTCGAAGGCCTGCGTATGGCCGGCCGTTCGGTGCACGCACCTGACAAAACCATCGCTGTGCCGGACCACAACGTGCCCACCACGCTGGATCGCGCCAAAGGGATCGAAAACCCGGAATCGCGCATTCAGGTTGAGGCTCTGGACAAAAACGCCAAGGATTTCGGGATCCACTATTACCCCGTGTCCGACGTTCGTCAGGGCATCGTGCACATCGTTGGCCCCGAACAAGGCTGGACCTTGCCGGGCATGACGGTTGTGTGTGGCGATAGTCACACAGCAACCCATGGCGCATTCGGCGCGCTGGCCCACGGCATCGGTACATCCGAGGTAGAACACGTTCTGGCCACGCAGACGCTGATCCAGCAGAAGTCCAAGAACATGAAGGTGGAAATCACCGGCAAGCTGAAGCCGGGCGTGACCGCCAAGGACATCACCATGGCGGTGATCGGTGAAACCGGCACCGCTGGTGGCACTGGCTATGTCATCGAATATTGCGGCGAAGCGATCCGCGACCTGTCGATGGAAGGCCGCATGACCGTTTGCAACATGGCGATCGAAGGCGGCGCCCGCGCCGGTCTGATCGCCCCGGACGACACCACCTATGAATACGTCAAAGGCCGCCCGCACGCCCCCAAAGGCGACCAGTGGGACACGGCGCTGGCATGGTGGAAAACCCTGTTCACCGACGAAGGCGCACATTTCGACAAGGTTATCACGCTGAAGGGCGAAGATATCCAACCCGTCGTCACCTGGGGCACCTCGCCCGAGGACGTGCTGCCGATCACCGCAACAGTTCCCAGCCCCGATGATTTCGAAGGTGGCAAGGTCGAGGCCGTCAAGCGCGCCATCGACTATATGGGCCTGACCCCCGGTCAGAAGCTGACAGACATCGAAATCGATACCGTGTTCATCGGATCCTGCACCAACGGCCGCATCGAAGACCTGCGCGCCGCTGCGGAAATCCTGAAGGGCAAGAAGATCAAGGACGGAATGCGTGCCATGATCGTGCCTGGATCGGGTCTTGTCCGCGCCCAGGCCGAAGAAGAAGGCCTGGCCGAAATCTTTAAGGACGCCGGTTTCGAATGGCGTCTGGCTGGCTGCTCCATGTGTTTGGCGATGAACCCTGATCAGCTGTCCGAGGGCGAGCGTTGCGCCTCTACCTCGAACCGCAACTTTGAGGGGCGTCAGGGCTATAAGGGGCGTACGCACCTTGTGTCGCCCGCTATGGCTGCCGCTGCTGCACTGACCGGTCATCTGACCGACGTGCGCGACTTGATGTAAGGAGATCGCAAGATGGATAAGTTCGAAAAACTCCAAGGTGTTGCGGCCCCCATGCCGCTGGTGAACATCGACACCGACATGATCATCCCCAAGGTGTTTCTGAAGACAATCAAACGTTCAGGCCTGGGCGTGAACCTGTTCGACGAGATGCGCTATGACCGCCAGGGTAACGAAATCCCGGATTTCGTGCTGAATAAACCGCAGTATCGCGGCGCTCAGATCCTTGTGGCTGGTGACAATTTCGGCTGTGGCTCGTCGCGCGAACACGCGCCTTGGGCGATTGCGGATTTCGGCATTAAATGTGTGATCTCGACCTCGTTTGCCGACATCTTCTTTAATAACTGCTTCAAGAACGGCATCCTGCCGATCGTCCTGCCGCAAGAGCAAGTCGACATCCTGATGGCCGACGCTGAGAAGGGCGAAAATGCCCGGATTACCGTCGATCTGGAAGCGCAGGAGATCACCACCTCGGACGGCGAAACCATTGCGTTCGACGTGGATGCCTTCAAGAAGCATTGCCTGCTGAACGGTCTGGACGACATCGGGTTGACGCTGGAAAAAGCTGCATCAATCGAGACATTTGAAACCAAAATGTCCGCAGATCGCCCTTGGGTCTGAACCCGATCAAGGATGAATAAGAAAGGCCGCTCTTCGGGGCGGCCTTTTGTTGTGATGGGCGATGCAGCACGGGGTAACCCATTACGGGTGCTATTTTTTCTTCCATTCGCGTTCAGGTGGACTGTTTGATCTGTTGTGGGAAGGTGAAGAGTGAGCCACAAGATATTGTGATTGCGACAAATTATTGGGCGGTGGCCATGTTTGTTTGATGTATTCTCGCACCACCCTCGCCACGTTCTTGCCCCAATCAGTGGTTTTTACTCGGCTATCGCTTGTCTCGTGAAATGAAAGAAGGCAACATTTGGGCAATAATGAGGCATACCGCCATAGTGAGCGGGATCAAGTTGGAAACAGAGCGCGGCATCGTATCGCGTTCGGCCAGTTTGAAGGGATCGGGCAGTGATCGAGAGATTTGCAGGCGCAATTCTTCGCGCGTTTTTTGTGGCTATGCTGGTGGCTTTGCCGTCAGTGTTCTTGCCAGGTACGCTTGCCGATTCAACGGCGCTTGTGTTGATCCTGACGCTTGTCGCCGCGATCCTGACATTTCTGGAATATAACAGCGAATATCCAAGTGTGGTCGAGTTCCGCTATGCGCCGCCCTTCAATCGCCTGCGTTTTGGGGCTGTGTTCATCCTGGTGTTGGTGCTGACCATTATCGCCCGCGGCAAGGTCCAGCCGACCGAACTGAGTCAGGGGCTGACGGCCATTGGGCGCTTGTTGGGGAACACGATTGATTTTCCCTATTCGCCGGTGCGTCTGGTCGTGCTGATGATGCCCGTGAACGCGCCGAAAGAACTGATCACTGATGTGCGCATCGCGGCAGGTCTGGCCTATTTCGTGTCCCTGGTGATGATGTTTATTTTTGTCGTGCATGTCCGGTTCATGGGCTGGCCGGCCCGCAACGGGGCGTTCAATGTCTGGGTTAACCTTCCGATGTTTGACCCGACAATGGGTGACGCGCTGTCGCGCCTCTATCGAGATGCGCGCGTTAACATTGCGTTAGGGTTTGTTCTGCCATTCTTGATCCCAGCAATCGTGAAGCTGGCATCGACCTTGGTTGACCCGATTTCGCTGGCGCATTCGCAGACGTTGATATGGACGATGACAGCATGGGCTTTGGTGCCAGCTTCGATGATAATGCGGGGGATCGCCATAGGGCGCGTCGCCGACATGATCGAGGAAAAACGCCGCCGCGCTTATGCCGAGGCCGAAGAGCAGGGCTTGCAGGTTATCTGATCCTGCTGTGTCTGTTGATCTGGCCAATGGGTTGGGCGCTGGCAGATACAATTCGCATCGCAACTTATAACACCGAACTGACCGGCAAAGGACCGGGCCTTTTGCTGCGGGATGCCCTACGCAAAGAGCCTCAGGTGCTGGCCGTTGCACAGGTTCTTGCCAGCGCCGCCCCGGATGTGGTTTTGCTGCAGGGCGTGGATTTTGATGCCGAGCTTCGGGCGGGTACAGCATTGCGCGACCGGGTGGCCGAGCAAGGGCATTTCATGCCTTATCTGTTCGCGTTCCCCCCCAATACAGGGGTGCCGACGGGGTATGATCTGGATGGCGACGGGCGTGCCCACGGGCCACGGGATGCGCATGGATTTGGGCGGTTCGCGGGGCAGGGCGGAATGCTGTTGATGTCCCGTTATCCCATTCAGGAGGCCGAGGATTTTTCCAAATTGATATGGGCCGATTTGGCGTGGGTTGATCGCCGTGCGTTGGGTCAGGCCTGGGGCGTTGGGGGGCAGGGGCTTCGGCTGGCCTCGGTCGGGCACTGGCGGGTACAGATTCAGGCGTCGGACGGGCTGCTGGGCCTGCTGGGGTTTCACGCCACCCCGCCGGTTTTTGATGGCCCCGAAGATCGCAACGGGTTGCGGAATCGCGATCAACTGATGTTCTGGGCGCATCAAATGAAAGGCATGGCAGATCCTTTTGTGCTGCTGGGGGACGCCAATAACGACCCCGCAGCCGGAGAGGGCCGGAAGGAAGCGATCAACGCCCTGCTGGGCCATCCCCGTCTGCAAGACCCCTTGCCGGGGCGTCCAACAGTTGACTGGCGGGGTTTGGGACTCGGCTGGATGCGCGTTGACTATGTACTGCCTTCGCGCATGTTGACGGTCATCGGGGCGGGCATTGATGCAAGCGACTCTGCACAGCATGCAAGCCGCCACCGATTGGTCTGGGTGGATATCACGCGCTAGCGTTTCAGGTGGGCGGTGGCGGCAGCTAGGGCCTTTTCCGGTGGTGTCGGTTGAAAGTCAGGCAGCAGCGCGGCCAGTTTCGCCCCGTCCAGAGTGTGTGGAAGGCTCCACAGGTACCGCATTTCCAGCAGGTATTTGGCCAGCGGCATGAAAGGGCGCGCCAACTGCAACGGCAGCCAGAGCATCCTTCGAGGACGGATTGGGTGCCCCATAACCCCGCTTAGGATTTCTGCCATCTGTTGGCCGCTAAGCGTATACCCGTCAAAGGGGATGTCCGCGAACCGTTCCAACTTATCACGCTTCTCGGCGAGTGCGACAGCGGCACGGGCCATGTCTGGCAAATAGGCCCAGGCATGGGGCGCTGTGAGATTGCCGGGGTAGGTCATCACGCCCTTGCGCAGGTGTTTGGCCATTATCATGTCAAACCAGTTCCCCGAAGGCTGCGTGTCCAGATAGTCCCCTGCGCGCAGCAGGATCGTGCGGACGCCCTCTTGCCGGTAGGCTTGTTCCATCTTACGGCGGATCATACCCAGGCCGTTCGTCGCCAGATGCGGCGTGTCGGCGGACCAGTGATTGGGCGCATCCGGGCCAAAGACATAGACGTTTCCGGGCAGGATTACGGTTGCGTCATTGATTAGCGCGGCCTTGCGGATGCGCGCATGCAGATCAGGAATCTGCGCGGCCCAATCTGGATACTGAGGGTTCCACGCGGCGACGATGACGTCTGCGCCCTGTGCTGCCTGATCCAGATCGTCGCGTGCGCGGTCGAAAACGCGAATGGTCCAGCCAGAGTCGGAGAATGCCTCGGCTGCATTGCGGCCAAACTTGCCAGAGGCTCCGAGAATTAGAACTGTTTGTGCCATTTGGGGCTCCTTTGCGGGTAGATTTAATGTGATATCAGCAAAATATTCCCGTATGAAGTGAATGGGTATTGCCCAAAATGGACGGATAGGTATTCATAAGTGAATGGATGGGCGGATCAAACCAGACTGGGCGATGATGCAGGCGTTTTTGGCGGTGGCCGAAGGCGGATCATTGTCCGCAGCCGCACGCAGCACGTCGCAAAGCCAGCCCACCCTGGGGCGGCACATTCGCCAGCTTGAGACGGAACTGGATGTTTCGCTGTTCTCGCGACATTCGCGGGGGTTGGCGCTGACCGAGGAAGGTCAGGCAATCCTGCCCCTAGCGCGCAAAATGCAAAGCGCCATGCAGGCAATCAAGATGAGCGTCGCGGGACGCGAGTCCGATCTGGAGGGGAGCGTCCGGATCACCGCCAGCAAGATCGTCTCGCATCATATCCTGCCTCCGATAATTGCCCAACTGAAACAGGATTATCCGATGATTTCGGTCGATTTGGTTGCGACGGATGAAACTGAAAACCTGTTGTTCCGCGAGGCCGATATCGCTGTACGTATGTACCGGCCCGAGCAGTTGGATATCGTTACGCGCCATCTGGGCGACATTCTGATCGGAGCCTGCGCCGCGCGGTCGTATCTTGAGGCGTATGGACGGCCGGAAACGATCGAGGATCTGCACCAGCACAAACTGGTGGGCTATGATCAAAGCGAGCTGATCCTGCGGGGAATGCAGCAGTTGGGCATCGCCGCCTCGCGGGATTGGTTCGGGACACGCTGCGACGATCAAACCGTGTACTGGGAGCTGATCCTGGCGGGCTGTGGAATTGGATTCGGCCAGAAAATGCTCATTGACCGGCACCCCGAGATCGAGCGCTTGGACTTTGGCGTCGCGATTCCGTCTCTGCCTGTCTGGCTGGCAGCGCCCGCTGCAACGCGCCGGACCCCACGGGTTTCCATCGTCTGGAAGGCCCTAGAGCAGGGGCTTGCGCCCTTCGTTTCTTGACCCTTGGGGCTGCAAACGATAGGCGATTGCCAACAGATTCACACGAAGGACAGCATCATGACCAACCCATCGCTTCTTATTTTGCCCGGTGACGGGATCGGCCCCGAAGTCATGGCCGAAGTGCGCAAAGTTATTGATTGGTATGGTGCCAAGCGCGACATGAAAATCGACGTCCAAGAGGGTCTGGTCGGGGGCGCCAGCTATGACGCGCACGGCACCCCGCTGACCGACGAAACCATGGAGCTGGCACAGTCGGTTGATGCCGTTCTGCTGGGCGCTGTGGGTGGCCCCAAATACGACAATCTGGATTTCAGCGTAAAGCCCGAGCGCGGCCTGCTGCGCCTGCGCAAGGAAATGGACCTGTTCTCGAACCTGCGTCCGGCGCAGTGCTTTGACGCGCTGGCCGATTTCTCGTCGCTGAAAAAGGACGTTGTTGCCGGTCTGGACATCATGATCGTGCGCGAGCTGACCTCGGGCATCTATTTCGGCGAGCCGCGCGGCATCTTCGAAGAGGGCAACGAGCGTGTGGGCATCAACACCCAGCGTTACACCGAATCCGAAATCGCCCGCGTTGCGCGCTCGGCCTTTGAACTGGCCCGCAAGCGCGGCAACAAGGTCTGCTCGATGGAGAAGGCCAACGTCATGGAATCGGGTATCCTGTGGCGCGATGTTGTCACGGAAATCCACCAGGCCGAATACAGCGACGTGGAGCTGTCGCACATGTACGCGGATGCCGGCGCTATGCAGCTGTGCCGCTGGCCCAAACAGTTCGACGTGATCGTCACTGACAACCTGTTCGGCGATCTGCTGTCGGATGCGGCCGCGATGCTGACCGGGTCGCTGGGCATGCTGCCCTCGGCTAGCCTGGGCGCGCCCATGGCCAACGGTCGCCCCAAGGCGATGTACGAGCCCGTGCATGGCTCGGCCCCCGACATCGCCGGTCAGGGCAAGGCAAACCCTATCGCCTGCATCCTGTCTTTTGCGATGGCGCTGCGCTACTCCTACGATCAGGGCACCGAGGCCGACCGTCTGGAGGCCGCAATCGAAACCGTGCTGGCCCAAGGCGCACGGACCGGCGATCTGCTGGGCCCCGAAGGCGGTAGCCCCATCAGCACCAGCGAAATGGGTGACGCAATCGTCGCGGCGCTGGACGCCAGCCTGTAATCAACTTTCGGGATCGGACCTGTTGGTCCGGTCCCGTTTGACAGGGTCGGCAGCCTGATCATATTCGCCGATCCGCTGCACATGATGCAGCACCCGTTGCAGCCAACGCATTGCGTCCGTGTGCTGGAACACATCCTTGACCCCATACAGCCCAGCATGTTCGCCCAGCAGCATCCCGCGCCGGTGCACTTTGGCGCGTTTATTCAGCAGCGATTCCAGACGTGCGAGGCGATCAGTTTCCAGTGTCTCTAGGCCGTTTTCGGATGCGCGCCGCAGGATCTCGGTCAGGATCAGCGCGGGGCGGCGCAAGGCTTTGTCCTTGGCCAAAACCGGGAAGTTGGCGGTTTTCTGTGCCCTTTGTGCCAGTCGCCGCAGATGATCAACCTCGTGTAGCAGCGCCGAATAGGCGGCGGGATCATGGTCGCGGGTCGCTCCGATCCTGGCCAGATAGCCGCTCAGCTCTTCCAGTGCGGGGGGCAAGGACTGACTAAGCGTCGAGAGCGCTCTGTAGTCGGGCGTGGGGTTTGTCGCCCTTATCATGGCGCTGAACAGTCTTTCACCCAGTTGCCGGGTGGCTGCATGTGCGGCCATCAAAGCGGTTGAGCTGTCTTTCAGCAATGCAGGGTCCAGTCGGAGGATGTCTGCGCCCTCGGCGTCCGGCACACATTTGCGGACAAACGACACCAATTGCGCAGTAAAGGGCAGGAAGAGCAGCGTACCGAGCAGATTGAAGCCGGTATGAAACACCAAAAGGGCCGTTAGAGGGCCCGCGGCTACTGCGACCCCTTCCAGTGGTCCACGGACAAGCCACAGCAACGGCAGCGCCAGCCCAGCCGTCACCAGATTAAACGCAAGATTAGCCACTGCAGCCTGCCGCATGACGCGCGAGCCTCCCAAAGAGGCCAGAATCGCGGTGAAAGTCGTGCCGATATTCATACCCACCACCATCATCGCGGCCTGCAAGACCGAAATCGCCCCTGACGACAGCAATACCAGCGCCAGTGCCACCGCCGCGCTGGAGGACTGGATTAGCACGGTGACCGCCAGTCCGATCAGCACCAACAGCACGCTGCCCCAGATCCCGTCGTTGGGAATCATTTCCGGTGTCAGGAAGCCCGTGGCGTCGCCAACCCCGTCCTGCATCATCTCGAGTCCGATCAGAAGCAGGCTTAGCCCGGCCAGCAGGCGCCCTACGCGTTCGATGGTGCCTTGGCCCAACAGCATGGCCAGCGCCGAAGGGAGCAGCGCAACCATGGCAACGGTGCCCAAGGCCAGCTTGAAGCCCAGCAAAGTCACCAGCCATCCGGTTGCCGTGGTGCCGATGTTCGCGCCCAGCAAAATGCCGACGGCCTGGTGTAGGGTCAGCAGCCCGGCTCCGACGAAACCTACGGTCATGACTGTGGTTGCGCTGGAAGATTGGATGACGGCTGTTACGCCAGCCCCGGTTGCGACGCCGCGCAACGGAGACGTGGTGACCCGCGCCAACAGCTGACGCAATTGTCCGCCAGCCATCGCCCTCAGCGCGGCTGTCATGGTTTCCATGCCCAAGAGGAACATGCCAATGCCGCCAAGCGCAGCCAGAATGTCGGTTGGTTGTGTCATGCTGATTCCGCCTAGAACATGGGGCTTTCGGGCCGTTGAAACAAGCAGCGTGATTCCACGAAAATTCCGCTTTATCTACTTGCAAATGCTGGGTCCCAAGTATAATCGGCTTTCTCACAGTCGGAGTGTAGCTCAGCCTGGTAGAGCACTGTCTTCGGGAGGCAGGGGCCGGAGGTTCGAATCCTCTCACTCCGACCAATAAAACAAGGCCCTGTCGTATCTCCCGAAAATCAACCGTACAGATATACGCAACACGCCCCGAGCGTGGATCTATAGGATTTGATCCACGGATTGCGCTGGTTGGTGTCTGCGCCGTCAGCCTTCCCAGACCGTCTTGAGTACATTGAAAGAGGCGTTGATATTGGGGTCCTCAAGACGGGCGCGAAGCGCGACAAAGCTGAGAGGTGTCTGGATCTGAATGCCGTCAACAACCGTTAGCCCACGTGTTTGGCGCTGTTCCAGCGCGGTTGCTTCTTGGCAGAGGCTTAACCCAACACCGGACTTGACCATCGCCAGCATGACGGGTTCTTGATCCACCTGTGCGACCGTGTTTTGCGCAGATCCGTGAGCCGCGAAAAGCCGGTCCAAGACCCGTGAATGTACAGAATCCGGTGGTGTGCCGATCCAAGGAAGTTCCGCCAACGCAGCCATATCCCGCCCGTCGATCAAGCGGTCCCATCCTGTGGGCGCGACGATGCGATAGGTGATCTTTGTCAGCTCCATCCGGTGAATCAAGTCGGGCTGGTCCTGTATTTCAGGCAGATCAAGCTCGCCCAGAAAGTACCCCACGTCGATTTCATTGCCCAACAGGCGGGTGATGACCTGGCCGCTCATGCCGTGGCTGAATTCGGTCTGGAGTTCGGGGTAGCTATCCACCAACGCGGCCAGGAATTGCCCAAGGCGCAGAAAGTCTGGATCGACGATCGTGCCGATTTTCAATGTCCCCCTGATCTGTCCTGCACTTTGCCGGGCGCTGCGGTGAAATTCAGACATGCTGGCCAGGACGCTTTCGGCCTTGGGGAAGAGCGCTGCCCCCGCTGGGGTAATTCGCAATCCCGTCGGCGTACGTGTGAACAGCGTGATCCCCGTCTCAGAGCTCAGGCGCTTGATTTGATGGCTGACGGCTGGTTGCGTCAGGTTCAACACCTTCGCAGCGCGTGAAACACTGCCTTCCCGCGCGACGGTCACGAAGGCTAAAAGAGTGTTAATATTGGAAAATCTCTCCATATAAAAAACTCTAATATAGGTCTGAGAGATTCGTCATTAGCTTTGTCGTGTGGTGTTTCGTAAATGTCAGACAACACGTGTTCTGGGAGGAAACACGTCAGGAGCGATGACAGACGCAGTTAAACAGCTGCCTGCAAGGTTCCGACCCCTCCCAAAGCGCAGAACATTGCAGTGAAAGTGGGGCACCCATGGCGGCAAAAGCACAGAATCCTGACCAGTTTGATTATGTTGTCGTGGGGGCGGGGTCGGCTGGGTGTCTGGTGGCGAACCGACTGAGCGCAGACCCTAAGAACCGCGTTCTGCTTTTGGAGGCCGGCAAGGCCGATACTTATCCGTGGATTCATATCCCTGTTGGGTATCTGTATTGCATTGGCAATCCGCGCACGGACTGGATGTACAAAACTCAGCCGGACAAAGGGTTGAACGGTCGCAGTTTGCTGTATCCTCGGGGGAAGGCGCTGGGTGGCTGCTCTTCGATCAACGGAATGATCTACATGCGTGGTCAGGCGCGCGACTATGATAACTGGGCCCAACTGACCGGCGAGGACGCCTGGAGCTGGGAAAGCTCGCTGAATGATTTCAAAGCACACGAGGACCATTATAGGCTGGATGATGGCGCTGACCCGGTGACGGGGAACAATAGCCGTTTTTCGGATATGCATGGTCATGGCGGCGAATGGCGCGTCGAAAGTCAGCGCCTGCGCTGGGATGTGCTGGACAGTTTTGCTGACGCTGCGGTGCAGGCTGGGATCGACAAAACGGATGATTTCAATAGCGGCGACAATGCGGGCGTTGGATATTTTGACGTCAACCAACGGTCGGGTTGGCGCTGGAATACCTCCAAGGCGTTTTTGCGCCCGGCTAAGTCCCGTCCGAATCTGGTGGTCTGGACTGAAGCCCAAGTTCAAAAACTGACGTTCGAGCAGGGAGCAGACGGTCAGCAGCGGTGCTCGGGGGCGGTTGTCAGCCGTGCTGGGGAAACGGTGACGGTCGCTGCAACAGGCGAGGTGATCCTGTCGGCGGGAGCGGTGAACTCGCCTCAGATTTTGCAGTTGTCTGGGATTGGCCCGGCGGGTCTGCTGAATTCTCACGGTATTGATGTCGTGCTGGACGCGCCCTCTGTCGGTGAAAACTTACAGGACCATTTGCAGATTCGCGCGGTGTTCAAGGTGAAGGGAACAAAGACCCTGAATACGCTTGCGAATTCGTTGTTTGGCAAGGCGAAGATCGGGTTGGAGTATATGCTAAAGCGCTCGGGACCGATGAGCATGTCCCCCAGCCAGCTGGGCGCGTTCACTCGGTCAGATCCGGGCCGTGCCCATGCCAACCTTGAATACCATGTGCAGCCGTTGAGTCTGGAGGCGTTTGGCGAGGATCTGCATGATTTTCCTGCGATGACGGTCAGCGTGTGCAACCTGAACCCTACAAGTCGCGGAAACATCCGTATCGGGTCGCCCGATTTCAGGGAGCCGCCCCTTATTTCGCCAAACTATCTGGATACGGATGAGGACCGAAAGATTGCTGCCAATAGCCTCTGGCAGGTGCGAGAGATCATGGCTCAGCCCGCAATGCAGGCCTATGAGCCCGAAGAGTTCAAACCTGGCATCCAGTATCAAAGCGACGATGAACTGGCCCGGTTGGCCGGAGACATCGCCAGCACGATTTTTCATCCCACAGGAACGATCAAAATGGGGCGTCTGGATGATCCCTCTGCCGTTCTGGACCCGCATTTGCGGCTCAAGGGAATCACGGGTTTGCGTGTCGTAGATGCCAGCGTCATGCCTGAGATCACGAGCGGAAACACGAACGCTCCGACACTGATGATCGCCGAGAAAGCTGCGGGCTGGATTCTGTCAGGAGAGTGATCCGCAGTCAGCGAGAGAGCTATGTTCCACGCACGGCAGATATATGTCCGTGGGACTGGTTTCGCATGTCTGCTGACGAAGTGATATCAGGTAAACTCTCGTCCTGTGCGGCCCCTCGGAACCATATGGTTCTAACGAGGGTATAGTGGTTACCACTTGTTCCAGATCGGATGAAGTGGTGAGCCGTGTAGGATTCGAACCTACGACCCACTGATTAAAAGTCAGTTGCTCTACCAACTGAGCTAACGGCCCACTGTGGAGGCAGCTTCTAGAAAGAGCGGCCCATAGGGTCAACCCCGAAACGCAGAGTTTGTGAAAGTTTTTCCAAACAGGTCCGAATGCGGCAGAACAGATTGCATCAACGCCTTGGTAACAATCTTGGGGCGGAGTCTGGAAACAAGAGGGAATCGAGCGTATATCGGCGCGATGGAAAACACAGCGCCACATAACCTGCCGTTTATGAAGATGCATGGGCTGGGCAACGATTTCGTCGTTGTCGATGCGCGTATGCGCGACGTGCCTTTGCCTGCTGATCTGGTGGTGGCGATTGCGGATCGTCACAAGGGTGTCGGTTATGACCAACTGGCCGTAATCCAAAATGGCGCGGGCGATGCGCATCTGGTGTTTTACAACGCTGACGGTTCGACTTCGGCGGCGTGCGGGAATGCCACGCGTTGCATTGCGCGCTATCTGTTCAATGAGACCGGCAAAGACAGCCTTCACCTGACCACGGATCGCGGTGATCTGTATGCAGTGGACGCGGGCGACGGGCTGACTTCGGTCAACATGGGTCAGCCGCAATTGCTGTGGAGCGAGGTGCCGCTGGCGCAGGAAATGGACACGCTGGAGCTGCCAATCGACGGCGCACCGACGGCCACGGGCATGGGCAATCCGCATTGCACCTTCTTTGTGGACGACGCCGCGGCTGTGGATCTGGAAACACGCGGCGCCGAGATCGAGCACCACCCTTTGTACCCCGAGCGCACCAATGTGCAGTTCGCCAGTGTTATCGGCCCTGATCACCTGCGCATGCGCGTGTGGGAGCGGGGTGTGGGGGTCACTCTGGCCTCGGGCTCGTCGTCTTGCGCGACGGCTGTGGCGGCGGCGCGCCGCGGGCTGACCGGGCGCAAGGTGCGGATTGACCTGGACGGGGGCACCATCTGGGTCGACTGGCGCGAGGATGGCGTCTGGATGACCGGTGCGACGATGCATGTGTTTACAGCACAGCTGACGCCCGAGTTTCTGGCTTCGATATGACCGCGAAACCCCCTGTTTTCACCACGCTCGGGTGCCGTTTGAACGCGTACGAGACCGAGGCGATGAAGGATCTGGCTCAGCAGGCCGGGATCCAGGGCGCCGTGGTGGTGAACACCTGCGCCGTTACCTCCGAGGCGGTGCGCAAGGCGCGTCAGGAAATCCGCAAGCTGCGCCGCGAAAACCCGGATGCCAAGCTGATCGTCACCGGCTGCGCCGCCCAAACCGAGCCCGAGACCTTTGCCAACATGGCCGAGGTCGACGTGGTGATCGGTAACAGTGAAAAGATGCAGCCTGAAACGTGGCAGGCCATGGGCC
The DNA here is from genome assembly GCA_029212905.1 of Thalassovita sp. GTDB lineage: Bacteria > Pseudomonadota > Alphaproteobacteria > Rhodobacterales > Rhodobacteraceae > Thalassobius. The sequence goes on from JARGPB010000006.1 coordinate 183,655, forward strand.
CCGATTTCATCGGTCAGACCGAGCGTGTTCAAGTTGATGACATCATGTCCGTCACCGAAACGGCGGGGCACCTGATTGACGGGTTCGGCACCCGCAGCCGCGCCTATGTGCAGGTTCAGAATGGTTGTGATCATCGCTGTACGTTCTGCATTATCCCCTATGGCCGGGGAAACTCGCGCTCCGTGCCCGCCGGTGTGGTTGTCGAACAGATCAAACGGCTGGTCGATAAAGGCTTTAACGAGGTGGTGCTGACCGGGGTCGATCTGACCTCGTGGGGCGCTGATTTGCCAGCCGAGCCCAAGCTGGGCGATCTGGTCATGCGCATCCTGAAGCTGGTGCCGGATTTGCAGCGCCTGCGGATCAGTTCGATCGATTCGATCGAGGTGGATGAAAACCTGATGCAGGCCATCGCGACCGAGCCGCGCTTGATGCCGCATCTACATCTGTCCCTGCAACATGGCGATGATTTGATCCTGAAACGGATGAAGCGCCGACACCTGCGGGATGACGCCATTCGCTTTGCCCAAGAGGCGATCAAGCTGCGTCCCGATATGACATTTGGCGCTGATATCATCGCTGGGTTCCCCACGGAAACCGACGCGCATTTCGAAAATTCGCTGAAGCTGGTCGAAGAATGCCAGCTGACCTGGCTGCACGTATTCCCTTACAGCCCCCGCCCCGGCACGCCCGCCGCGCGGATGCCTCAGGTGGATGGGCGACTGATCAAGGCGCGGGCTGCGGCGCTGCGGTCCTTGGGCGCGCAACGTGTAGACGTGCACTTGGCGGTCCAGATCGGCCAGCATCACAAAATCCTGATGGAAAACCCGCGCATGGGCCGAACCGAACAGTTCGCCGAAGTTCATTTCAGCAGCGATCAGGTCGAAGGCTCAATTGTCGACGCCGTGATTGCGGGCCGCGACGGGGATCATTTGCTGGTATAGCTTGCCCCGTGGCACCCCAAGGAGATTCGCGATGCACCCCAACCCCGCCTTTCGATATGTTGCTCAGGATCAAAATCTGAAGTTCGCCGCAGAGCGCGGTTTCGGGATGCTGGCAATTGCCGGGACGGATGGGATGCCTTTGCTGGCTCACATTCCCTTTGTTTTGGATCAGGGGCGGGTGTTGTTCCACTTGGTGCGCTCGAATCCCATAGCACGACGTCTGAAAGAGCCAGTGCCCGCAAAGCTGGCGATTCAGGGACCACATTCCTATATTTCGCCAGATTGGTATGGGGTCGACGATCAGGTGCCCACATGGAACTATGTTTCTGTTCATCTGGAAGGGCAGGCAGAGCTATTGCCTCAGGATCAGCTACGCGACATCCTTGATCGTCTTTCGGATCGGTTTGAGCATGTACTGTCGCCTAAACCTGTCTGGAAAACTGCAAAGATGCCTTCGGAATTGTTGGACCGGATGATGCGCCAGATTGTGCCCTGTGCCCTGTCCATCGAAGATGTCCAAGGCACCTGGAAACTGGCGCAAAACAAGCCTGACGCGGCCCGACAGGGGGCTGCTGAAGGTGTCGCGGCGCATGGAATTGGTTCCGAGCTACAGGAACTGGCCGCCCTAATGGCTGATCCGCCCGTTCAGGATTGATGGACAGTCCCAGGAACTGCTTCTAGGCTGAATGCCAGAGCTTTGGAGGGATAGATCATGAAACTCATTTACTCACCCGCCTCGCCGTTTGTGCGCAAGGTGAATGTGCTGATGCACGAAACAGGGCAGGTCGATGATATCGAGCTTGTCTCGGTTATGACGACGCCGGTTTCCACCCCGTCCGAAGTGAAGGCCGCGAACCCAACAGGCAAAATTCCGGCGCTGATCAGGTCTGATGGTCCCGCGATCTATGACAGCCGGGTGATCTGTCGCTACCTGGATGATCGTGCGCAGTCCGGGCTGTATCCTCAGGACGGACTTTGGGAGGTTCTGACGCTTGAGGCCACGGCCGACGGGCTGATGGATGCGGCTGTGTTGATGGTTTACGAGGGGCGCGTGCGTCCGGCTCATATGATCTATGATGAGTGGGTAGAGGCGCAGTGGGGCAAGGTCTCGGGGGCGTTGGATGCGCTGAACGAACGCTGGATGAGCCACCTAAGCGGGCCGCTGAATATGGGGCAAATCGCCGTTGGTTGTGCGCTGGGGTATCTGGATTTCCGTCACGGCACCCGAAATTGGCGCGAAGGACGCGGTGCACTGGATGATTGGTTTGCCGTCTTTTCGCAGCGCGATAGCATGCAGGCGACCGCACCGGACTAAATAGAAATGGCCTTCCACAGATTACGGCAAGGCCATTTTACGAGTGTTGAAAAACAGCTCAGAAGGCGTAGCCGATCCCGATATTGAATGCGTTCGAGTTGAGCGTGGTCGAGAGCGTGCCGCCACCGTCCAGATCCACTTTGTTGTCGGACCAGGTGAATTGGTATTCTCCGAAAATCGACCAGTGATCGTTGATCTGATACCGCGCTCCGGCCAACAGCCGCAGCGCGGGGCCTGTCACCTGATATCCCAGAGTATGAGGTCCGCCCGTGGGCTGAATGTCCACATGCGGGACGGCCACGCCGACGCCCGCACCGATGAAGGGTGTCCAGCGATCCCACTGACCTGGCCAACGTTTCATGACGTTCAGGGTAATCAGGTTATGGCCGTCGGTAAATTCTAGCCGGTCAAACCCGTTGGCAGCCATCTGAGCATCAGGTGCGTAGGCTTTGTTGTGGCTGAATTCCAGGCCAAAGCCGATGTTGTCTGGGCGCCAATACACGGCTCGCGTCCCATAGTAGGGCGGCATCACGTCGGATTTGCCGTCCCAATCAATTGTGGCGTCAAAATCGCCGATAGCGGGGTGTGACCCGCTGATATTGCTGCTGTTGGGCTGCTCGCCGCCCAGGTACATGTCAATTTCGATCTCTGCAACTGCAGGGGCGGCCATTGCGGTGGTGGCAGCCAAAGCGACGATCAGTTTCTTAAACATTCTGTCGATCCGTTTTTGTGCACTGGCCAGTTGAAATGCGACTCGGCGCAATGCTGTGTCAAAGTGAACTAAATAGTACAGTTCTTTCATATGGGGCAGAATCTGCCCAGACAAGCGCGACACATTCGCACCTGTTGCGATTCCGCAACCACTGCGCGGCATTGTCTGCTGGACTGAACGGGAATCCCCGGCTAAACAGCGCCACGGAAAGGCTGCATTTTGGGCGGCCCCACGTCGTATAGGCCGTTTTCGGTCGAAGAATTGGAGAAAACCTCGTGTCCCACGCAGAAGATCACGAAGGCACCCGCAGGGATTTCCTGTACTACGCTACTGCCGGTGCAGGTGCCGTGGCGACCGGTGCCGCCGTCTGGCCGCTGGTCAATCAGATGAACCCCTCCGCAGATGTTCAGGCACTGGCCTCGATCCGCGTTGACGTTTCCGGTGTCGCAACCGGTACGCAGCTGACGGTGAAATGGCTGGGCAAGCCGGTTTTCATCCGCCGCCGGACCGAGGAAGAAATCGCTGTCGGTCGTTCGGTTGAGATGGGCGAACTGATTGATGCCAAATCGCAGAACGCCAACAAGCCTGACGCAGATGCGTCGGACGCCAACCGCGCCATGGACGAAAATGGCGAGTGGCTGGTGATGATCGGCGTGTGTACTCACCTGGGTTGCGTCCCTATCGGGAATGGCGCTGGTGAGTTCGGTGGCTGGTTCTGCCCGTGCCACGGTTCGCACTATGATACCGCCGGTCGCATCCGGAAAGGCCCCGCTCCGCGGAACCTCGACATCCCTGTCGCAGTGTTCGAAGACGAAACTACGATCAAACTGGGATAAGGTATAACGCACATGTCCGGAATTCCGCACGATCATTACGAGCCCAAAACGGGCGCTGAGAAATGGCTGCATTCGCGCCTGCCCATCGTTGGGCTTCTCTATGACACAATCATGATCCCCACACCCAAGAACCTGAACTGGATGTGGATTTGGGGTATCATCCTGACCTTCTGCCTGGCTTTGCAGATCGTCACCGGCATCGTCCTGGTGATGCACTACACGCCGCATGTCGACCTGGCCTTTGCCTCGGTTGAGCACATCATGCGTGATGTGAACGGCGGCTATATGCTGCGCTATCTGCACGCAAACGGTGCTTCGCTGTTCTTTGTTGCTGTGTATCTGCACATCTTCCGCGGTCTGTACTACGGGTCCTATAAGGCCCCGCGCGAGATCACATGGATCATCGGTATGCTGATCTACCTGTGCATGATGGGCGCGGCCTTCATGGGCTATGTTCTGCCTTGGGGGCAGATGTCCTTCTGGGGCGCGACCGTGATCACCGGCCTGTTTGGCGCGATCCCGTTCATCGGTGAACCGATCCAAACCTGGCTGCTGGGCGGACCGGCCGTGGATAACGCCACGCTGAACCGGTTCTTCTCGCTGCACTATCTGCTGCCGTTTGTGATTGCTGCGCTGGTTGCAGTTCACATTTGGGCCTTCCACACCACTGGCAACAACAACCCGACGGGTATTGATGTGCGCCGTGGCTCGAAGGAAGAAGTCAAGAAAGACACCGTCCCTTTCTGGCCCTACTTCGTGATCAAGGACGTTTTCGCCCTGGCCGTTGTCCTGCTGGTGTTCTTTGCGATTGTTGGCTTTATGCCAAACTATCTGGGTCACCCCGATAACTATATCGAGGCAAACCCGCTGGCGACGCCTGCGCACATTGTTCCTGAATGGTACTTCCTGCCGTTCTACGCGATCCTGCGTGCCTTTACCGCGGATGTTTGGGTTGTGATGTTTGCAAGCTGGATCACCGGTGGCATCATCGACGCAAAATTCTTTGGTGTGATTGCAATGTTCGGTGCTATCGCTGTGATGGCTCTGGCACCTTGGCTGGATACATCGCGCGTTCGTTCGGGTAAGTATCGCCCGATGTTCAAGTGGTGGTTCTGGCTGTTGGCGATCGACTTTATGGTGCTGATGTGGGTGGGCGCAATGCCGACCGAGGGTATCTATCCCTACATCTCGCTGATCGCGGCAACCTATTGGTTCGGCTACTTCTTGGTGCTGCTGCCGCTTCTGGGCGTCATCGAGAAACCGAGCGAAATGCCGGCCACCATCGAGGACGACTTCAATGACCATTACGGCAAGTCGGCCGAATAAGTAAGGAAACGGGATAATGCTTAAGAAACTCGCGATTACCGCAGTTACCGCCCTGACCCTTTCGGCAGGTGGCGCAGTTGCAGCCGGTGATGCAGGTCACATCCATGATGTGGACTTCTCCTTCGAAGGTCCGTTCGGCAAGTTCGACCAGATGCAGTTGCAGCGCGGCCTTCAGGTCTACACCGAGGTTTGCTCGGCGTGTCACGGTCTGAAGTTCGTACCGATCCGCACGCTGGCTGACGAAGGTGGCCCTCAGATGCCCGAGGACCAGGTTCGTGCCTATGCAGCTCAGATGGATATCTATGACCCAGAGCTGGAAGATGATCGTCCGCGTACACCGGCTGATTTCTTCCCGCAGGGTGGTGATCCGAATGCACCTGACCTGTCGCTGATGGCGAAGGCGCGCGCTGGGTTCCACGGCCCCTACGGCACCGGCATGAACCAGCTGTTCAAAGGCATCGGTGGCCCCGAGTACATCGTCTCGATCCTGTCCGGGTATACCGGCGAGGAGAAAGAGGAAGCGGGCACCACGTTCTATGGCAACACCGCCTTTCCTGGTGGCTGGATTTCCATGGCGCCGCCGCTGGTCGGCGAGGATGTTGATTTCGCAGACGGCCACAGCAACGAGCTGCATCACGAAGCCGAGGATGTTGCGGCTTTCCTGATGTGGACCGCCGAGCCCAAAATGATGGCGCGCCAGCAGACCGGTTTCGTTGCCGTTCTGATGCTGACCATCCTGTCGGTTCTGCTGTATCTGACGAACAAGAAAATCTGGGCGCCTATCAAGAAGGCCGCCAAGAAGGCCTGAACCTGACGGGTCCTGAAATATGCAAAAGCCCCGCCAAATCGGCGGGGCTTTTGTTATTTGGAGGTGCGCCTACGGCGCGCTGTATGTCTCGTCCTTGGCCTCTGGCCGCGTCCTCGCGCGGGGGGCCTGTGTGACGTGTCTAACGCATGAGGTCTGGCAAATCTCCGTTGAGGCCCGCCGCTTCTCGGATAAACGTTCGGCGTAGGCCCGGTAGCGCATTCACAACTCCCATTCCGATGTCGCGACCAAGGCGTAGCAGCGGATTGTCATTCGAGAAGAGTTTGTTCGTAAGGTCCGTTGCCATAGCCAGTGTGGCGGTATCGAAACGCCGCCATTCCTGGTAGCGGTCTAGGACCAGCTCGGATGCGAAGTTTTCGCCGCGCTGTTTGGCGTGCGAAACGACATGCGCCAGAGCGGCGACATCGCGCAGCCCAGCATTCAGCCCTTGCCCCGCAATCGGGTGCATCCCATGTGCAGCGTCGCCGATCAAAGCCAGCCGCTCTGCGGTAAAACTGTTGGCGACGGTCAGGTTCAGCGGATAGGTGAAGCGTTTTCCGACAAGGCGAATGTCGCCCAGAAAATCGCCGAAGCGCGGGCGCAGAACTTGCATGTATTGATCATCAGTCAGTGCCTGAAATATGGCTGCATTTTCGTGTGTTTCGGACCAGACAATCGATGACATATTCCCCGGTAGTGGCAGAATCGCCAGCGGACCAGGAGGCATGAAGAATTGATGTGCGATGCCATGATGAGGCAGGTCGTGCTCGATCGCGCAGACAAGAGCTGTCTGGCCATAATCCCAGCCGGAGCGCTTGATTCCTGCGCGTTCGGCTGTACCAGAGCGTCGCCCGTCCGCGCCGACCAGCAGCGCGCCATGCAGTGTTTCGCCCGATGCAAGGGTCACGGTCACGCCGCCTGCATCCGCCTGTTGTGCCACCACGGTTTCACCGTTCAGGACAGTGATCAGGGTGCTTTCGTTCATTGCTTGTGACAGCGCGCGCCGCAAGAAACGATCCTCAAGCATATGGCCCATGGGGCCTTCTTCGATTTCGGCATGATCGAAATGCAGAAAGAACGGAGAAAGGGGGCCTTCGCCCGCTCGGCCGTCAGAGACCTTGATGTCCAGCATCGGTTGCGACTGTGGCGCAACCTGATCCCAGACGCCAATCCCCGCTAGTAGACGTTTGGAGGCCAATGCGAGGGCATAGCCACGCCCATCGAAATTGTCGCCAGTCTGAACGTCGCGCGGTAGCGCGTCGATCACAGTTGAACGCAGCCCGGCCTTGGCCAGGGCGAGTGCCAGCGCGGGGCCATTCAGCCCGCCGCCGACGATCAGGATGTCGCTATCGGTGCTCATGCGGCAAATATGGCCGAGAATGCGGGATTGTCCATGCGCTGCGCTGCCGCTACCGTTCGAAAAAGTTCAGGAGAGATGGGCATGCAGGATTGGTTGTGGAAAAGCGCCACAGAATTGGGGCGTGGTATCGGGGATGGCTCTATTGATGCGGTGGCGTTGACGCGCACGTATCTGGAGGCGATCGAAGCACATCCTTTCCGCGACCGTATCTATGCGCGGGTCACGCCGGCACGTGCACTGGCCGAGGCGCAGGCAGCAGCGGATCGCGCGGCCGCGGGCTTTCGGTTGTCGCCGGTCGATGGCGTGCCGGTCAGCTGGAAAGATCTGTTTGATTCGGCTGGTGTCGCGACCGAGGCAGGATCAGCCCTGTTAAAGGATCGCGTGCCGACGCAGGATGCCTGGGTCTTGCGCAATGCGACGGCGATGGGATTGGTCTGTCTGGGAAAAACCCACATGAGCGAGCTGGCCTTTTCGGGGCTTGGCCTAAATCCGGTGACCGCCACGTCGCCCTGTGTGAACGATCATGACGCCGTATCGGGCGGGTCGTCCTCGGGGGCCGCGACATCGGTGGCCTTTGGGTTGGCGGCGTGTGGGATTGGGTCGGATACAGGGGGATCGGTGCGTATCCCCTCTGCTTGGAATGATCTGGTTGGGCTGAAAACCACGTCCGGTCGCATCCCGCTGGAGGGTGTGGTCCCGCTATGCCATCGATTTGATACCATCGGGCCGTTGTGCCGGTCAGTTGAAGACGCCGCGATGATGCTGGCGATACTCGAGGGCGGTGCGCCGGCTGATCTGCGTGGCGCGACGCTGCAAGGGAAACGCTTTGCTGTGCTGCAAACTGTGGTTATGGACAATATCCGCCCCGAGCCGTTGGCCGCGTATACCGCTGCGGTGGAAAAACTGCGCGATGCAGGTGCTGTGATTGAAACGCTTGAGGCGCCCGAGGTGGCGCTGGCCATGGACTTGGCCGGTGCTGTTTTCCCGACCGAGGCCTACGGCCTATGGCGTGACGTGATCGAAGCAAACCCCCACCTGATGTTTGACCGCATCCTTGAGCGATTCCGTGGTGGGGCCAGTTTCAGTGCGCCGGACTATGTGCAGGCGTGGCAGCAGCTGGAGGAATACCGCACGATCTGGAACGCGCGCGTGGCCGGGTTTGACGCGGTTCTGTGCCCCACTTCGCCGATTTTGCCGCCAAACGTGGACAAACTGATGAATGACGACGCTTATTACGTCTCGGAAAATCTGTTGGCGCTTCAGAATACGCGTGTGGGAAATCTGATGGGTGGCTGCGGCGTTACGCTGCCTACGGGCGTGCCATCCTGTGGGATTATTTTCAACGGCCTCCCGATGCAAGAGGAACGCCTGCTGCGAATCGCATCCGCCGCTGAGCCGGTGCTTCGGACGGGGTAGGGCGTTGTCAAAAACGCCACAGGGTTAACACGTTACATTGCTTTGTCTGGACGAAAGCCACGCCGTTCGGTACTCTGGACAAAACGGGGCGCAATGATCCCGATGAATGAGGCAGTTCTGAATGTTTCCCGAGCGGTTTTCTAACCTACCGGCTTATGCGTTTCCGCGTTTGCGCGCCCTATTGGACGTGCACGAACCGGGTGGCCCAGTCATGCACATGACAATCGGCGAGCCAAAGCACGCGTTCCCCGATTGGGTCAGCCAGATCCTGGCTGAGAATGTCGCTGGTTTTGGGCAATATCCGCCCAATGACGGCACACCTGGATTGCGTGCAGCGATCGCCGGGTTTCTGAACCGCCGTTACGGTGTCACGGTGGACGCGGATACTCAGGTCATGCCGTTGAATGGGACCCGCGAGGGGCTGTACAACGCCGCAATGGCCCTGATCCCCGAGCAAAAGCATGGCCAGCAGCCGGTCGTCCTGATCCCGAACCCGTTTTACCAAGTCTATATGATCGGTACGATCTCGGTCCGGGCCGAGCCGGTGTTCATGTCGGCCACCCACGAAAACGGGTATCTGCCGGACTATGCGTCGCTTTCGCCTGACGTGCTGAACCGCGTTGCTGCGGCCTATGTGTGTTCACCCGCGAATCCGCAGGGTGCGGTGGCCAGTCGTGCCTATTGGGCAGATCTGATCCGCCTGGCCGAGCAATATGATTTCCAGATCTTCGCCGATGAATGCTACTCGGAGATCTACCGCGACACCCCACCTGTGGGTGCGATGCAGGTCGCGCAGGAATTGGGGGCTGATCCCGAACGCGTAGTGATTTTCCATTCACTGTCAAAGCGGTCGAATCTGCCGGGGTTGCGGTCGGGCTTTGTCGCGGCTGGCCCCGAAAGCATGAAGCGCATTAAACAGTTGCGCGCCTATGCGGGCGCTCCATTGCCCCTGCCGATTCAACATGTTTCGCAGGCGGTCTGGGAGGACGACGCTCATGTTGTCGAGAACCGCCGCCTGTACGGTGAAAAATACGCGGTCGCTGATCAGGAATTTGCCAGCATTCAGGGCTACAAGGGCCCCGAGGCCGGATTTTTCCTGTGGCTTCCGGTTCAGAACGGCGAAGAAACCGCACTGAAGCTGTGGCTGGAAACCGGCGTCCGAGTGTTGCCGGGCGCCTATCTCAGCAAAGACGTGAACGGGACCAATCCCGGTAAAGAGTACATCCGGGTCGCGATGGTGGCCCCAAAAGAAGAGCTGCGCGAAGGCCTGATACGCCTGCGTGATTGCATCTACAGATAAGAAACGAGGGCAGGAATGGCATTTCAGACCAGGGGTCGAGACCCGCTTTTCGACAGTGACATGCAAGCCGCGATTGAGAAACGTGGCAAAGAGTTGGTTGGCATTGCGCTGGTCATTCTTGGTTTGGCCGCCGTGGCGATGATGGCGTCCTACAGTCCAGATGATCCTTCGTTCATGTTGGCGACCGATGCGCCGGTGCAGAACCTGTTGGGGCGCTTTGGGGCCTCGATCACTGCACCGATGTTTGTGATTTTGGGCATGGGATCCTGGGGGCTGGCGGTTTCGATGCTGGTCTGGGGATTCCGGTTCGGTCTGCATCAGGGCGAAGACCGCGCCCTGTCGCGCGCTTTGCTGACACCGATCTGGATGGCAGTTCTGTCTGTATACGCCTCGACCTTGGCGCCGGGACCCGAATGGGGACAGGGCTTTGGGCTGGGTGGCCATTTCGGAGACACCGTTTTGGGTGTTCTTCTAAACATTTTGCCCGTGTCCATGGTCCTGGGGATCAAGCTGATGTCGCTGGTGTTCGCTGGGGCGCTGGTGGTTCTTGGGGGCTATGTTCTGGGCTTTTCGATGCTGGAACTGCGCCGTTTGTTCCGATTTATGTTGGTCGGGGTGATCATGCTCTATGCCGTGATCCTGCAATTGCTGGGGCGTGGTGCCGTTGGGGCTGTGAGCGCTGCGCAGGGCATTCAGGCCCGGAAGCGGGAGCGCCAAGCCATTCGCAGCGACGCCCGCCAGCCCGAGATGCAGGAAGAGTGGGTTGAGCCCTTTGATAACTATGCGGCCGAAGACTGGGAGCAAGAGCCAGTCGAAGCGCCCAAACCCAGCCTTCTACAGCGGATGCCAAGTCTGATCCGACGGCCCGAACCAATGCCCGAGCCCGAATTGGTTGAACCCGCGCAAGCAGCCGAGGCGGACTATCAGCCCGGCGACGACCGTATCAAAGCCAAGATCGCTGATGTGATCCGTAGCCGTGTTGCCGTTCAGCCCGAGGTTTCCGCTCCGCTGACCAAGGGGCGCGGACGTGGCCCTGCGGCTTTGGTTTTGGACACAGATCAGCGTCAGGTGCAGGCGGGGCTCCCGCCTGAGCCGCCGCTGACCGCGATGCGCAATGCTGTCCCGTCCGAGCCGCCCCTGACGTCTCCTGCCAGTCAGGTGTCGCCCGTCATGGAGACATTGCCCGAGCCTGAATTATATTGGCACACAGCCGATGAGCGGACTGCGACCGAACAGTCTGACGCGATGCATGACGAGAATATTTTCGGCATGTCCTATGACGAAGTCCCCTCGGAGAGCTATGCCGAGCCAACAGATATTCAGCCCGAACCTCAGCCAGTGCAGGCGCGCGCGCCAATGCCGATTCCGGTCGAAACCCCGCGCAAAGTTGTGGTGCAGCCGCTGAACCGCCGTCCAATCCAGCCCTCGACGCGTGCCAAGACCGAGGCGCAGCCTTCTCTGGCATTCGAAGAGACGGCGCACGCGTTTGAGCTGCCTCCGCTGAACTTGCTGTCTAACCCGGCTGCGATACAGCGCCACCATCTGAGCGATGAAGCGCTGGAAGAGAATGCTCGGATGCTGGAGAACGTGCTGGATGACTATGGCGTCAAAGGCGAAATTGTCAGCGTTCGCCCCGGTCCCGTGGTCACTATGTACGAGCTGGAGCCGGCGCCCGGTTTGAAGGCCAGCCGCGTGATCGGCCTGTCTGACGATATCGCCCGGTCCATGTCCGCCCTCTCGGCGCGTGTGTCGACTGTGCCCGGCCGCAGTGTGATTGGGATCGAACTGCCTAACGAGAACCGCGAAAAAGTGGTGCTGCGTGAGATTCTGTCCGCGCGCTCGTTTGGGGATGCGAACATGAAATTGCCGCTGGCCCTGGGCAAAGATATCGGTGGCGAGGCTATCGTGGCGAACTTGGCCAAGATGCCTCACCTGCTGATCGCCGGGACCACCGGGTCGGGTAAATCTGTCGCGATCAACACTATGATCCTGTCGTTGCTGTACCGACTGACGCCCGAAGAATGCCGCATGATCATGATCGACCCGAAGATGCTGGAACTCAGCGTATATGACGGCATCCCACATCTGTTGTCGCCCGTTGTGACCGACCCCAAAAAGGCGGTTGTCGCCCTGAAATGGGTCGTCGGAGAAATGGAAGACCGCTATCGCAAAATGTCCAAAATGGGCGTGCGCAATATCGACGGCTATAACAGTCGCGTGGCGGACGCTTTGGCCAAGAACGAGACGTTCTCGCGTACGGTGCAGACAGGGTTTGACGATGAAACCGGCGATCCAGTTTTTGAGACCGAGGAAATCACCCCCGTCAAAATGCCCTATATCGTCGTTATCGTGGACGAAATGGCCGACTTGATGATGGTCGCAGGCAAGGAAATCGAAGCGTGTATTCAACGGCTGGCGCAGATGGCGCGTGCAAGCGGCATTCACTTGATCATGGCGACGCAGCGGCCCTCGGTCGATGTGATTACCGGCACGATCAAGGCGAATTTCCCCACGCGGATCTCGTTTCAGGTGACGTCGAAAATCGATAGCCGTACAATCCTGGGCGAAATGGGGGCCGAGCAGCTGCTGGGCATGGGCGATATGTTGTACATGGCGGGTGGCGCAAAAATCACGCGTTGTCACGGCCCCTTTGTCAGCGACGAAGAGGTCGAAGAAATCGTCACCCATCTGAAGAGCTTTGGCCCGCCCGAGTATATCGGCGGTGTGGTCGAAGGCCCCGAAGAAGGTGTCGCCGATAATATTGACGCTGTTCTGGGCCTGAATACCGGCGGGAATACAGATACCGAGGACGCGCTGTATGATACGGCAGTGGCGATTGTGATCAAGGATCGCAAATGCTCTACCTCGTACATCCAGCGCAAACTGGCGATTGGATATAACAAAGCCGCCCGACTGGTCGAACAGATGGAAGAACAAGGTCTTGTGTCGCCTGCGAACCATGTCGGTAAACGCGAAATCCTGGTCCCCGAACAACAATAAGCGGGGGCCTGCCGCTCGCTTGTTTGTGATGCAGATCGCAGGTGTAACAGGCCCGCCGCGCGGCTATCTATGGGGTATGAATATGCTTCGCTTTACCCTTGCGCCGCTTGCAGCGGTTTTCGCGCTCCCGGTTTCGGCCGCCGAGCTAAGCCTTGGCCAGATCTCGGGCTATCTGAACAGTTTTGCCACTGCGCAGGGCGATTTCACACAGATCAACGATGATGGCTCGATTTCCACTGGTAAGATCTGGCTGAAACGGCCCGGGCGTGCGCGGTTCGAATACGCGCCGCCCAATGCGGCTTTGGTGTTGGCCGGGCAGGGGGCCGTTGCGATTTTCGACCCCAAGAGCAACACCGGACCGGAGACCTATCCGTTGAAGCAAACGCCGCTGTCGATTGTGCTGCGCAAGAATGTGGATCTTGAAGGGTCGGAGATGGTGGTGGGCAAATCTTTTGACGGCACGTCCACCACCGTGACGGCGATGGATCCCGAGAACCCGGAATATGGGAACATCCAACTGGTGTTTACTGACGCTCCAGTGCAGCTGCGCCAATGGGTGATCAACGATCAGTCCGGCGGCGCGACGACAGTTGTCCTGGGCCGGATGAGCTTTGATACGCGGGTCAGCAATTCGATGTTCGACATCCGCGCAGAAACCGAGACAGAAGGAGGGCGCTAAGCCCTCCTTTTATCGTAGGCGGCGCGGGCACGTGGCCAGCTGCGATTCATATCGGTTGGCGCGGTTGGCAACCTCGCCCGAGATACGCATGAGCCAGCTTTTCCGTTTATAGGTCCGCCGTAGATAGCCAGTATGCCCTTCGTGATAGGCTAGGTACTGGTGGCGGGCGTTGTGCAATTCGACGCCGGTCTTTTCACGGGTTTTGTTCATATACCAGCCCATGAAATCCATCGCGTCACGGATATTGTCACGTCGCGCGCCATAGCTGTTGGTGGCGCGCTGGTACTCTTTCCAGGTGCCATCCAGAGCCTGAGCGTAGCCGTAAGCCGAGCTTTGCCGCCCCATGGGGATCACACCCAGAACATACCGGAACGGCGTGCGCGCATTCCCGATGAATTTGCTTTCTTGATAAACCGTGGCCATCTGTACGTGAACAGGCACGCCCCAGCGGCGTTCTGTTGCCCGGAAGGCCTTGGCGTATTTGGGGCGCTGGCTGAGGATCGAACATGCGTTATCCAAATTGCGCGGGGCAGAAAAATTCCCCCCGCCGCAGGATGCCAGCAGCACAACCATAACCAACACGCGAAGAGTTCTGCTCATTTGCCTCTCGCTTTCTTTGTTTTCGCTATTTTAGCGAAATTTCAGCGCCGAGGAAATGACTATTCCTTGAGTTTAGAGCAGCACGGCCAGCATTATCGGTATTGCAACGACGGACATCAGGGTCGAAACCACCACCAAACCGGCGACGGACTCGGAATCGGCACCATATTTTTCGGCCAGCAGGTATGACGTTACAGCCACCGGCGTCGAAAGCTGAAGGACCAAAACGGCAAAGGCGACGGGATCCAGTTGGAACCAAACCCCCACAGCCCACGTCACTCCAAAGCACAAGGCCAGTTTCGCCAGTGAAATCCATGTGGCGCGCCCGATGTGTCCAGGGGTCATGCGCGCGACCGCGACGCCTAACGTGATCAGCATGATCGGAATGGCCATTTGTCCCACCAATTCCAAGGCGTTGGTCAGAAATGTAGGTGTTTGCCAGCCCTGCCACAGGAATATACCACCCAGGACAGTGGCGCCGACCAATGGTTCCTTGATCACCTTCAGCAGCGATCCGCCCCCTGCGACCAGCCAGATCCCAAAGGTGAATGACCAAATTGCCATGACGGCGAAGACCACAACGGCATAGCCCAGCCCAACCTCGCCGAATGCAAAAAGGGCTAATGGCAAACCCAGGTTGCCTGTATTCCCGAAAATGATTGGCGCCAGAAAGGTCCGTGCGTCCAGGCGTGCCAGTTTGACCAGCGCGAAAGCCGCCAGCGATACAGCGCCATAGGCCGCAACCGCAGCAAGCGATAGTGCCGTCAATGCCTGCGGGTCTATCTGAGTTTTCATGAGCGCGGTAAAAATCAGACAGGGCACCGATAGGGTCATCGCCAATCTGGTCACAAACTCGACGCGATACTCGAATCCGGCCTTCACCCAGGCGAAACCGATGGCCGCCAAAATGAACACTGGTGCCGTGATTTCCAAAACTGTCGTAGTCAAGTTCACAGACTGTTTCCCATTGTTTTCGTTCAATTCATGGACAAATGCCCGGCTTTACGTCTATCCATGCCGAATAGGGGCTGCAATGCAATGCTGAAGACGCGTGCTAAATATTATCTGGGCCAAGTGGTCAAACACCGGAAGCACCCGTTTCGCGGGGTGGTCTTTGATGTGGACCCGCGCTTTAACAACACCGAGGAGTGGTACCACGCCATCCCCGAAGACAGCCGCCCGTCCAAAGATCAGCCATTTTATCACCTGTTGGCTGAGAATGATCAAAGCTACTATGTTGCTTATGTTTCCGAACAGAACCTGATTGCCGACTATTCGGGCGAGCCGGTCAGCCACCCGGATATTCCCGATCTTTTCGGTCCATTTCAGGACGGCAGCTATCCGCTCCAGTTTCAGCTGAACTAAGCTGACCCACCGTCCCTATTGATGTTAATAGCCCAATGCGCAGCCGTCTTTGCGGGGGTCTGACGCGCCTTCGAGTACGCCGTCTGCGCGAATATTGATGCTCTGCGCGCCGCCGATAGGCGTTTCCGGAATCGCAATTTTATGACCCATATCCGCCAGTTCCTGCCGTACGGAGTCAGAGTAGCTGCGTTCGATATTCAGAGTGCCTTCATTCGAGAAACAGCGCGGCGCGTCAATCGCGGCCTGCGGATCCATGCCATAGTCCACGATGTTGGACACGAAACGCGCATGGCCATTGGGCTGATAGGCCCCCCCCATAACGCCAAACGGCATCACAACCCGGTCGTTTTGCTTCAACATGCCGGGGATGATCGTATGCATGGGCCGCTTCCCCCCCGCCATTTCGTTTGCGTGCCCCTGTTGAAGGCTGAAGCCCGCACCGCGGTTTTGGAGCAGAATGCCGAATTTGGGCGTCGCGACTCCCGACCCGAAACCGTGAAAAATCGAGTAGATCAGCGAAACCGCCATGCGATCGCGGTCGACCACCGTGATGTATACCGTGTCTTTGTGCACCGCTTCGCTAAGAGGTGCTGCGGCAGGCATCGCTCGTTTCGGATCAATCAATGCGGCAAGTTTTTTGGCTGTTTCTGGGGCCAGCATATGATCCAGTTTCGTGGTGTGGTCGGCATCGGCTAGGAACCGATTGCGCGCATCATAGGCTAGTTTTGCGGCTTCTGCCTCGATATGCGCGCGGTCGGACCCAAATGGATCCATCCCCGCAATATCGAACTGTTTCAATATGTTGAGCAGTAGAATCGCAGTCGCGCCCTGACCATTTGGCGGGTGCTCTAGCAGATCCATGCCTTTGTACGTGCCCGCGACCGGATCCGCCGGAGAGTAGTGCTGTCGGGCGAAATCCTCGGCCGTGTGAACTCCGCCCAGTTTGACGAGAGACTGCACCATATCATCGGCGACCTCACCACGATAAAATGCATCGCGCCCGTTTTGTGCGATACGTTGAAGAACCTGAGCCTGGCCGGGTGCGCGAAAAATTTGCCCTGTCCGCCCGGGTTGACCGTTGATCAAATAGTGGTGGCGCCCCTCGGCATTGAGGCACGCGCTTGCCGTCGGCCAATCAAAGGCCACGCGGGGCGCAACGGGTACGCCCTCTTGGGCGTAGCGGATTGCCGGAGCCAGCAAGGTATCCAGTCCCAGTTTGCCCTTGGTTTCAGACAGATGACAAAAGGCATCTATAGCACCGGGGATTGTTACCGCGTCGGGGCCATGATGCGGCACCGTTTGATGGCCTTTGGCGCGCAAGGCGGCAGCGCTCGCCCCAGACGGAGCGCGACCAGAGCCATTTAGCGCCATGACGTCGTCGCTGCCAGCTGGAGAATAGAGGACAAAGCAGTCACCGCCAATCCCGGTCATTTGGGGTTCGCAAATACCCAGCAATACCGCCCCAGAAATTGCGGCGTCCATCGCGTTTCCGCCGCGTTCCAAAATATCTATAGCGACCCGCGCAGCAAGGGGGTGCGACGTTGCGCACATCCCATTCTCCGAAAATACCGCTGACCGTCCAGGTGTATGGAAATCACGCATGCAAGGCTCCCTATGTTTCCCAACGATTCTATGCAGAAACTATGGATTGAGGGAAGGTAGTCCTCGACGTCACGTACTGGGTGGGGGCTGTATAACACGTGACGCCGAGGGAAGCTCTTGCAGCTACCCCCTCTTTCTGGCGTAGGTTTCAGGCGCGAATATGAGGGGAATAGGGCATTTCTGCGGCGTGTGATCGAGGCGATGCTATTCGCGTCTCAGTGGAATTGCCATTCGCAAGCAGTTTGTTCCGTCAACCCGTTGATAGCTCAGGTTTTCTGTCATTTCCTGAATCAACATCCAGCCAAAGCCTCCTTCGGGTAGGTCGTCGATTTCCACGTCAATGTTTGGCGGCTGGCGTTTCGCAAAGACATGTACTGGGACGGGCACGCCCCGATCCAAAATCGTAATGTCGATGCAAAGAGGGCTTTGTCGACATCTAAGGTCAATGGTACCGTTGCCGGTTTCCGCATATGCATGTTCTACAACGTTGTTCAGGGCCTCGGCGACGACAATTTCCGCTTTTCCACAGTCGTCGTCCTGGACACTGCTACGTTGTAGAAAGCTTTGCAGCTGGGACAGGGCTCCGCGTACACCCAATTCGGTGGCGTCAAACCGGATGTCAAATCCAATCGGCAAGGTCATTGCGCTTCCCGCTATGGTGAGGTTGTTCGAATCACGCTCGATCAACATTCAGGCCCACGGCATCGTCCACCGAGGTGTGGATGGCGAACACCATATCCATGCGTGTCAGGCGAAACACCTTTTCGACATTCGGCATCAGCCCGGCGAGATGGAGTTTCCTGGCGCTGCCTAACTGTTTCATCGCTGCGACGATGGCGCCTAAGCCGCTGGAATCGATAAAAGAAACGTTGCTTAGGTCCAAAATAACCTCTGCGTTAGTACCCTCGGTCAGGTGTCGCATCTGATCCTTGAAGGCGATCGCTACGGCGGCGTCGATGCGGGTTTCCTCGATCGAGACAACTTCGTATCCGCCGCGGTTGGTGCTGGACATCTGCATGGAAACTCCTCTTGCGTTTGCCGAACTGGGGCAAGGCTAGGGGGGAATTCTTACCATTCCGTTTTCAGCAGAAAGGTGTGGTACAGTTCATTCAGGGAAAAGAGCGCTTATCCGGCAGTGAAATGTATAATCGCAGCCATGCAAGTAGGGTATGACAGCGTCGCTCTTGCGGTGTTGTTGGGTCATACCCGCGCGCATGGCTTCCATATTCCAATGTGGAAGTGAAACATCGAAGCGGCAGCCGAAGGCGCTGAAATTGATATCTGTTTGGGAAGATTTGGTGGAGCCTAGCGGGATCGAACCGCTGACCTCCTGCATGCCATGCAGGCGCTCTCCCAGCTGAGCTAAGGCCCCAAACCTACGGACTATTTCGGTCCGTGCGCCGCTATCTATGGTAAGCCGGGGGCGGGATCAAGCGGAAAATTCCGCCCCTGGGAAGTTTTTGAACGAGCCCCAATTAGGAGTCATCGTCCTCGGATGCGACGTCTGCAATCTCTTCCAGCGAGACCTCATCATCTTCGTCATCGTCCAGCAGATCATCATCCAGATCCACTTCTACTTCGTCGTCCAACGTTTCTGCGTCGGCACCTTCTTCGGTCTCGCGCTGCTTCTTGGTTGCGGCATCTTCGGCGTCGGCTGCAATCATGCGGCTTTTGCTGCTGTCAATGACCACGACGTCGCCGGTGTAGGGGCTGACGATCGGGTTTTTGTTCAGGTCATAGAACCGCTTGCCGGTAGTCGGGCAAACGCGTTTCGTACCCCATTCTTCCTTAGGCATGGGTGGTCCTCTCTTAATCCATTTGTCTTGTCGACGATCCGCGCCAACTGCCATAACAGGCACCGTGTGTCAAAGGCTTTCCCAAGCCATACGAGGATTCGCAGTCAGGAGGCGATATGGGGCATCATATTCTGCCCGGCAACCCCCCTATTCCGGTTTACCTGCGTCGATCCGCGCGGGCGCGCAGGATATCGCTGAGGGTGTCAGGACTGGATGGGCGCGTCGTCCTGACCTTGCCAAAAGGCGTGCGCGATGCCGAGGCGCTGGATTTCGCGCAGGAAAAAGCTGACTGGATTCGCCGTCATCTTGCTCGGCAACCCGAACAGGTTTTGGTCGCCCCCGGTCTAAATCTGCCCGTAGAAGGGCAGGCCCGTCGGATCGAGATAGGGCCGGGGCGGCGGGTCGTGTTGTCGGCTGATCGGATGGATGTTCCCGGTGCGCCCGAACGCGTGCCAGCCCGTTTGACCGGGTTTTTGAGGGAACTGGCCCGAGAGCGCCTGATCGCGGCCTCGGACTACTATGCTGAGCGGTTGGGACGCAGCTATCGTGGGATAACTCTGCGGGATACGCGCTCGCGGTGGGGGTCGTGTTCTTCGTCTGGTGGGTTGATGTATTCGTGGCGGCTGATCATGGCTCCGCCCGAGGTACTGTCCTATGTCGCTGCGCATGAGGTGGCGCATCTGGAGCAAATGAATCATTCTGCGGCGTTCTGGGATGTGGTGACGCAGATCCACGGGCCCTATGATACGCCGCGCAAATGGCTGCGGACGCATGGGAATCAGCTTCACCGATATCGGTTTGGTGATTGACGTTTGTTCATTTTGTGATCACAAAAAGTAATGCTGATTACGCCTCGCCAAGATCCCGTGACATCCGCGCATGACCGCGTGTACCGCAAATTACGCAGCCGCATCCTGCACGGAGAGATCGCGCCGGGCCAGTCCCTGACCCTGCGTGGTGTCGGGCGCGAGTTCGAAGTGTCGATGACCCCGGCGCGTGAAGCGGTGAATAGGCTGGTCGCCGAGGGGGCCTTGCAGATGTCGTCGTCCGGCCGGGTGTCTACCCCCGAGCTCAGCAATGAGCGGATCGAAGAGCTGGCGGTGCTGCGCGCTTTGTTAGAGGTCGAGCTGTCCAGCCGCGCGCTGCCCCGTGCACATATGGCGCTGATCGACCGTTTGCAGACCATCAACAATACCGTTTCCGATATGGTCGCTCAGCAGGATGCCGTCGGATATATCCGCACGAATCTGGAATTTCACCGTACCCTGTATTTGCGCGCGCAGGCGCCGGCGATGCTGGCAATGGCGGAAACCGTCTGGCTACAGCTGGGGCCGACCATGCGGGCGCTGTATGGCCGTCTGCGCCGCAAAGAGCCGCCGCAGTATCATCGCCTTATCATTGCCGCGCTCAAGGCCGGGGACGAACCTGGGTTGCGCTTGGCGGTGCGCTCGGACGTGACGCAGGGTCTGAAAATGCTGGCCAGCTAATCCGGTTGCGTGGGGGCGGAAATCCTGCAAAATCTGCGATATGACCGATGCCGCCACTCCTCCGAAGATTCAGGTTATTATCAAGTTCCTGCTGCTGTGCGCCTTGCTGGCCGGGTATTTCCTGTATCTGGGTCTGAAGTATGATTTCACCACCGGCGGGGTGGCAGCAGGTCTGACCTGGAGCTTCTTTGTCCTGTGTACTCCGATTGCCGATGCGGGGTTTTTGTTGGATTTCCCCATGCGGTTGCTGTTCGGAATTCGCATGGTCCTGTCCGAGGTTGCGGTCTGGGCGATTGCCATCGGGTTGAACGTTGCGGTTCTGGCCTTTGCTCCGCATTTTTATGACACCACAGTATTGACGCACCTACTGCATCAAATCATCGTAACGCCTTGGCCTTATTGGGGTATTGTGGTGCTTTCGGGCGTAGGGACATTCCTGTCCATCAGGTTCGGAGACGAGCTGATGGATGTTCTGCACCACCGCGACCGCGCGTTTTTTCACGCGCATCACTTCAAATACGAGCTGGTTCTGATCGTGTTTTTTGTCGCCGTCCTGGTGGGCTACTATCAGTTGATCGCGTCTTTGGGTTTGGAAACTGTTATTCAGGGCTAGGGCCGTTTAAGCCGCGAGCCCTTTGCTGCCCATCTCCAGGAATTTCTTGCGGCGATCGGCCACCAGTTTTTTACCGGATTTTCCGTTCAGCTCTGCCAGCATTGTCGCGATATTTTTGCCCACTTCAGCAATCGCGCCCTGACGGTCCCGATGGGCGCCCCCCATGGGTTCTGGGATGATACGGTCGCAAACGCCCAGGTTTTTCAGGTCTTGGGCCGTCAGTCGCAGGGCCTCGGCGGCTTCGCGCATTTTTTCGGCGTCACGCCACAAGATCGAGGCGCAGCCTTCGGGCGAGATTACAGAATAGACCGAGTGTTCCAGCATCGCGACGCGGTTCGCCGTTGCAAAGGCAACTGCCCCACCGGATCCGCCTTCGCCTATCACGACACTGACCAGAGGCACGCCGATTTGCAGACATTTTTCGGTGCAGCGAGCGATTGCTTCGGACTGGCCACGCTCTTCTGCGCCTTTGCCGGGATAGGCGCCTTGCGTGTCCACCAAGGATACCACCGGCAGGCCAAATTTGTCGGCCATTTCCATCAGTCGGATCGCCTTGCGGTAGCCTTCGGGGCGGGCCATGCCAAAATTACGTTCAATGCGTGATTTGGTGTCGTTGCCTTTTTCGTGGCCGATCACCATTACGGGCTGATCGTTGAACCGGGCCAGCCCCCCCATGACCGCGTGGTCATCGGCAAAGTTCCGGTCCCCGGCCAGCGGCGTGTATTCGGTGAACAGCGATTCGATATAATCCTGACAATGCGGGCGGTCAGGGTGACGCGCGACCTGGCATTTCCGCCATGGAGTCAGGCTTTTGTACAGATCCTTGAGCAGATCGCCTGCTTTCTTGTCCAAAGCAGCGGCTTCGGCTTCGATGTCCATCTCTTCGTTCTGACGGGCCATGGCCCGCAGTTCTTCGGCCTTGCCTTCGATTTCAGCCAGCGGGCGTTCAAAGTCGAGATAGTTGGTCATGCATCGTTCTCCACCATGGTTGGCAGGATATATGGCTTCCCCCGCGTCCAGATGCAACATGGCAAGATTCGCGACCTCGCAATTCGCTAGGTTGGTTCATGTGATCACCAAAGGGACCCGTGTGAGAACCCGTTACTACGAAGACCGCATTCAGCGCGTGCTTGGCCATATCCTTGATCATCCTGAAGGAGGTGGCCGATCTGGCCAAAGCCAAGTTTGCAGCGCAATTCGGCATGTCACAGTCGTGACAGTCCTTCCTTCAGGGCTAATACGGGAGAGGCCAGTACCGGCACGGGCAGATCAGATAACAGCATCGCTGCCCCTGCCATCGAGGCTTGGGCCAACACCACCGCCCGGATGCCTGCACGCTGCGTTAAGGCGGCGCGGATATCTGTGGCGACGCTCCGGGCAAAGGCATGTGGGCGACCTGCTTCAAACAGTGGCCAATGACGTTCCAGCAGCAATGGAGCGATTTGATAGGGGTTGTCTGCTGCCTCCATCTCTTGCTCTAACAATGCCCGGCTGGGGCCTTCGGTGGATTTCAACGTATAGACCAGCAGGATGTCGCCCCAGGTCTCGGCTGCGCGCCGCATCATTGGGCGGTCTATGCGAATGGCACCGGCTTCTTCGGCGATTTCACCCAGCGTGGTGCATGTGCAGATAACTGGCGTCTTGGAGGTTCGAATAGTCTGTTGGATTTCGGATCTCAGGGCGGCGTCTATACCGTTTTGCGCGCGTGCCAGCCAATCACTGCGGACAATATGATCAATCTGTGCATCCGGCGAAATCCGATCCCGCAGGCCATCAAAGGTGGCGCAGTGAACATGCGCCGTATGCAAACAAGTAAGGTACATTCCCCCACGTTACATGACTGGTAATAGAGTCGCCACCAGAAGTAGTGCCATGGTCCAGTTGAAGATGATCAAGCGTTTCCGGTTGGACAGGATTCTTTGCATCTGTTGCCCCAATACCGTCCAGAGGCTGACACTGGGCAGGTTGATCATCCCGAAAAGGACGGCCACGATCAGGATCGCTGTGAAGCTGCGGTTCGGGGCATAGAGAGTGATCGCCGTCAGTGCCATTTGCCAGGCTTTAGGGTTCACCCATTGAAACAATGCAGCCTGCACAAAGCTCATCGGTGTGCCCGAGGTTTGCGAGGTATCTGGCATTTCCGCTCTGGCAATTTTCCACGCAAGCCATAGCAGATAGGTGATGCCCGCGTATTTCAGGATGGTGTGCATGACTGGGAACGCGTCAAACACCTGCATGAGCCCCAGTCCAACCACGACGACCATAACCGTGAAGCCGATCCCGATCCCCAGCATATGCGGAATTGTCCTTCGAAATCCGTAATTGGCTCCGGATGCCATCAGCATCAGGTTGTTAGGCCCCGGCGTAACCGAGGTGACAAAGGCGAATGCCGCTAGGGCTGACAGAAGTTCATAGCTCATGATGGGAAAATATTGTGAATTTGGCGCATTGAAATTGAAAGTTGCAGCGAAAATCGTATAATTGCGCAATATATGGCTAAGATAGATCAGATAAACCAAAAGATATTGCAGGAATTATCGCGCGATGGGCGGATCAGTAACCTTGATCTGGCCGATCGAGTGGGTTTGTCGCCTTCGGCCTGTCTGCGCCGCGTACAAGAGCTGGAGCGAACAGGCGTAATTGCAGGGTATCGCGCGGTACTGAACCCTCAGGCGATGGGGGTGGGGTTCGTCGCTTATGTTACCGTGGGCCTGAGCCTGCACACCAAGATCGCACAGGAATCCTTTGAGCGTTCCATCGCCCTGGCGCCCGAGGTGCGCGAGTGCCACAACATCACCGGAAGCGTGGAGTACCTGCTGCGCGTCGAGGCCGCAGATCTTGCATCATATAAGCGGTTTCATACGGACGTGTTGGGTACGCTGCCGCAGGTGGCCGCGATCACCTCGTTCGTGGTGATGGGGTCGCCCAAGGACGACCGGGCCTAACCCCCTACCAAAGACTTCTCCGCTACAAGGCGAACTCTGTTACGGTTCGTAAGACAGGATAACGGAGGAGTTACGCATGTCTGTTTCACTACAAGTGCTTTACCCGGTTGGCGATGGGACGAATTTTGACTTGGACTATTACAAGACGACGCACCTGGCGCTGGTGGACGAATATATGGGTGCCCAGATCGAACGGGTGCTGGTGACGCATGGCCTGGCCGGAGGCCCGGACACGCCGCCTGGATATCATGCGGTTGCTACGATTGTGTTTGCCGATCAGGACGCGATGAATGCCGCGCTGGGGGCTTCAAAGCCAGTGCTGGACGACATTCCGAATTTCACCAACGTTGTTCCAGATATGCTGATCGGCGACGTGATCGCCTGACCCTGCACAGGCCCACATTTGATCTGTCCGCCCTCAAGTCGAGCGGCAAAGTCAGGCTGGTGTCGTGGAGCTTCGACCGGCAATGTGCATTTGACCCAGAGGGCGCAGTCACGAATATTGTGCTGATCGAGGAGCAGCGATTGGTCAAGGAATGGCCAGAGGGGATTTGCCGCATCTCTGGCGTGGTGACCCGCGTGGCTATTTGCGCTGAAGATGCGCACATGTGCGGTATTCGCCAACGCATCGTGGAAAAAGAAAGGGGAGCCCAAGGCTCCCCTTTCACACACATATAGGTTCAGCTTCAGCTGTTCGCGATCAGCTCGGATTGGGCCACGATCACTTCGGCCTGTTTGATCGAGGCGATGTCCACCAGGCGGCCCTTGTAGACAGTGGCGCCTTCGCCGTTTGCCTTGGCCTGTTCCATCGCGGCTAGAATCTCGCGGGCTTCGGCGACGTCTTCGTCAGACGGGGTGAAGACCTCGTTTGCCAGCGCGATTTGCTTGGGGTGAATGGCCCATTTGCCGACCATGCCCAGCGTGGCCGAGCGTTTGGCCTGCGCGATATAGCCTTCGTCATCCGAGAAATCGCCAAAGGGGCCGTCCACGGGCAGAACGCCATGGGTGCGGCAGGCGGCGACGATGGCGGCCTGCGCCCAGTGCCACGGATCCGACCAGTGTTTCGCACCTTCGCGGATCATGTAGTAGTTTTCCTGCGTGCCACCGATGCCGGTGGTCTGCATCCCCATCGAGGCAGCGAAATCCGCCGCGCCCAGCGACATGGCCACCAGACGGGGCGAGGCTGCGGCGATTTCCTCGACATGGGCGATGCCGGCTGCCGACTCGATGATGACCTCGAAGTTGATCTTCTTGGTGCGGCCCTTGGCGGCTTCGATCGCGGTGACCAGCGCGTCCACGGCATAGATGTCTTCGGCGCAGCCAACCTTGGGGATCATGATCTGGTCCAGACGCTCGCCCGCTTGCTCCAGCAGGTCCACAACGTCTTTGTACCAATAGGGCGTATCCAGTGAGTTAATGCGCACGGACAGGGTTTTGTTGCCCCAGTCATGTTCGCTGATTGCCTGGATGATGTTGGCGCGGGCGATGTCCTTGTCGCTGGGGGCAACTGAATCTTCCAGATCCAGGTTGATCACGTCCGCGGCCGAGGCGGCCATTTTCGCAAACAGTTTGGTGTTCGAACCCGGGCCAAACAGCTGGCAGCGGTTCGGGCGGGCAATCGGCGTGGGCTGAAGGCGGAAGCTCATGTGCAGACCTCATGGGTAAGGAAATTACGAAATTATGGTGATGAGAGTTATTAAATTGCGCCTCTGTTCGCAAGTGTATTTTGCAAGTGCGGCAGAGGATGCCGCGTTGCGGCGGACTTTGTGACAGAGAGGCTGACCCAAATCGAAGATGCTGCGAAAATTAGGCGCATATATCGAAGAATCTCCTACCGGGGCGCGGCAATACGCTGCTTTTGCAAAATGTTGCGGGTGGGAATCCGAAAAACTCGGGCTAACGCAAATCCAAGAGGGCCACGCAATGATCGAGACACCGTATCTTCTGTTTTTGGGCGACGCGCCCGACCAACTGGCCGCAAAGGTCGCACAGGGCATCAAGGACTGGCGTCCGGAATTCGCCGTGGGCCAATTCCGCATGGAAGGCTGCCAGGCCGATATGGGCCTGGTTGACATGACCTTGGAAGAGGCCAAAGCCGCAGGTGCGAAAACGTTGGTGATTGGTGTTGCAAACCGTGGTGGCATCATCAGCCCCGCGTGGAAAAAGGTATTGGTGGCTGCGCTGGAAGAAGGGTTCGATCTGGCCAGCGGTCTACATAACCTGCTGAAAGACGAAGCCGACCTAGTCGCTGTCGCCGAAGCCTGCGGTCGTGAATTGCACGACGTCCGCGTCCCTGAAGTCGAGTATCCCATTGCGAACGGTATCAAACGCACGGGCAAACGGGTGCTGGCGGTGGGGACCGATTGCTCGGTCGGAAAAATGTACACTGCGCTGTGCCTGGAAAAGGAAATGCGCGCCCGCGGGATGAACGCTGATTTCCGTGCTACGGGTCAGACCGGTATACTGATCACCGGAGATGGCGTGCCTTTGGATGCGGTCGTGGCTGACTTTATGGCCGGTTCCGTCGAGTATATCTCGCCCGATAACGACGCGGACCACTGGGATGTGATCGAGGGGCAAGGAAGCCTGTTCCACGTGTCCTATTCTGGTGTAACTATGGCGCTGATCCATGGTGGCCAGCCGGACGCGTTGATCGTTTGCCACGAACCTACCCGCGCGCATATGCGTGGCCTCCCTGGGTACAGCCTGCCCAGTATGCAGCAAGTGCGAGATATGGCTTTGAGCCTGGCTTTGGTGGCGAACCCGGCGTGTCAGGTTGTGGGATATGCGATCAACACCCAGCATATGGTCGAAGAAGACGCGCTCGCGTACATTAACAAGGTCGAAACGGATTTAGGTTTGCCCGCAACGGATCCGTTCCGTTTTGGTGCGGGTAAACTGGTGGATGCGCTGGCAGGGATCTGAACAACAATTGGCCGTGCGCTGTCGGAACGGTTCGGCCAATTGAGTATTTGAAGCAAGATGAAACGGGGGCGGTTTTCATGACGATCACCGTAGAGCGGGACATTTTCCGCCTGGCGCAAGTTTTTACGATCAGTCGGGGAAGCCGGACCGAAGCTCAGGTCCTGACCGTGAGGGTGGTGCGAGATGGTGTGACTGGTTGGGGTGAATGTGTTCCCTATGCGCGCTATGGCGAAACGTTGGATTCGGTGACGCGAGAGATTTTGTCGTTGCCGTCGGACGTGACCCGCGAGGCTCTGCAGGGGATTTTGCCTGCTGGGGCCGCGCGCAATGCTGTCGATTGCGCCTTGTGGGATCTGGAGGCGAAGGCGGCGGGCAAGCGGGTGTGGGACCTGGCTGGTTTGCCGGAGCCGGTACCGGAAATCACGGCCTATACGCTATCGTTGGCCTCGCCCGAAGAGATGCGCGCACAGGCGGAAAAAAACGCGTTTCGCCCGGTGTTGAAGATCAAGCTGGGAACGCCTGACGATATGCCCCGGCTGGAGGCTGTGCGGGCCGGGGCGCCGGAGGCCAAGATCATCGTGGATGCGAATGAAGGGTGGAGTGCGGAAGTCTATGCTGATCTGGCCCCGCATCTGGTCAGGTTGGGCGTGGCTTTGGTAGAGCAGCCGTTGCCAGCTGATCAGGATGATGCGTTGATCGGGATGGCGCGGCCCGTGCCCGTCTGTGCTGACGAGAGCTGCCATGACCGGGCGTCCTTACCCGCGTTGACCGGAAAATACGACGTAGTGAACATCAAGCTGGACAAAACCGGCGGCCTGACCGAGGCGCTGGCGCTGCGCGAGCAGGCGTTGCGCGAGGGGTTTCAGGTGATGGTGGGCTGCATGGTGGGATCGTCTTTGGCGATGGCCCCGGCGACGTTGGTGGCGCAGGGCGCGATGGTCACGGATTTGGACGGGCCGCTTTTGCTGGCTGAAGACCGGGACAACGCACTGCAATTCGACGCAGACGGCGTACATGCTCCGGCTGCATCTCTTTGGGGGTGAAGCGCATGCCGATTGCGGGCTGGAAAGGCTCGCTGACTCTCGGGCGGGCAATCCTTTGAGGCGCCGCAGCCCATTGCTGCGCATACACCGCTGATTCTGCGTGAAGCCTGCGCCCAATCTCTTGCATCCGGGGCCACGATAAGCTTTGGGTAGCACGTGAAACGAAATGATGACGGTGGCCCTGGCCAAATGAAGGAGACGCCCATGACCCGCACTGTATACGTGAATGGAGACTATTTGCCCGAAGACGAGGGGAAGGTTTCGATCTTTGATCGGGCGTTCCTGATGGCGGATGGCGTGTACGAAGTGACCAGTGTGCTGGGAGGCAAGCTGATTGATTTCGCGGGGCACTCGAAGCGACTGGAGCGGTCGCTGAACGAGCTGGACATCCCCAAACCGCCAGAGTTTGACGACCTGCTGGAGGTCCACCGCAAGCTGGTTGCCGAGAATGGCGTGGAAGAGGGAATGGTCTATCTACAGGTCACGCGCGGGGCTGCGGATGATCGTGATTTTGTGTTCCCTGATCCCGAAACCACCCGCCCGACTGTTGTGCTGTTTACTCAGAACAAGCCCGGTCTGGCTGATAACCCAGCCGCGAAAAAGGGGATCAAGGTGATCTCGATCGAAGATATTCGCTGGGGGCGCCGGGACATCAAGACAGTGCAGCTGCTATATCCCTCGATGGGTAAGATGATGGCCAAGAAGGCCGGGTGTGATGACGCCTGGCTGGTCGAGGATGGGTTTGTGACCGAGGGGACTTCGAACAACACTTATATCGTCAAGGATGGCAAGATCATCACGCGCAACCTGAGCAATGATATCTTGCACGGGATCACCCGTGCCGCGGTGTTGAAGTTCGCTCGTGAGGCGCAGATGGAAGTCGAAGAGCGCGCGTTTACCATCGAAGAGGCTCAGCAAGCGGATGAGGCGTTTTTCACCTCGGCGTCGGCGTTTGTGATGCCCGTGATTGAAATTGATGGTGCCGCAATTGGAGATGGAACTGTCGGCAAGGTGGCCCCGCGGTTGCGTGAAATCTATCTGGACGAAAGCCGTAAGGCAGGGATCTGATCCCATTCGGATGAGAGCCGAAGGGCATTTGGACCGCGTGAGGCATTCGCTTTGCGCGGTCTTGTCATGCTAGCCTGACCCATGTCCCAAAACAGGAGAGCCCCATGCCAACCCCGGTTTTCGACGTCGCAGACCCCGTTCTGGTGACGGGTGCCAATGGGTATCTGGCCGGGTGGCTGGTAAAACGGTTGCTGGAACAGGGCGCTACAGTCCACGCCACTGTGCGCGACCCCGATAATGCGGCCAAGGTGGCTCATTTGAAGGTATTGGCCGATGGTCTGCCTGGGGTGTTGAAACTGTATCAGGCCGATTTGTTGGTCGAGGGGAGTTTTGCCGAGGCGATGGTTGGCTGCGGGTTGGTGTTTCACACGGCGTCGCCTTTTACGACGAACGTGCGGGACGCGCAGCGTGATTTGGTGGATCCGGCGGTTCGGGGGACGCGCAACGTGCTGGAACAGGCCAATCGAACCGAAACCGTGAAACGCGTGGTGCTCACCAGTTCTTGTGCGGCGATATTCGGGGATCAGGCGGACATTGCCGGGGTGCCGGGCGGCGTGCTGACCGAGGCGATCTGGAACACCTCTTCGACGCTGACGCACCAGCCTTATTCCTATTCCAAAACCATGGCCGAGGGCGCGGCCTGGCAGATCGCGGGTACCCAGGAACAGTGGAAACTGGTCGTCATCAATCCGGGCTTGGTCGTTGGGCCGGGACTGTCCGAAAAACAAAGCTCCGAGTCCTTCAACCTGGTGCGACAGCTGGGGGATGGGGCGTTTAAAGCGGGCGTTCCAGCCTATGAAATCGGGATGGTTGACGTGCGGGATGTGGCCGAGGCCCATTTACGTGCGGGTTTTATCCCACAGGCCGAAGGGCGCCATATCGTATTCGAGAAGCCGTACAGCTTTTTGGATCTGGCGCAGGTTCTACGGGCCGAGTTCGGGGGTGCTTATCCGTTTCCGCGCAAAGAGCTTCCCAAATGGTTGCTATGGCTTGTGGGGCCGATGGTGAGCAACGCGATCACACGTAAAATGGCGGCTCGGTCGTTCGGATTCCCGTGGAAAGCAGATAACAGCAAGTCGATACAGGCGCTTGGTCTGAGCTATCGCCCCGTTTCCCAGGCTGTCATCGAAATGTTCCAACAGCTGATCGATTCTGGTCAGATCCCCAAGGCCTAAATGGTGCCGCCAAAATGGTGAGGTGAATTGGGTGGTGACGATAGAGGGTTCACCTCATAAGTTGGCGATATAGTAGGTGTAGCATGGACAGCCACAGAACTTGATGCCGCTGTCGCGGATTATTTTGTGATGCTGTCCGCCGAGCTGAGGGCGGAACCCTATGTAAAGGCGCGGCACCGAAGGGCCTTGTTGAATGTGGTCAATCATTCCGAAGGCTCGATTGAATTCTTGCACCGAAATATCAGCGCCATTTTACAGGGCATGGGAGAGGTCTGGATCCAGGGCTACAGGCCGCCCATCTGGACCTGCCGCGGTTTTGTGCTGCCCCGGGTGCTCGTTTAAGCCACCTTGCGTTCGAAG
>JARGPB010000026.1 GCA_029212905.1 Thalassovita sp.
GCCGCCTTGCCTCAAAATTACGGAAGAAGGTGTCTAAAAATATAGGGGCTATTCATTTCGGTGTTCTTCGATGAACCTAAACCTCACGGTTTTTGGCTCGCGAAGAACACCGTGGCCTTTTTTAGGATTTCCCTTTCCTCCTTGAGAATGCGGTTCTCACGTCGAAGCCGGTCATTCTCTTGAGCGAGGTTCAAATCCTCTTTTGACACCACATCCGTGGCTCCCCTCTTGCACTGCCGGGCAATGGATGCGCCGTGATCCACTTGTTCAGTGTCGACATGCCCACGCCCAGATCATCGGCAACCTGTTTGCGCGTCAGCCCACTGGTCAGCGCGATACGCACCGCATCCTGGCGGAATTCGTCCGTCCGTTTTAGTCCCATAGTCAGTCTCCTTTGGTGCAGTAAATGCTACCAAAGGAGCGGCATCAAACCGCGATAGGTCCATTGAATACCCCACGCCGATGACCAGCCAGATGCCCAGCAGAAGAGGCCAGGTCAAACCAGTCGCCAGGATCGCCGCCGCCAGTGTCAGAAGTGCGGCGATCATGGCCCCCAGGCCTCGACAACCATCACGGGCCTGTCCGCCACGTGATCCAGCACACGCGGCAAAATCAGTGCGGCGATCATGCTGCCGGTACATACATGAAACCTGGGGCCGCGCCAAGCCACGGCTCGCGGCCATCCGCACCGCATCACGCCGGAACTAAAACGGGGGCAAAACCAAGCAGAGATTGGGCCATAAACTTGGCACCAACCCTTGCGGATTTTTCGCCAGATACTCTGGCGTGCGGGTTTCCACGTCGCGCAGACGTAAGGGACATAGTCATAGTTCAGCCCCCTGAGGCTCAACGCGGCGCGCAGCCGTGTTGAGGTGGAAGAGCGGAAGAAGTTGTGCAACTTCAGGAGGATGGATCAGGACTCTTTCGGGCCGATGGGCGTCTCGATGGAGCCAAGCCCCTCGATCGACACTACGCAGACATCGCCCGGTACCATGGCGCCAACACCTGCGGGCGTGCCGGTCATGATGATATCGCCGGGGGCGAGCGCGATGGAGTGCGATAGGATGGAGATGATCTCTGGCACGGACCAGATCAGTTCATTCAGGTCTGCGTCCTGTTTTACCTCACCGTTCACGGTGAGCTTGATCGCCCCTTTGTCCGGGTGGCCGATTTTCTCGACCGGGAACACCGGGCCGATCACGGCGGAGCGGTCAAACGCCTTGCCCCAGTCCCACGGACGACCCTGTTCGCGGGCTTTGAGTTGCAGATCGCGGCGGGTCAGATCGTTGCCGATGGCATAGCCCCAGACATGAGAGAGGCTGTCGGCCTCGAGGATATTTTTGCCGCCGGTGCCGATCACGGCAACCAACTCGGCCTCGTAGTGAAAATTTTCGGTCCCGGGCGGATAGGCTACGGTCTCGCCGCTTTCGACGACCGCGTCGGCCGGTTTGGTGAAGAAGAAGGGCGGATCACGATCCGGGTCCTTGCCCATCTCACGGGCGTGGGCGGCGTAGTTGCGGCCCACACAGAAGATGCGACGGACCGGCAGGCGATCATCGCTGCCATCCACGGCCACGGTGGCCGGTTCGGCGGGGGGGAAAACGTAAGTCAATGCTTTTTCCTTTTCATGGTGGGTCAGGCCGAGGGTTTCATCAAGATGACGGGTTTGACGACCTTGCCGCTTTCCATGTCCTCGATTGCTTGATTGATCTGAATTAGAGGATAGGTCTTGATTAGGCGATCGATAGGAAACTGGCCGCGTTTGTATAATTCGATCAGTTTGGGCACGAAGTCCTTGGGACGGCTGTCGCCCTGAAGGATGCCGCGGACGGTGCGTCCGAATAGCATGTGGGTCATATCCAGAGAGGCTTCGGTCCCTAGTGGAGAACCGCCGATCAATCCGGTGACACCGCGCGGGGCAAGAATGTCGACAGCGGCGCGCAGAACCTGAGGACGGCCGGTGGTATCGAGGCAGATATCAGCCCCACCCTTGGTTTCCGACCGCAGCCGTTCTGCGGTGGCCTCTTCTGGGGACAGGGCCAGTGAGGCGCCAAATTCGACGGCCAATTCGCGGCGCGATTCAACCGGGTCTACCGCGATGATTTTTCCAGCACCTTCGGCTTTGGCTGCTGCTATCGCGGCCAAACCGACATTGCCGACACCAAAGATCACGACGCTGGCGCCAAACCGGGGGCGCAGCGTGTTCAAGATCGCACCGGCCCCGGTCTGAAATCCACAGCCCAATGGCGCGAATATCTGTAAATCGGTGTCGGGGTCGACCTTGACGACATTGCTTTCCAACGCGACCGCATGTGTCGCAAAGGAAGACTGCTGAAAGAACGCACCATGAATGTCATCTTTTTCGGTCTTGTCAGAGGTATCGGGCCAATCCAGCGCGGAAGGGGTGGTCCATTCGCCATCTGCATAGCGGTAGGCAGAGAAGTTCATCTCCATATGGTGCCAGCAATAAGCAATCTCACCGGCGTTGCAGCTAGGACATTGGCCGCAGGCGGCGAAGGACATCAGAACTTTGTCGCCGACAGCTACCGTTTTGACACCCTTCCCAACTGCACGCACGATGCCCGCGCCCTCGTGACCGAGTACGACGGGCATGGGGGTGGGATACCCACCGTCACGGATCATCAGGTCGGTATGGCAAATACCACAGGCTTCGATTTCCACCAGAACCTCGCCAGGCATTGGCGGGTTCAGTTTGAGATCTTCGATGGTAAAGGTGCCGCCCTGCTCTCGCAGGACGGCGGCTTTAATCTTGATGGATTCGTTCATGACAAGCACCGTTCAAAAGGGGTATTCAGGGATTTGCGAATTGACAGTGATCCACTGCCATTGGCTGTACTCATCCGCCATCGACGGCCCCCCCGAGCGCGCACCATTCCCCGATGCACCCATTCCGCCGATCGGGCCAAACACTTCGTGCACGACGGTTTGGTCGTTGATATGCACGATCCCGGTCTTGACGCCGTTGGCGATGCGGTTCGCGCAGGCCAGATCATTGGTGAAGACTGAGGTTGCCAAGCCGTATTCAACCGAATTGGCCAAGTCTATGGCCTCTTCCTCGGTTTTGAAGGTCGTAATCGGGGCAATCGGCCCGAAAATCTCTTCTTTGAACAGAGCCATGTCGCGGGTCACACCCGAGACGACGGCAGGCTTGTACATCAGGCCTTCGCGACCACCCGCATATTGCGCGGTCGCACCTTGTGCGATGGTTCGATCATAGATGTCCTGTGCCCGCGCAGCCTGCGTTTCGTTGATCATCGGGCCAAGGTGAACCTGCTGCGTAGCTGGATCGCCAACATGCAGGTTGGCGGCTTTCTCGGCGAGGATTGCTGCGTATTCGTCAGCCACATCTTCATGAACCAGGTGGCGACCGATGGTAAAGCAGATTTGGCCCTGATGGAAAAAAGAACCAAAGGCGGTAGCTGAAGCCACGGCTTTCAGGTCAGTGTCGGGGAAAATGATGGTCGCGTTGTTGCCACCAAGCTCCAGCGCAACTTTCTTCAGGTTTTCACCGGCTGTGGCGCCCACTTTGCGGCCCGTCGCGGTCGAGCCGGTAAAGGACACCATGTTGACACCTGGGTGTGAACACAGGGCTGCGCCTATATCGCCCCCGCCGGGTACAACTGTCACCAGACCTGCCGGGGCTCCAGCCAGTTCCACCAGCTTCGCGAACAGGTAACCGCCGCAGATCGGTGTTTGTGCGTCAGGTTTCAGAACGCAACCATTGCCCATGGCAAGGGCGGGCATGATCACACGCGCGGCCAGCACGAAAGGAGAGTTCCACGGGGTGATCACTGCCACCACGCCAAGAGGAACTCTGCGCGCTTTGCTTTCACGCGGGAATGAGGACGACAGGATGTAGCCTTCGGGTTGATCTGTCAGGCTTGCTGCACCAAGCGCATCGCGCGCCGAGGTTAGAACCTCGAATGGTGCCTTTGGCGGGATCGAACCGGTTTCCCGAATGATCCAGGCCCCGATCTCTTCTTGATGCACATGGCAAAGCCGAGCGAACTCGCGCAGGACATCGCCCCGCTCCACAGGGGTTTTCTTGGCCCATTCTTCCTGCGCTTGGTGGGCGGTCGCAACGGCAGCGTCCACGTCTTTAATCGAGGCCAGACCGGCTTTGAACAGCTCCTCGCCGGTGGCCTTATCGGTCACGTCGATGGTGCCACCGGTTGCAGGGGTGGGCTTGTCCAGAATGATGCTGCCTTCATAGTCAGCGTTCAGCAGGACGGCGTCTTGCATTAGGTCTTTCATAGGTTTGTCTCCTCCACTGAGTTGTCTTTGGATGTGTTGGTCGTGGCAAAGGCGGGCCAGCCAGCCGGCAGGACGCGCAGCTTGGTGCGGGCATAGACCGCGCCCCACAGCCCCCGCGGGGCGAACAGCATGACACCGATGGCCAGCAGCCCCAGAACGATCAGGTAGGCCGGGCCATAGTCGGCCAGCAGAACCCGCAAAATGAAGAACACGGCTGTGCCGACGATCGGACCTTCAAGGCGACCGATCCCCCCGATCACGACGATGAAAATCGTGTAGGCCGTCCAGTCGAACAGGCTGAATGCGCTGTCCGGGGTGATCCGCAGCTTGGTCAACAGGATGACGCCGCCCACGGCCCCGGTCAGCACCGCAACCCCAAGGAAGACGCCTATGGACAGGCGGCGGGTGTCGATGCCCACGGCCTCGGACGCGGTGGGCTCGTCGCGCATGGCGGTCAGCGCCAGACCCCACCGGCTGCGCATCAGCAGATAACTTGCGGTCAGCACAAGAGCGGTGACGGCCAGTGCGGTCCAATAGATCGCATGCTCGCGGCCCACCCGGTCAGGCGAGATTTGGCGCGCGATGGCCGCTGGAACGCTGGCCCCGCCGCCGCCGCCCACATAGTTTACATTGGCGACGATCAGCAGCGTCAGCTCTGCCACAACCCACGTGCCGATGGCGAATGTTGCGCCTTTCAGGCGGAACAGGAAGGGCGAGAAGAACAGCGCGAGAAGCCCGGATGCCATGGCCCCCGCGGCCACGGCCAACCAGAAGGGCCCCCCGATTTTCACCAGCACGACCCACGACGCATAGGCACCGATCCCCACAAAGGCCTGTTGTCCGACCGAGACAAGGCCGGCATAACCAGCCAGCAGGTTCCACAGCATGGCCAGAGAAAGGTAGATGTAGATCTCGGTGCTCAGCCGGACGCCAGAGGCCGAAACGGCAAAGGGAAGTAGTGCGAGAAGAATTACGACAATCGCAATACGGAGCACACCCGATAGGGTTGTTTTCAGATCGATGGTCATTCGGAAATCCTCGGCATCAGGCCCTGCGGGCGGAAAGCCAGCACCAGCAGGAACACGACGTGTCCGCCGATGGATTGCCAGCCCGGATCAATGGTTCCAGCGGTAACCTGTGCGATGCCAATCAAAAGGGCGCCCAGCATCGTTCCCCAGAAACTACCCAATCCGCCGATTATGACGGCCTCGAAAGCCACCAAAAGGCGCGAGGGTCCAGTGAAGGGGTCGATGTTGTTGCGCAGGGCCAACAAGATGCCAGCGATGGCGATGACGACAAAGGCGATGGCTGAGGCGATTGCAAAGATGTGGCGCGGGTTTAGGCCGATCAATCCTAGGGTCGCGACGTCATCCGACGCGGCCCGCAGGCGGCGGCCCAGTTTCGAGCCGAAAAAGACATATTGCAGCCCTCCGGCCAGCCCGACGGCCACCGCGAAGATCAATACATCAAGCGCCCCGAAGGAAAGTGAGCCAACCGGCACAACCGCTTCGGACAGCGCGTCAATGCGCAGCCGCTGTGTGTCGGCAGAAAACACGAGCAAAAACAAGTTTTGCAACACTACAGACAGGCCGAATGTCACCAGAAGTGGCCGCAATGGATCACTGTCCAGAACGCGGTTCAGTAAGACCCGCTGCATCACATAGCCGAACGGTGCAAAGGCCGCCGCGACAAGAATAAGCGTAATCGGGCTGGCTTCGGTTGCGCCGAATGAGAAAGCAATCGCAACGTAAACTGCCGCGATCATCAGGTCGCCATGCGCTAGGTTCACTAGGCGCATGACCCCGAAAACCAGTGACAGGCCGATAGCAGAGATCGCGTACAACCCGCCCAGAAGCGTCCCTTGCAAAAGTATATCCAAGAGCGTGTTCATGTTGTTTCCATTCCGAAGTAGGCCGCAGTGATATCTTCCGGCGACAGGCTGTCGGGCGTGCCCGTCAGAACAACGCGCCCGCTGCGCATACAGACCAAGTGGTCCGAAACCCGCTTGGCGGCCTCGACATCCTGTTCGACCACCAGAAGCGAGGTCCCCTGGCGGGCTACCTCTTTCAGGCTTTCGTAAATGTCCTTGATAATGATGGGGGCTAGACCGAGTGAGAGTTCGTCACACAATAACAGTGATGGGTTGCTCAGAAGCCCGCGCCCGATGGCAACCATTTGCTGTTGCCCGCCCGACAGGGCAGTCGAGGGGCGATCGGCAAAGTCGCGCAGGATCGGGAACAGGTCATAGACCCGTTCTAATGTCCAATGTCCTTTGCGTCCGACTTCGGCAGCCAGTTGGAGGTTTTCCTGAACACTGAGAGAGCGGAACAGCTTTCGACCCTCGGGGATTAGGACCACGCCGCGCGAGACAACCAGATGCGGCTGGCCCTGCGGCAACGGGGCGCCATCAAATGCAACGGTTCCGGCCACGCGCCCTTCGTGAGCACCTGCAATCACGCGCATCAGGGTCGATTTTCCCGCGCCGTTCGAGCCGACAAGCCCAAGGCATTCGCCTTGTTCAAGTGACAGGTCAACGCCGTAGAGTGCTTTGAAATCGCCGTAGAATGCCTCGATATTTGATACTTCCAGAAGGCTCATGCCACGGCCTCCGCACTGCCGAGGTAGATTTCGCGTACCGCTTGGGACCGCATCACCTCTTCGGGGGCACCGTCAGCGATGATATCGCCCGCGTTTACGGCGATGATCCTGCTGGCGACTTTCACCAATGCGTGCAGAACGTGTTCGATCCACAGCACGGTGATGCCGTCGGCGTTCAGCTTGCCGATCAACTCGATCAACGAAGCGCATTCCGCATCGGTTAGGCCTCCGGCGATCTCGTCCAACAACAGCAGTCTCGGACCCGTCACGAGCGCACGGGACAGTTCGAGCCGCTTGCGATCCAAAAGTCGCAGACTCGACGCGGGCGCCTCGGCCAAGGCTTCCATCCCTGTCTCATGCAATACCCCTTTGCAGACTTCGCGGGCCTCGGCCGCATTCAGGTCGCCTGCAAAACGGGCAGCCACAAGCAGGTTTTCGAACACCGTCATCCCGCCGAAGGGGCGCGGGATTTGATAGGTGCGGCCAATGCCGCGAGATGCACGAGCCCGCGACGGCAGGCTCGTGATATTGGTGTCTGCGAAAATGACATCACCTGAGTCCGGTGCCGCATCCCCCGAGATCAGGTTGAACAGGCTGGATTTTCCCGCGCCATTGGGCCCGATGATTCCCAGTGCCTGTCCTTTTGGAACCGCCAATGTCATGTCGTTGGCGATCCGAATCGCGCCATAGGACTTGTTCAGCCCCGTCAGTATCAAGTGTGTCATTTTTGGATCAGAGCGCTTCGAACTCGGCCGCGGCCGGGATTTCCGGGGCAGAGTTGTTGGTGGTGATCACAAGATCATAGGGGTGTGGACCATCCTTGCTCAGACGCCACTGACCGCCGACCAGCGGGGTCTTGGATACGTTGGCGATCGGCGAGTTCGCAAAGTCGATGGTGCCGACAACGGTCTCGGTCTTCATGCCGCGCAGAGCTGCACTGATGGCGGTCGGATCGCCCGGGCCACCCGCGCCACGCAGGGCGGCTGCGGCTACCTCGAACAGGGCGTGGGCAAAGCCGATGGGCTGCGACCACTGACGCTTGGTCGTTTGTTCGTAATGTGCGGCTAGCGCCTGTGCCGACTGACCCGTCAGCGACGAAGAGAAGGGGTGCGATGGCGACCACCAGATTTCGCTGGAAAGGTTGTGACCCAGATCGCCCAAGGCCTCGACGGCGGGAGGGAATAGGATCGCTTTGGCAATGCTCGCTACTTTAGGAGAGAAGCCGCGCTGGCGGGCTTGAGTCCAGAAGGTGGTGAAATCTGGCGGGATCGGCGCACCCGTCAGAAGCTGACACTCGTTCTCTTCGAACAGAGAAATCACAGCGCTGAAGTCTTCGGTCAGGTTGCGGTAGAAGCCCGAGGGAACAACCTCGTAGCCACGTTGCGCGAACAGGGCAGGGGAGCCATTGACCTCGTCCGCCCAGGCGCGACCATCTTCGTCGTTTGGGAACAGACCGCCGACCTTGCCGTTGTTATCGACAGAGTCGTACATGTCCGAGAAGGTGTTGATGATGTCTTCCAGACCCCAGAAAAAGTGGAAGGTCGATTCAAACCCTTGTTCGGGGTTGCTGCCGCGACCAAAGGTGATCGCCTGCCATGGGGCAACCGTCGACACACAGGGCACGCCGTTCAATTCGCACTGGTCAGCCACTGGGTTCACGGTTTCAGGGGCCGATGACACCAGAATCATGTCCACTTCGTCGCTCAGGATCAGCTCGCTGGTGACCTCGGCCGCGCGGTTGACGCTGGACTGAGTGTCCTTGGCGATAATCTCGACCGGGTGG
This sequence comes from Thalassovita sp., assembly GCA_029212905.1. Taxonomy (GTDB): domain Bacteria; phylum Pseudomonadota; class Alphaproteobacteria; order Rhodobacterales; family Rhodobacteraceae; genus Thalassobius. Next base: position 8,657 of record JARGPB010000026.1, read on the forward strand.
ACGGTGCCGTTGATTTCCAGACCGTTGGCGAACGCGGATTGCGCGACCGAGATCGCATATTCGTCTGCTGCGCCAAAGAGGGCCAGCGGGCCGGTGCGCGGGGTCACGTAGCCCAGTTTGATTGTGCGGGTCCTCGCAAGCGCCGGCGTGGCTAAAGTGGTTACCGCAGCGGCGCCAGTCAATTTGATCAGCTGACGGCGGTTCAATCCGCCGAAACGAGTATTCTTCATGATTTCCTCCCATCAAGGCAAAACTGCCAAGTGGTGAAAGCATGGAGAGATTCTGGTGTGGCGCTGTTTGGATTTGGCCTGATTTATGTACTGCGGTGGACAATACCCAGTTCAGAGGCATTGCGATAATCCCGGGGGCTGATGTCAAAAAACTCTTTAAACTTCCGCGAGAAGAACGAGTGGTTTTCAAACCCTACAGCAAAGGAGATCTCGGTCACCGACAACCCTGCCGAGGCCTTGTGGCGCAGCATTTCCGCCGCGCGCTGAAGCCTCGTTTCGGTTAAAACCTGCGGGAAGCTGGTCCCGCAGGTGGCAATCAGCCGGTCAAGGTTGCGACGCGACATCCCAAGATCGGACGCGATGGCTTCGACGTTCAGGTCAGGGTCATCCAGCGACTGTTTGATCAGTCGTGTCATGCGTGCCAGCGTCAGGCGTGCGTGGGTAGACGCGCCTAGCGGAACAGGAGGGTCCTTGAAAGCCCGAGTCGAGAACAATTCGAACACAGATTTGGCCACCGCCGGTAAATTGGAGGTGTTCGGCGATCCAAGCGCCGCCCCGGTCATTGGCATCAGCACCTGATCAATTGCGTCATCCGCAGCCTTCAGGTGGAATGACCCAACTTGCGCCAATGATCCCCATTGTTTCTCGACAATGGACCGAGGCACACGCACCGCCAGATGGTCGAACTTGGTGTCAAAAGTCAGGCTGTGTTCGGTCCGACCGTCATAGAAATACATATCGCCAGGCCGCACGGTAAAATCCTTCCCGTCACGCTGGACGTTCATCTCTCCGTCCTTTTGCAGGAACAGCATGTAGAAGTCTGTTCCGCTTTTCCGCAGGGTCGAAGATTCACGCACCGCCTGATGCGCATCCGCCCGCAGGCGCGCGATGGCATATCCGTCCTCGGTCGCCAGTTGAGTAAAGCGCCCTTTAAGCCCCGTGCGTGGGTTCGCAACACATTCGACGCCAACAAGGTTGGCGCAGACAGCTTCCCTCCAGTACGTCAGGCGACGCCCTTCCGAGATGGTGTTGGTGTTAATATCAGTGCGCATTGCTGTTATTTTGCGCAGTTTTGGGATGCCGGTCAATCCCATGCTGTAAGAGGTTGTATGTGCGCATATCAAATAGCAGACGGTTTTTCCCATGGCAGTGGGCCACGGAAATTTTGCGCCACAAAATCGATAAAGACGCGCAGTTTCAGGGGCACGGCTTGACCAGATGGGAACACGACACACAGGTTCTGTGTTGGGGGCGTGTGCGACGGCAAGACCTGAACCAATTTGCCCGTCTCCAGTTCGTCATGCACGATAAAGGTCGGAACATTGATGATGCCCCTCCCGGCAATGGCCAACTTGGTTAGGAACTCTCCATTGTTGGCGCGAACATCACCGCCCACGAAGACAGAGACCTCTTGTTTGCCGTCGGTCAAAATCCACTGCGTCCGTTCGGCCATATGTCGATAGTCCAGGCAGTTGTGCCCCCCCAGGTCCTGTGGTGTCTCTGGTTGCCCGTGCCTGGTTAAATACGCGGGCGCAGCACACAAGATGCGCCGGATCCCGGCAATCTTGCGAATGCGGAAGGACGAATCCGGGGTGGGGCCTATCCTTAGGGCGGCATCGAACCCTCCAGCGATCAAATCGATCTTGGCGTCGGACATATCCAGCTCAAGCTCGATCTCGGGGTAGTTTTCCTGAAATGCCACGATCACCGGATGCAGGTGCAAGGTCGAGAACGTAGCAGGCAGTGCGACACGCAGTCGGCCAACGGCGTTGCCGCTGAGGTCGGCCACCCGTTCGCCCGCGCATTTCAAGACCTTCAGCGCGGCTTGTACCTGCTCCAGGTAGGCCTCCCCTACTTCGGTGAGGTGAACGGCCCGCGTTGTGCGGTTCAACAGCTTTACGCCCAGCTCTTGCTCCAACGCTTGTACATAGCGCGAGATCATCGTCCGAGAAACGTTCAGATCATCCGCAGCCTTGGTGAAAGAGCTGTGCCGCGCAACAGCGACGAAGGCTTCGATCGTGATAAGACTCGGCATTATTGTCTCCTTTGGTTTGCTTAATTGTTCCATATTGTAAACCATAAGGAAATAGTGTTTCCCGGATTTCCCAGACGATGCACCCCACGGCAACGGCTATCTATAGGTCAAGGCCACAGGCCAATCTCCGCCCCAAAAGGCACATCCGTTGAAAGGATTTCACAATGTCGAAAGTCGCAAACATCCTCCGAACCGCAGCCGCTGCTGTTGCCTTGGCTGCCGTTTATACCCCCGCCGTCGCCGAAGATTTTTCGGTCGCGCAAATCGCAACCGATGCCTCGCCGCTGGCCGTTTTGCAGACCATTTTGTCGAACCCCACCGACCTGGACTTCGTTAAGCAATACACCACCGAAGACTTTACCTATGTCTCGTTGAATTATGACAACCCGGACCTGAAACAGGTTCTGCCGTGGACCGGCACCACCGCTGGCACCGCCGGTCTGGTGCAGACCTTTGTCGACGTCAGCCGCTATTGGACGATTGACGACTTCCAGATCCAGGACAGCTTTGAAAACGCAGATGGCGCGGCCCTGTTCGGCACGTTCACCTACACCTCGAACACGCTTGGCAAGACGGTGACCTCTCCGTTCGCAGTTCTGGCGCGTGGTGAAAACGGCAAGCTGTCTTACGTCCAGTTCATGGAAGATACCTTCGCCACGGTCCGCAGCTTCCGCGAAAGCGGCGAGTACCTGATCAAGTCCAACCCCGACGGGTCGGAAACCAAGATCTAAGCCTCTCCAGCCAACCCCACCCGAACCGCTGCCCTATGGACGGTTCGTCCATCATCCAAAGAAAAGAGTACTGATATGGCACAGCCCAAAATTGCGGTCGTTTTCTATTCGACCTACGGAACCAACCACCAAGTCGCGCTCGCCGCTGTCGAAGCCGCCACGGAAGCCGGTGCAGAAGTGCGCCTGTTGCGCGTCGCTGAAACCGCACCTCAGGCCGTCGTAGACAGCCAAAAGCCGTGGAAAGTGCAGGCAGCAAAGGTGCAGGACATCCCCGTTGTCACCCCCGAAGATCTGGAATGGGCAGACGGGTATTTCTTCAGTGGTCCCACTCGTTTTGGCAGCGTTACGAGCCAAGTGCGCGCCTTTATCGACACGCTTGGCGGCGTTTGGTCAGAAGGCAAGCTAGCCAACAAGACCTTCACCGCGACCACCAGCGCCCAGAACCCGCACGGCGGACAAGAGGCCACGATCCTTGGTTTGTATACCACTGTGATGCACTGGGGCGCGATTATCGTGGCGCCAGGCTATACCGACCCAGTATTGTTTGAGGCCGGCGGCAACCCTTACGGCTTCTCGACCGAGGCGGGCAAGTTCGACGATAGCGGCAAAGCCGCCGTTGCCCATCAGGCCAAACGTCTGGTCGAGGTCACCGCGAAGCTGGTTGCCTAATCGAATTATCATTTCTGTCGAAGGCGTGGCGATCAGGTTGCACCTTCGATTCAAAGCCAAAGCCCGGCGCGTTCTAACTGTCGTCAGTTCACCCTAATCCACCCGCACTTGTTGCGTGTTACGCGACAAAGAATTGCAGAATTGGCAGTTTTTCGGGAGCAATCCGGTGCTTGGCTTCTTCGCACAAAGGAAAAAGGAGACCTATAGAATGGAACAAATCGCAAAACCCTTACAAGATATCGCGCCGCCGATCAGCCGTGTGCTGCTTTCGATCATCTTCATCGTGGCGGGTTTTAACAAGATCACCGGCTACTCTGGCACCGCTGGATACATGGACATGATGGGCGTTCCCAGTGCGCTGTTGCCGCTGGTTATCATCCTTGAGTTGGGTGGCGGGATCCTGCTGCTTGTCGGGTACCAGACCCGGCTAGTTGCCTTCCTGTTGGCTGGTTTCTCGCTGCTGTCGGGCTTAGTTTTCCACCTGATCCCAAGCTTCGGGATGGAGGGCATGGCTGCGCAGGGCGAAACCATCAGTTTCATGAAGAATCTGGCGATTGCCGGTGGTCTGGGCTTTGTCTTCGCTTATGGTGCAGGTGGTCTGTCGGTCGACCGCCGGTCCAAAGAATAACATCAAAAACCCGCCGGGCGTCATCACCCTGCGGGTTTATCTTTTGGAACACGCGAACGCAGTTTTAGTCGACCCACTTCTTTTCGAAATCCATTTCCTTGAAGTGTTTGACCATGAACTCAATGAAATTGCGTGTCTTCGCAGGCATCAATCGGCGCGATGGAAAGGCTACGTGTTTGATCCCAGGGTTTGATGGTGTGATCCTTTCGTTGGAATGGAAGGAAGCACTATGGGACAAGTTCGTCCTGGCAGCGCCACGACCACGCACGCTGTCAGGTCGAGGGGGGGTCTTGCAGTATATCAACGGGTTCGACAATCCGCGCCGCCGCCACTCATCGCGAGGGGGCAAAAGCCCCTTGGAATGCGAGCAAAAGACCGCATAAATTAGTCGAGAGACCGGAACGTAAGCCGAGACAGTGTTGGCTTTGCGATCAAGGATTGCTGGGCGCTGCGGTTTGTACATGACCAGATAGCCGGAACCGATCTAGCCGAGCCATTAGATATGTTGGCCGACCCGGACGACCGGCGTGACCTTTTGGGGATGGTGCAGCGGGCAAAGGGGAGCGTAGCATTGTGTACTGTCTCCCTTGTGGCCGAGCGTGGCCACAGCTGCTTTGGCGGCGCCCTTCTCTGTGCCTGTCTGGGCGGGCAACCTGCGACAGATCTATGGCGTCGACGCCGAGACCGCGCAGGACGGGCAGGGATGGGCACGCTTTGCGCCGGTATGGTGCGCAGCCCCATCGGGGGATTGCCTGAAATCCGCGCTTAAAGATAACTTTTGTCTGCATATTCTTATGTATAGTGTTAAATATTTGCGAATTAGGGCTATCCTGAAGTTGCACTGACGTAACACTATTGCACATAGGGGGTGTGAATGGGGCGCGAACACCATGTGTTCCGCGTCGACCGAGGGGCGAAGCTGCAAGAGAAACGGAAAAGGCAAGGCTCAGGCCTTGGATTGGCCTTTTTCCTTGCAGTGATATTTTGGGTGGGTGTTTTCTTTCTTATTTGAGTTCTAGCGTGCCATAACCAAGTCTGCACGCAGCCCTCCAAGGGAATCGCTGTCTCCGAGACGCAGAACTCCGCCATGAGCGCGGGCGATATCGGTCGCAATGGCCAGTCCCAGACCTACGCCGCTGCCGCGGTTCTGGTTTCGGGCGCTGTCCAGTCGGGTGAAGGGCTTGACCGCTTGTTCACGTGCTTCTGCGGGAATGCCGGGGCCGTTATCCTCGACGCGGATGCGCAGGGATTTTTCGGTCAGAGCCACGGAAACCTGCACTTTGCCACCGTATCGTACACCGTTTTCAATCAGATTTTCGACCGCGCGGCGGATGGCTGTTGGGCGTAGCAGGACCGTACCCGTGCCTGTCGCATGCATTAAAGTGACGTTTTGCCCGGCGCGTTGCGCATTTTCGACCAATGTTTGCACCAGGGCAATGGGGTCGGTCGGTTCTGGCTCGCCTTCGGTGCTGCCGCGCGAAAACGACAGGAATTCATCCAGCATCCGCTGCATGTCGTCCACGTCGCGCATCATGTCCTGGGCTTCGGGGTCGTCCAGCAGCGACAGGCCCAGCCGCAACCGGGTCAGCGGCGTGCGCAAATCATGGCTGACCCCTGACAGCATCAGGGTCCGCTGTTCGATCTGCCGTTCAATCCGCGCGCGCATGTCCAGAAACGCGTTGCCCGCGGCCCGAACCTCGATCGCACCCGAGGGTTTATAGGGCTGGTTTCGCCCCTTGCCAAAGGCCTCGGCGGCGGCGGCCAGACGCGTGATCGGGCGCAGCTGATTGCGCAGGTAGATGAAAGAGATCAGCGTCATCAAACCGCCAAAAAACACCATATTCACAAAGAGCTGGTGGGGATTAGAGGCTGAAACGCGCCGCCGGTCCAGTTGCAACACGATGGTGCCCTGATCAATCTCAAGGAACAACAGAACCGTGTCATCATCCGGCAAGGAGACCGAGTTCAGCTCGGGCAGCATCTCGCGGAAGTAGTACTGGACGATGATACCCGAGATGTCGAACCAGCGGCGCATATCGGGCGCGGCGGGGGGCGGTGTGCCGGGCGCAAAGATCGGGATTTCCAACGGGCCGCTGAGCGGGGCCAGACGCATCGGGATCGCCATGGCGGGCAGATCGTTGGGGATGGCATCCAGCAGCAGGCGAACCTCGCGCGTGGCGGATTGGGTCATCTGGCGAGTGACGCCCTCGAAATGGCGCTGAATGAAGACGATCGAGATCACCAGTTGCAGCGTGACAACCGGCAGGATCAGGATCAGTGCCGCGCGGGTATACAGCCCACGGGGCAAATAGCGTTTGAGCCAGCGAAAGAACATGGGCTAAACCTAGCGGGCACGCGCCGCGAGAGGAATAGACGATGTTGCCACTAGACGATTTCAATCCAGCCATCGGTGTCGCCGAAGAGCTGGAGGAGGGGCTGCGCCGTCTTTTGGCGCCGAATCCGTCTCCGATGACCTATCGCGGGACGAACACCTATCTTTTGGGCGAACGTGACATCGCCGTGATTGATCCCGGTCCTGATGATCCCCGGCATCTGGAGGCAATCCTGAACGCGCTTCATCCCGGTCAGCGGATTTCCCACATCATCGTGACCCATGCGCATCTGGATCACTCGCCGCTGGCGCGGGCCTTGTCGGCGCGGGTCGATGCGCCGGTCTATGCCTATGGGGACTATCGGGCGGGCCGATCCGCGGTGATGGATCAACTGGCCGCTGGCGGTCTGGCCGGAGGAGGCGAGGGAACGGATACTGAGTTCGTGCCGGACATTTGCGTCGCCGACAACGAGCTGATCCAGGGCGATGGTTGGGCCTTGCGTGCCCTTTGGACGCCAGGGCATTTCGGCAATCACCTGAGCTTTCACTGGCAGGATGCGGTGTTTACCGGAGATCTGGTCATGGGGTGGGCCAGCTCGTTGGTATCGCCGCCTGACGGTGATTTGACCGATTTCATGCGATCCTGCGAAATGCTGCAAGAGATCCCGGCGCAGCGGTATCATGCGGGACACGGGGCGGTGGTGACAGAACCGGACGAAAGGCTCTCGTGGTTGCTGAATCATCGCAAAGGGCGCGAGGCGTCCATCCTGGCCGCGCTCGAGGGGCAGGTTGCCACAGCGCAAGAGCTGGCGGCGCAGATATACACGGACACGCCGCCCGCGTTGATCCCAGCTGCTACACGAAACGTTTTTGCGCATCTGGTTGATCTTTCAGGGAAAAGAATGGTCGTTCCCGATGTTGAGCTCTCGGCTAATGCGACGTTCCGGCTGGCATGAAGGGGCTGAAAATTTTTTACGAAAATGTCGCAAAAGGCTCTGGACGCGGCAAAACCACATAGCTATACACCGCCTCATGTTCCGGCGTAGCTCAGCGGTAGAGCAGTTGACTGTTAATCAATTGGTCGTAGGTTCGATCCCTACCGCCGGAGCCAAATCTCCTCTCAGAGGCTGATTTATAAGAAAAGGCGACCCATCTGGGTCGCCTTTCTCGTTTCTGGCACTGCGAATGGCACTCCACGTGACGCATTGTGACACACGGGAGATATAATCATACCTTAATCACGCAGAATTCCTCACCCTGAATACCTGCGCTTTGGATACGTTTGGCGTCGCAGATGCCCTGGGTTTGAAAGCATGCTCGGCAGGGGCGGCTGGAAAATCATTTTCAGGAAACCTGGAAGGCTCGTGAAATTGATCGAGACCTCGCACGCGAGGTGGCCGATCAGTTGGAGCCCCCGAATGCTGAACAGCCCGAGCCCATCCTTGATGAACTCGAGTGGGACGAATATTGTCAAAAGGCGCAAGACGGAGTTATGGTAGAGGCACGCGTTAAGCGCGCCCTTCTATCCAGGGCACGCGGCATCGGTATTTGAACGTCAAAACGAACCTGTGGAGGGGGCAGCCTCAGCTGGCGAACGACTTCTCGATTGTGTCCAGGGTCTGCATTGCGGTCAGCACATCTGCAACTGCGCCGTTCGGTTCGCGCCCTTCCTGGATGGCTGAGATGAACTCGCGGTCGATCAGTTCGATCCCGTTGTTGGACACGGCGACGCCCGACAGATCAATCTGATTTTCATTGCCGTCATACAGATCGTCATAGCGCGCTAAATAGGTGCCATTGTCACAGATATAGCGGAAGAACGTGCCAAGAGGCCCATCGTTGTTAAAGCTGAGCGAGAGGGTGCAAATCGCCCCGTTCTGCGCCTTTAGGCCGATGGACATGTCCATGGCGATGCCCAGATCGGGGTGCTTGGGGCCCTGAAGTCCGAATGCCTCAGTTGCGGGACCGCCGGTCTGGTATTGAAACAAATCCACGGTATGGCAGGCATGGTGCCACAGCAAATGATCGGTCCATGTTCGAGGCTCGCCTTTGGCATTGGTGTTGGTCCGGCGGAAAAAATACGTCTGAACATCCAGTTGCTGAAGAGTTAGCTCACCAGCCTCAATCTTGTTGTGGATCCACTGGTGCGAGGGATTGAAGCGGCGGACTTGCCCCGCCATCGCGACCAGGCCGGTTTCTTGTTGCACGCGAACGATTTCCTGGCTGTCTGTCAGGGTGTCCGCCATCGGAATTTCGACCAGAACATGCTTGCCGGCCTTCATGCAGGCAATGGCCTGTTGCGCGTGCAGCTGCGTAGGAGTGGACAGAATGACGGCGTCAACATCGTCGCGGGCGATACACTCCTCGAGCGTGGTGCCCGCATGGCCGATGCCGCGTTCGGCGGCCAGGGCTTCGATCTTGGCCTGGGTGGGACCCATCACCGAGGTAACCGTGACACCATCAATATTTGCCAGTGCATCCAGATGTTTCAATCCGAAGGCGCCGTATGCACCTGCTACACAAATTCTCATCATTCATTCTCCAGTGTGGTCAGGCCAACGTGTCCGCGTGATATAAAGCCCGCCTTGGGGGCATATCGTGGGTGCCTCGGTTCGGTCCAATCCTTGTGTCATTTCCCCCGTTTAGGGGGCGTTCTGGTCATCTAGAGGCCTGGTTAGAGGGCCAGTGGTTTCCGCGCCTATGGTAAGCAGGAACGCAGGGGGGTGGAAATTGAATGCATGGCCGACCTATAAGTTTTGTCTATACTGGTCCTGCGTGAACGCGCGTGACGCGGCCCTGATCGAATTCAGAAAACTGGCCTGAGTCGGTGTCGGATGCCATCCTTTGCGAAAGGTCAGCCCGATGGGGCGCGTGCTGTCTGGCAAGTTGGCATTCAGGGGGACCATCAGCCCTTGGTCCTGCTCAACGGCCATCTGGTTCAGCGACAAAAGCGTCACATATTCGCCCTTGGACAGCAAACCCCGTACCAGCACCAAAGAGCTGGAAACAATGCGCACAGGGGTGGAATCACGCGCGCCAATGCCCAGCGTCCGAAACAAGTAAGACCCCGATGGGGTGGTTCTGGGCGGCGCGATCCAAGGGTATTTCAAGGTCTCGTCCAGCGTCACGTTTTCTTGGCCAACCAGCGGGTGGTTGGGCCCGGCCACCACAGTCAACGCGTCATCAAACAGGCGTTCCTGAACGATGTCGTCGGTCGGGGTGGGGGTGCGCAGGGCGCCGATCAGGAAATCCAAATCGCCGTACCGAAGACTACGCAGCAGTTCATCATAAGGGCCATCAATCGCCGCAACTTGGACGCCATCATGGGCAGCCATCAGCGCGTGGATGGCTTCGGGCAGAATGGCGGTGCGAGACAATGGCAAAGAGCCAACAGAAATCCGCGTGCTGTCCCGGCCTTTGGATAGGGCGATTTCGTCGAACCCCTGTTGCAGCTCGGCGGCGGCCAGTTTGATTCCGCGGGCAAAGAACTCCGCCGCTGGGGTGAGCTCGACCCCGCGTCGCGTGGCCTGAAAAAAGGGGATGTCGGCCAGTTTTTCCAGCTCGCGGCCAGCGCGGTGAATCGATGGTTGCGAAACGCCGACACGCCGCGCGGCCAGGCTGAAGCTGCCAGTTTCCCAGATCGCGACAAGCGCACGCATCTGGCTGGCCGAAGTGTTTTTGAAAAAGTCGGCATCCGAACGCCGGGTCCGCTTGCCAGCGGCCTGAACCGCCCGCGCCGCGCCGTCTTCGAGGTTGGCGAACATGCGCTGGACCCGCAGCAGAAAGGCCTGGCTTGTCGGTGTTGTGAACATGCCCTCTGGTCGACGATCGAACAAAGGTACCTCCAGGCTCTTTTCCAGCCCAGCAATGGCCTGCGTGACGGCTGGTTGGCTGAGGTGAACCTTCTGCGCTGCGGCGCTTACGCTCTGGTGTTCTGCAACTTCCTTGAATGCACGAAGGTGTCGAATATTTGGAAAGTTATCAAACATTACAGATGTTTACCCATGTTTGTCGTCGGTGTTTGGTGCAGTTCTATAGCTATATCTTATAGGATTTCTCATCGTTTTAAATGGTCAATTCAGTATCCGGTCGGCTAATTTCCCGAAAATTCCGGGAAGGACCACCCGGCCAAGTCTATGGAGCTTTCACATGTCAGAGAAGAAAACTGCCCTCGTCATTTCTGCCCATGCGGCTGATTTTGTTTGGCGCGCTGGCGGCGCAATCGCGTTGCACCAGAGCCTGGGGTACGAGGTCACAGTGGCCTGTCTGTCCTTTGGCGAGCGCGGGGAAAGCGCAAAGCTGTGGAAGCAAGAGGGCATGACGCTGGAGCGCGTGAAAGAGGCGCGCCGCGAAGAGGCCCAGAACGCCGCTGCGGCGCTTGGGGTCAACGACGTCAGGTTCCTGGACTTGGGGGATTATCCGCTGCGCCTGGATCGTGATGCGCAGGACCAAATGGTTGATATCATACGAGAAGTGCAGCCGAAATGGATGATGTCCCATTCAAAGTGGGACCCCTATAACACCGACCACATGAACACGACGCAGTTCGCGCTGGAATGCCGGATGATTGCACAGGCTTGGGGTCACAATCCCGGCCAAAAGGTCTTGGGCGCGCCGCAACTGTATCTGTTCGAGCCCCATCAAACCGAACAGATGGGATGGAAGCCGAACGTCTTTTTGGACATCACGCCTGTGTGGGACAAAAAGCGCGCCGCCATCGAATGTATGCAGGGCCAAGAGCACCTGTGGGAATTCTATACCAACGTTGCGCAGAACCGCGCGAACCATTTCCGCCGGAACTCGGGCGGTATGGCGGGCGGCCGCAAGGCTGAATACGCCGAAGGGTTCGAGATGATTTTCCCGCAGACTGTGGATGAACTGGCATGAGCATCGCAGCAGGTACAACGGGCGTTGTTGTCCAGACGATCGAACGGGCGAACCAAGAGATCATTGACGGCTTGGCCAGCTGCGGCGTTGCCACGGTACACGAGGCACAGGGCCGCAAAGGGCTGCTGGCCGACTATATGCGGCCGATCTATCCCGGTGCACGTATCGCAGCCAGCGCCGTAACCATTTTGGCGCCGCCCTGCGACAACTGGATGCTGCACGTCGCGATCGAGCAGATTCAGCCGGGCGACATTCTGGTGTTGGGGACTATAACGCCCTCGAATGCCGGGTATTTTGGCGATCTTCTGGCGACCTCGGCCATGGCGCGGGGATGTAAGGGGCTGATCATTGATGGTGGCGTGCGCGATGTACGTGACCTGACCGAGATGGGCTTTCCTGTTTGGTCCAAGGCGGTCTTTGCGCAGGGTACGATCAAGGAAACACTGGGCAGCGTGAACATCCCCGTGGTGTGCGCCGCAGAACTGGTCAATCCCGGTGACATCATCGTCGCTGATGACGATGGGGTCTGTGTCGTACGGCGCGAAGAGGCCGCGGACGTGCTGGAAAAATCACGCGCCCGCGAAGCCAATGAAACCGCCAAGCGTGCCCGCTTTGAGGCCGGTGAATTGGGTCTGGATGTTTATGGCATGCGCGAGCGTCTGGCTGAAAAGGGCCTGAAATATGTCTGAGGGCATTCGGGCCATGTGGATGCGGGGAGGGACCTCGAAAGGAGGATACTTCCTGGCGTCCGACCTGCCCAAAGACCGGGACGCGGCGCTGTTGCGGATCATGGGCAGCCCGGACATCCGTCAGATTGACGGTATGGGCGGCGCGGACCCGTTGACCTCGAAAGTGGCAGTGGTGCGTAAATCGGAACGCGAAGGCGTCGACGTGGACTATTTGTTCCTGCAGGTGTTCGTCGATCAGCCGATTGTCACGGACGCGCAGAATTGCGGCAATATCCTTGCCGGTGTCGGACCTTTTGCCATCGAGCGGGGGCTTGTAAGCGCTCGGGACGGTGAAACCCCGGTTACGATCTATATGGAAAACACCGGCCAGATCGCTGTCGCCACGGTGCAAACCCCGAACGGCACAGTTTCATACAAGGGAGACGCACGTATCGATGGGGCGCCCGGCTGTGCCGCACCTGTGCCGATTGCGTTTCAGGATACTGCCGGAAGCTCTTGTGGGGCGCTATTGCCAACGGGAAATGTGGTCGATGTGATCCATGGGGTTGCGGTCACGATGATCGACAACGGCATGCCCTGTGTGGTGATGCGGGCCTCTGATATGGGGATCGCAGGTGATGTGCCGCCCGAAGAGCTGGAAAATAACGCCAAGCTTCGTGCCCGGCTTGAGGAAATTCGACTGACCTGCGGCCCGTTGATGAACCTGGGCGATGTACGTGAAAAATCCGTGCCCAAAATGACGATGGTTTCGGCCCCCAAGGCCGGGGGTGCCATCGCGACTCGCACTTTTATTCCGCACCGATGCCACAAAACAATTGGCGTTCTGGGGGCGGTCAGCGTGGCAACGGCCTGCCTGATCGAGGGCTCGTCCGCCTATGAGCTGGCCGCGCGCGGGGACGGGGACCGGCGCAGCCTGAAAATCGAACACCCAACCGGCGAGATGACCGTTGTCGCCACGCTTGAGGACGGCGTTGTCGCCTCGGCCGCCATTTTGCGCACAGCCCGCAAATTGATGGACGGCTTTGTTTTCACTGGAGAAGAATGATGGACGCGGATTGGATTGCCTTTCACCCGAGCCCTAAAAAACCGGATTTTATCCTGCCCAAGGGGGCTGTGGATGCGCATTGCCACGTTTTCGGCCCGGCAGCAGAGTTCCCCTTTGCGCCCGAACGTAAATACACCCCCTGCGATGCGGGCAAGGATAAGCTGTTCGAACTGCGGGATTTCCTGGGGTTCGAGCGCAACGTGATCGTGCAGGCGACCTGCCATGGCAAAGACAATCGTGCCTTGGTTGATGCCTGCCGTGCGGCTGGTGATCTTGCGCGGGGCATCGCTAGCGTCGGTCCCGATGTAACCGACGAAGAGCTGACCGACATGCATGACGCCGGTGTGCGCGGCGTGCGGTTCAATTTTGTCAAACGGTTGGTCGATGCGACGCCAAAGGAGGTGTTCCTGGATATCGCAGAGCGGATCGCCAAGCTGGGCTGGCACATTGTGGTCTATTTCGAGGCAGCGGATCTGCAAGAACTGGTGCCATTCCTGGAAAGCCTGCCAACCGTGATCGTCGTGGATCACATGGGGCGTCCAGACGTGACGAAAGGCGTGGATCACCCGGATTTCCAGCGATTTGTCGATCTGATGGCGCGGAACCAAAATATCTGGACCAAAGTGACATGCCCCGAGCGGCTGACCGTCGCCGGACCGCCCTATGACGACGTCATCGACTATGCCGCGTATATCGTCGAACGGTTCCCGGACCGGGTTCTCTGGGGGACCGACTGGCCGCATCCCAACATGAAATCCCACATGCCCGACGACGGGGCATTGGTCGACTACATCCCGAAAATCGCGCGAACACGCGAACAGCAAGAAAAGCTGCTCGTGGCGAATCCAATGCGTCTCTACTGGGCGCAATAAGAGGAGGAAGCTGATGGAATTCAATGACTTTGACCATCACGCAACGATCGAAGGCACGACTGTCTTTGATGGAACGCAGGCCATGAAGGGCTATGCTTTGAACAAGATGTGCTACTCGTTTAACGGCGCGGCAGCACGGGAAGAGTATCTTCAGGATCCCGAAGCCTATTTCGACAAATTCGGTCTGAATGATGAACAGAAACAAGCTTGCCGGGACAAAAACGTTCTGGCGCTGATCGCGGCTGGTGGGAACATCTATTACCTCGCCAAATTCGCCGGGATTTACAAGCTTGATGTTCAGGATGTCGGCGCGCAGCAAACCGGCATGTCGAAGGAAGAATTCAAAGAGAAACTGCGCAGGGCGGGGGACTGAATCATGGCGAAAATCATCGGGGGACTGACGTCCTCGCATATTCCGGCCGTGGGCAACGCGGTACATAATAAACTGTTCGACGATCCCTATTGGAAACCGTTTTTCGACGGGTATCCGGCCATTCAGGACTGGCTGAATGAACATAAACCGGATGTCGCGATCAACATCTACAATGACCACGGGCTGGGCTTTTTTCTGGATAAGATGCCGACTTTTGCGATTGGCGCTGCGCATCAATATGTCAACGAGGACGAGGGCTGGGGCATTCCGCAGCTTGATCCGTTCCCTGGCGATGCGCCTTTTAGCTGGCACATCATCGAAAGCATGGTTGCGCAGGAATTCGACATTACATCGTGTCAAGAGCTGGCGGTGGATCACGGGTTCGTTGTACCGATGCAGCTGTTCTGGCCGGGCGCGCCGCACAACCCCGACCTGCCGCGCACCATCCCGATCAGCGCGAATACCGTGCAGCATCCGATCCCTACGCTGGGACGGGCGCTGAACTTTGGTCGCGCGCTGCGCAAGGCCATTTTGTCGTGGCCCCAGGACATCAAAGTTGTCGTCCTGGGGACCGGCGGTCTGTCGCACCAATTGGATGGCGAACGTGCGGGATTCATCAACAAGGAATTCGATCAATACTGCATGGAAAAAATCGTCTCGGATCCTGATGCACTGACGAAAATTTCGCGGCACGAGCTGGTGGAAAAGGCCGGTGCCCAGGGGACGGAATTCCTGATGTGGATGATGATGCGCGGCGCTTTGGGGGACAAGGTGAAGGCGGTGCATTCGAACTATCACATCCCGATTTCGAACACGGGCGCCGGGACAATGCTGCTGGAGCCGGTCGAGAGTTAAGCGCTCTGATCGTCTAATCCACGGCGGAAATCACGAGGCGATTGACCTGTCGCTCTTTTGAAGACCCGGCTGAAATAGGCCGGGTCTGCATATCCCAAATGATACCCGACTTCAGATATGCTTAAGTTGGAAAAGGCCAAATTCCTACGTGCCTCGCGGGCCATGTGGTCTTCGATTGCCGCAGAGGCGGGCAGCCCAGTTGCCTGACGCATGACCCGGCTAAGATGGGTCGGCGTGACGGCCAGAAGATCAGCGTAATCCGCAACCCCCAGATGCTTTAGGTGATGTTCCTCCAGGAGGGATTCAAAACGACGTTGGAGGTCATGATCCGTGCGCGGCGCGACGGGGTTTTGGGCCGAAATGGCGCGCGCGACCAACCCAACCAAGACACCCGATAACGCTCGCAAAACATGCGCTCTGGCAAAATTCCGGCTGGGATACTCTGCGAAAATGGCCATCACGATTGTACGAATACTGTCTGAAAACTGCACGTTTTCCGGGGTTTTGAGGACTGATCGCAGGCCTTCGGTATCAATCAGACTGTCCTCAAGCAGCTCTGATGCGACGGTGACGACCCACCCCTGGGTGCCCGGCTCAAAGGAAAACCCGTGTACAACTCCTTTTGGCATGTTCACCAGATCGCCGCTGCATAGCCGCCGCCGGGTTTCCTCGATCAACACCTGACCGCCGCCGGATTCGATTAGCACGAACTGATGCAGGCGACCGTGGCGATGGGGTTTGAACTCCCAGTTGTGTACCAGGGACCGCGTTTCGATCGTTTCACAATGTACGACATCCGGCAGGTCCTGATGTTCGCCAAATAGATTAAAGTTCTTGATCCTATCCATGTTCGATTTGTACCAGATCAAGGCCGATGAATCCATTCCTCTGATGGCGGATCCTGATCAGAATGTCCCCATAACGGAGGAGACGCAAAATGAGTTTGAAAACCAAAGTTGGCATCATCGGCGGGGGCCCGTCTGGTTTGATGCTAAGCCAGCTTCTTGATCTGCGTGGGATCGACAATATCGTCCTGGAAAAGCACAGCCGCGAATATGTGCTGGGCCGAATCCGTGCGGGTGTTCTGGAGCATGGCTTCGCTGAACTGATGCGCGAGGCCCAGTGCGGCGAACGGATGGACGCCGAGGGCGAAATTCACGAAGGGTTCTATATTGCCGACAACGGGAAAATGCAGCGGGTCGATCTGGCTGGTCACACGGGGGGCAACTCGGTTGTGGTATATGGCCAAACCGAGCTGACCCGCGATTTGTACGATGCGCGCGAAAAAATGGGCGGCAATGTCATTCACAACGTCGAAGACGTGAAGCTGAATGACCTCAAGAGCGACGCCCCCTACATCACCTACCGCGACGGCGATGAAATCATTCGCATTGATTGCGACTATGTGATTGGCGCCGATGGGTTCCACGGGGTCAGCCGAAAATCAATTCCCGCGGATGTTTTGCAAGAATACGAAAAGGTTTATCCTTTCGGCTGGCTGGGTGTGCTGAGCCGGACCAAACCTGTGTCGCCCGAACTGGTCTACGCCAAGAACGACCGCGGTTTCGCGCTGTGCTCGATGCGGAGCCAGGTTCTGAGCCGCTACTATATCCAGGTGCCTTTGACGGACACGGTCGAAGACTGGTCCGACGATGCCTTCTGGGACGAGCTGAAAGCACGTCTGCCGCAAGATGTGGCTGATGCCCTGGAAACCGGCCCGTCGATTGAGAAAAGCATCGCGCCGTTGCGCAGCTTTGTCGCCGAGCCGATGCGCTATGGCAATCTGTTCCTGGCAGGCGACGCGGCGCATATCGTGCCGCCGACCGGCGCGCGAGGGCTGAATTCAGCCGCCAGCGATATCTATTATCTGTATCACGCAATGGTCGATCACTATGAAAACAGCGATGATACCGGGCTGGAGAACTACAGCGAGAAAGCTCTGGCGCGCATTTGGAAGGCACAGCGTTTCAGCTGGTGGATGACGTCGCTTTTGCACACGTTCCCTGAGAGTATTTCGTATGACAGCAAGTTGCAGAAAACGGATATGGAGTATCTGTTTTCATCCGAGGCGGCGCTGACGTCTTTGGCTGAAAACTATGTTGGGCTGCCGTTCTAAACGGGCTTCGATACCTTGTGAAACTGATGAAAAGGGGCCTCGTGCCCCTTTTTGTTATGATTGAGGCGCATGGGCGGGTTTTTGGCTGTCTGTACGCGTGCCAGCCCGTGGACAAGGCGTAGATGATGGGCTATCGGGGGCGCGACGAAATCGGGGATATGCTGATGAACACTGGCAAGAACGGCCTGACCTACGCGGACGCGGGCGTGGACATTGATGCAGGCAACGAGCTGGTGGACCGGATCAAACCGGCCGCCAAACGGACCAAACGGTCGGGCGTGATGTCCGGTCTGGGCGGGTTCGGCGCGCTGTTTGACCTGAAGGACGCGGGCTATAAGGATCCGATCCTGGTTGGGGCCACCGACGGTGTCGGCACCAAGCTGCGCATCGCAATCGACACGGGTAACGTGGACACGATCGGGATTGATCTGGTCGCCATGTGCGTCAACGATCTGGTCTGCCAGGGCGCCGAGCCTTTGTTTTTCCTGGACTATTTTGCCACCGGCAAGCTGGAGCTGGAACAGGCGACCCGCATCATCGAGGGCATCGCCGAGGGCTGCGTTCAATCCGGCTGTGCGCTGATCGGCGGCGAGACTGCAGAAATGCCCGGCATGTACCACGATGGCGATTTTGATCTTGCGGGCTTTGCCGTGGGTGCGATGGAACGTGGTGCGGATCTGCCTGCGGGCGTGACCGAGGGTGACGTATTGCTGGGTCTGGGATCGAACGGTGTGCATTCCAATGGCTACAGCCTTGTGCGGAAACTGGTCGAGGTCTCGGGCCTGGGCTGGGACGCTGATTGCCCGTTCTCGGATGGCACCTTGGGCGCGGCTTTGCTGGCGCCGACGCGCCTGTATGTGAAACAGTCTCTAGCCGCAGTGCGGGCAGGGGGCGTTCATGCGCTGGCGCATATTACCGGCGGTGGCCTGACTGAAAACCTGCCGCGTGTCCTCCCCGAGGGCATGGGCGCGACCATTGATCTGGACGCCTGGGATCTGCCGCCTGTGTTCAAATGGTTGGCCGCAACCGGCGGGATGGAGCAGGCGGAACTGCTGAAAACCTTTAACTGCGGCATTGGTATGATCCTTGCGGTTCAGGCTGACCGCGCCGAGGCGCTGACCGCTCTGCTGACCGAGGCAGGCGAAACCGTCAGCACCCTGGGGACCATCACGGCAGGCGAGGGCGTTGCCTATACGGGTGTTCTGCTGTGACCAAACGGGTTGCCATCCTGATTTCGGGCGGTGGCTCGAACATGGTGAAACTGGTCGAAAGCATGGTGGGTGACCACCCCGCGCGCGCCGTTTTGGTCGGGTCAAACGACCCAGATGCTGGCGGATTGAAAAAGGCCGCCGACATGGGCATTCCGACCTTTGCCGTGGATCATCGCCCGTTCAAGGGCGACCGCGAGGCGTTTCAGGCTGAACTGCTGAAACATCTAAAGGCGGCCCAGCCGGATATCATCTGTTTGGCCGGGTTCATGCGCGTGCTGACCGAAAGCTTTGTGCGGGAATGGGATGGGCGGATGCTGAATATCCATCCGTCGCTTCTGCCAAAATACAAGGGTTTGAACACTCACGCCCGCGCGCTTGAGGCCGGTGATACCGAGGCGGGCTGCTCTGTCCACCTTGTGACACCCGCGCTGGATGATGGGCCAATCCTGGGACAGGCCCGCGTGCCGATCCTGCCGCAAGACACGGCAGATACCCTGGCCGCGCGTGTTCTGGTACAGGAACATGCCCTTTATCCAGCCGTTTTGCGTCGGTTCGCAGGTGGGGATGACACACCTCTGACGCTGGGCTGAGACCTCGCCTTTCCTTTGGTGCGGCTTTGGCGTATATGCAGAAAACCGCCCCAAAGATAACATTAAGGCCAAGAACGAAACCTCTGCATGAAAACACTGACAACGACGGAAGAGCTGGCCGCATTTTGCGCCGAAGCCCGCACGCATGATTATGTCACTCTGGATACCGAGTTTCTGCGCGAGCGCACATATTACTCCAAACTTTGCCTGATCCAGATGGCCATGCCGGGGGAGACGGACGACAACGCCGTTCTGATCGATCCGTTGGCCAAAGACCTGTCGCTGGAGCCGCTGTACGAGCTGTTCCGCGATACCTCGGTTGTCAAAGTGTTCCACGCCGCGCGGCAGGATCTTGAGATCTTCTTTATTGACGCGCGTGTGTTCCCAGAGCCGTTGTTCGACACACAGGTCGCGGCAATGGTTTGTGGTTTTGGCGAACAGGTTGGATATGAAACCCTGGTGCGCAAGATCGCCAAGGAATCCCTGGACAAGACCCACCGTTTCACGGACTGGTCGCGCCGCCCGCTGACGGATGCGCAAAAGACCTATGCCTTGGCGGACGTGACCCATCTGCGTCAGATTTATGAATTCCTGGCGGCGCAGTTGAAGAAAAACAAACGTGAAAAATGGGTAGAGGAAGAGCTTCAGGTTCTGACCCACCCCGACACCTATATTGTAAAGCCCGCAGAGGCTTGGAAACGGGTGAAAACCCGGACCACCAGCGGAAAATTCCTGGCCGTGGTCCGCGAGCTGGCGCGCTTTCGCGAAGACCACGCACAATCGCGCAACGTGCCGCGTAATCGGGTCTACAAGGACGATGCGCTGGTCGAGCTGGCCTCGACCAAGCCGACATCATTGAACGATCTGGGCCGTTCGCGGCTGCTGTTGCGCGAAGCTCGCAAAGGCGACATTGCCGAGGGCATTCTTGCAGCCGTAAAGGCTGGTGTGGCCTGTGCGCCTGAAAACTATCCCAAAGTGAATGGCGACAAGGACAAACTTCAGGTGAACCCAGCCCTGGCAGATTTGTTGCGGGTCCTGCTGAAGGCCAAGACCGAAACGGCGGGCGTGGCCTCGAAGCTGATTGCGCCGACTTCGGATTTGGATGCGATTGCGGCGGGGCTGAGGGATGTGCCTGCGCTGAGCGGTTGGCGCCGTGAAGTGTTTGGCGATGATGCATTGCGCCTGTGCGACGGTGAAATAGCGCTATCTGCAAAGGGCAAAAGCGTCAAAATCGTCGAACTGTAATGAGAATGCCGCGCCGCGATTTAGCGGCGCGCGCTCATTGTGTTTTGAGAGCCGACAACGCGGATTGTGCGCACACCCTCTAGCTCGTTATCTGTCAGGAAGGTGGCCACGGTCACGGTTCTGGTCCATTCCGATCCCTGCCGCAGGTTTTTGCCCGGCACTTCGGCGCGCAGCTCGAACGTCAGGGTGCGGTCGACAGGTTGGTTCTTGCTGGTCGAGATCAGTTTGACATCATACGGCTGCTGGAATTGTGCCACGCCCGTCGCGCGCACGATGGCACCGCCGGGGACGCGCTCGATCTTCAACTGTTTGACCTGAGGCATCAGGATACCCGTATAGGGTTTGTCCCCACGGCGGAAAACCGTGCCGCGTTTTGCGGGGATCAGCGGGTTGGCGCTGTCGGCTACAACTGGTTGGGACTGTCCGCGACCAAACCAATTCATGGGATTCAGTTTGGAGGCACCACATCCCGAAATCAGGAGTGTGGAGATCAGGAGGGCCGAGAGAGATTTCCGCATTGCATCTGCCTTTGTCGCTGTCCCCATCGGGTTACCTTATCCAGATGCGCTTGAAAAGACGCAAGGCGGGGCTGGACCTTTGGTCGGGTGCAGCCTAGGTGGGGGATAAGCAAGAAAGGGACTGTGATGGCCACCGAAGCGTTTGAAGCAATCGTCGAGGATTTCGATTTCCTGGAAGACTGGGAAGATCGCTATCGGTATGTGATCGAGCAGGGCAAGGCGATGGATGCGCTGGACGCTGCGCTGAAGGTCCCGGCAACCAAAGTGGACGGTTGCGCCAGCCAGGTCTGGCTGCATCCCAAGATCGAGGCGGGTGTGTTTTCCTTTGATGGGGAAAGTGACGCGCTGATCGTGCGTGGACTGATTGCTGTGCTGCGGGCTTTGTACAATGGGGTGCCGGTCGGCGAAGTGTGCGGAATCGATGCGCAGGTCGAATTACGCCGTCTTGGGCTGCATGAACATCTGTCCGCCCAAAGATCCAACGGTGTGCGCGCAATGATCGAACGTGTCCGTCAGGTGGCTGCCGCAGCGTGATCCAATTGTGTGGCTGCGCCACGCTTTGGGAGCTTCGGCGGAGGCCGAAGCAGTTGAATACCGCACTGTATCAGTGAAACCTGTTGTGAGGTGCAAAGCCTCGCGGAGGAACTGCCAGCGGACGGGCTCAGGATTGGGTTTCGAGCGCGGTGGCAAGATCGCCGTAGCCGGTAAAGCGGCGCTCGAATGCGAGACCAAGGCGGTCGGCGCAATCGCGGGCTTTTTGGGTGAGCGCAGGGTCGTCGGTTTGGGCCTGGTAAATCAGTTTGGTGTAATGGCCGAAATACATGTCGCGCAGGCCGGGGTGGCGATCCAAGCCTAGGGGTTTCCAGACGAACGCGTCAAACTGTCGGGTTAAGAAATCCGTCAGGTAGAAGGCGGTGATTTCATCCGCATGGTCGGCGAACTGGTCGGTTCCCTCGAAAAAGGCATAGCAGTGCGGGCCTTGGATCATCTGCACGCCGTAGCGATCGCAGACCTGTTGCAGAGCGCCCCCGGTGCCGCAGTCCGCATAGGCGACAAAAAGCTGGTCATGGGTGTGTTGATGTTTCGCAATCGCCTGCTCGACTGCCTCTGCGATGCGATCGGGGTGGTTGTGCAGGATAGCGGGCAGGCAGGTCAGGTCCATGTGGGACCAGTTGTTCATTTTGATCAGCGCCAGGATTTCCCGTGCGAGCGCTCCGCAAGCGATCACCAGCACCCGACCTGTTGCATGGGTCGGGGCCAGGCCGTTTGTCGTGAGGCTGTCATCGCTGGGAATGGGCATGGTGAAAGGCCCGCGTAAAACGCGGGCCGGTCCAAATCAGGCGGACATCTGGTTGTGTTTGCGCGCGATGAAGCTTTTGGCGGTCTCTACGGCGACGGCTGCATCCCGGCAGTAGGCATCGGCGCCGATGGCTTTGCCGAATTCCTCGTTCAGAGGGGCGCCACCGACCAGCACGATGTATTCGTCGCGCAGGCCCTGTTCGGCCAACGAGTCGATCACCGTTTTCATATAGGGCATTGTGGTCGTTAGAAGGGCAGACATCCCAAGAATGTCGGCGCCCTCTTTTTTCAGCGCAGCGAGGTATTCGTCGGCATCCGTGTTGATGCCCAGGTCGACCACCTCGAATCCGGCGCCTTCCATCATCATCGTCACCAGGTTTTTGCCGATGTCGTGGATGTCACCTTTGACTGTGCCGATCACCATTTTGCCCATGCGGGGGGCGCCAGTTTCGGCCAGCAGCGGTTTGAGGATGGCCATGCCGCCCTTCATCGCCTGGGCAGCCAGCAGCACCTCGGGGACAAAGAGGATTCCATCGCGGAAATCATTGCCGACAATGGTCATGCCGCCAACCAGAGCCTCGGTCAGGACGCGGTAGGGGGCCCAGCCGCGCGACAGCAGGATATCGACGCCTTCTTCGATTTCCTCTTTCATGCCGTCGTATAGATCGTCGAACATCTGTTCGACCAGCTCTTCGTCATTCAGTTCGGACAGGATGATGTCGTCTTGGTCTTCCGACATATGCGCGTTTCCTTGATGGGGGCGGGCAGGGCCGCCGGGTCCTATGATCTTGTCAGATTTCGGTCTTTTGTTGCGATCACACTTGGCGGATTGCGACAGAACCGGTTTCGGTTCCGACTTATACGAGGGTTTCTGGCAAAGGTGGATTGAAAAATCTTCACCATCATTGTGATGTAGATTGCAAATGTTCCCTTTTTGTTCATATTTGTGTGATGGATTGTACAGAAAAGCATCAGATCGACGCACAAAGGCGCAAGGCGCGCGGGGCGTTGACCAATCGAACCGGACGGTTCGAGGTGCAGGAACGTGTGCGGGTCAATGACGGCTGGGATATCGAGGAAGAGCTGCCCATTTTTCGTACCGAAGTCCGGGAAGAGGTGCCGCGCTCGGTGATCAACTATATCCGGTCGCCGGATTTGCCGTTCGACCGGACGCTGAACCCGTATCGCGGCTGCGAGCATGGCTGCGTTTATTGTTTCGCGCGGCCCAGCCACGCCTATCTGGGGATGTCGCCGGGTTTGGATTTCGAAACGCGGCTTGTGGCCAGACCTCGGGCGCCCGAGGTGTTGGCGCGCCAATTGCGCAAGCCGTCCTATCAGGTGGCGCCGATTGCAATTGGGACGAATACGGATCCCTATCAGCCCTTGGAAAGGGATCGCGGTATCATGCGGGCCTGCCTGGAGGTGTTGCAAGCGTTCCGCCACCCGGTGGCAATCGTCACGAAGGGCACGCTGATCGAAAGGGACCTGGATATTCTTAGCGATATGGCCGCTGATGGCCTGGTGCGTGTCGGCATATCTGTCACAACGCTGGACACCGGCCTATCCCGCACGATGGAGCCACGCGTTCCAGTGCCGGCGCGGCGGCTAGCGGTGATCCGACGACTAACCGAGGCTGGGGTGCCAGTGCGGGTGATGACCTCGCCCATCGTGCCAGGGCTGAACGATCACGAGATCGAGGCCTTGCTACAGGCCGGTGCCGATGCGGGCGCAGATGCGGCCAGCTGGATCATGTTGCGCCTGCCGCTGGAAGTCTCGCCTTTGTTTCAAGAATGGCTTGAGGCGCACTATCCGTTGCGCGCAGCCAAGATCATGGCCCGAGTACGTGAAATGCATGGTGGCAAAGAGTATTCCGCGCAATGGGGGCGCCGGATGCGCGGCGAGGGGCACTATGCCGATATGATTGCGAAACGGTTTCAGGCGGCCGCCAGACGAGCGGGGCTGGATCGTCCGCAACCCAAACTGCGCTGCGATTTGTTTCGCCCACCATCAGAGGTGGGCGATCAATTGAGCCTGTTTTAATGTCCGTATGACAATGCCTTAGCCACGCCGACGACGCGAGGTGCGCCGACCTGCACCGGGCTCTTCGCCAGTCCCGTCAGAGGCCGAAGAAAAACCACCCAGTTTTTCGGCGATGTGCTCTAGCGTGGGGCGGGGGCCGCGCGGCCGGGTTTCAAGCGCCTTGCGCATGGCGCTCAGGTGCTCGGGCATGGTGCCGCAGCAGCCGCCGATGATCGTGGCCCCGGCGTCACGGGCCAAAACGGCATACTCTGCCATCAGTTCGGGCGTGCCATCGTAATGGATGTGGCCGTCGTGGTATTTCGGGATACCCGCGTTGCCCTTGGCGATAATGGGGCGTTCGGTGCCGTGGGCAGCAAAGCCCAGCACAGTGCGCAGCAGGTCCGACGCGCCAACGCCACAGTTCGCGCCAAATGCCAACGGAGGATTCGCAAGTTTTTCAACCATATCGACCATCGACGCCGAGGTGATCCCCATCATCGTGCGCCCGGCGGTGTCAAAGCTCATGGTGCCGCACCAGGGCATATTGGCCAGAGCAAATGCCTCGGCGGCGGCTTTGTATTCTTCTGGGGCGGAAATGGTCTCTAGCCACAGAACGTCAGCGCCGCCCTCTTTCAGGCCCTCGGCCTGTTCATGGAAAATTTCGACGGCCAGCTCGTGGGTCATCGGGCCCATGGGGGCGAAAATTTCGCCTGTGGGGCCGACAGATCCGGCCACAACGATGGTCCGGCCCGATGCATCTGCGACCTCGCGGCCCAGCTCGGCGCTGATCCGCGACAATTCGCGCGCCCGTTTTTCCGCGTTGTGTAGCTTCAAACGCGACGCATTCCCGCCAAACGAATTGGTCAGAAAAATATCCGAGCCCGCATCCACCGCGCCGGAATAGAGTTTCTTGATCCGGTCGGGGTGCTCTTCGTTCCACAACTCAGGTGCGTCGCCCGAGCTGAGGCCCATGTTGAACAGGTTGGTGCCCGTTGCGCCGTCGGCCATCAGCCAGTCACGGGTTTCCAGCAGGCGAGAGAGAGCGTTGGTCATTGTCGGATCCTCAGCAGGTCGGGTTTCGGCGCGTTACCTGTCACGTTTACGCCCAAAGGGCAAATTCATATTATTCAGGTTTTCATGAACAAAATGAGGGGAAATGACCGGCTCAGAAAATGAAAAACGCGACCCCAAGAGGCCGCGTTTACGCTAAGTCATTCTGGTGCAAAGATTATTTTGCGTTCAGGATCTCGCGTTTGGCGACGGCCAGCAATTCAGCGCGCTTGGCGCGGATCGCGTCAGCGTCGGCTTTGCCGTCCAGATCGGCGGCAACTTTGCGGACGACGTCTTCGTGACCGGCTTCTTCGAAATCGGCGATGATGACCGATTTGGCGTAGGCTTCGGCGTCATCACCGGTTTTACCCAGCAGATCGGCGGCCCAAAGGCCCAGCATTTTATTGCAGCGTGCTTCGGCCTTGAAGAGCAATTCCTCGTCATGGGCAAATTTGGCTTCGTATGCGTTTTCGCGGTCGTCAAAGGTGGTCATTCCACTGTCCTCGGCTGACGTTGATGTTGGCACTGATATGCCCGTATGAGACGCGCGGCGCAAGAGGCAAGGGGGCATTGCAATCAGCCTCTCTTGCGACAGGCCCGCCCATAGACTAAGAGAGCGCCAAACCGGGACTCATCCTGGCCGCACCGACGGAGTGACCATGGCACGGCGCAAGAAAATCTACGAAGGCAAAGCAAAGACCCTGTATGAGGGTCCAGAACCAGGAACGATCGTCCAATACTTCAAGGACGATGCGACCGCGTTCAACGCCGAGAAAAAAGATGTCATCGAGGGCAAAGGGGTTCTGAACAACCTGCTGTCCGAATATTTCATGCTGGGCCTGGCCAATATCGGCGTGCCGACGCATTTCCTGCGACGCCTGAACATGCGCGAGCAGCTGGTGCGCTCGTGCGAGATCATTCCGCTCGAGGTTATCGTGCGCAACTTTGCCGCCGGTTCCATGTCCAAACGTCTGGGCATTGAAGAAGGCACACAGCTGCCGCGCCCGATCGTGGAATACTGCTACAAGGACGACAAGCTGGGTGATCCTCTGGTGACAGAAGAGCACATCGCCGCGTTTGGCTGGGCGACACAGCAGGACATGGATGACATTCTCAGCCTGGCGCTGCGGGTCAATGATTTCCTGTCTGGCGTCATGTACGGTGCTGGCATCAAGCTGATCGATTTCAAAATCGAGATCGGCCGCGTCTACGAGGGGGATTTCCAACGCCTGGTGGTTGCGGATGAAATCAGCCCCGACAGCTGTCGTCTGTGGGACATCGAAACCGGCGAAAAGCTGGACAAAGACGTGTTTCGCCGCGACCTGGGCAGCCTGACCGACGCCTATACCGAAGTGGCTCGCCGTCTGGGTGTCCTGCCCAAAGGCGCAACCCCAATCAAACCGACCCTGATCAACTGATCCGCTCTGCACATAAGGAAAGACAGATGAAAGCTCGTGTTCATGTGATGCTGAAAAACGGCGTTCTAGACCCGCAGGGCGAGGCCGTGCGCCACGCATTGGGCCAGTTGGGGTTTGATGGCGTCAACGGTGTGCGTCAGGGCAAGGTGATCGAGCTGGACCTGGCCGATGGCACCACCGAGGCCACCGTCAAAGAGATGTGCGAGAAGCTGCTGGCGAATACCGTCATCGAAAGCTACTCGATCGAGCTTAACTGAGCCCAAACAGGAGCCAGACCGCCATGAAAGCTGCCGTCATCGTTTTCCCCGGATCCAACTGTGACCGAGACCTGGCCGTCGCCTTTGAGCGCGCCGGAGCGGATGTCACCATGGTGTGGCACAAAGATACCGACCTGCCCGCAGGGCTGGATATTGTCGGCATCCCTGGCGGTTTTTCCTTTGGGGATTACCTGCGGTGTGGGGCCATTGCGGCGAACTCGCCCATCTGCAAGTCGCTGATCGCCCATACGGAACGCGGCGGCTATGCCATGGGGATTTGCAACGGGTTCCAGGTCTTGACCGAAACTGGCATCCTGCCCGGAGCACTGCGTCGCAATGCAAACCTGAAATACATCTGCAAGACCATCGGTCTGCGCGTCGAAAACGCTGAAACCCCGTTCACGGCGGGCTATGAGGCCGGGCAAGAGATCAACATTCCGATTGCGCACCACGATGGCAACTATTTCGTCACGGACGAAAAGCTGGCTCAGCTGCAGGGCGAGGGCCGAGTGGCGTTCACCTATACGGACAACCCCAATGGCTCGGTTGCTGATATTGCAGGTGTGATTTCCAAGAACCGTCGGGTGCTGGGAATGATGCCTCACCCCGAACGCGCTGCGGATGAGCGCCACGGCGGCACCGATGGGGTGGCAATGTTCCGCGCGTTGATGGACCAATTGGTCACAGCGTGACTTGAGGCGGCCCGCGCCCCGTCGTAACTTGGGGCATGGCGCAGACGCAACTTCCAGCACAGACACCTAAACGCACCGGCCCGATCAGCTGGCGGGTGCGTGTGGCATTGCTGATCCTGTCCGTGTTGGCTATGGTGACGGTGGTTGTCACCAACAATCTGCTGACCGACCGTTTTACCCAGAATACCCGCAACCGGGCCGAGCTGCGCCTGGCGCTCTATGGTGGCAACCTGCTGTCCGAGCTGCGCCGGAATGCCATCGTGCCGCAATTGCTGGCGCGGGATGCGGCCCTGATCGGGGCGCTGAACTCGGGTGATTTTTCGCAATCCACACAGCGACTGATTTCCTTTGTCGAGGAAATTGGTGCGGCCTCTTTGATGCTGCTGGACGGGGATGGGCGCGCGGTGGCGGCAACGGACCGTAATCGGCTGGGCTCGCAACATCGGCAAGATCCCTATTTTCTGAACGCGGTGCGGGCTTCGGATACGGTTTTCACGGTTTTGCGGCGTGAAAGCGGCGGCTATAGCTTTACCTATTCGCGGCGGATCGACAGTCAGGGCGAGGTGGCCGGCGTTATCCTGGTCGAGGTCGACCTGCAGAAATTCGAACGCGCTTGGGCCGGAATTTCCGATGCGGTTCTGGTGACAGATAGTTCAGGCACGATCATCATGGCGACCGAGCCGCGCTGGCGTGGACTGTCCGAAACCGAGGCGTTGAAAACGGATCCAGCCGAAAGCGCGATCCAACGCGCCATTCAGGCCACGGCGGATTGGACGGCTGTTCCTGCGGACGCCTATGTCGGAGGCGAGGCCGTGATGCGGATGGAAACGCGCATCCCGTTCCGCGGCTGGCGCATCACCAGCTTTACGACTTATGACAGTGTCCGCGAGAAGGTGAACGGCTTCCTTGCGCTGGAAATCATGGGATTCGCGATCCTTTTGGCGCTGGCGTTCTATTTTCTTAGTCGGAAAACGGCGTTGAGGATGGCGCTGTTTCAGCGCGAGTCGGCGGAACTTCGCGCGCTGAACGCGAGGCTACAGCGGGAAATCGCCGAGCGTGAGCGCGTCCAAGAGACCCTGGCCGTCGCCGAACAGACCCTGGCGCAGAGCCAGAAATTGGCCGCCCTGGGCGAGATGTCCGCCGCCGTCAGCCACGAGCTGAACCAGCCGTTGGCAGCGATGAAAACCTATCTGGCGGGCGCGCGTCTGCTGTTGAACCGAAATCGTCCCGACGAGGCCCTGTCTTCGTTCCAGCGGATTGACGATCTGATCGGGCGGATGGGCGCCATCACGCGGCAGCTCAAAAGCTATGCCCGCAAGGGCGGAGACACGTTTTCCGAGGTCAATATGAACGACGCGCTGTATTCGGCGCTGTCGATGATGGAGCCTCAGCTAAAGAACCGCCATGTGCGGATTACCCGTGCTATTCCCGACATGCCCGTGCGGGTGATGGGGGATCGGGTGCGCGTAGAGCAGGTGATGATCAATTTGCTGCGCAACGCCTTGGATGCGACACAGGGGGTGGATGACCCTCAGGTTGATCTGATTTTGGCGGCTGGCGAGACCGCAACCCTGACGGTGCGCGACAATGGCCACGGGATTGATGATCTCGACGAGCTGTTCGAGCCGTTCTACACAACCAAGAAGCCCGGCGAGGGCGTGGGCCTTGGGCTGGCGATTTCGTCGGGCATTGTGAATGACCTTGGCGGGCGGCTGACGGCCCGCAACGCCGAGGGCGGGGGGGCTGTATTCGAAATGCAGCTGCCTATCTTAACGAATGACACAGAAATAGAAGCGGCGGAGTAACCCCCCATGTCGAAGGTCATGAAGATCGCAATTGTGGATGACGAACAGGATATGCGTCAGTCCATCAGCCAATGGCTGGCCCTGTCTGGCTATGACACCGAAACCTTTGCCAGCGCCGAGGACGCGCTGAAGGCCCTGGGCCCGGAATATCCCGGCATCGTGATTTCCGACATCAAGATGCCGGGTATGGACGGGATGCAGTTCCTGAAAAAACTGATGGGCGGCGATAGCGCCCTGCCGGTCATCATGATCACCGGCCATGGCGATGTTCCCATGGCGGTCGAGGCAATGCGGGTCGGGGCGTTCGATTTCCTTGAAAAACCGTTCAATCCTGACCGGATGACTGAACTGGCCAAAAAGGCCACCAACGCCCGGCGGCTGACCCTGGATAACCGCGCTCTGCGCAAGGAATTGTCGGACGGCGGGCAACTGATGAGCAAGCTGATCGGCTCGTCCCCGGTGATGGAGCGCCTGAAAGAGGATATTCTGGATCTGGGTCAGGCTGATGGTCACGTGCTGATCGACGGGGAAACCGGCACGGGTAAGACGCTGGTCGCCCATGCGCTGCACGCGGTCGGTGCGCGCGCGGGTAAGAAATTCGTGCTGCTGTCCTGTTCCGCATGGGACGAGGACGCGCTGGCCAAACGTCTGTTTGGCCCGATGCTTCCCGAAGACAGCCAACTGCCCGCTGTCGAAGAAGCGCGCGGCGGCACACTGGTGCTGGAGGATGTCGAGTCCTTGTCAGACAGTCTTCAGGCGCGGCTTCTGAGCTTGATCAATGATCAGGGCACGCCGCCCGAAACCCGGATCGTGGCGATTTGCAACATGCAAGAACAGGACCGCACCTGCGAGGATGCCTTGCGCCCGGATCTGTTCTATCGTCTGGCCGCGCTGCGGATCACCTTGCCGCCGCTGCGGCAACGTGGCGAGGATATTCTGACGCTTTTCACCCGTTTGGGCGAACAATTCGCGGACGAATATGGATGTGACGCACCGCAGGTCAGCGCGCAGGAAGCCGCGCAATTGTTGCAGGCCCCGTGGCCCGGCAACGTGCGCCAGCTGATCAACATCGCCGAACGCGCCGTGCTGCAATCGCGCCGGGGCAGCGGGACGATCACCTCGCTTCTGATGGCCGATCACGATGAAATGCAGCCGGTGATGACCACCGAAGGCAAGCCGCTGAAGGAATATGTCGAAGCGTTCGAGCGCATGCTGATCGACAATACGATGCGACGTCATAAGGGCAGCATCGCCAGCGTTATGGAAGAGCTGTGCCTGCCGCGCCGCACCCTGAACGAGAAGATGGCAAAATACGGCCTGCAACGCGCCGATTATCTGGGCTAACGCAAAAAGGGCGGCCATTGGGGTTAGGTTTATAAGAGGCGTTGCTGATCATGTCCGAACGAGGACACGATTAGCGGCAACTCAATACTAGGAATGTCTGGTTCGAGCCCACTTTGACGGATGCTGTACGGCGTATGAATGTCGGCTTTTAAGGTGCACTTGTATTGGCGTCATCGTGGAACCATTGACCTGATACGAACTCCTATAAAGGTTGGCAATCGAACTGTAAGTTGAGGAATGCCAATGAGCGTCATTGACGAAATCATGCAAAGAAAAGCTGCTGCGTGGATCGACAGTCAGGTCCATGAACTTCCTGACCACGGGAAATTTCGAGCATCGAGTGCGTTGCGCTCACTGCATTGGGCAAACGAAATATTCGATGCGGGGCTGCCTTTTTCAAGATGTCGCGCTCCTCGGTCATCCTCGCCAACTCACGCTTGAGCCTGCGGTTCTCAGCCTCGTGGTCCACAGATGATGCCTGCGACGCGGCCTTCGCCTACAGCTTCATCCACGTGTAAAGCGAGTAGGTACTGACGCCTAAGCGCGCTGAAACCTCACGAAGGGCATACCCACGCACTGTGATTTGGTGCTCCGTATTACGTTTGAAATCTTCACTGAAATTGCCTTCCCCATAACGGCCGCCTTGCCTCAAAATTACGGAAGAAGGTGTCTAAAAATATAGGGGCTATTCAGCATGCGCGACCGCGCTCGACTCATCGACGCCGTGCTGGCTGAGATCCGTGCCTTTTGGAAAGTATTGTCGCAGCAAGCCGTTGGTATTTTCGTTGCTCCCGCGCTGCCAAGGACTTTGTGGGGCGCAGAAGTAGATTTCCAGCCCCGTATCGATTTGGAGTTGCGCATGTTGGGCCATCTCCGCACCCTGATCCCAAGTCAGAGAACGCCGAAAATCCGCAGGAAGTCCCATGATTGTCTCTGCGATAGCATCGCGGACTGGACCTGTCGCGGTTTGGTGCCGCTCCTTTGATAGCATAATGTGCAGCAAAGG
>JARGPB010000007.1 GCA_029212905.1 Thalassovita sp.
AGAGGCCCACGATGCACTAACAATCAAACCGGACCACCCCATGGGGGCACGCCACCGAAGAGCTTCTTCAACCTGCTCAAGTGAACGCATTCGTCGTCGGACATACAAAACCCGCAAGCAAGCCAGACAGGACATCTTTGACTACATCGAAATGTTCTATAACCCGAAACGCAAACATGCCAGAAACGAGATACTATCACCCGTCGACGTCGAAAACAGACAGCGCAACGTGAACCAAGAAGGTGTCTAGGATAGCTAGGGCCTATTCAGGGTTTCCGACAGTTTCACAAGCTCTGTGAGGCTGCTGATCTACCAGAGACGGATGCATCCAATGAAAAGTTTGTCTTCTACAGCCTCAGGCACACGTGGGCGACTTGGTTTAGTGCGCAGGTCGGGGATCAGGACCGCCTGATCGATCGCGGTGGCTGGAGCGATGCCGAAATGGCGCGACGCTATCGCAAGTATCCGACAGCAGATCTCGCGGATCGGCTGCGGGCACATGGATGGGAGTTCAAACCGTGATGGGAAAGATTTGGGAAACTGCAATCAGAGAAACAAAAAAGCCGCTGAATTTCAGCGGCTTACCCAGAGTGTCTGCTGCCTTAGCAGGGGAGCGCCTTCGACCGCTCGGCCACGTCTCCGCTGACCCGTATATGATCCCAAAACCAAAGAAACAAGGCGATTTTTGCAGCTTTGGTCTGGCTCAATAAAACAAGGGGTTTTCGTGGGGTATCGGTGCATATCATACAGTTGTCATGCCGATTATGGGCGCGTTTGAACCGCCGAAATGCCCGTTGCGCCTGCGGATATTGAATCACCTTGATCCCGCGGCCATCCTGTCGGCACCTGGCTGCGGAGGCTGAGTGTGCTGCGGTGTTTGTGCGTTGACCCGGTGTTTCCCTTTACAATCAGGCAGTACCATGTTGTGCTTGTGCCGCAGCCTGGAGCATTTCCACCCCCGAGAGGGTGAATAGATCCGGGAAATCAACCGCGAGGGTTGGTGACTGGCCGTGAAACCGAAGATCCGCGGCTCGCAAAGTCGAGAAGATCTGGGAGGGAACCCCCAATGAATACCACACTGAAATGCGCGTTTGGCGCGGGCGCTTTTGTGCTGTCCGCCACCTCGGCTATGGCGTCGGACTGCGGCGCAGTGTCGATTGCTGAAATGAACTGGGCATCGGCCGAAATGATGGCCAATGTCGACGCTATCATCCTGCACGAAGGCTATGGTTGCGATGTCGAACTGGTACCGGGCGCGACCCAGACCACTTTTGCGTCGATGTCCGAAAAAGGTCAGCCTGATGTTGCGCCTGAACTCTGGATCAACGCTGTGCGCGTCGCGCTGGACGCTGCTCTGAAAGAGGGCACCATGCTGGCGCTGAACGAAGGCCCGATCACTGGGCTGGGTGAAGGCTGGTGGATCACGCCCGCATTCGCCGAGGCGCACCCCGAGCTGGACACCGTCGAAAAGGTTCTGGCGCATCCTGAACTTTTCCCCGATGTCGAAGATTCCTCGAAAGGCGCCTTTGTTGGCTGTCCTGCGGGCTGGGGGTGTCAGCTGGTGAACGCCAACCTGTACCGCGCGTTTGAGATGGAAGCCAAAGGCTGGAAACTGATTGATCCGGGTTCGGCTGCGGGTCTGGACGGCTCGATGGCCAAGGCTGTTGAACGTGGCGAGCCCTGGTTCGGCTACTACTGGTCGCCCACCTCGATGATCGGCAAATACAACATGATCAAACTGCCGTTCGAGGCCGAATGGGCCGGGACCGACAACTGGGACGGTTGCATCGCGCTGGCCGAACAGGATTGTGCTGCCCCGCAGAAAACCTCCTGGACCGTGTCCGAGGTGAACACCGTTGTCACCGACGATTTCGTTGCCAAGGCTGGTCCGGCTCAAGAGTACTTCAAGAACCGCGTTTTCCCGGGCGAAGTGATGAACGCCATGCTGGTATTCATGAGCGACAATCAGGCCACCGGCGAAGATGCTGCCTTTGAGTTCCTGTCCAAGCATCCGGAAATCTGGACGCCTTGGGTGTCCGAAGAGGTCGCCGCGAAAATTCGCGCCGCTCTGTAATCCCCCAAGACACCAGGAAGGGCCCGTGCTGATCAGCTCGGGCCTTTCTTTTTAACGGAATACAGGAGAGACCCAATGGAGTTCTTGACAGAGTTCCCGTCACTTGGACGGGCAGACCTCAGCGCATTGCGCCGGGGCATCGACGGCAGCTTTCGCGAGTTTACCCGCAGTTGGGGGGAATTGATCGAGAGCTTTTTCAACCCGCTTTTGAAGTTTCTGGTGTGGTTCGAAAAGCTCTTGCAGGCCACGCCTTGGCCCATCGTGATCTTTGTGCTGGCCCTGCTGGCCTGGGCCGGTTCGCGGTCCTGGAAAATCACGCTTGGCAGTGTGGCGGCCTTTTTGGCGATCGGGTTTTTGGGCATGTGGGAAGACACGATGTCCACTTTGGCGATCATATCCGTCGCCACGTTGGTGTGTGTCGTTGTGGGGATTCCGCTGGGCATCCTGATGGCGCGCTATGACCGGGCGCAATCCTTGATCACGCCGGTTCTGGACGTGATGCAGACCATCCCAAGCTTTGTTTATCTGATCCCTGTTGTGATGCTGCTGGGCATCGGCAAGGTGCCCGGTCTGCTGGCCGTGTGCATCTATGCGCTGCCGCCGTTGGTGCGTCTGACCAATCTGGGCATCCGTCTGGTGGACGCCGACATCATGGAGGCCGCCGAGGCCTTTGGCGCCAACAACAAGCAAAAACTGTTCGGGGTGCAGATCCCGCTGGCCTTGCCCAACATTTTCGCGGGTGTGAACCAGACGATCATGATGGCGCTGTCGATGGTTGTGATTGCCTCGATGATCGGGGTGCAGGGCTTGGGTGTTCCGGTGCTGCGTGCGATTTCGAACCAGTATCTGGCGCTGGGTCTGATGAATGGTCTGGCCATTGTGGCGCTGGCGATCATCTTTGACCGGGTCAGTCAGACCTTTGGCAAACGCCTGCAATCCTATCGGGAGGCAAACCATGGGTGAGACGAAAATCTCGATCCGTAATCTGTACAAGATTTTCGGGTCGAACCCGCAAAAGGCCTTGGCCAAAGTCCGCGACGGCATGGGCAAACCCGAGCTGCTGGAAAGCTCGAACCATGTGCTGGGGCTTCAGGATATCAGCCTGGATATCGAAGCAAACAAGCTCCAGGTCATCATGGGCCTGTCCGGGTCGGGCAAATCCACGCTGATCCGGCACCTGAACCGTCTGATTGAACCCACAGCGGGTGAAATCTGGGTGGATGATCAGGATGTCATGGCGATGGATCAGGTTCAGCTGCGCGATCTGCGTCGGTTCAAGATGTCGATGGTGTTTCAGAAGTTCGCTCTTTTGCCGCATCGCACGATCATCGAGAACGTCGAATACGGCCTGGAAATTCAGGGCATCGACGCGGCCGAGGCCTCCAAGCGGGCGGTCAATTGGCTGGAACGTGTGGGCCTTGCTGGTTACGAGGATTACTATCCCGGTCAGTTGTCTGGCGGGATGCAGCAACGTGTGGGGCTGGCGCGTGCGCTGGCCACGGATGCTGATATCCTCTTGATGGACGAGGCCTTCTCGGCGCTGGATCCGCTGATCCGCACGGACATGCAGGCCATCTTGCTGGAGCTGCAACAAGAGCTGCACAAGACCATCGTTTTCATCACCCACGATCTGGACGAGGCCATGCGGATCGGCGATTCAATCGCCATTCTGCGGGACGGGGCCTTGGTGCAATCGGGCGACGGGCAAGACATCGTTTTGCGCCCGGCGGACGACTATATCGCTGAATTCACCCGCGAGATTAACCGCGGCAAGGTGATCCGGGTGCGGGCGTTGAAAACCGCGATTCAGGGCGATGCCCCCGCAGGCGAACCCCTGGCCGAAGGCACCCCGCTCGAGGATGCTCTGGCGCCTCTGGCCGCCAGCGAGACACAGGTCCTGCCTGTTCGTAACGCGGGGGGGCAGATCACTGGTCAGGTCACCCTGTCGGA
Source organism: Thalassovita sp. (assembly GCA_029212905.1). GTDB lineage: Bacteria > Pseudomonadota > Alphaproteobacteria > Rhodobacterales > Rhodobacteraceae > Thalassobius. The sequence goes on from JARGPB010000007.1 coordinate 4,025, forward strand.
TGCTGTGGCCGCGCTTCATAGTTGATGAAATACGTCGGGGCGGTGCGAAATCGCCGCCCCGAACGGCCCTCAGGCGGCGCGGGCCATCACCAGCAGCCCCAGCACGATCAATCCCAGCCCCAGCAGACGTCCGGTGTTTACCGGCTCTCCCAGAAACAGCATGCCCGAGGCGGCAACCATGACAAAGCTCATGGCGACAAAGGGATAGGCCAGCGACAGATCCAACTGCCGCAGCGCGAACAGCCACAGCACCGTGCCGATGCCATACAGCCCCAACCCCAGCAGCACATAGGGCGAGAACAAGAAGGCCATCGCCTTGGTTATCAGCGTGGCGCTTTCGGCCAGATGGACCTTGGATACCCCGTATTTGAACGCGGTCTGGGCCAGGGCCGACAGGGACACGCTGATAAATACGATCGCAAAAACAGCCAGGGTCATAGCGCCATCCAATCCACGTTCAGGTATCGGGCCAACAGGAAAATCGCCAGGATGACCAGCCCGGTCAATCGGCTGATCTGGTCTTTCATCGCAAAGATCACGGGGTCGTCGCCTATCTTGCCTCGGTTGGCCCACATCCACGCCCGGTAGGTCCAGAACATCATGACCGGAATGCTCAGCCACAGGATGCCGGGGGTCTGATAGCGCTGGGTCACCTCGTTGTTGCTTACATATTCGGCCAGCGTCAGCAGCGACAGCGCCCCGTTCGCGATGCCAAAAGTTTGCACCACTGTCAGGTCCGACGCCCAGTAATTGCGCGATGGTAATCCGCGGGAGCCGGTGATCTTGGACAGCTCGATATAGCGTTTCAGATAGGCCAGGCTCAGGAAAAAGAACATCGAAAACGTCAGCAGCCACGGGCTGGGAAAGGTCTTGAGCGCGACCGCCCCCGCGATGATCCGCAGCGTATACAGCAGCGCCAGCGCCACCACATCCACGGTCGAAAATGCCTTTAGAACAAAGGAATAGGCCGTCGTCAGCGCAACATACAGCAGCATGACCACACCAAATCCCGTTCCCAGAACACCAAAGGCCAATGACAATGCCACCACCAGCAGCACCAGCGCCCCGCCAAAGCCCACACGCGGCAACAGCAACCCCGCCGCGAACGGTCGGGCCTTCTTGGTTTCATGGGCGCGGTCGGCCTCGATATCCAGCACGTCATTGATCAGATAGACCGCCGAGGCGCAGATCGAGAACACGGCAAACCCCAGCAACGCGCGCAGCACGCTGACCGGATCGCCATACAGATGGGTGAACAGCAGGGGCGCCAGCACCAGCACGTTTTTGGACCACTGATGCGGGCGCATCGCCTTGCGCAGGGCTCGCAGCCTGGACGGGGCAGGGCCGGGGGTCAGGGTGACGAAATCCTTCTCGGCGGCCAGGGCGGCAGCCGAGTTCGGAATGCGCGCAAACCCCCGATGCGAGGCCGCCGTCCAGATCGGCAGATCCGCTTTGGAATCCCCCAGGTATTCGAACGGGCCATCGCCAACGATGTCGTGGATCGCCTCCAGCTTGGCCTTGCCCTTCAGGTTGCGGCCTGGGTCGGACGCAATGATCCGGTCGAACAGGTCGGTAAAGGCCGCGACCTCTTCGGCGACCTCGCGGTCAGCGGCGGTGGCCAGGATGATCTCGCGGCCGGCGTGGCGGGCCTGATGGATATACTCCATCACCTGCGGGTTATAGGGCAGCAGATCGGCGCGAAATCCAACCTCTTGGAACAGGCTGCGTTTCAGCCCGCCCAGCCCATCGGCGCGATAGGCCCCAAGGCCCTTGGTCATGGCCGAAACCGACCGCGCGCTGCGTGCCAGCATTTCCTCGGCGACATCTGTCAGCACCAGCGTGCCATCCAGATCGACAAATAACGGGACGTGCCGGGGCACGGTATGGGTGGATACAGAATTCATCATGACGGTATGCTACTGAAAAGGGACGTGAAAAGGACGGATCCGCGCCAAAAGAGCGGCTTTTGCCATTTTTCCAAGCTTCTCTTTGCACCTGCCCCCTTAGACTGGTTACGTTAGGGTAATTCAATGCGCCGGATCATGGAGCGTTACGTGGCGAATACCAATAGATTTGACAAAACTTCGACGGCATTGTGCTGTCTTCTGTTTTTCCTGGCGCTGGCTGTGCGATTTTATGCGGCGGATTATGGCTATTTTCACGGGGACGAGCGGATCAACGAGGCCGCCAAGGTCCTGGCCGGACAGCTGGTTCCCGGTCAACATTTCTATCCGCCCTTTATCAACTATTTGAATGCCGTGGCGCTGGGGGGGCTGTTTGCCGTCGGGCTTGTGGCCGATTGGTGGGCCAACCCCGGTGCATTCCGGGCACAGTATTTCGCGGATCCGACTGTTTTTTACGTCACCGCTCGGCTGGTGACTGCAATCACCGGCGCGTTGCTGGCTCCGTTGTTCTATCTGATTGCCCGCGCGCTGCAATTGGACCGCGCCCGCAGCTTTGCCGTGGCCATGCTGGCCGTTTTGTTCCCGCTGGGGGTGTTTATGGCACATATCGCCAAGGGCGACACCGGGTTGGCGACGGCGCTGGTGGCGGTGATCTGGGCGCTGATCATGCGGCTGCAAACCAGCAGCCCCCGCCGGTGGGACATCATCCTGGGGCTGTGTGTCGTGTTGACGCTCAGCTTTAAACATTCGTCGGTGTTTATCCTGTTTCCCCTGGCGCTGGGGCTTGTCGTCCTGCTGATCGCCTCCGAGGGGGCGGGCAGGGCGTTCAAATCCTTTGGGCGGGCGCTGCTGGTCATTGTGATTCTGTGGCCCGTGATGAATATCGGGCTGCTGTTGGATTTGCAGAACTTTATCGACTACCAGAAAATTCAGGCGGTTATGTCGGTGCAGACCGGCACGGACGGGCCTTTGAGCGGGCCGCTGACCCTGCTGTGGCGCGGGACCGAGCCGATTTTTGGCATGAACCCGGTCATGACTGCACTGGCGTTGCTGACACCCGTGCTGTTGTTGTGGCGCGGGTCTGATCTGCCGCACAAGGGGGCCTTGCTGGTGGTGTGGCTGTCGGTGTGTCTTGGCACCTTGGCCATCGCTGTCATGACCGGCCCCCGCCAGCCCGAGCACCTGTGGATCGCGAATTTCGCGGCGTTCCTTGTGCTGAACGGGGTGGTGCTGGCCGATCTCAGCCGTGCGGACAATCCCAATTCCCGGCGTCTGGCCGGGGGGCTGTGGGCGCTCAGCCTGGCCTTTGGTCTGTATGGCACCTTCGAGACCCTGCGCCAGGCCAGCGCCACCCCGATCCAGCAAAGCGTCAGCACCTATCTGGCGGACACTTATGGCGATCGCAAAATCCTGACGTCCATGGCCCTGACCCTGCCGCAAACCAAAGAGGCCCAGGGGATAGAGCTGACCCGCATGGCCCGCCTGGCCCAGAAATACAGCGTTCAGATGCCCGAGATGGCCGAGGAACGCCTGATCCGCACCTCTGATCCCGATGCGGTGTTCTACGTCAATATGCCCGGTGTCATGTTCGGATTAGAGGGCGTGGACGAAGACGCGATCGACTATGAGGTCAAGGCCCACGCCTGGCCGCTCCAGAAAGAGGAATGGCAGCTCAGCTATTGGCTGGATCAGGGCTTTACCCTGTTTGCGGTGCAGGATTTCACCCAATACGCCTATACGTCCGATCCCAAACTGCGGCGCGACTTTTTCCAGACGATGGAGCGGGACTGCAAACGCGTGCAGTCCTTTGCCCCGGTCAAAACCCTGTTTCTGGAACGCGAGGTCGTGGTCTTCGATTGCGCGCCGGGCTAGGCCTCAGCCGTTCCGCGGCGCCAGTGCCTGTGCCAGATCCGCCAGAATGTCGTCGATATCCTCCAGCCCGGCCGAAATCCGAACCAGCCCCTCGCTGATGCCATGGGCCGCGCGTTCCTCGGGGGTGTATGTCGCATGTGTCATCGAGGCCGGGTGCTGGATCAGCGTTTCCGCATCGCCCAGGCTGACGGCGCGGTGGATCAGGTTCAGTCGGTTCATCACGCGTTTCCCGGCCTCCAGCCCGCCCGTGACCTCAAAGGCAATCATCCCGCCGGACAGTGCCATCTGCTTTTGCGCCAATGCCCGCTGCCCAAAACTGTCCAGCCCTGGATAAAACACGGTATCGACGGCGGGGTGGGACTCTAGGAATTGCGCGATCCGCTGCGCGTTTTCGCTGTGCCGCTGCATCCGCAGGGCCAGTGTTTTCAGGCCCCGCAGGATCAGCATTGCGTTGAACGGGGCGATCACAGCGCCCGTCATATCCTTCATGCCGATGGTGCGGACCTCGGTGATGTCCTCTTGGCGTCCCACCACCAGCCCGGCCAGCAGATCGCCATGCCCACCCAGGTATTTCGTCGCCGAGTGCACCACGAAATCCGCGCCCAGCTCGATCGGGCGGGACAGGACCGGCGTGGCATAGGTGTTGTCCACGATCACCCGCGCCCCATGCGCATGAGCAATCTTTGACACCGCAGTAATATCCACCAGCCGCATATTCGGGTTCGCCGGGGTTTCAAAATAGACGAATTTCGTCCGATCGCTGATCGCGGCCTCCAGCTGTGTCGGGTCGGTCATGTCGATATGCGTGACCTTGATGCCGAACCGCGTCAGCCCGTGCTGGAACAGCGCAAAGGTACAGCCGTACAGCGTCAGGTCCGTGATGATTTCGTCCCCGCTGTGCAGATAGGTCCACAAAAGCGAGGTGATCGCGCCCATCCCCGAGGCATTGGCCACGGCCGCCTCGGCGCCCTCCAGGCTGGCGATCCGGCGTTCCAACAGGTCGCTGGTCGGGTTGCCGACGCGCGAATAGACAAACCCAGCGCGGTCGCCCGCGAAAATCTCGGCCCCGGCCTCGGCAGTTTCGAACGCATAGGTCGAGGTCAGATGCAGCGGCGGCGTCAGTGCGCCATGCTCCTCCATCGGGTCGTATCCGAAATGGATGGCACGGGTGGCAAAGCCTGCGGGCGGGGTGTTTGACGCATTGGCCATTGGATTTCCTTCGATCTATTTGACCGCAAGAATGCCCTAATCGAACTGGCATTTAGTTGCTTTTTCATTCAGTATTTGCCAAAATATTGGCATAACATGCCATAAAAGGCACCGATATGGATGAAAAAGACCTCCAGATTCTGCGCGAACTTCAGCGTGACGGGCGACTCAGCAATGCCGAACTGGCCGAGCGGGTGAACCTGTCGCCATCCCCGTGTCTGCGCCGTCTGCGGATGCTCGAACAAAGCAAGGTCATCGAGGGCTACACCGCGATTGTGAACCAAAAGGCCTATGGCCTGCCGGTCACCGTGTTCATTCAGATCCGGCTGGATCATCACTCGACCGAGGCGGCGCAGATTTTCGAAACCCGCATTCAGACGATCGAGGAAATCATGGATTGCCACCTGATGACCGGCGAGACGGACTATATCTTGCGGGTGGTGGTCGCCAGCCTCGAGGATTACGAGGCCTTCATTCGCACGCGCATTCACCCGATCCCGAATATCGCCTCGATCAACACCAGCTTTGCCTATGGCGTCGTCAAGCAAAGCCGCTGCCTGCCTGGCACTGTGGGGGCTTAGCCCGCGGGCGCGACCTGATCGCCGCGCCCACGGGGGTCAGTCAGCTGAATACCGTCTGCACCGCTCGCAGCGTGGCCGCGACCACGGTATCGGCCTCGGCCCGTGTCAGGCAGAACGGTGGGGCAAGGCCCAGAATATCGCCCTGCGGCATTGCGCGGCCGATGACGTTGCTTTGCTCCAGCATCTTGCCCGCGATCTGAGGCCCGATTTTCGCTGCCGCATCAAAGGCCGCAAGGCTATCGCGATCCTGCACAAACTCGACCGCGCACAGCATGCCCTCGCCACGGATGTCCCCGACATTGGGGTGATCCCCCAGCGCGTCCTGCATGGTTTGTTTCAGATAGGCGCCGACCTCGCCCGCGTTTTGGATCAGGTTCAGATCGTCCAGCAGTTTCAGGTTCGCCACGCCCGCCGCCGCGCCAATCGGGTGCGCCGAATAGGTCCAGCCATGGCCGATGGGCCCGTTTTCATCCGTGCCCTGTTCCAGCACTTTCCACATCTTGTCCGACACGATGGATCCCGACAGCGGCGCATAGGCCGAGGTCAGCCCCTTGGCGATCGTGATCAGATCGGGCGTCATGCCATAGTGATCCGACCCGAACATCGTGCCCAACCGGCCAAAGCCCGTCACCACCTCGTCAGCGATCAGCAGGATGTCGTATTTGGTCAGAACCGCCTGGATGGCCTCCCAATACCCGGCGGGCGGAGGGACGATTCCCCCCGTGCCCAGCACCGGCTCGCCGATGAATGCGGCGATTGTGTCGGGGCCTTCGCGCTGGATCAGGGCCTCCAGTTCAGCCGCGCAATGGGCGGTGAACTGCGCCTCGGTCTGGGCCTGATCGGGGCGGCGGAAATAATAGGGCGCCTCGGTGTGGATCACCTGTGACAGCGGCAGGTCGAACTTCTTGTGGAACAGCTCCAGCCCGGTCAGCGATCCTGTCACCAATCCCGAACCGTGGTACCCGCGCCAGCGGCTGATGATTTTCTTCTTTTCGGGACGGCCCAGGATGTTGTTGTAATACCAGACCAGTTTCACGTTGGTTTCATTGGCATCCGATCCGCCCAGGCCGAAATACACCTTGGACATATGCGTCGGCGCACGGTCCATGATCATCTTGGCCAGCGTGACGGACGCCTCGGTGCCGTGGCCGACATAGGCGTGGTAATAGGCCAGCTCGCGCGCTTGGTCGGCGATGGCTTCGGCGATTTCAGGCCGACCATAGCCGACGTTCACGCAATACAGCCCGGCAAAGCCATCCAGTAGGCGATTGCCGTCGCGATCCTCGATATAGACGCCCTCGGCGGTTTTCAGAATCCGGGTCGGGCTTTCGCCTCGGGCGTGCTGGGCCAGATGGGTCGAGGGATGGAAAAAGCTGTCGCGGTCCCAGCTGTCCAGTTGATCATTTTTCAGCATGTTACTCTCCTGTCCTACGCGCTTGGCGTGTGAATTGTGCACAACATTGATCGAGTCTCTTGATTTATCCAAGTTTATTCACAGTAATTCAGGGGTGACGCCAGAGGAATTACACACGTTGTGTACAACAGCGCCACTCGCCTCAGCAGTAAGGATCGTGAAAATGGCAAATCCCAATGTTCCCTTCAGCCGAGCAGAGTATGATCGGCGCATTGCCCTGACCCGTGCCGCGATGGGTGCGGCGGGCCTTGATCTGCTGTTTGTCACGGACCCCTCTAATCAGGCCTGGCTGACGGGCTATGACGGCTGGTCCTTCTATGTGCATCAGGGCGTTTTGCTGGGTCTCGAGGGCGAACCGATCTGGTGGGGCCGCTATATGGACAGCATCGGGGCAGGGCGCACCTGCTGGATGTCTGCACAGTCGATCCATGGCTATGCGGATAACTTTGTCCAATCGACGCAGCGCCACCCGATGCAGGATCTGGCCGGTCACATCCGCGCCATGGGGCTGGATAGCGCCCGGATCGGGGTTGAAATGGACAACTACTATTACTCGGCCAAGGCCCATGCCGTTTTGACGCAGGATCTGCCCAACGCGCGGTTTTCCGACGCGACCGCCCTGGTGAACTGGCAGCGCCTGATCAAATCCGACGAAGAGCTGGGCTTCATCCGCAAGGCCGCCCGGATTTCGGACAAGGTCATCCGCACCGCCATCGACAAGGCCGAACCGGGCCTGCGCAAAAACGATCTGGTGGCCGAGATTTACCACGCCGCAATCACGGGTATTGATGACATCTGGGGCGATTATCCGGCGATTGTGCCGCTGACGCCTTCGGGGCTGGACGCCACCGCGGCGCATCTGACATGGAACGGGGACCAGATGCGCGCGGGCGAGGCCACGTTTTTCGAACTCTCGGGCTGTTACCGCCGCTATCACGCGCCGCTGTGCCGAACGGTGTTTCTGGGGCAGCCCCCTGTCGAAATGCTGGACGCCGAAAAGGCCCAGCTCGAAGGGATCGAGGCCGGCCTGGACGCCGCCCGCGCGGGCAATCGAACCGGGGACATCGCCCGCGCCTTTATCGGGGTGCTGGAAAAATACGGCATCCACCGCGAGGGGCGCTGTGGCTATCCCGTCGGGCTCAGCTATCCGCCCGATTGGGGCGAGCGCACAGCCTCGATCCGGGCCGAGGACCAGACCGTTCTTCAGCCCGGTATGGTGTTTCATTTCATGCCCGCCCTGTGGATGGACGCCTGGGGGCTGGAAACGACCGAGACAATCCTGATCACCGAAACCGGCGCGGCCCAGCCCCTGTGCAACGTCGCGCGCAAACTCTTTGTAAAGGGCTAGGCGATGGAGGCACTGGACCGCACAACGCAAATCCTGCGCGATCTGGTTGGGTTTCCCACGGTGTCGGCGGACAGTAATCTGGCGCTGATCGACTATGCCGCCACCCTGCTCGACGCTGCGGGCGCCAAGGTGGACATCCACCGCGCCCCTTGCGGCACCAAGGCTAACCTTTTTGCCACGCTTGGCCCCGATGTCGACGGGGGGATCGTGCTGTCGGGGCACAGCGATGTGGTGCCCGTCACCGATCAGGTCTGGGCCTCGGATCCGTTTGTGCTTTGCGAACGGGACGGCAGGCTCTATGGGCGTGGGACCTGTGACATGAAGGGGTTCATTGCCGCCGTTCTGGCCATGGCCCCGGCCTTGGCCCGGCAGGTCCGCGACCGCCCGCTCCATATCGCGCTGACCTATGACGAAGAGGTCGGCTGTTTCGGCGCGCAGCATCTGGCGCAGGTGCTACAGGCGCGCGGCGTGACCCCAGCCATCGCCATTATCGGCGAGCCAACCGAGATGCGCATCATCGAAGGCCACAAAGGATGCTATGAATATTCCACGCATTTTCATGGGCTTGAGGGGCACGGTTCCTTGCCGGATCAGGGCGTGAACGCGGTGGAAATGGCCGCGCGCTATGTCTCGCATCTGTTGGGGCTAAAGCACCGTTTGCGCGACATGGCGCCCCCGGACAGCCCGTTCCGCCCGCCCTGGACCACGATCAATGTGGGCGCGCTGAATGGCGGCGTGGCCCGGAATGTGATCGCCACTCAGGCGCAGGTGGATTGGGAAATGCGGCCGGTTCAGCCCGGTGATGCCGCATTCGTCAAACGCGCCTTGCAAGAGTACTGCCAGGCCGAATTGCTGCCAATGATGCAGGCCGTGCACCCTGACGCGTCGATCCAGCTCGAGGTGATAGGCGAGGTCAGCGGCCTGATCCCCACCTCTGACAACAAGGCCCGCCAGATCGTCAGCGAATTGACCGGCGCGAATGGCGCGGATCAGGTGGCCTTTGGCACCGAAGCGGGTATATTCCAGGCCTTGGGCATGGATGTGGTTGTTTGCGGGCCCGGATCCATCGAACAGGCCCACAAGGCGGATGAGTACCTGTCGCTGACGCAGCTTTCTGACTGCCTGACAATGCTGGAACGACTCGGAGCACGGCTGAATGACTGATCCAACACTGGGCCCCGACCAGGGCGCGGCCCCTTCGGTTCGGGATCGCCATGACGCCATGCACGCCGACATCCGCGAACGGATTTGCCTGTTGGAATTCCCACCCGGTCAGCGCCTCTCCGAGGCCGCCCTGGCCGAGGAATTCGGCACCAGTCGCACCCCCGTCCGCCGCGTTCTGGCCAGGCTCGAGGACGAGGGGCTGGTGCAATCCGTCCACGGGGTCGGCACGCTGGTGACGGACGCGAATATTGACGAGCTAGAGCAGGTTTACCGCCTGCGGGTCGCGCTGACCGGCATGACCGGACAGATGGATCCGGTTCCGCCTGATGCGGCCTTTTTGGCGCGGATGGACCGGCTGATTGCCCGCAGCACCCAGATCATTGCAACCGGCACACCGCAAGAATTCACCCGGTTCGACATGGAGGTGTTTCAGACCCTGCTGGGGCTGACCTCGAACGCGCCCCTGCGGCAGGTGCTTGAACGGCTGTATTTCCAGACCAAGCGCATCTGGCTTCAGGCTGCGATGCAGGCCGATCTGCATCTGCAAGACGAGTTTCGGATCTTTCATCACGAACTCGAGGCTATCCAGCTGGCCCTGCGGGTCAACGATCTAGAGGCCGTGGCCGAAATCCAGCGCGCTCATATCTCCATGAGCTTCAATCGGTTACAGCAAAACAGCTAGGTCGCCGTGCGGCCTGCCTGCCACTCCATAACCTTAACCTATGATAATGGTTAAAAAATGCAATTTTGAATTATTCCAAACCACTGTTATCCCTGATCCCATGGATTTTATTGCGTGGCGCTCTGACGCCACAGCAAACCTTAGTGAGCGGAGGAAACTATGGACGGAAATGATATCAATACGGGTGGCAAATGCCCTGTCATGCATGGCGGCAACACGGCCAGTAGCAAGACGGTCATGGATTGGTGGCCCAATGCGCTGAACCTGGACATCCTGCATCAGCACGATTCCAAACCGAACCCGATGGGCGCGGAATTCAAATATCACGAGGCGCTGAAAACGCTGGATGCCGAGGCTCTGAAATCTGATCTCAAGGCGCTGATGACCGACAGTCAGGACTGGTGGCCCGCCGATTGGGGTCACTATGGCGGGTTGATGATCCGCATGGCCTGGCACTCGGCCGGGTCTTACCGTCTGGCCGATGGGCGCGGCGGCGGCGGCACGGGCAACCAGCGCTTTGCTCCGCTGAATTCCTGGCCGGACAATGCCAGCCTGGACAAGGCCCGCCGCCTGCTGTGGCCGATCAAAAAGAAATACGGCAACGCGATCAGCTGGGCCGATCTGATGATCCTTGCAGGCAACATGGCCTACGAGTCCATGGGGCTTAAGACCTTTGGCTTTGCCTTTGGGCGTGCTGACATCTGGCACCCTGAAATCGACACCTATTGGGGCGCTGAAAAAGAGTGGCTCGCCCCCTCGGACGGTCGGTATGACGATCTGGGCAACCCCGCCACGATGGAAAACCCCCTGGCCGCCGTTCAGATGGGTCTGATCTATGTGAACCCCGAGGGCGTCAACGGTCAGCCCGATCCCTTGAAAACCGCCGCTCAGGTGCGTGAAACCTTTGCGCGCATGGCCATGGATGACGAAGAAACCGTCGCCCTGACCGCAGGTGGCCATACCGTCGGCAAGGCCCATGGCAACGGCGATGCCGGTCTTTTGGGGCCGGAACCCGAGGCCGCAGATGTGGACCAGCAGGGCTTTGGCTGGGCCAATCCCAACCAGACCGGCGTGGGGCGGCACACCGTCACCAGCGGGATCGAGGGCGCCTGGACCACCAACCCGACCCAGTGGGACAATGGGTATTTCGACCTGCTGTTGGGCTACGAATGGGAGCTGAAAAAATCCCCCGCCGGCGCCAACCAATGGCAGCCCATCGACATCCAACCCGAGCATATGCCCGCCGATGTCGAGGACCCCTCGATCCGTTGTATGCCGATGATGACGGACGCCGATATGGCGATGAAAATGGACCCGGCCTATCGCGCGATTTCCGAACGGTTCGCCAAGGATCCGGCCTATTTCTCGGACGTGTTCGCGCGTGCGTGGTTCAAACTGACTCACCGCGATATGGGGCCGAAATCACGCTATGTTGGCCCCGATGTGCCCGCCGAGGATCTGATCTGGCAGGACCCGATCCCCGCAGGCCCCACCGGATATGACGTCTCTGCCGTGAAATCCGCGATCGCCATCAGCGGGCTGAGCCTGTCCGACATGGTCTCGACGGCCTGGGACAGCGCACGGACCTATCGTGGTTCGGATATGCGCGGTGGGGCGAATGGCGCCCGCATCCGTCTGGCCCCGCAAAAGGACTGGGAAGGAAACGAGCCCGCCCGTCTGGCGCGGGTCCTGTCCGCGCTGTCCGCCATCGCCACCCAACATGGGGCCAGCCTTGCGGATGTGATCGTTCTGGCCGGGAACCTTGGGGTCGAACAGGCCGCCAAGGCCGCCGGGTTCGACATCACCGTGCCCTTTGCCCCGGGTCGCGGCGACGCCACCGATGCCATGACCGACGCGCCGTCCTTTGATGTGCTCGAACCCCTGGCAGATGGGTATCGCAACTGGCAAAAGGCCGATTACGTCGTCAGCCCCGAGGAACTGATGCTGGATCGTACCCAGTTGATGGGCCTGACCGCGCCGGAAATGACTGTTCTGGTGGGGGGGATGCGTGTGATGGGCACCAACCACGGCGGCACGTCGCATGGCGTGTTCACTGACCAGGTCGGCGCGCTCAGCACGGATTTCTTCGATGTGCTGACGGATATGGCCTATAAATGGGTGCCCGCCGACGATGGCCTGTATGACATTCAGGACCGTCGCACCGGAGAGGTCAAATTCACCGCCACGCGGATGGATCTGGTGTTTGGGTCGAACTCGATCCTGCGCTCCTATGCCGAGGTGTACGCCCAGGATGACAACAAGGCCAAGTTCGTGACGGATTTCGTCGCGGCCTGGGTCAAGGTGATGAACGCCGATCGGTTCGATCTGGCCTGATCCTGCGCGGCGTCCCTGTCCGGGGGCGCCGCCTTTGCCTACAGATATGGCGGCGAGCACGCCGAGATCAGCACCGCAGGCCGATCCCCGATATTGCGGAACCTGTGCGGTTCCTGCGATTGGAACAGATAGGCATCGCCGGCCTTCAGCACCTTGCATTGGCCGCCAACCGTGATTTCGATTTCGCCGGAAATGATGATACCGCCTTCGCTTCCCAGGTGCTCCAGCATGGCGCCGCCCGTGTCCGCCCCCGGCTCATAGGTCTCGTGCAGGATCTGGAGGTTGTGATTGCGCGCGTCCCCGACCTGTTTCAGCGTGACCCGCCCGCTGACCGTTTCAACCCCGCTATACAGCCGCGAGGTCAGGTCTCTCAGGTTGCTGGGGGTAAAGAACACGGTCTCTCGGTCGATGGCGTCAGGCTCAAAAAACTCGGACATCCCAATGCCAAGTCCGCCCAGAATCTTGCGCAATGACGCGACGGATGGGCTGCTTTTGTTGGTTTCGATCATAGAAATCTGGCCATGAGGCACGTTCGCGGCCTCCGCAAGCTGTCTCTGAGACAGGTTGCTTGCTATTCTAAGCTCTTTCAGCCGGGTTCCTACATCGAATTCGCTCATGTTTCTCTCGGAGTAACTGCTGTCATGCGCATTTTTCAGTAAATCTCATCAAGGTCAACAAAAGGCTTGCTCAGAAAAATGAGCAGACTTATCGTGAAAATGCGAATCCAAGGGGGCTTTGCCGTTGATGACCGTTTCAATACACCACCGCGCCGCTGTGCCCGAAATAGCTGTGGTTCTGCGCGGCGCCGTGCGGACGTCTGACCACGGGACGGCTCCCCGCTCTGTCGGCTGATCACAATTGCAGGACATGTAAACGGATCATTTGCATTCATCACCGACAGTTGCCTACGATTTTTCACGTCATATCACTGGAGGAGATGATATGTGTTCCCAAGCAGCGACCCCCGAGACAAGCTTTCGCGATTCCGTCGACCTGATGTACAATCGCGCGGTCAGGTTCATGGACCTGTCCCCCGGATTAGAAGAAAAAATCCGCGTCTGTAATGCCACCTATGTCGTGCGTTTTGGCGTGCGGTTGCGCGGCAAAATCCACACGTTCACCGGCTATCGCTCGGTGCATTCGGAACATATGGAGCCGGTCAAGGGCGGCATCCGTTTTTCCCTGGATGTGAACCTGGACGAGGTCGAGGCCCTGGCCGCGCTCATGACCTATAAATGCGCCCTGGTCGAGGCACCGTTTGGTGGCTCCAAGGGCGGGCTGTGCATTGATCCGCGCGAATACGAGGTCCACGAGCTGGAACAGATCACCCGCCGATTTGCCTATGAGCTGATCAAGCGCGACCTGATCCATCCCAGCCAGAACGTGCCGGCCCCTGATATGGGCACGGGCGAGCGCGAAATGGCCTGGATTGCCGACCAATATTCGCGGATGCACACCACTGACATCAACGCTCAGGCCTGTGTGACAGGCAAGCCCGTTCATGCGGGCGGGATCTCGGGCCGGGTCGAGGCCACGGGCCGCGGCGTGCAATATGCCCTGCGCGAATTCTTTCGCCACCCCGAGGACATCGCCCGCGCCAATCTGACGGGGTCGTTGGACGGCAAACGCGTCATCGTGCAGGGGTTGGGCAACGTGGGCTATCACGCCGCGCATTTCCTCTCGTCCGAGGATGGCGCGCTGATCACCGGCATTGTTGAACGTGACGGCGCGCTGGTGTCTGAAACCGGCCTGGACGTGGACGCGGTGCGCGACTGGATCGTGAAACACGGCGGCGTCGCGGATTTCCCTGATGCGACCTATGTTGCGGACGGGGCTTCGGTGCTGGAACAGCCCTGCGATATCCTGCTGCCCGCTGCGACCGAGGCGGTGATCAACCTGCAAAACGTCGATCGCATCCAGGCCAAGCTGATCATCGAGGCCGCGAACGGCCCCGTCACCGCTGGCGCGGATAAGAAACTGCGCGAACGTGGTGTGGTGATTATCCCCGACATGTATGCCAACGCGGGCGGGGTTACGGTGTCCTATTTCGAATGGGTCAAGAACCTCAGCCATATCCGGTTTGGCCGGATGCAGCGCCGCCAAGAAGAGGCCCGCCATCAGCTGGTCGTGGACGAGCTGGAGCGCCTGTCCTCGGCCGTCGGCAAAGTATGGGAGCTGTCGCCCGATTTCAAAGCCCGCTACCTGCGCGGCGCGGATGAATTAGAGCTGGTGCGCTCGGGTCTGGATGACACGATGCGCGCGGCTTATGGCGCCATGCGCGAGCTGTGGCATGGCCGCCCCGAACTGGGCGACCTGCGCACCGCGGCCTATTGCTGTTCGATTGATCGGATTGCGGACAGCTATCGCTCAAAGGGGCTGTAAACCCGCCCGCAAGAACAGGCGCGGGGGGCTGGGTTTCTGCCCTGCCGTGTGGCGGGCGAATCCGCGCAGGATATGCGGGCCTCGGGCCATGCGATCGACATCGTCGGCCGACAGGTTCCGGCCAAGGTGTCCTTCAGGCTCGCTCTGTGATCCGAAATCCGAGCATGCCAAAGCCTGAGAAAGCCCCGAGCGGTGCCGTAAAACGCCTCGCTCGGGTCCGAAAATATCAGGGTTTCTTGCGGCGCGGCGTGTCATAGCCGCCCTTGCCACCGCCGGCCGGTTTGCGGCCTGCGGGTTTCTTGGATCCCGGCGCGACAAAGCGTTTCGACGTGTCACTGGCCGAGGCCGCAGGGGGCTTGCCGCCGGGTTTTCCTGCGGGTTTATCGCCGAATTTCCCCTTGGGTTTCTCACCAAACTTGCCTTTGGGTTTGTCGCCGAATTTTCCCTTCGGTTTCTCCCCGTATTTCCCTTTGGGCTTGTCGCCCGGCTTTCCGGCGGGTTTCTCCCCGTATTTCCCTTTGGGCTTGTCGCCCGGCTTTCCGGCGGGTTTTTCACCGTATTTCCCCTTGGGTTTGTCGCCGGGTTTTTCACCGTATTTTCCGGCAGGCTTATCGCCATACTTGCCCGCGGGCTTGCCGTCGGATTTGCCTGCGTATTTTCCGGCCGGTTTCCCACCCGAGGACGCGCCGCCGCTGCGGGGGAACACGGGTTTGGCCTTGCGCTCGCTACGCTCTTCGCCAGCGGGTTTGGCCGCGCGATGGACGCTTTCGTCCCGTTCGCTGCGTTTTTCTGCATCATGCCGGGGTTTGCGCGCGGGGCCGCGATCATCCTTATACGGCTTGCGATCCCGGTTGCCGCCTTCGCGCGGGCCACGATCCCGGAATCCACCTTCGCGCGGGCCACGATCTTCGCGCGGTCCACGATCGCGGTTGCCGCCCGGTCCGTCCCGGCGCGGCCCACGCGGAGCCAGCTCCGGCGGGCTGTCCAGCTGACGCGCCTTGACGCCGTCCTCCAGAACACCATCTGCGCCCAGGGATTTGACGAAACCGGCGACGCTGGTGTCGCTCAGCTCGACATAGGTTTCCGCGTTTTGGACGCGGATCGCCCCGATGGCGTTTTTGTCGATATTGCCTGCGCGGCACAACAGCGGCAGCAGCCAGCGCGCCTCGGCCCGGTCATCCCGTCCGACCGACAACGAGAACCAGGTGCTGGGACCAAAGCTCTTGTGCTCGCGCGGGGCGGGTTTGCTGTCAGCAGGCAGCAGCTCTTCGGGGGCGGATTTGCGCGCGCGATACAGGCGCAGATAGGCCGCCGCGATTTGTTCGGGGCTGTATTGCTCCAGCAGTTTGGCCGAAAACGCGGTCTGTTCCTCGGTCGGCTCTTCGGCCCAAGCGGGATCGTTCAGCAGGCGCTCTTCGTCTTGACGCAGGATATCGTCGGCCGACGGCGCGGTGGTCCATTCAGCGGTGATTTTCGCCCATTTCAACATGCGCTCGGCCTTTTTCGCGGCCCGAGGCGGCACGATCAGCGCGGAAATCCCCTTGCGCCCGGCGCGGCCGGTGCGGCCCGAACGGTGCAGCAGGCTTTCGGTATTGGTGGGCAGATCGGCGTGGATGACCAGGCTCAGGTTCGGCAGGTCGATCCCGCGCGCGGCCACGTCGGTCGCCACACAGATCTTGGCCCGCCCGTCGCGCATCGCTTGCAGAGCGTGGGTCCGCTCGGACTGGCTCAGCTCGCCCGACAGGCACACAACGGTAAAGCCCCGGTTGGCCAGGCGCGCGGTCAGATGGTTCACTGCGGCGCGGGTGTTGGCAAACACGATGGCGCTGTCGGCGTCATGGAAACGCAGCAGGTTGAAAATGGCGCTTTCCCCGTCCGAGGCTGCGACCTGCACCGCCTGATAGGAAATGTCGTCATGTTGCTTGGCGCTGCCCACGGTGTTGATCCGCACGGCATCGCGCTGGAATTTTTCGGCCAGCTTGGCAATCATCGTCGGCACAGTGGCCGAAAACAGCAAGGTGCGGCGATCTTCGGGGGCCTCGCCCAGCATGAACTCCAGATCCTCGCGGAAGCCCAGGTCCAGCATCTCGTCGGCCTCGTCCAGCACGACAGCGCGCAATCCCGTCATGTCCAGCGATCCGCGTTCGATATGGTCGCGCAGACGGCCCGGCGTGCCCACCACGATATGGGCGCCACGATCCAGCGCGCGGCGTTCGTCCCGCATGTCCATACCACCGACACAGGACACAACGCGCCCGCCGGCCTTGGCATAGAGCCACTGCAACTCGCGCATCACCTGAAAGGCCAGCTCGCGGGTGGGGGCCACAACCAACGCCAAAGGCGCCGCCGCTGGCCCAAACCGAACCCCATCGTCCAGAATGGTCGGCGCGATCGCCAGACCAAACCCAACAGTCTTCCCCGAGCCGGTCTGCGCCGACACCAATAGATCCGAATGCACAAGACCAGGATCTGCTACGGCCTCTTGCACAGGGGTCAGTTTGTCATAGCCACGCTCGGCAAGGGCGTCAGAAAGCGGTTGGGTCATAGCAGGAAAAATCCGTCGGTTTGGGGCACAAGCCACCATGGAGCGCACATAGTGTCGCGTAAGATCGGTGTCTGTAACCCTGGTGGAACCAGAAGTATATGGGTAAAACACCCCCGGTTCAAACGCCGCACCCCTGCTGTTCCCAAAAGGAGCGCTGACGCGCGCTTGATATCTCGACGTCAGCCGTTGGCTGCCGTCTCGGGTTTGGCGTCGTTCTGTGCATGGACTGTACCGTTTCATTTCGGGCCGCGCGGCGCGCCCCTTCATCTTGCCGAAAATACTCCGGGGGAGACCGCCGCAGGCGGGCGGGGGCAGCGCCCCTCTGCAACATATTCATGAATTGTATTGCGTTGTGGCGGGGAGGCGCTATCTTTGCGACAGCTAAGGGAGGCGCACGCATGACATTTTTCAAACCCAGCCGACGCGAGATTCTGAAACTGGCCGCCGCCGCGCCAGCCTTTGCTCTGCCTAGCGCTGTTCGGGCGCAGCTGGGCGCGCCGTCGGGTGAAAACCCAACGCATTTCCGGTTTACCCTGGGCGATACCAGGCTGACCATTCTGTCGGACGGTTATTTCAGCCTGTCCACGCGGGATGTTGGCGTGAACGCGGATCCGGCGGATGTTCAGGCATTTCTGTCGCGTCATTTCCTGTCGCCTGACATGGGGTATTCCCACACCAACCATCTGCTGATCGAAAAGGGCGATGCGGTGATCCTTGTGGATGTGGGCTCGGGCGCCCGGTTCCTGGATACTGTCGGCAATCTGATGACCAACATGGAATCGGCCGGTATTGACCCGTCCTCGATCACCCATGTGGTGATCACCCATGCCCACCCCGATCACATCTGGGGCATTCGCGATGACTTTGACGAGCCTCTCTTTCCAGATGCGCAGTATTTCCTGGGGCAGGCCGAGCATGCCTATTGGATGCAGGACGATCTGGTGAATCAGGTCGCGCCCACCGAACAGCAATTCGTGCTGGGGGCGGTGAACTCCATCACTGCCGAGGGGTTGGAGTGGAACTTGCTGGCTGACGGCGAGGAAATCGTCCCCGGCGTGCGCATGATCGCCACGCCAGGTCATACACTGGGCCACATGAGCGTCATGCTCGAGGATGGCGACAAGCAGCTGATCGCGCTGGGCGACAGTCTCTCGCATGCCTATCTCAGCTTTCAGCGGCCGGACTGGTACAACGGGATTGATCACGATGGCGATCTGACCGTGAAAACCCGGATGGGCCTGCTGGACATGTGCGCGGCGGACCGTATCGCGGTGATCGGCTATCACTTCCCGTTCCCCGGTGTCGGCCATGTCCTGCGCGAAGGGGACAGCTACAGCTTTGTGCCTGCGCTCTGGCAGTTCTAGCGGCCCGTCCGCAGCTGTATCAGATCAGCGGCACCGGGCAGCAGCCCCTTGTTGCCATACGCAAAGCATAAACGCACAGCCCCTGTTGGACGCCGCGTTGGCTCTGGTCAACGGGGTCTGGCTGGGGTATTCGGCGGGGGATACTTGCCAAACCCGAGGGGCCCATGTCCGAAAGCACCGCCTTTGAAACGCCAGGTCCCATCGAGGCCACCCTGCGCGACGCCATCAGCCCGATCGAAGACATCATCGAGGCCGCCCGCCAGGGCAAAATGTACATCCTGGTCGATCACGAAGACCGCGAAAACGAGGGGGATCTGGTTATCGCCGCCGAATTTGCCGACGCGGATGCCGTCAACTTCATGGCGACCCACGGGCGTGGCCTGATCTGCCTGCCCATGACAGCCGAGCGTATCGACCGCCTGGGCCTGCCGATGATGGCGGTGAATAACTCGTCGCGTCACGAAACCGCCTTTACCGTGTCGATTGAGGCCCGCGAGGGCGTCAGCACCGGCATTTCCGCTGGCGACCGTGCGCTGACCATCGCCACCGCGATCAACGAACAGAACACGATGAAAAGCATCGCCACCCCCGGCCATGTCTTTCCGCTGCGTGCCAAACGCGGCGGCGTGCTGATGCGCGCGGGCCATACCGAGGCCTCGGTGGATATCTCGCGCCTTGCCGGTTTGAACCCTGCTGCCGTGATCTGCGAAATCATGAAGGACGACGGCACCATGGCCCGTCTGCCCGATCTGGTTACCTTTGCCAAACAGCACAACATGCTGATCGGCACGATTTCCGACCTGATCAAATACCGCGCGCGCAACGATAATCTGGTGGTGGAAACCGCCCGCCATACCGTTGACTCGGAATTTGGCGGCGAATGGGAAATGGTGCTGTTTACCGATCAGACGCATGGCGTTGAACACGTGGTCATGATCAAGGGCGACATCACCACGCCCGAACCTGTCCTGACCCGCACCCATGCCCTGCACGAGGCCACGGATGTTCTGGGCCTTGGTCCCAAATCCTCGGCGCAATTGCCCCGCGCGATGAAGGCCATCGCCGCCGAGGGCCGTGGTGTCGTCTGCCTGTTCCGTCAGCCGCGCAACGCGCTCTATGCCCGCGACGAAGACGGCGTGAAAACCATCAAGCAAATCGGCCTGGGCGCGCAGATGCTGTCCAAACTGGGCCTGAGCGAACTGGTGTTGCTGACTGACAGCCCTCGCACCAAATACGTGGGCCTGGATGCCTTTGATCTGACGATTGTCGGCACGCGCCCCATTCTAGAGGAAAACTGACATGGCCGGACACGAAAGCCACTATATCCTGCCGCGCCCCAGCTTTGAAAAGCCGGTGAAAATCCTGATCGTCGTCTCGCCCTATTACAAGGATCTGGCCGACAACATGATCAGCGGCGCCCAGGCCGAGATCGAGGCCGCAGGCGGCACCTGGGATCTGATCGAAGTTCCCGGCGCGCTGGAAATCCCCACCGCCATCGGCATCGCCGAGCGCATGTCGAATTTCGACGGCTACGTCGCGCTGGGCTGTGTGATCCGTGGCGAGACCACCCACTATGAAACGGTCTGCAATGACTCCAGTCGGGCGATTCAGTTGCTGGGCCTTCAGGGTCTGTGCATCGGCAATGGCATCCTGACCGTCGAAAACCGTAAACAGGCCGAAGTCCGTGCCGATCCCGCCGATCAAAACAAAGGTGGCGGTGCGGCGGCTGCGGCCTTGCATCTGGTTGCGCTCAGCCGTAAGTGGGGCGCCCAGCGGAAAGGTGTCGGATTCGTTCCCGACGCCGAAGAATATCAGCTCGCTGGCGAACTCAAGGATAACCCCAAGGCATGACCACCGCCCCCGAAGACCAACCCCAAAGCCAGCGCAAGCCGCTGTCGAACAACCAGAAACGCAAGATGCGCTCGGCTGCCCGGCTGTACGCGGTGCAGGCGCTGTTCCAGATGGAGCAATCCGACCATTCCGTGGAAAAGGTGATCGTTGAATTTCTGGATCACCGTTTTGGGGCTGTCTACGACGGCGATGAAATGCAAGAGGGCGATGTGGCTCTGTTCCAGAAAACTCTGCGTGACGCGGTGAACTGGCAGGCCAAGATTGACCAGATGACCGATCGCGCCCTTGTGGCCAAATGGCCTCTGGGGCGGATTGACACCACCCTGCGTGCGCTGTTCCGCGCCGCTGGGGCCGAACTCACCGAAGGCGAGGCCCCGCCCAAGGTCGTGATCTCCGAATTCGTTGATGTCGCCCGTGCGTTCTTTCCTGAAACCAAAGAGCCCAGCTTTGTGAACGCGGTTCTGGATCACATGGCCCGCGAGGCCCGCCCCGAGTCGTTCTGACGACGCCTCAGGCGCTCTGATGCCCCGTTGCGCGCACCTGCGCAGGGGCGGTCGGGGCAATCTGCCCAACCTTTTCGCGAAAACATCTGAGTTTCTGCACATATAGGGGCATTTTCGCGCTTCTGCTCTTGTTGGTGGCTGTCATTGGCCTATACTTTTGGTCAAGGATTAAAAGGGAGCTGCCAAATGCCCAAACTCATCCGTCTGTATATCACGCATGTTCTGATCGGCTTTGCGATTGCTGCGGCCTTTGTTGCGATGTTGCTGTATTTCAACATTGCCAACCTGTGGCATCTGGTGACGCATTCGCCCAGCGGCCTGTTGGCCGTCGGCATTTTGTGGTTCGCCAATGGGATCGTTTTTGCCGGTGTGCAATTCGCCATTGCGGTCATGCGCCTCAAAGATGACGATGACAGCCACGGGGGTGGTCGTCGTGACCCGATCCACGTGGACATGACCCGTCTGGTGCCCGTCCGCCAAGAGGCCAAGCCCAAGAACAATCTGACCCGCCGCTAAGCTGCGCGTCGCTCTGATTTCAGCCCCCGGCCTTTGGCTTGGGGGCTTTTTCATGTCCGGGTTTTCGGGGGCAGGGGGGATTTGTACCAAACCATGGTACAAAACGTACAAAAGTCCCCAAAGTGTAAAGTGGCGGGCCCGCAGCGACCGTTTGGTTATCTCATTCCCGAGGACCTGTATGTACAGGTGGGCGCCAGGTAATCAGGCCAGGACCAGAACAGAGCCAGCTCCCTCGGAATTGCTTAAGGCCACCGGAATGCAACCGAATGACGTGAAGAGCAGCACCCGCCATCTCGCTACTTAGGGCGTTTGGGGGGCTACGACAAGGGCTTGCATTCGTTCCTGTTTTGTTCAAATTGTTCTTATGGATGATCGGTTGCAATCAGGACAGCTTTTGGCGCGCGGCGTTTCCCGCCATTTGTACAGCTATGGCTTTGTATCTATTGAGGAATTTATCCCCACCCGTGGGCTGCGGGTTGATGTGATGGGGCTGGGGCCCAAGGGGGAAATATGGGTGGTCGAGTGTAAATCCAGCCGCGCTGATTTTCAGTCCGATTCCAAATGGCGGGGCTATTTGGACTGGTGTGACCGCTATTTCTGGGCCGTCGATGCCGAGTTTCCGACTGATGTATTACCTGATCAGACGGGCGTGATCATCGCCGATCCATATGGCGCCGAAATCATCCGCATGGCCCCCGAGGCCAGGCTCCCCGCGCCCCGTCGCAAGGCGCTGACCCACCGTTTCGCGACCCACGCCGCCCGTCGTCTTCAGGCCCTGCGTGATCCGCATATCTAGTTTGAAATCAACCCTTTACACTGGCGGCAGCGCGGGCGGCGGCCATGATTTCCTCGGCGATTTCTTCGGCTTCGTCCGGGTGGAAATCCATAGGGACTTCGACGCCGGGGGCTTCGATGAACAGCCGGACCATGCCCTCGGATGTGGGGCCGATCTGTAGATTGGCTTCGATATTGCGTTCGGTGTTGATGCCCATGGGACAATCTCCTTTGATCGCAACTCAGCTAGCTTTTCCGGGCTTGATTGGCAAGGGCCACGCGCCGATCCCCTCGGTGTCGGTGCATATGTCAGAAATCTGACTAAACCCTCTTGCAATCCCCTGACAGGGCAGCTAAATCGCCCCCCAGTGCCGCCTTAGCTCAGTTGGTTAGAGCGCTGGATTGTGGATCCAGAGGTCCCCTGTTCAAGCCAGGGAGGCGGTACCATTTCTTCTTTGAAATCAGAGACTAACCATTGCCCGGCACTGCATGTGCCGGACTGGTTCTGATCCGTTAGCGTTGCCGGTGAGTGATGCTAAGCGCGCGTTGATGCGTGCGAAACGCCGGTTCACGAAGGTTGGGAATCTGGTTGCGTTCAGACGTTTTCATGAACCGTTCCGTCACCACAAACGAGGCGATTGCGACAAACACACCGCCTGCCATTTGCCCGATCAGCACGCCCTCGGCGTTCTAATATTGCGCGCCAAGATACACAAAAGGCATGATTCCCAATGTGTTACGCCTCCAGTTTGCCCAGGAAACTCACCCCGTTGAAGGTCCAGACCAATGACAGAGGCCCGCAGAACAAGAAGATCAGATTGTGGGAAACGCTTTGGGGTTTGAATATGTTCGATGTGAATTAACGTAATAAAATCAATATGATAGTCGCATAATAATACATAAAACATGATCAGGAAAACGCTACGGTCAACGGCCTGTCGCACGCGGTCATGTCGCCCCGCGCCCGATGATTGCCATGCTGGCGACGGCGGTCTTGGTGACGCTGGTGTCGCCTACGGGGGGCGCGGCAGTGGTCAGCATTGCCGGAATGTAGGACATTTTCCGGCGATCAAAGACAGAATTAGCACTGACGGGCCGCGCATGCCCTGCGCATCGGTGCAGACTTATGGCTTTTCCAGTTGGATCTCGCGTACCAGTTTCTGTGTGACACGGCTGTAGATCAGCACCCGACTGTCATCGGTGACGATGGCGTACCAGTCTTTGGTCTGGGTATAGGCCTCGGGGGTGGTGCCTGCGGGCAGCGTCAGTACCGACGGGAAGTCCGGCGGCGTTTGTCGGTAGCGGATGACAATCAGCACGACGATGGTTACAACGCCCGCAATCATGGTGAGGGTCAGCACAGTGACCAGCACCTTCAGGAATTTCAACAGCGCCGTATCCATCGGCTGAGGGATGTCGTCCATGGGCTCCAACCGCTTGTCCTTTTCTATTCAGGCCGATCCGCCTGCGCGTCTTGATAAGGCGATTTCCCGCGATGCGCCAGAAGAAGCCTCGCTGTCGCGCACCCGTCTGGCCAAGCTGATCGACGCGGGCGAGGTTCTGCTGAACGGCACCCCCGTCATCAGCGCCAAGGGCAAGGTCGCCGAGGGCGATCTGATCGAGGTCACGGTTCCTGCGCCCATCGAAAGCGACCTGACCCCTGAGGATATCCCCCTGTCCATCGTGTTCGAGGATGACGACCTGATCGTCATCGACAAACCTGCGGGCATGGTGGTGCACCCGGCGCCTGGCTCGCCCACGGGGACGTTGGTGAATGCGCTGATGCATCATTGCGGCGATACGTTGTCCGGGGTGGGGGGCGAAAAACGCCCCGGTATCGTCCACAGGATCGACAAGGACACCAGCGGCCTGTTGGTTGTCGCTAAATCCGACAAGGCGCATCACGGGCTGGCCGATCAGTTCCGCGCCCACTCGGCCGAGCGGTATTATCAGGCGGTGTGCTATGGTGTGCCCGATGCCAATGATCCACGGCTGCGCGGGGTGCGGGGCATCAATTTTGAGCCGGGCAATATCATGAAGGTGACAACCCACCTGGCCCGCCACAAGACCGATCGCCAGAAACAGGCTGTGTTCTTTGAGGGCGGGCGCCACGCTGTTACCCGTGTGCGAATTGTCGAGCCCTTCGGCACGCCTCCGGTCGTGACGCTGGTGGAATGCTGGCTGGAAACCGGGCGGACGCATCAGATCCGCGTGCATATGGCCCATGCGGGGCACGGGCTGGTGGGCGATCCGACCTATGGCGGGCGGCGCAAGTTGCCGGCGAAGTCAATTTCCGAGGCGGGGATCGCGGCAGCCAAGGCCTTCTCTCGTCAGGCGCTGCATGCGGCGGTTTTGGGTTTTGTCCATCCCGCCACGGGCGAATCGATGCGGTTTGAATCCCCACTGCCGCAGGACATGCAGGACCTGATTACGGCGCTGCGCGGCTAGGTTCGCGCGGCAAAATCCGCGCATGATCCCGATTGTCACAAACAGCACATGCGCGTGAATGCACGGTTACAAAGCTCGCATCCCGACGGAACCGGGCACATATTCCGTTAAGATATCGACGAACACGGGGCTTGAAAGGCCACCTGACGTCTCCTATGTGAATGTTAAGCCCCTAAACATTGGGAGGGACAAGAGAATGGCTAACTATGCAAATCTACCGGCCCCGACGCCGGAAGGCGGCCTGAACCGCTATCTTCAGGAAATTCGCAAGTTCCCCATGCTGGAACATGGCGAGGAATATATGCTGGCCAAGCGCTGGGTCGAACAAGAAGACACCGAAGCGGCCCATAAAATGGTCACCAGCCACCTGCGTCTGGCGGCGAAGATTGCCATGGGCTATCGTGGGTATGGCCTGCCCCAGGCCGAAGTGATCTCTGAGGCCAACGTGGGTCTGATGCAGGCCGTGAAACGGTTCGACCCCGAAAAGGGCTTCCGTCTGGCGACCTATGCCATGTGGTGGATCCGTGCCTCGATCCAGGAATATATCCTGCGGTCCTGGTCGCTGGTGAAGCTGGGCACGACCTCGGCGCAAAAGAAACTGTTCTTTAACCTGCGCAAGGCCAAAGCCCGTATCGGTGCCTTCGAAGAGGGCGATCTGCGCCCCGAAAACGTCGCGCGTATCGCCCATGATCTGGGCGTGACCGAGGCCGAAGTGGTCAGCATGAATGGCCGCATGTCGGGCGGGGATGCCTCGCTGAACGCCACTGTTGGCTCCGAAGGCGAAGGCACGATGCAATGGCAGGACTGGTTGGAGGACGAAAGCGCCGACCAGGCTGGCGACTACGCCGAAAAGGACGAAATGGATGCGCGCCGCGAATTGCTGGCCGAAGCCATGGATGTTCTGAACGAGCGCGAGCGTGACATCCTGGTTCAGCGTCGCCTGTCCGAGGACACCGTGACCCTCGAAGATCTGAGCGGCCAATATGACGTCAGCCGTGAACGCATCCGCCAGATCGAGGTGCGCGCGTTCGAAAAGCTGCAAAAACGCATGCGCGACCTGGCCTCTGAGCGGGGTATGCTTGCCAGCGCTTGACACGAGTTTACGCCGGCCCCCATCGTGGGGCCGGTTCTATTTTCAACAGGTGTATTATGAACGACGAAGATAAACTCAGTGGGCGCCTGCACGGCGAGCAACCTGACCCCGAGCACCCCGAAGGCTTGCTTATGCGTATCGTGTTTACGCTGATTATCGGCGTCATGATGAGCGTGACACAAACCATTCTGGGCGCGCTGACATTGATCCAAATCCTGATCATGGCCTTGAACAAGGGCGAGCCAAACGAAAACCTGGCAAATTTCGGCACGGACCTAGGGGTTTGGATGGCCAAGGCCGTCCGCTATATGACCGCAGCAAGCGATGTGAAACCCTGGCCCTGGACCGAACTGGACTGATCGGTGACGGTCCGTCGGAGTGTCGCAAACTTGTCGGCAGGTGAGGACGGCCAAGGCCGCAGCTTTCTATCGTGATCTGTTGGGGCCGATCTGCTGATTACTCCAGCCGGGCCCTGAGGACGCGCAGCATGTTTTCGCCCATGACTTTGCGGATTTGGGGTTCTGTCAGACCTGCCGACAGCAATTCACTGGTCAGCGCCGGTAGCTCGGAGGCATCAAACGCCGTCTCGATTGATCCGTCGAAGTCCGATCCCAGCGAGACATGATCTTCGCCCACGGCCTGCACGGCGGCGACAATCATTTTGGCGATGCCTTTCGGTGTGATCTCATCACAGGCGACTTCGGCCCAATATCCCATACCGATGATCCCGCCAGTGGCGGCGATGGCCTGCATCAGATCATCAGGATAGTTGCGTTTGACCGGACAGTGCGAATGGATGCCGGAATGGGACAGCACGATTGGAATATCCGTCATTTCCAGAACTTCGCGGGCGGCTTGCGGGCTGGAATGGGCAACGTCGATGATCATGGGGCGCTTGGCCACTTCGGTGACGACCGCGCGGCCGAAGTCCGTTAGCCCATGGTTCCCCTCGCCATGCAGTGACCCGCCCAAGTCGTTGTCAAAGAAATGCTGAAGCCCGATTAGCCGGTACCCGGCGTCCTCCAACTTGTCGAGGTTGCTCAGGTCGCCCTCAAGCGGGTGCGCGCCTTCAATACCCAGAATACCCGCAATGATTTGTTCGCCCTTTGCACGGCGGGCCAGCACGTCGTTCAGTTCGGCATTTGTGGTGATGACCTTCAGGTGGTGGGGTTCTTTTGCTTCAAACCCGTGCAGCTTCTCGGCTTGATATAGGGCGCGTTCCAGGATGCTTTGCCAGGTCCGCATTGGCCACAGTTGCCCAAAGGCCAAGAGCGTAATGTTGTCAAAGGTCTCGGCGCTGTTTTCTTCATAGTTCAAGCCGGCAGGCGATTTCGTAACCGCCGTAAAGACCTGAACGGCAACCCCGCCGTCACGCAGGCGCGGCAGATCCACCTGACCAAAGTTTCCGCGCTTGGTCAGGTCGCGTTTCCACAACAGGCTGTCGGCATGCCAATCGCCCACAATCAGCGTGTCATGCAGCGCCTGCCCCTCGGCCGAAACCGGATAGGGATCATGCGCGATCACGTTGTTCATCTGGTGACCGGCAATTCCCGGTGCGAAAACCCAAAAGCCAGCCAGCCCAAGACCAGCCAGCACAATGACCGCGACAAGCAGCCGTTTCAGCCATTTCAACATGGTACCCTCCCACAGTTAGATCACCCTAGTCATGGGGGGTGATTCCCCCCAAGGGTGACGTTGCGGGCGGGCGTTAATTCAGAATTTCGGGCCAGTTGGCATCGGCGGCGGCGATCCTGCCTGCGGTATCTTTCAACCAGCGGCGGCGCACCCCTTTCGAGTAATTCAGGTACAGCTTGCCGTCCACGATGCTCCAGGCATTTGGGGCGGTCGGGGCGACATAGCCTTCGCTGGCCGCATAGGCGCAATACCCGCCGTATTGCGGGGCATAGGCGGTGGGATCGGCCTGAAATGCAGCGCGGTTCTCTTGGGTCGTGAAACGCCAGGTCGCTCCCATCCAGTCCAGCGTGATGTCTTTGCGACCGGCCACGGGTTTGCCTTGTGTGAAATAGGCCACCACGTCGCTGCCATCCACGGCGACCCCGTTCTCGGCATAAATCTTGGGGGACATGGCAAAGGCCATGTGTGGCAGAGCAGCGGCTGCTGGCAGCGATAACAGGAATGCACGGCGGTTTATGGGCATGGGGGTCCTCCGGGGGTGCCTGGGATCAATGTGGCGCAGGTTTCGCCCCCGCGCTATCCCGCTCACGCTGGTTTGATCGGGTGTTAGATGTTTGGGCGGTTCTGCCAGATCTGTACCCATGTCGCGATCCAGGCGTCACTAGGGCCAGGACGAGGCGAATTCGGCTGGCGGGGGATGCCGTTGCAATATAGCTGGGGGGGCGCGCACCAAACGGCGCAGGCTTGGGATACTGGTCCAGAAATGATCGCATACCTTTTGTTATTCGGCTCGGCCTTTGCGGCTGCGACCATCCTGCCCATGCAATCCGAGGCGGTTTTGGTGTCTCAATTGTTGCTTGGCGCGCATCCGGCCGAGGCTCTGGTTGCGGTTGCGACGGTGGGGAACGTGTTGGGGTCAGTCGTCAATTGGTACTTGGGGCGGTATTTGCTTCGGTTCCAGAACAAGCGCTGGTTTCCGACATCCGAGCAACAAATTGAGCGGGCGCAGAACTGGTA
This sequence comes from Thalassovita sp., assembly GCA_029212905.1. Classification (GTDB taxonomy): domain Bacteria; phylum Pseudomonadota; class Alphaproteobacteria; order Rhodobacterales; family Rhodobacteraceae; genus Thalassobius. The sequence goes on from JARGPB010000007.1 coordinate 32,661, forward strand.
CCGGCGATTTGGGCGGTGGTCTTTGCTGGGCAGCTGGGTGCCCATCATCGGAGACCCGCTGACGGTCGTCGCTGGCGTGATGAGAGAGCCGCTGCTTTCGTTCTTCGTGCTGGTCACGATCGCAAAGGCTGGGCGATACCTGCTTTTGGCGGCGGCGACACTGGCTTGGGTCTGATGCCGCGCCTGTGTGGCAGGCGCCGAACCACTGTTGCGGTCCGGCGCCCACAGAGGGATCAGTCCTCCATGGCCTCCAGCTCGTCGATGAATCCTTCGATCATGGACAGGCCCTTGTCCCAGAATTTGGGGTCCGAGGCATCCAGTCCAAAGGGGGCCAGCAGTTCCTTGTGGTGCTTCGACCCGCCCGCTTTCAGCATGTCGAAATACTTGTCCTGGAAGCCTTCGGGCGCGGCTTCGTAAGCGGCGTACAGCGCGTTCACCAGCCCGTCGCCGAACGCATAGGCGTAGACGTAGAAAGGCGAATGCACAAAGTGCGGGATATAGGCCCAGAAGGTTTCATAGCCGTCCATGAAATCAAACGCGTCACCCAGTGATTCCGCCTGAACGGACATCCACAGCGCGTTGATGTCATCGGGGGTCAACTCGCCCTCGCGGCGGGCGGCGTGCAGCTTGCATTCGAAGTCATAGAACGCGATCTGACGGACGACCGTGTTGATCATATCCTCGACCTTGCCGGCCAGCAGGACCTTGCGTTCTTCTTTGGTCTCGGCCTTCTCCAGCATCTTGCGGAAGGTCAGCATTTCGCCAAACACCGACGCGGTTTCGGCCAGCGTCAGCGGGGTCGAGGACAGCATTTCACCCTGATCGGCAGCCAGTACCTGGTGGACACCGTGGCCCAACTCGTGCGCCAGGGTCATCACGTCGCGCGGTTTGCCCAGATAGTTCAGCATCACATAAGGATGCACCTCGGTGACGGTGGGATGGGCAAAGGCGCCCGGCGCCTTGCCGGGCTTCACGCCCGCGTCGATCCAGCCCTTGTCAAAGAACGGCTGCGCGATCTCGCCCATGCGCGGATCAAAGGCGCTGTACGCCTCCATCACGATGGATTGGGCGGCATCCCAGTCAACGGTCTTGGTGTCTTCCATCGGCAGGGGGGCGTTGCGATCCCAGACCTGCATCCGGTCCAGGCCCAGCCATTTGCGTTTCAGGTTATAATATCGGTGCGACAGGCGCGGATATGCGGCGACAACGGCGTCGCGCAGGGCCTGGACCACCTCGGGTTCGACGTCATTGGACAGGTGTCGCCCGGTCTGAGGCGTGGGCATCTTGCGCCAGCGATCCAGCACCTCCTTTTCTTTGGTCTGCGTATTGTGGACACGGGCGAAGGTCTTGATATTAGAGGCGAAAACTTCGGCCAGCTCGCGCGAGGCAGCCTCGCGTTTGGGGCGGTCGGGGTCGGTTAGCAGGTTCAGGGTGCCTTCGATGTTCAGCGGTTCGCCGTCCACCACAAATTCCAGCCCGGCGATGGTTTCGTCGAACAGTTTTTCCCAGGCGTCCCCGACAACGCCCAGATCGTGCAGGAATTGCTCCATCTCATCCGACAACTGGTGCGGCTTCATCGCGCGGATGCGGTCGAACACCGGCTTATAGCGCGCCAGATCGGCGTTTTCGGCCAGCATCGCGGCCAGTTTGTCATCCTCGATCCGGTTCAGTTCCAGCGTGAAAAACACCAGTGGTGTGGTGAAATTTGTGATCTTTTCCTGGCAATCGGACATGAATTTTGCCCGGTCCGCGTCCACCGTCAGCTGGTAATAGCGCAGGCCCGCATAGGACATCACGCGCCCGGCCTTGGTGCTGATCTTCTCGTTCCGCAGCACGCATTCCAACAGGCCATCGGCATCCAGCGTGTCCAGCTTGCCCGCGTAATCGGCCGCAAAGGCAGCGCATTCGGCCTCCAGCCAGTCCAGATCGGCGGTCAGCTCGGGCGCTTCATCAGCGGCATACAGATCGGTCAGGTCCCATTCGGGCAACTCCCCAAAACCGTCAGAGCCGGACCCGGCATTTGCGTCGCGCACGGGAAAGGGAAGCTGGAACATGGAACACCTCTTGTTTGTTTGCCCGTCAGACATAGGCCCCTGCGCCCGCCGCCTCAAGAGCTTGTGCACAGGTTGCGGATGGATAGAGTGAGCGCGAACGAGCATCGAGGGGAAGAAAATGCGTTTTGTCCGTTATGGCCTGCCGGGGGCCGAGAAACCGGGTGTGCTGGATACCAAAGAGCGTATCCGCGATCTGTCAGGGGTGATCGGCGATCTGTCGGGCGCGGCACTGGGGGATTTGCCACAGGTGGACCCCGAAACACTGCCGCTGGTTGAGGGAACGCCGCGTTTGGGCATCCCGTTTGCGGGCATCGGCAAAATGGTGTGCATCGGCCTGAACTACCGGGATCACGCCGAAGAAGCGGGCATGGCGATTCCCGAAGAGCCTATCGTGTTCATGAAGGCCACCAGTGCGCTGTCCGGTCCGAATGATCCCGTGTCGATCCCGCGCGGATCACTGAAATCCGATTGGGAAGTCGAGCTGGGCGTCGTGATCGGCAAACCCGCAAAATATGTCAGCGCGGCGGATGCGATGGACTATGTCGCTGGGTTTACCATCGTGAATGACGTCTCCGAACGTGCCTTTCAGGCCGAGCGAGGGGGCCAGTGGACCAAGGGCAAAAGCTGCGACACGTTCGGGCCTGTCGGACCTTGGCTGGTGACCCCGGACGAAATCGCAGATCCCCAGGCGCTGGATTTGTCGCTGGATCTGAACGGGGCAAAGGCGCAGCGCGGGAACACTGCTTCGATGATCTTTACCGTCGCGCAAATCATCGAACACCTCACGGAAATGATGAGCTTGCAGCCGGGGGATGTCATTTCGACCGGGACGCCGCCGGGTGTTGGGATGGGGATGAAACCACCCGTCTATCTGAAACCAGGCGACGTGATGGAACTGAGCATCCAGGGTCTGGGCACTCAGCGTCAAGAGGTCCAGCAGGACCAATAGGGCAGGGGATTAGTAGAGGGTCAGTTAGCAGGCGACCGGGGGTTCCAGATTGCTCCGGTCGCGATTGGCCTCGAAGAAGGCTGTGATCTTGGGCATCACGGAACCGCGAATCTTGGGCGTTTCCATCAGGACTTCGTGTTCACCGTCTTGCACGTGAATCAGCTCTCCGTTCGGCCATCCGGCCATCCGGGTCTCGATGCGGCGTGGGTCAACGATCCGTTCATTGGTGCCCAGAAAGGTCAGGCACGGCAGCGTTGGCGCGGGACGATGGCTGAGCTCCAGCGTGTCCTTCAGTGCTTCGTGCACCCAGTTCAAGCTGGGGCCACCCAATGACAATTCGGGGTGGGCCTGAACGTGTTCACGCATGAAATCAAACATCTTAGGGTCAGTGGTCAGCGTGTTGTCTTTGAACGGTTCGACCAGCACATAAGCCTCTTGGCGGGATCCGGGCGCTAGCCCGTCGGACGTTCCCAGCATACGGCTGGCCCAGGTGATCGCCCAGGCGGCGGGGCGTGTGGCGGGGCTCATGATGATCCCCCACATCGGCCCGGTAAAGACACTGGCATTCACCGGCAGCCCCTCCATCAAGGCCCGAAGTCCGATCGCACCGCCCATTGAGTGGGCAATCAGATACCATGGCTTTGGCAGATCCAGATCCTGCGCGGCAGCGACCATGGCCGCGACGTCTTTTTGGTAATCTGTGAAATCAGCCACGTGACCGACCAGCGGGTTCTCGAGCAGCCGGTCCGCCAGACCCTGCCCGCGCCAGTCGATGGCAAAGGTGGCATAGCCCGCTTTCTCCAGGTCCGCGGCCGTATGCACGTATTTTTCGGCATATTCGGTTCTGCCAGGAAACAGCAGAACCGTGCCTTTGGATGCGTCTTTCCCCCACAGCACAGTCCGCAAGCGCAGGCCATCGCTGGTGTTCAGCCAAAAGGCCTGCCCGTCGGGGGCAGGGCCAGAAATATCGGAAAGGAAAGGCGCTGGCGTCATCTGATCAGGCCAGAGCTGCGCCCAGCTGCATGGCTTTGCCCATGTCGCCGTCAATCGCCAGCTTGCCGCTCATGAAGGCTGCGGTGGGGTTGATGTCGCCGGTCATCATGGCTTCGAATGTGTCTGCATCGGCGGTCAGGGTGACGTCGGCTTCGTCATCGGACTGACGCACGCCGTCACTGTCCACAACAATAGAGCCTTCGCCTTCGATCACGAATTTTGCCGAGCCGTCAAAATCAACGTCGGTCATTTTTTCGTTCAGTGCGGCAACGGCTGCTTCCATCTTTTCGCTCATAGTCTCTTCCCTTTTATTTGATGCGCTGGGGGCTGTTCATTCCAACCAAGCGCGTTACACTCGGCTTTGTTATGAGCGTGAAGATACACAACCTCAAACCTATCGTCGCGGCAATGCTGCTGACAGTCACGTTTTCCTTACCTTTACAGGCTGAAAACGCGGACGAAGGCGGATTTCCGCCCGATATGCTGGGCGCGCTGAAACAGGCCGAGCCAGCCGAGGCCAAGCGCCTGGCAGATGAAATCGCACTGCGTTGGGATCAATCCGGGTCGCCTGCTATGGATTTGTTGCTGCGACGGGGGCAGGATGCCGTTGCGCGCGGCGATCTGGATGCGGCGATTGGGCATTTGACCGCACTGACGGATCATGCCCCGGATTTTGCCGAAGGCTGGCACCTGCGGGCCAGCGCCTTGTTCCAAAAAGAGCAGTTCGGCCCCGCGATGCATGATCTTGAAATTGCGCTGCACCTGAACCCAAACAATTTCCGTGCGCTTTACGGCCTGGGCGTGATCCTGGAGCAACTTGAGAAGCCGAAACTCGCCGTCGAAGCCTATGAGCTTGCGCTAGCTATTTACCCCCATTACGACGATGCAAAGAAGGCGATGGAACGGCTAAGCGCGCAGGCTTTGGGTCGCACGCTGTAGTCTCCATCGCATGTCAGCTGACGAGGACGGGCAATGACCCAGAACGCACGGATTACGGCGGTCCTGGGGCCGACCAATACGGGCAAAACCCACTATGCCATCGAACGGATGCTGGGGCACCGCACAGGGGTGATCGGTCTGCCGCTGCGTCTGCTCGCGCGTGAGGTCTATGATAAGATCGTCGCGGCGCGTGGTCCGTCGGTTGTCGCGCTGGTCACGGGCGAAGAGCGCATCGTCCCGCCGCGTGCGCAATACTGGGTCTGTACGGTCGAGGCGATGCCCGACGGAATGGGCGCCGATTTTGTGGCGGTTGACGAAATTCAGCTGTGCGCCGATCCCGAGCGCGGGCATGTGTTCACAGATCGGCTGTTGCGGGCGCGGGGTCTGTTGGAAACGGTGTTTCTGGGGTCGGATACGATCCGCAGCACGATTGCCCAATTGGTTCCAGGCGTGGAATTCATGCAACGCCAGCGCATGTCCCAGCTTCGATATTCGGGGTCGCGCAAGATTTCGCGCATGAAACCGCGCAGCGCGATCGTCGGGTTTTCGGTCGAAGATGTTTACGCCATCGCCGAGTTGATCCGACGTCAACGTGGTGGGGCGGCGGTCGTGATGGGTGCGCTTAGCCCGCGCACGCGGAATGCCCAGGTCGAGCTGTACCAGAACGGTGACGTGGATTTTCTGGTGGCGACGGATGCAATTGGGATGGGCTTGAATCTGGATATTGATCATGTCGCCTTTTCCTCGATTATCAAATTCGATGGTCGACGGATGCGGTATCTGGAGCCAGCCGAGCTGGCTCAGGTCGCGGGCCGGGCCGGGCGCGGTATGTCGGATGGGTCGTTCGGGGTAACGGGCGAGGCCCCAGCGCTGCCCGAAGACACCGTCGAAGCGATCGAAGAGCACCAGTTTGCCCCTATTCGCAAGGTGATGTGGCGCAATGCGGCGCTGAAATTTGGCACGATCGACACGTTGATCCGCAGCCTGGAAGAGACCCCAAGGCACGATCTTTTGCTGCGCGCTCGCGAGGCAGACGATCTCATGGCGCTCAAATCCTTGCAGTCGGTGACTGAAATTCGGGCACGGGCCAGCGATCCGGCCTCGGTTCGGCTGCTGTGGGACGTTTGTCGCATCCCCGATTTCCGCGGGATCAGCCACAATGAACACGCAGGCTTGCTTGAGCAGATTTTCAATGATCTGCATGAATACGGGCGGGTGCCCAACGACTGGTTGGCGCGACAGATCCAGCGGATCGACAGGACAGATGGCGACATTGACACATTGTCGAAACGTCTGGCCTTTATCCGCACGTGGACATATGTCGCGCAGCGAGCAAGCTGGGTAGATGATGAAACCCATTGGCGCGAGGAGACGCGCGCTGTAGAAGACCGATTGTCAGATGCGCTGCATGAGCGGCTGACTCAAAGATTTGTGGACCGGCGCACCTCTGTGTTGTTGCGGCGGCTCAAACAGAAGGAGGCCCTTTTGGCCGAAGTAAATGATCAAGGTGAAGTGACCGTCGAAGGCGAATTCGTCGGTCGTCTGGAAGGGTTCCGTTTCCGTCAGGATAAGGACGCCACAGCGCAAGAGGCGAAAACACTGCGGCAGGCCAGCCTGCAAGCATTGGCGCCGCATTTCCACCTGCGCGCGGATCGGTTCTATAATGCGCCCGATACCGAGATTGACTTTACCGAGCAGGGTGGCCTCATGTGGGGCGATCAGGCTGTGGGGAAGTTGGTGGCTGGTGCGGACCCGTTGAAGCCGCAGGTCAGTGCATTCGTCGATGACGAAGCCGGCCCAGAGGTTGCTCAGAAGGTCGAGCGCCGTTTGCAGCATTTCATCGACCGCAAAGTCGCCGCGCTGTTCGAGCCCCTGCTGAACCTGTCCCGCGATGAGGCCCTGAACGGTCTGGCGCGTGGTTTTGCGTTCCAGATGGTTGAAAACTTGGGCATCATTCCACGCGGTCAGGTCGCTGACGAGGTCAAAGCCCTGGACCAAGAAGCCCGCGGTGGCCTGCGTAAGCACGGTATCCGTTTTGGTCAGTTCACCATCTTTATGCCGTTGCTGCTCAAGCCCGCTCCGACGCGGCTGCGTCTGGTGCTGTGGTCGCTGGCCAAGGGCCTGCAGGAATTCCCTGAATCCCCGCCTCCGGGGCTGGTGACTGTGCCTGCGCTGGCCGGAATGCCTGATGGGTTCTTTGCCATGTCCGGCTATCGTGCCGCTGGTGAGCGCGCCATCCGTATCGACATGCTGGAGCGACTGGCGGATATGCTGCGCGCCGAAGACAGCCGCGCCGGATTCGAAGCCAAGGCCGATATGTTGTCGATCACCGGCATGACATTGGAACAGTTTGCGGACCTGATGCAGGGCTTGGGCTATGCCGCCTCAAAGGCCGAGCGCGAAAAGGTCAAAGCAGCACTGCCCGCAGCTGAAACCACCCCGCAAGCCAGCGAAGAGGCCGCCGCCGATACGCCCGCCGCAGAACCCGCTGCCGCGACGTCCGACGAAACGGTTGAGGCCGTTCCTGAAGCCGCCCCCGAAGAGGCAGCTGCGGATGCTCCCGAAGCAACGGATGCGCCTGAGATGGAGGTTTTCTATACCTTCACATGGGGTGCACGTCGTCAGGCCGGCGGCAAACCGCGTGGGGATCGCCCGCGTGGCAAGCAAGGCGACCGCCAGAACGATCGCCCGCGCGGACCGAAAAAAGGTGGCAAACAGCGCGGGGACAAACCGCGCAACCAGGGTGCCAAAACCTTCGAGGCGCGTCCTCCGCGCCGCGAGAAACCCATCGATCCCGACAACCCCTTCGCGGCAGCGTTGATGGGGCTGAAAGACAAGACCTGATCGGTAATGAGCGACCCCGTCGCAAAATTGCGGATCGACAAATGGCTATGGTTCGCGCGCTTTTACAAAACGCGCGGACTGGCCAGCACCATGGTCAATGGCGGCCACGTTCGTGTGAACGGCAACAAGATCGCCAAGGCCTCTTACGGAGTTGGGGCGGGGGACACGCTGACCTTTCCGCAGGGCAATCAGATTCGTGTTGTGCGGGTCGTGCAATTGGCAATGCGCCGTGGCCCGGCCCCCGAGGCCCAAACGCTGTACGAGGATTTGACCGAGGTCAAGGACGACGTCCCGCGCTCTCCGCGATATGAGGGCAAAGGACGCCCAACCAAGCGCGACAGGCGAATGATTGACCTTGATCGCGCAGGGGAACTTGAATGATCCGGGCGCATGTTTTAGCAAAGCCTGACCAAAAAGATGGAAGACAGATATGACTTACGTCGTCATCGACAACTGTATCGCTTGCAAATACACCGACTGCGTCGAGGTCTGCCCCGTAGATTGTTTCTACGAAGGGGAGAACATGCTGGTGATCCACCCTGATGAATGCATCGATTGTGGCGTTTGCGAACCGGAATGCCCTGCCGATGCCATCCGCCCGGACACTGAGCCGGAGATGGAAAAATGGGTTGAGTTCAACCGCAAGTTCTCTGAGGCATGGCCGGTCATCGTTGCTAAGAAAGATCCGTTGCCGGGCTACGAAGAGCGTGACGGCGAGACGGATAAGTTGACCAAGTATTTCTCTGAGGCGCCGGGCGAGGGCAGCTAAGCTGATTCGCTCTGTTCGGGCCCAAGAGGTCTGCGAAATCTGAATATTTGATCAAAAAGCCCCTTGTTTCAAAGGGCTTTTCCCGCATTGCGGCTTATGCTGCTTCCGCAGTGCAGGTTTTTATGGTAATATGTCAGATACATGACGAAGACTACCTGACACGAGACCATTCGCGCCGCTGCCAGCGTTTGGGCTTTCTTGCGAAAAATACCGGACTGACGAGCGTATCGTGATACCCTCGCCCGTCCTTTTTGTCGCCCAGGTCAGGGGTCCTTGCGAGGAAGGATTGCATGAGCAAAACGAAAAAATCAGAATTCAGCCCGAACGAATACGTGGTCTATCCAGCCCACGGTGTGGGGCAAATTCTCACGATCGAAGAACAGGAAATCGCCGGCATCTCGCTGGAGCTGTTCGTGATCTCGTTCGAAAAAGACAAGATGACCCTGCGTGTTCCCACCTACAAAGCTCGGGAAATCGGGATGCGCTCGCTCTCGTCCCCGGATGTGGTGAACCAGGCCATGAAAACCCTGAAAGGGAAGGCCAAGGTCAAACGCGCAATGTGGTCGCGCCGGGCGCAGGAATATGAACAGAAGATCAACTCGGGTGATCTGATCGCGATTGCCGAGGTGGTCCGTGACCTGCACCGCACCGACGATCAGCGCGAGCAGAGCTACTCGGAGCGTCAGCTCTATGAGGCTGCGCTGGAGCGCCTGACCCGCGAAGTTGCCGCCGTTGCTGGTGGGGACGAAGGCGAAGCCGCCAAACAGGTCGGAGACGTTCTGACCTCGCGTGCAGCAGCCTGATCCTGCGAATACAATATTGAAAAACAGGCGCTTTCGGGCGCCTGTTTTTTGTTGATCAGATGGCGTTCCAGATCAAACTCATGCCGTGCTCGGTCGCTAAGTCCGCCTCATCCTTTGACATCGGGCGGTACGAAACGAACTCGCTGCCCGTGCAATGGGGCAGGTCCAGCGCCGCAATGAGCGGGGCATCAAAATGCCCGGACAACAGCAGAATCCCTTCGTTGGCCAGTAAATCACGCGTGCCGCGCCCCTTGTCCGACCGGATGCGGCGCATGAAATCCTGTTGCTGCGCCACGGCCTGAACCACGTCACGGGTGATCGGTTCGCGTTGCACCTCGCGGAACAGGTTGGCCATGCGTTGATTGCCCGTGGTTCCATCAAAGATCCGCTCAATGGCGTCCGAGGGCACCGTGCGCCAGAAGTTCGGGGGATAGGGGTGGTCGCGCAGCAACCATAGAATGTCCGCAAATCCCTGAGCTGATACGCTTTTCTTGGCGTCTTTGTTTTGGCCATGGGTCAGGTAGTCAGGTCGGGCAACGATCAGCCCGAGATAGCAGACCGCGCGCGCCTCGTCCGCGGCCACCAGAATGCAGGGGTGGTCAATCGCTTCGGTCGGGATCATCCAATTGCTGCCCATCGTGTTCTTGATGTCCACGTCGCGGCCCAGAATAAGCGTGTCCAGCTTACCCTTGGGTAGGTTCAGCATAGAGCGCAGCTCGATCTCGACCCGCGTGCCGATATAGGTCTTTTCAGTCTTCTCCAGCTCGTCATACGAGCGGCGCCCGGTTTTTGGGGTCATGATGACATCATCGACGCAGTGGCGCAGCATTGCGGCGAACTTAGAGCCCAAGGCCGCATGGCCACCGGCCCGAAGGGTGATCTCATCCGCCAGAGCCTTCAGGAGTGGATGGTCTGGGTGCCCGGCGATTACGCGGCTGTCTGGGAGTTTCTTTTTCACCTGCGCATCGTTCCGTGTAGCCGCTGTATGTCAGGACACTGACACAGGCGCCCCTTCTTGAACAGTTCAGGCGCTGACCGCGCGTAAAACACGCTTGCGCAACGCCTTGCCGATTTGCGTGGAAACCGCCTGAGCGACGGGGGGCGGGAAGGCATTGCCGACCTGGCGGTATGCGTTGGTCTTGGCGCCAGTAAAGTGCCAGTCATCCGGAAAGCCCTGAATGCGCGCCACCATCGGCACAGTCAGGCGCGGCATCCCGGTATGCAGCGCATCCGGTGCCTCGGGCGCGATGGTGCGCCCTTCGACGCCCAGCGTGGCCCATGCGGCGCGCGCACGGGTCGGGCCCAGGTCTGGCCCGCCGTGTTTTTTGGATCCGCCGACGATTGTCGGGGCGATTTCGTCAGCTTTTGCGGCCCAGTCATTGGCGCCGGGCCAGCCGCCGGCCGCCATCAGGTCGCGCAGGGTGTCGCCAACGGTGGGAGGATTATGGGGGTTCGGCTCGGGCCAATCAAAGAAATCGGCACGCTCTTTCTGAACCGCCACAATTACGACGCGGGGCCGCAGTTGTGGCACACCATAGTCCGAGGCGTTCAGCAGGCGCCAATCCGTCTTGTAACCCAGCTTATCCAGCTGGGTTTTCAGTCGCTCGCGGTAGTCGTGGAAAACAGCGTCCAGAAACCCGCGGACGTTCTCAATCATCACAGCGCGGGGGCGCGCGGCATCAATAATGTCGATGGCGTCGTTGAACAGGTTCCGTTCGTCCTGTTCGCCCAGCTGTTTGCCCGCAACCGAAAAGGGCGGGCAGGGCAGGCCACCGGCCAACAGGTCCAAGCCTGTGTAGTCTGCGGCGCTTTCTTTGAATATCCGCACGTCCTGTTCCAGGACATTCCATTCGGGCCGGTTGTGGCGCAGGGTGTTGCAGCAGTGTTTGTCGATCTCAACCAGGGCGGTATGGGCGAACCCGGCTTTTTCCAGCCCCAGGGCCTGACCGCCAGCGCCAGCGCAGAGTTCTACAGATGTCAGCATGGTGCCCGCCCTCTTTTTGCACATACAACCCGTTGCGGGTTTCCAGATCAACAGCCGTCTCTTGGCTGCTTGTATGTTCTTAATTCGTTCTTATCGGTTTTGATCTATCCGGGCAAGTCTGCCAGTCGCAAAAGGCAGGACCACAAACACAAAGACCGCCCGAAGGCGGCCTTGTTTGATGAACCATGGGTAAGTGGTTCTTTGGAGCGGGCGAGGCGATTCGAACGCCCGACCCTAACCTTGGCAAGGTTATGCTCTACCCCTGAGCTACGCCCGCACCGTTTTGTGAGGCGGGTGATATGAAATCCCGCGCGGCGCTGCAAGCGAAAAAATGAACCGGACCGAGAGAAAAGCGCAATGAAGATACATGCCGCGCCAGAGCGCTAAGCCGAGGGCCGAAAACGAAAAAACGCGGCCGAAGCCGCGTCTTTCGTGTTCCCGTGAGGGAAAATTGGAGCGGGCGAGGCGATTCGAACGCCCGACCCTAACCTTGGCAAGGTTATGCTCTACCCCTGAGCTACGCCCGCTTCCTTGGGTGAGGTGGGAGATACTCATTGTCGCCCCAGCCTGCAAGTGGAAAATGACGCCAGGGACGAAATTTTTCACCAGATCGCGTGACCCAGATTTGCAAGCGATGCCACCAGTAATATCACAAAGGTCAGCGCTGCTCCGCCGCCTCGCAACGCGGGTGTATGAGGCCGCCGCCCCATGCCAAACCCATGCATGACCCGCGCCAGAACCAGCGCTGCGCCCAAGACATGCGTGCCGATTGCAGGCATCCCCTGGACTTCACCGAATCCGATCAGGATCAGCGCCAAAGGGACATATTCTGCGAAATTGGCGTGCGTTCTGATGGCGTTGTGCATCACTGGGTCGCCCTTGTCGCCGCTGTTGATATGCTGGCGTACACGGACTTTCACCACCCAGAGGCTCATTAATACGTAGAAAATGCCCAGAAGGCCCGCGTAGATCGGTGTGACCGCTAAAATCATGAATGTTGCTCCTTGTCTTTGGCGACAAGATGGGCCGGGGCGTCGTCATTGACCACTACCAAAGCGTCACGCTGCCCCAAAGGAAAGGGGCAAGGCGCTGAAACGCCTCGCCCCTCATTTTCAAGCGTCTGGATGATTAATCGATTTCGACCAGCAGGTCTTTGGCGTCGATCTGTGCGCCCGGAGTTACGTGCAGCGCCTTGATCGTGCCCGCCTGTTCCGCGTGGATACCGGTTTCCATTTTCATGGCTTCGATCGTCAGCAGCAGATCGCCTTCGGCCACTGTCGCGCCTTGGGTCACCACAACGCTTGCCACCACGCCGGGCATTGGCGCGCCGATATGGCCGGGGTTGGCCGGATCCGCCTTTGGCCGGGCCGCGGTGGACGACTTGATCAGGCGGTTCGGCACACGGATCACCCGCGGCTGACCGTTCAATTCAAAGAACACCTTCACCTCGCCGTTTTCATCGGTTTCACCGATGGCTTGCAGGCGGATTTCCAGGGTCTTGCCCGGGTCGATTTCTGCCTCGATTTCCTCGCGCGGTTCCATCCCATAGAAGAATGTGCGCGTCGGCAGTGTCCGCACGGGGCCATACAGAGTGTGGCGATTGACGTAGTCCGTAAAGACCTTGGGATACATCAGATAGCCGTTCAGATCCTCGTTATCGATCGCGATGCCGTCTAGCTCAGCGCTCAGCGTGGCGCGCTCTGCTTCCAGGTCTACGGGGGGCAGGTGGGCACCCGGACGCGAGGTATTTGGGGCCTCGCCTTTCAGGACCTTTTTAACGATGCCATCGGGGAACCCGCCCGGAGGCTGCCCCAGATTGCCGCGCATCATATCCACCACCGAGTCGGGGAAGGCCACGTCCTTGGACGGATCTTCGACTTCGGCACGGGTCATATTCTGGCTGACCATCATCAGGGCCATGTCGCCGACCACCTTGGACGATGGCGTCACCTTGACGATATCGCCGAACATCTTGTTGACCTCGGCATAGGTATGGGCGACCTCGTGCCAGCGCTCTTCCAGACCCAGGCTGCGGGCCTGCGCCTTGAGGTTGGTGAACTGGCCCCCCGGCATTTCGTGCAGGTAGACCTCGGACGCGGGGGCGGCCAGGCCGGATTCGAACGCCACATATTGCGCGCGGACCTGTTCCCAATAGTCACTGATTTCGCGGATGCGGGCGATATTCAGCCCGGTGTCGCGGTCGGTATGGCGCAGGGCTTCTACGATGGATCCCAGGCAGGCCTGGCTGGTGCCGCCGCTGAACGCATCCATTGCGGCATCCACCGCATCCACACCCGCGTCAGAGGCGGCCAGGATGGTGGCGCCAGCGATACCGCTGGTGTCATGGGTGTGGAAATGCACAGGGATTGACAGCTCGTCCTTCAGCGCCTTGACCAGCACGCGGGCCGCGGCGGGTTTCAGCAGGCCTGCCATGTCTTTCAGACCCAGAACATGGGCGCCGGCGGCCTCCAGCTCTTTGGCCATGGCGACATAGTATTTCAGGTCATACTTGGCGCGGTCCGGGTCCAGAATGTCGCCGGTATAGCAGATCGTGCCTTCGCAGATCTTACCGCTTTCCACGACCGCATCCATGGCGACGCGCATGTTTTCGACCCAGTTCAGGCTGTCGAACACGCGGAAGACATCCACGCCGGTCTCGGCCGCCTGTCGAACAAATTCCTGCACCACGTTGTCGGGATAGTTGGTGTAACCCACGCCGTTGCTGGCACGCAGCAACATCTGTGTCAGCACGTTGGGCATGGCGGCGCGTAGGTCGCGCAGGCGCTGCCAGGGGCATTCCTGCAAGAAGCGATAGGCGACGTCGAACGTGGCCCCGCCCCAGCATTCCACGCTGAACAGCTGCGGCAGGTTGGCCGCATAGGCCGGTGCCACCTTGATCATGTCGATCGAACGCATCCGTGTCGCCAATAGCGATTGGTGCCCGTCGCGCATGGTGGTGTCGGTCAGCAGCAGTTGCTTTTGATCCAGCATCCAGTCGGCAACCGCTTTGGCGCCTTTTTCCTCAAGCAAGGTGCGCGTGCCCGGGGCGATGATGTCAGCCTTTGCTGGGGGTTTTGGCAGTTTCACGTCGTCAGGTTTGGCGCGACCTTGCGTTTCCGGGTGCCCGTTCACGGTGATGTCCGCGATATAGGTCAGCACCTTGGTGCCACGGTCGCGGCGCTGGTCGAACTCGAACAGTTCGGGCGTCGTGTCGATGAACTTGGTGGTATATTCGTTCGACAGGAACGTCGGATGTTTCAGCAGGTTTTCGACAAAGGCGATGTTGGTACTGACACCGCGAATACGGAACTCACGCAGGGCGCGGTCCATCCGGGCAATTGCGGCCTCGGGGGTTTGCGCATGTGCTGTGACCTTGACCAGCAGGCTGTCATAGTAGCGCGTGATCACGCCACCCGCATAGGCGGTGCCGCCGTCCAGACGGATACCCATGCCGGTGGCAGACCGATAGGCGGTCAGGCGACCATAGTCGGGGATGAAGTTGTTCTGCGGGTCTTCGGTGGTGATCCGGGTTTGCAGAGCGTGGCCGTTCAGACGGATTTCTGATTGCTCGGTCTTGCCGGTGGCCTCGGCCAGCGTTTTACCTTCGGCGATCTTGATCTGAGCCTGCACGATGTCGATGCCGGTCACTTCTTCGGTGACGGTGTGTTCGACTTGGACGCGGGGATTTACCTCGATGAAGTAGAATTTTCCGCTGTCCATATCCATCAGGAATTCGACGGTGCCCGCGCATTCGTAATTCACATGGGCGCAGATCTTGCGGCCCAGCTCGCAAATTTCTTCGCGTTGTTGTTGGGACAGATAGGGGGCAGGGGCGCGTTCCACTACCTTTTGGTTGCGGCGCTGGACCGAGCAGTCGCGTTCCCACAGGTGATAAATCTCACCGTGGCTGTCGCCCAGAATTTGCACCTCGACGTGGCGGGCGCGGATGATCATTTTCTCCAGATAGCCTTCGCCATTGCCAAAGGCGGCTTCTGCTTCGCGGCGGCCTTCCAGAACTTTTTCTGCCAGCTCGTCGGGGCCTTCGATCGGGCGCATCCCGCGTCCGCCACCGCCCCACGAGGCCTTGAGCATCAGGGGATATCCAACCTCAGCCGCTTCGGCGCGGATCGCGTCCATGTCATCCCCCAGAACTTCGGTTGCGGGGATGACCGGCACGCCTGCCTCGATTGCCACACGGCGGGCGCTGGCCTTGTCGCCAAGCGCGCGCATCGTTGCGGCCTTGGGGCCAATAAAGGTGATGCCGTTTGCCTCGCAGGCGTCCACGAAATCGGGGTTTTCCGAAAGTAGGCCATAGCCGGGGTGGATCGCGTCAGCACCGCTTTCCTTGGCGACGCGAATGATCTCGTCGATGCTCAGATAGGCGGCAACGGGCCCCATCCCTTCGCCAATTCGATAGGCCTCGTCTGCTTTGAAGCGGTGAAGGCCCAGCTTGTCCTCTTCGGCATAGACCGCAACGGTCTTCTTCCCCATCTCATTTGCTGCCCGCATAACACGAATGGCGATCTCACCACGGTTCGCGATCAAAATCTTTTGGAAATCTGGCATCAAATAGGCTCCCTCTATTTTTTCAGTTCCATCCCTCGGTGCACATTGCTAACGGTCCGCTGCAGCGCAGCGCAATACCCAGCGTTACTGAGACTGTTAGAATTGTGTAACATTTCACCCTGATAGTCCGCACAGCGGATTGCCTGTCCGGCAAGCAAAACGCCGAGCCATTCAGCGTGATTGATGAAAAATGCGGCGCTTCGAATCAAACCAGACGGTTTCGTAGGTCTGCAAGTGTGCTTGAACCGAGCTGACCCATGTTGGATTCAATGTCCCGGCGCAGCATGTCCACCAGATGGGCGGGTCCTTTGGGGCCAAGTGCGCCAAGCGCAAAGTGCCAGGCGCGCCCCATCATGACAAAATCCGCCCCCATTGCCAGGGCGCGACAGATGTCCAGCCCCCCTTCGATGCCGCTGTCAAAAATGACCGGCAGATTGGTGGCTGCACGAATGGCGGGCAGGGCCTCGATGCTGGCGGGGGCGGCGTCAAATTGGCGACCCGCGTGGTTCGATACCCAGATCCCATCCACGCCTGCGGCCTCTAATGCGGGCACATCGCGGGCGTCCAGAACGCCCTTGATCAGCAAGGGGCCGTCCCATTCATCCCTGAGGGCCTTTAGATAGGTCCAATCGGGCGAAGTTCGCAGCAAATACCCTACATGTTCAGTTGAGCTCAGCCCAGTGACATTGTCGGCATAGCCATCAATCAACCGCATCCGGGGCATTCCCAAACGGGCCGTTCCCACGGCCCAGGCGGGACATCGCGCGACCTGTGTCAGCAAGCGTGGGGTCAGCCGTGGCGGACTGGTCAGTCCTGATCTTGTCTGTCGCTCGCGTCGGCTGGCGACTGGAACGTCTACGGTCAGCACCAAAGCATGAAACCCTGCGTCCCGCGCCCGTTTCAGCATGTCCGAACGGATCTTGGCGTCGCGCGGAGGATAGACCTGAAACCAGCCGTTTCCGTCCAGACAATCAGCGACATCCTCTGGTGTGCGACTGGCGACGGTGGACAGACCATAAGGCAGACCGTGCCGTGTGGCCTCGGTTGCCAGTGTCCGTTCCGCGCCGGGCCAGAACAGACCTGACATCCCCACCGGGCTAACCCCAAAGGGAAGAGGGTGGTGCTTGCCAAACAGCTGGACCGAGGTGTCCGGTTCGATTTCCCCATGCAAGATTGAGGGCATCATGAGAATTTCATCCAGCTTGGCACGATTCCGGGCCTGGGTCGCCTCGACCCCTGTTGCGCTGTCCAGATATTCGAACACGAACCACGGAATGCGCCGCCGGGCCTTTGCTTTCAGATCGCTGATGGCTGGGTATTTCTGAAATAAATCCATGACGGTATTTGCGGCCCCCTCTGGGATTTTGTCCAGAGCAGTTGTTGTTTTCAATCCTGGCGTACGGGGCGAGGGCCGAGCTCAACTCATTTGTGCCCTGACGACATGAAATAAATGCGAACACAAAGTGAACGTCTCTTTCCCTCGCCATGACGAACCGCTAGATTACCCGCATGAGCCAACCTGATGATTTCTCTGCCCCCAAAATGTCCCTGTCCGCCCGTGCAATGGGCGCGCGGCCGACGCCCTATCTGGACGAATTGAACCCAGCACAGCGGGCGGCGGTCGAAACGCTGGACGGTCCGGTGCTGATGTTGGCTGGCGCTGGAACCGGCAAAACCAAGGCGCTGACCACGCGTATTGTGCATTTGATGATGACAGGCCGGGCTCAGTCGAACGAGATTCTGGCCGTTACCTTCACGAACAAGGCCGCGCGCGAGATGAAAGACCGCGTCGGTCGGCTGCTGGGTCAACCAGCCGAGGGCATGCGCTGGCTGGGCACGTTCCATTCGATCTGTGTGAAACTCTTGCGCCGCCATGCCGAACTGGTCGGGTTGAAATCAAACTTCACCATTCTGGATACGGACGATCAAATTCGCCTGCTCAAACAGCTGATTGTCGCGAATAATATTGACGAAAAGCGGTGGCCCGCCCGGCAACTGGCCAGCATTATCGACAATTGGAAAAACCGCGCCTGGACACCTGCTCAGGTCCCGGCATCCGAGGCGAGCTATTTCAATAACCGCGGCACCGAGCTGTATGACCAATACCAGACCCGCCTGCGCGAGCTGAACGCCACGGATTTCGGGGATCTGTTGCTGCATGTGGTGACGATCTTTCAGAAACACGACGACATCCTAGAGCAATACCGCCGCTGGTTCCGCTACATTCTTGTGGACGAATATCAGGACACGAATGTCGCCCAATACCTGTGGCTGCGGCTGCTGGCGGGGGGGCATAAAAACATCTGCTGCGTGGGCGATGACGATCAGTCAATCTATGGCTGGCGCGGGGCCGAGGTGGGCAATATCCTACGGTTTGAAAAGGATTTTCCGGGCGCCACAGTGATCCGGCTTGAACAGAATTACCGCTCGACCGCGCATATTTTGGCCGCTGCGTCGGGGGTGATTGCGGGCAACGAAGGGCGTTTGGGCAAAACCCTGTGGACCGAGGCCGAAGGCGGCGAAAAGGTTCGTCTGATCGGCCATTGGGACGGAGAACAAGAGGCGATCTGGATCGGGGAAGAGATCGAATCCATGCAAGCGGGGACGCGGGGGATGCGTCCCTTCGGGCTGGATCAAATTGCCATTCTGGTGCGTGCCAGCCACCAGATGCGCGCGTTCGAAGACCGATTCCTGACCATCGGGTTGCCTTATCGTGTGATTGGCGGCCCCCGGTTTTACGAACGGATGGAGATCCGCGATGCCATGGCCTATTTCCGGGTTGTGACCTCGCCCAGCGATGATCTGGCGTTCGAACGGATTGTGAATACGCCAAAACGCGGGTTGGGCGATAAGGCGCTGCAAACCATCCGGACCACCGCGCGTGAAAATGGTGTGCCTTTGCTCGAGGGTGCGCGAATGGTCGTGGCGGATGGATTGATCAAGGGCAAAGGCGGGGGCAATCTGCGCCAATTGGTGGACAACCTGGCGCGCTGGTCCGACATGACGCGCGGCCCGGTGCTGGTCTATGACGATCTTGGCGATGACGTTCTGGACGACAATGTACAGGCCGATCCTTTGCCGCGATATGGCGAACCGGACGTGTCTCATGTTGAGCTGGCGCAGATCATTCTGGACGAATCCGGCTATACGGGCATGTGGCAGAACGACAAAACACCCGAGGCTCCGGGTAGGTTGGAAAACCTCAAGGAGCTGGTCAAGGCCTTGGAAAAGTTCGAAAACCTTCAGGGTTTTCTGGAACACGTCAGCCTGATCATGGACAATGAACAAAGCGGTGAGGGCGAGAAAGTCAGCATCATGACGCTCCATGCGGCTAAGGGGCTGGAATTCCCTGCCGTGTTCCTTCCGGGGTGGGAGGACGGGTTATTCCCGTCGCAGCGCTCGATGGACGAATCCGGTCTGAAAGGGCTGGAGGAGGAGCGCCGACTGGCTTATGTTGGGATCACTCGCGCCGAAGAGCTGTGCACGATTTCCTTTGCTGGCAACCGCTTGGTATTCGGCCAATGGCAATCGCAGATGCCGTCACGGTTTATTGACGAACTGCCCGAAGAACATGTGAACATTGAAACGCCGCCGGGTTTGTATGGCGGGGGATTTGGCGCGGCGCGACCTGCGGCCGACATCGAAACCCGCGCGTCCGAGGCAAATGTCTATAACTCGCCGGGCTGGAGACGGATGCAGGCGCGGGCTGGGACGCGAACGCCCAATCAGCCGCGAAAATCGGTGATCGAACTGGATGCTGTCAGCAGCTATGCGATGGGCGAACGGGTATTTCATCAGAAATTCGGCTATGGATCCGTGATTGGGATCGAAGGCGACAAGCTGGAGATCGCCTTTGATAAGGCCGGAACCAAGAAAGTTGTGTCGCGTTTCCTGATGGGCGCGGATGATGTCCCGTTCTAAGCCACCGTTAGATTTCTAAACCATACAAATGCAAATAAGGAGCATGTCGTGCGCGACGTCGTGATTCTGGATGGCGGGATGAGCCGCGAGTTAGAGGCCTGCGGTGCCCAATTGCGCCAGCCAGAGTGGTCCGCTGCCGCCTTGTGGGAGCATCCAGAAGCCGTTTATCAGGCCCATCTGAATTTTGTGAAATCCGGGGCGCAGGTGATTATCACCAACAGCTATGCGCTGGTGCCGTTTCATCTGGGGCCCAAAAGGTTCCGGGATCAGGCGGAAAGCCTGGCCGCAGTATCCGGTGAGTTGGCACGCAAAGCGGCCGAAATAATCCCTGGCGTTCGCGTGGCGGGGGGCATTCCGCCTTTGTTTGGGTCGTACAGACCGGATCTGTTTGATGCGGCACAAGCCGCAGACATATTGGCCCCGCTGGTTCGGGGGTTGTCCGCACATGTGGATTTCTGGTTGGTCGAAACGATCAGCAGCCTGGAAGAGGCCCGCGTGGTGCATGATCTTCTGGCGCCGGCGGGCAAGGCGATCCAGCTTTCCTTTACGATTCTGGATCAGGCGGGCGATATGCCCTTGTTGCGTTCAGGTGAACCCGTCGCAGCGGCGGCGGCGTTGGCGGCAGACCTGGGCGTCGAGGCGATTTTGTTCAATTGCTCGGCTCCAGAAGTGATGAGGGCCGCCGTCAAAGTGACGAAGGACGTTCTGAGTCAGCGCCAAGTGGATATGCCCATCGGGGTCTATGCAAATGCATTTACTGTAGATTCGCCCGAAAAAGTGCGCGCGGCGAATGAGACCCTTAGCCAGATCCGTACAGAACTGACGCCCGAACGGTATGCGACGCTGGCTCAGGGCTGGGTTGCGGCTGGTGCGGGTATTGTCGGTGGGTGTTGTGGGATCGGACCCGCGCATATTGCGGCCCTGCGAGACACGTTCGCAAGCTGATTTGCGCACTCGCGCTCTCTTGAAACAATAAAAAACGGCGACACCCAAGGGAGGAGGAGGGTGTCGCCGTCTTATGTACGGCCAGCCCAGGGAGGAGGAGAGGGCCGCCGTATGTCCGTCAAGGTCGCGGCGACCTCCAGGGAGGAGGAGAGGAGATCGCCGCTCTTGACAACGAAGGAACCCAGGGAGGAGGAGAGGGCCCTTCGTATTCTGTGTAAGTGCGGCGGTTCCCAGGGAGGAGGAGAGGAAGCCGCCGCTCTTATGTACGAAACCCTCAGGGAGGAGGAGGAGAGTTCCGCATCTGTCTGGGCCAGGTGGCCCGAAAAAGGTGCGGCGACATCAGGGAGGAGGAGAGATGTCACCGCTGTTCCAGAAATCCCAGGGAGGAGGAGAGGGATTTCCGAAGAGAAATTTTAGTGCGCGTCGTAGACGTGCTCGTATGCGACCGACCGGATCTGGGCGCGGCACAGGCCGAGGTCACGCAGTTCCATGTTGCTCAGCGACGCCAGTTCGTTCAAAGTCTGGCGGTATGTTTTGTACCGGGCGTAACGCGCGCCCAGATCTTTGGTCAGGGCGGCGAAACGATCAGCGAAGCCACCATTTCCGGTGCGGATGTCTGATGCGTATGCCATTTTTCAGTCTTTCGTTCTGTTCGCGTCTTGCGCTGTGTGTCGCGCTGTTGGAACCAAGATAGGGAATTGCTGCGTCTGCACAATACCATATGCTGCATTGCAGCTATGCGAAAATTGCATAAGTATTGTTGACCTATCGTAAACCTACATGGCAAAGGCTTATTTTAAGGGGTTTGCGTATTCCATCAGAATTGATGGGCTTGCCTCTGCTGAAAAAAACAGCACCTATTACGGCGAAATTTCACAGGAGAACCCCAATGTCACCCACTCAAAAGCAGGTCGAGCAGGCTCTTTCCCGAATCGATGTCCCGGGCGGAGGCTCTCTGATCTCGCGCGATTTGGTGCGTGCATTGGTCATCGACGGGGGAACAGTGCGTTTTGTGATCGAGGCGCCCAGCCCCGAAATCGCCCGCCAGCTGGACCCCGTACAGGCCGCAGCGGAGCAGGCCGTTCAGGCCTTGCCCGGTGTCCAGAAGGTGACAGTTGCGCTGACGGCGCACGGTCCGGCCCCAAAGAAACCTGCCCCCAGCCTAAAGATCGGTGGCCACCCAACGCCGCAGGCGGGCCCCACGAAACCCGCAGGCGTGGACAAGATCATCGTTGTCGGCTCGGGTAAGGGGGGCGTTGGCAAATCTACCGTGTCCTCGAACCTGGCCGTCGCGCTGGCAAAGCAGGGGCGCAAGGTTGGGCTGCTGGATGCGGATATATATGGTCCCTCGCAGCAGCGGATGATGGGCACCACGAAACGCCCCGCCAGCCCGGACGGCAAAACCATCATGCCGTTGCATGGGCATGGGGTCACGCTGATGTCCATTGGCATGATGATGGACCCGGAGAAAGCCGTGATCTGGCGCGGCCCGATGCTGATGGGTGCCTTGCAACAGATGTTGGGACAAGTCGAATGGGGCGAGCTGGACGTCATGATCATCGACCTGCCGCCGGGGACGGGCGATATCCAGCTGTCCCTGTGTCAGAAGACTCTGTTGACCGGTGCCATTATTGTCTCCACCCCGCAGGATGTGGCGCTGATTGATGCGCGCAAGGCGATTGATATGTTCAACACGCTGAAAACGCCGGTGCTGGGCCTGATCGAGAACATGTCCATGTTTACCTGTCCCAACTGCGGGCACGAGGCGCATATTTTCGGGCATGGTGGCGTCGCCTCCGAAGCCGAGAAGCTGGGCGTGCCGCTGCTGGCCGAGCTGCCGATCGATCTGGACACGCGTCTGGCTGGCGACGCTGGTACGCCGATTGCGCTTGGCGACAGCCCAATGGCGCAGGCCTATGCCGCATTGGCACAGCGGTTGATCCAGGGCGGTATGGCCTGACACCTGATCAAGTAGACGTATTTAGACCAAGGGGTGGCCAATGGCTGCCCCTTTGTTTTTGGGAATGCATGGAACTTGTGGGAATTCACGGGATTGGCCGTTGGGCGCTGGCTTCAAAACGAATCACTTCAGCTTGATTTTTCCTTGAATCCAAAGGTGTTTCGTCAAATTTCAGCTGTGGTGGGCCAAGTTGACCCTACGGACATGACGCGAAATTCTAGTTTTATGGGATTTTGTGGGACTTTCTTCGTCGCACTACATGTGGTGCCTGCATGGGTAACCTTGTCAATTTGTGCTGAATATCCTGTGGATAAATCCAATAGTGGAATCATCCGAGGGGCCTGTATAGGCTGTCGGGATTGTTTTGTGGAGCACATTCCTGTTGATTTCCATGAATTCCCATGGCATTCATTGTTCATCGAATGAGAACGGGCATAGGGGCATCAAGACCCCGAACCAAATAATAAAAAGCAGGTTTCATACAGGCTCCGCTTTCA
Source organism: Thalassovita sp. (assembly GCA_029212905.1). GTDB lineage: Bacteria > Pseudomonadota > Alphaproteobacteria > Rhodobacterales > Rhodobacteraceae > Thalassobius. The sequence goes on from JARGPB010000007.1 coordinate 55,885, forward strand.
TCGAACCAAGAGATCCGGCGCGCGGGCGAGCAGACATCCCCCCAGGTGGCGTGCGCAGCTGGACACACCCCGCACAGCGGGACGAGGGCGGCGGATTGGGCAGTGGCAGCAGCTCAATCCGCCGTTTTCCGTAATAAGGCCCGGAAACGGGCTGGGACAGGTAAAGGAGCGCCGCGTGGCCGGCATGTTCATAGGCGAACACACCTTCAAGGTGGACGGAAAGGGGCGCGTGTCGATCCCTGCCGATTTTCGTCATGAACTGACAGAGGGTGATCCTCAGGCCGCCGCTTCGGGCCGTCCCCGCATGGTGATCGTCTACGGTCACGAAACTCAGAAACAACTGATCGTCTACACCTATTCGGGCTTTCGCGCGCTGGCAGAAGAAATCCGAGCCTTGCCGCGTGGCGCCAAGCGTCGCGTGATCATGGAACGGATGATCCTGAACCTGGCCCGCACCACCGAGTTGGACAACGACGGGCGCTTTGTTCTGCCGCAGCCGCTGCGCGACAAGATCAAGCTGGAAAGCACCGCATATTTCGCCGGTATGGGTGAAACATTCGAGATTTGGAAGCCCGAGACATTCGAAGACGAGACCGCTCAGTTTGCTGAAGACTGGATTGCTGAAATGGGGCCGGGTGCGAACCCGCTGTCCCTGCTGGATGAGCCGGAGGGCAACTGATGTCCTCAGATGACAAACCCCACATTCCTGTTCTTTTGCGGCCGCTTCTGAAAGCGGTCGCGCCTGTCTCTGGGGTATGGCTGGACGGGACCTTTGGGGCGGGCGGTTATACGCGCGGATTACTGGCGGCGGGCGCTGATAAGGTGATCGGTGTGGACCGCGATCCGCTTGCGTTTGAGATGGCCGCGCCCTGGGTGGGCGAATTTGGTGATCGCCTGGAACTGGTCGAGGGTGTGTTTTCCAAGCTGGACGAATACGCCAGCGATCTGGATGGGGTGGTGCTGGATCTGGGCGTCAGCTCAATGCAGTTGGACCTGGCTGAGCGCGGATTTTCCTTTATGAAGGACGGCCCGTTGGACATGCGGATGAGCCAATCCGGCCCGTCGGCGGCGGACATCGTCAATACTGCCTCGGAATCTGATCTGGCGGACATCCTGTTCAACTATGGTGAGGAACGCGCCAGTCGCCGTATCGCGCGCGCCATCGTGATGGACCGCGAAACGACGCCATTTACCACGACGTTGCAATTGGCCGGGCTGATCGAGCGCCTGCTGCCGCGCAGCAAGCCGGGGCAATCGCATCCGGCCACGCGTAGTTTTCAGGCGCTGCGGATCGCGGTGAATGATGAATACGGCGAATTGGTTGGCGGGCTAGAGGCCGCCGAGCGCGCCCTGAAGCCGGGCGGGCAACTGGCCGTTGTGACCTTCCATTCGATCGAGGATCGCATGGTCAAACGGTTCCTGCAAAGCCGCGCGGGAAAATCTGGCGGCAACCGCTATGCGCCCGAGGCCCACGAGACCCCCGCTCAGTTTACGCAAAAGTCACGCAAGGCCATCGGCCCGGATGATCAAGAGCTACAGGAAAACCCCCGCTCGCGCAGCGCAAAGCTGCGGGTCGCGGTGCGGACGGACGCGGCTCCGGGGGTGACGGATCGGAAACAACTGGGAATGCCCATGCTTAGCAAGGGAAAGAAATAATGCGCAGTGTTCTTTATGTTCTGACAGCGATGGCCGTGATTGGTCTGGCCTTTTGGGCCTATCGCGAGAATTATCAGACCCAAGCAGCGCTGGACCGGGCTGAAACCCTACACCGAGAAATCGCTGATGGGCGGGCTCGTCTGGGGATGCTGCGCGCCGAATGGGCCTATTTGAACCGTCCCGAACGTCTGCGCGAACTGGCTTCCTTGAACTTTGATCGGCTGGAACTGATGGTGTTTTCGCCCGAGCAATTCGGCCGCGTGGATCAGGTGTCCTATCCTGCGCGCGAGACTTTGCCCGCTGTCACCGACTCGATCGAGATTTCTTCGGCACGGGGTACGCAATGATCCGTACGCCGCTTCGCCCGCTTGCCCGTATCCTTGAGGCGCGCAGCAAAGGGGAAAACCCCGATGCAATCGAGCGCGAAAACATCCGCCTGCGGCACGAAGAAATGCGTGATCGGGCTCGGCTGCGCGCCGAAAGCCGCCTGCTGGTGCTGGCCGTTGCGTTTTTCTGCGCTTATGGCGTGGTTGGGGTGCGTATGGGGCTTTTGGCCTCCACCGAACCGATGGAGCCGCGTGCCACTGCTACGGGGGCGCCGATCCGGGCACAACGCGCAGATATCGTGGACCGCCAGGGGCGCATTCTGGCGACGAATATTGAAACGCATTCGCTCTATGCCAATCCGCAGGACATGGTCGAGCCCAAACGCGCCGCTCAGGAACTATCCGTAATTTTTCCTGAGTTAAGCGAAGAGCGTCTGGTTAAGGATTTCACAGGCAAGAAGAAATTCCTGTGGCTACGCAAGAAGTTATCCCCGGAACAAAAACAAGCGGCGCATGATATCGGCGAGCCTGGCCTGTTGTTTGGCCCGCGCGAGATGCGGCTTTATCCGAATGGTCGTCTGGCCGCGCATGTTTTGGGTGGCGCCAGTTTTGGCGCCGAGGATGTGAATGCCGCCGAGGTGATCGGGGTGGCCGGTGTCGAACGTATGTTCGAGGATCGGCTTCGTGATCCGGCTCGGGCCAACACGCCGCTGAAGCTTTCGCTGGATCTGGCCGTTCAAGATGCGACCGAGCAGGTTCTGGCGGGTGGCATGCGGCTGATGCAGGCCAAAGGTGCGGCGGCGGTCTTGATGGATGTGCGCACCGGCGAGGTGATCAGCCTCGTGTCGCTGCCGGATTTTGACCCCAATGATCGGCCACGGCCTGCGGTCAAGGGCCATGCTTCGGATAGTCCGCTGTTCAACCGCGCCGTGCAGGGCGTGTACGAGCTGGGCTCGACATTCAAAATTTTTGCGGTGGCACAGGCGATGAATCTGGGGCTGATCAATCCGGTGACGGAAATTGACACGCGTGGTCCGCTGCGCTGGGGAAAACACCGCATCCGTGACTTCCACAATTACGGCTCAAAGCTGACCGCGACCAAGGTGATCGTAAAATCATCGAATATCGGGACCGCGCGGATCGCGCAGATGATTGGTGTGGATCGGCAGAAGAAGTTCCTGAAATCCTTGGGGTTTTTTGAGCCAACCCCGCTGGAGATCACCGAGGCCGGGGGCGGGAAACCCTTGTTGCCGCCGCATTGGTCCGAGCTTTCTACCATGACGATTTCCTACGGGCATGGGCTGTCTGCGACCCCGTTGCATTTGGCGTCGGCCTATGCGGCTGTGGCGAATGGCGGGCTGCGTGTGCGCCCAACGATCCTATACCAACCGACGCCACAAACCGGCGAGCGTGTGATGTCCGAACAAGTCGCCGAAGCCTCGCGTCTGATGCTGCGTAAGGTTGTGACCGAAGGCACCGCCAGCTTTGGCGAGGTCAAAGGCTATGAGGTTGCCGGCAAAACCGGCACCGCGGATAAGCCCAAGGAAAACGGTGGTGGCTATTACGATGACAAGGTGATTGCCACGTTTGCCTCGATTTTCCCGATCAGTGATCCGAAATACGTGCTGGTTGTCACCTTGGACGAACCAGTGGAAACCACCGGCGCAAAACCGCGCCGTACAGCGGGATGGACAGCGGTGCCTGTCGCGGCTGAAATGATCCGTCGCGTGGCCCCTTTGTTGGGACTGCGCCCTGCGATTGAACACAGGGCCACGGCTGGTATAACGCTGACATCGAACTGAGCCGGGAGAGGCAGGCGAATGTCAGGGCAGGTCAAATCACTTTCGGAACTGGGTCTGACGGCGCAGGCCGGGCGCGACGCCCGTGTCACGGGATTGGCGGTGGACAGTCGCCAGGTCCGCGAGGGTATGTTGTTCGCCGCGTTGCCTGGTACGGTGTCCCACGGCGCCAGCTATATCTCCTCTGTACTGGAACAGGGCGCGGCCGCCATCCTGACGGACCCCGAAGGCGCAAGGATTGCCGCACAGGCTTTGGCGGGGTCCTCTGCCGCGCTGATCGTGGCCGAAGATCCACGCCAGACATTGGCCTTTTCCGCTGCCCTGTGGTTTGGGGCGCAGCCGCCTGTGATGGTTGGAGTGACCGGAACAAACGGCAAAACCTCGGTCGCGACCTTCACCCGTATGATCTGGACCGAGCTGGGGCACGATGCGGTCAATCTGGGCACCACCGGGGTCGAGGGAGCGTTTCAGGCGCCGCTGCAACACACCACACCCGAGCCGATAACCTTGCACCGGACCCTGTTGGATTGTGCCCATGCGGGTGTGACCCATGCCGCAATGGAGGCCTCAAGTCACGGGTTGTCTCAGCGCCGTTTGGACGGGGTGCACCTGAGGGCTGCGGGGTTCACGAATTTCACGCAGGACCATCTGGATTACCACTCCACATTTGAAGAATATTTCGCGGCCAAGGCCGGTCTGTTCGATCGTGTTCTGTCCGAGGACGGCGTCGCCGTGATCAACATTGATGACCCGCGTGGGCCGGACATGGCACGGATTGCAGGCACCCGGGGGCAGGCCGTGATCACCGTGGGGCGTACTGAAAAGGCGCGGTTGCGGCTGCTGGGACAACGGTACGAGGCGACCGGCCAACAGATCCGTTTTTCCTATGAGGATGAGATTTACCTGACCACCTTGCCTCTGATCGGCGGGTTCCAGGCCGAAAACGTGCTGCTGGCCGCCGGTCTGGTGATCGGCTGCGGAGAAGAGCCGATCCGCGTGTTTGAAACCCTGCCGCATCTGTCCACCGTGCGCGGGCGGATGCAACTGGCCGCCAGCCGGGCTAACGGAGCCTCGGTTTTTGTGGATTACGCGCATACGCCGGATGCTGTTGCCACGGCGCTTAGGGCGATGCGACCGCATGTGATGGGACGCTTGATTGCCATTGTCGGCGCGGGTGGGGATCGTGACACGACCAAACGCCCCTTGATGGGGCGCGCGGCCAAAGAAAACGCCGATCTGGTGATCGTCACCGATGACAACCCCCGGTCCGAGGATCCAGCGACGATCCGTCAGGCCGTAATGTTGGGTTGCCCCGATGCGATGGAGATCGGGGATCGGGCCGAGGCCATTTTGCGCGGTGTTGATGCGCTGGGGCCGGGTGATGCGCTGTTGATCGCGGGCAAGGGCCATGAAAGCGGGCAGATCGTGGGCGATGATGTGCTGCCTTTTGATGATGTGGAACAGGCCAGCATGGCTGTGATGGCGCTGGACGGGGGATTGGCATGAACCTTTGGACTGCTGCCGAGGCCGCCGCTGCAACGGGCGGGCAGGCTGTCGGGGAATGGGCGGTGGATGGCGTGTCGATTGACACGCGCACGCTCCAACCGGGGGATTTATTCGTCGCGCTAAAGGCGGCTCGTGATGGGCATGATTTTGTCGCACAGGCCTTGGCGGCGGGGGCCGGGGCGGCGTTGGTGTCGCGCGTGCCGGATGATGTGGCCCCGGATGCACCTTTGTTGATTGTGCCGGACGTTCTGGCAGGGCTAGAGGATCTGGCCCGTGCAGCGCGCGCCCGGACGAAGGCCAAAATTGTCGCGGTGACGGGATCTGTCGGAAAGACCTCGACCAAGGAAATGCTGCGCGTGGTGCTGGGCGGGCAGGGGCGCACCCATGCCGCCGAGGCCAGCTATAACAACCATTGGGGCGTGCCTTTGACCTTGGCGCGGATGCCAGCGGACACACAATACGCCGTAATCGAAATCGGTATGAGCAACCCCGGAGAGATCGCCCCCCTGGCGCGCTTGACCCGCCCACATGTGGCGATGATCACCACTGTCGCAGCGGCGCATCTGGAGGCATTCGAGAATATCGAGGGCATCGCTCACGAAAAGGCCAGCATCTTTGAGGGGCTGGAGCCGGGCGGCGTGGCGGTGGTGAATGGGGACCTGCCGACCTCGGATATTTTGATCGCTGCGGGGCGTGAACGGGCAGCGCGGGTGCTGACCTTTGGTCAATCCGCGCGCTGTCATCACCGGCTGACTCAGGTGCATCTGGTGGATGACGTGACTGTGGCGCAGGGACGGGCATGGCGCCGTCCGGTGCTGTTCAAGGTCATGGCGGCGGGGCGGCACTTTGCTGTCAACGCGATGGGAGTGATGGCCGTCGCGCAGGCCTTGCGGCTGGATACGACCATGGCCGCCAGCGATATCGCGCAATGGCTGCCGCCTGCGGGGCGCGGCTACCGCGAGCGTGTGCAATTGGACAAGGTCATGGAGGATCAAGCGCTTGAGCTGATCGACGATGCGTTCAATGCCAACCCGACCTCGATGGCGGCGTCGCTCGAGGTGCTGGCCGCTGCCAAGGCTGTGGATGGTGTGGGCCGCGTCAACAAGGGGCGCCGGGTGGCGATCCTGGGCGATATGCTGGAACTGGGCCCGGATGAAATGGCGCTGCATCAGGCGCTGGCGGATTTGTCCTTTGTGCAGGCGATTGACGTGATCCATTGCGTTGGCCCCAGAATGAACCGGCTGTGGAAGGCGCTGCCTGTTGCCAAACGTGGTGACTGGACAGAAGAGGCCAAACCCATGGCTGCCCGCGCCCATCGGCTGATTGATGCCGGTGACGTGGTGTTGGTGAAGGGGTCTAAGGGCAGCAAAGTGTCCCTTGTTGTTGACGCCATCAAGAAACTGGGCCAAGGGACCCGGCAACCAGAATAACGTGCTGACCCGCCTTGGGTTGGACTGGAAGGACTGTATCTATGCTCTATTGGCTGACCGAACTGTCGGACGGTGGCGATTTCTTTAACCTGTTTCGCTATATCACGTTCCGGTCAGGTGGGGCGTTTATGACGGCGCTGATCTTTGGCTTCATTTTTGGGCAGCCCTTGATCAACGTGTTGCGTCGACGCCAGGGCAAAGGGCAGCCGATCCGCGATGATGGCCCCGAGGGACATTTCGTCAAGGCGGGCACGCCCACAATGGGCGGGCTGCTGATCCTGTCAGCGCTGATCGTATCGACGCTGCTGTGGGCGCGGCTGGACAACCCCTATGTTTGGATGGTGTTGTTCGTGACTGTGGCCTTTGGGCTGATCGGGTTTGCCGATGACTATGCCAAGGTGTCCAAGCAGAATACCGCAGGTGTTCCGGGCCGCGTGCGGCTGGTGCTGGGCTTCTTGATTGCGGGGATCGCGGGCTACTGGTCGGCACAATACCACCCCGAGGCATTGCAGTACAAACTGGCGCTGCCCGTGTTCAAGGATACGCTGGTCAATCTGGGCGTGCTGTTCATTCCCTTTGCGATGATCGTGATTGTTGGCTCGGCGAATGCCGTGAACCTGACCGATGGGCTGGACGGGCTGGCCATTATGCCGGTGATGATCGCCAGCGCCACGCTGGGGGTGATTGCCTATGCCGTGGGTCGTGTCGATTTCACCGAATATCTGGACGTTCACTATGTCCCTGGCACGGGCGAAATTCTGATCTTTGTCGCTGGTCTGGTCGGCGGAGGGCTGGGTTTCTTGTGGTATAACGCGCCACCCGCCGCCGTGTTTATGGGCGACACCGGGTCTTTGGCGCTTGGTGGTGCTTTGGGGGCCATCGCCGTTGCCACGAAACACGAGATCGTGCTGGCCATTGTCGGCGGGCTATTCGTGGTCGAGGCCCTGTCGGTGATCATCCAGGTGTTGTATTTCAAGCGTACAGGAAAACGCGTGTTCCTGATGGCCCCGATCCATCACCACTATGAGAAAAAGGGCTGGGCCGAGCCTCAGATCGTGATCCGGTTCTGGATCATCGCGCTGATCCTGGCGATGATCGGTCTGGCAACGTTGAAAGTGCGGTAAGGGCGGGACGCCTTCGGCGAGAGTATTTATTGCAAGATGAAAGGCCCGAGGGAGATCCTCGGGTCTTTTGGCATTTGGCTGGGTCAGAAGATCGACCAGTCCATACGCTGGGCGAGGTGCTCCATCGCGAGGGTGCCAAGTTTTGAGTTTCCGTTCTCGTCCAGCCCCGGTGACCAGACGGCGATGCTGGCCACGCCAGGCACGATCGCCAGAATGCCACCGCCTACACCGCTTTTGGCGGGCAGGCCGACGCGGAAGGCGAAATCGCCCGACCCGTCATAATGTCCGCAGGTCAGCATCAAGGCGTTTAAACGTCGGACCCTTTGGCGTGATACCAAGCGTGTGCCAGACGATGTGTTGATCAGAAAGCGCCCGGCGCGGGCCAGTTGTTTCACTGTCAGCTCTATGGCGCATTGGTGAAAATAGGTGCCTAGTGTCAGGTCCGGCGGGTTTTTCAGGTTGCCGCAAGAGGCCAGGAAATGCGCCAGTGCAAAGTTCCGATGGCCGTGGGTTTGCTCGGATTTGGCGACGGTTTCGTTGATGTGGATGTCGTCGTCGCTGGCTGCTGTGCGTACAAAGGCCAGGATTTCGGCCAATGCCTGTTTGGGCGCGCGCCCGGCCAGGACCTCGTCCGTTGTGACGATCGCGCCCGCATTCACGAAGGGATTGCGCGGGCGGCCGTTTTCATTTTCCAGCTGCACGATCGAGTTGAACGCATTCCCGGACGGTTCGCGGCCGACCCGAGCCCACAGCTGATCGCCCGCACGCCCAAGCGCGATGGCCAGTGTGAAGATCTTGGTGATGCTTTGCGCTGAAAACCGCGTGTCCGAGGCCCCGGCGTGGAACATCTCTCCTTTGGCGGTGACCACGGCGATTGCAAATTGATGAAGGGGGACGCGGGCCAGTTCAGGGATATAGTCCGCGACTGCGCCCCATTCGGCGCTGGCGTACATCTGCTGAGTGATTTCATCCAGACAGTGTTGCAAATCCTTGGCCATCAGATGTCTCCTAAACCCCTGGCTGCGGAGCATTGGGGCTTTGTTCAGCTCAAGTCAACCGCTAGGCGCACGGGGCGATTTCGCGGTGCGGGTGCTCTGGTTTTTCGGGTTGGGATCGGGTAGCGAAGGAACGATCAGGCGGTAGGGGAAATCACAATGATACCGGTTCATGGCTATGTTGGAGCGCAGGTGGCAGTTCTGGGGCTGGGGCGTTCGGGACTGGCGACAGCACGGGCGCTGAAGGCAGGCGGTGCAACACCCATCTGTTGGGACGACAACCCTGCCGCGCGCGATGCCGCCAGCGCCGAGGGGTTCGAGATCCGCGACCTGATGCGTCAGGGGGCCTTTGACGATGTTGCCACATTGGTCGTGTCGCCGGGGATCCCACATCTTTATCCAGAGCCGAACCGCGTGGTCGCGGCTGCTTGGGCGGCCGGGGTTCCGGTGGACAATGACATAGGTCTGTTTTTCCGGTCCTTTGGCGCGGATTGGTCCACCTTCGAGACCCTGCCGCGTGTGATTGCTGTTACTGGATCGAACGGGAAGTCGACCACCTCGGCGCTGATCCACCATGTGCTGAGCGAGGCCGGCAAGCCTGTGCAATTGGCGGGAAATATCGGTCGGGGGGTTCTGGACATTGATCCGCCTCAGGACGGCGGCGTCGTGGTGCTGGAATTGTCCAGCTATCAGACCGATCTGGCGCGTGCCCTGACCCCGGACATTGCTGTATTCACGAACCTGTCGCCGGATCATCTGGATCGGCACGGTGGCATGGGTGGATATTTTGCTGCCAAACGCCGCCTCTTTGCCGAAGGCGGTCCTGATCGCGCCATCATCGGCGTCGATGAAAACGAGGGGCGCTATCTGGCCAATCAACTGGCCGAAGGTGCCGCGGATGACCGGCTTATTCGTATCTCGGTCGAGCAGAAACTCACCGGTCCCGGCTGGCAGGTTTTCGCCCGCAAAGGATTTCTGAGCGAATACCGTAAGGGACGTCAGGTCGGCTCGATTGACCTGCGCCAAATCGAAGGGCTTCCGGGGGCGCATAACCACCAAAACGCCTGTGCGGCCTATGCGGCCTGCCGTGCGCTGGGTCTGGCGCCGCGATTGATTGAAACCGCGTTCCACAGCTTTGGGGGGCTGCCCCATCGCGGCCAGACCATCGCGCAGGCGAATGGGGTGCGCTATGTTAACGACTCGAAGGCGACCAACGTGGATAGCGCGGCCAAGGCCCTGTCAGCATTCCCCAATATCCGCTGGATTTGTGGCGGTCTGGAAAAAGAGGGCGGGCTGGACGGCCTGAAACAGTCGCTTTGCGCAGTTAAAAAGGCCTATGTCATCGGTCGAGAGGCTGCTCATTTCGCGTTGCAACTGGAGGGAACCGACACCGAGATCTGTACGACGATGGAAGCCGCCGTCGCCCGCGCCATGGCCGACGCCGAAGACGGGGATACGGTCCTTCTGGCGCCTGCCGCTGCCAGCTTTGATCAATATGATAATTTCGAGCAGCGCGGAGATGATTTCACCCGACGCGTCCGCACGGCCCTGGAGGCTTAGCGCCGCAGTCGTGTTTGGATAGCTTGGCCCGCGGCCCAGCCCGATGACCAGGCCCATTGGAAATTGAAACCGCCCAGCCACCCGGTCACATCCACCGCCTCGCCGATGAAATACAGTCCGGGAACGGTTTTTGCCTCCATCGTGGCGGAACTCAGCGCGTCGGTGTCGATTCCGCCCAGGGTGACCTCGGCGGTGCGATAGCCCTCGGAGCCGGCTGGCGTCAGGGTCCAGCCGTGTATCCGGTCTGCCAGGACCCGCAGCGCCTTGTCGCTTTGATCCGCCAGATTGCCCGTCAAAGCCCATTCGGTGGATAGGTGTTCGGCCAATCGCGCAGGCAAAACCTGTGCCAGCATCGTGGACAGGTTCTTGCGTCCGGCCTGAGTGCGTAAATCGCGCAGGGTCTGGAACGCATCCGCACCGGGCAGCAGGTTCACGGTGATTTCGTCTCCCTCGCGCCAGTAGGAGGAGACTTGCAGGATCGCAGGTCCCGATAGGCCCCGATGGGTGAACAGCATGGCCTCGTCAAAGGCTCCACCCCCGCCCGAGGTCCGCACGGGGAGGGCCAGCCCGGCCAAACCCGAAAACCGCTCGGGTGGAAAGGTCAGAGGAACCAGACCGGGGCGCGTGTCGGTCAGGCTTAGTCCGAATTGTGTGGCAATGTCATAGGCCAGCCCAGTTGCGCCCATTTTGGGAATGGATTTGCCGCCTGTTGCGACGACCAGATTGGCCGCAGTGACAGTTTTCCTCCGCCCGTTGTTTTGCGTGACCACGCGAAAACCGCTTTCGGTGCGGGCGACCTCGATGATCTCGGCCTGTAGCCAGACGGTGGCGTCGGCCTTGGCGGCTTCGTCCAGCAGCATGGCTACGATTTGACGGGCGGACCCATCGCAAAACAACTGTCCCAGCGTCTTTTCATGCCAGGCAATGCCATGCCGTCCGACAAGATCCAGAAAATCCCACTGGGTATAGCGCGCCAACGCGGATTTGACGAAATGAGGGTTGGCGGACAGGAAATTGCCCGGCTCGGCGTACATATTGGTGAAATTGCAGCGCCCCCCGCCCGATATGCGGATTTTCTCGCCTGCGGCTTTGGCGTGGTCCAGCACCAGACAGCGCCCGCCCGCATGGGCGGCGCACATCAGGCCAGCGGCCCCGGCACCCAGGATCAGCGTGTCATACTCCATCCGCCCGAGGTGCCCCAGATGCGCCCGATTGGCAAGGGCTTGCTGATGGGCGCCGGGCGCGGGGCTTTTATCACTGGTGCGATGGGCGTGTTTTAGGTAAACTTTCCGCATGAGACCCCGCAAAGGGGCGATGTCAGAGGCAGAAACGGCGGTATCCCATGACTGAAATGGTCTATGGTTCGGTTCCTGTAAGGGAAAGCGAGCCTGTCCTTCCTAAATGGTGGCGGACGATCGACAAGTGGTCGATGTCCTGCATCTTGATCTTGTTTGCGGTTGGGCTGCTGCTGGGGTTCGCGGCGTCGCCGCCCCTGGCCGAGAAAAACGGCTTTCTGCCTTTTCACTATGTACAGCGGCAGGCGGTTTTTGGCGGAGTCGCCCTGACCGTGATGTTGATCACCTCGATGATGGGGCCGGTCATGGTGCGCCGTCTGGCCGTGGTGGCCTTTGTTGTGACGTTTATCGCCCTGCTTGGGCTGCCGTTTTTCGGCACGGACTTCGGCAAAGGCGCGACGCGGTGGTATTCGCTGGGTTTTGCCAGTGTGCAACCGTCTGAATTCCTGAAACCCGCCTTTGTGATCGTTGCCGCCTGGCTGATGGCCGCCGCGCAGGAAATCAACGGCCCGCCGGGTCGGATGTGGTCCTTTGGGATGGCGATCATCATTGTGACCATTCTGGCGTTGCAGCCTGATTTCGGGCAGGCATCCTTGGTGTTGTTTGGTTGGGGCGTGATGTATTTCGTTGCCGGAGCCCCGATGATCCTGCTGGTCGGCATGGCCGGGATGGTCGTTCTGGCCGGAAGCTTTGCCTATAATAACTCGGAACACTTTGCCCGTCGGATTGACGGTTTTCTGTCGCCCGATGTCGATCCGCGTACGCAGCTGGGATACGCCACGAACGCGATCCAAGAGGGCGGGTTTTTCGGCGTTGGCGTCGGCGAGGGGGCCGTGAAATGGTCGCTGCCTGATGCCCATACGGATTTCATCATCGCTGTCGCGGCCGAGGAATACGGCCTGGTGTTGGTCCTGTTTATCATTGCCCTTTATGCGATTGTCGTCATGCGCTCGTTCTTTCGTCTGATGAAGGAGCGGGACCCGTTCATCCGTCTGGCGGGCACTGGCCTGGCCGCGATGTTCGGCGTGCAGGCGATGATCAATATGGGGGTGGCTGTGCGTCTGCTGCCCGCCAAGGGCATGACTTTGCCGTTCGTCAGCTATGGTGGCTCGTCCCTGATTGCGGGCGGGATCGCTGTGGGGATGCTGTTGGCGTTTACGCGCACGCGGCCTCAGGGTGAAATTGGTGACATTCTGCGAGGACGCGTCAGATGAGCACGCAGCCATTGTTGGTGATTGCTGCCGGTGGAACCGGCGGTCACATGTTTCCTGCCCAGGCCCTGGCCGAGGCGATGCTGCGCCGTGGTTGGCGTGTGAAACTGTCCACCGATGCACGCGGCGCCCGCTATACCGGCGGCTTTCCGCACTCGGTCGAGATCGAGCAAGTCTCCAGCGCGACCTTTGCCCGTGGGGGCCTGCTGGCCAAGGCAATGGTGCCTGTTCGTATCCTTGGCGGTGTGTTGGGCATGGTCTGGCGGATGCGTCGGGATCGTCCCAATGTTGTCGTCGGGTTCGGAGGCTATCCGTCGATCCCCGCGATTGGCGCGGCGACCTTGTTGCGTCTGCCTCGGATGATCCACGAACAGAACGGTATCCTTGGCCGGGTGAACCAGATTTTCGCGCGCCGCGTTGACGCGGTGGCCTGCGGGACATGGCCCACCACCCTGCCTGATGGGGTCGAAGCCGTTCATACCGGCAACCCCGTCCGTAAATCCGTACATGATCGGGCCGGAGCCGCGTTTATCCCGCCGGGGGAATACCCGATGTCGATCCTGGTGATGGGGGGCTCTCAGGGGGCGCGCATTCTTTCGGATGTGGTGCCTGCGGCGATTGCCTCTTTGCCATCCGAGCTGCTGCAATACGTCCGGGTCAGCCATCAGGCGCGGGACGAGGATGGCGCGCGCGTTACCCAATTCTATGCCGAGCACGGCATTCACGCCGATGTCCAGCCGTTTTTCCATGATGTCCCCGCCCGCATGAGCGAGGCGCAATTGGTGATCTCGCGCTCTGGTGCGTCCAGCGTAGCGGATATTTCCGTGATCGGGCGGCCGTCGATCCTGGTGCCGTTTGCTGCGGCCACGGGAGACCACCAAACCGCCAATGCCCGTGGGCTGGTGGATGCGGGTGGTGCGATCCTGATCCCTGAAAACCGGCTTGAGGTTTCGGCGCTGGCAGAGCAAATAGCCACGGTGCTGACCAACCCGCCGGGCGCGCAGATGATGGCCCGCGCAGCGCTAAGCTGCGGCAAGCCAGAGGCCACAGATGAATTGGTCAGCATGGTCGTGACGCTGGCAAAGAAGGACAAGACATGAACGCTGCAACCAAACTGCCCACCGACGTTGGCCCCATTCACTTTGTGGGGATCGGCGGGATTGGCATGTCCGGCATCGCAGAGGTGCTGCTGAATCATGGCTATACCGTTCAGGGCAGCGATCTGAAGACCAGCAAGATCACCGACCGTCTGGCCGGCATGGGCGCGCAGATATTCGAAGGCCAACGGGCCGAGAACCTGGAAGGCGCCGAGGTCATCGTGATCTCGTCCGCGATCAAACCGGGCAATCCTGAATTGGACGAGGCCCGCCGCCTGGGCCTGCCCGTCGTGCGCCGCGCCGAAATGCTGGCCGAACTGATGCGCCTGAAATCCAACATCGCGGTTGCGGGCACGCATGGCAAAACCACCACGACCACGATGGTTGCGACCCTGCTGGATGCGGGCAACGTGGATCCGACCGTGATCAACGGTGGCATCATCCATGCCTATGGGTCAAACGCGCGGATGGGCGAGGGCGAGTGGATGGTCGTCGAGGCGGATGAGAGCGACGGCACCTTCAACCGTCTGCCCGCCACCATCGCCATCGTCACCAATATCGACCCCGAGCATATGGAGCACTGGGGCACGATCGAAAACCTGCGTCAGGGCTTCTTGGATTTCGTGTCCAACATCCCGTTCTACGGTCTGGCCGTCTGCTGCACCGATCACCCCGAGGTGCAGGCTCTGGTCGGTAAGATCACGGATCGCCGTGTCGTGACCTTTGGGTTCAACGCGCAGGCCGATGTGCGCGCGGCCAATCTGACCTATAAAAAGGGCGTCGCACATTTCGACATCCTTCTTCAGGCCGAAGACATCACCATCGAAGATTGCAGCCTGCCTATGCCGGGGGATCACAACGTCTCGAACGCGCTGGCTGCGGTGGCGGTGGCCCGGCATCTGGGCATGAAGGCTGAAGAAATCCGCGCTGCTTTGACAGCATTCAAAGGGGTGAACCGGCGCTTTACCAAGGTAGGCGAGGTGGATGGCGTCACCATCATCGACGACTATGGCCACCATCCCGTTGAAATCGCGGCCGTTCTGAAAGCGGCCCGGCAGGCCACCGAGGGCCGCGTGATCGCCGTGCATCAGCCGCATCGCTACAGCCGATTGCACAGCCTGTTCGATGATTTCTGCGCCTGTTTCAACGATGCGGATGTCGTGGGCATTGCCGAAGTATATGCCGCTGGCGAAACTCCGATTCAGGGGGCGTCGCAGGATGATCTGGTGGCGGGGCTGATCCGTCATGGCCACCGTCACGCCAGCGTGGTGTCCAGCGAAGATGAGTTGGAGGCTTTGGTGCGGGCCGAGGCCAAGCCGGGTGATATGGTTGTTTGTCTGGGCGCAGGTACCATCAGCGCCTGGGCGCATGGCCTGCCGGAACGCCTGTCAAAAGGCAAAACCTGAGCCGAGGGCCGCGCGACCGAATTTCGTGGACGCGCAAGGCTGGCTGGGTGACTTTGTCGATGGGTTTTGGTGATTCTGCGATGCTGTGCGGGAGGAAAGACCTGTGCAGTTGAGTATTTTGGGCAAGATGAAAGGCAGAGCGTGGCGCAAGCACTGAAACGTCGGATCGGGTTGGGATTGCTGACTGCTTATGGCGTGGGTGTCATGGTGGGCGCGGGCATCTATGTGTTGGTTGGCGCCGTGGCGGGCGAGGCCGGAATATGGGCGCCGATGTCGTTCCTGTTGGCCGGGCTGGTCGCGGCCCCGACAGCGCTGAGCTATGCGGAATTTTCCACACGTGTCCCTGAGGCGGCGGGCGAGGCTGCTTATGTTGCCAAGGGGTTGAAATGGCCGGTTTTGGCGTTGATCGTTGGCCTGGCGATTGTTCTGGCGGGCAGTGTTTCCGCCGCAGCGGTGTTGCGGGGGGGCGTCGGATATTTGACCTCGGTCGTGGATATTCCGTTTGACTGGGCGGTGATCGGGGTGGGCGTAGCGCTGACCTTGGTGGCTGCGGTGGGGGTTCTGGAGAGCATGGCGCTGGCGGCGGTGTTCACCGTCGTGGAACTGATCGGATTGGGCTTGGTGGTTTATGCCGGGTCGGTTGCGCCGGTTTCGCCTGACTTTGCGATGCCTGATGCGCCTGTCTGGACGGGGATTGGTGCGGGGGCCGTTCTTGCGTTCTTTGCCTTTATCGGGTTCGAGGACATTGTGAACATGGCCGAAGAGGTCGAGCGCCCCGAACGTGTGATGCCCCGCGCGATTTTATTGTCTTTGGTGCTGACCAGCGTGATCTACGGGTTGGTCGCAGTGGCCGCTGTTCGTGCGGTGCCGATTGAGGAACTGGCCGCAAGTGAGCGGCCGCTGGTTTTGGTTTGGGAGGCGGGCGTTGGCGGCAATGTGGTCTTTTTCGCCGGAATAGCGGTGGTGGCTGCGTTGAATGGGGTGTTGGCGCAGATCGTGATGGCCAGCCGGGTTCTGTATGGATTGGGTAAGCGGTCGGTGTTTTTGCGGGTATTTTACCATGCGCACCCGCGGTTTGGGACGCCGGTCTTGGCGACGGTTCTGCTGGGGGCAGGGGTGATCCTTGCGGCGTTGAAACTGCCGATCGCGTCCTTGGCCGAGACGACCTCGACCATTCTTCTGGGGGTTTTCGTGCTGGTAAACGCGGCGCTGATCATGGTGAAGCGCGGCGCGTCAGAGGCGCCATTCACAGTGCCGATGGCGGTGCCTGTTGTTGGGCTGATTTTGGCGCTTGGGGCGTTGGTTATGACGGCAGGAGTATTGGGATGAGCTGGGCCTTGCTGGCGGCATGCGCATGGTTTTTGGTGGCGAACCTGGGGGCGATGATCCCAAGCAAGCGACATCACTGGCCTTTTGCTTATGTGTTGATTGCTGTGGGGATTCCCATTCTGGGTGGGGTGGTCTATCAGCACGGTCCTTGGATCGGGTTGTTGGTACTGGCGGCTGCGGCGTCGATGCTGCGATGGCCGGTGATTTATCTGTTCCGTTGGATCAAGCGTGGGGGAAAGGCAAAAGATGCAGATGCCTGAAGTGCGGGGGCGATTGACGCCTGGCAAAGCATTATCCGAACTGACCTGGCTGCGTGTGGGTGGTCCGGCGGATTGGGTTTTCCAACCTGCGGATGTCGCGGATCTGCAGGCGTTCCTTGCGGCCTTGGGGCCAGAGGTCGCGGTATTCCCTATGGGGGTTGGGTCGAATCTGATCGTGCGAGACGGCGGCTTGCGGGCTGTGGTGATCCGGCTGGGGCGCGGGTTTAACGGGATCTCTGTTGCGGGCAATCGGGTGACTGCCGGGGCGGCGGCGCTGGACGCGCATGTGGCGCGCAAAGCGGCCGAAGGTGGCGTGGATCTGACCTTTCTGCGGACGATCCCCGGAAGCATCGGCGGCGCCATGAGGATGAATGCGGGCTGCTATGGGTCTTATGTGGCGGATGTTCTGGTTTCGGCCAGGGCGGTGACGCGGGACGGAACCCTGATCAGCCTGACGCCCGAGCAATTGAATTTCCGGTACCGTCAAAGCGACCTGCCCGAAGGCGCCGTTCTGATCGAGGCCACGTTCGAAGGCCCCGAAGGTGATCCTGCGGAACTGGCCGCACGTATGGAAGGCCAACTGCGCAAGCGGGATGCGACCCAACCCACCAAGGATCGCAGCGCGGGCAGCACGTTTCGCAATCCGGCGGGCTTCTCCAGCACTGGGCGGGCCGATGATGTGCACGACCTGAAGGCCTGGAAAGTGATCGACGACGCGGGAATGCGTGGTGCCCGGCGTGGCGGCGCGCAGATGAGCGAAAAACACTCGAATTTCCTGATCAATACGGGAGCAGCGACGGCGGCTGACCTCGAGGGATTGGGCGAAGAGGTGCGAAAAAAGGTTTACGATTCCTGCGGGATCACGCTAGAGTGGGAAATTATGCGGGTCGGAGAACCGAACGCAGACTAAGGGGCCATTCGCCCCATATCAGGCCCGCAAAAGACGGGTCATCAGAAGCAGAAAACGGGCCGCAATGACGGCTTGGGACATTGAGGCACAAAGTGGGTATGTCGAGCAGGGCAACCCCGAAAGTGGCGGTATTGATGGGTGGACCCTCGGCTGAGCGCGAGGTGTCTTTGTCTACCGGGCGTGAATGCGCAAACGCTTTGCGGGGAGAAGGTTTTGAGGTGATCGAGGTCGACGCAGGCCTGGATCTTCCTGCACGGCTGGCTGAAATCAAACCAGATGTTGTGTTCAACGCCCTGCATGGTCGCTGGGGCGAAGATGGGTGTGTTCAGGGCCTGCTTGAGTGGCTGAAAATCCCCTATACGCATTCGGGCGTTCTGGCCTCGTCCCTGGCGATGGACAAGGAGCGCACCAAACAGGTGTACCGCGCCCATGGTCTGCCGGTGGCGGATAGTCTGCTGGCCACCAAACCCGAGGTCGAGGCATCCCATGTGATGGCGCCTCCTTACGTGGTAAAGCCCTATAACGAAGGCTCCTCGGTTGGGGTTTATATCGTGCATGAGGCGACCAACGGACCGCCCAGTCTGAACGAGGACATGCCCGAAACCTTGATGGTCGAGCAATACATTCCTGGTCGCGAACTGACGGTCACGGTGATGGCGGATCGTGCTCTCACGGTGACGGATATCGTGACGGACGGCTGGTATGACTATCATGCGAAATATGCCGAGGGTGGATCGCATCACGTGGTCCCTGCGCAGGTGCCGCCGCAGATTTTTGACGCCTGCATGGACTATGCCCTGCGCGCTCATCAGGTTCTTGGGTGTCGCGGTTTGAGCCGCACCGATTTCCGTTGGGACGAGGCGCGCGGTCTGGACGGGCTGATCCTGTTGGAAACGAATACTCAGCCAGGCATGACCCCGACGTCGCTCAGCCCTGAGCAGGCCGAGGTCATGGGAACAAGCTTCGGTGCGTTGTGCCGCTGGATGGTCGAGGACGCCTCATGCAACAGGTGATGCGCAAATCGGATCCCGCGCCGTCGCGTTTGGCGTACCGACTGCATCGGATGATGCTGACGCCTGTGTTGCGCGGGTTGCTGCGTGTGGGGTTGCCCTTTGCTGTGGCGTTGGGCGGGGCAACGATCTACCTGTCCGACGAAGAACGCGTAGACAGTATCCGGCTGGCGATTGCTGACATCCGTCATCAAATTGAATCGCGCCCTGAATTCATGGTCAAACTGATGGCGGTGGATGGTGCGGGCCCCGAAATCGCCGAAGACATCCGCGAGATCGTCTCGATCGACTTCCCCATCAGCTCGTTTGATTTGTCTCTGGCCGATATTCGGACCGCCATTCTGGATCTGCCCGCCGTCGAGGACGCCAGCGTGCGCATCAAGCCCGGTGGCGTGTTGCAGGTGGATCTGAAGGAACGTGTGCCGGTGGTGCTGTGGCGTTCGGCGCAGGGATTGGTGTTGCTGGACAGCAAGGGCAACTATGTTGGCGAAGCGGCTGGCCGGTTGGCGCACAAGGACTTGCCCGTTGTGGCGGGTGTCGGTGCCGATCAGGCAATCAAAGAAGCAATGCAGGTCATGCGTGCAGCGGGGCCTTTGGCGCCTCGGGTGCGCGGGCTGGTTCGGATGGGCGAACGACGCTGGGATCTGGTGCTGGATCGCGGTCAGCGGATTATGCTGCCGTCCTCTGGTCCGGTGCAGGCATTAGAGCGGGTGCTGGTGTTGAACCAATCCCAAGACATGATGGCGCGCGATCTCGCGCATGTGGATATGCGCCTTGCCGCGCGCCCGACCATTCGGATGAACCCGGATGCGGTCGAGCAATGGTGGCGGATCAAGAAGATCAGTGCAGGAGACTGACGGAACATGACCGAGCTATATGAAACGCAGCGCGCGATGCGCAACATGCGCAAGGTGGCCATGCAGCGCGGCGTGATCGCGATTCTGGACGTGGGCAGCTCGAAGATCGGGTGCCTGGTGCTGCGCTTTGATGGCTCGGACCGGGTGACGGAAACCGAAGGCGTCGGACCCATGGCGGGGCAGGCGGGGTTCCGGGTAATCGGGGCCGCGACGACGCGTTCGCGCGGTGTGCGCTTTGGTGAAATCGACGCGATGCAGGAAACGGAACGTGCCATTCGCACTGCCATTCAGGCCGCGCAAAAGATGGCAAACATCCGCGTGGACCACGTGATTGCCTGTTTCTCGGGGGCCGAGCCGCGCAGTTATGGTTTGGCTGGCTCCATTGATGTCGAAGGCAATGTTGTTAGCGAACAGGATGTCAGCCGCGTTTTGGCCGCTTGCGATATGCCTGACTATGGGATGGGGCGCGAGGTCCTGCACGCTCAGCCGGTGAATTTCGCATTGGATCATCGCTCGGGGCTATCTGATCCGCGTGGGCAGATCGGCAATACCCTTTCTACCGATATGCATATGCTGACGGTCGAGGCCGCCGCCGTGCAGAACCTGGCGCATTGCGTCAAACGCTGCGACCTGGAACTGGCCGGGATTGCCAGCTCGGCCTATGTGGCGGGGATTTCTGCTCTGGTCGAGGATGAGCAGGAACTGGGTGCGGCCTGTATCGACATGGGCGGAGGCGCGACCAGCCTGTCGATTTTCATGAAAAAGCACATGATCTATGCGGACACAGTGCGCATGGGGGGCGATCACGTCACGGGGGATATCTCGATGGGATTGTCAGTGCCGTTCAATACGGCCGAGCGGATCAAGACCTTCTATGGCGGCGTTGTTGCCACCGGAATGGACGACCGCGAGATGATTGACCTGGAAGGCGACACCGGCGATTGGGAGCACGACCGTCGCAGCGTCAGCCGGGCGGAGCTGATCGGCATCATGCGGCCGCGCGTCGAAGAAATCCTCGAAGAGGTGCGCGCCCGCCTGGACGCCGCAGGGTTTGATCATCTGCCCAGCC
Organism: Thalassovita sp.; assembly: GCA_029212905.1. Lineage (GTDB taxonomy): Bacteria > Pseudomonadota > Alphaproteobacteria > Rhodobacterales > Rhodobacteraceae > Thalassobius. The sequence continues at coordinate 76,725 of JARGPB010000007.1, forward strand.
AACAGATCGTGCTGACCGGCGGAGGCAGCCAGATTCCGGGGCTGGACGGGCTGGCCAGCCGCATTCTGGGCCATCAGGTTCGGCTGGGACGTCCGCTGCGTGTTCATGGCTTGCCGCAGGCCGCAACCGGACCCGGATTTGCCAGCGCAGTGGGCCTGTGCCTGTTCGCGGCTCACCCTCAGGACGAATGGTGGGACTTTGATCTGCCGGTCGAGCGATACCCGTCGCGGTCGCTGAAGCGGGCCGTGAAATGGTTCCGGGATAACTGGTAACCCCCATATCTGCCTAATTCGGCGAAATCCCGCGTAGCTGCACAGCAGAAAAGGCCATATTTTGTGGCTCTTTTTGCTTTTTTACGTGACGATCTGTGTGGTTATGGGTAACAATGGCTGTTAATAGGCAGAAAAATTACCTGCGCAAGGCAGGATAACATCAGGCGGACAGATCAATGACATTGAACCTTTCGGTGCCCGGTCAGGAAGAATTGAAACCTCGTATCACCGTGTTCGGTGTCGGCGGGGCAGGCGGCAATGCTGTCAACAATATGATCCAGCAACAGCTGGCAGGTGTCGATTTTGTCGTCGCCAACACGGACGCTCAGGCGTTGCAACAGTCGAAATCGGACCATCGCATCCAACTGGGTGTGAAAGTGACCGAAGGGCTGGGCGCAGGGGCGCGGGCCTCGGTTGGCGCTGCGGCTGCTGAGGAAAGCATCGAACAGATCGTCGATCATCTGGCGGGCGCGCACATGTGCTTTATCACCGCCGGCATGGGCGGGGGCACCGGAACCGGCGCCGCACCGATCATTGCTCAGGCCGCCCGCGAGCTGGGTGTTCTGACCGTCGGCGTGGTGACCAAACCCTTCCAGTTCGAAGGCGCCAAACGGATGCGCCAGGCCGAAGAAGGCGTGGAAACCCTGCAAAAGATGGTCGACACGCTGATCATCATTCCGAACCAGAACCTGTTCCGTCTGGCCAACGAGAAAACCACCTTCACCGAGGCCTTCGCGCTGGCGGATGACGTGCTGTATCAAGGCGTCAAAGGTGTGACCGATCTGATGGTCAAGCCCGGCCTGATCAACCTGGACTTTGCAGACGTTCGCTCGGTCATGGACGAGATGGGCAAGGCAATGATGGGCACGGGCGAGGCAGGCGGCGAAGATCGCGCCATCCAGGCCGCCGAGAAAGCCATCGCCAACCCGCTGCTGGACGAAATCAGCCTGCAGGGCGCAAAGGGCGTTCTGATCAACATCACCGGCGGCCACGACCTGACATTGTTCGAATTGGACGAAGCCGCCAACCGCATCCGCGAAGAGGTGGACCCGGACGCGAATATCATCGTGGGTTCGACCCTGGATACTGATATGGAAGGCCAGATGCGTGTTTCGGTGGTTGCCACAGGCATCGACGCGACCGAAGTCGTGGCCGACATGCCGGTTCCGCGTCGTTCGATGGCGGCCCCGCTGAAGCAAAGCGTTGCAGCCGAAGAAAAACCTCAGGCACCTGCTGAACCTGTTGTTGCTGCGCCGGTTGCTGCTCAGGCGGCCCCGGTCGAACCTACCCTGTTCCAAGAGCTGGAGCAGCCCGCAGCTACGACGCCTGCCGCCCCCGAGGAAGTATTCGAAGACGAGTATGAAGCGACAGATGATCTGCCGCCGCCGGTCTATCGTCCTCAGGTCGCTGAATTCCAGCCGCAGCCGGACGTAGTGCAGGCCGATCCGGTCGAGGCGTTCGTTGCCCCTAAGGCTCCGATGGCTGGCACGCCATCCCCCGAAGCGCTGGCGCGTCTTCAGGCCGCTGTGCAGAATGCACCTGCTGCTGCTGCGCCGCGTCAGGCCGCTGCCCCGGCCGCACCGATGGCTGCGCATCACGCAGCGGATCTGGAACCCAAGCCCGAGGCAGAGCGTTCGCGTTTTGGCATCAACTCCTTGATCAATCGCATGACCGGCCACGGCCAAGAGGGCGCTCCGCAGGCGGCTGCACGTCAGCAACCCGCAGTTCAGGCGCAAGAGCCCGCAGCGGCTGACCCTGATCAGGACCGGATCGAAATCCCGGCTTTCCTGCGACGCCAGGCGAATTAACCTTAGGTTAAAGATTTCTAAAAAGGCCGCTTAATTGAGCGGCCTTTTTCTTTTGTTACAGCGGGTTATGGAGTGTGTAGGCGGGAATGCGCCAGCCTCAAATCTGGATGTTTCAATGCGTTACAAAGATTGAGTTGAGGCTTCGAGGCTGTGGTTTTAACTATACGGCAAGAAATCTGCCGCAAAGGCATTGGGGATTACACTTGCAACATACCTTGAAAACTTCGGTCACGTTTAATGGCGTCGGTCTGCATTCCGGCAAAGCGGTTCGCATGACTGTGCGTCCGGCCTCGGCTGACTATGGGGTTTGGTTCAAGCGGACGGATGTTCTGTATACGGATGCTTTGATCCCGGCGCGTTGGGATGTGGTGAACCAGTCGCCGCTGTGTACCCGCCTGGACAATGCCGCAGGGATCAGCGTTTCGACCGTCGAGCACGTTATGGCGGCTCTGGCAGGCTGTGGCATCCACAACGCCCTGATCGAAATCGACGGCCCTGAGGTCCCCATTCTGGACGGGAGCGCGGCCCCGTTTGTGCGCGCCTTTCTGCTGAAAGGGCTGACCAACCAGAAAACCGCGGTGCGCGCGATCGAGGTTCTGAAACCCATCGAAGTGCGGCGCGGCGAGGCTTGGGCGCGCCTGGAACCGGGCAGTGATCTGACCATGGATTTCCACATTGATTTCGAAGACCCTGCCATCGGCGTTCAGGCCAAGAGCCTGAAACTGGCGAACGGGTCGTTTGTCCGCGAGCTGTGCGACAGTCGGACCTTCTGCCGGAAGGCGGATGTGGACTATATGCACGCGAATGGTTTGGCCTTGGGCGGGACGTTGGAAAACGCGGTTGTGGTCGAGGGGGAAAAAATTCTCAGCCCCGGCGGATTGCGCCATGCGGATGAACCTGTGCGTCACAAGATGCTGGATGCGTTGGGCGACCTGGCTTTGGCCGGAGCACCGATTCTTGGGCACTACACCGGGTATCGTGCGGGGCATGCTTTGACCAATGATTTGCTGCGAGCCTTGTTCGCAAATCCTGATGCGTTCCGCATGGTGGATTGCGATGCGCGGAAAATGGCGCGTCTTCCTGGTGTGGGCGTCCATTTGGGCGAGATGCCAGCCGTTGCCTGATCACGGCTGGGTGGAGGAACGCCGAAATCTACCAAAGGCGTTTTGCACCGGAAATTTCTGTGCTAGGACCAGTCTGAGCAGAAGGGCCATCGGCCCCAGAGCAGTATAGACGAGGGTAAATACAGCATGACAGGCGGCGGATCCCGGAAATGGTTCTTCGGTTTGGTTCTGGCGACTGCCGTGCTGGCCGGATGTGGTGACGGCAATAAGGTCGAGCGTGGTGAAGTTCCTCTGGAGAGCTACACAGCCGAGCAGATTTTTGGCCGGGGTGAGTTCGAACTGGAGCGGCGCAAACCAGCGCGGGCTGCGTTCTATTTCTCGGAGATCGAGCGCCTGTACCCCTATTCTGACTGGGCCAAACGCGCTTTGATCATGCAGGCCTATGCCTATCACAAAGATACCGATTACGAGAACAGCCGCGCCGCCGCACAGCGCTATGTTGATTTCTATCCGACCTCGGATGACGCGGCCTATGCGCAATATCTGTTGGCGCTCAGCTACTATGATCAGATTGACGAAGTCGGCCGGGATCAGGGCCTGACGTTCCAGGCCTTGCAGGCCTTGCGGACTGTGATCGAACGCTATCCCGACAGCGAATATGCGCGCTCGGCGATTCTGAAATTCGACCTGGCGTTCGACCATCTGGCAGCCAAGGAAATGGAAGTCGGGCGCTACTACCTGAAGCGCGACCACTATGCCGCAGCGATCAACCGCTTCCGCGTGGTCGTCGAGGATTTCCAGACCACCAGCCACACAGCCGAAGCGTTGCACCGTCTGGTCGAAGCCTATCTGTCGCTGGGTCTGACCGACGAGGCCCAGACCGCGGGCGCCATTCTGGGGCATAACTTCAAATCGACCGAGTGGTATGAGGACAGCTATAAACTGCTGGCTGGCCGTGGGTTGGAAATGAAGCCCAAGGGCAATAATTGGCTGAGCAAAGTCTATCGTCAGATGATCAAGGGCGAGTGGCTCTGATTTCTGTCCCCAGAGGGTTGCCTGATGCTGCGTAGCGTTGAAATCCGCGATATGTTGATTATTGACCGGCTGGAATTAGATTTCCAGCCGGGTTTGAACGTTCTGACCGGGGAAACCGGGGCGGGTAAATCAATCCTGTTGGATTCGCTGGGATTCGTGCTGGGATGGCGCGGACGGGCTGAACTGGTGCGCAAAGGGGCCGATCAGGGTGAAGTGGTCGCTGTGTTCGACTTGCCCCCAGGCCACGCAGCGCATGGAGTACTGGAGGAAGCCGGTCTGCCGGACGGCGAAGAGCTGATCCTGCGTCGCGTGAATTCCAAGGATGGGCGCAAAACGGCCTGGGTCAATGACCGGCGTTGCTCGGGCGAGGTTCTGCGCGCACTGTCGGATACGTTGATCGAACTGCATGGCCAGCATGATGATCGCGGGCTATTGGACCCCAAAGGCCACCGGATATTGCTGGATGTTTTCGGTGATTACGAGCCCTTACAGACGGCTGTGCGCCTTGCCTGGAGGGACATGTCCCACAGCCGCCGCGCGCTGAAATCCGCCGAAGAGGCGCTGGTCGAGGTTCGCAAGGAAGAAGAGTTCCTGCGCCATGCCGTTGCCGAGCTGGATGCGCTCGCCCCGGAACCCGGAGAAGAGACCGAACTGGATACACGCCGCCGCATGATGCAAGGGGCCGAGCGTATCCGCGATGACGTCGCCAAGGCCTTGATGGCGCTGGGAACGGATGGTGCCGAAGGGGCGATGGGGGATGCGCTGCGCTGGCTCGAAGGTGTTTCAGATAAGGCCGAGGGCGTGCTGGATGCGCCGATCGATACGTTGGGGCGCGCGTTTGCTGAACTCTCTGATGCTGTTGCGGGGGTGGAATCTGCGCTGGATGGCCTGCACTTTAACCCACACGACTTGGAAGATGCCGAAGAGCGTCTGTTCGCCATTCGGGCGGCCGCTCGCAAACACGGGGTCCAACCGGACGATCTGGGCGCATTGGCAGAAGAGTTGCGCGGGAAATTGCAGGCGCTGGACCAGGGCGATGCCGATTTGCACCGGCTACGAGCAGAACTGAAATCGGCCCAGCAGAGCTTTGCCACGGCGGCGACGGCACTGACCAAAGCGCGCAAAGAGGCTGCGGCGCGGCTTGACGCGGCGGTGGCGTCGGAGCTGGCCCCGCTGAAAATGGAACGCGCGGTTTTCCTCACGCAGATCACGCCCGCAGATGCCGGACCAGACGGCGCCGACACGGTTGCCTTTACTGTTGCGACCAACCCTGGTGCCCCCGCTGGGCCGCTGGCCAAGATCGCGTCGGGCGGCGAGCTGAGCCGCTTCTTGCTGGCGCTCAAAGTGTGCCTGAGCCAGCAACAGGACGGCGTGACGATGATTTTTGATGAAATCGACCGGGGTGTCGGCGGGGCAACTGCGGATGCCGTGGGGCGGCGTCTGGCGGCGCTGGCCTCGGGCGGGCAGGTCTTGGTTGTGACGCATTCGCCTCAGGTGGCGGCATTGGGCGCGCATCACTGGCGCGTGGAAAAACATGTGAACGAGGGGATGACCACCTCGACCGTTGTTCCGCTGTCCCCAGAGGACCGTGTGGACGAAATTGCCCGGATGGTGTCCGGAGACACGATCACCAAAGAGGCGCGCGGCGCGGCCAAGTCGCTGTTGGCAGGCTAATTTCCGCGGACCATTTTCCCAGGGTTCATTATGTTTTGCGGATCAAGCGCGCGCTTTAGCTGTCCCATGACATCCCAGGCCTCGCCGTGTTCGGCCTGCATGTATTTCAGCTTGCCCACGCCGATGCCGTGCTCCCCCGTGGCGGTGCCGCCCATGGCCAGCGCACGTTGGACCATGCGGTGGGACAGGTCTTCGGCGGCTTTGACCTCTGTCGGATTATCCTGATCAAACAACAGGATAGAGTGGAAATTCCCATCCCCGACATGCCCCAGAATTGGGCCGGTAATCGGTGACGCCGCAATATCCGCGCGGGTTTCATTCACGGCCTCGGCCAAGCGGGAAATCGGGACGCAAATATCTGTCACTATTGATCGCGCGCCCTGCTTCGAGGCCATGACGGCCCAATGGGCATGGTGGCGCATCGTCCAAAGCGCGTTGCGGTCTTCGGGTTTCGTGGCCCATTCAAAGCCTTTTCCACCGTGATCTGCGACGATCTCTCCGAAGACCTGGGCCTGTTCTTGAACACCCTGCTCAGAGCCGTGGAATTCCACCATCAGGTGCGGGCTTTCGGGCATATCCGAGCCTGAATATGCGTTAAAGGCGCTGGCCGTCGCGGCATCCACAAATTCAATACGCGCCATGGGAATACCCATCTGGATGGTGTCGATCACGGCGGAAACCGCGTCTTCGATCTGATCAAAGGCGCAGACGGCGGCGGTGATCGCCTCGGGCTGGCCGCGCAGTTTCAGGGTGATTTCTGTGATCAGGCCCAGCGTGCCCTCGGCGCCGATAAACATGCTGGTCAGGTCATATCCGGCGCTGGACTTCCGGGCGCGGGTGCCGGTGTGAATAATTCGTCCATCCGCCAGCACCACCTGTAGCCCCAACACGTTGTCGCGCATCGTCCCATATCGCACAGCGGTTGTGCCGCTGGCCCGCGTCGAGGTCATCCCCCCGATCGAGGCATTCGCGCCGGGATCAACAGGAAAAAATAGCCCGGTGGCGCGCAATTCTGCATTCAGAACTTCGCGGGTGATGCCGGGTTGGACGACGACATCCATGTCCTCGGGCGACAGTTTCAGGATCTTGTTCATGTCGCGGAAATCAACCGAGATGCCACCCGAAAATGCCTGTGCCTGCCCTTCGAGCGAGGTGCCAGCCCCCCAGCCGACAACCGGACAGCCGTTGCGCGCGCAAATCTTCACGATCTCGCTGACCTCTTCGGCTGTTCTGGGATAAACGACAGCATCTGGAGGCGTTAGCGGAAAATGCGTCTCCGACGCCCCGTGTTGTTCCAGATCGGACTTGGAGCGACTGAGCCGTTGCCCTAGAAAGCTAGAGAGTTCTTCGAGCGCGGTCTGGATGGCCATTCTTTTCCTCCGGATGGTGCTGATGCACCCTAGGCCAAGCAGACGGGCCGGAAAAGGGAATAACGTGGGTCACTTAAGGGGCGGTTAATGGCGTTACAGCTGGGAAAGGTACTGGCGGGGGCAGGCGCGCAAGCGGGCCAATCCATCGCTGCTGCGCTTCAGTTGATGCGTCGACAAGGCCCCAGCCAATTCCAGTTTTGGCTTATTGCCCTGGCCATTGGGGTCGGAGCCGGGTTCGCGGCGCTATTCTTTCGCAAGGCAATTGATGCGCTGCAATCCACGCTGTACGGCACGCAGGACGTGGCCCATCTGCACAGCTTTGCTGAAACCCTGCCATGGTACTGGATTTTGATCATTCCGATTCTGGGAGGGCTGATAACAGGGGCTGTCCTGCACCTGTTTACCCCGGATGGGCGGGTGCGCTCGGTTGCGGATGTGATCGAGGGGGCCGCCATGAAAGATGGCCGCGTCGAGGGCAAAGCGGGTATTGCTTCGGCCTTTGCGTCATTGGTGACGTTGTCCACGGGGGGATCGACGGGGCGCGAGGGGCCGGTGGTGCACATGGCCTCGGTGATTTCAAGCTGGGTCAGCGAGCGGTTACACGCAGATGGTATCACGGGGCGTGATTTGTTGGGCTGTGCCGTCGCCGCGGCTGTGTCAGCCAGTTTCAATGCGCCAATCGCAGGGGCGCTCTTTGCGCTAGAGGTGGTCCTGCGCCATTTCGCGGTCCATGCTTTTGCGCCCATCGTGATTGCCAGCGTTGCGGGTACAATCATCAACCGGCTGGAATTCGGCGGTGTGACCGAGTTCCATTTACCTCAGGGAAATACGCTGGAGTTCTATGTCGAACTGCCGGCCTTTCTTCTGTTGGGGTTGATCTGCGGTGTCGTGGCTTTTGCGCTTATGCGGACGGTTTTCATCGTCGAGGACGCGGCCAATCAGGTACAAGCCGGAACCGGGTTGCCGCGGTGGCTACGCCCGGCGGTGGCTGGGGCGCTGCTGGGGGCGCTGGCGATCGGCTTTCCGCATATAATCGGGGTTGGGTATGAAACCACCTCGGCGGCGCTGACGGGGCAGCTGTTGTGGCACGAAGCAATCGTTTTTGCGGTGCTCAAGGTGATTGCCGTCTCGATCACGATGGCAGGTCGGATGGGCGGGGGCATGTTTTCCCCGGCGCTGATGATTGGGGCATTGACGGGGCTGGCCTTTGGGCTGGTGGCGACAAGTATTTTCCCCGAGGTGTCAGGTTCGCATACTCTCTATGCGTTGGCCGGCATGGGAGCCGTTGCCGCGGCGGTCTTGGGGGCCCCGATTTCCACCACCATGATTGTGTTCGAACTGACGGGCGATTGGCAGACCGGGTTGGCGGTGATGGTGGCTGTGTCCTTGTCTACGGCGCTGGCGTCGCGCCTGGTGGACAGGTCGTTCTTTCTGACACAGCTGGAACGGCGGGGCATTCATCTGGCCGCCGGGCCGCAGGCCTATTTGTTGGCGATGTTCCGTGCTGCCACGCTGATGCGCAAACCCGAGGACCCAGGCGCCGCCGACCCGGACAGGTGCGCCGAGATGGTCGAGGACGGTATATATGTCGATGCGAACGCCACCCTCGAAGAGGCCATGCCGCTGTTTGACAAGGCGGGGACGCCCTTTTTGCCGGTGGTGACGCTGCACAAAGATAAAGCGCCCCAAATCTGGGGCGCCCTGTTTCATGTCGATGCGCTAAAGGCGTTCAATCGGGCCCTGGCGGCAACCGCCGCAGAAGAGCACAGTTAGACGCGCTCGACCGCCAGCACGTCAGTTTTGTAAAAGGCCAGATAGTCTTTGATGCGTTCGGCATCTGTTGTGGGGGCCTCGTAGCTCCAGGCGGCATCCGTCAGCGTGGTGCTTTTGGTGACGATGGAATAATGCGTGGCATTCCCCTTCAAAGGACAATGGGTCGTTTTCTCGGTTTTATCCAGAAAGGCCATCGCGATGTCGCTGCGGGGGAAATAGATCACGGCGGGTAGGCCGTCCTCGTTCAGTTCCAGCGCATTTTTGGTTTCGCCCAGCACGGCGCCGCCAGCGCGGACAACCCATGTGCCTGCGGCTTTGTGAATGGTCATCGTTTTCCCCATGTCGTCTCTCCCCGGAGTATCGTCCGTTCATGACCGCGCGTTGTGACAGAGTGATGTCAGAGCGGTTCTGTTGCTTGGCGCAACCATACCCGAGCCTCCTCGCTTAACCGAGGGCCGATTTTGTCGCGGCACGTAGCGTGATATTGATTGATCCACTCCACCTCGGCCAGGGACAGCATTTCGCGCGCAATCAAGCGGCGATCAATCGGAACCCAGGTGAGCGTGTCAAACGCATACATAGGCCGGTCATCGGCGCTGTCCATGGCGGGGGCATCCTGAACGACAATAAGGTTCTCGATGCGAATGCCAAAGGCGCCTTCGCGGTAATATCCGGGCTCATTCGACAGGATCATTCCTGGTTTCAACGGGACCTCGGATACCCGGCTCAGCCTTTGTGGGCCCTCGTGGACACAAAGGTACACGCCGACCCCGTGGCCGGTTCCGTGGTTGTAATCCAGGCCCGCCACCCACAGTGGATAGCGCGCAATCGCATCCAGATCCCGCCCGGCCAATCCCTTGGGAAACCGCAGCCGAGATATGCCAATCATGCCTTGTAAGACGCGGGTAAAGCAGGATTTTTCCTCATCCCCAACAGTGCCAATGGGCAGGGTGCGGGTGATGTCTGTGGTCCCGTTCAGGTACTGCCCGCCACTGTCCAGAACGATCAGTTGCCCGTCCTCAAGCGTCTGGTTGGTTGCCTCTGTGACACGGTAATGGATCACGGCGCCGTTTGGACCCGTGCCCGATATCGTGTCAAAGCTGATATCCAACAGCGCATTTGTCGCGCGCCGATAGGATTCCAAATTCCTGACCATGTCGATTTCGGTGATCGAGCCGGGGGGCTGTGCATCGAACCAAGTGAGGAATTCGCACATAGCAGCGCCATCGGTCAGATGTGCGGCCTTGGTCGCGGTGATCTCGGCATCGGTTTTGCAGGCTTTGGGCAGGATGCACGGGTCTTGCGCCCATGCGATGGCCAGACCGGCCTCGTCCAGATCCCGGACCACCTGCAAGGGGGCGCTGGCACGGTCCATCCGCACTGGCCCGGTGAGCGACCGTAGCGCTGCCTCGAACGCAGCCGGGGGGCGGATGGTGACGTCCGCGCCCAGATGAGCAAGAACACGGTCGTCCAGCTTGGCCGTATCAATGAACAGGCTCAGCCGTCCGGTATCGTGCAGGATGGCAAAGCAATGCGGTACTGGGTTTTTCGGAATGTCAGAGCCGCGGATGTTCAGCAGCCAGGCGATGGAATCGGGGAGGGTGAGCACGACGGATTCGTGTTTGGCCTTCTTCAAGGCTTCGGCGATGCGGGCGCGTTTTGCGCTGTGGGTCTCGCCTGCCAGCGCGTCTGGATAGATTGAGACTGTCCCCTGTGGAGGGGCTGGTTGATCCGGCCAGATTCGATCAACCAGATTGGAAACCGGGCGCAGTGTGATGCCCGACTCTTTGAGGATTTGTTCCAGGTTTTCAATCTCTTCTGCGGTGTGCAGCCAGGCATCAAAGCCAACAATACCGCCCCGCGGCAACTGTTCCAAAAGCCAGTCCCCCAGGCGGGTCTCGGGCCAGGGCACAGGGGTGAAATGATCCAGATCGACCTGCGTCTTGACCTGCGTGCGGTAACGCCCGTCGATGAAAACTCCCGCCACATCCATCAGTGCAGCGCAAAACCCGGCGGATCCTGTGAACCCGGTCAGCCATGACAGTCGATCGTCACGCGGCGCCACGTATTCGCCCTGATGGGCATCCGCACGCGGGATCAAAAACCCTGCCAGCCCCTCGCGTCGCAGCTCGTCCCGTAGACGGAACAGACGCCCGGGGCCCTTTGTCGGATCCGAGGTTTCGTGAAAGCTCTGGAACATGTGTCACCCCTCTGAGTTGCCGCCAGTTGTGCAAATCCCGGCAGGGGGCGCAAGGGCTTAGCTGGCCCTCTTTATCCCCATCATCCGGGCACGGGCACGCGGATCCTGGTCAAACAGGGTGGCAAGCTGCTCGGTCATGGCCCCGGCAAGCTGCTCGACGTCGGTGATCGTCACGGCGTGCTGATAATAGCGGGTCACATCGTGGCCGATGCCGATGGCGATTAGTTCGACGAATTTCTTTTTTTCCACCATGTCGATCACGTCGCGCAGGTGTTTTTCCAGATAATTCGCCGGGTTCACCGACAGGGTGGAATCATCCACAGGCGCCCCGTCTGAAATCACCATCAGGATTTTGCGCTGTTCGGGACGAGCCAACATGCGACGGTGCGCCCATTCCAGGGCCTCGCCGTCGATGTTTTCCTTCAGCAGGCCCTCTTTCATCATCAGACCCAGATTATCGCGGGTCCGGCGCATCGGGGCGTCGGCCTTTTTATAGATAATGTGGCGCAGATCGTTCAGACGGCCAGGTTGCTGTGGGCGCCCTTCGGCCAGCCATTTTTCGCGGCTCTGGCCACCTTTCCAGGCGCGGGTGGTAAAGCCCAGAACCTCGACCTTGACGTCACAGCGTTCCAGCGTCCGCGCCAGAACATCGGCGCAGATCGCCGCGATCGAGATCGGACGCCCCCGCATCGACCCCGAGTTGTCCAGCAGCAGGGTCACAACGGTATCGCGGAATTCGGTGTCTTTTTCGACCTTGAACGACAGCGGAGTCGTCGGGTTCGCCACCACGCGGGCCAGACGGCCGGCGTCCAGAATGCCCTCTTCCATGTCGAACAGCCACGAGCGGTTCTGCTGTGCTTGCAGGCGGCGTTGCAGTTTGTTCGCCAGACGGCCCACGGCGCCTTTCAAGGGCTCCAGCTGCTGATCCAGATAGGCGCGCAGGCGCTCCAGCTCGGCAGGTTCGGCCAGTTCCTCGGCGGGGATTTCTTCGTCAAACTGGGTGTCAAACGCGGTGTAATTCGGGTCCGCATCCGAGATCGGGGCAGGGGGCGGGGGTTCCAGCGGGGCGTCGCCTTCGGGAAGCTCGGATTCATCCGACATTTCCTCGTCGGCCATGTCATCCATCGAGACCTGCGCCTCTGAGCTATCCTGGGTCTCGTCCTGCGATTGTTCGGGATCGGCCTCGACCTCTTGGTCATCCTGATCGTCTTGACCCTGCGCATCCGGGTCGTCCTGTTCTTCGGCGTCGTCTTGCGCGTCGTCCTGGTCTTCATCTTCGGGTTGGTCAGGGTCCTCGCCCAACTGATCGCCATAGCCCAGATCCTCGATGATCTGGCGCGCAAAACGGGCGAATTCCGATTGATCGGACAGCTTTTCCTGCAAATCTTCCAGCGTGCCGCCGGCCTGATCCTGGATAAAGCCCTCCCACAGGTGCATTACATTGCCAGCGGCTGCGGGCAAATCACGCCCCGTGGCCAGATGACGGATCATATATCCCGCAGCAATGGGCAGAGGTGCGTCGGCGGCCTGGGTGATCTGATCATAGCCCAGGCGTTTGGCCTCGGTTTCGATTTTGGCGTCGATATTGCCGGCAGTACCGGGCATGTCGCGCGCGCCCATGGCTTCGCAGCGGGCGGTTTCCATCGCTTCATAGATTGAGCGGGCCATATCGCCCGGCGGGGCATAGCGCGCATGAACGCCGTCGTCATGATATTTGCGCTGCATCGCCAGCGCATCCGCGGTGCCACGGGCCAGCAGAACCTCGTCACGGGTCATGCGGCGGGTCACCTGCGGCAGGCGCATCGTGTCCCCGGCGATCCCCGCAGGATCAACCGAATAATTTACGCTCAGATCGGGATCATCCGCCAGAACCTTGGTCGCTTCGGCCAGGGCTTTCTTAAAGGGATCGGCGGGGTTATCGGTCTTGGTCATCGCGGCTGCCGGACTGTTCAAATGTAATTTCCAGCACCCTAATCCGAGGGAACGCAATTGACCATAGCGGGCGGGCACGTCGTGAAGGTTCGCCGCGTCACATCCAGTTTCCGTATCGGTGGTTTTGACGTATGTTGAACCAAAGGCAGGGCATCAAATGAAGATCATTTATTGCGCATATGGCGCGTCGAAATATGCGGGTCAGCTGGCGCAATCGGTGCGCTCTGTACTGGCGCATCACCCAGATGCCCTGATCGAGGTTCACACGACCCCGGATTTCGCCCCGTTGCTGGCGGCGCTGCCTGTTTCGGTCATCGTGGGGGATGATGTCGCGCGCGCAAGCGATTGGCATGATCCACTGATGAAACTACGCGCGATCTGTCGCGCGACCGAGGCGAACGAGCCGTTCGTTTATCTGGACAATGACACCTGTGTGGCTGGCTCTTTGGCCGGGGCGTGGAATTTGTTGGGACGGTTCGATTGCCTAGGGGTGCAGTCGCCGATTCATGACCAGCGGGGATTCTTGAACCTTCAAGAGGCACCAGGCCTGACCCGCCCTGCGCCTCAGGTCTTTCCGGAATGGAACGGAGGCGTGTTGTTCTTTGCGGGGACGGATGGGGCACGACGCGTTGCTCAGCACTGGTTGCAGATCCAAGAGCGCGGAATCTCCGGGGGCGGAGACCAGTGGCCCCTGGCCGAGGCGTTGTGGAGCAGTGGCGCGCGCCTGCATGCCTTGCCTGCGAACTACAATTGCCGGCTGCCGGCCAGCCCGGTGGTATACGGCCCCCTGACGATTCTGCATGCGGACCACCCCGATCTGGCGCAGGTGGCACGTATCTTGAATGCGAATCACGGGTTGCGGCAGGTGGTGCAAGAACGGGACCGCTATGCGATCCGGCTGGACCCTCAGAACGGGCAGCGATGCTTCTGATCTGTCAGCTCAGCAAGAGCGAGCGGCACTCGTCAATTCGACGCAGCGCCAGGATATTGGCAATCCGCGCCCCGCGCGGGTCCTGATCAAAGGTGCCGCGGCTCAGCAGTACGGCCTGCGCCTGTTTTGCCTCGATCCGCCAGGACAGAATTTCGCGACCGCGGGCGTCGGGTGTCATGGCCTCCAGGATGTCGACGACACTGGCGCGTTGACGTTTGGTCTGCTCCGAGGCGTCGCCGTCAAATAGCCACTGGAACTCCATCTGTGCGGACAATCGCCCAGCACAGGTTGCAAAAAACCGAAGCTGATCATCACCAGAAGACCGCGCAAGGGCGACCGTGGCCGAAAAAAAGCCACCCATTAAAATTGCCCCAACAAGAGTTTTTAAGATGCGCATAAATTAGACTTTAAGGTCAAAAATAAGCCTATCAACCGTGCAAAATGAAAACTTTTTGGGCTGAGGGCGCAAAGCCACAGTCGTGCAACACGAAAAACGGCGCCCCGAGGGGCGCCGTGTATCTCATTAGATAGATGGTAGACTTATTTCATCGCCATCGAAGCAGCGCTTTCCGGCAGTTCTTCGTCGAAACAGCGCTGATAGAATTCGGCGACGGTCTGGCGCTCCAGCTCGTCGCATTTGTTCAGGAACGACAGGCGGAAGGCATAGCCAACATTGCGGAAAATCTCGGCGTTCTGCGCCCAGTTGATCACGGTCCGAGGCGACATCACAGTGGACAGATCCCCGTTCATGAACGCGGTCCGTGTCAGATCGGCCAGCGTCACCATCTGAGCAATCTGCTTGCGCCCGCTTTCGGTGTTGTAATGCGGGTTCTTTGATAGAACGATCTGTGTTTCGGCGTCATGCGACAGATAGTTCAGCGTGGCGACCAGAGACCAACGGTCCATCTGCGCCTGGTTGATCTGTTGCGTGCCATGATACAGGCCCGTGGTGTCGCCCAGACCGACTGTGTTCGCTGTGGCGAACAGGCGGAAATAGGGGTTCGGCGTGATGACTTCGTTCTGGTCCAGAAGGGTCAGTTTGCCGTCGGCTTCCAGCACGCGCTGGATCACAAACATCACGTCTGCGCGGCCGGCATCATATTCGTCGAACACAATCGCGGTCGGGTTCCGCAGGGCCCAGGGCAGGATGCCTTCGTGGAATTCGGTGACTTGTTTGCCGTCTTTCAGCTTGATCGCGTCTTTACCGATCAGGTCAATCCGGCTGATGTGGCTATCCAGGTTCACACGCACACAGGGCCAGTTCAGGCGCGCGGCAACCTGTTCGATATGTGTGGATTTACCCGTGCCGTGGTAGCCTTGGATCATCACGCGGCGATTGCGCGAGAACCCGGCCAGAATTGCCAAGGTCGTGTCGGGGTCGAACTTGTAGGTCGGGTCGATCTCGGGGACCCGGTCGGCACGTTCGGCAAAGCCCTTTACGGTCATATCCGTGTCGATGCCAAATACATCGCGAACGGAAATATCTTCGGTGGGTTTTGCGTTAATATCCATTGTGCCGTCCGCCATCATTTTGTCTGTAATTCGGGGCCGGAAATCCCGGCATCCGAGTGGTGCAACATAAACGAGCGAAGGGCAAGAGGGGCCGCGTGATTCCGCCGCGTCTGATTGCCCTATGACGTCACCCCATCGTGACCAGATGTGTGCGCTGCTGACCTGTCCTTTGGTCGCGCGTTGCAGGGAAATAAGCTATCATTCGGAAATCCACACAGGAGAGTGCGATGAACAGACGAATGATTTTGCTGGGCGGATTGGGTGTGTTGGTCGCAGGGCCGGGTGCTGCTGCGAGCCAGTTCGAGGTGACCCGTACCAAGGCCGAATGGCGGGCCATGTTGACGCCGCTGCAGTACAAGGTCATGCGCGAAGAGGGAACTGAGCGGGCAGGCAGCTCTCCTTTGGACAAACTCTATGACGCGGGGACATACCATTGCCGTGGCTGCGATCTGCCGCTCTATTCGTCCAAGCACAAATTCGACAGCGGGACGGGCTGGCCCAGCTTTTGGCAGGCCTTGTCAGGTGGGATCGAAACCAAACAGGACCGCAAACTGTTTTCGGTACGGACAGAATGCCATTGCCGCCGATGCGGCAGCCATTTGGGGCATATCTTCAACGATGGTCCCCGGCCGACGGGAAAGCGGCACTGCATCAACGGTGTGTCGCTGAAATTCAGCGCGGCTTGAAATGAAAACGGGCGGGGAATTCCCCGCCCTGTTTCGGTGTGCCGAGGTTACTTGAAGTTCCGGCTTTCCTTGATCTGATCCCAGGCCCAGACGACCTCTTGCAGCTGTTCTTCTTGGCTGCGATCACCGCCGTTCATGTCGGGGTGCAGAACCTTGATCAGTTTCTTATAAGCCTTGCGCACCTCGGCTTTGCTCCAGAAATCCTTGGCTTCAAGGATGTCGATGGCGCGGCGTTCGGTCGGCGGCAGACGGCGACCGCCTGTATTGGCTTTGCCGGGGTTCTGGGTTGCGTTGCCGCCCAGCACTTGATGTGGATCTTCGATGCCCAGACGAGCCCAGGCCGCCTGTTCAGGATCGCCCAAGGGACGCGTCTGGCGTTCCCAGACTTTGTCCTTGGACATCTGAGCATTCAGTTCGGCCTCGGTCGTGCCGTCAAAGAAGCTCCATTTCTGGTTATATTCGCGCACGTGGTCTTTGCAGAACCAAAAGAATTCATCCAGAACGTCCGGCGCCTTGGGCGCACGGTACTTGCCGGGTTCCTGGCATCCTTCGTGTTCGCAAACGCGTTGCGAGGTCTCAAAGGCGCCAGACATGCTGCGACGTCCACGCGGATTTTTCTTTTTGGCCGACGAGACAGACATGTCGAAACCGAAGGGGTCAGATTTTGCCATGGGATCACCTATTCGACTCGGACGGTGGAGTTTAGACTTTTTGACGCCAAGTTGAAGGGGCGTCCGTGATAAAATGGGAGGAAAAGCGCCGAAAATCCGTGTTCTGCTGCTCTTTTTCGTGTCTAATCGGTTGTTTTCGAATATTAATTTGTTTTTTCTGCGTCTGCATTATCTGTCGTGTTTGCGGTGGTTTCCGCAGATTTCAGCCGCTCGGCACGGGCAATCAATACCGAGGTCGCGGGGCTGTTCAGATCATCGGCATCCTCGACGCCATTATCGCCCGAAACGGGGAAGAAACTGTCGGGGGTTTCCTCGTGATCTTTGGTGTCTGGCGGGCCACCGACCGGCGTTGGGGCGGCCAGAAGGCGAGGTTGAAAATCCTCGACGTTTCCTTGCAACGGGCGGCGGAACACCAGCACATTTCGGTAGTTTGTCGTGACGTTTGTCAGCCCATGGCGTTCCTCACTCGGGAGGGTCTCAGCGCGCTGATACTCCCAGCCTTCGGCGCCCATGCGGTTCATCACATCCTGCAAGGCATTGGCAAACCGTGCCTCGTGACCGCGTACGCCTTTTGCTTTCAGCCCCTTCACCGGGGCGGGAATGACCTTGTACTCATACTGTGACATATATTTTGTCCGTGCTCGAAATCCCCGCAACAATATCAGCAGTTTGACAAAAGGCAAAAGCCATCCGCACCGTTCGCTGCACTTAAGAAACGTCAATGCCCCGAGATTAGCGTTCTGCGCCTCAATCAGGGGGATTTCATGGCTGGAAATGAAAACTGGATTTTCACTGAAAAGGCACGCGATTGCGGGTCATCGCGCGGCTGCTGTGGGGTGTGTGGGCGGCGGAACCTGCGGTTTCAGTTTCAGGTGAGGAACATGAAAACCCACCAAAGCATGTGGGTGGGGTCCAGCTGTATCCTGAAATTCGGGTTGTCCGTGATGTCCGGCGGCACACGTCTGCCCACGCCCGAGGCCAAGGCAAAGCTGGCCCGGATCATGCGGGGCTTGTGATCCTGGTTATTTACGGATGCTCATGGGTTTGCCAACGAAATCAGGGACTGGCAAATCCTGATGCGCCCCCAGCATCCTTTGTACCTTTTCGGCCACGTCGGATGGGTAGGGCGCAACGCGTGGGCCGCTCATGTCGATATGCAGCGTAATGCCCTCGCCGGTGGCCGCGACCCAGCCGTCCGAGTGGTACAGCCATTGGGCATAGTGGAATTTCTTGCTGTCGCTATCCAGCAGTTGAAATCCGACGCGAACCTTGTGGCCGACATGCAGTTCGCGCAGGTACCGGACCCGGAAATCCGCAGTATAGGTGGTGTGCTTGCGGGTTGCCGCATAGTCGGGACCAAATCCCATCAGGACAAACGCCTGGTCCACGCCTTGATCGAACAGGACGTTGTAATAGGCCATATTCAGGTGGCCATTATAGTCGATCCATTCTGGCAGAACTTCCATTTCCGACGAAATGAACGGCGCTTTTTCCTGCATGGTTTTCCCTTTCTGGCATGCGATGCTGCGCCCAGCCTAGTGAAGCCGGGCGGGCATGACCAGAGCTTGGGTTACAGGCCCAGTTTCTTCGAGATCAGCTGATTGACGGCGGCCGGGTTGGCCTTGCCGCCGGTGGCTTTCATCACCTGCCCCACGAACCAGCCCGCAAGTTTGGGGTTGGCCTTGGCCTTCTCGACCTGAGCAGGGTTGGCGGCGATGATCTCGTCTACGGCGGTTTCAATCGCGCCCATGTCGGTGACCTGTTTCATACCGCGCTTTTCAACGATATCGGCTGGGTCGCCGCCTTCGGTATAGACGATTTCGAACACGTCCTTGGCGATCTTGCCGCTGATGTCGCCGGCTTTGATCAGCTTGATAATTCCTGCCAGTTGAGCGGGGCTGACGGGGCTTTCGGTGATGTCATGGTCTTCTTTTTTCAGACGACCGAACAGTTCGTTGATGACCCAGTTGGCGGCCAGTTTGCCGTCGCCAGCGTCTGCGACTACGGCGTCGAAATAAGCGGCATTCGCCACCTCGGCGGTCAGCACAGAAGCGTCATATTCGGACAGACCGAAGTTTTTGACAAAGCGGGCTTTTTTCTCGTCCGGCAGTTCGGGCAGACCGGCCTTGATGTCATCCACCCAGGCTTGTTCAATTTCCAGCGGCAGCAGGTCAGGATCGGGGAAGTAGCGGTAGTCATGCGCCTCTTCCTTGGACCGCATGGACCGGGTTTCGTTTTTGTCGGGGTCATACAGACGGGTTTCCTGAACGACCTCGCCACCGGCTTCGACGATGGCTATCTGGCGGCGGGCCTCGACTTCGATCGCGGCCTGGATGAATCGCATCGAGTTCATGTTCTTGATTTCGCAGCGCGTGCCCAAGTGGCCGAAATCCTGCGTTTCCATGTATTTTTCAAACTGTCCGGGGCGACAAATCGATACGTTCACGTCAGCCCGCAGGTTACCGTTTTGCATATTGCCATCACACGTGCCCAGATAGCGCAGGATCTGGCGCATTTTGGTGACATATGCGGCGGCCTCTTCGGGGCCACGGATGTCGGGACGGCTGACGATCTCCATCAGGGCGACGCCCGTCCGGTTCAGGTCCACAAAGGACATGTTGGGATCCATGTCATGCACGGATTTGCCCGCGTCCTGTTCCAGGTGGATGCGCTCGATACGAACCAGACGTGCGACGCCGGGGCCCATATCGACCAGGATTTCGCCTTCGCCCACGATGGGGTGATAGAGCTGCGAAATCTGATAGCCCTGAGGCAGGTCAGGGTAGAAATAGTTCTTGCGATCAAAGGCGGACCACAGGTTGATCTCGGCCTTCAGGCCCAGCCCGGTGCGCACGGCCTGTTCCACACAGTAGTCGTTGATGACGGGCAACATGCCGGGCATCGCCGCGTCCACAAAGGCAACGTTGCTGTTCGGCTCTGCTCCGAATTGGGTGGACGCACCGGAAAACAGTTTCGCATTCGAGCTGACCTGCGCATGGACCTCCATACCGATCACGAGTTCCCAGTCATGCTTTGCGCCAGCAATCACCTTGGGTTTCGGGGTCTCATAGGTCAGGTCCAGCATCGTATCCGCCCTTTGTCACAGGATTTGACCCGCGTTCTAGGACAGGGGTGCAAAAGGGGCAAGAGGGTCCAGCGTGGAATGGCCCAGCCGGTTAGGCCCTAGGCAGGATTTGCGGGCCTTTTTCGCCAAATACGACGCGGGCGCCGTTGCGAATATCGGATTCGAAATGCCGGGCGATGCGACGAAAGGCACTGCCGCGGCCCTTTTCAACCAGCTTTTCGTTGAACACCAGGTCGTCTTCGGACATCGAATCTTTCTCGGCCAGGGCCCAGACCAGCGGGTGAATCTCGCGCAGATGCTCGTTCAGGACCCAGTCAAAGGCTGCGCGCAGGGCGCTGACTTGCTCTTGGTGCTGAGACCCTTTCAGGCGCATCGCGTGCATCGTCACCGCGCAGAAGGCGGCAAACAGATTGGCGGTGTGCTGGTCGGGGCGGCGGTGCAGGATGTCGTGCATGCCTTCGACGAAAAGACCCGGTTCCAGCAGGTTCAGAACTTCGCTGTCCAGCCGCAAGGCGTCCAGACAGGTCCATGTATACCCGCCCGCGCCCCAGACGTCCGCGGTCAGGGCGGCCATGCGGCGGGCCTGGACCTCTAGCTGTTGATACGACCCAAACCAGCGCGGAAGCATAAATCGCCCAAAGGCACGCATGTGGCTGGGATTCGAAGGGTCCAGGTCAATCAGATCCTCAAAGTCGTCAACGACACGGGACTGCGGGTTGGATTGGGCCGGCAAAAGCGCGCAGCGCGCCGAGGCCAGAGCAGGGCTGTTTTGTTCGAATGCATCAAAACGGTCCAGAATGTCTGCTGCACTTCCCATCAACGCATGAAAGGCTTTGGCGCGGGGTTTGGTTGGCTCTGCGGTGGGCTCGGACCCGTGAAAGGCCCAGGCGACGTCCTGAAGGGCTTGCAACACGACCAGCGCCACGCCGTAATCCTTGGGGCAGTCTTCGAGCGCGTATTCCAAATGCGCGAGCGCGGGCAGGTCTTCGATATCGGCCGGGTCAATGCGGCCTGCTCGGATCTGCTTAACCAAGGGGTCCACGACATCGGCCCGCGCCCCATAGGAGAGCAGGTCCGCAAGGGGCATATCCGCCTCGGTCCGGGCGCGTTTGCGATCATGGTGGCGCAATTCTGTGCCCAGCTCGTCCCACATGTCCTGACGGGCCAGGAATTGCCCGCGCGAGATGACATATTCGCGCCGGGATTGTTCTGCGCTGGTTTCGGTGACGGGGATGTCCAAGGCACGCTGCAACCTGATCGGCATCGGCCCCGGAGGTGGGACCGCCACCTCCGCTGCGCCAACACCCTCAGAGGTGGGACGCTGCGCCCGGCGCAAGAACCGGGCAGAGCCCAGCTTTAACCGGGCGTTTTTGGACAAGAATTGTTTCATACCATAACGCAATCAGTTTTGTGTTTCAGTCATTCAACTCAAAGTTTCTGTCCGAAACATGGCCAAGTCTGGCTTCTTTTCAGGTTTTTGCGTGTGTGAGTCGGGCGTTGATCGCGCTATGGTAGATATTCAGGGGCGCTTAACGCCCTTCGGTGACGTAAAGTAAGGGGCGCGTCACAAAAGAGGCAGATTCTGACGAAAGCCGCGGAATCGTTTCGGCAACTTCCCCTGCGGATCCGGCCCGTCCAATCGGAACCATATGGGCGATTCGTGCCAGCCGATCCGGGTCTCCCCTTTGCGTGAATCTCTGTCTTGATCAGGCCGGGGCGCACGGCGTTAACACGCATTCCCACGGGTGCCAGCTCGTCGGCAAGGCCCAGAGTGAATGTGGCGATTGCCCCCTTGGTCGTGGCATAATCCACATATTGGTATCGCTGATACCTGCGCTCCCTCGGGTGATCAGGATGCTGTGCTGGGTCATAGTGGTCTCCTCTGTTGAGGAGAGGATCAGGTCAGAGTCACCTTTGCGTCAACCTTGATCGGTTTGTCCGAGAACCAGCGGCGCAGTTCAGGCGCATTCGGAAGGCAGGACAGCGGAAGTTGCACCCTGCGCCCCCCTGCCAGTTCCAAATGTGGTGCGCGGGCAAAGAATGGCGCCGAGCGCGCCCCAACAGCCCGGATGCCTGACAGTGGAAACGTCCAGTGTTTGTTCCCGTAGTAGATGTTCAGATGGGTTTCGGTCATCCAGGCGCCTGACCGTTTGCGCGTCAGAAACTGTTTCCAGAACACCGCCGTCAACAGAGCAACAGTGCCAATCAGAATAACCATCTGCCAATCCGGCAGCCGCGTGGCCATCAGGAACAAGAACACCCAAGCCAAGACGACAGAGATCGCCCAGATCAGGTGCAGCGGGTCCAGCCCGCGCCAATGGTATTCTTCGATGCGATTCATGACAGAACTATGGGGCCTTGGCCGAAGGAAAAATATGGTTAACAGACCCACAAAAGCACAAATTCCCGTGCGTCTGTGGCGAGGATGTCTCAGTTCGATTGCGTATGGTTTTCCGCCGGTTAGGCGTTTCTAATCCGGCTGACCATTTCCTGAGTGTCCGGGCTCAGCCCGTCTTGGGCCAGAATGCGATCCAGCTGAGACCGGATCAGGGACTGACGGGCAGGATCATAGCGCTTCCATGTCTCAAAAGCCGAGCACATCCGCGCCGTGGTCTGCGGGTTCAGCGGGTCCAGCTGGATCAACCAATCGGCCAGGAGGGCATAGCCCTTGCCGCTGACATGGTGGAAGGCCGCGGGGCTCATGGCCAGGGCGCCCAGCGTTGCACGGAACCGATTGGGGTTTTTCATGGTGAAATCAGCGTGTTGCGTCAGGGCGGCGGCGACATCCACTGCCTGATCCGGGTCCGCCTGCACGATCTGCATCGAGAACCACTTGTCGATCACCAGCCGGTCATGCTGCCACTGCTCATAAAAGGCCTGCGTTGCCGCCTGACCCTTGCCAGCGGACAGAAGACAGCCAAAGGCGGCCAGTTGCTGGGTCATGTTGTCAGCCGCATCATATTGTTTCTGCGCCTGCGCGCCGCCGTCCAGACGGGTCAGTAGTGACAGCGCCGTATTGGCCAGCGCCCGCGCGCCGGATTGAGCGGCATCGGGCTGATAGACGCCTTCGACCTGGTATTGGGCATAGAGGCGGGGCAGCAGGTCCTGCATGTGCTGGGCCATGGCCTGTTTCAGCGTTTCCAATGCCTGCCAGATCGCCTGCGGATCGGGGGTTTCGCCCATGTCGAACAGGGTCTGGGCCAGATCGTCCTGGCTGGGTAGCCCAGTGGCCAGCGCCCGAAACGCCGGATCCAGCGCGTCATCGCGCAGCACGGCGGTCAGCGCCTCAAGATAGGATTCATCGGGTGTAGATCCGTCGCGGATCATGCGGATCAACCCGTCGCGAGCCAGAGCACGCCCGGATTCCCATTTGTTGAACGGATCGGTGTCATGCGCCATCAGGAACGCGCGTTCTGCATTCGTGGTCTCGCGTTGCACAATCACCGGCGCCGAGAACCCCCGCAGGATCGAGGGAACGGGTTTCGTCGCCAGCCCCTCGAAGGCAAAGCTTTGCTCGGCTTGTGTCATCTCCAGCACCGTGGTCGGCACCACCTCGTCCCCATTGGGATTCAGCAGGCCGACGGCAATCGGGATCACGCGGGGGTCTTTCTGATCCTGACCAGGGGTGGGGGGCGTGGTCTGGCGGAAGGTCAGCGTATAAGTGCCGTCTTCGTACGCTTCTTTGACAGAGATCCGAGGCGTCCCCGCCTGCGAATACCAGCGTTTGAACTGGGACAGATCGCGGCCCGTGGCGTCCTGGAATACCTGCAACCAGTCCTCGATCGTGGCTGCATCGCCATCGTGGCGGTCGAAATACAGGTCCAGCGCCGTGTCATAGGCCGCGTCGCCCACCAGGGTTTTCAGCATCCCGATCAACTCGGCGCCCTTTTCATAGACGGTGGCGGTATAGAAGTTGTTAATCTCGACAAAGCTTTCGGGGCGTACGGGGTGGGCCAGGGGGCCGTTGTCTTCGCGGAACTGACGGCCACGCAGGGCAATCACGTCCTCGATCCGTTTCACAGGTTCCGAGCGCATGTCGGCGGTGAACTGAGCATCACGGAACACCGTCAGACCTTCTTTCAGGCACAGCTGGAACCAGTCGCGGCAGGTGATGCGGTTGCCGGTCCAATTGTGGAAATATTCGTGCGCGATAATCGCCTCGATCCGTTCGAAATTCGCATCCGTCGAGGTGTCCGGCGAGGCCAGAACGCAGGACGAGTTAAAGATGTTCAGCCCCTTATTCTCCATCGCGCCCATGTTGAAATCGTCCACGGCAACGATGTTGAAAATGTCCAGATCGTATTCGCGGCCATAGACATCTTCGTCCCATTTCATGGACTTTTTCAGCGCCTCCATCCCAAAGGCGCATTTGCCCTCGTCGCCGGGGCGGACATAGATGTTCAGCTCGACATCCTTGCCCGATTGGGTGGTGAAGCGGTCGGGATGGTTCACCAGATCGCCCGCGACCAGCGCGAACAGATAGGCGGGTTTGGGCCAGGGATCGTGCCATTCGGCCCAGCCCTCGCCGCTGGCGGTGGGGTTGCCGTTGGACAGTTTGACAGGCTCGTCGCCTTCGACCCGGACGGTGAATATGCTCATGACATCGGGGCGGTCGGGGTAGTAGGTGATCTTGCGGAAGCCCTCGGCCTCGCATTGGGTGCAATACATGCCGTTCGACATGTACAGCCCTTCTAGGGCGGTGTTGGTGACGGGGCTGATTTCGACCTCTGCCTCAAAGACAAATGGCGCGTCGGGCACATCGCAACGCAGCCCGTCATCGGCCACGACAGGCGCCACGTCAGCCCCGTCAATCTTGGCCCAGAGCAGGTTCAGCTGTTCGCCATGCAGGTAGAAATCGCGCCCCTGGGTTGCTGGGTTCGGACGAAACTCAATCCGGCTGATGACACGCGTGGCCGTCGGGGACAGACGAAATGTCAGGTGAACGCTGTCCACCACAAACCCAAAGGGCTGATACTCGGACAGATAGATCGTCTGCGGGGTCGCGTCTTTCATTGGGGGCTCCGTTTGGGCAAATCGGTTTGGTCAGACGTTAGGCCTGTGCGCGGGGGGCTTCAATGGCCCGAATGCAAGGCGGACGTGCACTGTTTGGGAATTTTTGAAAGACATGTGGTTGAATTGGTAAAAAGATTTGACCACACTTGTTGCCTATAGGAAACTTCCGTTCTATTGAGGAACAAGCTTCTGTTAACTGAGAGGGATCAGGGATGACCCAGCGGATCGAAAAATACGGGCTTCAAGTCGACAGCGCGATGGTTGCCTTTATCGAGGGGGAGGCGCTTGCGGGGACTGGCGTTGATGCTGATACGTTCTGGGCCGGCCTGTCCACGATTGCGCATGGGCTGGGACCCAAAAACCGGGCTTTGCTGGAAAAGCGCGAGGAAGTTCAGCAAAAACTGGACGACTGGCATGTAAAGCATCGCGGAGCAGAGCATGACGCGCAGGCCTACGCGGATTTCCTGACGGAAATCGGCTATCTGGTGGCCGAAGGTGCGGATTTTCAAATTGAAACCACCGGCGTAGACCCCGAGATCGCAACTGTTCCCGGCCCGCAGCTGGTGGTGCCAATCACCAACGCGCGTTTCGCGTTGAACGCGGCGAATGCGCGGTGGGGGTCGCTGTATGACGGTCTGTATGGCACCGACGCGCTGGGCGATCTGCCCACGGGCAAGGGCTATGACGCGGCGCGCGGGGCGCGGGTGATTGCCTGGGGACGCGATTTCCTGGATGCGGCGGTGCCGCTGGTGTCGGGATCGTGGTCGGATGTGACGGGCCTGACAGTTGCTGGGGGGGCTTTGTCCTCGGCTCTGGCTGATCCGTCTTGTTTTTTGGGTTACGACGGGCAGCCTGACGCCCCGACGGCCATCCTGCTGCGCCATAACGGATTGCACATCATCATCGACATCAACCCCGACAGCCCGATCGGAGCCACCGATGCCGCCGGGGTCGCCGATATTCGTCTGGAATCGGCCATGTCCACCATCATGGATTGCGAAGATTCCGTTGCTGCCGTGGATGCCGCCGACAAGGTCGTGGCCTATGGTAACTGGCTGGGCCTGATGAAAGGTGATCTTGAGGAGACCTTTCAGAAGGGCGGCCAGGACATGACCCGCCGTATGGCTGCGGACCTTGAGTTCACGGGCGCGGATGGCGCACCTGTCACCCTGAAGGGACGTTCGTTGATGTTGGTGCGCAACGTGGGCCATCTGATGACCAACCCCGCCATTTTGGACCGTGACGGGCTGGAGATCGGCGAAGGGCTGATGGACGCCCTGTGCACCACCATGATCGCCATGCATGATTTGCAGAAAACCGATGGGGCGCGCAATTCTCTGCACGGCTCGGTCTATGTGGTGAAACCCAAGATGCACGGCCCCGAAGAGGTCGCCTTTGCCGACGAGATATTCTCGACCGTCGAGGAAATCCTGGGGCTGCCTCAATATACGGTGAAGCTGGGGATCATGGACGAAGAGCGCCGCACTTCGGTCAACCTGAAGGAATGTATCCGCGCTGCAAAACACCGGGTGGCCTTTATCAACACTGGCTTTTTGGACCGCACCGGCGACGAGATACATACCTCGATGGAGGCCGGGCCGTTCCTGCCCAAGGGCGAAATGAAATCGACCCCCTGGATTCAGTCCTACGAAGATCGCAACGTGGATATCGGGCTGGCTTGTGGTTTGCAGGGAAAGGCGCAGATCGGCAAGGGGATGTGGGCGATGCCCGACCTGATGGCCGACATGCTGGAGGCCAAGATTGGCCATCCGATGTCTGGCGCCAACTGCGCATGGGTGCCGTCGCCCACTGCCGCCACCCTGCACGCGACGCATTATCACAAAGTGGACGTTCTGGCCCGACAGGTTGAAATCAAGTCGGGCGGTGCGCGGGGCACGCTTGAGGATCTGCTAACCATCCCCGTTGCCACTGGACGCAATTTCAGCGACGACGAAATCACCCAGGAGATCGAGAACAATGCTCAGGGCATTCTGGGTTATGTTGTCCGCTGGGTTGATCAGGGGGTTGGGTGCTCGAAAGTGCCGGATATCCATGATGTCGGCCTGATGGAGGATCGCGCGACCTGTCGGATTTCGTCTCAGGCGCTGGCCAACTGGCTGCACCACGGTGTCGTCACCGAGGCCCGCGTCATGGAAGCGATGCGCAAGATGGCCGTCGTTGTGGACCGTCAGAACGCAAGTGACCCGGCTTATCGGCCTTTGGCGCCGGATTTCGACGGTATTGCTTTTCAGGCGGCCTGCGATCTGGTCTTTAAGGGACGTGTGCAGCCATCTGGCTATACCGAGCCGGTGCTGCATCAGCGGCGCCTAGAGCTGAAGGCGATTGGCTGACGGGCAGGTTGGAGGGCCTCCCGGATCCCCGCAGGACATTTGAAATAGAAGAAGGGTTAGGAAATGGCCGAGATCTCTTTGAGAAAGGCGCGTACGATTATTCGCAAGGCGCTTGAAAAAGGGCGCGAAGACGGGATGAAACCCTTGAGCGCTGTGGTGCTGGATGCGGGGGGGCATGTCATCGCGTTCGAACGCGGCGATGGGGCCGCGCCGGGTCGGTTCGCGATTGCGCATGGCAAAGCCTATGGCTGTGTGATGCTGGGAATGGCTGGCCAAGCGCAGATGGCACGGGCCGAGGCTCAGGCCTATTTCATGGCTGCGGTGAACGGCGTCTATGGCGGTCAGGTTGTGCCGGTGCCCGGCGGCGTATTGGTGCGCGATAAAAAAGGGGGCGTGATCGGTGCCGTGGGCGTGACGGGCGACAGCTCGGACAATGATGCACTGGCGGCCTTGACCGGAATCGAGGGCGCGGGGCTGGTCGGCGAAGCCTGACTTGCCTGCGCAAAACCAAGGCAATGCCCTAGAACCTGTGCGTCACCGCGCAGGTTTCTTGTTTTGAAACCTGTTGGATACAGCTAATCTGCGTGATGAAGGCAGAAATAGGCGCATCATGACTCGTCCCATTGTTGGCATTATCGGTAACCATCACGTTATCAACGACACCTATCAGGTTCACGCCGGAGGGCTGATGAACACCGAGGCCGTGTCCTGTGTCGCGGGATGTCTGCCGATCCTGATTGCGCCGGACCCGCGTTATGTGGGTGTCGAAGAGCTGATGGAGGCCTGCGACGGGTTCGTGCTGACCGGTGGGCGGCCCAATGTGCACCCAGAAGAATACGGCGAGTCCGAGACCGAGGCCCATGGTGATTTCGATCGGAACCGGGATGCGATCACCTTGCCTCTGGTGCGGGCCTGCGTCGAACGCGGCCAGCCCTTTTTGGGGATTTGCCGCGGCTTCCAAGAGGTGAATGTCGCCATGGGTGGGTCTTTGTATCCCGAAATCCGGGACCTGCCGGGGCGGATGAACCACAGGATGCCCCCAGATGGGACGCTGGAGGAAAAGTTCGCACTGCGCCACAAGGTGCGCTTTAGCGAGGGCGGGGCATTCCATCAATTGATGGGCGCGCAAGAGGTGATGACCAACACGCTGCACGGGCAGGGGATCAAGACTCCGGGCCAGAGGATCGTCATCGACGGATATGCGCCCGATGGCACACCCGAGGCGATTTATGTCGAGGGCGCGCAGGGCTTTACCTATTCTGTGCAGTGGCACCCGGAATGGGACGCGGCGAATGATCCGGTCTCACGCCCTCTGTTCACCGCCTTTGGCGAGGCTGTGCAGGCATGGGCCGCGCAGAAAACTCAGAAAGTTCTGAGACCCGCCTGAAAGACCTAGGCCGGTTGCAGCAAGCGTGCCTCGAATTCGCGCAGGCAGGGGCGGGCGGTATCGCCGAAACTGTCCGGGTCGCAACGCAGATCTGGGAACAGGGCGAACAGCTCTTCTCGTGCGGCCCCCATGACCCCGTTCAGCCCATGACGCCCCGGATGGAAGCTCTCGCTGGGGGCGCCTTCGGCAAAGATAATCTCGTGCCGATCAAACAGGATATGAACATAGTCGATCTGATCCTTTTCGACCTGGCGGATAGAATGACCGTTCACCAGATGCCGCGCGGCTACCAGGACCTCGGGCGTATCAAACAGCAGTGTCGCGGCCGAGGACCGATGCAGCATCCTGTGTTGCGGTGAAACGATCAGCGGACGCGTGTTCCCCACCGTGCCCGGAGCAAACCGGATCGGGGCGAAATCGCCCTTGCCTTCGACGCGTCGCCGCCCGGCCCAGCGGACGGGTTGTACGCCGTTATCACGGGTAATCACCAGGTCGCCGGGTTTCAGAGTCTCCACGGCGCGCTGGCCCCGAGGGGTGTCGATCTTGGTGCCCTTCTTGAAGCAAATAACCACGGATTCGATGTTGTCGAAGGTTACGACCGTACCATCGTCCAGCGTAACAGACCCGGCCAGGTTGCCAGGGTCGGTGCTGGTATAGGTGATCGACCCCCAATCAATCTGCCCTCCGAAATCCAGCGTGTCACCGCCGCCTTCGCTGCCTTCTCCGCCATCAATCGAGATCGTGCCGCCGCCGCCGCTGATGATGAACGTGTCGTCACCCTCGCCGCCGACAGCAGTGTCACCCCCGCCGACATAGAGCTCGTCCTCGCCCGCGCCGCCATCCAACAGGTCGGCTCCGGCGCCTCCGATGATCGTGTCGCTGCCGTCGCCGCCATATAGGCTGTCATCGCCGCCCGCGCCGTCCAGGTAGTCGTCGCCGCCCCCGCCGTAGAATACGTTCGTCCAGTCCGCGCCCTGTCCGTCATATCCGACCAGCGTGTCGTCCCAGTCCGATCCGATGATCCCGTCCAGCCCTCCGGCCAGAGTATCCCCGGTCGCGTGGCCTCCGGTGGCGGTGTTTGCGCCCAGATCGACGTCCACACCGGCATCCGAATCCGAATAGTCCAGGAAATCCATGCCCGCGCCGCCGCTGATGCTGTCGCCATCCGCGCCACCCGCCAGCGTGTCGTCCCCCGCGCCACCGATCAACGTGTCAGTGCCGTCACCGCCTATCAGGCTGTCGGCCCCGTCCTCGCCGTCGATCAGGTCATTGCCCGTTCCGCCATCAATCGTATCATCCCCCGGCTGAACAGGGATCGTATCGAAATGGATATCCGAGATCGCCAGTGCCTGGCCGCCGGTATACCCGTTGTTATAGTCGATCGTGATCGACTGAAGCGGTCCGGGGATCGTGACCATGATCGAGCCACTGGCATCCGAGTAGCTGTCAGCGGACAGGCCCGCGGTGATGGTGTTGCCGCTGGTCGTGTCGTCTCCGTTCGAGGAAAAGGACAGTGTGACCGTGTTGCCGTTTGCGTCCACGGCGGTGATCGTGATGATGTCTTGCCAACTGCCACTGTACCCATCAATATCGTTCAGGCGGAACGTGACGTTCTCTACGTTATCCGAATAGGAATCCGGGTCGTTGGTCTCAAACGAAATGGTGGTGGTCGAGGTGTCGCCCGCGCCAGATCCGGTCAGGGACAATGATGAGTTGGGGTCAAATGGCTCGCCCGCGCCGACATAGTTCGTGGTGGTGCTTTCAACCGAGAACCCAGTTGCGTTCCCATCGTTGGTGAAGTCTACCGTGACATCCATCACGCCAGTGGTCTGGGTGATCCCACCTGAAATGTTCTGTTCGTCGGCGCCCGCGCTATCCCAGTTCAGCGATTCCGATGTCGCCGAGGCTGCTGTGATCCCGTCGCCCGAGATAACGTCGTCACCACTGCCACCTTGGATCGAGTCGCTGCCGCCCCCGCCCGAGATGGTGTCATTCCCAGCGCCTGCATCAATGGTGTCATTTCCATCGCCCGCTGAAACCGAGTCCCCCATACCGCTGGGACCGGTTCCGGTGCCGCTATCGATCTGATCGCCGTCTGTATCAACATAGCTGCTGTCCAGGACGTCATCGCCGCCGGTGCCTTCGACCACACCATCCGCGTTCGAGTAAGAAGGGGCGGAGTTCACCTCGCCGGAATCCATCCGGCGCGGCATGGAATTCGGCACGAAATAGACGTTGCCATCGGTTGCTTCGTAATACGTGCCGTTCAGGGTGTAATCGGTGACATTGCTGCGGAAAATTCGCCCGTCAAAGTTGATACTACCCGACCCGATTGTGCTGGACGTCGTAAAGCTGACAGTAGACGTGTTTAAAACATCGCCTGAATCCAGCGATCCGTCCCCCAAAGAGACCAAGTACCCGGTGGGCATGACACTACTCCTGCCTCAGGGGCGGCATCGGCCGCCCAATACTGCATAACCTAACATCCGCCATCTGTCGGGCGGTTGCCGACATGTTAGAACACATCGGGCATTCGGGCAAGTGACGCCACATAACCCACGTGTCAGGTCACAAGCGGAAACCGATCCACAAGGGGCAACGAACGGGCCCGGGTACCTGTCAGATCGAACAGCGCGTTGGCCAAGGCCGCCATGGCGGGCGGAGTGCCCGGCTCTCCGATACCAGAGATATGAGGTTTGCCCTGCAGGATACGCGTTTCGATCTGCGGGGTGTTGTGCATCCGCATCGCGTCATAGTCAGGGAAATTTTGCTGTTCGACGGCGCCGTCTTCAAAGGTGATCTTTCCGTAAACAGCGGCGGAGAGCCCATAGATCAACGCGCCTTCCATCTGGGCCTGAACGATCGAGGGATCCAGCGCGGTGCCCACGTCTGCCGCGATCCAGGCCCGGGTGATGTGGATGTCGCCGTCTTTGTCTTTGACCTCGACTACCTCGGCCACAGGGGTGCCGAAGGACCAGGTAAAGGCCACACCGCGCCCCACGCCATCCGGTGTTGTCCCAGTCCAGCCGGACATTTCGCGGACGGCCTCCAGAGTGGCGGCAGCATACTCATCTTCGGGGCGCATTAGCTCTAGGCGGAAATCCAGCGGATCGCGGCCAGCGGCGTGGGCCAGTTCATCGATGAATGTGTCGTGGAAGAACCCGTTGAACGACGCCCCGACCGAGCGCCAGAACCCAACCGGCAGATCCAGATCCGCGATATAGCCGCGAATACGGTAGTTCGGGATTGCATAGGGCTGATCAAAGGCACCTTCGACCAGAACCTTGTCCGGTCCGCCCATCGGCAGGCCAATCATCCTTCCGCCGGCCTGAACCGTTGCGGATTGCGCCGCGATTTGCCCATCCATCAGCACGGCTTTGCCGTCTTTGATCGCGCCGCGGAACCGCGCCACTGCTCCGGGACGATAGAAGTCATGGGTCATGTCTTCTTCGCGTGACCAGGTCAGCTGGACGGGGGTGTCCTTCATTTGCACGGCCAGTCGCGTGGCGTATTGGGCATAGTCCACTTCGCCCCGACGCCCAAAGCCACCGCCCATATAGGTGGTGTGGACGGTCACGGTTTCAGCGTCCAGCCCCGCGATTTTGGCACATTTCTTTTGCACGATGACGGGGGATTGGTTGCCCGCCCAAATGGTCAGGCTGTCACCTTCGAACAGAGCGGTGGCGTTCATCGGTTCCATGGTGGAATGCGCCAGATAGGGCAGGCGATAGGTTGCCGTTACCTCGGTTGCGCCAGCGGGTAGGGTGTCCGCATCGCCATCATCGCGCATGGTCGAATTTGCTCCGCCATCAAAGGCCGCGTCTATTTTTGCGTCGATCTCAGCCATCGTGGCCGGATGAGGCGAGGGGCCCCAGTCCACCTCGACTGCGTCAGCGGCCTGCATGGCCAGCCAGGTATTGCTGGCCACCACGGCGATCGCATCGCCTAGGTCATAGACACCGTCCACACCTGGCATGGCGCGCGCGGCACTGTCGTCAAATCCGCGCATCTCGCCATTGAGATGAGGGTTGGCCCGCAGGGCTGCGAATTTCATGCCGGGGACGCGTACATCAATGCCAAAGGTGGCGGTGCCGGTCGCTTTTGCCTGCATGTCCACGCGGGGGACGGATTTCCCCAGATGTTTCCATTCTGAACGCGGGCGCAGAGGGACTTGCGGTGCCTCGATCTGCGCGGCGGCAGGGGCCAGCGCGACATAGCTAAGCTGGGTGCCGTCAGGTGCGATAACCTGGCCCTTTTCGGTGCGCAGCTTGTCCACGGGCAGGTTCCACTGCTCGGCAGCGGCCTGTTTCAGTGCCTCGCGGGCACTGGCCCCGGCGGCGCGCATCTTTTCATACCCGTCCACAGTAGAGGTGGAACCGCCAGTAATCTGCAAAGACAGCAGCTTACCCACTTGTCCCAGCGCCCCAGAAACATTGTGCTGGAAGTCGCTCATTGCGTAGTCCTTGAAGGGCAGGGAACTGCCCAGCACCGCCTGATTGTAATATGCCTGCCCCGGAGGGCCGTGGCGTGTCGTGATCTGGGACATGTCCACGTCCAGTTCCTCGGCGACTAGCGCGGCCAAAGTTGTGTGGATACCCTGGCCCATTTCCGCGCGCGGGGTGATGATGCTGATCCCGTTGCCGTCGATCAGGACATAGGGGTTCAGGACTGCTTCGCCCTCAGAAGGAGCCAGCGGGTTGGGTGCCGGTGTTTTGATCTTGTAGACCCCGAAAGCGACACCGCCCGCAATGGCGGCCGAGCTGACCAAAAAGGCGCGGCGGGTGATTTTACCAATGCTTGCCATGGCTTAGCTCTCCAGTTCTTTTGCAGCGTCGTGAATGGCGGCGCGGATACGGGGGTAGGTGCCACAGCGGCAAAGATTGCCCTGCATTGCGTCATCTATTTCGTCATCCGAGGGATTGGGCACCTCGGCCAGCAGACTGGCGGCCTGCATGATCTGCCCCGATTGACAGTACCCGCACTGCGCCACCTGGTGTTTGACCCAGGCATTCTGAAGGGCGTGCATCGCGTCGGGCGTGCCCAGTCCTTCGACGGTGGTAACGTCGCCTTCTACGTCCGATAGCGGGATCTGGCACGCGCGCACGGCCTCGCCATTTATCTGGACGGTACACGCGCCACAGGCCGCGATGCCGCAGCCGAATTTCGTGCCGGTCAGGCCCAGTTCGTCGCGCAGCACCCACAAAAGGGGCACCTCTCCGGGCAGCTCTACCTGATGGGTTTTGCCATTCACGGTTAGCGTGGTGGACATGGCCGTAGCTCCTCTTTCGGGTTTACTGTGACGTTGTGACAAAAGAAGGCAAAAGTGTCATCATGTCAATTGACATTTTGTATATTTTCTGTCAGAGGTGTCTAAATGCAGGAATTAAAACAAAAAATGTCCGGGTTAGAGCCAAAGCAGCAGGCTATTCTTAGCTCTGCCTTTGAGGCGTTCCGACTGTATGGGTTCAAAAGGACCTCGATGGAGGATATTGCCAGGGGCGCAGGCATGTCCCGTGCTGCGCTGTATCTGCATTACCGTAACAAAGAGGATATCTTTCGTTCCTTGGCGCAGGGGTATTACGATGCTGTTCTGCCCCAACTGTCCGAGCTGTTTACCCAGGATTTGCCTGCGCCTCAGATGCTGGCGCGCGCCTTTGAGGTCCAGCATGGTTCGGTTGTCGAGGCATTGCTGTCCTCACCGCATGGGCCCGAACTGCTGGATACCAAATACGCACAAACCGCAGATATTGTCGCGGCAGGCGACGCCAAGCTGGCCGAGGTCTATGCAGGGTGGCTGGAACGATCGGCCCAAGCAGGGACGGTTTCGCTGGCCGGTTTTGGCGGGGATGCAGTGGCGCTGGCCCGCACAATGCTGGATGCACTGCACGGGGTGAAAATGGCCTTTCCTGGGATCGAGGAATACCGGGCATCAATCGCCCGGCTGGCGCTATTGTTCGGACGTGCGCTAAGCGATTGACACGCCCCCGGATCAAAGCTGCGTGCGCAATTCCCACAGTTCCGGGAATAGTTCGACCTCAAGCATTTTACGCAGGTAGCTGGTGCCGCTGGTCCCGCCAGTGCCGCGTTTCAGGCCGATCACCCGTTCCACCGTTGTCAGATGGTTGAAGCGCCAACGGCGAAAGTAATCTTCGAGATCCACCAGTTTCTCGGCGAGTTCGTAGAGCTCCCAGTGGGCCTCCACGTTCTGGTAAATGACAGCCCAGGCGGCCGTTACCTCTGGGGATGCGTCATAGGGGGTTGCCGACGGGCGGTTCAGGGTGCTGTCGGGCAGGGGGGCCACGTCGGACAGGTGCCGCAAGGCAACATCATACAGCGACGGGCGCGCGAGCTCTTTTTGGAGCTGCTCCAACAGATCGGGCCGATGCGCATGGGGCCGCAGCATCGCAGTGTTGCGATTGCCCAGCATGAATTCGATCATCCGGTATTGCCAGGACTGAAACCCCGAGCTCTGCCCAAGGCTGTCGCGGAAATGCGTATAGTCTGATGGCGTCATCGTGCGCAGCACGTCCCAGGCAGAGTTCAACTGTTCAAATATGCGCGCAACCCGTGCCAGCATTTTGAAGGCAGGGCGGAGCTGGCCGACTTGCAAAGTGTCGCGCGCGGCCGTCAACTCGTGGATGGCCAGCCGCATCCAGAGCTCGGACGTCTGGTGCTGCACGATGAACAGCATCTCGTCATGGGCGGTGGAACGCGGGTGTTGGGCGGTCAGGATCGCGTCGAGGCCGAGGTAATCAGTATAGCTCATGCGGCCGTTGAATTGCATCTGGGCGCCATCCTGGGCGGGATCGAGGGGGCGATTGGTCATGGGGTGTCCTGTCAAATGGGCGTGGCGCATGGGGCTGATGTTGCGCCGTGAGTATTTTAGGCAAGATGAAAGCTGTGCCGGGCCTTGATCTGCTGACAGGGGGCCATGAGATGGGTGCGCCAATGAGCCGCCCAGCCGGCGGGCTGGCACATGGGAATATGGCGGGTTCGGTCGTGCATCAGGTGACCGCGTGGCGGGTTTTGTAGTCCGGGTGATCCCAGAGGTTGTTGTTGATGACATCCTCGATGATGTCAGCGGCGCCTATTACATCGGTTTCGTCGATATAGAGCGGTGTAAAGCCGAAGCGCATGATGTCGGGGGCGCGGAAGTCTCCGATTACGCCGCGGGCGATCAGGGCCTGCATGGCGGCGTAGCCTTCGGAGAAGTGGAACGACACCTGGCTGCCGCGCGCATTGGGGTCGCGGGGGCTGGCGAGGGTCAAGCCGGGGCAGCGCCGTTCGATTTCTTGGATAAACAGGGAGGTAAGGTGCTGCGACCGGGCGCGGATGTCGGCCATGTTCGTCAGGTCCCAGATGTCCAGCGCCGTTTCCAGCGCGGCGAGCGCCAGGACGGGCGGTGTGCCGACGCGCATACGCTCGATCCCGCTGCCGGCGCGGTAGGAGGGCTCAAAGGCGAAGGGGGCGTCATGGCCGAGCCAACCGGACAAGGCGGGGGTGACGGTCTGAGCATTGCGAGGGGCGACATAGATGAATGCCGGGGCGCCGGGTCCACCATTGAGGTACTTATAGGTGCATCCGACAGCGAAATCGGCGTTGCACGCTGCAAGCGCGACCTGGGTGGCCCCGGCCGTGTGGGCCAGATCCCAGACGGTTATGACGCCATGCGTATGGGCCTTGGCTGTCAGGGCTTTCATGTCGTGCAGGCGGCCGGTGCGATAGTCGACTTCGGTGATCATCAAGACGGCAATGTCATCGGTGATGTTTGCCACGACTTCTTCGGGAGCGACGACGCGCAGCTCGTATCCGCGGTCCAGCGATTTGATCAGGCCTTCGGCCATGTACAGGTCCGAAGGGAAGTTGCCGCTGTCTGACAGGATTATTTTACGGTTCGGTGGGGCCAGATCCAGCGCCGAGGCGAGAGCCTGATAGACTTTGATTGAAAGCGTGTCGCCCAGCACCACATGGCCTGGCTCGGCGCCGATCAGATGGGCGATGCGATCGCCGACGCGGCGGGGCTGCGTCATCCAGCCGGCCTTATTCCAGCCGGTGATCAGCATTTCCCCCCACTCGTCACGCATGACTTGTTCCATCCGAGCAGGCGCGGCCTTGGGGAGCGGACCAAGGGAGTTCCCATCCAGATAGATGACCCCGTCGGGCAGGTCGAACAGGGCTTTGGTCGCGGCAAAATCGGTCATTGGTGTCTCCTATACTGACAACGGCCATAGCGGATTTCGCTATGGCCGCGCCAACGATGCTTTTTGATCACCACATCAAGGTTGGTGATATGGGATATCAGACTTTGCCGCCTGCGATCTCGATTTCCTGGCCGTTGACGCTGCCAGATCCGGGGCCGCACAGCCACAGCGCTGCTTGGCCGATTTCCTCGGGGGCGATCAGGCGTTTGTGGCGGTTGGCGTCGACCATGATTTTCATCGCCTGTTCCGCGTCCATGCCGGAACGTTCCTGAATAGAGTCCACATTTCGGGTGATAATGTCCGTCGCCACATAGCCCGGACAGATCGAGTTGAACGTATAGTTCGACCCCAGGAAATCTTCGGAAATCGAGCGCATCATTCCGATCACCCCATGTTTCGAGGCCGCATAGGCACCGCCCCCCGGCAGGCCGCGCACGCCCGCGATCGAGGAAATGGCGATCACTCGGCCCCAATCCGTCTGCAACATCGAGCGCATGGATTCGCGCACGGTAAAGAACGCGCCGTCGAGGTTGGTAGCCATGATCTGACGCCAGAAATCTGTATCGGTTTTATGCAGCTTGCGGCCTTCGGCGATCCCGGCATTGGCGACGCAGATCTGAATAGGTCCGCGCTGGGCGACGGCAGCATCAATGACATCACGCACGGCGTTTTCATCCGTCACGTCCATCACCGCGGGGTGCATATTTTCACCCGCGACCTCCTCAAGTACGGCGATACGGCGGCCTGTGATGGTGACTTGGGCGCCTTCGGCAGCCAGCGCGCGCGCAATGGCCAATCCGATTCCTGTGCCGCCGCCAGTGACGAGCGCGTGTTTTCCTTTAAGGGTCATGGTCTCTCCTCCTCGCATAACATGGGCCACGATACGCGGGGCAAGAAACGAGGCAAGCGCGCCGTTCCGTCACTTTGGCATGCGATGGCATTCTGTTTTGCTTTACAAAGGTATTCATATCTGTGAATTTGTTATCCGTTCTTTGAGGGAGGATTTCCATGAAACGTTTACTTGGCGCTACCGCGCTATGCCTGCTGGGAACTGTGTTGCCGGCAAGTGAAGACATTGCAGATCAATACCCGCAATCGGAGCTATACGAGAAACCGGTCGAGGTGATTCCGCATGTGTTTTCGGCCATCGGTGCGACGGCACCCCCGAGGTATGAAAACAGTGGTCACAACAACAACCTGTCCTTTGTCGTCACGGGCGACGGGGTGCTGGTGGTGAATGGCGGCGCTTCGGCGCGTTTGGCCAAGGCATTACATGACGAGATCAAGGCCGTGACGGATCAACCCGTTAAGCTGGTGGTCAGCGAGAACGGGCAGGGGCACGCGGTCCTTGGGAATTCGTACTGGGCTGATCAGGGGGTCGAGATCCTGATGCACGAAGACGCCGCGCATGAAGTCAAGGAAAACGGTGACTTTATCCTTCAAGGCATGATCGGCTACAATAAGGACAAAGCCGAAGGCACCCGTATTGTGATGCCCACCCAGACCTTTGCCGACACATATGATGTGACGATGGGGGACGTGACGTTCAACATCCTGCACTTGGGGTCGGCCCATGGGCCCGGCGATACGCAGGTGTGGATTCCTCAGTGGGGTATGATGATTGCGGGCGATATCGCCTTTCACGAACGTATGCCCCCGATTTTCGCAGATACCTGCACCAGCTGCTGGATCGAGACCTGGGAAGAAAAGTTCGAGCCCTTGAACCCGACCTATGTGATCCCCGGACATGGGCATCCGACCAATCTGGCACAGGTTCGCCGCTATACACGCGACTATCTGGTCGATCTGCGAGAAAAGGTCGGCGCACATATTGACGACGGCGGAGATCTGGCTGGCGCGTATTACGTGGATCAGGAACGCTGGCGTAACCTTGATACCTTTGACGAACTGGCAACGAAAAACGCCGGGCGTGTCTACGAGGAAATGGAATGGGAGTAAGGGCGAAACCCGTCTTGCGGTCCGTTTTTCTGGCCGCGAGCTGTGCTCTGCCGCTGTCCGCCTTGGCCGAGGAAGCAGGTCCTCTGGCCGAGGCAATCGTCGAATACATGGATTTTGCCACTTACGAATCCGGGATCATCTTACCGCAACAGATTGACCAGTCGTTGTTTGCTTCTGCAATGTTTGTTGACACTCGGGATGCGGAACAATTCGCAACATCGCACATTCCCGGGGCGATTAATATCGACTGGCGTGCGGTGCCCGGTCGTCTGAGCGAGCTTCCTGAAACCGGAATGGTTATTCTGTATTGCAACACCGGCAGCCTATCGGCGCAGGCGACCTTTGCGGCGCGGGTGCTGGGGCGTGAAAACGTGGTGGTGCTGCAATCGGGGCTTCGGGGGTGGCTAAAAGATGCCGCATGGAAACCTAATTAGAGAAATGCCATTGTGCGCGAAGCTCTGGTTTTGGGGCGCGAGTGATTCCGGGCACAGTCCCAGAGGGCAAAAGGATTTGGGCAGAAATGCTGAAATGGATTGATATTCCACCGGTTTGGCTGCTGATTGCTGCTATTTTGGCCTGGGTGCAGGGCACCTATTATCCCTATGGGCTGAGCTTTGGCGGGGCCTGGGCGGACTTTGCCGGGGGCATTCTGGTGGGTGGTGGCCTCTTGTTGATGCTGCTGGCCGCGTTCGAGATGCGCAAACACCACACGACCATGATCCCGCATCGCGATGCGAATACGATGGTGCAATCCGGTATCTTTTCGCGCACGCGCAATCCCATCTATTTGGGGGATGTGCTGGTTCTGGCCGGTCTGGTGCTGCGTTTTGATGCAGTTTTGGCTCTGCCTCTTGTTCCTTTATTGCTCTGGGTTTTGGAAAAACGTTTTGTAATACCAGAGGAGGACAGACTTAGGGTAAAATTTCGTGCTAATTTCGCCCGATACTGTCAAAAGACGCGTCGTTGGATTTGACTTACCAAGCGGTTCAGTGCATCTGAGGCGCTAAACATTCGCGCAACAATATTGCGCGGAAATGAATAACAAGCTCTGAATGTGTCGGAGCACAAGGGGTTAACTGTTCTGAAGGGGGACATAAAAGTTGAAAATCGGAACTCCTAAGGAAGTATTCGAGGGGGAAAATCGCGTTGCGATGACCCCAGACTCGGCTTTGCAACTGCAAAAGCTGGGCTACGAGTGCGCCATCGAGTCCGGGGCGGGTGCCGCCGCCGGTTTCTCGGATGAATTGTATGAGAAGGCCGGGGTCGAGATCATCAAGACTGCCGCCCAATTGTGGAAAAGCGTGGATATCGTCGCCAAGGTGCGTCAACCCACGGAAACCGAGCTGAAGCGTATGGCCGTCGGCCAGACCTTGATCAGTTTCTTCAACCCGGCGGGCAACACCGAGGGTTTGGAACTGGCCAAGTCCAAAGGGGCCAACGTGATTGCCATGGAAATGGTGCCGCGTATCAGCCGCGCTCAGAAAATGGATGCGCTGTCGTCCATGGCTAACATCGCTGGCTATCGTGCCGTGATCGAGGCGGGCAACAACTTTGGTCGCTTCTTCACCGGTCAGGTGACGGCTGCTGGTAAAGTACCCCCCGCCAAGGTTCTGGTTGTGGGCGCTGGTGTGGCCGGTCTGGCTGCCATCGGGACGGCAACGTCGCTGGGTGCTATCACCCTGGCCTTTGACGTGCGCCCCGAAGTGGCCGAGCAAGTCGAATCCATGGGTGCCGAGTTTGTTTTCCTTGATTTCGAAGAGGAACAGCAAGACGGCGCGGCGACGGGCGGATATGCCTCGGTCTCTAGCCCTGAATTTGCTGCGGCTCAGCTGGCGAAATTCCGCGAGCTGGCGCCTGAAATCGACATCGTGATCACCACGGCGTTGATTCCCAACCGCGAAGCCCCCGAGCTGTGGACCGAAGACATGGTCAAGGCCATGAAACCGGGCTCTGTGATCGTGGATTTGGCGGCTGAAAAGGGCGGCAACTGCAAACTGACTGTCAAAGACGAGAAAATCGTGACCGAGAATGGCGTGACCATCATCGGCTACACCGATTTCCCGTCGCGTATGGCGGCTCAGGCCTCGACCCTGTACTCGACAAACATCCGTCACATGATGACCGACCTGACCCCTGAAAAAGACGGTCAGATCAACCACGACATGGAAGACGATGTGATCCGCGGATCCACTGTGACCTTTGAAAAAGAGATCACCTGGCCGCCGCCCCCGCCGAAAGTTCAGGCGATTGCCGCACAGAAACCGAAAGAAGCCCCCAAAGAGCTGACTGCGGAAGAAAAGCGCGCAAAAGAAGTCGCTGCGTTCAAGGCTCAGACCAAGAACCAGGCGATCCTGCTGGCTGTCGGTACGGCGTTGCTGCTGTTCGTAGGTGCCTTTGCGCCCGAGAGCTTCATGTCACACTTCATCGTGTTTGCCTTGGCCTGTTTCGTGGGCTTCCAGGTGATCTGGGGCGTGTCGCATTCGCTGCACACACCGCTGATGGCTGTGACGAACGCAATCTCGGGGATCGTGATCCTGGGCGCGTTGTTGCAGGTCGGTTCGGGCAACTGGCTGGTGGTCATTCTGTCCGCCGTGTCGA
Source organism: Thalassovita sp. (assembly GCA_029212905.1). Taxonomy (GTDB): domain Bacteria; phylum Pseudomonadota; class Alphaproteobacteria; order Rhodobacterales; family Rhodobacteraceae; genus Thalassobius. The sequence continues at coordinate 118,247 of JARGPB010000007.1, forward strand.
TCCTGATTGCAACGATCAACATCGTCGGTGGCTTTATGGTCACGCGCCGCATGTTGGCCATGTTCCAGAAATCTTAAGGGAAGGGAGCGGATAAATGAGTATCGGAATCGTTGCCGCAGCCTATATCGCGGCTGCTGTCCTCTTCATCCTGTCGCTGGGCGGTCTGTCGGGTCAGGAAAGCGCGAAACGCGCTGTATGGTATGGTATTGTCGGGATGGCGCTGGCCGTCGTGGCAACCGTTTTTGGCCCAGGCATGGGCAATCTGCTGATCGTTCTGATCATGGTTCTGGCCGGGGCGTTCCTGGGTCAGATGGTGGCTCAGAAGGTCGAAATGACCGAGATGCCTCAGCTGGTCGCAGCGCTGCACTCGTTCGTGGGTCTGGCGGCTGTGTTCATCGGCTTTAACGCGCAGTTTGAAATGACTCGTGTTGCTGAAATCATGGCGTCTGCACCTGCTTCGCTGAATGAAACCGGGCTGCTGGCTTGGTTGCATGACCAAGGTGTTGACGGGTTTGCCGGCAAGGTTGCGCATAAAACCGCAGTCGAGCTGAACATCCTCAAGGTCGAGGTTTTCCTGGGCGTCTTTATCGGTGCTGTGACCTTTACAGGTTCGATCATCGCGTTCGGAAAACTGGCTGGCAAGGTTGACGGCAAAGCCGCGAAACTGCCTGGGGGTCACATGCTGAATGCGGCTGCTGCGGTTGGCTCGCTGGTTTTGCTGATCGTGTATTTCAACACTGGCGCCCTGTGGCCGCTGCTGGTGATGACGCTGCTGGCGTTCTTTATCGGGTACCACCTGATCATGGGCATCGGCGGCGCGGATATGCCCGTGGTTGTGTCGATGCTGAACTCGTATTCGGGTTGGGCGGCGTCTGCCATTGGTTTCTCGTTGGGCAACGATCTGCTGATCGTGGTCGGCGCGCTGGTTGGCTCGTCTGGTGCGATCCTGTCCTACATCATGTGTAAGGCGATGAACCGGTCGTTCATCAGCGTGATCCTGGGCGGCTTTGGTGGCACCACCGGTCCCGCCATGGAAGTCGAGGGCGAGCAGGTTGCAATCGACAGCGACGGTGTTGCCACCGCGCTGGACGAAGCAGACAGCATCATCATCATCCCAGGCTACGGCATGGCTGTTGCTCAGGCTCAGCAGTCGGTTTCCGAACTGACCAAGCGTCTGCGCGCCAAAGGCAAGAACGTGCGTTTCGCCATTCACCCCGTTGCGGGGCGTCTGCCGGGCCACATGAACGTGCTGCTGGCCGAAGCCAAGGTGCCCTATGACATCGTGATGGAGATGGACGAGATCAACGACGACTTCCCCGAAACGGACGTCGCCATCGTGATCGGTTCGAACGACATCGTGAACCCAGCGGCCCAAGAAGACCCGAACAGCCCCATCGCGGGTATGCCGGTTCTGGAATGCTGGAAAGCGAAACAGGTCTTTGTGTCCAAACGTGGTCAGGGTACCGGGTATTCGGGCATCGAAAACCCGCTGTTCTACAAGGAAAACACGCGGATGTTCTATGGCGACGCCAAGAAGTCGCTGGATGAACTGCTGACCAAGATCTCCTGATCTTTCGTCTCCACCGTGAACCAAAAAAGGCCGTCCTTAGGGGCGGCCTTTTTCTTTTGCAGAATTCGCTTGAGCTGGAGTGTGCTCCAGCTCGTACAGTGGGGCGACTCAGATGAGACAGGAGCGAAAATGAAGATTTCGGAAGTCTCCGAAAAGACCGGGCTCAGCGTTGATACGCTGCGGTTCTATGAGAAGATCGGCCTGATCGAGCCACCCCCGCGCGATGATGCCGGGCGGCGGGTCTATGGCCCCGACATTCTGGGGTGGGTGAGGTTCTTGGACCAGCTGAACGCCACAGGAATGAAGCAGGCAGATCGCATCAGCTATGCCCAGTTACGGGTCAGGGGTGCACAGACCTATGCCGCCCGTCGCCAGATGCTGGAGCAACACCGAGAAAGCATCCGCAGCCAATTGGCACGGCTGCAGGAAACGCTGGCGCTGATGGACCGCAAGGTGGCGCTGTACACAGAATTGGAAAAAGGATCGAATGATGAGTAACGCATTGCAGGCAGGCCGCGATCTGTTGGCCAACGTGAATCCGGGGTTGGAACAGGCCTTGGCTGGGAAGTACGACGCGATATTGCCCGGCATGGCCGAGAGCCTGGTCGAATGGGCCTATGGGCGCCACTATGCCCGCGAGGGGCTGGACATGAAAACCCGCCAACTGTGTACGGTTGCTGCGCTGACAGTTTTGGGGGGACAGACCGGGCCCCAATTGAAGGTGAATATCGCGCATACCCTGGAAACGGGGGCTACAGAACGCGAAATTCTCGAGGTTATCTGGCAGATGGCGGTCTATGGGGGGATGCCTGCCGCAATCAACGGGCTGAACGCGGCACAAGAGGTGTTCGCAACGCAAACAGACGACTGACGTCGCGTCTGCTTTGACAGGGCTGGCACATGGCGATTGGCTAAGAGCAAGGAGGATCACCTATGTCCCAGATGCTTGAATTCGGTCGCTCTGTGCTGGCGAACCAACCGTTCTGTCAGATGATGGGGGTTGAATTGACCCGGTTCCAGGAGGGCCTGGCCGAGCTTAGGTTGCCCCTGAAACCCGAACATTTACAACAGCATGGCTTTGTTCATGGTGGGGTGGTCGCGCTGATGGCGGACAGCGCGATTGCTTATGCGGGGGGCTCGATATTGGGCGATGTTGTAACGCTGGAGTTCAAGCTGAACATGATCCGGCCGGGGCTGGGGGAGGCACTGATCGCGCGCGGAGAGGCCCTGTCCGCGGGGAAAAACCAGGCGGTATGCCGATGCGAGGTGTTTTCGTTTCAAGATGGTCAAGAGAGGCTTTGCGCGGCGGGGCAGGGTACGATGATGGCACGGAAAACAGGGTGAGGCTGGTGTTGGTATACCGTTGCATTCCCTCAAGCTGTTGAAAAAGCTTTATCTTTTCATTTTGTTGTGACATCTAGGCGCCATGTTTCCTAGCCGAGGCCGCGCTGATGATCTCTGACCACCCATTGCGATATGAGCTTGCGAACGAGCTGCACGCGCGTCCGTTTCCTTCGTTGTCGGCCCCCTGTACGGCGGCCTTTCTGGCGATAAAACGGCCTAACGAGGCGGCCAGTCGGGACCGTGCCGAGGATCGTGCGCATCTGATTGCCTTGCTGGATCGGTACGGCGCGCCGCACCCTCAGCCCGGTGCGACGCAGTATTTTGGCAAGATCGGACGGCACCTGCTGAAGTGGGAACAGCACACCGAATTCGTTACCTACACAGCGTTCACCAATAGCCTGAGCGAACGGCCCTTCGATCCGGCGGATTTTTCCGTGTTCCCAGAGGACTGGCTGGAAACAGCGCCCGGCGCGCGGGTCACATCTGCCCTGATCCGGGTCGAACCCTGGACTGAAAAACAGGTGGCCGTGGATCGCTGCAACGAATGGTTCGTTCCCGAAAGTCTGGCGGCCAGCCGGGTGCTGGATGACGCTGGGGTCATGGCTGGGGACTTTCGGATTGATCCAACTGGGCATCTGCGGTTCGCGGTGTTTGTTGCGCCCAGTACCGGGGCACGCAGGATTGGCCGTGTGGTGACACGCCTGTGTGAAATCGAGACGTACAAGAGCCTGTCCATGCTGGGGTTTGCGCGCGCCAAGGAAATGTCGCCTCGGATGGGGGAACTGGACGCGCAGCTGACCAAATTGATGGACAAGATGGGCGCGGATGACAGTTCGGCCGAGGATACCCTGTCGGGACTGCTGAGCACCTCGACCGAGTTGGAGCGGATGGTTGCGCGAAATTCGTTTCGGTTTGGGGCAACCGCAGCCTATGAGGCGATCGTGCACGACAGAATTGGCGTGCTGCGCGAGCAGCGGTTTGCTGGGCGACAGACCTTTAACGAATTCATGATGCGTCGATACGACCCCGCAATGCGGACCGTCAAATCGACAGAGCGCCGTCTGGCCGCAATGGCGGACCGGGCAATCCGCGCGGGTGAATTGTTGCGGACGCGGGTGGATGTCGAACGTTCGGCGCAGAACCAGAAACTATTGGAAAGCATGGACCAGCGCGCGGCTTTGCAGTTGCGGCTGCAAAAAACCGTCGAAGGTCTGAGCGTCGTTGCGATCAGCTATTACGCGGTGTCGCTGGCCTCGTATGCGGCCTATCCCCTTGCCAAGCTGGCGAACCTCAGCAAGGGAGAGCTGACTGCGGCGCTTACTCTGCCGGTTGTAGGTCTTGTGTGGTGGATGCTGCGTCGGGTGCAAAAGAAGATGCACTAAGCACGCGGCCGGCCAACCAGCCGCCGACAGCGATGCTGCCGATGGCCAAGAGGGCCGCCAGCGACAGGGTGGGAATGCCCGACAGGCCCGCGCCGACGGTGCAGCCTCCGGCCAGTACGCCGCCTACACCCATTAACGCCGCGCCTGACAGGTACCGCCCGGTCTGGCGCGCGTTCTCAAAGCTTTGCCATTGGAATTGGCCACGGATCAACGCTGCGATCAGCGCGCCAGCAATAACGCCACCCAACAGACCAGTGCCGAAGTTGGCAGAAATCGACGTGCTGGCGATGCTCCAGAACAGGGTATCGGCGGCGGGCGAGGTAAAGCTGAGGCTTTCCAGTGCAACGGGATCAAAGTCGTCATACAGGATGAACCCGGTGCCGACCCAAGCCAAGGGCACCAGCGCGCCGATCAATGCAGCGCCGATCAGGGCGCCTGCGCGGTTGCCCGAACGCAGCGCAAAGGCCAGCGCCAGCACAGCGATCAGCGCGGACCAGATCAAGGGATTGCCAGGCAAAGTGGCGGATTCAATGGGTACAGTGACATTTCCCAGGGCGGTGCGCACCGGTGCGAGAACCCCCTTGAGCGTGGCATGGGCAATGACGGCGAACACCACCAGAACCAGCGCGGCCCGCAAATTCCCCGACCCGGTCAGCACTGTCAGCCGCGATACGCAGCCTCGGGTCAGCACCATGCCGATGCCGAACAGCAGCCCGCCTGCAACGATCGCCAGAACCGGCAGGTCAGCGGCCATGAAGCGGTGCTCTTCGAAGGAGATCAGTTCGTAAAAGACAGCAGCCTGCGTGCCCAGAACGGCCACAGCCAGCGCGGTCAACCAGACGCCCGCTGCTTGGCGGCGGTCGTCGCCCACGATGGCGCGGCGGAAACAGAACCGGGTGATCTGGGCCAGGGCCCCGAACACAAGCCCGATAAGAAGGGCGAAATAGACGGCTGCCTGCGGGGCGGTCAGCTCTTCGAAACCGAAGGATTCAAACATGGCGTTTCCTCAGCAAGGATTGGAATTTTTTCCCAAATGCCGAGAAGTGGAATACTAATCAAGTGTGGTTGGGTTGCGATGGACGTTCCTTGTGGGGAAAATTTCCTGAAAGTGCCGTGAATATAAAACGAATCTATTTATGCGAATGGATTGGTATGAAAACGGCCCGCCTGAACAAAGGCGGGCCGTGTTTTGATCCTTTTTTGCAGCGACGGCCTAGCGCCCCCGGATTCGTGGATCCAACGCGTCGCGCAGGCCGTCGCCCAGATAGTTCACACTCAGCACTGTGAGCGAGATCGCTAGACCGGGCCAGAACACGCGTTCGGGGTATTGTTGCAGGTAATCCGTCGCATCAAACAACAGCCGCCCCCAGGTAGGGAAGTCCGGCGGAAACCCAAGCCCAAGGAACGACAGCGCCGATTCCGTGATGATCGCATTTGCGATCCCCAATGTGGCCGACACCATGATGGGCGACAGGACGTTGGGCAGGATATGCCGGGTGATCATCTTGGTGTTCGTGGTCCCGATCGAGCGGGCAGCCAGCACGAATTCGCGCTCTTTGATCGCCAGAACATCGCCGCGGACGATCCGCGCTGTGGGCATCCAGCTGGTCACGCCAATGGCGCAAACCATCAGGATAAAGATGCCGGTTTCAGGGCCAAAGGCAGCGTTCAGCGGATCGCGGAACAGCAGCACCATCACCAGCAACAGCGGCAGCAGGGGCAGGGCCAAGAACAGATCGGTCAAGCGCATCAGCAGACCGTCCAGTCGTTTGAAAAAGCCCGCCAGAACTCCGACCAGGCTGCCTAGGAACAACGCCAGCAGCATGGCCGTGATTCCCACCGACACCGAGGTTTGTCCCCCGGCCATCATCCGCGCCAGCGTATCGCGACCCAGCTGGTCAGTACCCAAAGGATGGGCAAAACTGGGACCCTGATTGCGCGCCCGTATGTCGATATAGGTGGCGTCATAGGGCCAGAACACCGGCCCCAGAAACACCACCAGCACAATCAGCAGGAAAACGATACCGCCCAGCATGGCGCCTTTGTGGTGTTTGAACTGGTCCCAGACGTCGCGCCACTGACTGCGGGGGGGCGCCACGGGGATGGGATCGCTCAGTGCGCCTGCGGGGGTGGCACCGCCTGCGCCGGGGATGACTTTGTTTGGCTCAGTCATAGCGAATCCTCGGGTCTAGAACGCCGTACAGCACATCTGCGATCAGGTTGAAGATCACGATCAGCAGAGCAAAGATAAAGGTCAGGGTCTGAACCATCGGCAGGTCGTTTGCCTCGATTGCGCCGATCAATAGCTGGCCCAGCCCGTTCACCTTGAACACCTGTTCAGTAATGATGGCGCCGCCGAACACCTGCGGCACCCCCAGCGCGATCACGGTCACCACCGGGATCATCGAGTTCCGCAGCACATGCACCAGAACCACGGTTTTCTCGCCCAGGCCCTTGGCGCGGGCGGTGCGGACATAATCCTGATTCAGGTTGTCCAACATCGAGGCGCGCATGAACCGGCTGATCTGGGCTGCGTTATACAGCGCCAACACAAAGACGGGCATTGCGATCTGACGCAACTGGTGGACAAAGCTGTCCCAGTCCACAACCTTGTGCGTAGTGTCATAAATCGACGGGAACCAGCCCAGATTGACCGAGAAGATCACGATCAGCAGGACTCCGGTGAAAAACGTCGGGACCGAGAACCCGACCATTGAGATGAACGTTCCCAGCTGATCGAACACCGAATACTGACGGTAGGCCGAGTAGATCCCGATCGGCAGCGCGATCATCACGCCAACCACGTAGGACAGGCCTACCACCCACAGGGTCTGGGGCAGGCGCTGGACAACGATGTCCATTACAGGGCTGCGGGTTTGCCAGGACAGGACGCGTAGCTGGCCCTCGGACAGGGAGGTGCCGAACAGGTTGTCGATCAGCACCTGGGGCTCGATCCAGAAGAACTGTACCAGCCATTTCATGAAACGGATGTGGACGGGCTCACCCAGACCCAGGGCCTCGCGCATCCGTTCTTTGACTTCGGGGGGGACGGTCAGGGGCACCTGAGCCATCGGGTCGCCAGGGGCCAGTTCCAGTAATAGAAAAATCACAAGACTGATGAACAACAGCGTCGGAACGGCCAGGACCAATCGACGTATCGTGAAAGTCAGCATGGGGTCGCCTTTGCGGCTTGTCGTTAGAGAAGGGGGCGCAGATACGGGCGCCCTAAATAACAAAAGCCCCGGCCCAAAAGGCCGGGGCTGTGGACTAGCGCATTACTTCATGCGGTACCAGTCCGCCGCGTTCCAGATTTCCGAGTCCCAGGTGTTCAGAACGACACCGCCCAGAGTGTTGGAGTGCGCCGAGACACGGCCACGGTCCACCAGAGGCACGATGACATAGCTGTCCTTGGTCAGCATGTCGTTCAGCTTCTTGGCGATCTCACCGCGTTTTTCCAGCTCGCCGGTCCGGCCCAGTTCTGCGACCAGTTCGTCATAGGCGGGGTCACAAAAACGGTTGATGTTCTCACCCTGCCATTGCGATTCCGGCTTGGGGGCTTTGGCGCAGGTGTGCTCGGCCAGATAGGCCTCGGGGTCGGTACCGTTAAAGTTGTTGGCGTACATTTCCACGTCCGCATAGAATTTTTGGAACGTGTCGGGCGAGCCCGGATCACCCCCAAAGAACACCGAACCCGACAGGTTGCGCAGTTCGGTCTGGACGCCGATTTCGCCCCACCACTGTTTGATCAGCGCCTGGAAATCCTGACGCACAGCATTGGTCGAGGTCTGGTACAGCAGCGACAGTTTTATGCCGTCTTTTTCGCGCACACCACCGGCGCCCACTTTCCAGCCGGCGTCTTCCAGCAGCGCCTTGGCGCCTTCGATGTCCTGGGTCATGCAATCGGTGTTATCCGAGGCATAGAGCGCGGGGGCTGGCACCAGGTTACAGGTCGGGCGACCCGCCTTGCCATAGCCGATTTCCACCAGAAGTTCGCGGTCGATGGCCATGGACAGGGCCTTGCGGACACGCATATCTGACAGGATCGGGTGAGGGTGTTTGGCTGTGGACCGCTCGCCTTCGGGCAGGCTGGGCGAGGGGTCGGTCATGTTCATCTCGATCCGCTCTACCAGCGAACCAAAGGCTGCAACGACCTTGCCTTTGCCGCCTTGTTCCATGCGGGCGATGACGTCGGGCGCCAGTTGTAGGTTCCATGCGTAATCAAATTCGCCGGTTTCCAGCACTGCACGACCGGCTGCGGTTGCATCACCGCCCCCCTTCAAGGTCATGGTCGCAAAGGCCGGTTTGGCGGGGTCACGGTAGTTCTGGTTCGCCGACAGTGAAATCACGTCATTGGGGCGGAATTCATCTGCCACGAACGGCCCGGTGCCGATCGGGCCAAAGTTGGCGTCGGTACATTCAGGGGCCTTGGCGCCCATGCAGTTTTCAAACTGAGCCTTCTGTATGATGGGCGACTGGCCACCCATGAAGGGCAGGTAGGGGTTCGGTTTCGGCTCTGAGAAGTTGACCTTGATGGTCAGCTCGTCCAGGGCTTCGACGCTGCTGACGCCTTCGAATTTTGCCAGCTGGGCGCAGCCGCCTTCGGGGTGCATACAGTATTCTGCGGTGAATTTCACATCCGCCGAGGTCACTGGCGAACCGTCCGACCATTTCAGGCCCGACTTCAGTTTCCATGTGATCGAGGTCAGGTCCGCCGAGACGCCGCCGTTTTCAACCGTGGGGATTTCCGTCGCCAGAAAGGGCACCAATGCGCCGTTTTGGTCAAAGCGGCCTAGGGGCTCGACGATCAGAGACGAGGCTTCGACATCCTTGGTCCCTGCCGACAGATAGGGATTCAGAATGGAAGGGGCCTGCCAGTAAATCACGCTAACGTGGCCGTCCGCTCCGCGCTCGGCAAATGCGGCCGGGGCCAAACCCGTTGCTGCCACTGCGCCCAGCAATAAGGACTTCAGTTTCATATGTCTCTCCTAGTTGAACACTTTGCGTGTCTTGTTTTCGCGGTGCAGTTGAGTGTGATTCTGTCCACGATCCGTGACGAATGATGCACCATTATAGCTTTCCGGCACCATGGTTTTGAGACGCGTGCTGCCGGGAACGACTAAACACCAAACCAAATGGTCAAAAAATGCAAGCCTTCTGCAAGTTGACCCGGCGGGAGTTTTGCAACCGGTTTGACACTGGAGGCAGGCTGTCTGTAGCGTCAAGTCGACAAACTCCCTTGAACAGGAAAACGGTGATGCTGGACCAGCCTATCGCTTCGATCGAGAATCTGCGCGTCGAGTTTCAGACCAAGGATGGCCCCGTTCTGGGGGTCGAAGACGTATCCTTTGCGGTAAACGCGGGCGAAACCATCGCAATTGTTGGGGAGTCGGGCTCTGGGAAGTCCGTCTCCAGCCTGTCTTTGATGCGTTTGGTTGAATTCGGCGGTGGTAAAATATCCGGCGGGCGCCTGATTTTTGATCGTAAAGATGGTCAGGAGCTGGATCTGACCCAGGCGGACCAGTCCTTGATGCGCACGATTCGGGGCAATGAGATCGGAATGATCTTTCAAGAACCGATGACGGCGTTGAACCCAGTGTTCACTGTCGGCCGCCAACTGACCGAAGGGCTGCGCCTGCACAAGGGTATGTCCAAGGACGAAGCGACGGCGCGCGCGCTAGAGTTGCTGCGGCAGGTGCGCATCCCGGAACCCGAACGGCGGTTGGAGCAATACCCACACGAGCTGTCTGGCGGAATGCGCCAGCGTGTTGTGATCGCCATGGCCCTTGCCTGCGAGCCGCGCCTGCTGATCGCCGACGAGCCGACGACTGCTCTGGATGTGACCATTCAGGCCGAAATTCTGGCGCTCATGGACCGTCTGAAACGGGAAACGGGCACTGCCGTGATGTTCATCACCCATGACATGGCTGTCGTGGCACAGATGGCCGACCGCGTCGTTGTCATGTTCCGCGGCAACAAGGTCGAAGAGGGCACTGTCCAAGAAATTTTTGAGAACCCACAGCACGAATACACCAAGGCGTTGCTGGCGGCAGTCCCAAAACTGGGCGAGATGCGCGGCAAGCCTTTGCCAGAACCGATGAAGCTGCTGGGCCGCGAACAAGCCGAAATCAAACCCATCGTCGGCACGCAAGAGCCGCTTTTGACGGTCAAGAATCTGATCACACGGTTTCCCGTGCAGGGTGGTTTTTTTCGGCGGACGGTGGCCAATGTTCACGCGGTCGAGGACCTGTCCTTTACGCTGAACAAGGGGCGTACTCTGTCCTTGGTCGGGGAATCTGGTTGCGGGAAATCCACGGCGGGGCGGTCAATCCTGCGACTGGTGCAGCCGCAATCGGGACAGGTGGATCTGGACGGCGTGGATGTTATGGCGCTGGATCCCGGCGGGCTGCGCCGGGCGCGGCTGGACATGCAGATGGTGTTTCAGGATCCCTTTGCCAGCCTGAACCCGCAGATGCAGCTGTCCGACCAAGTGGCCGAGCCGATGCGCAATTACGGCACCCACAAAGGCAGCGAATTGACGGACCGGGTTGAAATGCTGTTCGACCGGGTGGAATTGCCTCGCAGCTTCATGCGGCGCTATCCGCATGAATTGTCCGGTGGGCAGCGGCAGCGCGTCGCCATCGCGCGGGCCCTGGCGCTGAACCCCAAGTTGATCATCGCGGACGAGGCGGTCTCGGCGCTGGATGTGTCAGTGCAGGCCCAGGTGCTGAACCTGATGATGGAGCTGCAGGCCGATCTGGGATTGTCGTTTCTGTTCATCAGTCACGACATGGCCGTGGTTGAACGCGTCAGCCACGATGTGGGCGTCATGTATCTGGGGCGGATCGTGGAAATGGGGCCGCGTCAGGCGGTGTTTGAAAACCCGCAGCATCCGTATACTCAGGCGCTGATGAAGGCGGTTCCGATTGCAGACCCGCGCAATCGAAAATCCGAACGAGACCTGAACTTCAAACCGATCCCGTCGCCGATCCACCCGGTTGGCTATGAACCCGCGCCCTCGGAATACCAAGAGGTCAGCCCGGGACATTTCATCCTGACGACCGATAGCGGCTACTGACATGTCCGAGCGATTATCGCCCTTTGATATCATGACGCGGCTGGTGGCGTTTCCAACGGTCAGCCGTGACACGAACCTGCCGCTGATTGAATGGGTTCAGGACTATTTGAACAGCCACGGCATCACCGCACATCGGTACTATAACGAAGACAAGGATAAGGCGGCGTTGTTCGCGCATGTCGGTCCCATGGACGAGGGCGGCGTGATCCTGTCGGGGCATACGGATGTGGTGCCGGTGGATGGCCAGCCCTGGGCCGCGGACCCCTTCACTGTGGTTGAACGGGACGGAAAATATTTCGGGCGCGGGTGCTGCGATATGAAAGGGTTCGATGCGCTGGCGATCTGGGCACTGGTCGAGGCGCAGCATCGTGGTGTGACGCGTCCTTTGCAACTGGCGTTGAGCTTTGACGAAGAAATCGGCTGTACTGGCGCCGCGCCTTTGATCCAGCGGATGCAGGAAACCATCCCCAAGGCCAGTGCGGTCATCGTGGGCGAACCGTCTGAATTGCAGGCTGTGACCGGGCACAAGGGCGGGATTTCCTATTGGATACATGTGCATGGGTTCGAGGTGCACAGCTCTCTTATGCATACAGGCGTCAACGCGATTATGTATGGCGCGAAACTGATCGAGTGGGCCAATCAGGTGAATGCCGAAACTATGGCTCAGACGCCCTCGCCAGTGGCGGCGCTGTTCGAGCCGCATTGGACCACGGCCCATGTCGGCCAGATCCACGGGGGCACCGCCCATAATATCACCGCCAAAGATTGCGAATTTGGCTTTGGTTTTCGGATTGTGCCGGATGAGGACCCAGACGTCTGGGACCAGCGTTTGCGTGAAAAGGCTGCGCAGATCGAGGCCGAGATGCAGGCCGTGATCCCCGATACCCGGATTGATGTGCGGGCCGATTTCAGCCTGCCGGGGTTCACCCCCGAACCCAATGGCGCCGCCGAGGCCCTGGTGCGCCAGATCACCGGAGACAACGGCACGCATGTGGTCAGCTACGGCACCGAAGCCAGCCATTTCCAGGCAGCGGGCTATTCCACCGTGGTTTGCGGGCCGGGCAATATCGAACAGGCCCACCAGCCGGACGAATTCATCACCATTGCGCAATTCAACAAGGGGCACGCGTTCATGCGGTCTCTGCTGAATCTGCTTTAGGGCACAAAAGGACACTCCATGCCAATCAAGAACAGCTTTGCTGAGATGCACGCCGAAATCACCGCCTGGCGCCGGGATTTTCACGAACACCCCGAAATTCTGTTCGACGTGCACCGCACGGCAGGCGTTGTTGCGGATAAATTGCGCGCCTTTGGCTGTGACGAGGTGGTCGAGGGGATCGGCATTACCGGCGTCGTCGGCGTGATCAAGGCGGGGAGCTCGGACAAGGTGGTTGGCCTGCGCGCTGATATGGATGCGCTGCCGATGTCGGAAATCACTGGGCTGGACTATGCCAGCAAAACTCCCGGTGCGATGCACGCCTGCGGCCATGATGGACATACCGCGATGCTGTTGGGCGCGGCAAAGTACCTGGCCGAGACCCGCAATTTCGACGGCACCGTGGTGTTGCTGTTCCAGCCCGCAGAAGAGGGCGGTGCAGGTGGCCTGAAGATGGTCGAGGACGGGGCGATGGACCGCTGGAACGTTCAAGAGGTGTACGGCCTGCACAACATGCCCGGCGTCCCCGTCGGGGAGTTTGCGATCCGGCCCGGCCCGATGATGGCCTCGGCGGACGAGTTCGACATTATCGTCACCGGGGTTGGCGGGCACGCTGCACAGCCCCATGATGCGGTGGACACGACGCTGGCTGCCAGCCACGTGGTCGTTGCGTTGCAATCCATTGTCGCGCGCAACGTGGATCCCGTGAAACAGGCTGTTCTGACTGTGGCCACGTTTCTGACCGAAAGCGATACACAGAACGTGATTCCCCAGACCGCCAAGCTGCGCGGCACGGTGCGTTGCTTTGAACCTGAAATTCGCGACCTGATGGAGGAGCGTTTGACATCTGTCGCGACACTGACAGCGCAGGCATTCGGCGCCACAGCCGAGGTCCGCTATCATCGGGGCTATCCGCCCACAGTTAACGCCGAAGTCCCGACTCAACACGCGATCGAGGCAGCGCAGGCTGTGGCCAGCCATGTGGAAACCAACACGCCCCCGATCATGCCAGCCGAGGATTTTTCCTATATGCTGGAATCCCGGCCGGGCGCCTATATCTTTATGGGGAATGGGGACACACCGATGTGCCACCATCCTGCCTATGATTTCGATGACGCGGCCATCCCGCTGGGATGCAGTTTCTTTGCAGAACTGATCGAACGCCGGATGCCTCGCGGCCAGTAAAGGACCCAACCATGCCTGTGAAAAACCGATTTGCCGAGCTTCAGGATGAAATCACCGCCTGGCGCCGCGATTTCCACGAACACCCTGAGATTCTGTTCGATACCGTCCGCACCGCCGGGATTGTTGCTGAGAAACTAAACGATTTTGGCTGTGACGAGGTGGTGACGGGCATCGGCCGCACTGGCGTTGTTGCCGTCATCAAGGGCAAACAGAACTTCAGCGGCAAGGTCATTGGGTTGCGCGCCGACATGGACGCTTTGCCGATCCACGAGCAGACCGGGCTGGGCTATGCCAGTCAAACTGATGGGGCGATGCATGCTTGTGGTCATGATGGGCATACAGCGATGCTGCTGGGGGCCGCGAAATACCTGGCCGAAACCCGCAATTTCGACGGCACGGTCGTGGTGATCTTTCAGCCCGCCGAAGAGGGCGGCGGTGGAGGCAAGGAAATGTGCGACGACGGCATGATGGACCGCTGGAACATCCAAGAAGTATACGGAATGCACAATTGGCCCGGTCAGCCCGTCGGCAGCTTTGCCATTCGTCCCGGCGCGTTTTTTGCCGCCACCGACGTGTTCGAGATCGAATTCGAAGGCAAAGGAGGCCACGCGGCCAAGCCTCAGGATACGGTGGACACGACGGTCATGGCCTCGCAGGCCGTGCTGTCGATGCAAACCATTGCCAGCCGGAACGCCGATCCGGTGGATCAGGTGGTGGTGTCGGTCACATCCTTTGAAACCTCGTCCACGGCGTTCAACGTCATTCCGCAGCGGGTCTCGCTTAAGGGCACAGTCCGCACCATGAGCGCCGAGATGCGCGATCTGGCCGAGGCACGGATCAGCGCGATTTGTAACGGTGTCGCGGCGACCTTTGGCGGGACGGTCGCGGTGAACTATATGCGCAACTATCCGGTCATGGTGAACACCCCCGAGCAAACCGATTTCGCGGCCGAGGTTGCCAAATCCGTCAGCGGATCCTGCAATGAGGCACCGCTGGTCATGGGGGGCGAAGACTTTGCCTTTATGCTCGAAGAACGTCCCGGCGCTTATATTCTGGTCGGAAATGGTGATACCGCGATGGTCCACCACCCCGAATACAACTTCAACGACGAGGCCATCCCCGCCGGATGCAGCTGGTGGGCCGAAGTGGTTGAACGCAGGATGCCGGCACAGTAAACGGGCAGGCACCCTGTCCGTTCTGTGAAAGGATCGTCATGCCCGGCATCTTCAAGGCCATGCGTCAGGCCGCCTCTTTGGCGCGCTACAAGGCCGTGGTGAAACGGTTTGACGATCCTGTTGCCGCCTTGTCCTGCGCCTATTGGTGGGAAAAGGCGCCTTTGCGGATGGAATTGCCTGTTGGCTCGCTGCGGATGCAGGGTGGGTTCACCTATGGGACGGGGCACCCTTTCGTGCAGGCATTGGCCACGGGCAAAGAGGCTCTTTCGGCATTTTATGCCGAGTTTACACCTGGGTCTTTGGGGCAGATGTACGGCTTGGGCGACGTGCCAGGCGCCGATTTGCCGCCCTATGTGTTGCCGTGGCGGATGGTGCTGAAGGACCGACCGCCGGGGGGCGAAAAGGGCCTGCCCGCCAGCCATGGGGTGGCGTTCTATGGTCCGTGCTCTGCACAGAAAGTCACGCTAGAGGCATTGCGCCTGTCTCGCATCACCGATGCGATCCGTAAATCCGGGTTTCAACCAGATAAGCACGGGGATATCGAGGGGCATTTCCTGACGGATGGCACCCGTGCCTGCTTCTTTGTGATGGGGGGGAAACATCGCGCTGCGGCCTTGGCCTATCTAGGACAGACACATATTCCGGTTCGGCTGCGTCCTGGTCGGATGGCGGTGATGGACACGCGCACGGCACAACATTGGCCGTTGGTGGCGGATGGTAGCCTGAGCCTGGAGACAGCCCGCGCGATCGCCGAAGTTTACCTGGCTGGGCGTTCGCCCGCGTCCTGATGGGCCCGCGCCAGATCCGCCAGATCAGAGAACAGCTGCAAGGACTCGGCTTGGGCCAAGGTGCGGAAAGCGCGGATTTTTGTCAGCTCTTCTGCTGTGAAATCAGCGGCTTGTGGCGGTGGTTGCAGCGCCTTAGGTCCGATGATCCGGTTCGTTTCCATTCCAGCGTCGCGCAGCAACTGTTCGATCTTCGAGGCATTTGATGTCAGCGCTAGAAACGGTGTTTCCGTCAGCATCGACAGGCAAACCGCATGGAACCGCCCTGTGATATGTAGCTGGGCGGCACGGATCTCTGTCAGGTACTCTGCTTCGGTCTGGGGCATGTCAAATCGGGGCATCCGCACCATCCAGACCGCATTATACAGTCTGAACAATAGCCCCTTGGCGATGTGACCCAGCACCGGGATACGCCATATTGCACCGCGCAAAGTCTTGGTCGGGATGAACCGCGCGCCCGACAGACGACAGGCAGCCCGCGCCAGAACGCGGCGCTTGTCCAGCCGGACCGAGTCGCCCACGATCACACCTTTGCGCGCGGTTTGAGTGGCCTCGGACGGGGCGGAGAGAGACAGGTCCGGCAACCATCGCACGGGGCGGCCGCTATCAGCCTCCATCCGTTTGGCGCTGGCGCTGTCACGCGCCGCCAACAGTGAAAATTGTCCCAGATAGGCGCCCCAGTCTGCGGGGTTATCCTCGTATAAGGCGTTGATCAGCGCGGCAGGCGTGTCGCCGCGCATGGGATGGGTGGCCACACGCAGCAAGGTCTCTCCGGCAGGTTTGCCGTGATGCAACGTCCCCTCGCCATTGATGATGATCAGGTCGGCGCGTTGCATGGCCTGCACGAATTCAGGGTCGTTTTCCCAGTCATGCCGGGCCGGGCTGCGGGCGATGATCTGGATGCCCTGACTTTCCAACCCTTGCGTGAGCAAACGCATCACCCGCGCGCATCCATGATGGTAGCGCGTCGAGGTATCATTCAATAGGACAGCGGTGGGTTGATTTGGCATGGGCCTTGGGTGCTTGGCAGGTTTCGGCGCGACCCTAGGGTGCCGGGCCGAAGGGGGCAAGAGGATCAGGGCAGAACCGGCCCAAGATGGTCCAGGACCGCTTGTCTGATTTGCGCCTTTTCCGACATTACGCGCAGGCCCGAGGCTTGCATCCGGTCCAGTTGACCTGATCCAATCAACTGGATGACAGCTGCCCCTAAATCCGCCGCATCCCGGACGCAGATCGCCGCGCCGGACCGGTCCAACAGATCATAATCCCCCTGAAAATTGCGCACATTCGGACCATGAAGGACGGCAGTGCCCAACTGGGCGGGTTCGAACGGATTGTGTCCGCCGTGATCGGTAAACGATGCACCCATGAATGCCAGCGGTGCGAGGGTGAAAAACAGCCCCATCTCTCCCAGCGTATCCGCCAGATATACCTGTGCATCCTGATCAATGGGCTGCTGAGCAGAGCGGCTACTGTGCGAAAATCCCGTCTGGGTTAGCAGGTTTGACACTTCGGGGCCGCGCTCTGGATGGCGGGGGATCAAGATCAGCAACAGGTCGGGTCTGTGATCAAGCGCAGCGCGATGAGCCTGCAAAACCGGCTCTTCCTCGCCCGGATGAGTGGAGGCTGCCAGCCAGATTGGGCGCGTTTTGACCTGATCTGTCAGGGCGGCCAGCGCGTCCCGATCATGATCCAGAGGCGTCGACGCGGCCTTCAGGTCTCCGGTGACGGCGATGTGGTTCGGGTCCAGCCCCAGCGCCGTCAGTTGAGCGCCGGTTTCAGTGTCTTGCGCCGTTAGTCGGGTGAAGCAGGACATCAGATAGCCCATTGTTTTCGGGGCCTTGGCCCGGCTGGAAGAGGGGCGTGCGTTGATCAGCGTCAGGGGTATCGCGCGGCGGTGGGTTTCCAGAACCAGGCGGGGCCAGATGTCGCTTTCGACGAAACACGCAAGATCAGGGTGCCAGTGATCCAGAAAACCGCGCACGGCATCAGGGGTATCGACGGGCATGAACTGGTGGATTGCGCCTTCTGGCAGGCGCTGCGCCGCCAACCGGGCCGAGGTTTGCGTCATCGTGGTGAACAAAAGCCGCGCGCCTGTTTTCCCGGCCATGTCTTGCGCCAAATCTAGAACTGATAGCAGTTCTCCGACCGAGGCTGCATGCAGCCATATCAGCTTGCCTTTGGGGCGCGGTTGCGTGGGCTGGCCCAGACGCTCTGACAGACGATCCGCGTCGCATCCCAGTGTGTCATGCGCCTTGCGCGCACGACGGGACAATAGCGCCGGGAACAACCGTGTCACGGTCAGATAAACGCGCAGGATCAAGGGCATGGGCCGCGTTTGGGCCATGGTCAGCCGCCGGTGTGGCTCATGTGGCGTGACATCGTGCCGGCCACCTGCTGACGCGAATAATCGAAGTCATGCCCTTTGGGTTTGAGCCCGATTGCTGTACGAATGGCTGCCTCCAGCACCGAATTGTCATCGCTGTTTCCTCGCAGAGCGGGACGCAGGTCGGCCATATCCTCTTGACCCAGGCACATATACAGTTCGCCAGTGCAGGTCAGGCGCACACGATTGCAGCTTTCGCAGAAATTATGAGATAGCGGCGTGATAAAGCCGATTTTCTGGCCGGTTTCCTCAAGGCGAACATAGCGGGCAGGGCCGCCAGTGCGTTCCGGCAGATCCGTCAGGGTGTATTGTTCGGCCAGGCTGGCGCGAAGATCCTTGAGCGGCCAGTATTGATCCAGGCGATTTTCATTCCCGATGTCGCCCATGGGCATGACCTCGATGAACGTCAGGTCCATGTCGCGGGATTTGCACCATTCCACGATGGGGAACAGTTCGTCCTCGTTGAAAGCTTTTAGGGCGACGGCGTTGATTTTCACGCGCAGCCCCGCTTTTTGGGCCGCGTCGATCCCTTCGAGCACCTGGGGCAGGCGTCCCCAACGCGTAATGTCAGCGAATTTGGTTTCGTCCAGCGTATCCAGGGAAATGTTCACCCGCCGCACCCCAGCCGCATAGAGATCGGTTGCAAACCGTTTGAGCTGAGAGCCGTTGGTGGTCAGTGTCAGCTCCTTCAGCGCGCCCGAGTCCAAATGACGCGACATGTTCTGAAAGAAGGTCATGATGCCGCGTCGCACCAAAGGCTCGCCGCCAGTAATGCGCAGCTTTTCGACGCCCATGCGAATAAAGGTGGAACAGGTGTGGTCCAGCTCCTCGAGGGTCAATAGCTCTTTCTTCGGTAGAAAGGTCATGTTCTCCGACATGCAATACACGCAGCGGAAATCGCACCGGTCGGTGACGGAGACGCGAAGATAAGAAATCGCGCGATGGAATGGATCAATCAGAGGTGCTGTCATGAAGGGAAATTAGGGCTGCAACAGGGGATCGGCAAGGGCGGATATCATTGATCAAGCCCAAGAATGGTCGTAGCCTGCGCATATGAGAGTATATGTGATAGCAACGATTGCGATGATGGGCTTGGCCGGATGTACGCCGATGGAGAAGATCGGCATCGACTGGCCTCAGAAAAAGACCGACCAGTCTGAGCCGGTGGTGCAGGATGATCCGGGCATTGATACACCTGCCGTTGACGAAGACGTGGATCTACCCAAACCCGCCGAAGGTGTCGGGTTTCTGGGGGTGACTGTGGCCTCGCTTGGCGACCCCGCGAAAGAGGGATTCTGGATAGAAACGCCGCTTGTGACCTCTTCCGCGAAGGGACATGTCAGCTATGCCAAGTCAGGCCGCACGGTAAAGGTGGATCTAATCCCCATCGACGGCCCCGCAACAGCCGGAAGCCGCCTGTCCCTCAGCGCGATGCGCCTTCTGGATGCTCCGTTGGCGGGACTGCCCGAGGTAAAGGTCTACCGCGACTGAGCTGCGGGTGTCTGGAGGTCAGCGGACAGTCTGAAAATCGCCGATCAGAGCGACGGCAAGTATTTTGTCGCCTCTTTGCGCGCAAAAGGTTTCAGGCCTTCTCCGTTTCGTTCAAGGAAACGTTGGACGCGCGGGGCGTCATGTTTGGATAGGTCCCGCAGCCACCAGGCGATGGCCTTCTGAATGAACCAGTCATGATCATCCACATAGGAGGCGCACCAGCCCAACACCCGGTCGCGGATTTCCAGATCCGTGGGTTTTGGGTTGTTTTGCTTGGTCCAGGGCAGGGTGATCACCAGCGCGGCGCGACGGCTCCACATGTGATCCGAGTGGGTCCAGTCCTCGACGTCGCTGACGCGGGTCGGATTGGACAAAAGACGTTTTTGCCCGGCCATGCAAACGTGATCTGCAATCGCCCAGCTGTCGAATTGCGGCACCCAGGTCTGGATCAATATCCAAGCCTGCTCGTCATCTTTGATCCGCGCCTGTGTCAACAGCTTGGCGGCGGCAATACGGGCTTCGAAAATGTCGGTGTCCCACAGCGCGCGGGCCAGATCGACGCGCTGGGGCACAGTCAGAGTTTGGCGCCAGGTTTTCGTGATGTCGTTCAGGGCGGGGTTGGGAATGCCCAGAACCTCGCGCTTTTGCTTGTGATAGGCGCGCATACCTGCGGCGCGACCGGGTTCGATCAGGGCGCGCAGTTGCGTCAGGGCCTCGTCCAGAGTCATTCTACGGTCACCGATTTGGCCAGGTTGCGCGGCTGGTCCACATCTGTGCCCTTGGCGACCGCAGTGTGATAGGCCAGCAATTGCGCGGGTACAGCATACAGGATGGGCGACAAAACCGGGTCGACCTGCGGCATGACGATGGTTTCCCAAGTGTCATTCGAGGCCTCGGCGGCGCCTGCGGCATCGGTGATCAGCAGTACTTTGCCCCCGCGCGCCAGCACTTCTTGCATGTTCGAAATGGACTTGTCGAACAGCCCATCGCGTGGCGCCATAACGACCACCGGCAAGGTCTTATCAATCAGCGCGATAGGCCCGTGCTTAAGTTCGCCTGATGCATAAGCTTCGGCGTGTATATAGCTGATTTCTTTTAGTTTAAGTGCCCCTTCAAGGGCCAGCGGGTACATCAGGCCACGCCCCAAAAACAGCACATCTGACGCTTCTGCTAGCTTGAGCGCGGCGCGTTTTGTGGCCCCATTTTGATCCAGCGCCAGGTTCAAGGTGTTTGGCAAAGCACGGAGCTGAGACAACAGGTCGGACAGGCGTTCAGGGGTGATTGTGCCGCGTTGCTCGGCCGCCTTGAGGGCCAGCATCAGCAAGACGGTCAGTTGACAGGTGAAGGCCTTGGTCGAGGCGACGCCGATTTCCGTGCCCGCCAGGATGGGCAGCGCCAGGTTGCTTTCTCGCGCGATCGAGGATTCGGGAACATTGACCACAGAAACGATCTTGTCCGCCTTGTTCTTGCAGTAGCGCAATGCCGCCAGAGTGTCGGCTGTTTCCCCCGATTGACTAACGAACAGCGCCACGGTGCGCGGGGTTACGGGCGGTTCGCGATAGCGGAACTCCGAGGCGATATCGACTTCGACTGGCAATTGAGCCAGCTGTTCGAACCAGTATTTCGCGGTCAGGCAAGCGTAAAACGCGGTGCCACAAGCGACCATGGTCAGCCGATCAATCTGGGTAAAATCCAGCTCGGTTGAGGGTAGGGCGACCGAGTTGCCGTCGCCTGTCAGATAATGGCTGATAGCCTCTCCGATGACGCTCGGTTGTTCGGCGATTTCCTTGGCCATAAAGTGCTTGTGGCCACCCTTGTCGACGCGGGCGTTATCCAGTTCGATCCGGCGCATGTCGCGATTGGCCAACTGGTTGTTTTCATCCCGTATTTCCAAAGAGTTGCGGGTCAGGACGGCCCAATCCCCTTCTTCCAGATAGGTGATGCGGTCGGTCAGCGGTGCCAGGGCAATCGCGTCAGATCCGACATACATTTCGCCGTCTCCGTGACCGATTGCCAGCGGGCTGCCTTTGCGGGCTGCGATCAGCAAGTCCTCTTCGCCGTCGAACAGAAAAGCCAGCGCAAAGGCCCCATGCAGGCGGCTGAGCGTCAGGCGGGCGGCTTCAACGGGGCCGTGCCCTTCGGCCATATAGGATTGCACCAACAGAGCGACGGTTTCGGTGTCCGTTTCCGTAACGAAATCCAGGCCTTTGGCGCTTAGCTCTGTCCGCAATTCGCGGAAGTTTTCGATAATACCGTTGTGCACGACGGCGACGGGGCCGGCGCGGTGTGGGTGCGCATTGGTCACCGAGGGCGCACCATGTGTTGCCCAACGCGTGTGGCCAATGCCGGACTTGCCGGGAAGGGGGTCATGAACCAGAAGGTCGCTGAGATTAACCAGCTTGCCGACCGCGCGGCGACGGTCCAATTGACCGGCGTTTATCGTCGCGATCCCAGCACTGTCATAGCCGCGATATTCCAGCCGTTTCAGGGCCTCGACCAAGATCGGAGCAACTTCGTGAGTCCCCAGGACCCCTACAATACCGCACATTAACCTGCCCCTTTATCCCGCTTTTCTTTCTGTTTCTTTAGAATATCGAACAATTTTACGGCCAGTCCCGGTTTGTTCACCTGTTTGGCGCGGGCGATGGCCAAGGCCTCGGCTGGGACGTCGGACGTGATGATAGACCCGCTGGCCGTCATCGCATCTCGTCCGACTGTGACCGGGGCAACAAGCATTGTATTCGACCCGATAAAGGCCCGCGGGCCAATTTCTGTGTGGTGCTTCATCACGCCATCATAGTTACACACGATCGTGCCGGCGCCAATATTGGCCGCTGCACCCACATGGGCATCGCCGACATAGCTGAGGTGATTGATCTTGGCGCCTTCGTCGATGATGGCGTTTTTGACCTCAACGAAGTTGCCGATGCGAACATCCTCGGCCAGTTCGGCGCCGGGACGCAGGCGGGCAAAGGGACCAACATTGGCGCGCTGGCTGATATGGCACCCTTCAAAATGGCTGAAGGCACGAATGCGCGCATGGGATTCAACGGTGACTTCGGGGCCGAAAAACACGTTGGGTTCGATGATTGTGTCGCGCCCGATCACGGTGTCATGCGACACGAATACGGTTTCCGGCGCGATGAGGGTAACACCGTCCTCCATCAGTTCGGCACGGGCGCGGGCCTGAAAGGCTGCTTCTGCGGCGGCAAGTTCCGCGCGTGAATTCACGCCCAGAGTTTCACTTTCGTCACAGACCACAGCAGTTGCGGACAGGCCACGCGCACGGGCCAGAGCGACAATATCGGTCAGATAGTATTCGCCCGCAGCATTGTTGTTGCCCACATCGTCGATCAGTGAAAATAGCGTGTCCGAATTGGCGCAAACAACGCCAGAATTACAGAGGGTTATGGCGCGCTCTTTGTCCGTTGCATCTTTGAATTCGACGATGCGCTCCAGCGCGTCGCCGTTCATGACCAAGCGGCCATAGCGACCGGGGTCTGTGGCTTCGAAGCCCAGGATCACGACGTCATGATCCGCGCGGGCTTTGGTCATGGATTCCAGCGTTTCGGGGCGAATAAAAGGCGTGTCGCCATAGAGGACGATGGCATCCCCGGCAAATCCCTCGAGTGCGGGACGGGCCTGTGCGACGGCGTGTGCCGTGCCTTTTTGCTCGGCTTGAAGCGCAAAGAGCGTATCCTCGTCCCAATCTCGGGCGGCTTTCTCGACCAGATCAGATCCGTGGCCGGTGACGATGACCGTGCGTTCCGGCGTCAAAGAGGCGCCGGACTTCATCGCGTGCACGACCATGGGCGCACCGGCGATTTGGTGCAGAACCTTGGGCAGGTCCGAATTCATGCGGGTCCCCATTCCTGCCGCGAGGATGATCAGTGCGGTGCTCATGCCATGTCTCTTGTTGTTTTTGCCTTTGGGTCGTTTTATCCGCTTGGGGGCAGGGCGCAAGGCCGCAACGCTTCACTTGTGATTGCGGCATGTGACAAAGCTGCGCGAAAAGGCGCTGAACAGGGTGGGCAAGTGATGAAAACGGTGATTTTCGATCTGGATGGGACGCTGGCCGATACCAGCGGCGATCTGATCGCGGCGGCGAATGCGTGTTTCCAGCAGATGGGGGAGGGTGATGTGCTGTCGGTGGAAACGGACGCAAGTACCGCGTTCCACGGGGGACGGGCCATGCTGAAACTGGGGCTGGAGCGGCTGAACCATGCACAAATCGAGGCCGAGATCGCGCGTTGGTATCCCGTCCTGCTGGAGTCTTACGGGGCGCAGATCGATAGGTACACCACGCTGTACCCTGGTGCGATGGAGGCTGTCGGTGCCCTGACAGATGCGGGGTATAAGGTGGGGATTTGCACGAACAAGCCTGAGGGTCTGGCCGAGACGCTGTTACAGCGGCTGGGTATTCGCAGGGCCTTTGGATCGATGATCGGGGCGGATACATTACTGGTGCGCAAACCGGATCCGGCGCCTTTGCGCGAGGCGGTGCTGCGCGCGGGCGGCGACCCGGCGCGTTCTGTGCTGATCGGCGATACGGTGACGGATCGCAAAACCGCCGCCGCGATGGGGGTGCCTTGCGTGCTGGTCACGTTCGGGCCGGATGGGCGCGCTGTCGAGGCGTTGCAGCCCGAAGCCCTGCTGGATCATTACTCAGAGCTGCCGGAGGTGGTCGCACGGTTGCTGGGCCGGGTTGACCTTGTTTGATCGCAGGGTCAGAACTTGAACCATGACCGAGATATTCACAGGCACATTCACCCAACAAGAACCGATCCCCGAAGAGGGGATCGAAGCCGCATTGCGCGTTATGCGCTCGGGGCGGTTGCATCGCTATAATACCGTGGGCGACGAGGCCGGAGAGGCCGCTTTGTTGGAGCAAGAATTCGCTGCAGCGATGGGGTCGCAATTCGCGTTGGCCGTGGCCTCGGGGGGGTATGCGCTG
Source organism: Thalassovita sp. (assembly GCA_029212905.1). GTDB lineage: Bacteria > Pseudomonadota > Alphaproteobacteria > Rhodobacterales > Rhodobacteraceae > Thalassobius. Next base: position 142,750 of record JARGPB010000007.1, read on the forward strand.
GCTTGCGCTTTGCGGGCTGTCGGAGTCCAGCCGGGGGATCGGGTGTTGACCAACGCGTTTACGTTGGCACCAGTGCCGGGCGCGATTGCCTCGGTCGGGGCGGTGCCGATGTTTGTGGGCGTGACCGAGTCGCTGGTGATCGACCTGGACGATCTGGCGGCCAAGGCCGATTTGGCTGATGTGTTGATGCTGAGCCATATGCGGGGACATCTGTGTGATATGGATCGGTTGCTGGAGATCTGTCGCGCCGCCGGTGTGCAGGTGATCGAGGATTGCGCCCATACGATGGGCGCGCGCTGGCGCGGGCGGATGTCGGGTACGGATGGGATCATTGGGTGTTTCTCGACCCAGACCTATAAGCATATGAATTCGGGCGAAGGCGGGTTGTTGATCACAGATGACGCAGATGTCATGGCGCGGGCAGTGATGCTGTCGGGCTCTTACATGCTGTATGAACGGCACCTGGCCGCCCCGGCGCCCGATGTGTTTGAGCAAATCAAATATGAGACTCCAAATGTGTCCGGCCGTATGGACAATTTGCGGGCGGCGATCCTGCGTCCTCAATTACGCGGCCTGGACCGGCAATGTACACGGTGGAACGAGCGGTACCATGTGGTCGAGGACGGGCTTCGGGACACGCCAGGCCTGACGATGGTGGAGCGTCCAGAGGACGAGGCCTATGTGGGGAGCTCGATTCAGTTTTTGCTATTGGATTGGACCGAAGAGGCGATCGACGTGGTGTTGAAACGCTGTGCTGCGCGCGGGGTGGAGTTGAAGTGGTTCGGCGGGGCCGAGCCGAGCGGTTTTACCAGTCGCTATGACAGTTGGCGCTATGTTGATTCTGCGCGAATGGCGGCGACAGATCGGGTGCTGAAAGGCATTCTGGATATGCGATTGCCGCTGACGTTCTCGGTCGAGGATTGTGCGTTGTTGGCGCGGATTATCAAGGCCGAGGTCAGCGCTGTCTGGCAGTCCTGTTAAGCGGAGCGCCTGCGGCGCGCTGGATGTCTCGGCCTTGCGGCCTCGGGTGGGTGCGTGACGCAATCAGATGCGCACAAAACCAGCGCGGCGCGGGGTGTTAGTTTTGCGGTTGCGTGGCGTTGAAAAGCGGGACTGTGGAGATCGACACCTTAGCAGAGCCCTCTGCAAGTTCCGTGGCGTGAGCGACATAGACCAGCGTTTGGTTGGTCTCATCCCAAATGCGTTTGACGCGGAGTTTTTTCAGAATGATTGAGCGCGAGGTGGTGAAGACATTTTCACCGTTTTGATCTTTGTCGATGTCCCCAATTGTGATGGGGCCGGTTTGGCGGCAGGCGATAGAGGCATTCGAAGGGTCTTCGAACCAGTTGCCTTGGGACAGCCGATCCAGAAGGCCGCGTTCGAAATAGGCAATATGGCAGGTAACGCCTTTGACCTTGGGGTCATGGATGGCCTCGATCACGATGTCATTGCCAGTCCAATCGACGCCGATTTCTCCGATTTGGTCGGCGGCAAGCGGGGCTGCGGTCAGAAATAGGGCGGCAGAAAAGGCAAGAAAACGCATCTGAAAAGTCCTGATTGGTGGTGTTGATCATTAGATGGGAGCCCATGCACAAATTGCCAGAGGCATCATTTCGGTTGACGCGACTCGGGGGGATGTGCTTTTTAATGAACAGTCGTTCAATAAATGGAAGTGGAGGAGCTGGTCCATGTTCAATGCGGTGATGAGTTTCGATCTGGGTGAGGACGTGAATGCGCTGCGCGAAATGGTGCATCGTTGGGCGCAAGAGCGCGTGCGTCCGATTGCGGCCGACGTCGATTTGAAAAATGAGTTCCCCAACGAGCTGTGGGAAGAAATGGGCGAGCTGGGTCTGCTGGGTGTGACAACGCCCGAGGAATACGGTGGCGCCGGAATGTCCTATCTGGCTCATGTGATCGTGGTTGAGGAAATCGCGCGGGCCTCGGCCTCGGTTTCATTGTCTTATGGTGCGCATTCGAACCTATGTGTGAACCAAATCAAGCTGAACGGCACCCATGAGCAGAAGATGAAATACCTGCCTGGGCTGATCTCGGGCAAAAATGTGGGCGCTTTGGCGATGTCCGAGCCCTCTGCCGGGTCCGACGTGGTATCGATGAAGCTGAAGGCCGAAAAGCGCAACGGATACTATGTGCTGAACGGCAACAAATACTGGATCACAAACGGGCCGGACGCGGACACTTTGGTTGTCTACGCCAAGACCGACCCCGAGGCCGGATCGCGCGGGATCACCGCCTTCATCGTCGAAAAGTCGATGAAAGGGTTCAGCACGTCCAAGCATTTCGACAAGCTGGGCATGCGCGGGTCCAATACCGCCGAGCTGATCTTTGACAATGTCGAAGTGCCGTTCGAAAACGTGCTGGGCGAGGAAGGCCGCGGTGTGCGGGTTCTGATGTCCGGTCTGGATTATGAACGTGTGGTTCTGGCCGGGATTGGTACAGGCATCATGGCGGGATGTCTGGACGAGGTCATGCCCTACATGGTCGAACGCAAGCAATTCGGCCAGCCGATTGGCAGCTTTCAACTGATGCAGGGTAAGCTGGCGGATATGTATACCAAGATGAACTCGGCTCGCGCCTATGTCTACGAGGTCGCGCGCGCGTGTGATCGCGGAGAGGTAACGCGTCAGGATGCGGCGGCGTGTTGTCTGTATGCCTCCGAAGAGGCGATGGTGGTCGCGCATCAGGCGGTGCAGGCCTTTGGGGGCGCGGGCTATCTGTCCGACAATCCCGTGGGCCGTATTTTCCGGGATGCCAAGCTGATGGAGATCGGGGCAGGGACCTCGGAAATCCGACGGATGCTTGTCGGTCGCGAGATGATGGCGGCGATGAGCTGATCATGCTGTCCGGGGGGGAGAGCTATGCTATGCTGGCCGAGGATTTCCAATGGGAGATCCCGGTGCAGCTGAACATGGCGCGCCATGTCTGCGATGACTGGGCGGCACATGATCCTGACAGGGTGGCGATCATCGACATGACGGGCGCGGCGCGGCGTGATGTAAGCTATGGCGCGCTGCGGCAAATGGCTGACACTCTGGCGGCAGAGCTGGTGGCGCATGGGGTCCAGCACGGCGATCGCATTGGGGTGTTGCGTTCACAATCCCCCTGGACGGCGGCGGCACATATCGCCTGCTGGAAATTGGGCGCGATCTCGATCCCGTTGTTTAAACTCTTTGGCACCGAGGCGTTGATTTCACGGCTAGAGGATGCTGGCGTGGCCTGGGTGATTTCCGATCCGGCTGGCACCGAAGGTTTGACCGAGTGGTTAAAGGGGGACGGGCGCGGGCAGATCGTTCCCGAAACTCTGCTTTTGTCAGAGCAACCGTTCCAGCCGGTCGAAACCGGCCCCGAGGACCCGGCGGTGCTGATTTACACCAGCGGAACAACGGGTGCACCCAAAGGCGCCCTGCATGGGCATCGCGTGTTGATCGGGCATTTGCCGGGGGTTGAGCTGAGCCATGATTTCCTGGGTCAGGACGGCGATGTTCTGTGGACACCCGCGGATTGGGCCTGGATCGGTGGGCTGTTTGATGTGCTGATGCCGGGCTTGGCGCTGGGTGTGCCGGTGGTGGCGGCCCGGATGGATAAATTCACCGTATCGGAATGTCAGCGCATCGTGGCCGAGGCCGACGTGCGCAACGTGTTTTTCCCACCGACTGCTCTACGGATGCTCAAGGCCGAGGGCGCGGTCATCACGGGGCTGCGCTCGGTTGCGTCGGGGGGCGAACCTTTGGGCGCCGAGATGCTGGCCTGGGGGCAGGTGGCGTTTGGTGTGACGATCAATGAATTCTACGGCCAGACGGAATGCAACATGGTTGCCACTTCTTGCGGGGCTTTGTTTGCGGTGCAGCCTGGGTGTATCGGGCGACCTGTGCCGGGGTTTAAGATCGCTGTGCTGGACCCTGAGGGCCAACCCACCCAAGGCGAGGGCGACGTGGCGATTGCAAAAGGCGCGGCCAGCATGATGCTGCGCTATTGGAACCGCCCCGATGCCACGGCCGAGAAATTCCTTGGTGACTGGATGCTGACCGGAGATCGCGGCATATGGGTGCAGGACTATCTGCGCTTTGTTGGCCGCGAGGACGATGTGATTACCAGCGCGGGCTATCGCATTGGCCCGTCCGAGATCGAGGATTGCCTGCTGCGCCACCCGGCGGTCGCCACGGTTGGGGTGATCGGCAAACCCGACCCGCTACGTACCGAGATTGTGAAAGCCTATGTGGTGCTCAAAGAGGGGCACGCGCCCTCGGAGCAGCTGGCCGCTGAATTGCAGGATTTCGTCAAGAAACGGGTCGCGCGACATGCTTATCCGCGCGAGATCGGGTTTCTGGACACGTTGCCGATGACCGTGACCGGCAAAGTCATCCGCAAAGAGCTCAAGGCGCAGGCCATGACCGAAGCAGGCCATGACCGAAGAGGTGCGCGCATGATCCGGTCCGGCCGATATTGCTGTCCGAACTGCCAGGCGCCGCAGGGTTGGTTTGCGCTGCATTCCACCTTTCGTGGTGGGGTCAAGCGGACGCGGTTCAATGACTTCGTGACCTGTCCCGGCTGCGATGCGCGGCTGGTGCTTCGGGCGCGCTCGACTGGGCCGGGCCTGCTGATCTGGCAGATCTTTTTGCCTGCCTTTTTGGGGGTGATTTTCCTGGCTGGTGCCCCGCTGGCCCTGTCCTTTGTCCCACCCGAGCAGGGGCTGATCCCCGCCGCGGTGGTACTGTTCTTATTCCTGGTCGTCTTTGGCGTGGTCTTCAGTCTGCTGAGATCACGGATGGAACGGCTCATTTTTCAGGTGGAGGCCCTATGAAACTCACTTCTTCTGCCATTCCGTCTTCGGAGACGTTCAAGGCCAACGTGGCGGGCCATCTAGACGCGCTGAAGGTTGTTCAGGACGTGGCCGAGGCGGCCCGCCTGGGTGGCGGCGAGCGCTCTCGGGATCGTCACGAGGCGCGCGGTAAGATGCTGCCGCGCCGTCGGGTTCGTAACCTGCTGGACCCCGGCTCGCCCTTTCTGGAGGTCGGTGCGACAGCCGCATATGGCATGTATGATGATGCAGCCCCCAGCGCCGGTGTGATTGCCGGGGTCGGGCGCGTGCATGGGCATGAATGCATGATCATCTGCAACGATGCCACCGTCAAAGGTGGCACCTATTACCCGATGACGGTCAAGAAACACCTGCGCGCTCAGGAAATCGCGGAACAGAACATGTTGCCGTGCATCTATCTGGTCGATAGCGGTGGCGCGAACCTGCCAAACCAGGACGAGGTCTTTCCCGACCGCGACCACTTTGGCCGTATCTTCTTTAACCAGGCGAATATGTCGGCCAAGGGCATCCCGCAAATCGCTGTGGTGATGGGGTCGTGCACTGCGGGTGGCGCTTATGTCCCCGCCATGTCCGACGTGACGATTATCGTCAAGGAACAGGGCACGATCTTTCTGGCCGGGCCGCCTCTGGTCAAGGCTGCGACCGGCGAGGTCGTCACAGCCGAAGATCTGGGCGGCGGTGACGTGCATACCCGTCTGTCCGGTGTGGCCGATTATCTGGCCGAGGATGACGCCCATGCGCTGGCCTTGGCCCGCCGTGCCGTCAGCCACCTGAACCGTGCGAAACCGCAAACGGTGCAATGGCAATCCTCCGAGGAGCCTGCATATGACCCCGACGAGATTCTGGGCGTTGTACCGGCCGGTTTGCGTACCCCCTATGACATCCGCGAGGTGATCGCGCGCACAGTGGATGGCTCGCGGTTTGACGAATTCAAACCGCGTTTTGGCGAAACTTTGGTGACCGGATTTGCCCATGTCAAAGGCTGCCCGGTCGGGATTGTCGCCAACAATGGCGTGCTGTTTTCAGAAGCGGCGCAAAAGGGAGCGCATTTCATCGAACTGTGCAGCCAGCGCAATATCCCGCTGGTGTTCTTGCAGAACATCACCGGCTTTATGGTGGGGCGCAAATACGAAAACGAAGGCATCGCCCGCCACGGCGCCAAGATGGTCACGGCGGTCGCCACCACCAAAGTGCCGAAAATCACCATGTTGGTCGGCGGATCGTTTGGCGCCGGCAACTACGGGATGTCCGGTCGTGCATTCTCTCCGCGGTTCCTGTGGAGCTGGCCGAACTCGCGCATCAGTGTGATGGGGGGGGAACAGGCGGCTGGCGTCTTGGCCACCGTGAAACGCGACGGGATCGAACGTCAGGGCGGCGAATGGTCCGCCGAGGATGAGGCCGAGTTCAAACGCCCCACCATCGACATGTTCGAGGAACAGAGCCATCCGCTCTATGCCTCGGCCCGGCTGTGGGATGATGGAATCGTTGATCCGCGCAAAACCCGCGACGTTCTGGCCCTGAGCCTGAGCGCCAGCCTGAATGCTCCGATCGAAGAGACGAAATTCGGCGTTTTCCGTATGTAGGCTGGGCGCAGACGCAAAGGGACTGACATGACCACCAAGATGGACAAAGACAAGGCGGCAACACAGGCTGATCCGGGTACACCCGCTCCACCGGGCACACCCGCTCCAAATGTATCCCCGCAGAGATCTCTGCGGGCTCGATTTGGTGTCATAGATCAAAGCGACAAGATATTTGACGAAGTTCGCCGTCTGGTCGAGCACGAAGACGGGCTGGTCGACAAGCGGATAGGTTGGATGCTGGCCTTTAACGGCTTTTTGTTTGCCGCCTACGGGCTGGTTCTGAATGCGCAGATCACCCTGACCAAAATGCAGATGGGAGTGGATGCTTCGACCTCTGATTTTGGTGGGTTCTGGGATATTCTGGACCGGGTCGAAGTCCTGCGAACGGCGTTGATGATTGCGGGGTGCCTGTCTTCGGCCGCTGCATTGGTCGGGGTATGGGCCGCGATGCGCGCGATGGTTTATGTGCGAAATGACTATGGCAAGCATCTGTCGAAACTGGGCGATGACTCGCAATTGGCCATGCCTGCCTTTCCCAGCGTTGGGCGCGCTGCGTTCTTTGGGAACGGGTATGGGCTGGCGGTGCCCTGTATGGCGGCGGTCCCCTGGATTTACGTCTGGTCGATGGAACATGCCGGTTTCGCCCCTTTTGGATGGGAGTTGGCCGGTCCGGGGAAATGGTGGCTACCGCTTGGCGTACCCATTTTTGCACTGTTTATATCAACGATTTCACTGCGGTTTTTGGGGCTGAAGCACCCTGAAGATCCGACAGAAAGACACAAGAAATGAAGTTTCAAGGCGCGAGGAGCGGGAAACATGTTTGACAAGATCCTGATTGCAAACCGGGGTGAGATCGCCTGCCGGGTGATGCAGACAGCGAGGTCGCTGGGCGTGAAGGTGGTAGCAGTTTACTCGGACGCAGATGCCACCGCTCAACATGTGCAGATCGCAGATGAGGCCATCCATATCGGCGGCTCGGCCCCGGCGCACAGCTATCTGCTGGGGGATCGGATCATCGAGGCCGCGTTGCAGACTGGCGCGCAGGCGATCCATCCCGGTTATGGCTTCCTGTCGGAAAACCCTGATTTCGTGGATGCGGTGCAGGCGGCAGGGTTGACCTTCATCGGGCCTTCGGCTGATGCGATCCGCAAAATGGGTCTAAAAGACGCGGCCAAGGTCTTGATGGAAGAGGCGGGCGTTCCTGTGGTGCCGGGGTATCATGGGGCCAATCAGGATGGTGATTTCCTGGCGCAACAGGCTGGTCAGATCGGCTATCCGGTGTTGATCAAGGCCGTTGCGGGCGGCGGCGGCAAGGGCATGCGCCTGGTCGAGGACCCCAAGGATTTTGCCGATGCTCTGGCCAGCGCCCAGGGCGAGGCCAGTACGGCCTTTGGCAACCCGGATGTTTTGATCGAGAAATATATCCTTCAGCCGCGTCATATCGAAGTGCAGGTTTTTGGGGACGGCGCCCAGGCGGTGCATCTGTTCGAGCGCGATTGCTCGTTGCAGCGCCGCCACCAGAAGGTCATCGAAGAGGCCCCAGCCCCTGGTATGACCGCAGAAATGCGTGCCGCGATGGGGGACGCCGCCGTGCGCGCCGCCGAGGCAATCGGCTATAAAGGTGCCGGCACGATCGAATTCATCGTGGACGGGTCTGACGGCCTGCGTCCCGACGGGTTCTGGTTCATGGAGATGAACACCCGCCTGCAGGTCGAACACCCCGTGACCGAAGCCATCACCGGCGTTGATCTGGTTGAATGGCAATTGCGCGTCGCCGCGGGCGAGGGCCTGCCCAAGCAACAAGATGATCTGACCATCACGGGCCACGCCTTTGAGAGCCGTCTCTATGCCGAGGACGTGCCCAAAGGGTTCCTTCCGGCAACGGGGACACTGTCCTATCTGGCCTTCCCCGATGGGTGCCGTGCTGACAGCGGTGTGCGGACCGGGGATACGATCAGCCCGTTCTATGATCCGATGATTGCCAAAGTTATCACCCACGGGGCGACCCGTGCGATCGCACTGAAACAGATGGGGCAGGCGCTAGAAGGAACGCAGGTGGCCGGGACAGTGACCAACCTGGCCTTCCTTGGGGCGCTATGCGCGCACGAGGGATTTGCGAAGGGCGACGTGGATACAGGATTGATCGGGCGCGATCTGGACGATCTTGTTCAGCCGGTGACCGTTGCCCCGCAAACGGTTGCGCAGGCCGCTATGATTGCGCTGGAATTGACTGGCGCTCCGGACTGGGATCAGGGCTTTACGCTTTGGGGCGGTAGCTGGCGCGGAGTGGCGTTGGAATGGGACGGCGAGACGCATGATATTGCTGTGATGCTGCGCGGGGCCGGATCTGCCCTGGTGGATGTCGAGGGCACCGTGGTCGAGGTCCTGTACCAAGGGGGCTGGAGCTATGACGGCGTCAAGGCCGCACATTGGGTGCGCAGCGGCGATGAGATCACGGTTTTCGCAGGCTACGGGCAGGCGTTCTCTTTGGTGGACCCGTTGGACCGGGCGGCAAGCGCCGGGGCCGGAGGCAATCTGATCGAAGCCCCGATGCCAGGGCTGGTCAAAGCCGTCTTTGCCACCGCGGGGCAGCCCGTGAAAGAAGGCGATCGGCTGGCCATTCTGGAGGCAATGAAGATGGAACACGCCTTGCTGGCCGCGCGTGATGGTGTCGTGGCCGAAGTTCTGACCGAAGAGGGCGCACAGGTCGAAGCGGGGGCGGCTCTGATCCGTTTGGAAGATGAAGAGTAACCCCTGAGCCGGGTGCCAAATGGTGGTCGGCGGACATGAGTATTTAAAGCAAGATGAAAGCAGGAGGCTGCGCATGAGCGGCTATGTCGAGATTTTCGAAGTGGGTCCGCGGGACGGGCTGCAAAACGAGAAAACGATGATCCCGACCGAGGCAAAGGTGGCCCTGGTCGATTGTCTGAGCGGCGCCGGGTTTCGGCGGGTTGAGGTGGCGAGTTTCGTCAGCCCTAAATGGGTCCCGCAGATGGCAGATAGCGCTGAGGTGCTGGCGGGAATCTTGCGGGTGCCGGGGGTGTCCTATGCAGCGCTGACACCGAATATGCAGGGGCTGGAGCGCGCGATTGCCGCAAAGGCGGACGAGGTTGCGATTTTCGGGTCGGCCTCGGAAGGGTTCTCCAAGGCAAATATCAACGCAACGATTGCCGAGAGCCTTGAGCGGTTCAAGCCGGTTGCGGATGGGGCGCAGGCGGCGGGGTTGCGCGTGCGAGGATATGTGAGCTGCGTTGCCGACTGTCCCTATGATGGTCCTGTTGCACCCGAGCAAGTGGCCAAAGTGGTCGCCGAGCTGGACAAGATGGGGTGCTATGAAATCAGCCTGGGCGACACCATTGGTCAAGGGACGCCAGAACGCATTGCGGTGATGCTGGATGCGGTGCTGGACGTTGTACCGGCGGAACGGCTGGCCGGTCATTTCCACGACACGGCTGGGCGCGCGCTGGACAATATCGAGGCTTCGTTGGATCGCGGTCTGCGGGTGTTTGACGCGGCTGTCGGCGGTTTGGGGGGATGTCCTTATGCTCCGGGGGCTGCGGGGAATGTTGCGACCGAGGCTGTGAATGCGCGGTTGGTCGCTTTGGGATATCATACGGGCTTGGATCCGGTCGTGTTGGATCGCGCTGCGGACATGGCAAGAGCAATGCGCGCGTGAATTTGGGAATGCTACTGGTCGCTCTGCCCGAAGAATTGCGCCAACTGGAGGAATAGGATGACGTCTACTATCAGCATCGAGCGTGACGCGCGCGGAGTGGCAACCCTGTGGCTGGACCGTGCGGAAAAACATAATGCGATGTCGGCACAGATGATTGGCGAGCTGCATGACGCTGCCAAGACGCTGGGTGCGGACCCTGCTGTCAGGGTGGTTGTCTTGGCGGCCAAGGGGCGGAGCTTTTGCGCGGGAGGGGATTTGGGATGGATGCGCGAGCAATTCAATGCTGATCCAGAGACGCGCATGGCGGAGGCGTCGAAATTGGCGTGGATGCTGCAGGCGTTGAATACGATGCCGAAGCCTTTGATTGGGCGGGTTCAGGGGAATGCGTTCGGAGGGGGCGTCGGGCTGGCAAGCGTGTGTGACGTTGCCATCGGATCCGACGACATTCTGATGGGATTGACGGAGACGCGACTGGGGCTGATCCCGGCAACGATTGGCCCATATGTCTGTGCCCGAATGGGAGAGGCCAAGGCGCGCCGGGTGTTCATGTCCGCGCGGCGCTTTGATGCGGCCGAGGCGGTGGCTCTGGGGCTGTTGGCGCGGGTGGTCCCGGCCGAGGATCTGGATGCAGCGATTGAGGCCGAGGTGGTCCCCTATCTGGACTGCGCCCCTGGGGCAGTGGCGCGCGCCAAGGCATTGTTGCGTGCTCTGGGGCCGCAAATCGACGAGGCGACCATTCGACATACCGTCGAAGAGCTGGCGGCATGTTGGGAAGGGACCGAAGCGCCCGAAGGGATCGGCGCGTTTTTCGAAAAGCGCAAACCCAACTGGCAGGGCTGATCAATTCCTTTTCAGAAGCGAATCTCTTTCGCTCAAAAACTAGGACGGCGCGGTTAAACGTGCCGTTTTTCCTGTTTAAATATGTATAACTGAGATGACTTTAGTCAGAATCAGAAAATAAATTCTGATCGCCCTAGGGATGAATTTGCGAATTTCACGACGTGACGTCATAAAAAACCTTGGCGAATTGCCGCACCGCAACGAAGATAGGCGTTGTGTGCCGTTGTATACCTTGAAAAATCGGCACACTTTCACGTTGTTGAATGTGACGCGGGTTCGGTTGACCCCGACGGGGCGCGGGAGTAAACCCGGCCTAGCAAAATCAGCCTACTGACTGCGCCCGCGCGCATGAAAGGAGCCACTCGTGGAAGAGATGCTGAGGGAATACCTTCCCATCCTCGTCTTTCTGGCCATCGCCATTGTCCTTGGCCTTGTTCTTATCCTTGCAGCTGTTGTTCTGGCGGTCCGCAATCCGGATCCAGAAAAAGTGTCAGCTTATGAATGCGGATTTAACGCATTCGACGATGCGCGGATGAAGTTCGATGTCAGATTTTATCTGGTGTCGATCCTGTTCATTATCTTCGATCTGGAAATCGTCTTCTTGTTCCCTTGGGCCGTGGCGTTCAAGGACATCTCGATGGTCGGGTTCTGGTCCATGATGGTGTTCCTGGGCGTGTTGACCGCAGGCTTTGCCTATGAGTGGAAGAAAGGGGCCCTGGAATGGGAGTGATGACCGGTGCGAACACGGCTGGCTTCGATCGCGAAGTCGCCACGCAAGAGTTGAATCGCGAGCTTCAGGACAAGGGCTTCCTGCTGACCTCTGTTGACGACATCATTAACTGGGGCCGCACCGGATCGTTGCACTGGATGACCTTTGGTCTGGCCTGCTGCGCCGTGGAAATGATGCACACCTCGATGCCGCGCTATGACCTGGAACGCTATGGCACCGCGCCGCGCGCTTCTCCGCGTCAGTCGGACCTGATGATTGTCGCGGGTACGCTGACCAACAAGATGGCGCCGGCGTTGCGTAAGGTCTATGACCAGATGCCCGAGCCGCGCTACGTGATCTCGATGGGATCCTGCGCAAATGGCGGCGGATATTACCACTACAGCTATTCGGTTGTGCGCGGTTGTGACCGGATCGTGCCCGTGGATGTTTACGTCCCCGGATGCCCGCCCACCGCCGAAGCCCTGATGTATGGCCTGATGCAGCTGCAACGCAAAATCCGCCGTACCGGCACGATTGTGCGCTGATCCAAGGGTGGAAGGAAGAAACTGATGAGTGAAGCTCTGAGAGAACTCGCCACCCATATCGAGCTGAAACGGCTTGATGACGTGATCGGCTGGGATATTGCGTTTGACGAACTGACAATTGATGTCGCCCCGGCGAAAATCGTCGAGTTTGTCGAGTTCCTGAAAACTGACCCGACGTGCAAATTCTCGTCGCTGGTGGATATCACGGCCGTCGATTACCCGGATCGGGTCAAGCGGTTCGACGTGGTCTATCATTTCCTGTCGATGTACCAGAACCACCGCATCCGCCTGCGAGTTTCAGTGCGCGAGGACGACATGGTCGCCTCGATCATCGACGTGCACCCCTCGGCCAATTGGTTCGAGCGCGAGATTTTTGACATGTTCGGCGTGCTGTTCTCGGGCCATCCCGATCTGCGCCGCCTGCTGACGGATTACGGCTTTCGTGGTCACCCGCTGCGCAAGGATTTCCCAACCACCGGCTACACCGAGGTTCGCTATGACGAGGCGCAAAAACGCGTTGTATACGAACCCGTAAAGCTGGTTCAGGAATACCGCCAGTTTGACTTCATGTCTCCGTGGGAGGGTGCCGAATACATCCTGCCCGGTGATGAGAAAGGGGATGCGAAATGATGGACGGCTCCAAGTTTGACGACGGCAGCGTTGATGCGCTGAGCGGCGAACAGAAAATCCGCAACTTCAACATCAACTTCGGCCCGCAACACCCTGCGGCTCACGGCGTCTTGCGCCTGGTGCTGGAGCTGGACGGCGAGATCGTGGAACGTTGCGATCCCCATATCGGCCTGCTGCACCGTGGCACCGAAAAGCTGATGGAATCGCGCACCTATCTGCAAAACCTGCCCTATCTGGATCGCCTCGATTACGTGGCGCCGATGAACCAGGAACATGCCTGGTGTCTGGCGATTGAGAAACTATGTGGCGTCGAAGTGCCTCGCCGCGCTTCGCTGATCCGGGTGCTGTTCTCGGAAATCGGCCGCGTTCTGAACCACCTGCTGAACGTCACCACACAGGCCATGGACGTCGGCGCGCTGACCCCGCCGCTGTGGGGCTTTGAAGAGCGCGAGAAGCTGATGATCTTCTACGAGCGCGCCTGTGGTGCCCGCTTGCACGCCAACTATTTCCGTCCCGGCGGTGTCCACCAGGACCTGCCCGACGAGCTGCTGGACGATATCGAGGAATGGGCGATCGAATTCCCCAAAGTTCTGGAAGATATCGACGGTCTGCTGACCGAAAACCGGATTTTCAAACAGCGTAACGCCGATATCGGCATCGTCACCGAAGAAGATATCCTGGAATGGGGCTTCTCGGGCGTCATGGTGCGGGGCTCTGGCCTCGCATGGGATCTGCGTCGCTCGCAGCCTTATGAATGCTATGACGAGTTCGAGTTCCAGATCCCCGTGGGCAAAAACGGCGACTGCTATGACCGCTACCTGTGCCGCATGGAAGAAATGCGCCAGTCCACCAGCATCATCCGTCAGGCCATCGGCAAACTGCGCGAGGCCACCGGCGACGTGCTGGCCCGCGGCAAGCTGACCCCGCCCAAACGCGGCGATATGAAGACCTCGATGGAATCGCTGATCCATCACTTCAAACTCTACACCGAGGGCTTCCACGTCCCGGCAGGCGAAGTCTACGCCGCAGTCGAGGCCCCCAAGGGTGAATTCGGCGTCTACATGGTGTCGGACGGGTCGAACAAACCCTACCGCGCGAAACTGCGCGCGCCGGGCTTCTTGCACTTGCAAGCGATGGACCACGTTGCAGGCGGCCACCAGCTGGCCGACGTTGCAGCCATCATCGGCACCATGGATGTCGTGTTCGGGGAGATCGATCGCTGATGCGCCCTGCCTTTCATCTTGCTGAAAATACTCCCGCCGGAGGCTCCGACAGCCGCCGCGCAGCCGAGGGGATGACCTAATGCTCCGCCGTCTTTACAAAGACCAACCCGCCAGCTTTGCTTTCACGCCCGACAACCTGAAATGGGCCGAAGGTCAGATCACCAAATACCCCGAAGGGCGTCAGCAATCGGCGGTTATTCCGCTGTTGTGGCGTGCTCAGGAACAAACCGGCTGGTTGACCCGCCCGGCGATTGAATATGTCGCTGACATGCTGGGGATGCCCTATATGCGGGCGCTCGAAGTGGCGTCGTTCTACTTCATGTTCCAGCTTCAGCCGGTCGGCTCGGTCGCTCATATCCAGATTTGCGGCACCACGTCCTGCATGATCTGTGGCGCCGAAGATCTGATTGCTGTTTGCCGTGAAAAAATCGCCGACAAAGCTCATACCCTGTCCGCTGATGGCAAATTCAGCTGGGAAGAGGTCGAATGCCTGGGCGCATGTACCAACGCTCCGATGGCTCAGATCGGCAAGGACTACTATGAAGATCTGACCGCCGAAGGCTTTGCCAAGATGTTGGACGAGATGGCGGCAGGCAACGTGCCCGTGCCCGGTCCGCAGAATGGCCGTTTCGCGGCGGAACCTCTGGGTGGCCTGACCGCGCTGAAGGAATTTGACAGCGGCCACACCAAGTATAACGCAAGTGTACAGCTGGCGACGGATATCGGGGACACGATCAAACGGATCGACGGCACCGAGGTTCCGATTGTGACCCCTTGGGTCACGAGCAAAGCCAAGGCCGAAGCGCCTGCTGCTGAGGCTCCGGTTGCTGAAACACCTGTGGCCGCCGAAGCGCCCGCGCCTGTCGCGGCCAAAGCGACCGCTACGCCAGAAACAGATGCGCCCAAGGTTGTCGCCTCTGCGAAGCTGGACGGTGAAGAAGAGCTGGCTGACCGCAAAGGCGAGTGGAAATACGAAAAACCCATCGAAAAGGCGGCGCCTGTTGCCGCTCCGCTCGCGGATCTGGCAGGCGGTGACGAGGCTGAACCGGCGCTGCTGACTGCGGCCCGCGAAGGTGGCGCTGACGATCTGAAGCGGATCAAAGGTGTCGGTCCGAAGCTGGAGCAAACCCTCAATGATCTGGGTTTCTACCACTTTGATCAGGTTGCCGCCTGGACGGCTGCGGAAATCACTTGGGTTGATAACCGCCTGAAGTTCAAAGGCCGGATCATTCGCGACGACTGGGTTAGTCAGGCCAAGCTGTTGGCCGCTGGCGAAGATACGGAATTCTCGAAGCGCGTCGACAAGGGCGGCGTGTATTAAGGCGGATGAGGAATGAGTGACCGCAACACAGAACAGGCCCGCAAAGGGCGCAAGGCTGCCATGCTGATTGCTGGCACCGGTGTGTTCTGGGTTCTGGCCACCCTCATCGGAGGACAAATGGGTCTGGATATGCGCACACGCGCGCTGTTCGACCTGATCGCCCTGGCTGGGTTCATCCTTGCCATTGCGATGATCTATCAAATCTGGCGCGCGCGCCAAAACGATCAGAGGTAATCGGATGCTCAAGGATCAGGACCGTATCTTTACCAATATCTACGGTATGCACGAGCGCACTCTTGCGGGCGCAAAGGCGCGTGGGCATTGGGATGGCACTGCCGGTATCATTCAAAAAGGCCGCGACTGGATCATCGACCAGATGAAAGCCAGCGGCCTGCGTGGACGCGGCGGTGCGGGGTTCCCCACCGGTTTGAAATGGTCCTTTATGCCCAAGGAAAGCGACGGTCGCCCGGCCTATCTGGTGATCAACGCGGATGAATCCGAGCCCGGCACCTGTAAAGACCGCGAAATCATGCGTCATGATCCGCATACGCTGATCGAGGGTGCCCTGATCGCGTCCTTCGCGATGCAGGCGAATGCGTGTTACATCTATATTCGCGGTGAATACATCCGCGAGAAAGAAGCGCTGCAAGCCGCGATCGACGAGGCCTATGATGCGGGTCTTCTGGGGCCGAACGCCGCCGGCTCCGGCTGGGATTTCGACCTCTATCTGCACCACGGGGCAGGGGCCTATATCTGTGGCGAGGAAACCGCCCTGATTGAAAGCCTCGAAGGCAAAAAAGGCATGCCCCGGATGAAGCCTCCGTTCCCTGCTGGCGCGGGCCTTTATGGCTGCCCGACCACGGTGAACAATGTGGAATCCATCGCCGTCGTGCCGACCATCCTGCGGCGTGGCCCCGAATGGTTCGCCGGATTTGGACGTCCCAACAATGCGGGCACCAAATTGTTCGCCATTAGCGGTCATGTGAACAACCCCTGTGTGGTCGAAGAATCCATGTCCATCGGGTTCGAAGAACTGATCGAGAAACATTGCGGTGGTATTCGCGGCGGCTGGGACAACCTGCTGGCCGTGATCCCTGGCGGATCGTCCGTGCCCTGTGTGCGCGGTGAAAATATGCGCGACGCGATCATGGATTTCGATTACCTGCGCGGCGAGCTGGGCTCGGGTCTGGGGACCGCCGCCGTGATCGTGATGGACAAGCAAACTGACATCGTCAAAGCGATCTGGCGCCTGTCGAAGTTCTATAAACACGAAAGCTGCGGTCAGTGTACGCCTTGCCGCGAAGGCACCGGCTGGATGATGCGCGTGATGGATCGTCTGGTCAAAGGCGAAGCCGAGATCGAGGAAATCGACATGCTGTGGGACGTGACCAAGCAGGTCGAGGGACACACAATTTGCGCCTTGGGTGATGCGGCTGCATGGCCGATTCAGGGCCTGATCCGCAACTTCCGCGACGAAATCGAAGACCGTATCAAAGCTCAGAAAACCGGGCGCATCAGCGCTGTTGCGGCGGAGTGATCATGATGCGGGGTCTGGTTCTTTCATGCGTTTGTCTGGGGCTGCTGGCTGGGTGTGGCAACACACGCAACACTCAGCGCGTGGCTTTTGATGGGTACTATTTCAAAGCCTCGATTAAACACCTGAAAGAAGACCCTCGGATGTTTGACGTCACCGTCAAAGGCGCCAACCAAAGCCGCGAAGGCGCCGAGGATGCTGGCCGTTACGAGGCCACACGTCATTGCGTCGTCAACTACGGTAATTCCAAGCTGGAATGGCTGGTTGTGCGCGAGACAGACGATCGTGACGTGCGGTTGGACGACGATGTTCTGATCCTGCGGGGCCGTTGCGAGGCATGATGAATTCTTTTGTCATATCATGGGGTTCGGGCGATTGTTATTGCATGACAGTCGCTGCTGACCCCATCTTTTGCCCAGATGGGCGGGCGCATTTCGCGTCCCGCGCCTCTGTGCTGCAAGGAGATATGACATGCGCATGATTTTGCCCCTGATGACCGCTTCGATACTGGCTAGCTCGGGGATGGCGTCGGCATTGCCGCCGCTGCGCGAAGTGAAATCGATCAATGACGGGCTGTTTGCCGTCGCTGTGGCGGATCAGATCCGCAAGGAATGCTCCGGCATTTCCGCCCGCATGTTCCGGGCACTGAACTACATCAATACACTGGAAAACCATGCTCTAGAGCTGGGTTACAGCAAGAAAGAGATCAAGGCCTACGTCAAATCCAAAGAGGAAAAGGCGCGAATGCGCGCCCGTGGCGAGGCTTACCTGAAGGCCAATGGCGCAAGCTATGCCGAACCGGACACCTTCTGCAATCTTGGCCGTGCCGAGATCGCCAAAGGTAGCCGGATCGGCCAACTACTGAGAGCAAAGTGAGACCCCATGTCTGACCTACGCAAGATAAACATCGACGGGAACGAGATCGAAGTTGACGGGGCAATGACCCTGATTCAGGCCTGTGAACAGGCCGGAGTCGAGGTTCCGCGCTTCTGCTACCACGAGCGTCTGTCGATTGCCGGCAACTGCCGTATGTGCCTGGTCGAGGTTGTGGGCGGTCCGCCCAAGCCCGCCGCCTCTTGCGCGATGCAGGTGCGCGACCTGCGCCCTGGCCCGGAAGGTCAGGCACCTGTGGTGAAAACCAATTCGCCCATGGTCAAGAAAGCCCGCGAAGGCGTGATAGAATTCATGCTGATCAATCACCCGCTGGATTGCCCGATCTGCGACCAGGGCGGAGAATGTGATCTACAGGACCAGGCCATGGCGTATGGTGTTGATTTCAGCCGCTACCGTGAACCCAAGCGCGCCACCGAGGATCTGAACCTGGGGCCGCTTGTCGAAACCCATATGACGCGCTGTATTTCCTGTACACGCTGCGTGCGTTTCACAACCGAGGTCGCAGGCATCAACCAGATGGGCCAGACCGGCCGCGGCGAAGATGCAGAGATCACCAGCTATCTGAACGAAACACTGGTTTCGAACATGCAGGGCAATATCATTGACCTTTGCCCGGTTGGTGCTTTGGTTTCAAAGCCTTACGCCTTTACCGCGCGCCCATGGGAGCTGACAAAGACCGAAACTATCGACGTGATGGATGCGATTGGTAGCAACATCCGCGTGGACACAAAGGGCCGCGAAGTGATGCGGGTTCTGCCGCGCAACCACGATGGCGTGAACGAAGAATGGCTGTCGGATAAGTCCCGTTTCATCTGGGATGGTCTGCGCCGTCAGCGACTGGATACGCCGTATATTCGCGAAAACGGCAAGCTACGCAAAGCAGGTTGGGACGAGGCTCTGACCGCCGCTGCGGCAGCGATGAAGGGCAAGAAGGTTTCCGCTCTGGTCGGTGATCTGGCCCCGACCGAGGCCGTGTTCGCGCTCAAGCAAGTGATCGAAGGTCTGGACGGCAACATTGAATCGCGTACCGACGGTGCGGTTCTGCCCGTTGGCAACCGTTCGGCCTATGTTGGCACGGCTGCGATCGAAGATATCGACACCGCCAAGTTGATCTATCTTGTTGGCTCTAATCCACGGAACGAAGCGCCCGTTCTGAATGCGCGCATCCGCAAAGCCTGGCTTAAAGGCGCCGAAGTGCGCGTTATCGGCGAGCAAGCGGACCTGACGTATGACGTCACCTATGTTGGCCCCGGTCGCGCCTATTTGGCTCCGGCGGTTGATAAGGCCGAAGCCACCGAGGATGCGATCGTCATCGTGGGGCAGGGCGCCATCACCGAAGGCGACGGGATCAAGGTTCTGGCGCAGGCGCAGGCACTGACAGAGAAGCTGGGCGGCAAAATGCTTGTTCTGCACACAGCGGCCAGCCGCGTGGGCGCCATGGATCTGGGCGCCGTCACCGAAGGTGGCCTGGAAAAAGCCATGGACGGTGTCGAGGTTGTTTACAACCTGGGTGCCGACGAAGTTGAAATCGCCGATGGTCCCTTTGTGATCTATCAGGGTAGCCACGGGGATCGTGGGGCGCACCGCGCTGACATTATCTTGCCGGGTGCGGCCTATACCGAAGAAAACGGTCTGTTCGTGAACACCGAAGGCCGCCCACAGCTGGCAATGCGTGCTGGCTTTGCGCCGGGAGAGGCCAAGGAAAACTGGGCCATCCTGCGTGCGCTGAGCGCCGAAATCGGGGCTGCGCTGCCGTATAATTCTCTGGCGCAACTGCGTCAGGCCCTGATCGAGGCCGTGCCGCATCTGGCGCAGATCGACCAGGTGATCGAGAACGAATGGCAGCCGCTGGAATTGGCTCCGCTGAAGAATGGTGCGTTCAAACTGGCGGTGGCGTCGGATGAACAGTTCTATTTGACCAACCCCATCGCGCGGGCTTCGGCCTTGATGGGTGAATTGGCGGCAAACGCCAAGGCACGGGCTGAAACCCCGGTGGCGGCTGAATAATGATGCGAGCTGCGCTCATATCCCTGGCCGTAACGGCGCCGGTTGCTGGTTGTGTGAATGCACAACCCGAGGCCGGGGCGTTCCGCCCATCCTATCAGGGGATCGATACGCAGCTTTTGGATGGTGATCTGGTTAGTTTCCAGGTGGCCATGTCTGGCGCCCGTACGGGCGAAGATGTTGCGGATTACGCGGAATGTGCGGCTGCACAATACGCGCTGATCCGCGGTTACGGTTTCGCGCGTCACTTGCGCACGAATGTAGAGCAACAGGGCGGCCTATGGCGAGGGGATGCGGTTTATACCATCTCGTCTGCGCTGCCCCGTGGATTGAGAACGATTGACGCTGAAGTTGTCGTTGCTCATTGCGCGGAAAACGGAATACCGACGGTGTGAGGATCTAATGGCAGATTTCTTTGCTAACACTTATTTGGGCATGGCGCTGGTGATCATCGGACAGGTGTTCCTGGTCGTGATCCCTCTCTTGGTGGCTTTGGCCTTCTTGATGTATGCGGACCGGAAAATCTGGGCTGCTGTCCAGATGCGTCGCGGTCCCAACGTGGTGGGCGTTTTCGGCCTGCTGCAAAGCTTCGCTGACTTCTTGAAATACATCGTCAAAGAGGTGGTGTTCCCCGCAGGGGCCGACAAGGTCGTGTTCCTGCTGGCCCCGATGATCAGCCTTGTGATGGCGCTGATCGCCTGGGCGGTGATCCCCTTCAATGATGGTTGGGTTTTGTCCGACATCAACGTGGCGATCCTGTATGTTTTCGCGGTGTCCTCGCTTGAGGTCTACGGCGTCATCATGGGCGGTTGGGCGTCGAACTCGAAATACCCGTTCTTGGGGTCGTTGCGGTCCGCCGCGCAGATGATTTCCTATGAGGTCAGCATTGGTTTGATCATCATCGGTGTGATCATCTCGAGCGGGTCGATGAATTTTGGCGACATCGTTGCGGCGCAGGACGGATCTTATGGCCTGTTCAGCTGGTATTGGCTGCCGCATTTCCCGATGCTGTTCCTGTTCCTGATCTCGGCCCTGGCCGAAACCAACCGCCCGCCGTTCGACCTGCCCGAGGCAGAATCCGAACTGGTGGCTGGCTATCAGGTTGAATACAGCTCGACCCCGTTCCTGCTGTTCATGATCGGCGAGCTGGTTGCCGTGGTGCTGATGTGTGCCCTGACCACGCTGCTGTTCTTTGGTGGTTGGCTGTCGCCTATCCCGGGCCTGCCGGATGGCATCCTGTGGATGATTGGTAAGATGCTGTTTGTCTTCTTTATCTTCTCGATGGTGAAGGCGATTACTCCGCGCTACCGCTATGACCAGCTGATGCGGATCGGTTGGAAAGTCTTCCTGCCGATGTCGCTGGCCTGGGTCGTGATCGTGGCATTCCTTGCAAAATTCGAAGCCTTCGGCGGGGCCTATGCCCGCTGGGCGATTGGAGGCTGATCCATGACACAGATCGATTATGGACGCGCGGCCAAGTATTTCCTGCTGGCTGATTTCATCAAAGGGTTCCAACTGGGGTTGAAGTACTTCTTTGCCCCCAAGGCGACGCTGAACTACCCGCACGAGAAGGGACCACTGAGCCCCCGATTCCGCGGCGAACATGCGCTGCGTCGCTACCCCAATGGCGAAGAGCGCTGCATCGCGTGTAAACTGTGTGAGGCGATCTGCCCCGCACAGGCCATCACCATCGACGCGGAACCCCGCGATGATGGCTCGCGCCGGACCACGCGCTATGACATCGACATGACCAAATGCATCTACTGCGGTTTCTGCCAAGAGGCCTGTCCCGTGGATGCAATCGTCGAGGGGCCGAATTTCGAATTCGCCACCGAAACCCGCGAAGAGCTGTTCTATAACAAGGACAAGCTGTTGGAGAACGGGGATCGTTGGGAAGCCGAAATCGCCCGCAACCTGGAAATGGATGCGCCGTACCGATGACAGATTCAACCAACCCATTCGAAGTGCTGATGCAGCAGGCTCAGGCCATGGCCAAGGCGTTTAACCCCGCGTTGGAATCCTTCTCGCCCAAAGGGTTCGAGTCGCTTTGGCCGACCATGCCCAAGGACATGATGGAAATGACCTTTGGTAAGGGCATCAACAAGGATGGGCTGGATGCGAAAACGCGGCTGCTGCTGACGCTGGCCGGGTTGACGATGCAAGGGGCCCAAAATGAAACGGGCTACCGGATGACCGTGCGCCACGCCCTTGAGGCCGGTGCCACCAAAGATGAAATCGCCGAGACCATCGCACAGATGTCGATGTTCGCCGGTATACCCGCCATGACAAAGGGCATGGAACTTGCCCGCGACGTGATGGACGACAAAGAGGACAAAGAGAAATGACGATTGCAGCGCTGGCATTTTACCTGTTCGCGATCTGCGCCATCACCGGGGGCCTGTTCACGGTGATCAGCCGCAACCCGGTGCATTCGGTGCTGTGGCTGATCCTGGCTTTCCTCAGCTCGGCCGGATTGTTCGTTTTGCTTGGGGCCGAATTCGTCGCCATGCTGTTGATCATTGTCTACGTGGGCGCGGTGATGGTGCTGTTCCTGTTCGTGGTGATGATGCTGGATGTCGATTTCGCCGAGCTAAAGGCCGAAATGGCCAAGTATTTGCCCCTGGCGCTGCTGATCGGGGTGATCATCCTGCTGCAACTGGGCATGGCTTACGGTGTTTGGGAAACCTCTGATACGGCGCTGGCCGCGCGCAGCTCGGTTACGCCCGAGGGCATGGAAAACACCGCTGCGCTGGGTGTGCTGCTGTATGACAAGTACTTCCTGTTGTTCCAACTGGCCGGTCTGATCCTGCTGGTTGCGATGATCGGGGCGATCTTGCTGACGCTGCGCCATCGCAAGGACATCAAACGCCAGGACGTTCTGGCACAGATGTACCGCGACCCGGCTAAAGCAATGGAATTGAAAGACGTGAAACCGGGGCAGGGCCTGTAAGGCCCGCCGCTGGAACGAATAAGGACCGAGGGAATAATGATTGGTATAGAACACTACCTGGCAGTGGCGTCCGCGCTGTTTGTCATAGGTATCTTTGGCCTCTTCCTGAACCGGAAGAATGTGATCATCCTCTTGATGTCGATCGAGCTGATGCTGCTTGCGGTCAACATCAACCTTGTCGCCTTCTCCTCCTTTATGGGGGATCTGGTGGGCCAGGTATTCACGCTGTTTGTGCTGACGGTCGCCGCTGCTGAAGCCGCGATTGGTCTGGCCATTCTCGTCGTCTTCTTCCGCAACCGCGGAACCATCGACGTCGAAGACATCAACGTGATGAAAGGGTAAAGAGACCATGGAAACCGTCATCCTCTTTGCTCCGCTGGTTGGGGCGCTGATTGCCGGGTTCGGCTGGCGCCTGATCGGTGAAAAGGGCGCACAGTTCGTCACAACCGGCCTGCTGTTCCTCGCTTGTCTGCTGTCCTGGATCACATTCCTGGGGCTGGACGCCGAGCACGTTAAACATATCCACATTCTGGATTTCATTGAGTCCGGTAGTCTGAGCACCGAATGGTCGATCCGTGTGGACCGTCTGACTGCGATCATGCTGATCGTTGTGACCACGGTGTCCGCGCTGGTGCACCTGTATTCGTTTGGCTACATGGCGCATGACCACGCCTGGAAAGACAGCGAGCATTACAAAGCTCGTTTCTTTGCCTACCTGTCGTTCTTTACCTTTGCCATGCTGGCGCTGGTGACATCGGATAACCTGGTCCAGATGTTCTTTGGCTGGGAAGGCGTGGGCGTCGCGTCCTATCTGCTGATTGGTTTCTATTACAAGAAACCCTCGGCCAACGCGGCGGCTATCAAGGCCTTTGTGGTCAACCGTGTTGGTGACTTTGGCTTTGCGCTGGGGATCTTCGGGCTGTTCTACCTGACCGACAGCATCACCTTTGACGACATTTTCGCGGCTGCACCTCAGTTGGCGGAAAAAGAGATCAGCTTCCTGTGGACGGAATGGAACGCGGCGAACCTGCTGGCCTTCTTGCTGTTCGTCGGCGCCATGGGCAAATCGGCTCAGCTGTTCCTGCACACCTGGCTGCCCGACGCGATGGAAGGCCCGACGCCTGTGTCGGCGCTGATCCACGCGGCCACGATGGTAACCGCCGGTGTTTTCCTGGTTTGCCGCATGTCGCCGCTGATGGAGTACGCGCCCGAGGCCATGGGCTTTGTAACCTTCCTGGGGGCCACCACGGCATTCGTTGCCGCCACGATCGGTCTGGTGCAGAATGATATCAAACGCGTGATCGCCTATTCGACCATGTCGCAGCTGGGCTATATGTTCGTGGCTGCCGGTGTGGGTGTCTATTCGGTCGCGATGTTCCACCTGTTCACGCACGCGTTCTTTAAGGCGATGCTGTTCCTGGGCGCGGGTTCCGTGATCCACGGAATGCACCACGAACAGGACATGCGGAACTATGGCGGCCTGCGTAAGAAAATGCCCTATACCTATTGGGCAATGCTGCTGGGGACGCTGGCCATCACGGGTGTTGGCATTCCGCTGACCCACATTGGTTTCGCTGGCTTCCTGTCCAAGGACGCCGTGATCGAGAGCGCATGGGCAGGGACCGCTGGTGGTTATGCTTTCTGGATGCTGGTGATCGCTGCTTTGTTCACCTCGTTCTACAGCTGGCGCCTGATGTTCCTGACCTTCTTTGGTGAGGCGCGCGGCGACAAGCATACGCACGAACACGCGCACGAAAGCCCGACCGTCATGCTGGTGCCGCTGGGCGTGCTGGCCTTGGGCGCGGTTTTCTCGGGGATGATCTGGTACAACAGCTTCTTCGGTGACCATAACTCGGTGAACAAGTTCTTCGGTATTCCGGTGCACCAAGCTGAAATGGCCGAGGGCCATGGCGAGGATGCTGCACACGGGGACACCAATGCAGCCACCGAAGAACACGTCGCTGCGGACACTGGCCACGAGATGAGCGCTGGCACGGCGCCGCAAGGCGCGATCTTCATGCACCCTGACAACCACGTCATGGACGAAGCACACCATGCTCCGACCTGGGTCAAGGTCAGCCCGTTCATCGCGATGATCATCGGTCTGTTGGTGGCGATCTGGTTCTACATTGTGAACCCGGAGATGCCCAAGCGTCTGGCCGCAACCCAACGTCCGTTGTACCTGTTCTTGCTGAACAAATGGTATTTCGACGAAATCTATGACGTCATCTTTGTGAAACCGGCCAGCGCGATTGGACGCTTCTTGTGGAAGCGCGGCGATGGCAACGTCATTGATGGCTCGCTTAACGGTGTCGCGATGGGGATCATCCCCTTCTTCACCCGCCTCGCTGGCCGCGCGCAGTCCGGTTACATCTTTACCTATGCCTTTGCCATGGTGATCGGGATTGCCGTTCTCATCACCTGGATGTCGCTCACCGGAGGGGCGGAATAATGGATAACCTTCTTTCCATCGTCACCTTCATTCCCGCGCTGGCGGCCGCCATTTTGGCGATCTTCTTGCGGGGCGAGGATGCTGCGGCGCAACGCAATGCCAAATGGTCGGCGCTAATCGCCACGGGGCTTACCTTTCTGGTGTCGCTGTTCATTCTGGCCGAGTTCGACCCTTCGAACACTGGGTTCCAGTATGTCGAAGAGCGCGAGTGGCTGCTGGGCCTGAAATACAAAATGGGTGTGGACGGGATTTCGGTTCTGTTCGTAATGCTGACCACATTCATGATGCCCCTGGTCATCTGGGCCAGTTGGGGTGTGGACAAGCGCGTCAAGGAATACATGATTGCATTCCTGTTGCTGGAAACGCTGATGCTGGGCGTGTTCATGGCGCTGGATCTGGTGCTGTTCTACCTGTTCTTCGAGGCAGGCCTGATCCCGATGTTCCTGATCATCGGTATCTGGGGCGGCAAGAACCGGATTTACGCTTCGTTCAAGTTCTTCCTCTACACGTTGCTGGGGTCGGTTCTGATGCTGGTGGCGATGGTCGCGATGTATGCGGATGCGGGCACCACTGACATCCCGACGCTGATGAACCACAGCTTCGCCTCGGATAGCTTCAGTGTGCTGGGGATTCATATCGTGGGCGGTATGCAAACGATGATGTTCCTGGCGTTCTTTGCCTCTTTTGCGGTGAAAATGCCGATGTGGCCGGTCCATACCTGGCTGCCTGACGCACACGTTCAGGCGCCGACGGCTGGGTCGGTCGTTCTGGCTGCGATCCTTTTGAAGATGGGCGGCTACGGCTTCTTGCGGTTCAGCCTGCCGATGTTCCCAATCGGGGCTGACGTGATGACGCCGCTGGTCCTTTGGATGTCAGCGATTGCCATCGTGTATACCTCGCTGGTGGCGCTGGTGCAGGAAGACATGAAAAAGCTGATCGCCTATTCGTCGGTTGCGCACATGGGCTATGTTACCATGGGGATCTTTGCAGCCAATCAGCAGGGCATCGACGGTGCTATCTTTCAGATGATCAGCCACGGCTTTATCTCGGGCGCTTTGTTCCTGTGTGTGGGGGTGATTTATGACCGGATGCACACGCGCGACATCGACGCTTATGGTGGTCTGGTGAACCGGATGCCCGCCTATGCGTTGATCTTTATGTTCTTCACCATGGCGAACGTTGGTTTGCCCGGCACTTCGGGCTTCGTGGGTGAATTCCTGACGCTGATGGGGATTTTCCAGGCAAACACCTGGGTGGCGGCTGTTGCGACCTCGGGTGTGATCCTGTCGGCGGCCTATGCGCTGTGGCTGTATCGCCGCGTCGTCTTCGGCGACCTGATCAAGGAAAGCCTGAAAACAATCGGTGACATGACTGCGCGCGAAAAGGCGATCTTTGCACCGCTGGTGGTGATGACCCTGCTGTTGGGTGTCTATCCGTCGCTGGTTACCGATATCATTGGCCCCTCTGTCGAGGCGCTGGTCCACAACTATGACATGGCACTTGCGGACGGGCACTCCGCCACGCAAGTCGCTGCATCGCACTGAAACGGGAGCCCTGAGAGATGATCCAGGCTGATCTGAATATTATCCTGCCGGAAATCCTTCTGTCGGTATACGCGATGCTGGCGTTGATTCTGGCCGTGTACACTGGCAAAGACCGCATGGCGGCCATGTTGACATGGGCCACCGCAATTCTGATGGCGCTGATCGCCGTCTGGATTGGGCTGAGCGGGTCGGGCGACCACATCGCCTTTGGTGGCTTGTTCCACGATGACGCTTTCGCGCGTTTCGCCAAGGTGACGATCCTCTTGGGCGGCGCTGCGGTTCTGGTGATGAGCCAGGACTACATGTCGCGCAAAGGCCTGCTGCGGTTTGAATATCCCGTCCTGATCGTGCTGGCGACTGTTGGTATGATGGTGATGGTGTCGGCCTCGGATCTGATGACCCTGTATATGGGGCTAGAGCTGCAGTCCCTGTCGCTCTATGTTGTGGCCTCCTTGCGCCGCGACAGTGCCAAATCCACCGAAGCGGGGATGAAGTATTTCGTGCTGGGGGCTCTTTCTTCGGGGCTGCTGCTGTACGGTGCCTCGTTGGTGTATGGCTTTGCCGGAACGACACAGTTCTCGGGTATCATCCAGGCGGCGTCTGGCGGCCATGCTTCGATCGGCTTGCTGTTCGGTCTGGTGTTTGTGATCTCGGGGCTTGCCTTCAAGATTTCGGCCGTGCCGTTCCACATGTGGACCCCGGATGTCTACGAAGGGTCGCCCACGCCGGTTACCGCGTTTTTCGCCACCGCGCCGAAAATGGCTGCGATGGGCCTGTTTGCCCGCGTCCTGCATGACGCCTTTGGTGGTGTGACCGCCGATTGGCAGCAGATCGTGTCGTTGCTGGCTGTATTGTCGATGTTCCTGGGGGCGGTCGCTGCGATTGGCCAGACCAATATCAAACGCCTGATGGCTTATTCGTCGATTGCGCATATGGGTTATGCGATGATGGGTCTGGCGGCTGGGACGGCCTTTGGTGTGCAGGCGCTGCTGATCTACATGGCGATCTACGTGACGATGAACGTGGGCACCTTTGCCTTTATCCTCTCGATGGAGAAAGACGGCCAGCCCGTGACCGACATCACGTCGCTGAACATGTACTCGAAACGGGAACCCGCCAAGGCGCTGGCCGTGCTGGTGCTGATGTTCAGCCTGGCCGGTGTGCCGCCGATGGTTGGTTTCTTTGGCAAGTTCTACGTGCTGAAAGCCGCCTACGAGGCTGGCCTGATCTGGCTTGCTGTGCTGGGTGTGGTCGCGTCTGTGATCGGTGCCTTCTACTATCTGCGTATCGTGTTCTACATGTATTTCGGAGAAGAGGGCGATGCGCTGGACAAGAACCGCTCGCCGATATTGTGGGGCTTCTTGATGGTGCCGGCGCTGGCGATGCTGGTGGGGGTCGTGAACCTCTTTGGCATCGAGAACGTGGCCGCTGCTGCTGCTGCAACGCTGGTCAACTGATTGATCACGGCATTGAAATCAGAAAGTGGCGCGCCATTGGCGCGTCACTTTGCATTTTAAGGACTGACAAATGACTGACTGGCCCGATGGCTATGGTCGCCGCGTACTGGATTCGGTGGACAGCACGAACGCCGAGGCTGCCCGAATTGCCCCTACGTTGACCGGGCCGGAATGGATATTGGGCCTGAAACAAACAGCTGGGCGGGGGCGGCGTGGTCGGGCCTGGACGGATCCAGTGGGCAATTTCGCGGGGACGCTGGTGATGCGGCCTGCAGAAACCCCTGACCGGATTGCATTGCGGTCCTTCGTGGCGTCGCTGGCGCTGTACGACGCGGTGGCAGCCGCCACAGGGCGCGAGGACCTGCTGAGCCTCAAATGGCCGAACGACGTGCTGCTGTCTGGCGGTAAACTGGCCGGCATCCTTCTGGAAAGCGCAGGCGGCGCTCAGGGTGTTAGCCATATCGCGATCGGGATTGGCGTGAATCTGGCTGCTGCGCCGCAAGCGTCGGAAATCGAACCCAAGGCCGTGCCGCCTGTATCCTTGTTTTCGGAAACCGGGATCCGCGTCTCGCCCGAGGCGTTTCTGGACCTTCTGGCACCGGCTTATGCCCGCTACGAAGAGCAATTCCGCACTTATGGGTTCGAGCCGATCCGCGCATTGTGGTTGGCGCGCGCTGCCCGCTTGGGCGAGGTAATCACCGCCAGAACCATGCGTCAGGAAACCACCGGAACATTCGAGACAGTGGACGAGGCAGGTAATATTGTCCTATCCACGCCCAAAGGCCGCGAGGTGATCCCCGCAGCCGAGATTTTCTTCTGATAAGGGGGCAAGGCAATGCTTCTGGCGATTGACTGCGGTAACACCAATACGGTGTTCGCGATTTGGGACGGGGACACGATCCGTTGTACGTTGCGGACGGCGACCGACCACCAGCGCACGGCGGACCAGTATTTCGTCTGGCTGGACCGGCTTCTACAGCACCATGAAATCGACATGGATATCAATGCGGTGATCATCAGTTCGACGGTGCCTCGGGTGGTGTTTAACCTACGTGTCTTGGCGGATCGGTATTTCCACTGTCGCCCGCTGGTTGTTGGTCGTCCTGATTGCCTGTTGCCCAGCCCCTCGCGGGTGGACGCAGGCACGCAGGTCGGGCCGGATAGGTTGGTCAATACGGCTGGCGCGTTTGACCGTTTCGGCGGCGACCTGATCGTGGTAGACTTTGGCACGGCGACCACTTTTGACGTTGTGGCCGAGGATGGGGCTTATGTTGGTGGGGTGATTGCACCCGGCGTGAACCTGAGCTTGCAAGCACTGCACAAAATGGCTGCGGCCTTGCCGCACGTTGATGTGACCAAACCGCAGCGCGTAATCGGCACCAATACGGTCGCATGTATGCAAAGCGGCATTTTCTGGGGTTATGTCGGGCTGGTCGGCGGTATATGCGAGCACATCAAGGCCGAATACGACCGACCGATGCGGGTGATCTCGACCGGCGGGCTGGCCCCGCTTTTCGGTCAGGGGGAAACGCTCTTCGATGTGTTCGACGAGTTTCTGACGATTCATGGCCTGACGGTCATCCATCAATATAACAAGGACCAAGGCAACCTATGAGCAGCGACAGAATGATTTACCTTCCTCTCGGTGGCGCGGGGGAGATCGGGATGAATTGCTATGTCTACGGCTATGGCGCCGAAGGACAAGAGCGCCTGATCGTCGTCGATATGGGCGTGACGTTCCCTGATATGGACAGCTCGCCTGGTGTGGATTTGATCATGCCCGACATTGCCTGGCTGGAAGAACGCAAGAACCAGATCGAGGCGATTTTCATCACTCATGCCCACGAAGACCACGTTGGCGCGGTTGGGCATCTGTTCGGCCGGTTGGGTGCGCCGATCCATGCACGGGCCTTTACCGCAAATATCGCGCGGGGCAAGCTGGCTGAATACGGCCTGTCGGACAAGGTGGTCACGACTGCCTCGGCCTGGCCCGAAACCGTGAAGGCTGGCCCGTTCAGCGTCGGATTCCTGCCGATTTCGCACTCGATCCCCGAAAGCTCGGCTTTGGTGATCGACAGCCCCGAAGGCCGCATCATTCACACCGGCGACTTCAAGCTGGATGAAACCCCCATGGTGGGCGAGGCGTTCGACCCCGAGCTATGGGCCTCGGTTGCGGCCCCGGGTGTGAAGGCGCTGATCTGCGATTCCACCAATGTGTTTACCCCCGTCGCCGGCCGTTCCGAGGCCAGCATCGCGGATGAAATCACCAGCCTTGTATCCGAGGCCAAACAGATGGTTGTGGCCACCACCTTTGCCTCGAACGTCGCGCGGGTGAAGACTCTGGCCGAAGCAGGCCAACGCGCAGGGCGCTCGGTCTGTTTGTTGGGGCGCGCCATGCGCCGGATGATCCAGGCGTCGGTTGAAACCGGCGTGCTGACCGATTTCCCGCCCGTTATCGGCCCCGAAGACGTCACCTCGATGCCGCGCGAAAATGTTATGCTTCTGGTCACCGGCAGCCAAGGAGAGCGCCGCGCTGCCTCGGCTCAACTGGCCAACGGAAAATACAACGGTATCACCCTGAAAGAGGGCGATCTGTTCCTGTTTTCCTCGAAAACCATCCCAGGAAATGAACGTGGCGTGATCCGCATCATGAACCAGTTCAGCGAAAAGGGCATTGACGTGGTCGATGACACGCAGGGGCGGTATCACGTCTCTGGGCACGCAAACCGTCCCGACCTGGAGACAATGCACAAGCTGGTAAAGCCGCAGATGGTGATCCCGATGCACGGTGAACATCGCCACTTGCGTGAACACGCAAAACTGGCCGAAACCAATGGGTTTCAGGCAGTTGTTGCCCCTAACGGTGTCATGGTGAACCTCTCGGGGAACTCTCCGACTGTCGCAGGATATGTCGAAACGGGACGCACCTATCTGGATGGCCGCGTGCTGATCGGCGCAATGGACGGGATCGTGCGCGACCGTATCCGGATGGCGTTGAACGGCCATGTCCTTGTCACGGTTATCATCGACGAAGAGGGCGAGGCACTTGGCGAACCCTGGTGTGAACTGCGCGGTTTGCCTGAAACCGGGCGCTCGAATGCGCCGTTGGTGGATGCCTTGGAATCCGACCTGGATCAGTTCATCGGTCGCGCTAAGGGCTCGACGCTCAAGGACGATGACAAGCTGGAAGCAGAGCTGAAAAAGATCGTACGGAAAACGACGCTGGACGAGATCGGCAAAAAGGCCGAGGTCACAGTCGTTATCAGCCGTCTGGCCTGATGGTTGTCATCTGGTCAAAGTAAGAAGGGGGTGGGGGCAGGCGCTCCCATTCTCTGATCCAGCGACCGAAGCAGAATTCAGAGACTGCGCGCCCGCATAAAGGGCGCGCAGTTGTTTTCGAAGGCCGATTAGCTTGCGCGGCGTTGATCAAAGCTCAGCGCGATAAAGCTGGGCATATGATCGCCCATCCCAACAACAACATCGCGTCCACGACCGCCACGATCACGGCGATCGGACTTTTTGGATGTCTGCGGCTTGTCTTTTTTCTGGGTCTTCTCTGTCGCTTCGACAGGGGCCGGAGGCGTTGTTTCAGCAGGAGCCGGGGGTGCGGCGACGTCCTCAACAGGCGCTTCCTTGGCTTTCTTGGCGCGAGAGCTGCGCGAACGAGCAGGCTTTTCGGCCTTTTCTTCTGGCTTCTCTGACTTAGTGGTCTTCGCGCCCTTGATCGGGTTTTCGATCCGGGGGATCTCCATCTCGACCAGCTTTTCGATCGCGTCAAAGTTCTTTTCGTCGCGCGGGGTGCAGATCATCATCGTTGTGCCTTTGCGACCGGCGCGGCCGGTGCGGCCAATGCGGTGAACATAATCCTCGGCATGAGAAGGCACATCAAAGTTGAACACGTGGCTGACGTCGGGAATATCCAATCCGCGCGCGGCCACATCCGAAGCCACCAAGAACCGCAAGGTCCCGTCGCGGAACCCGTCCAGGGTTTTCATCCGCTGGCTTTGGTCCAGGTCGCCGTGGATCGGGGACGCGTTATAGCCGTATTTCTTCAGGCTTTTCGCGGTGACATCCACATCAACCTTGCGGTTACAGAAGATGATCGCGTTTTTGCAATTCTCGCCTTCGCTTTCGATCAACGCGCGCAGCAATGTGCGTTTTTCGCTGCCTTCGCGGTCGCGGCGGGTCGGTTTGAACATCACCACGCCCTGTGTGATCGTTTCCGAGGTCGTCGCCTGGCGCGCAACCTCGATCCGCTCGGGTGCGGACAGGAAGGTGTTGGTAATCCGCTCGATTTCCGGCGCCATGGTGGCCGAGAAGAACAGGGTCTGGCGGGTAAACGGCGTCAGGCTGAAAATGCGTTCGATATCGGGGATGAAACCCA
Source organism: Thalassovita sp. (assembly GCA_029212905.1). GTDB lineage: Bacteria > Pseudomonadota > Alphaproteobacteria > Rhodobacterales > Rhodobacteraceae > Thalassobius. The sequence continues at coordinate 175,333 of JARGPB010000007.1, forward strand.
TATCCAGCATCCGGTCCGCCTCGTCCACGACCATGATCTGCACGCCGGTCAGCAGCAGTTTGCCGCGTTCGAAATGGTCCAGCAGACGGCCAGGGGTGGCGATCAGAACGTCGACACCACGGTCGATCAGCGCGTCCTGTTCCTTGAACGAAACACCGCCGATCAGCAGCGCTTTGGTCAGTTTCATATGCTTTGTGTAGGTGTCGAAGTTTTCCGCCACCTGGGCAGCCAGTTCGCGCGTGGGGCACAGAACCAGGCTGCGCGGCATCCGGGCACGAGCGCGACCCTTGGCCAGCATTGTGATCATCGGTAGCGTGAAGCTGGCGGTTTTGCCGGTGCCTGTTTGGGCGATGCCCAGAACGTCGCGGCCTTCCAGCGCTGGCGGAATAGCGCCCGCTTGAATAGGAGTCGGCGTTTCATAGCCAGCCTCTTCAATAGCTTTCAGGACTTTCGGATCGAGTTTCAGATCAGAGAATTTTGTCATGTGTATCCGTGGTTTACGGACACATCTGGGCCCGTAGCATCAATGGAAGTGTGGGCCCGTGCGGCCCGGTGTCATGTGCACTTGGGTCTTCCTGTGCGCGCCTTTTACCCGAAACAGGCGCCGGGGTCAATCTGCGCTTTGATTGCAGAGGGTTATGTTCGAGGAAAGTGGCTTTGACGTTTTCGGTCCAGGTCCAGCGTGCGGCTGGACAGCAGCCCCTCGTGGCGCAGCCGTTGCAAAAGGTCAGGAGAGGCGGTGCAGACCTCGTCATAAAAGGCACCCAGCCCTGCATCGCCCGCCATGTCATAGATCGAGCGGAAAAGCGTGTGCATCGAGACGCCCTCTTGGGTGGTGGGTTTTAGCTCGGACCGATACGAGCCGCGTTTCAGCCGGAACTGGAACGCGGCCAGAAAGGCCTCGCGGCTTTGCGCATGGAGGTGCAGCAATTCGGTGCCGGTTAGCTCTTGTTGGCCGGGATTTGCGTCATCATCGACAAAAACGTTGTGGATTTTAGCGGTCAGAGCCGGGATGCCTGTGCGGTAGATCAGCTTGCCCTGCACATGCGAGAGGAACCCGCCGTTCAGATGCATCCCGTAGGTTGGATAGATACGACGGCTTTGGCGGTCGCGTTCGGCGCGGTTGATGGTCAGGCGTTTGAAATGCGTGACAGGCGCCGGAGAGGGGTTGGCCAGTGCCTCTGCCGGGCGAATACGGCCCACCAGGCAGGTTTCGGGCAGGGCAGCCAGCTGTGCCGTGAACTGGCTCTCTGGCCACAGGAATTCGTCCACATCGATATGGGCCAGCCAGTCCAGTTGGCCCGCGCGGTCATAGGCATGAGCGGCATTTGCCACTTGGCGGGCCTGATGCTTTTTGGGGCGGCGCCCCATGTGACCCTGCCAATAGGCATCGGTGCACAGGGTGGCGGTGATCTGAGGATGGCCCGATAGTGCCTGTATCGCCGCCTTATTATCGTCATCCAGGTAAACGAAAATCTGCTGCGCCCCCAGATCCAGATGATGCGCGCAGAAATTCAGGATCTCCTGAACAGGGGCCTTGATTGTGCTGACGATGCCCCAGGTGATAGTGCTCATTCGGCGGCCTTTTGATCAGGGAGTGTGCCGAAATGGCGCTCGACCTTGGCGGTCAGATCCAGCGGACGGCGCAGCAGCATGTTGTGGGTGTCCAGAGCGGCGATCAAGGAAGGTGTTGCTTCGCAGACTTCGGTGAAAAACTGGCGTAGCCCGTCCTCGCCCATGTCCTCTTGTAACAGGGTCAGAATGTCCAGCAGCCTGAACTTGGCCTCGTCAGATTTCCGATAAGAGCCGCGCGTCATGCGAAACGCCATGTGGTCGCGGAAAAAGTCCCAGTTGGGCGCGTGAGCATGGCCAACATAGAACCCGTCTTGCTTGACCCGGTTGGTGATCAAACGGCTGTCTTGCAGCGCGGCGTGGATGCCGAACCGAATGCCCATCAGCCCGGTGCGCAGGAAATTCTTGCCCTCGCGGTGGCTGATGAACCCGCCGGGTAGATGCGCGCCAAAGGTGGGATAGATCGACGTGAGTGCGGATTTTTTCTGACCGCCGTATTTGGGCAGCAGCTTGAACAGCTCGTCCCCTTGCGAGCCGGCAAGAAGCTCTGCCGGAGGCAGGCGCAGCATGGCCGCATCATCCGGCATTTGTGCCAGAAGATCGTGCACCGGAGCAGGGGGCAGAAGGAATTCATCCACGTCGATATGCGCCAGCCAATCCACATCCGTTGTTTGATAGGCTTGGGTCGCCACCCAGGTCTGGCGCATCTGATGGGCCTTCATCCGGGGCTTTTTCTGTGTTTCCCAAAAGGCCGCATCGCAGGTGGTCACGGTGATTTTGGGATGATTTGATAGAACCGCTGCGGTTTCCGGCGCGGTGGTGTCCAGATACAGATGCAGGCGGTCGGCCCCCAGATCCAGATGATACGCGGCGAATTCTGCGACCTGGTGCAGGGGGGCCTTGATCATCGACACGATCCCCCAGCGCAGGCCGCGCGGGTCGGGTTTCAGCAGGTGCGCGGGGATTTCCGCCACGCATTCGCGCTTGGGCCCGGATTTCCTGCGAATGCCCTTAGCCTTGAGCGCTTTTTCCCGTTTCACCCTCATGTGGCGCAGGCGGCGAAACAGCGTCATGTCATCAGTGATCAACAGGGTCAAAAGATGCTGCGCCAAGGGGCCGAGGACAGCAACCTGCTGAGATTGCAGCCATAAACCGCCCAAAAGGTTCACATCCAGCCCGCCGGTGGAGATCGCATAGGGATCCATGTCAAGCGCCAGCCGTTTGGCCGATCTGTCGGTTTTCTCAAAGGGGTGGTCGGGGGCGTAACCTGAGAAAAGGCGCTCGGTCTCGTAGAGTTTCATCATCCCGAACAGCACGGACAGGGACTGACCCAACTGGCGTTGCTCGGGCGTTTGGCCGTGATCACCAAAGGTGGTGACCGCTGAGACCAGCCAGCGCGCATCCAATTCGCTGAGCAAGAAGTCGGATTCTTCGGCCCAAAGGCGATTGAACAGCGCAGCGGTGTGGCTTGGCTGGTCCGTGCGGCGCAGGTTGGCGATCAGCAGCCCGTGCAGATGCAAAAGCGCTGATCGGTCGGCGAATTGCTTGGACAGCTCGCGGTATTTGCGGGCGAAGGTGCTGCGTGAGGTCCCCAGTTCTGGGGCGTCCTTGTGCATGGCGCGGGTTTTCAGCGCGCCCAGATCCGCATCAAGCGGCGGTAGGGATTCGTCAGGACCATAGATCAACGGATCGAGCCGCTTCTCCATCTGGGAAACGATGGCGCGGAAGCCTCCGGGATAGGACGGGGTATTCTGCTCACTCATGGCGCAAGAATGGCCCTGAGGCCGGGTTGGGGCAAGAGCGGAATGGGGAGCGCCTGTGGTGCGCGCGGAATTTGAGTATTTTCAGCAAGATGAAAACGCCGCCGCGCTTGGATGCAAACGGGGGCTGTATCCGGCCGACAGGGTGGCAACCATCGGAGCGGGGCTGAGGACGACGACGGTATCGGTCGGACGGGGCAGCGCCTGGGTATAGCCATGGGGGGAATAGCGCAGGGCGTGATCCGTCGTGAGCAGATGTGGCGCGTCCGACAGGATAAACGTGCCGTTGGGCAAGCTGTCTGCCCGGGCCTCGTAGCGGATTTGTTGACGGGCGCGGGTGGTACGGGCGGTGTGCAAGGATTTGTCGATTTCCTTGGTTGAGGCGGTGTGCCCATGCGCCCGATCCCAGGCGGCGCGAAACCGGCCGGCATCGGCGTGACGGCATTGGTGACAGGGGCGGTGCCCAGCGGCGAGGGCCACGGCCTCGTCCAGGAAAAACAGGGCGGTCCAGCCGCGCGCGGGCATGGGGCCGTGGTAACGATCCTTGTAGGAGAGCTCGCAGCAGACCCAGTTTGGGTGGCGCCAGCGGGCGGTGCCGAGTGCTCCGGTTTCATCGTGGAGAATGCCCCGGTTGCCGGTTAGGGTGCCGCGCGCCGGGTGGGAAGTAATCTCGCCTGTGGGCAGGACCCTGTTTTGCAGAGGGGTTCTCATGAATCCCAAAGGCCGGCGTCACGCAAGAAGGCGTCCAGCTCGGCGGTATAGGCGGGATGCAGACCGATGGCCTCGTTGATTGACCGATGAGACATGTTGATCGGCAGAATACGGGCGCTGCCGCCAAGGCTGGTAAGCCGATTGGCAAAGCTCTGGGCCTGTGGGCAGGGGCGCGCGCGGCGTGAAGAGCACACCAGCAGCATGGGCGGCGCGGTGGGTTGCAGCCGCGCAATCGGCGAGACCTGTTCCCAATAGGCAGGGTCGGCCCCGAAGGCCTGCGCATAGAGTTTCGAGGGGCGATGAGCCATGATTTTCTGGGTGTCCAGAACCGCCGAATCCAACGAGACCGTCGCCAGCCAGATATGTGCGCCCAGATCCCAGGCCAGGGACGGGTCCGCGCTGAGCAGTGACACCAGGTGGCCGCCCGCAGAATGGCCCATCAGCACCAGCTTTTGGGGGTGTGCGCCCCACTGCGGGGCCTTGGTCTGTATGTAGGCAAGCGCACGCGCGACATCCTGGGCCTGTTCCAGCGGTCCGGCCTGCGGCAACAGGCGATAGTTTACCGACACGACAACGGCCCCCAGCGCGGTCCAGTGGGCGACCTTGTTGCGCCAGACGGGCTCGTTCGATTTGTCGCCGAAGCGCCAGCCTCCGCCGTGTACCATCACGATCAGGGGGGCGTTGTCCGGGGAGTCGGGCAGGTAGACATCCAACCGCTGTTTGGGGTCAGATCCATAGGGCAGATCGGACAGGCTGGGTTGCGCGCTCAGAGGCAACGCCAACCCCATCAGCACACAGAAGATCAGCCCGCCCAAGAGGCGAGTCAGCCAAGTGCTTCTGTGGAAATAGCGCGTCATGCCGGGGCCCATGATGGTGATCCAGAGAGCTGGTTTTCTGGCAGTCATTTATGGCAGAAGTAGGGCGTTCAGGCCAGCCCAGGTCCGGCTGGCCCCTGGAAGCCGGGGGCTAGTCGCCGTGCATTTCCTTGGTCGCTGCGAGCTTGATTTCGGGGTTGTCCCGTTCAACCCGGTCGATATCCCATTGCAGGCGCGTCAGATACACAACGTCGCCGTCGTGGTCATGGGCGATGTGCTGTTTGTTGGTTTCGACGAATTTTTCAACGTCTGCTTTGGCACCGCTGACCCACCGGGCGCTGGTGAATTGCGATTGCTCAAAGCGCACGGGCAGGCCGTATTCCAGTTCAATCCGCGAGGCCAGAACTTCGAATTGCAGCGCGCCCACAACGCCCACGATAAAGCCCGATCCGATATTGGGCTTGAACACTTTGGCGGCGCCTTCCTCGGCGAATTGCATCAGCGCCTTTTCCAGGTGCTTGGCTTTCATCGGGTCGCCCGGGCGTACGGTTTGCAGCAATTCAGGTGCAAATGATGGGATGCCCGTGGCGCGAATGGCCTCGCCCTCGGTCAGGGTGTCGCCGATACGCAGCTGGCCGTGGTTGGGAATACCGATGATGTCACCGCCCCAAGCTTCCTCGGCCAGTTCCCGGTCAGAGGCCAGAAACAGCACCGGGTTCGAGATCGCCATGGGTTTCTTCGTGCGGACATGGGTGAGCTTCATGCCACGTTTGAAATGCCCCGAGGCCAGACGGACAAAGGCCACACGGTCGCGGTGTTTGGGGTCCATGTTAGCCTGAACCTTGAACACGAAACCTACGACTTTGGATTCTTCGGGGGCGATGGGGCGCGGGGCGGCCTGTTGAGGTTGCGGTTCGGGGCCGTAGTTGGCGATGCCGTCCATCAGTTCCTTGACCCCGAACGAATTGATCGCAGAGCCGAACCAGATCGGTGTCATATGCCCCTCGAGCACGGATTGCGGGTCCAACGTGGGCAGCAGCTCGCGGGCCATTTCGACCTCTTCGCGCAGTTTTTCGACCAGATCTGCCGGGACGTGTTTGTCCAGCTCGGGGTCGTCCAGGCCGTTGATCTGAACCGTTTCGGCCACCTTGTTCCGGTCGGCGCGGTCCATCAGTTCCAGCCGGTCGTTCAGCATGTCATAGCAGCCGATGAAATCCCTTCCCAGCCCGATGGGCCAGCTGGCAGGGGTCACGTCGATGGCCAGGTTTTCCTGAATTTCATCTATGATATCAAAGGTGTCTCGGGATTCACGGTCCATCTTGTTACAGAAGGTCAGGATCGGAAGATCACGCAGGCGGCAGACCTCGAACAGCTTTTGGGTTTGGGATTCCACACCCTTGGCGCCGTCGATCACCATGATTGCGGCGTCCACGGCGGTCAGCGTTCGGTACGTATCTTCGGAAAAATCCGAGTGGCCGGGCGTATCCACCAGATTGAAGCGGTACTTGCCGAAATCAAACGACATAGCCGAGGCCGACACGGAAATCCCGCGGTCCTTTTCCATCTGCATGAAGTCCGAGCGCGTCCGGCGTGCCTCGCCTTTGGCGCGGACTTGTCCGGCCATCTGGATCGCGCCGCCGAACAGCAGGAATTTCTCGGTCAACGTCGTTTTACCGGCGTCCGGGTGCGAGATGATCGCAAAGGTACGGCGCCGCGCGATTTCTGGCGGCAGTGCAGGGCGGTTCGAGCTCAAATCCAACATAACCGCGCATATATTGGGGCGGGGTCGGCTTGGCAATGACTTGTGCGTTTAGGCACGTGCAATCAGGATGTCACAGGGCGGATCTCGCAGCAGGTCGGACGCCAGGCTGCCTAGTAATGCGCGATGATCCCCCGCCTGTCCGTGGGCGCCTGCGGTGATCAGATGGGCGTTGCGGGTTTCAGCCTCGTGTTTCAGCATCGCCCAGGCGCCGCCCTGAGGATACTGGGTGTGGCCCATCGTTACCGGCAGGGCATTCTCGGCGCGCCATTTGGTATCTGCGGTCTGTGCCTCGGTCAGTGCCGACAAATGAAGCGCGTCGTTGGCGGTCTCCGTGTTCCCGACCAAACCCTGATAGGACATGTGTAGCGCATGAACCGGCGTGACATCCGCAAGCGGCGCCAGCATATGCCCCAGGTTCAGCGCTGCCGTGGCCGACGGGGAAAAATCGGTCGCGCCCAGAATTGTCTCATAGGTATGATCATAGGCGTCCTTGACCATCAAGACAGGCGAGGCGGTCAGGCGCACAATGCGCTGAGCTGTTGTTTCGCGCAGCGCATCCAGAATCGAGCGCGGCCGGTGCGTCCCAATCACCAAAAGAGACGGATCCTGATCCTGCACCATATCCAAAAGGGTTTCCGTGGGATCGCCGACACAGGCCAGACAGGCATAGTCCACACCCTTTGCGGCGGAGGCTGCAAAACGTTCTAGATGTTCGGTCGTTTGGGTGTGTAGCGCGCGCAGAATGTCATCGGGGGCGGCATCGTCCAGCACATGAAGCAACGTCAGCCGCGCGCCGTGGTCGCGGGCCAGTTGGGCTGCGCGATACACCGCCCGGTCCGAGCGTGGCGAAAGATCGGTGGCGACAAGAATGTGTTTGCTCATGAGGGACCCCAGCGGTTGGTTCCGGGGTAGTGTGACGCAAAACCCGCACCACGCCAAGCAGTTAGCCTGTGGTGGCCCGTCGCAGCAGCCTGTCGATGTCCGGGCGGTTCACAAGTGACTCGCCGACCTCATAGTCCTGATGCTGGCGGGCGTCATGTTTCAGCCCCGCCTCAGCAAACGTCTGTGCCAAATCCGTCGGCAGCGCAGGGCGCGTGCGGTCGTCCAGCAGAAGGGTTTCTGCTGCGATACCCTCGGCAAAGATGATCTGATGCGTGTCGAACAACAGCTGGAAATAATCCACGAAACCACCATCCTGACGCGTGATCGTGGTGCCATTCACCAAATGTCCCGCGCGGATCAGAACTTCGGACCGGCCCACGCCCAATTCATCGCTGCGCTGATACATGAACAGCCGGTGACCGGGGCTAAGGATCAGGTCCCCGGCGTTGTGCAATGCGCCGGCGGCAATGCGGATCGGGGCGAACTCACCCACGGCGCGGGTGGTCGACTGGCCGATCCAGCGTATTTCTTGCGGGCCGTCGTCGCGGGTTAGAACACGGTCGCCGACGCAGAGATCCTCGATTGCGCACTGAGCACCCGTCGCCAGTGTAATATGGGTGCCGCGCGCGAAGGAAACACAGGCGACCTCGGCCAGCTTGGCCTGCGCGCCCTGGGTGTCGATCCCGACCAGGTGATATTCGGTCTTAGGCTGCATCGGGGCCAGCGGCAGCGCAAAAACCTGCGCGATATGGCCGTCTTCGCTGAGCTCGACCAGCACCAGCAGCTCTGAGGTTTGGCCATCCGGGGACATCATGGTCAGGCAACTATCCAGGCAGATCATGGCCCCCAGGGTTCCAGCTTCGCTTTTGCGTGCGACCTGGAACACCCCATCATCCTGCGGCAATAGCGACAACCGGGTCAGCGCGCTGTCTGCGACCAGCCCATAGGTATCGTCCAGCATCAAATCATCCGCAACAGACAGCGCGTCCCCCATATTGGCACCATGCACGACCCGCAACTGACTGGCAGGAAGGACGGGCAGAGCAAAAACAGAACGCGACGGGTACGACATGAGTTTCCAGTACTTTGATGTTTGAACGGCACAACGGGCGTGCTGACAACGGTAGGTAGCGTAAGAATATGGCGGCATGAGGTCAACGTAACGGAGATTTCCAGACCGCAGAAGATTGCCAAGTGCAGGCGCGCGCCCTAGACCTTTGGCATAGGAACAAACGGAGATGAGCGATGGATCTGGGGATCAAGGGAAAGAAAGCGCTGGTCTGCGCCTCCAGCAAGGGGCTGGGACGCGGCTGTGCCGAAGCATTGGCCGAGGCCGGTGTCAATCTGGTGATGAACGCACGCGGTGCCGAGGCACTGGAGGCCACCGCCGCCGAAATCCGCGAAAAATATGGGGTTGAGGTGGTGACGGTCGCCGCTGATGTGACCTCGGACGAGGGGCGCGCCAAGGTTCTGGCCGCGGCAAAGGGCGCCGATATCCTGGTGACCAACGCAGGCGGCCCCCCTCCGGGTATGTGGACGGATTGGGACCGCGAGGATTTTATCAAGGCGCTGGACGCGAACATGCTGACGCCTATCGCGCTAATGAAGGCCCTGGTGCCAGATATGATCGCGCAGGGCTGGGGCCGGGTGGTGAACATCACCTCGCAGGCGGTCAAGGCGCCGATTGGTGTGCTGGGACTGTCAAATTCTGCACGTGCGGGGCTGACCGGCTATGTGGCCGGGACCTCGCGTCAGGTGGCAAACAAGGGTGTGGCGATCAACAACCTATTGCCGGGGCTCCATGACACAGACCGTGCCAAATCGCTGGATGAGGGCGCGGCAAAGGCACAGGGAACGGATGTGGACGCGGTCAAGGCGGCACGGATGGCGTCAATTCCAGCGGGTCGCTACGGCTCGGCGGCGGAGTTCGGGGCGGCCTGTGCGTTTCTGTGCTCGGCCCATGCGGGGTTCATCGTGGGGCAGAATATTCTGCTGGACGGCGGTGCAGGTAACGCGACGCTGTAGCGTCAATCTCGGGCTGGGCGTTTCGTCTGGCCCGACCCTGCGGGGCGAGTATTTTTCAGCAAGATGAAACGGCGACGTGCACACGGGCGGTCACGCTTGTGTCATCTGGCATATGCGGGGATTGCGAGGGTGAAGGGCGCGCTTTAGGCCATTGGGGAACCAGTTCGAAAGGGACCCCGATGAAGCACGAAAATGTTCAGGACTATTACGGCAAGGTGCTGCAAGGGAGCGACGATTTGCAGACCAACGCCTGCTGCACGCCGGATGACATCCCGGACTACGTGAAGGCGGTTCTGTCGCGGGTCCATGACGAGGTGCTGATGCGCTACTATGGTTGCGGTCTGGTGATGCCATTGGCGCTGGAGGGCGCGAAGGTGCTGGATCTGGGCTGTGGGGCAGGGCGCGATGTGTATGCTCTGGCGCAGATGGTCGGACCTGAAGGACGTGTTGTGGGCGTGGATATGACGTCTGAACAGTTGGAGGTCGCGCGGCGGCATCAGGCGTGGCACGCCGAGCAGTTCGGCTATGACAACGTTGAATTCCACCATGGGTATATTGAAACTCTGGATCAGTTGGGGCTGGAGCCGGGCAGTTTCGATGTCATCGTGTCCAATTGCGTGGTGAACCTGTCGACGGACAAAGAAGCAGTTCTGCGGGGCGCGCATCACTTGCTGAAACCGGGGGGTGAGATGTATTTCTCGGATGTATATGCGGATCGTCGCGTGCCAGAGGCCATGGCGCAGGACGAGGTTCTGTACGGAGAATGTCTGAGCGGGGCCTTGTACTGGAATGATTTCCTGACCTTTGCCAAGCGCGCCGGGTTTGATGATCCGCGGTTGGTGACGCATCGGCCGCTGACCATCGAAAACCCCGAGCTGGAGGCGCGCGTGGCGCCGCTGTCCTTTACCTCGGCGACGTACAGACTGTTCAAGCTGGACGGGCTGGAAAGCGCTTGTGAAGATTACGGCCAAGCGGTGATCTATGATGGCCAGATTGAGCACGCGCCGCACGCCTTTGTGTTGGATGATCACCACGTCATTCAGACCGGCAAAGTGTTCCCTGTCTGCGGAAACACCTGGAAAATGCTGGCCGAGACGCGGTTTGCTGGGCATTTCCAGTTCATCGGTGATTTTTCTACGCATTACGGCATTTTTGACAGCTGCGGCGGCGAGAGCCCGTTTGAGCGCGGCGATGATGCGCAGGCAGCGCCCTGTTGCTAAGGCTTGTGCCAGCGGGCGCGTCTTGCTATCTGGCCTGTGAAACCCGATAAAATCCATCGGATAAGCAAGAGGCCCGGCGTGGTGAACAACGCTCCAAGATTGGAGATTCGCAACCTTGTGCGCCGTTTTGGCGGGCAGACTGTGGTTGATCATGTCTCGCTGAGCGTGATGCCGGGGCAGGTGACCTGTTTGTTGGGGCCGTCTGGCTGCGGAAAATCGACGACATTGCGGATGATCGCTGGTGTCGAGATGCAGGATACGGGCGAGATCTATGTCGATGGTAGCCTGATCTGCGATACGGTGTTCCGAATCCCGCCCGAACGCCGCCACATCGGATTGATGTTCCAGGATTTCGCCCTGTTTCCGCACCTGAGTGTGGGGGATAATGTTGCTTTTGGTCTGAAAGGCAGCAAAGAGCAAAAACGCGCGCGTGTTTCCGAATTGCTGGAAAAAGTCGGGCTAATCCGGTTCATCGACAGCTATCCCTATCTGCTATCCGGGGGAGAGCAGCAGCGGGTGGCGCTGGCGCGGGCCCTGGCGCCGCGCCCCAAGATCATGCTGATGGACGAGCCGTTTTCTGGCCTGGATAACCGTTTGCGTGATGATATTCGCGATCAGACGCTGGAGCTGCTGAAAGAAGAAGACGCCGCCGTTCTGCTGGTTACACATGAACCAGAAGAGGCGATGCGCATGGCCGATGAAATCGCACTGATGCGCAGTGGCAAAATCGTCCAGCAAGGCGCGCCCTATAACATCTATAACGCGCCGGTTGACAAAGAGGCCGTGGGTTTCTTTAGCGATATCAACGTAATACGTGGCACTGTAAAGGGCGCTTTGACGGATTCACCGTTCGGGCAATTCCTGGCGCCCGGCATGCCGGACGGGGCCGAGGTGGATATCGTCATCCGGCCTCAGCACCTGAAAATTGACTTTGATCGGGATGGCAAGGGACCGTTGCCGACACCGCAGGACGGGGTCGCTGCGCGGGGCGAGGTGGTGCGCGCACGCTTTATGGGATCCGAGAGCCTGGTGGAAATCCGTATGGATTTCGACGGTTCGGTCCTGAAGGCCACTGTCCCGAATGTGTTTCTGCCGAAACCCGGAAAACCGCTGTGGCTGATGTTCCGTCGCGACCGCTGCTTTGTTTTTCCGGCTGGCAAAGTGGCCGTCTAAGCAGCCCTTGGGCCCCACCTATACGAAAAAACCGATGTTGTGACGCTTTGGTTCTTCCAACCGGGCCGGATCGTCATTAGATACGAAGCGTGATTTTCGTAGGGTCCGCAAACAAAGACCCAACCAAGGGAGAGACAACATGCTTAACAATATCGGCCTTCCCGGCCTTCTGCTGATCGCTGTCGTTGTGCTGGTGCTGTTCGGTCGTGGCAAAATCAGCTCGCTGATGGGCGAAGTCGGCAAGGGTATTACCTCGTTCAAAAAGGGCGTCAATGAAGGCACCAAAGAGCTGGAAGACCAGGTCGCTGAAGAGGCCAAGGACGTGACCCCGGACACCGAAAAAGACAAGGTCTAATTCATGTTCGATCTGGGCTGGACGGAGCTTCTGCTCATCGGGATCGTGGCGTTGATCGTCGTGGGCCCAAAGGACCTGCCGGGGCTGTTCCGGTCTGTTGGTCGCTTTATCGGCAAGGCCAAAGGCATGGCGCGCGAGTTTTCGCGAGCAATGGAGGACGCGGCTGACGAATCCGGGGTCAAGGACATCTCGACCTCGATCAAGGCTGCCGCCAACCCGACCAAATTCGGCATGGACAAGGTGAAGGAAGCCACTGACAGCTTCACCGACTGGGACCCCGCCAGCGAAACCGGGCTGGACGAGGATCGCGCCGATATGGCCAAGAAGATCCACGACGCGACAGCCAAGCGCGCCACGGATCGTCAGGCCGCCGAGGCCGAGGCTGAAGAGGCCGCGCCGACGGAAGACCCCAAACCTGCCCCCAAGAAAAAGGCCGCCGCCAAGAAAGCTCCGGCTAAAAAGGCGCCCGCCAAAAAAACCGCTGCAAAGAAGCCGGCGAAGAAAACCGCCGCCTCTGAGGATAAGGCATGAGCAACACCGAAGAGATCGAAGAGAGCAGCGCCCCGCTGATCGAGCATCTGGCCGAATTGCGGACGCGTCTGATCCGTTCGGTGATCGCTTTTATCATCGGAATGGTGATCTGTTTCTCCTTTGGTCGGCATATCCTGGACTTCTTGTTGGTTCCGATCGAAACCACCATGCGCAGTCTGGGAAATCCCAATCCGGTGATGCAGTACACGGCTCCGCAGGAATACTTCTTTACCCTGATCCGGATCTCGATGGTTGGCGGTCTGGCGTTGGCTTTTCCGTTTATTGCCAACCAGTTGTGGCGATTTGTTGCACCGGGTCTGTATAAGAATGAAAAGAACGCGTTCCTGCCTTTTCTGATTGCCTCGCCGGTGCTGTTCCTGATGGGCGGCGCCTTTGCGCATTACGTTGTGATCCCGCTGGCCATGGCGTTTTTCCTGGGGTTTGCGGACTTCCCCTCGTTTGTTTCGGCCATGCTGGTCGGTGAAACCACCGAGGGCTCGATGAAAGCCGCCAGCGACGGCATCGACATTGTTTTCAACGGCAAGGTCAACGAAAGCCTTGATATCACGCTGAAAATGATCGTGGCCTTTGGGCTGTGCTTTCAGTTGCCGGTGTTGCTGACCCTGATGGGCAAGGCGGGCCTGGCCTCGGCGAACGGGCTGCGCAGCACGCGTAAATACGCGGTCGTCGGCATCCTGACCGTCGCCGCACTGGTGACCCCGCCGGATGTCACGACTCAACTGATCCTGTTTGTGGTGGTCTACGGCCTGTACGAAATCTCGATCTTCCTGGTCGCCCGTGTCGAGAAAAAGCGCGAGACACGTTTGCGCGCCGAAGGCTACTATGACGACGAAGAAGAGGAAGACGAAGAAGAATTCGACGATCCCCTTCTGAAAGAGTTCGACGACGACGAAGAAGACAAGGACCCGTCGAAGTGAAGAAATACCTGAAACGTATCGCACAGGCGCTGGAGCGAATGGCTCCGGCGCCTTTTGACGCGCCTGATTTCGCTTCGGCCGATGCCTTTGTTTGGCATGTTGATCCCGACCGTTTGGAACCTGTGCCGCACGTGAACCGCGTGGACCTGTCTTTGTTGATCGGCGTCGACCGGTCACGAGACACGCTGCTGGCCAACACCCTGCAATTCGCCAAGGGTCTGCCCGCGAATAACGCGCTTCTGTGGGGCGCGCGGGGGATGGGGAAATCTTCGCTGGTCAAGGCGATCCACGCGGACATTCTCAGCCAGGGACAGCCCCTGAAAATCATCGAGCTGCAACGTGAAGACCTTCCCAGCGTTGCCCGGCTGATGAACCTGTTGCGCGACAGCGATCAGCGCTTTGTCCTGTTTTGCGATGACCTGTCCTTCAGCCACGACGACCAGCATTACAAATCGCTTAAGGCAGTGCTGGATGGCGGTATCGAAGGCCGTCCCGAAAACGTGGTCTTTTATGCGACTTCGAACCGTCGCCACCTGATGCCGCGCGACATGATCGAGAACGAGCGCTCAAACGCGATCAACCCCTCCGAGGCGGTCGAGGAAAAAGTCTCGCTCTCGGATCGGTTCGGCCTGTGGCTGGGCTTTCACCCCTGTAGCCAGGACGAATACCTGTCGATGATCCAGGGCTATTGCGTGGCCTACGGCGTCCAGATTGACGACGAAACCCTCCGCGCCGAGGCGATCGAATGGCAGGCCACTCGCGGCGCGCGTTCTGGTCGCGTGGCGTGGCAATATTTTACTGATCTGGCTGGGCGCCAAGGTGTCCAGGTCTGACGCGACCGTGGTTTCATCTTGCTTCAAATACTCAAACGGCGCCTGAAAGGCGCCAAATAAACCAGCGGCCCGCCTAAGCGGGCCACCTGTGTATTCAGTTCAGATAGGGCGCGGGATCCACCGCGTCGAACCCTTTGCGCACCTCGAAATGCACATAGTTCGATTTGCCAGAGCGGATTTTCCCGATGCTCTGTCCGCGCTTTACGCTATCGCCTTTCTTGACCGAGATTTTGTCCACATTGGCATAGACCGTCAGCAGTTTGGCATCGTGCTTGATCAGCAGGATCGGTACCTGATCGGCATCCGTGGTGATGGCTGCAACTGTCCCTGACGCGGCGGCCCGCACGGGTGTGCCCGGGGCGGCTGAGATGTCCAGCCCGTCGTTTTTGCCTTTCTTATACGCGCGCACGATGCTGCCATTGACCGGCATGTCCATCTTGGCCGAGCTTTTGCTCTTCTGGGTTTTGCCCAGGTTGGGCGCGCCGGTGGGGGCCTTTGCTTGCGCTGCAGGAGTGGTTTTCTCTGTCGGCAAAGCCTGCTTGGCGCTTGGCGGTGTTGGCGTGGGGCTGCCCTGGCCTGGTTGCGTGGTGCGCGCGGCAAGCTTCGGCGCTTTGGCATCGGGCACGGGGATCAGCAGATATTGGTCTTCGCGGATTTTGAAATCCGGGCCCAGACCGTTCCATTCCGCCAGCGCCCGCACTGACACGTTATACATCCGCGAGATCGTATAGGCGGTCTCGCCGCGCACGACCTTGTGACGGATCGGCTCGATCCCGACCTGGACCTTCTTGGTGGTCTTTGCCGGTTGCGCGGTTTCCGCTTTGGGCAGCTCACTGGTTTCCACCTTCGAGGCCGAGGCCCGGTCGATGGCACCGCCTGCGATGCTTTCGATATCTACGTTGGAGGGTGGCTGGATCGGGCCGGTTGCAGGCGCCCCTGTCTCGGGCGAGGGCTCGGCCACGCGGCGGGGCAGGGCCAGCACTTCGTCTTTGCGTAGCACGTCGCCGGTCTGCACGCCGTTATAGCGCGCCAGCTCTTCGGCGTTCATGCCGATACGGTTGGCCACATCGCCCACGGTATCGCCCCCACGCGCCACGGCAATCTGATAGCCGGGATAGGAAATGATGCCTCGGTTATCGGGTTTGGGCCGGTTGCCTGTGGCCTGCCGTGCGGCCTCGGACGTGCTCAGCGCGTCGCCGAAATTTCCGCGAAGGTCAAAGTCAAAGGGCTGGTCGCAAGCGCTCAGCAAGGCCAAAGCCGTGCCTGCAAGGATCAGGCGGGCCGATACGTGTCGGCGGAACTGGATCATCTCGATGTCCTCTGTGTGCCCCTTGTTGGCCGGGGCTTTGTCAACTGTGAACGGGTCTTTGCCCGAATTACTCGTCCCGCGCCAGACCTTCGACCAAGGGGACAAAACGGACTGGACGCAACTCATCATATTCAAAACCGCCCTCATGGCGCCGGACACGGATCAGGCTTTGAACCGTATCTGACTGGCCCACGGGCAACACCATGATACCCCCGATTTTCAATTGCGCCAAGAGAGGGCCAGGGGGGTCTTCTGCGGCGGCGGTCACAAGAATGCGATCAAAGGGCGCCTGATCAGGCAAACCAAAGCTGCCATCGGCGGTAAATGCTGTGATATTAACGATATTCAACGCATCGAAAACCTCGCGCGCTTCGCGAACCAGTCGGCGATGACGATCCACCGTATACACGCGCCGCGCCAGTTGGCTGAGGATCGCCGCTTGATAGCCAGACCCGGTGCCGACCTCCAGGACCTTGTCACGGGGGCTGACCTCCAGCGCCTGCGTCATCAACCCCACCACCGAAGGCTGGCTAATCGTCTGTCCACATGCGATCGGCAGCGGCATGTCCTCATAGGCGCGCTCGGAAAACAGGCCGCGCACGAACAGACCGCGGTCGATTTTCTCCATCGCCGACAGGACGCGCGCCTCTGTCACCCCCCGAGATCGCAGGGCAAACAGGAATTGCATCTTGCGCGTGGCCTCGTCGACGTCGTCGCTCATCCAAGCCCTTTCAGTGTGTCGATCATCACCTGATCCGTCAGGTCGGCCCGCATTGGCGTGACTGAAACATAGCCCTCAAGGTTCACCGCCGCATCTGTGCCGGGGGCCGTCGGGTGATGCTGTTCGCCGCCACGCACCCACAGGAATTGCCGCCCCGAGGGCGACAGATGTGGTTCGCAGGCAAAGCGCGTATGCTCGCGAAACCCTTGCGGTGCGATTTTCATACCCAGCACATCGGCTGCCGGTACAGGAGGGAAATTGACGTTGAAAAACAGCCGGTACCCTTCGGTTTCGTTCGGCCAGGCGTCCAGAATCTTGGAAATAATGCCTGGCGCATGGACACGGGCGGCCTCAAACGGGTCGTCTGCCTGATAGTTGTTCGGCCCCAGATATTGAGACAGGGCAATCGACGGCACGCGTTGTAACGCGCCCTCCATCGCGCCACCCAGCGTGCCAGAATACAGCGCATTCTCAGCCGAGTTGTTCCCCCTGTTCACCCCGGACAGGATCAGGTCAGGCCGCGCGTCTTTCATGACATGATGCAGACCCGCAAGCACACAATCGGCTGGGCTGCCTTCGGCCGCATAGCGCCGCTCGCTCATTTTCGACACCATCATGGGATGGGTATAGCTGATGCAATGCCCGACGCCGGATTGCTCAAACGCCGGTGCCACTGTCCAGACCTCGCCGTCAGATCCCGCCAGCGCGGTCGCGATCTCGAAAAGGGCCTTCAGGCCCGGGGCATTGATCCCGTCGTCATTGGTGATGAGAATGCGCATTTGTCCCGCCATTGCTGCCCTTGTTGACCTTGTTGACCTTTAGTAGCGGGGCCTCAACGGCGGGGCAAGCTTTGAACCCCAACAGAACAAGGCACCCCGCAGAAACGGCGTGCCTTGCGACACCCAAACAAAGGCCCGCTTTCATCTTGCTGAAAATACTCCGGGGGGCCGCCCGTCAGGGCGGTGGGGGCAGAGCCCCCTCTACAGGCCTTGCAACAGGCGCTTGGCCTCGTCGCGCGGGTTGGCCAACACGCTTGTATCCTCACCTGGGAAAAACCGCGCGCGTGTGGCCGTGGCCATCGGTGCGGGGGCCAATACATGCACTTTGGGTCCGGTTTTCACCGTCTCGGCCGCCCAGCTGGTCGCCAGCGCGATTTGCGCTGCCTTTGTTGCGCCGTAGGCACCAAAGAATTTCTCGCCGCCGCGCGGGTCGTCAAAGAACAGTGCCGTGCCGGTCTCGCCCAGCAAGGGCGCGATAAAGGGGATCAAATGCCCGGTTGCGGTGACGTTACAGGCCACCGATTTGTCCCAGTCTTTTTGATCCAGAAAATTGGCAGGGGTCAGCGGAGCGGTATGGATCGCCGTATGAGCCCAGACATCCACCGTACCCCAGCGATCATAAACCGAGCGGCACAGCTGCGCCATCGCGTCCATATTCGTGATGTCCATAGGGGCCAGCGTGGCTTGTCCGCCAAGCGCCTGAATACGGTCGTCCAGCTCTTCCAATGCGCCGGTGGTGCGACCCACGGCAACGATATGGTGGCTGTGACAGAGCGCCTCGGCCAGGCCAGCGCCCAAGCCGCGTGTCGCTCCGGTGATGAGGGCGATTTTCTGTGTCATACGAGGGGGTGTGAGCCGAAATCACACATAGGTCAAGCGGAAACCCGTGCTGAAACTCGCGCTAGTCCTGCGTCAAATGCGGGCGGATGTCATCGCCGCAGGCCGCATACAGGTCCAGCAACTGATCAAAGCTGATGCCCCCCGTCTGTGCCTGTTTCAACGCGCCGCCCGTGGCCGTCAGAACCGGGCGTTGATCCGCACCGGGAAAGGACAGGGTGATCTGCATTGTGCCCTCGTCAAACCCTGGCAGGTCATTGGCCAGGGTCGCTGTGACTGGGGCGGGCAGGGGGGCGCCAGGGTCATCCCATGTTTCAAGGTAGGCATAGAAATCAGGGGGCGCCATCTGGACCCAAGGCGTGATGTGGACGGATTCGTCGGTCCCCTGCACTGGTAGGGTCAGCACAGCACGGATAAGCCGGGACTCTCCTACGCGGCACAGATCGGGGGATAGCTGGTCATCGCCGACCTTTACAAAGGGGTCGTCACCGCGATCGCCGTGCGGCCAGTTGGCGGGGTGGTCAAACCCGATGTCATAGATACCCGAGAAGCTGCGCCCACAGCAGGGGCAGTTGCGGGTTTCGTCGTTGAAACGCCGCCAGCGGGCATCTAGGGAAAGAAGGGACATCGGCGCCTCGGGGGTTTGGTTATCGGCAGAGTATGCGCCCCAGCGAGCGCCTTCAAGGCCGTTACTGACCAGGGATGCCCAGCGTTTGCGTGTCGCCGCCCTTGGCCAACAGGACCGAGCCTTCGTTGATCGCAACGATGGTGTATCCGCTGACGCGGTCCCCGGTTTGGACCTGTTTGACCCCACCGATTTTGCGCCGCAGGAGGGCTTTTGCGCCTTTGGGGGACAGAACCGTGCCGATCAGCGACAGGCCAGAAAGCGGTAGCGCCTCTTCTTGGGTCGCTGCGTCAATGACGGTTGGGGGCGTGGGGGTTGTGTTGGCCATTGGTCGTTTCCATATCGCAGCTAGGGTGATGCTGCGTCGCGGCATATGGGCGGGTGCGAAAGGAAATGAAAGGGGCCTATGCGAAAGAGCAGCCCCATCGGCAAAGCCCGGCCAGTATGGGCTGAAACCCCCGCTGGTTTTCGCCGGAAATGAAAAAAGGAGGGCAATGCCCTCCTTTGCAATTGATGTCAGGTTGGGCGAATTCTGTTGAAAACCTCTTCCTTGATTGGCGGCGCCTACGCTGGTTCAA
>JARGPB010000027.1 GCA_029212905.1 Thalassovita sp.
GGAGCCCGCCCGCGTGGATGCGATGTTCCGAAACACGCCCCGAGGGACGTGCAGGTGTTCAGCCTCATATGCGACGTCTCGACCCCTCGCGTATTGCGCTGCTTTCGATGTGCGTGAGGTGCGTACCATCCCCAGCCCGTACCGATGCGGATGGGCCGCACTCTGACGGACCGGGTAGAGGGATAACGCTGCTGGCCGCCGCAGACTACCGATCACGCGTGACCGACCGCACGCGCCATGAGACATGACGAAAGGGCCGCGCCAAGCGCGACCCCCTCTCTTCAATCCTGCGACGCCTTCTTCGCCGGGTCCGCAACCCGCATGACCGTCAGACCTTTCGCTTCCGCCTTCTGCCCGAGGTTCAGCGCGACCCCGTTGCCGCCGAAGAGTACAACCCCCGTCGCCGCGAACTTGTCGTCCAGCATTTCGTCGTTGCACTTGAACGGTGCCGCCCGCCCGTGCGCGGACCAGCGCGGATCGAAGCGCGCCTGCGCGACCCCGCGTGCCCGGGCCCACCGGGCCGCAATCATCTCCGCCCCGTGCTTGCCACCCTTGTGGCAGAGGAAGATCTCCTGGTTGCGGTTCTGCTTGATCCGTTCGCGAACCTTGTCGAGCGTGTTGAAGATCACATCGACATCGGTCCAGTCGGTGGCGCCTGAGACGATCAGGGGCACCCCCTCGACTTTGGATTTCTCGGCAGTCTCGCGGTCGTGCTGCTCCAGGAGCTGCCGCGCCTCGAAGACCGCCCCGGTCTCTTGCGCCCGGACGCTTGCGCGCGACCCGGCTGCCGGGATGAAGGCGTGGCCCGTCTCGATCTCGTAGCATTCCGCCGCCGCCTCGCTCATCACCTCGATGGCGCCGACAATCTCGCGCAGCTGCAGAAAGCGCGCCTGCGCCTCTTCGAGCGCGGTCTCGGCGATCTCCGATCCGTCGTGGGATTTTGCCAGCGCGCCGATCTTGTCGGCGGTGCGGTCGACCTCCTTGCCGAGTGCCACCTTGCGGCGCTGCAGGATCGTCGCGAGCCCATGGGCCAGCGGTTCGATTTCTGCTTCAAGCCCGGTCCCGCGCAGCTGGCCGAGCAAAGCCTCGAAGCTCTCGCGGACGATGTGGTCGGTCAGAACGTGATCCTCCGGGATCGGCAGCTGCGCGTCCTTTTCAGTCAGTCCGAAAAGTTCGATGGTCTCGTAGGTGTTTGCAGTGTCGTAAGCCATGTCTGGTCTCCAGTGTTCGGTTCCAAGGCCACCACGTGAGTGTGGGGGCATGGCCGAATGCCTGGTTTCCGAATCTGCCCGGGTCAGGGACGGCGCAGCCGCCGGCTTGCCGGGCGCAAAAGTTTTCCGAGCGCAGCACCCGACACAGGCCCGCGCTCACGCACGGGATCGCCCCAAGCCATATGTACCGCCCTCGCCGAAAAGTTTTGCGATCCTTGACGCGGGCTGATTTGGGGGCCATCCGGAGGATATGCTTCCACGCTCATGTGTGTGTGTTTTGACGGTAGGTTTGCCCGACCCGAGCAGGCAAACGGCCCGACCGGACGCGGGAGACGGATGGAGTGGCGGGATCGTTTTGCTCTCAAGCAAAACAGACCAGAGCGCAATCCGGCGGAGCGGCTGGGGAGGGACGTGCTCGCGAGGCGGGCAAACCGGGATGCCAGGCGCAACGCCGCGGTGAGGCCGCATGGCCGAATGCGCGACGGACCGAAGGGCCGTTCTCCCCTGCGACACGCGAAGCCGAGCTGGGGAGGCCGCAAGGCTCTGGCCAGGGTTGATGTGCTGGCGACGCCGCTACCGACTATACGGATTACTTGTCCAAGCATTCGATGTAATGGGCGGGTAGCGGAAGTTCGCTGTAATTGGCTCCAATGGCCGCAAAGCGCAGCCATGATCAAGTCTCGGCGCACCGAACTGACATCCCGCGTTGCCTCACCGTTCGGTGCCCCGTCTACAATGTTGACATCGTCAGCGCGGACACTATTATACATTATTGCCTTATGACCGGTGCTCCCTGACCTGGCCTCAGTCGCCTCGTTACAGCCCGGTCTTCTAATTTCTGGACATCGCCGTATCAACATTGAAGTACCTCAAGCAGCACAAGTCGATCGATGAATGCATCGACATCATGTTGATGAGGGGTATGGAAATCCCTGACCGAGGCCATGCCGAGCGCTCCCTGCACCGCATCGGATACTACCGACTCAGCGCGTTTGGGTATCCTTATCGTGACTTCTGCCCGATCCCAACTCCAGACGGCGAGACGGAGCAGAAGGTTCGATGCGACAAGTTCAAAGAGGGTACGTCCTTCGATCAGGCTATCAACTTCTATCTCTTCGACAAAACCTTGCGCATCGAGCTTCTGGACGCGATTGAGCGCATCGAGATCGCGGTTAGAACCGCGATGATTGAAGTCCTTGGGGAGCTGGGACCACATGCGCATCGCGACAGACGCTCATACAAGGATCGCTTCAGCGAAAAGGGCGAAGATGGCAGCACGCCTCTCGAGCTCTTCATAGCCGGACTGGATCAGCACTTCAGAAGCTCTAAAGAGGACTTCGCGAAGCACTTCTCACTAAAGTACTTTGGTCCTCCACCGATTTGGATCGAGGCTGGGACATGGACCTGGGGCAACCTGACCCACATTATCGCCCACCTGTCCGACAAAAACAAAATGGCAATCGCGGCGCGTATTCACCCGGACCTCCCCATGAAGACATTCGCTTCATGGATCACAGCGCTCAATGACGTCCGCAACAGCTGCGCACATCACGCCCGAACGTGGAACAAGCCCTTGGTTAACAGCCCTGGGGTTCCCCCAAAAACGACATTTGGACAGCTCGACCACCTCCGCCAGCCCAGGATGGGGGACGATGCGCCCACGAAAAAGATTTACAGCGCGATCGTCATCATGATCTTCATGCTGCGGCAGTATTATCCGCGCACCAGGTGGCACATCCGTCTTCGCGACAAGATCTTGACCCAAGACCTCCCTTACGAAATTCGTCCGCAGACAGCCGGGTTCCCGGAGGGCTGGGAGTACGAGGCCATCTGGAACTGACCCGCCGACTTCCTGCTATCCGACATTGCCGCACGATGTCCCAAAAGGCCGGTTCAGAAAAGCTGCGTTGCAGGTCAGTCACAGCGACCCGTGCGCCCTTCTTTATGAGGAATGGGTTGGCGCTACGTTCCGCAAGGAAGGGTGGAAAGTGGTGGTTCCCTGCGTATTAGTTAAAGTGGCAGAGAAACGCGGAAGCAAACTTGATTATACTGAGATCCCGATACGTTCGAAGAATGCTCGGTTGCGTGACTTAGCGGACTCGAGAACGTCTTTGAAAGACGAGACCTCGATAAAAATCGAATAGGACGCGTCCCACGAATAGTATGTGTTTGAACCCGCCTTTCGGTGGAAGTTCCCGAGAGCCTTCATGACATCACGTAGCTTGGGTGTTATATCCGCGATGATGTGACACATGAACGGCGTAGTTTCTTCGATTGAGCGTATGGGAGTCCCGTCATACTTGATCGCCTCACCAGACTTCCGCATGTCTTCAACATATTTTCGGACTTGCGTGATGGGGTTTTTCTCCAAAGTGTAGTTGTCGATTTTCGGACGCTTGAATTCTACAATAGTGATTGGGGAAGACTTGTCTTCATTTTCAAAGCCAAGGCCAAGGTCGAAAATGGAGACGTCTGGCCTATCTTTTGGGTGAGTGGGATCTGACACTTGCTTTTCCATGCGGGTGTCAGAGTTGAAATATGAGTAGAATGCCAGTCGGTCGTCAACGATCCATAAATTGTGATCGTCGTAATCCAAATCCGAGGAAGTGGATTTCAGAGGGCAGATTATGTCGTGGAGAACGTCCTCATACTCGGAATCTTGATCTGTATTAGGCTTGAATTTCAAGCTCTCTTCGAACACATCGAGAACCAACTTGCGCTTCATGACATATTCAGCAAGCGACGACACCGACTCTTGCTTGAGTTCTGCGACATACTCTTTGGCCTTCGCCTCCACGTCAGGCAACTTCTTCTCAATTGACCGTTTGAAAGCATTCTTACGGCGTTCATATTGACGCAGCGACTGACGGGACATTTCCACAAATATGTCCTCTTTCCGGTTCGTGCCGTAATGGAGCGTTTCCGCGACTTCAGCATCCGTACCTTGAATACTAAGGAAACGAGGATGCTCGATGCGGAGGGCGCTGACAATGCCTGTCTGCTTCTCTCGAATCTCAGCGAGTTCGGGGGCGAGGAACTCCTTGACGCGCTCTTTCGCCTGATCGACGATGCTCTCAATCTCATCTTCTGACAAAGAGAAGTCCGTTCTTGTGTCATTCACAGATTCATCGAGGGCCGCACTTTCAATATACCCAAGGAATGCGAATTTACTATCAATAGCCTTAAGGCCAATCACCCCGTCCATGTCGAACCGTTTTACAGCACGTCCGTTTGCTCCAAGGTAAAGTGCGTTCGTGCTTCTTTCGTCGTCAGAGATTGCTTTGGGAAGCAGAAAACAGTGGCAGACAAAATCTTCGGACCCGCCAGAAGCGGATAAAGTGAACCGATAATCTGCATCGCGCTCAACTGATTCTGAGAATGCCTCGAACAGGTCTATCTCGGCATCAACATCACAGACCGTAATTTTTGGATGACTGATATTGATGAAGTAACTTATGAAATGAGCCAAAAGCCGATTTGTGATCGTGCTTGCCTTCTTCGGTATGTGCAGAGCGTAGTCACGTTTGTAGGGAGTCAACTGAATAATTGAGCCTGGAGTGCTTTGATCCGCTGGCGCAAGGGTCAGATTGTCCGTTGGGTTGGAAACCTTGAAATCAAAAGAAATAGAACGACCGATGGACCCGTCATCGTAAACACTTTGAATACGCACCTCGTCCAGCACCTTGAGCCAAACAAGGCGCCCTACGCCTTTTCCGCCAATCTTTTCTTTGGCACGTGAGTCCATTCGGCGAAAAGACTCGAGATTGCTTTCGTTAAAGCCAATTCCATTGTCAGAAATAGTAAAGCCTTCCATCTCCCCAGATTCAGTGCGGTGCAGTTCGATTGTGACTTCGCCCTTGCTGAGATTATCCTTGCCAAATCTGTCTTCGACGGCGTGAATGGAGTTCATCACAGCTTCAAAAAGTGGGAAAAGTGAGTTCTTGGCATTCGGAGCAAGCGATAAGTTTCGAATGCGCCCTGCGGGGTCGTTGTCCCAGCCGGTTTGAATTCGAACGTCCATGCTATTTGCTCCCGCCTGCCCTCAGTGGCACTATGACTGCGTAGCTGCTAGGGCGCAATCCGACACTTTTCCTTGGCCCTGACCTGCGAGCCCACTTGCCGAGCAAGTTCTGGTCCTCTCCACCTCTTCTCTGTTTACGAGAGGAGAGAACAACAACGTGGGCCATTTCCATCTTTCGAGAAGTCACGGCAACCGTTCAGAGCACTTTCTTGGCAAGATCATGAAGCATACGCTGCACCAAACGAGGTCGATCGGCAGCTTAGGCCCGATTGCACTGTTTCAGTTCAGATCGACGCCGCCGAGGCGCGGCGCATGGACATGCGTTCGGATTAGGAACGCAGCGCCCGCGCCCGCGATAGCGCCGAAGAGATGCGCCTCCCACGACACGCCGGGTTGGCCCGGAAGAACGCCCCAGAGAATAGAGCCATAGAGGACACCGACCACCAGCGCCGCGCCCAGCGTGATCGGAGAGCGATCCACAAGACCGCGCGCGATGAGGAAGCCAAACCAGCCGAAGATCAGCCCCGACGCACCGATATGGATCGCCGAGCCGCCGAACAACCACACGAGACCGCCCCCTAGGCCGATCACCACGGCGTTCACCGACAGCAAGCCTCGCGTGGTCGTTGCCACCAGCAGCCCACCCATCACCAGGAGCGGCGGCGTATTGGCCATCAGGTGCGAGAAACTCCCATGCAGGAGGGGCATAGCGATGACACCATCCAACCCGCTGCCGTGCCTGGGGATCAGGCCGAAGGCCGGGTTCAGGCCGTAGCCGGTGATCCAATTGACGACTTGGATCGCCCAGAGCAGCGCGACAAAAGCGGCAAGCGCCGCGGTGCGCCGGAAGAAGACGCGCATGTGATCCCAGTTCATCATGTTGGCGACAGTAGTCGTCCCCACAGCGCCTTCAACGGCTTTCGCGCGCTGCACAGGGTGCCACCTCCGGGAAAGGGGATTCGCGGCGGCCAACCTCGGTAGGGCTCAAGCCAAGAGAATGGCTCCGATCTTACACGGTGTTCCCAGGCCGCAGCGGCATGATTTCACGCTCGGGGCGCTTCAACGCTTCGGCATATTTGCGGGCATTGTCATCGATCGTGCTGTGCCAGAGCTTCGAGACGAACGCCCGGGCGTCTTGCACCGTCATGTCCTTCAGCGAAGAGGACAGCGCCATGAAGAGCTCATCCTCGCTGATCGCGGCGGCATAGTGCATGGCGTCCGCGTAAAATGAAGGGTCGTTCAGGACCTGTTGGCTTAGCGGCATCAGCGCGAGGTTCTCTTCCGGGATCGCCATGAAGATCGTGTCCTGCAGGTCGGTCAGATACGCACGCCGCGAGGTGGACACCGGCTTTCCTGCTGCCTGGGGTCTGCTCCGGCTCAGTGCAAAATCCTACGTTAAGAAATATTTTTCCCTGACGCTGGCACCCTTTGCGGAATTTACATTGAGACACGAGCTGAGATGCACGAGTTCGCTATCTGAGAGCCTATTTTACATCCGTTTTACAAACCTGCGTTTGTGAAAGCCGCCATTCGCTGCGCTGCGCATAAAATCACACAGTGCGGGACTTTTCGGGCTTTCGCTGCGCCGTTCACGAAGGTCCGTTGCCCCCTCTTCTTTAGGGTGGACTAAGCATCGAGTAACGCATCGATCACCGCGCATTCTGGGGCAGCATCGCCGGTGCATCGCGCAACAGTGTCCGACAGGACGCGCTCGATGCGCTGCAGATCGGCAATCTTGGCCTGAACGTCAGTCAGATGATCTTCGGCGATGATCTGCACCTCGGCGCATGTCCGGGATCGGTCATCGACCAGCCCAAGCAGCCCGCGAACCTCTTCGAGAGAAAAGCCTAGATCGCGGGACCGCATGACGAATTTCAGCCGCTTGACGTGGGCATCGTCGTAGCTTCGGTAGCCCTTCGTACTGCGCGGCGGGTCCGGCATGATCCCGATTTTCTCGTAATAGCGAATGGTTTCCAGGTTGCAGCCCGTTGCGCGGGCCAAATCGCCCCGCCGAATTGATCTCACGCTTGTGTTACTCATTGTGCCGAAAAATCCCTTGAGCCTGTATCAACTACAGACCCTAGAACGGTGGAAACATCTGTTCAAGGAAGATTCGATGGAACAACATTTGGCGGAACTTCCGCAATCTCAGTCGCAGAAAATTGGCGACGAAACCACCAAGGGATGGGGCGTGACCGGCCTCGGCGTCCTCGGTGCGCTGGCGATGACTTCTTGCTGCATCCTTCCATTGGTGCTGGTCAGCTTTGGCGTGACAGGCGTGTTCATCGCGCAGCTCGGGGCGCTCTATGCCTACAAATGGTACACCTTCGCGCTGAGCGCCGCGTTTTTGGGATACGGCTTCTACAAGGCTTACAAGCCTGTAGATGCCGAGGCCTGTGCCGATGGCACCTGCGCCCGCCCCATCGACCGCCGCATCATGCGCGCAACCCTCTGGGCCGCTTCCGCGATTGTCGCTGTCGCCATGATCTTTCCCTACATCACCCCCTTCATCCTGAAATTCTGAACGAGGACCATGACCATGAAGCATCTCCTGTTATCCGCCCTGGCCATCGTCGCACTCTCGACCCCGGCCCTCGCTGAAGAGCGCCAGGTCGAGATCGCCGTCAGCGAACTGACATGCCCGTCCTGTTCGTTCATTGTTGCCAGCTCGATGCGCGGTGTTCCGTCGGTCGAGATCGCCGCATTCGAGGACGGCCCCGAATACGGGCAGGGTGTTTACAGCGTGACCTACGATGACGCCGAAACTTCCATCGAAAGCATCATCGGCGCGGTGACGGCCAATGGCTATCCGGCGCAGGTGCTGCCCGACACAGCCTCCTGAGCCGCCTGCAATGCGTGACAATCTGATGGGTGGCCTGCTGGCCTTCGGAATAGCAGCTCCGGTCGTGGTCGTCTGCTGCGGCGGCGGAACTGCCGTGCTTGCAGCGTTGTTCGGCGGCGTTGGGGCTTGGCTCTCTGGAATGAGTGGCATTGCCGTGCTGGTTTTGGCGGGTCTGACCTACCTGATCGTCCGCGCACTGCGTCGTTCGCAAATGAAACGCGCCTCCGGCCCCGACCCATCACAAAGAAAGACGGCTCCTTGACTGACACACCTGAAAATTCCGACCGTCTGCTGAAATGGGGGCTTGGCGGTGCGCTCTTCGCCGCGCTCTGCTGCTTTACACCGCTTCTGGTCGTCATCGTCGCTGGCGTCGGATTGTCGGCCCTCACGGGCTGGCTCGATTACGCCCTGTTCCCGCTGCTGTTTTTCAGCCTCGCCGTGGTGGCACAGGCCCTTTGGCTGCGCGCTGGCAAACCGGGACCGGCCCCGAAACTTTGGGCCACCGGCCTCGCGGTGGCCCTGTCGATCCTGATCATTCTTCTCGAATTCAGGTTCGCAATACGGATCACAATCGGCGTTTTCGCCGCCACAGCACTCTACGCGGTTCTCCTGAACCGTGCGCAAAAGAAAGGATCGCTCTTATGATGATGGGATGTTGCACCGCCACCGGCATGGTCTTCGGCCTCCTCGGCATGTTGACACCGCTGATCGCCATCGGCGCGGTCATATATCTGCTCGCCGCCAGACCAAAAGACCCCGAACATGGCGAGGCGCGCTGAGATGAAAGACCTGAACAAAAACGACGATGAACAGGGCGGCTATGACCTGATCGTTCTTGGGGCCGGATCGGCGGGGTTCTCCGCCGCAATTACCGGCGCGGATGCCGGAAAGCGTGTCGCCCTCGTAGGACATGGCACCATCGGCGGAACTTGCGTCAACGTGGGATGCGTGCCCTCCAAGGCGATGATCCGTGCGGCAGAGGCCGTGCACTGTGCGGGGGCTGCCAAGCGGTTCCCCGGCCTGTCGGGACGGGCACAAGTGGATGATTGGCAGACGCTCGTTCAGTCCAAGGACGATCTGGTCACGACCCTGCGCCAGAAGAAATACGCGGACCTTCTGCCGGAATATGAGGATGTCGATTACATCGACGCCGGTCCCGCGCGGCTGATCGAAGGTGGCGTGACAGTCGGTGAGCGAACCCTGAAAGCACCGAGGACCATCATCGCCACGGGCGGGCGTCCCGTTCTGCCGACCATCGACGGCATCGAGGAAATCGGCGCGCTCAACAGCACCAGTCTTCTGGAACTCGAAGTACTGCCGAAAAGCCTGATCTTCATCGGCGCGGGCTACATCGGCGCGGAGCTGGCCCAGATGATGAGCCGCATGGGCGTGAAGGTCACGCTTGTCGCCCGTTCGCATCTGTTGCCCGGCGCGGAACCAGAGGTCTCGGAGGCATTGGCGGCGGCGTTCGAGGCTGAAGGCATCACCCTTCTGACCGGGTTAAGCTACGACACTGTGCGCCGCGACGACGCGGGCGTGACACTGCGCGTGATCCAGAACGGAAAGCCTGTCGAAGTGACGGCGGATCACCTCGTTTCGACCGCTGGCAGGCGGGCCAATACCAAAGATATGGGCCTGGACGCAATCGGCGTGGAAACCGACGCGCGTGGGTCCATCGTCGTCGGCGAGGACATGCAGACATCGGTGCGCGGCATCTATGCCGCAGGCGATGTGACCGACCGCGACCAGTTCGTCTATATGGCGGCCTATGGTGCAAAGCTCGCGGCCAAAAATGCGGTTCTCGGCGAAGACCATCGCTACGACAACGCCGCGATGCCCTGGGTGGTGTTTTCCGACCCGCAGGTCGCGGGCGTCGGTCTCGGTGAAGCCCAGGCGCGGGACGCGGGCCTCGACGTCAAGACGTCCATCGTACCGCTCGATCAGGTGCCGCGCGCACTGGCCGCACGCGACACGCGCGGATTGATCAAGCTGGTGGCGGACAGAAAGTCCGACCGGCTGCTTGGCGGCCAGATCATCGCGCCCGAGGGGTCCGATACGATCCAGACCCTCGTTATGGCGCTGAAGTTTGGCATGACCACAAAGGCGCTCGGGGAGACGATCTTCCCCTATCTGACGACCGTGGAAGGGCTGAAGCTGGCGGCGCAAACCTTCGATATGGACGTGGCAAAGTTGAGCTGCTGCGCCGGATGAAGATCAGGACAAGGACCGGAGAATGAATGAAGACTACGACCTGATCGTCATCGGGGCGGGCATGGCGGGCGTGGCCGCGGCCAACAAATGTGGCGCGGCAGGATGGCGTGTCGCCATTGTCGATGCGCTGCCCTACGGCGGCACCTGCGCATTGCGCGGCTGCGATCCAAAGAAAATCCTGCGGCGCGGTGCGGAAATCATGGACGCGGCACGGCTCATGCAGGGCAAGGGGATCGATCCCGGTGATCTGTCGATCAACTGGGCCGATCTGATGGCACACAAGCGTGGCTTCACCGATCCCGTGCCGGACAAGATGGAAAAGGGCCTGTCGGGCAACGGCGTCGAAACCCTGCATGGAGCCGCGCGGTTCACGGGAAGCAACACGCTGGAGGTCGATGGAACGGCATATCGGTCGGAACGGTTCCTCGTGGCCGCCGGTGCCATGCCCAGGCCGCTGAGCTTCACAGGGGCCGATCTCGTGATCGACAGCACGGATTTCCTCAACCTGGAGGCCCTTCCCAATCGGGTTCTTTTTATCGGTGGCGGCTTCGTGTCCTTCGAGTTTGCGCATATCGCCGCACGGGCCGGAGCCAACCCGATCATCGTGGATCGTGGCGCCCGGCCCTTACGCGGCTTCGATCCCGATCTGGTCGAAATGCTGATCGACCGCAGCGGCGGTATCGGCGTGGACCTGATGCGCGAAACCGAAATCGTGTCGGTCTCGGAAGCCAGTAGAGCATTCACTGTCGAGGTGAAGTCGGGCGATGAAACCCGAACAATCGAAACCGATCTGGTCGTGCATGGCGCGGGCCGTGTGGCAGCCCTGGCCGATCTGAATCTTGAGGCGGCTGGTGTTGATTACAGCGACAAGGGCATCGTTGTAGCCCCGCATCTGCAAAGCACGACAAACAGCGCGGTCTTTGCCGCCGGAGATTCCGCCGACACCGATGGCATGCCGCTGACGCCAGTCGCAGTGATCGAAGGGAAGGTCGCGGCCTCCAACATGCTCAAAGACACTCAGACCGCACCGGATTATGCCGGTATTCCTACAGCCGTCTTCACAGTCCCGGAAGTGGCGCGTGTCGGCATGTTGGAAAGTGAGGCAAGGGACGCCGGGTATGATGTCGATGTTCGGTTCACCGACACTGGCGATTGGTATTCGAACTACCGGATCGGCGAGACCTCTGCTGCCGCGAAGGTCCTCGTGGACAAGTCGAACGGCAAGATCCTCGGCGCGCACCTGTTCGGCCCGGAATACGGCGAACTGATCAATTTCTTCGGGCTGGCAATCAAGCTGGGCCTGGCGGCCAAGCAACTTAAGTCGATGACGGCGGCCTATCCAAGTGTTGGATCGGATTTGGGCTCGCTTCTCTGAATTTGAAAGATTTTTCGCAATAGACCCGATCCTCCTCGGAACGTATGTCTGGCCCGATGAAGACGGTTCTTATCTACTTCGCCGCTGCGCTGGCCGAAATTGCCGGATGCTTTGCTTTCTGGGCCTGGTTCCGGCTGGACAAGAGCGTGTTTTGGTTGGCACCGGGCATGCTGTCCCTTGCCGCTTTCGCCTGGCTACTGGCGCTCAGCCCCGCCGATCAGGCGGGCCGCGCCTATGCAGTCTACGGTGGCGTTTACATCGTATCGTCCCTGCTGTGGCTATGGGGCGTAGAAGGGCATCGCCCGGATCAATGGGATGTAGTTGGAGCGGTCATTTGCCTTGTCGGTGCGGGTATTATTCTCTGGGCACCGCGCAGTATTTGAGAGGCAGCCGCAGACGGGGTGAAGCGCTGAATCGTTCGATTAGATCGCCTTTTGGTTCACGCGTTCCGACAACTCGGCGCTGCTTTCCCTCCGCATCGCGGCTGCGATCAAGCAGGTTTTCTACCGCCCTCGAAAGCAGCGATACATCCTTTACGCAGCATCGGTCAAAGTGGGCTCTGAACTGCCGTTCGCTGTATCGAGAAGGAACGACCGGTTTTGCTTAACGTAGGATTTAGCACTGAGCCGGAGCAGACCCCTGCCTTGGCGTCCAGATATGCCTGCCTTGTCCTGTCGAGCTTCGACCTTGCATGGGTCATGATGACATCACGCTGTCGTTCAGGCAGCGCAAATCCGGTGCAACGCACGATATGAGCAAGAAGCTCTTCAACCTCGGCGTCTACATCAAAGCTCTCGAACCACGGAGCTTTTCCCAGTCTCGCCACCATGTGCCTACCCTCGTCCTCTCAATAATATATTATCGTATATCATATTCAGCAGATCGCAAGCAGATGTGTGCGTCGTACCGCCAGACATGGAAAAAGGGGAACCGTGGTCCCACGGCTCCCCTTTCGGTTCGTATCGTTTTATCTCGCGCGCCGATTAGGCGACCAACGACAGCCCCGTGCCTGCATCCTGCGGCTGCTCACCGCTGTCGATGAACGGGATGATCGAGAAGGTCTGCCCACCGCGCTGTTCTTCGTTCTGCACGGCGTTCACGCGCAGGTCGCCATCGGGCGTGTTGATCAGCAGCGACAGGTAGTCATTGCCCGTGCGGCTGCTTTTCGCCATCCAGGCCGAGCCGACGCGGATCGGTGTGCCCCGGGGCGAGCTGACCTCGATCCGGTAATCGGGGTGAGTCTCCTCGGATTTATAGCTGTTCTCGATCAGCATGAACTCCAGATCGAACATCATGTTGGCGATGTAGCCGGTGAAGGCGTTGTCAGCGTCCATGGCGGTGAGCTCGCCCGAGATCGAGCCGGATTTCATCAGGCCGTTCGAGACCAGCGGGATGATCTCGAATTCGCCGCTCTGGGCCGCGCGCGCCTCTTTCGTCTGCACCGCATTGACCCGGAACGGGCCCAAGCCGACATCGATCTGCATCGAGATGTAAGGGTTTCCGCTGGTATTGCCGGTCTCGTTCCAGGCCGTGCCGATGCGCACCTTGCGGCCTGATTTGTTGACTGCCGTTACGTCAAAATCCGGGCTGCGTTCGGACATCTTCGGGCGGTTTTCAAGCTGGATGGCGATATCGAAACGTGTCGAATGGATCATGCCGGTGTACTGAGCG
Source organism: Thalassovita sp. (assembly GCA_029212905.1). Lineage (GTDB taxonomy): Bacteria > Pseudomonadota > Alphaproteobacteria > Rhodobacterales > Rhodobacteraceae > Thalassobius. The sequence continues at coordinate 13,332 of JARGPB010000027.1, forward strand.
GCTGCGGTCTCGACGTTGCGGGTGAGGGTTCCTGCGAACATGGGATGGTTCCTTTTGGATTGGCCGGTGCCTGACGTTTTTGCCAACGCATCCGGGATTGCTTTCTCGACCCCTTGAGGGATCACAAATCAGAAAGCCTGCTTTCCTTTCAGCCCCGCCCACGGGTCAAAGCTGCCGTCCGAGTGGGAATGCCCCCGCGCCTCCGGGTGCTACGCCCCTCCCCTGCCCGTCTGGTCTTGATTGGTTGCCCGGATTTTCTGCGGCGTCCTTCGATTGCGCGACGAAAAACTCCGTTTCTTTTCCGTTCAACCGGTGCCCGCCCCGGTCGGTCAGACCGATGCAGCTACCATTCGGCACATAGGTGATGAGGTACTGACCGAGCCGGTCCTTGTGGACAACGTAGCCGGTATTGGCCCAGTGCACGGTCTGACCGGCATCGACGGCCGCCTTGATGTCTTCGAGTGTCATGCGATCCTCCTCAAGAAGAATGGTGGGGAAACGACGCAAGAAGCCCGATCTTCCAACCGGGCTTCCATACAGTATTCGTTTGGCAAACGGCCGAGAGCTGTCAGGCGCTTTGCGTGGCCCGCGTCGCGCGCGCCGCCATCCAATCTTTCAGGCCAAGAACCGTTCGTCCGGCGGCGACCTCGGAGGCCCAGGCAACCCTTGGGTCGCCGCAGGGCTCATCGCCGGAATGCCGGTCGATGTGGCCATTGGCCATCCATGGCTCAGGCTGTATCCGTCGCAGCCAGTCCGCCATGCTCGGGATGCGGCCCTGGCAGTCTTCACGGATATGCTGCTCGCCGATCCAGCGCACGGGGATGTCGCGGCCCGCACTATTGGTCAGTGTCAGGCCAAAAACCCGTTCGGCCTCAAAAAGGCCTTGCGCATGGTGACGCATGGCTCTGTGCGTGAAGAGCGCGAGGTGCTCTTTGGAAGCGTCGAACCAGTCGTGGACGGCTTGATAGTCGGACGGCACCCCGCCGAATTTCCGGGCAGAGCTTTCGGCATGATGAAGCGGATGGGCCATCTCACAGCCCCTCGTCATAGCTGTGCGAGCATTCGACATAGCGGTCGGCATGATCCAAGGTGACACTGTCGGCGGTGATGTCCCAGGTCAGCGTGCCGTAGCCGCCCTCGTTGTTTTCGAACCCCGGGTGATGGTGATAGGCGAGCGACCAGGCGAAGTCGCCAACCTCTGTGGCAAGCGGCTCCGGCAGTTGGACCTCTGCAGGCTGCACCGTCACATCCTCGACATTGCCGGAGTCGCCATAGCCTTCGTATTCGACAGCGACCTCGCTGATGCCAAGCGCACGTAGTTGCGCGAGCAGCTCCACTCTGGATGCCTTCAAGGTGGTTTCGCGCTCTGCACGCCACTGAGCCGCCATTGCGGCATAGTCGATCTGGGGATTGGTCATGGGTCTGTCCTCTTATCTGAATTTGGGGGGGCCGGGCCTGGCATTGGTCAGCGCGCGCCCGGAAAGCGCAGATCGGCCAAATCCCATCCACGCCGCCCGACCGGAAGCTCGCTTTGACTTTTCAGGCGGCTTGTTCTGCCACCTTGGCGACTCGCTGCCCCACGATCCGGGCCAGAATGCTTCCCGTGTCGATCCCGTCCCCATGCGGCAGGAACACACGCAACTGGAAGGCGATGATCTCGGTGAAGCAGCCGAGCGCCTTGAGGCCATCGATCATGCCCCGATCCGCACCGCCCAACTCAAGGCGCATCTCGCCTGCGACCCGGCGACGGGTCAGGGTCAGACCCCGGCCCAGATCGACAGGTGCGGTGGTGCCGAGGGCGGCGGTCAACATCTCCTGCGGCGTTTGCGGGTTGGAGACGAGGAAGCGGGCGCGCAGCGCGGCCGCACCTTCCTCGCTCAGCGTGCGCCCGATCATGGCTGTCGCCCCATCGGGCGTGACCCGGTAGATGCGCTCATTGGTGGTCGGAATGTCCTTCCAGATCGGCAGCAGCAGCCCGGTCAGCAGGTAGAGCTTGGTCGTGGTGGTTTTTGGCAGGGACGCAGCCTCGGCCTCCCAAATCTGCGCAAATTCGGGCCTGTCGATCTCTTCCCAAGCCGAGGACTCAAACCGTGCCTCTTCGAGATAGCTCGACCCGTTTGGCCGCACCGCCTTGCGCATCAGCGTGACAATGTCCTCGTCATACATCTGCATGGGCCGCGCCGAGATGAGCGCCGCGCGACCGGAGGCGCGATTCACCATCGGCAGCTTGTCGGGATTGCGCGATATGGCCTCTTCGGCGACCAGGACATACACTGGGTCCGTCACCTCAAGTCCGATAATCCGCGTCACGGCGCCGGATTTCGGGCAGGTCCAGAGATCCTCGGTGGAGACCTGCTCGATCTTTTCGCCACGTAGGGTTTCCACGCCGAGATCGAGCGTGCCCGCCGCGCGCGCCCGCTCAGACTGATCGGCAATCCGGCGCATGAACTCGGCAAAGAGCGCGTTCTGCATGTGGATGGGCAGGGCCAGAACCCGGTTCAGAAAACGCTGGATCGGGGGAAGCTCTTCCAGCAGAAAGCCGTCCTTGTCGGTCAGCCGCAAGGCTGTCCAGTCGGTGAAGCTCTCGTAGCTCATCGCGGCGGCGTGTCCGGCGGCAAGATCTGCATAGTAGCCGCGCAGCGCCGCTCGCGCGATCGGGCTTTCGAGATTGTCCTCCTCGCGAAACATGCCCTGCGAGCCGGTTTCCCGCTGACCCTTGGTGAGCGCGCCTAACTGGTCGAGCCGTTTGCTGATCGTCGAGGTGAAACGCTTCTCGCCATGCACATCGGAGGTGCAAACGCGAAAGAAGGGCGCGCTGACCTGAGCCGAGCGATGCGTGCGGCCCAGCCCCTGGATGGCCCCATCGGCGCGCCAGCCGGGCTCCAGCAGGTAGTGCCGCCGCCGTTTCTGGTTCTTCGCCGTTTGCGCCGCATGATAGGATCGGCCCGTCCCGCCCGCATCGGAAAAGATCAGGATATCCTTCTCGCCGTCCATAAAGGCTTGGGTCTCCGACGAATTGCTACTGGCGGAGCGCTTCTCGATGAAGAGATGGCCATCCTCGGCCTTGAGGGGCCGGATGGACCGCCCCGTGACTTCAGCGACGGTCTCGTCGCCAAAGGCCCAGAGGATCTGATCGAGCGCCGAGGGGATCGGGGCGAGCGTCATCAACTCCATCATTGCCGCATCGCGCAGGGCGAGCGCCTCGCGCGAGACGACCAGCGCGCCGGTCTCGTCGCGCAAGGGTTCCACGACCATGTTGCCGTCAATCTCCACGAGCTTTTGCGCGTGGATCGGGAAGGCTTGTTCGAGATAACCCAGCACGTAGTCGCGAGGCGTCAGGGCACCCTCAACGAGTTCATCCTCCGGATCCATGGTCTCAAGTCGCCGCTTCAACAGGCTCTCACCCGTCGAGACCACCTGGATGACGCAAGCCTTGCCTGCCGACAGATCTTCCTCGATGGCGCGGATGATGGTCGGGGCCTTCATGCCCATCAGGAGATGATTGAAGAACCGTTGTTTCGTGCTCTCGAAGCGGGACTTGGCCGAGGCGCGTGCGGCGGAGGCATTGGTCTCGCCGGAAGCGTCATTGACGCCGGTGGCAGTCAGGGCTGCCTCGAGATTGTGGTGGATCATGCGAAACGCACCCGCATAGGCGTCGTAGATCTCGGTTTGGGCCGGGGTCAGTGCATGTTCCAGCACGTCATATTCCACCCCATCAAAGCTGAGCGCGCGGGCCGTGTAGAGCCCGAGTGTCTTGAGGTCGCGCGCGACCACCTCCATGGCAGCGACGCCGCCTGCCTCCATCGCCGAGACAAAGCTCTCGCGGCTTGGGAAGGGGTATTCGGTACCCTGACCCCAGAGCCCCAGCCGCGCGGCATAGGCCAGGTTGTGTACGCTGGTGGCACCCGTGGCCGAGACATAGAAGACGCGGGCGCGGGGGGCGGCAAGTTGCAACCGCAGCCCGGCGAGGCCCTGCTGGGAGGGTTTGACCCCCCTGCCCTGCTCGGACCCGGCCGCGTTCTGCATGGCATGGGCTTCGTCGAAAGCCAGAACACCATCGAACCCCGCGCCCATCCAGTCGAGGACCTGGCTCAGCCGCGAGGTGCCGCATTTGCCCGCCGAACGCAGCGTGGCGTAGGTGACGAAGAGGATGCCGTCGCCCATGGGGATTGGCTGATCCGGTTTCCATTTCGACAGCGGCTGAATGTCGGCGGGCGAGCCGCCAAGATCGGTCCAGTCGCGGATCGCGTCCTCGATGAGCGTGGCGGATTTGGAGACCCAGATCGCCTTCCTGCGCCCGGCAAGCCAGTTCACGAGGATGAGCCCCGCGCATTCCCGTCCCTTGCCACAGCCGGTGCCGTCACCGAGGAAATAGCCGAGACGATAGGTATTGGCGTCCAGGTCATCATCGGCGCGCGTCAGCTTTGTCTGGTCGTCATCGATGGTAAAACGCCCCGGCAAGTCGCGCCCATGGGCATCATTGGCCATGATGATGGTCTCAAGCTGCGCCTCGGAGAGGTGTCCCTCTTCGATCAGTCGGGCGGGCAGCCGCAATGCCTCGCTCGCCTCACGCGATGGCGCTGGCGGCGCGACGGAGGCCATTGCGATACTTTCGACCAACGGCGTGGGATGTTCCCGAGCGCCCGCGATCTCGATCCGCTGCGGGCGGTAGCGGGCATAGATGTCCGAGACCGGCGTGTTGTCCCGTGGAGTCTCGAGACTGGTGAAGGTAAGCGGAACGGCGGTGTTGGTTTTGGTCTTGGATGCAGCGACTGCTGCAACAGGCCGCTTGCGCGTGACAGGCACTGGAACGACCCTCCCCGCGTGAGGGCTCGTCGCCGCCCTTTGGGCGAGACGCGCCTCGGGCCGGTTCGCAACCACGGCGTCGACATATGCCGAGGCCTCATCCAGATCCCGCACCGTGGCGCGGATGAACTCACCACCCTCCGGCACCTTGTCGAAGACCATCAGCTGGGTTTCCACACTCGTGCCAAGCTTACGATAAACCTGTCCCGGGATCGTCAGCGCCAAGCGCGGCGTGAAGAGGCCGCAGGCGCGCGACCATTGCGCGGCATCACGCTTGGCGCTGAACCCCGGCGGCATGATCGCCACCAGCCGTCCGCCGGGCGCGAGGCGCTTCGCAGCCGCGACGAGATGCTTGGCCGCGATGTGCTTGTCCCTTGAGCGATCGACCGAAGAGGCAAAGGGCGGGTTCATGGCCACGACATCGGGCAGGACCGGTGTCTGCAGCAGATCGTCGATATGCTCACCATCGTGACCCGTCACGTCGCCCCCGAAGACGGCCCGCAGCAGGCGCTGGCGAAAGGGATCGATCTCGTTGAGCAGAAGCTTGGCACCGGCGCGGGTGGCGAAAGCGGCCAGGGCGCCAGTTCCGGCGGATGGCTCCAGCACGGTCTCGCCCTTGCGGACCGCAGCCGCCCGCACGGCCAGAGACGCGAATGGCAACGGCGTGGAGAATTGCTGCAATCGGATCTGCTGCTCTGACCGGCGGGTTTCCGTCAGGAGTCGCGAGGCGAGCAGCTTTGCAGCGGCAATACCACCCTCGGCGCCGTCTCGACGCAGCAGCACCTGAACAGCCGCAGCCTGCATCATGTCATAGGCCATGCGCCAGTCCCACGCGCCACTGGCATCGCTGCCGCCGAACGCCTCCCGCATGATATGGGCAAGCGCCGAACTGCGCAGGGGCTGGTGATCAATCTCCGCTCCCACCTGCCTCAGAGCGGTGGAAAGATCGGGATCGGAGACGTTAAGAACTGGGTTTGTTGGGGTTGGCTTGGCCATGGGGTTTGTCCTTTGGATCAGGGTCTGAGTTCCAAAAGACAAAAAGCCCCCTCTACACTTTGTAAGAGCAGAGAGGTCTCGAAGGAAGCGCCGGTGCTTGATGGTCCAGTCGTTCAATCCTCCTACCCCGCCAGGAACTCCGCCAACACCGGGCTGGCCGCGCCCTTTGCGGAGCTGAGGAGCACCGATCCAGTAAGCGAGGCTTTCGACAGGCGCACGAGACCGCCGGTTTCCTCGATGCGGTAACAGCGGCGTCTCGAGCGACCGCGCCTGTAGTGGGTCACGGTGACGATCTGGCAGGTGCTGCCGTCGGAGAGCGTCACGGGCGCGGCGAGTTTGATCCTGTCACCTTCCTGGTAGTCCGGAATCGCCGCCCAGTCCCGGCAGCGCCGGCGCCAGGCATGGGCATAGCTGTCGGGGTCCTTGAGTTCGGACAGCAGGGCGAGGAGGTTGAGTGGCGCGCGGGACTCGACGGGACCAGCGCTTTCCTCCATGTCCTTGTAACCCCAGCAGCCGTCGTCGTATCGGGTGAGGAATACGGCACCGAAGGTGATGGAGCCATCGGCGTCAGTGACATAGGTCGCATCCTCGACCGAAGATCCGTGGAGGTTTGTGACCCTCGCTGCCGTGTACCAGGTCGACCCCACCTTGCAGGCCTTGAGCGGTTCTGTCTTTCGGATGTCGGTCTCGAAGGTACAGAGCCGTGTGATTTCCGCTTTCTCATCCGCGTAGGTCTGGACTCGGCGGTCGGTGTAAAAGAGCCATCCCACTATGCCGCCCTCCGATCATCGAGCTCCATGAGCGCATCGAGCGGCACGCGATAGGGCTGCATGGCGTCGAAATCCTCGCAATTGCCGCAGTTCTGCACGATCGCGAAGGTGTCGCAGGCATCCTTGAGGATGACCCGGAAGGTGCCGCCGAGGCCCGAGGGCACCTCGTAGGTCCCGCCGATGAGATAGTCCGAGGCCCGGCGCACGAAGACGCGGATGCTGTGGCCATCGGTGGCGAGCCGGATCGCCCTCTGCCCCCGATCAATGAGCGCCTGCACATCGTCAAGGATGTCCGTGTAGAACTGGCCGGTCAGATCGCGAAACGCCATGCGGCGCTGCGCCATCCAGTCGGTGTCCCGAAACGGGTTCATGCCATCGGCGAAGGCGAAGGAGGGATCCGCCTGCTCAGTCGTGACGATGCGGGTTGTTGTGTCATCAATGCCGTTCGAGCGCAGATGCACGCCATTGCCGACGATCAGGATCAGGGCGGGCCTGTCCACGGGTCCATTCCAGTTGGGCAGGAATGTCTTGCAGCCGCGCGCAAGGCCGATCTGCGCCGCGACAGCGGACGCGGAGAACTTGAGAATAGCCATGGGGATGTCTTTCTGTTCGGTGTGGGAGGGTCGACCCGCGCGGGCGGAATGCCTCGCGCGGACCGCGTGATGGCTCAGGCCGCTTGCGCGACCTCGCTGTCAGGCTCCGGGGTTTCCGCAATGGGCGCCGTCTCATCACAGGCGACACCGGCGGTCTGCATCATCGGCGGGCACCAGGCGGCCACGGCAGCGCGCTGCGCGTCCGTGAGCGTGGCGAAGGGCTCGGCGAAGAGCTTGTCGCAGAAGGCGACGATCTCCTTCTTGCTCGACGAGGCCAGCGTCACCGCCTCCTGGGCCAGACCCAGATCTTCGCCGAGGATTTTCAGGAGCCAGGCCTTCTTGAGGCGGTTGAACAGCGCCGCGTTCGGCGTCCAATGTGCACGAATGTCGGGCATGATCTCGATCTCGAAATCATGCATCAGGCTGTCGCGCCGAGAGTCCCGCGCAAAGCAGGACTGCGTGGTGCTTGCTGTGGCATAGGCGACGAGCTTGGCCTTCTCCCCTGCCTCGAGCGCGCGAAACGCCGCGAACTGATCGGCTGGGGACCGGGCCTCATCGAGCCACGTCAGATCGAGCACATCGTGGGCTGCGGCCACCTGCTCGAGCGACGTGCCGTCGATCTCGTCCATCTTGGCGTGGCTGCGGTATTCCTTGCGGGCATCGATCTTGATCGCCTGCGTGACACTCATGCCGCTGTCCAGAACGTCGCTGACCAGCTTGAAGAGGGTCAGATCGAGCGTGGCCTCGGGCTGCAACGCCATCGCGGCGCCAAGGGCCATCGCACGTTCGGTCTTGAGATCCTCGGCCAGCGAAGCCGGATAGGTGATCTCGCCGGCGTCGGGGGCTTCCTCCCCGGTCGTGTTGGCTGAGGCGGCGCGCGCGCCCTCTTCTTTCACGATGTCCTCCGGGCGCAAGAGGCCCACATGGAGCGTCACCTGCCCGTTGGACCAGGACGCGATCACGCCTGCACGGGCGAGATCCTCGGCGCTATAGGCCTCCTGCAGGTCGCGGGCTTCCTCTTCCAGAGCGTCGACGCGGTCGTAAAGGGCGTTGTAGGCACCGTCGTCGAGCCCCTCATCTTCCATCTCGAGTTGCAGTTGCTCAAGCTCGGCGGTGATCTCATCGATGCGCTTCTGGGCAGCCTCATCCGGCTCGATCGGGCCGGGATAGACCCGGCCATAGTCCGCCATGGTCGCGTAATCGTAGCGGACCATCGCATCCGCCCAGGCAAAGCCCAGTTTTGCGCGAGCCTCCTCGGCGGCGACCCCGAGCTTCTCGAGCAGGATGGTCTCGACCAGCGCCGCATCCTCGAGCACGGAATGCTCTTCCAGAAGGTCAGCCGCGACGGCACCGCCACGCGCCTCGTAGTCCGCGCGCACGAAGGCTCCGATATCGTCGCTGACCTGCACGCCGCGGGATTTGAGCGCTTGCCGGACGGTATAGGCCTGCAGATAGCTGTCTTCCTTGGTGAGCGCCTCATAGACCTCGCGCTGAACCTCCTGGCTCGGATGCTCGGCAAAGGCCTTCATCGTGTCGAGCGTGATCGTCTTCGCCCGAGCGGCGGCGCGGATATCGGGGTGGATCAGCCCGTAGCGCAACCGGCCTTTCACGGCGGCAACGGTCGTGCCGAAAGTCTTTGCGATGGTCTCAGGCGTCTGGCCGTCGACCTCCATCATCCGCGCGAAGGCCTCGAACTCGTCGATGGCATTCATCGGCGCCTGGGTGATGTTCTCGGCGAGCGACAGCGCCGTGGTCACATCGCAATCCTCCGGCACGAGGCGGCACTCGACCTTGGTCTTGGCGGTGAAGCCCTTCGCGGCCTTGTCCGCGACCAGCTCCTTCAGCGCGGCATGGCGCCGGCCACCGGCGAGGACAGCATATTTGCCGTCAAGCTTCTGGACCAGGAGCGGCTGGAGCAGGCCCAGCACAGCGATACTGGCCTTCAGATGGGCGATGTTCTCGGGGTCATAGGTTTCCGGCGCGTTGCTGCGCACATTGGCGGGATGCGGGACGAGATCGCCGATAGCGACGGTAAGGGGAGCAAAGCTTGTGGTCATGGGATATCCTTCCAGGAGGGTGAGGTGTGGCCCGCGCGCTCACGCGCGTGACCAATCCCCGGCTTCAGGGATCACCACGACAAAAGGCCCACTCTCCCTTTGAGGGGTCAGTGGGCCTTCATCGTCTCGGATGTCAGGGGGAGGAGTCCCCTGCCCTTCTACCAGTCGCGCGCCATCATGATGGTCAGCACGCGAATGGTGGTTTCCGGGTTATCCGGGGCCTCGGCACCGTAGCGAAAATCGGAATCTGCCTCATAGAGATCAATTTTCCAGAATACGGTTTCACCCTGGATCTCGACCGCCCCGAAATCATGCCAGCCCTCCGGGTCATTCTCGGGTTCGAATGTGTCGAACGCCCCCGTGACATTCACCGCCTCGGCCATGAAACCGTCCCCCGCCTCCATGAGCGAGCGGGTCACATGCATCCGGCCTTGGATGGGCGCCTCTGGTGCTATCCCGAGGCAGGCGAGCTTGCGGAAAGCGTCATTCTGAGCGGCGATTACGGCGGGGTCTGGGCGGTCTGTCAGAGGCTGTGCTGCGTTGGTCATGGGTCTGTCCTTCGAGAAGTTTGAAACACCCTTCCCAAAGCCTGCTTTCCCTTTGCCGACACACATCCTCTCAAGCGGCCTGGTCGACCTCCTCTGCCCTGCCCGCCTCCGATCGCGCGATAAGGTACTCACAGGCGCGCTGCGCATCGGCCGCGTGCTTGAAAATCGCCTGCTTGTCCGAGCGTAGCACCCGCAGCCAGTTGTAGAGGTAAGCGGCATTCATCTCGAGCGTATGCGACGTGAACCCAAGTTCCTGCCCCAGAAAGCAGGACGTGAGCTCGGCCACGATCTCCTCGCGCGCATAGGCTGTGTTGCCAAACCGCGAAAGACCGTAGTCGCGGTTCAAGCGATGGCGCGCCTTTGTGGCATGGCCCAGTTCATGGGCCCAAACCCCGTAAAAATTTGGCGGGTTCTGGAACCGCGTAATCGGCGGCATGTAGACCTTGTCTACCGGCGGCAGATAGTAGGCATCGCTACCCGTGAAGACGGTGGTGATATCGATGGCATCAAAAAAAGCCTGCATATGGGGAATGGGTTCAGCGGGCGGATGCTCAGGCACCGGGTCCGGCTCGGGATGGAAGCTATCCGGCAACCCCTCGATCTGGCAGGCGTTGAACACGCGATAGGATTTCTGGAAACGGAAGACGCGGGCCTCGTCACCATCTGCCTCGTCGGCGTCTCCAGACGCCTCGTCCTGTTTCCGGCTCTGGCCGTAATAGACCACCACGGAGGACTTCTCGCCCTTGCGGACCTTGGCACCCAGGGCATTGGCCTGTGGGATGGTCATCCAGTAGGGCGAGCTGTAGCCCGCCATCACGGTCCGCATGGTCAGCAGGAAGTTGTTGACGCCTTGATATGCCTCGCCGCCCACGCGCAGGGGACGTGTACTGCCACCAGCCGTCCAGGGCTTGCGCCACGGCAGGACGCCGCGCTCAATGATACGGATGATTTCGTTTGTGATGACCTCGGAGGCATCAGATTTGGGCGTGCGGGATCTGGCCATGGCTGGCTTCCTTTCGAGTGTTGGTGTGAGGGGATAGTGATCAGGTTGGCCGACTGGCGCGTGGATCGTTGACGATCCTGGCGCCGAGCTCCTCAGCCATGTCGATGTAGGTGGTCAGCGAGACGGACCTGCCAGGACCGCAAGGTTCAGGGTCGACCGATCCGCCCCGTTTCACGCGGGGCAGGTTCGCGAAGGCGATGACATTGTTGACGGGTCGGATATCGATGAACGGCGTGCCACCTGCAACCGCAAGAGTGGCCAAGGGAAAGCGTTCGATCGGCGCGAAGGTCGACACAGTCGTCCAACCGAGATAGATGAACGTCCCGCCCTCGCCGCAGATTACATGGGCATTCGGCAATGTCGCTGCCTGCCGGAGATAGCCGAGATCACGCAGGACGGTCTCGCGTTCGAGCTGCCGCGCCCGCGCCGACTGGCCGGTTCGGCGCAGTTCCTTGTGTCGCCACCACGAGGCAGCGGTCGCGCGCAGCACGCGCAAGATACCTGTTTGCATGGGAATGCCCTTCATCAGGAAAGACAGACCGGAACCCGGCCCGGACCCATCTGAGGGACCCCAAAGGCCCTCATCCGTCAGTCACAAAACCCGAAGAACACTTTCACTTTTCCCGGCCCCACCAGCCCGGGAAAAGAACTTCAGGGGCCGGCACAGCCCCAGTTTTCTTCATTGCACGCAGAAACTCCAGATCGGCAACGAACATCGGCAAGGTCTTACCTACGATTTCTAATTTTTTAATAATATCAATATATTATAGCAAAACTCAGATCGGCAATTTTCTCTGGTAAATCCATGCGGTGCATGTCCTGAGCACCGGATGCGACAAGCCTCTTCACTTCGCTGCCAGGGAATAGCTGGTACTACGTCCACCAGCGTCATCTTTCTCAAGTGCTCCCAAATCGATCAGGTCGAGGATGTCGCGATATGCGGTGTCTTGTGAGCACTTCTCGATCTTCGCATATTTCGACGTCGTGAGTTTTCCTTCGAACCCATCGAGGAGGCGGTTAAGCATGTCCCGTTGGCGGTCGTTTATGTTGGCCGTTCCGTATTTCTCCCAGAACCGCGCCTTTTGAAACACGGCCTCCAGAATGATCTCTGCGCCATCAAAAGCACGGTCGAGGCAATTGAGGAACCAATTGAGCCAGGCGGTGACATCAAGCCCGCCCTTCTGCGTCGTCTCGAGCATATCATAATAGGCGCTCCGCTCCTGCCGGATTTGGGTCGACATGCTGTAAAACCGCTGTGAACTGCGTTCGGATCGCGCCAACGCCATATCCGCGATCGCACGCGCAATGCGCCCGTTGCCATCGTCGAAGGGGTGGATCGTGACGAACCACAGATGTGCAATTGCGGCATGAATAACAGGATCCGTGTCAGGGACCTGATTGAACCAGGTCAGAAACCGCCCCATCTCTGTATCAAGCCGTGCCGCTCCCGGCGCCTCAAAATGCACGCGTTCACGACCCATAGGTCCTGAAACAACTTCCATAGGGCCTTCACGCCACTGCCCCACGGTGATCCGGGTCATTCCGCTTCGCCCGGTTGGGAAAAGGGCGGCATGCCAGCCGAACAATCGCTCTGCGTCCAGTGGTTGGTCATACGCTTGCGTCGCGTCCAGCATCATCTCGACGACCCCATCGACATGGCGATCAGACGGGATCAGCCCGCCGATTTCGAGCCCCAGCCGTTTTGCGATAGACGACCGAACCTGATCTTTGTCGAGCGTCTCGCCTTCGATCTCGCTGCTCTTGACGACATCACTGGTGAGAGTTCGCAACATCGCTTCGTTTCGAAGATCAAAGCCAAGGCCTTCCATGCGTCCCAAGAGCTTGCCTTGTCGGTGGCGGACAGCGGCAAGTTGTGAAGACAGCTTGGCCTTGTCCCAAGAAAACTGCGGCCAGTCAGTGATTTCGTGAATGTAGGTCATATTTTGCGCATTCCTTGCGGAGATTATACCGCATAATCTCGTCAAGACAACAATAACTGCCGCAAAATCTGCGGAGAATACAGGCGGCAATCTCCGCATGCCCCACCTGGAACTCTCAACGTGCAAAAACTGCGTCCCCATCCCATTATGCAGCCTGCCCGCTCAATCGACCATAGAAGCTGCGCTCGAGATGCAGCTCCCCTGCCCCGGCTTTCTCGACCATCCCACGCAGATATCCGCCCGGTGACGCCACTTCGCCGGCGCAATGCTTGTCGAACGTGAGAACCAGCGCCGCAGTCGCGATTTGTGGCCCAAGTCGGTCCTGCGCGAGGTTCCAGGCGTGTTCAGAAACGCCGATCATCGGCCTCAACTGCCCCACAACACGGTGCAGATCGCCCCAATCCTTCAGATATCCGCCCATATTGCGCGCCCACGACGCAAATTCAGGACAGGCTTGCATGACTGTCGGCAGATCAAGAGCTGCCCCGCGCTTCTTGCGCGTTTCGGCCACCCAATCTTCCAACTCCCTATCAACTCGCTCTTCCGGTGGCGCATTTGGCACCACGCTCGCCGCTTCCTCTTTTTCTGAGGAATTACAGGTTACAGGATTAAGTTGATTTGTAATTAGTATATGAGGATCAGAAATGACCTCCCTGGGGTCCATTTCTTGAGTCTTTTGAAGCCCTTGTTCAGTGGTTGCCGGCGTGTTTTCCACAACTTCATCCGCTCGAGCTGCTTTGAGATAGGTCGCATCGACACGCTCCTGGAGCTCCCTGAACCATTCCAGAAGCCGCGCAAGCGTCTCAGAGGCCGTGTTCCGGCGTGGGAGGCGGTCCAAAAGATCCTCAAAGAGGCTTGAGAGCTGTGTCCAGGGGCCTCTCAGAGCGCCGCTGAGGGCCGCTTCGATCCTGGCGCGGATCATTCGGCGCGCAACCGTGATCTGGCGCTTCAGGCGCTGGCAGAGTTCGCGCTCGGCCTGCAGTTCTGCGTGTAGCTGCTCAAACTCTTCGGCTCGAGCCGAGAGCGGCGACAAGTCGAAGCCATAGGCCTCGATGATACGGCCTTCTGCGTCCCTGTTGCCCCAACGCTTGCCATTGGGGCTGTCCTTGAAGGCTATCACGCCGATCTCAGCCAGGCGCCGTGCATGGCGCTTGAGCGCCGAGAGCGAGAAGCCTGTTTGCTCCATCAGGTAAGAGTTGGACGCCCAGACGATCGGACGCTGCCCCTCTTCCCAGTCCTGGGCCCGAGTGAAGGCCCCAAGCGTGTCGAGAAGCAGTACGTCGCCAGCCTTGAGGCCAATATGCGCACCAACGCGTTTCACGGCAACAAAGGCCCGTGTCTTGGGCACGGCTGCTCTTTCACCAGCTTGTGCGTGCTGTTCAGCGACCGCGAGTCCGGCCGTCGCTTTGCGCCACCCCGAGGGTTGGTTGATATTGGACATACCTCCACCGTTCTGAGGCATGACTGTCCCAGTCGCTCCATGCGGAGCATCATTGAATTTTTTCATTTTTTAGCTAGGCACAGAAAACCTGTTCGCCCGAAGACGTTTTTCGTTGTTTAGCGATTCGCGGGCTGCTAGGATTGTGGTGTGAAAACAAATCGCGCCTTGTGCGCAGCAGCCCTCGGGACTTCGGTTTCGAGGGTTTTCTTTTTGGTGCCGTTCTCCTTTTTGCTCGTTGCCTCTGTTTTGGCGGTTAACAGCTGTTAACCGCCGCTATCCTTCGTGGCTCTCTGATTGGAACCGATCGAAGGAATCCTGAATGAGCTGGTCCAGATTCTGATCCAGCCAATTCGCGAATCTCGTGTTTTCCCCTGCCCGCTTGACGGTGACTGAGAGCCCCGATTTACCACTTTTGATCTGCACACCGGGAACGGGCGAGCGCTCCTCGACAGATCGTTCTTGCTTACCTCGCTTGCCAATTTCCTTGAGAACGAGGTCCAGCCGTCCGTCGGAGTCGAGATCACCAGATTGACCAAGAACACCCAGAACACCCTCCTCCGAGAGTTGTACTTTCTCAAACGCCGTTGCGAGTGTGGTCCATTTCGGGCGCCCTGCCCCTGGAGCTGCGCCGATGGCTTCACCGACAGCCAAGGGCACTAGCCGATTGATACGCTCAAGCTGCGAAAGAGTGTTCTTGCTGATAGCCAAAGCCTGACACGCCTCCGCACGCGAGTAGCCCTGCTCCAGGATCGCGTGCGCGAACCGGACACGTTCATAGTAGCTCAGCTCCGCGCGGCCGGCATTTTCGAGGCCTTTCGCCATCAATGCATCGGTATCATCGAGCGTCCGTATCAGAGCCCGCACTGGTATCCCCAGATAGCGGCACGCAAGTATTCGTCTCTGGCCGTAGATGATCTCAAAATGCCCGTCACGATCCTTCGAAGGACGTAGAAGCACCGGGACTTGCTGCCCGGCATCAGCGATGCTGGTTGCGAGATCCTTGATCGATTCATTCGGTGCGGCGCTGTTAACAGCTGTTAACTCAATATCCAGTCGGTCTTTCGGACCCCAAGCAAGGATCAAGTTGGCGTCGATTTCCTGAATGCCGCCGAGACCCGCACGAACAGAGCCGATAGTTCCTTTCGGCAATGTTCGATGAGCTCTATCAGAAGCCCCGTCTTTCGACCCCTCAGTCGCCGCAGTTATCGCAGCCATGATGCCGGTTTTGTTTTTACCCATTGCCATGATTACCGCCCCCAAGCCTTTTGAAGCATTCCCGCAATCTCCGAACCAACCGCATCCATGCTGTTCTTTGCGCGATCATAGGTCGACCTTGTCATCTCGGAGCGCGCAACCTCGTAGATCGACATCTTGAGCATCGATGCGTCGCCGATAGCCGTACTACGTAGTCCGGTCGCCCCAACGACACGATCCTGGAACAGAGCGCGCATTAGGCTCACGATCTGCTGACTTGGGATATCGCTCGGATCGTCCCGCGTGATGAGGAAGGAGAAAAAATCATGATCGAGTTTGACGCCCGTGTCCTCGATCACACCAAGATAAGCAGAAGTCATTTCGACAAACTGCTGGGTGGAAGCAAGGTCGAGCATGCTCGGCGTCATCGGCACGATGACCGAGGTCGCAGCGTAGAGGCCGGTCAAAGTCAAGAATCCGAGAGCTGGCGGGCTGTCGATCACCACTACATCGTAGTCGCTCTCAACGGACTGGATCGCCAGACTGAGCTTCTCAAAGAACGCAACACCGCGCCCTGCATTGACCGCTGTTTCAGTCTCAAATTCGCTCAGCACAAGGCGGGCAGGTGCCAAGTGCAATCCAGGGAAATAGGTTTCCACAACAGCTTCCGACATCGGTACTGGATCGTCATAACGAAGTGCGTCGTAAATCGAAGCGCCTTCAAACTCCAGTTCAGTTTGAATCCCGCAAAAGCCAGTGAGGCTCCCTTGTGGGTCCAAGTCAATCGCCAGCACCCGGTAACCACTCAAAGCAAGGTAGTGACACAGATGGATCGCAGAGGTGGACTTTGCAGATCCACCTTTGAAGTTCATCAGCTGAATAACCTGAAGCTTGTCACCCTCGCGACGCCCAGGAAGATACTTACCCGGCTTTCGAGAGCTTGCCTCCAGGAAATGGCGCGCTTGCAGGATCTCATCACCGGAATAGAAGCGCCGTCCGTTCTTGATTACTTCAGGCTCCGGCAAGGACCCGTCGCTATGGCACTTGCGCAAGAATTGCCCGGTCACCCCTAGAAGATCAGCAGTCTCTGTAGCGCTGAATAGTCTCAAATTCTTGCGTTGATCGGGCGCGTAGGCTTGTTGAAGATGCGTCGTGAGCGCGGTGTGTAGACGCGCCGCCATCTGGCTTGTAAGCTCGGATTGAGACGCCGCTTCGATTGGTGCCGTCTGAAACATGGTTGCTATTTCTCTGCTCGAACGCGCTTATTTGCGCAACTTGACTCTAATGGCCGTGATTCACCATGTTAAGTCAAGGATTTTATCCACAAATTGTGCTGTCGGACCAAAGGTCTACTAGGGAAGCCACGCACCCTCTAGAGTTAACAGCTGTTAACAGCACTCACAAAATTGTGGTTCACGAGTGCATCTGGCGCAGACTGGGTGTCGCTAGCGCACGGTTTCTCAATGGTGTCTTGACCGAAAATCCGATTAGCGAGAGATACAGCGAACTCAGGCCGGATCGGACAACGCACCGACAGACTTACGGCAAACCCAAGGCCCAATTGGATCGACATTCAAAGCTACATTGATACTTGGGTGCCGGGCCCAAACGATCAGATCAAACGCACTTCATGCGCATGGATGCACAAGGCCCTGTTGTCTGAGGCGTCAATGATCCCCAGCAGGGTAGGGGGCATCGCGGCTTCTCGCGTCGCGGGAACAGTATCCGGCACAAAGCACAGCGTAGACAGGACCAATTCAACCACGCCTCACCTAACCGCGAGACCTATCCGATGAGACCAAATCATAGAAGGAGGAGGTGCGATCCGTGACATTCTGGGTTCAAGAGATTGTTCAGGGATCATAAGTTCAGCACTCAAAGAAGCCGATGCGCTCACTCGACGGCTTCGAAGACCACTGGAAAGCAACCGCGGACCACGTTTTTGCTTCAGCACAACCTATGGCTCCCGTCACCGATTCTCTGAGGGCAAATTGCGCCCAGTTTTGTTGTTCAGATGATCCGCGTAGAATGATCCATGGCTGATACTTTCCGAAGATCCAGGTTCAGGAACCGTCGTCGAGAAATACTAGGGCAGGGACCTCGATCATTGTCCCGGTCTTGGCTAAATCGATTGTCAGCTACTGGAGACAAGTCGAAACCGTTGGGAGCGCACCGTACCTTTACTCGACGCCACCACAGGTTCGTGCCCGGTCGAGGGTTTGCAGGTCAAAACGCATTAGGTAGGTTGCGCCCCGGCAGAGACATATCATCTATCTGTCTATAGTACGGCGTTTGTGTCTGGCCCACTGATCGCCGGGTGCCAGCATTTTGGAGCGGGGAAATGCACGACGGATTGCGCGTGGAACATCTGTTGCGCTTCGTGAACCCATTCACCTGCCCGCAAAGTGCGCTGCAACAATGCAATCGTTCCATGGCGTGGAAGATTTACAAGGTTGCGATTAGTGCGCGGACCTCAGCAACCCCAGCTTTTCAGCACGCTCCAGCAGCATCTTCACAGAGGAAGGCTGCCAGCTAGTACGGCCTCGAGGGGTGCGCTCACGCATCGATTCTAGCCGGTCGCAGATCGCCTGCAGTGTGATTTCGGGGTCCGAGCCTTTGATGGCAGCCACGATAGCTGGCAGGCGGTCATCGGTTTCGCGGCGTCCGGCGCGGCCAAGCACTTCATCTGGTAGAAACCCGTCGCGGACATAGGCTTTCACAGCACGGAGTAGGCGGCTTTGGGTCCAGTGCCGGTCGTGGGGCAGGGGGCCATTAATGATTCGCAAAACATCTTCCCAGGCCATATCCGGCCGTAGGCGTCGCACGTGGGGCACCCAATCCTGCGCGGTTTCGCTCAGGCGCTCCATGTAGCCGTCCTGTCGTGCCAGCCGCACCTTGCGCAGCGCGGCGGGGTCTTTGGTGCGAAGCCCAGGATTGCCACCAACGCGCCCTTTGGCGCGCGCAGAGGCAAGCCCGGCCTTTGTCCGCTCACGTATCAGCGCGCGCTCGAACTCGGCCGCGGCGCCCAGAACCTGCAATGTGAATTTTCCTTGAGGGGAGGCGGTGTCGATTGGATCCTGCAGCGAGCGGAAGAAAGCTCCCTTGGCCTCCAGACGTTCGATCACCTCCAGCAGATGCGACAGGGATCGCGCAAGCCGGTCGATCCGCACAACGACCAGCGTATCGCCGCTCTGGACGCGTTCGAGCAAACGCGCGAGTACAGGACGCGCGCGATTGCCGCCTGAGGCGTGCTCTTCAAAGATCTCGGCACAGCCCGCAGATTGCAGCGCCTCAGACTGGGGCAGGGGGGTCTGATCCTCCGTGGAAACGCGGGCATAGCCTATCAGGGGCATGAAAACGGGGCCGATTGCAATTTCATATGCCGTTACTAAACGACCGTTTGTAAACGAATGCAAGTAGGTGCTCTCTCGTCGCGTTCATCCTAAGACCCTTGGTTCCCTAGCGCTGAGCGCGATCTGAGAGGTTCCGCCGGCAGTCGCGCGAGCGTGCTATATAAAGGGCGTAGGCAACCGCCACAAAATCACTTGGGTAATGTGCAAAAAATAAGTATTTTGCACATATGAATACGAGAGCCTCTATTTTGACTGATGGTTACGACGACCCCCTCATCACTACCGAGGAGGATGCAGAGGCTCACGAAAAGGATCTCTGGTTGTCGCGTTTAGTTCCTGATTTCAATTGAAGCAGTAAGCTGAAACTGAAGCGCTGGAATTTCATCTTAGCGCTTCACCAACGCGTCAAGATTCCTGAGCTTCACAGCCCTGCGGCTTTGGTCAGGTTCACCCTGAACCTGTCGCGCCTGCGCTGGTAGCGCCGGGTCATCTCGGCCGACGCATGTCCGAGTTGCTTTTGAACATAACGCTCATCAACCTCTGCCGACGAGGCGAGCCCGGCGCGCAAGGAATGGCCAGAGAACATTGCCAGCCGTTTGGCTTCCGGCAAATCGGATCTGACGCCGCTCTTCAGAACGGTTGCTTTGATCAGCCGTGCGACGTGCTTGTCGGAAAGGCGGGCCTCGAGCGCACGTTTGCCATCCCGCGATGTTCGCACGAAGACCGGCCCGAAGTCGATCTTTGCAAAATACAGCCATTGCTCAAGTGCGTGGACAGGACAGGTCTGGTCGCTTGAGCCGCGCCCGACCTCGACCTCGCGCCACCCGGTCTTGGCGTTCAGCGTCAGCAGAGCGCCATCTTCGAAAATCTCGATCCAACCGCCGGAGTCCGGTGTATCATCCTTGTGCACGTCAAGGCTCACGATCTCGGAGCGACGGAGACCTCCAGCATAGCCCAGAAGTAAGGTCGCCCGGTCTCGAAGCCCGCGGAGATCATAGGGAAGGATGCCCACCATGGCCTGGATGTCATCGGGCAGGATCGCTTCCTTCTGAACCGGCGGACGCGCGTGTCTGCGCCTAATCCCGGCCAGAACGGTGGCGACATGGCGGTCCTTGCGATCAAGAGTGAACCCGCGCTGCCTGTAGTTCCAAGCGAGGCCGGAGAGGCGCCGCTCAATGGTGGAGACCGAGAGAGCAGGGGCCTTACCAGTCGCGGCGGCCAGGTCCGCCACATAGAGCCCGACCATCTCGGGCGAGGGGGGCAGGGGATCCGTCCCTTTCAACCGGCACCAACGGGTGAAGTGTTTCCAGTCGACCGAGTAGGCCTTATTGGTGTTCTCAGCTGTTGAGGCCTCGGCGTAGTCGCGCGCGGTGTCGATCAGCCGGTCGAGCGCGCCGGAGCCGGCCACATGAGCGGGCAGAGCGATTGAGGCTCGGTCCCGAGAGGTTCTCTCGTCGTGTTCGTCACTGTTCAGCGAGTCATAGGACGCTGAGCTCGAAATCTCTGCGTCAGACGCGTCGGAATCCTCGATTCTAGTGCCGTTATTCGTGAGACTGCTCATGTTTCCGAGCATATCAGTTTTACGTCCGATAATGCAAGATTATCGGACATCATGGCAAAAGATAGAGCGAGGCGTTTTCTGTGCTATTTTCTGGAGCAAAGCGCCGCGATGGTTTAGGCT
>JARGPB010000028.1 GCA_029212905.1 Thalassovita sp.
AACCCTCTCTTAGCAAATCGCCCTATTTGGACCCATAAGCGCTGACGTCAGACACAACAACAGCCGCAGAATGGCCCCTAGCCGCATTTGGAATGGCCGCAGCTGCCGCAGGTCATGCAGCCTTCGACCATGCGCAGGTCGAACTGGCCGCAGCTGGGGCAGGCTTGGCCCTTGGGGGCGTTGTCCAGATTGACGACCTGCGCTTGCGGGTCGGCTTTCAGGCCCATGCCCTCGCCCTCGATGAAATCAATGCGGATCAGGTGCTGTTCGATCACGCCACCAATCGCTGCCAGGATCGAGGGGATGTATTTGCCCTGCATCCAGGCGCCGCCACGCGGGTCGAACACCGCCTTTAGCTCTTCGACAACAAAGGACACGTCCCCGCCGCGGCGGAACACGGCGCTGATCATCCGTGTCAGCGCCAGCGTCCAGGCATAGTGCTCCATGTTTTTGGAGTTGATGAACACTTCGAACGGGCGACGATGGCCATTCACCAGAATATCGTTGATCGTCAGATAGATCGCATGCTCCGAGTCGGGCCACTTCAGCTTATAGGTATGGCCGTCCAGCGCCTGCGGGCGGTCCAGCGGTTCGGCCATATAGATGACGTCGGCGCCGGTGTCGGCCTCGGGGGTTTTGTCGCTGTCTTCGCTGACGGACAGCACGCTGCCGGTCACGTCATTCGGGCGATAGGTCGTGCAGCCTTTGCAGCCGGATTCATAGGCCTCCATGTAGACCTCTTTGAACGCGTCAAAGCTGATGTCCTCGGGGCAGTTGATGGTTTTCGAAATCGAGCTATCCACCCATTTCTGCGCGGCGGCCTGCATTTTCACATGCGCCAGCGGTGCCAGCGTCTGGGCGTTGACAAAATAGCTGGGCAGCTCTTTGTCGCCGAACTTGTCGCGCCACATCTGCACGGCGTAATCGACGACTTCCTCTTCGGTGCGCGATCCGTCCTTTTGCAGAACCTTGCGGGTATAAGCATAGGCAAAGACCGGCTCGATCCCCGAGGAGACGTTCCCCGCGTACAGGCTGATGGTGCCCGTGGGCGCGATCGAGGTCAGCAGAGCATTGCGGATGCCGTGTTCGCGGATCGCCTCGCGGACGTCATCATCCATCTGCATCATGTTGCCCGAGGCCAGGTATTTATCCGCCTCAAACAGCGGGAAGGCGCCCTTTTCCTTGGCCAGATCGACCGAGGCCAGATAGGACGAGCGCGCGATCTGTTTCAGCCATTCTTCGGCCTGCGCGGCGGCGGCATCGGTGCCATACTCCAGCCCGACCATCAGCAAGGCATCCGCCAGACCCGTGACGCCCAATCCGATCCGGCGCTTGGCCAGGGCCTCTTGTGCTTGGGCCTCCAGCGGGAACTGGCTGGCATCGACCACGTTATCCATCATGCGGATTGCGGTGCGGACCAGATCGTCCAGCACGTCCAGATCCAGACCGGCGGTCGCATCGAACGGGTCCTTGACCACGCGCGCCAGGTTGATCGACCCCAGCAGACACGCACCATAGGGCGGCAGGGGCTGCTCGCCACAGGGGTTCGTCGCCGCGATCTGTTCGACATAGTTCAGGTTGTTGGCCTTGTTGATCCGGTCGATAAAGATCACGCCCGGTTCGGCGAAATCATAGGTCGATTTCATGATCTTGTTCCACAGATCCCGCGCCTGCAGGGTGTGGTAAACCTTGTCCTGGTATTTCAGATCCCAAGAGCCATCGACCTTGACCGCCTCCATAAAGTCATCCGTGACCAGCACCGACAGGTTAAACATACGCAGGCGTGCGCTGTCGGATTTGGCGGTAATGAACTGTTCAATATCAGGGTGGTCGCAGCGCATCGTCGCCATCATCGCGCCCCGACGCGAGCCCGCCGACATGATCGTCCGGCACATAGCGTCCCACACATCCATGAACGACAGCGGCCCCGAGGCATCCGCCGCGACACCCGCCACAGGCGCGCCCTTGGGTCGGATCGTGCTGAAATCATAGCCGATCCCGCCACCCTGCTGCATGGTCAGCGCGGCCTCTTTCAGCATGTCGAAAATGCCGCCCATGCTGTCGGGGATCGTGCCCATGACAAAACAGTTGAACAGGGTCACTTTGCGCCCGGTGCCCGCGCCTGCGGTGATCCGGCCTGCGGGCAGGTATTTGAAATCCTCCAGCGCGGTGAAAAATTTCTTTTCCCAGACCGCCGGGTCCTTTTCCACAGCCGCCAAGGACCGCGCGATTCGCCGCCAAGTATCCTCGACCGTACGGTCAACGGGGGTGCCGTCGGCCTCTTTCAGTCGGTACTTCATGTCCCAAATCTGTTCGGAAATGGGGGCAGCAAATCGGGTCATGGCGGGCTTCCTGTTTGTCATCGTGTTTTATGATATTACCTGAAAGGCGCGGCAGAAGCACCCTTCAAGGCTCACTCGTCTACGGGCTGGGGCGACCCCGGTCAACGGTTAATCAGCCCCGAAACCAAACTTCGTTAAGCACTGCATTTCGTGTTTGACCCCACCACTATACACCACCTATAGAGAAAAATCATGTCCAACCATATTAACCTGATCAAGCTAAGCGTCGGCACCGAAAGCGTCGAAACCCTTGCCGCGTGGCAACGGCTTGGGCAGGCGCGTGGGACAGATGGCCTGCCGCGTCATGTCACGCGGATGTGGCCCAAACGCGCGCCCGAAATCCTAAGCGGTGGCTCGATCTTTTGGGTTATCAAGGGCGTCATCCAGTGCCGCCAGCAAATCCTGCGCCTGGACGAGGTGATCGGCAGCGACGGGATTCGCCGCTGCGCCATCGTTCTGGACCCCGAATTGCACCGTACCGCACAGGCGCTGCGCCGCCCCTTTCAGGGCTGGCGCTATCTGAAACCCGAGGACAGCCCCGCCGATCTCCCCGCAGGCCGCGACCAAGAAGAGCCCCTGCCCGCCGAACTCTCGGCTGCGCTGGCTGAAATTGGCGTTCTATAGCCGCTAAACCCCGCTGTTCCCTTGCCCCCTTGGGCTGCATCCGCTAGACGCGGGCGCGACGTTACTGGCAAGGACCACAGCAATGGCCAAGCAGAAAAAAGCCCCCCGCCCCAAGGCCGAGACGCCCAAGGGTTTCCGCGACTATTTCGGCGCCGAGGTGACCGAGCGCGCACAGATGTTGCAAAAGATCGCCGGGGTCTATCATCGCTATGGTTTTGATGCCCTGGAATCCAGCGCCGTCGAAACGGTCGAGTCCCTGGGGAAATTCCTCCCTGATGTGGATCGCCCGAACGAAGGCGTCTTTGCCTGGCAAGAGGCCGATGACGAAAAATGGCTGGCGCTGCGCTATGATCTGACCGCGCCCCTGGCCCGTGTCTATGCCCAGCACCGCAACGATCTGCCCACCCCCTATCGCCGCTATGCGATGGGGCCCGTGTGGCGGAATGAAAAACCCGGCCCCGGCCGCTATCGCCAGTTCTATCAGTGTGACGCCGACACCGTTGGGGCCGCCAGCGTCGCCGCCGATGCCGAAATCTGTTCGATGCTGTCGGACACGCTGGAAACCGTCGGCATTCCCCGCGGCGACTACATCGTGCGGGTGAACAACCGCAAGGTTCTGAACGGCGTGCTGGAAACCATGGGGCTGGGCGACGATCAAGCCGCCCGCGACAATGTCCTGCGCACCATCGACAAATTCGACAAGGTCGGCGAATCCGGCGTGCGTGAATTGCTGACCAAGGGCCGTCTGGATGCCTCGGGTGCGTTCATCGACGGCATCGGCCTGTCCGATGCTCAGGCCGACCCCGTGGTCGCCTTCCTGACCTCCAAGGCGGCCGATGCGGCTGGAACCCTGGCCAATCTGCGCGCCGCTGTCGGCGCCTCGGATATTGGCCTCAAGGGTATCGAAGAGCTGGAAACCATCGCCCAGCTGGTGCAGGCGCAGGGCTATGGCCCTGACCGCATCGACATCGACCCCTCGGTTGTGCGTGGCCTTGGCTACTATACCGGCCCCGTGTTCGAGGCCGAGCTGACCTTTGACATTCTCGACGACAAGGGCCGAAAGCGGCAATTCGGCTCGGTCGCAGGCGGCGGGCGCTATGACGATCTGGTCAAGCGCTTCACCGGCCAAGAGGTCCCCGCCACCGGCGTCTCGATCGGTGTTGATCGCCTGCTGGCCGCCCTGCGCGAAAAAGGCCGCATCCAGTCCCACACCACCGGCCCCGTCGTTGTCACCGTGATGGATCGCGACCGCATGGCCGATTATCAGGCCATCGTCACCGAGCTGCGCAACGCAGGCATCCGCGCCGAGGTCTATCTGGGCAATCCGAAAAACTTTGGCAATCAGCTGAAATACGCGGACAAACGCAACAGCCCTGTCGCCATCATCGAAGGCGGTGACGAAAAGGCCAACGGCGTCGTGCAGATCAAGGACCTGATCCTGGGCGCGAAAATCGCCGAAAACGCCACGCTCGAGGAATGGAAAGAGCGCCCCAGCCAATACCAGGTGGCGCGCGGCGATCTGGTCTCCAAGGT
The DNA here is from genome assembly GCA_029212905.1 of Thalassovita sp. Classification (GTDB taxonomy): domain Bacteria; phylum Pseudomonadota; class Alphaproteobacteria; order Rhodobacterales; family Rhodobacteraceae; genus Thalassobius. The sequence continues at coordinate 4,500 of JARGPB010000028.1, forward strand.
CCGCGAGATTCTGGAAGGACAGGCGTAATGCCCGAACGTGCCGCTATTCGTACCCGCGCATCCCAATTGCGTGGCCTATTCGAAGCCGAATCCGCCCAGGTCGTCGAGACCTCGATTCTGCAACCCGCGGATACCCTGCTGGATCTCTACGGCGAGGACATCCGCGCACGCGCCTATGTGACCTCGGATGCGCTGCGGGGCGAACAGATGCTGCGCCCCGATTTCACCGTGCCCGTGGTGCAGATGCATATGGAATACGGCGCTGAACCCGCGCGCTATACCTATGCCGGCGAAGTATTTCGCCGCCAGGAAGACGACGATAGCCGCGCGAATGAATACCTTCAGGTCGGCTACGAGGTCTTTGACCGTGACAACCCCGTCGATGCCGACGCCGAGGTCTTCTCGTTGATCAGCCAGGCGCTGGGGGATGCCCCGATCCGGGCCGCGACGGGTGATATCGGTGTGCTGATGGCCGCAGTGGACGGGCTGAACACGACCGACGCCCGCAAGGCCGCGCTGCGCCGTCACATCTGGCGCCCCCGCCGGTTCCGCGCGCTGATTGATCGGTATTCGGGGCGCACACCTGTGCCCAGCGCGCGCGCGGCCTTGCTGGCTGCGGATGCGCCGTTTAAAAACTCGCCGCCCGAAATCGGTCTGCGCAGCCGGGCCGAGGTCGAGGCCCGCATCGCCACGCTCCAGGCCGACGCCGCAGCGCCGCTCTTGTCGAAACGCGAGGTCGCCCTGCTGGACGCCATCTTGTCCGTCCGCGAATCCCTGCCCTTTGCGCTGGAGCATCTGCGCGACATCGCCGTGGATATGCCCACGATCGAACAGGCTGTCGAACGGGTCGCCAAGCGGATGCACGCCATGGAAAAACGTGGCGTGGACGTTAGCAACCTGGATTTCGAGGCCAGCTATGGGCGCACCTCTTTGGAATATTACGACGGGTTCGTCTTTGGCTTCTACGAGGCCGCCCGCCCCGATCTGCCCCCCGTTGCCGCTGGGGGGCGCTATGATGCGCTGACCCGTGTGCTGGGACAGGGCGCCGAAATTCCGGCGGTTGGCGGTGTCATCCGCCCCGACCGCCTGATCCAGCTGGAGGCCCAGACATGAGCGTGAAACTGGGTGTGCCCTCCAAGGGCCGGTTGATGGAGAAAACCTTTGAATGGTTCGGCGACCGGGGCGTCACCCTGTCGCGCACCGGGTCGGATCGCGAATATGCAGGCGCCGTCGAAGGCGTGGATGGCATCGAGCTGGTGCTGCTCTCTGCCGGTGAAATCCCGCGCGAGCTGGCCGCTGGCCGCATCCATCTGGGTGTCACCGGCACCGATCTGATCCGCGAGAAACTGGGCCAGTGGGACCAGCAGGTCGAACCCCTGGCCGAGCTGGGCTTTGGCCATGCCGATCTGATCATCGCCGTGCCGGGTTTCTGGGTCGATGTCGATACGTTGGACGATCTGGATGCCGCCGCCGCCGCCTTTCGGGCGCGCCACGGGTTCCGCCTGCGGATCGCCACGAAATACCACCGCCTTGTGCGGGATTTCCTGCGTGAAAACGGCGTGGCCGACTATCAGCTGGTCGATAGCCAGGGCGCAACCGAAGGCACCGTGAAAAACGAAACAGCCGAGGCCGTGGCCGATATCACCTCGACCGGGGATACCCTGCGCGCGAACCACCTAAAGATCCTGTCTGACGGTCTGATGCTGAAATCGCAGGCCACCCTGTTCCGATCACGCAAGGCCGCGCTCAGCGATGAAGAGCGCACCGCCCTGAAAACCCTGTGTGCCAAGCTCCGCGTCGATTAAGGCCTTGGCTGGGCGCCGCCGTTCAGATTTGCTCGAACGACCCGCCCCGCCCTTTGCCCGCTGCGAACCGGGCCGCACCGGCCTGACCTTCGGCCTCGAACACGCTGGCCGACACCCATTCCCGACGCAACGCCGCCCCAAGCGCCAATGGCTCGGGTCGGGCGGACATGTGATCGGCCTGCAAACACAATTGAGGATACCGCGTCAGCGTCTCGGCCAGGTCCAGCGCCGTCGCCAAAGCCCCGCCTTTGGGTGCGATCCTGTCTGCCAGCCCCATCGCGGCCGCCTCGGATGCGCCAACCGATCGGCCCGTCAGGATCAGGTCATTCGCTCGCCCCTGCCCCAGAATGGCCGGCAAGCGCACGGTGCCCCCGTCGATCAGCGGCACGCCCCACCGGCGGCAGAACACCCCGAAGGTCGCGTCTTCGGCGGCGATGCGCATGTCGCACCAGGCCGCCAGTTCCAGCCCTCCGGCGACGGCATAGCCCTCGATCGCGGCGATCACGGGTTTGGATAAAATCAGCCGCGTTGGCCCCATCGGACCCGGCATCGGGTCGTTCAGCGGGTCCCACTCTGCGGGAATATCCAGGGACCCGATCCAGTCTACGCCGCTTCCGTCGGCCGCTGTTTTCAGGTCGAAACCGGCGCAAAACATCCCCCCCGCGCCGGTCAGAATGCCGACATCAATGGCATCATCCTCGTCCAGTTCACGAAAAACCTCGTACAGCGCGCGGGCTGTTTCAGGGTTCACCGCATTGCGCGCGCGCAAACGGTCAATCGTGACGATGCGCACACGGCCCTCGTCCTTGATCTGAATGGTCATCATGTCTCCTCCCCGGTCAAGCCTGACGCAGGTTTCGCATTCGGACAAGCCTCGGGGGATTTCCCATTCGTATAGGCCATGCTAGAACGCGCCGTCTGAGCAGGAGCCCCCATGACCGAGATCGAAGAAAAACTGGCGCATTTGATCCGCTCGGTCGATGATCTGTCGGATGTTGTGGCCGCCCAGCAGAAAACCATCGACCTCCTCGAGCGCCGCGTCACAATGCTGATCGAGCGCGCCGCCCAGCAGGAAACCGATCAGGGCAGCTATATCTTTACTGGCCCCGAAAAGCCGCCGCACTACTGAGTCATTCGCCCCACAGCGCGGCCTGCATCCAGGGCTCTGGAACCTCCAGCATACCCGACGGCGCCGGACCATCGTTCAGCATCTGCGACTGCCAGGCCTCGGCCCAATGCGCGGGCAAGCGATAGGGCGGCGTCACCGCCCGTTCCGTGCCGAATCCGCTGCGGCTGTAATAGGCCGGGTCGCCCAGCACCAGAACCTGCGCCACGCCCTGCGTCCGCAACTGGTCCAGCCCCGCATGGATCAGCGCCGACCCGATTCCCTGTTTCTGATACGAGGGCATCACCGCCAGCGGCCCCAACAGGGCCACGGGCTGTCCGCCCGCCTGCCCAAGACTGAACCCCACATGCCCCAGCGGTGCATCCTCGGGGCCGGCACACAGGTTCAGCACGTCTTTTCGGCCGACCAGCTCGGACACCAGCCCGCGCAGATCTTCGTCGTCAAACGCGCTGGAATACAGGGTCATCAAACCGGGCAAGGCCTGGTCGCTGGTTGAATGGATCTGCATTGTCACACCTCCTCGACGTCCAGAACACCGTTCAAACCTTTGATGGCCCCCTTGATCTGCGGATTAACCGGGAATTCCTCGCCCGAGTCGATCTCGACCTCGCCGGGCAATTCTGGGTGGATCAAACAGAAGGACACAGGCCCCCGCCCGACCCCCTTGGCCGATTGGCGCGCGCCTTCCAGGACGTTGGCGACGCTTTGCACCACGGCCAGATCCTCGATCAGGATTTTCAGGCCCGAGCTCCCGGCGTCCGCGATGATTGAATCCATCGTCGCAGCCGACCGGATCGTCGGATCAAACTGGCCCTCATTGAATTTGGCCTCCAGCCCCAGGATCACCCGGTCTGTGGATTCGAACACGGCGCGGGCGGCGTTCAGCTCTTCTTCTTTGCGGGCGAACATCGCGATTCCCGCCAATTGCCCCGTGCTGTCCGAGATATTCATCCGGAAATACCGGTTCCCCTTCGAGCTTTTCATCTCGCGGAACCCCGACACCATGACGCCCACCGAAACGCTGGCCACGCCGCGGGCCTCGGCCTCTTCGCGGGCCTCGACGATGGTTTTGATCTTCTTGCGGCGCAGCGGCGCGGCATAGTCGTCCAGCGGGTGCCCCGACAGGAAAAACCCGATGGCTTTCTGCTCTTCCATCAGCCGGTCAATCGGCAGCCAGTCATCGACCGGCAGGATGCGCGGCTCTGGCAGGTCATCGCCCGCCTCGCCGAACAGCGAAACCTGATTGCTGGCCTTCTGATCGTGGATCGCTGCCGAATACGCCACCAAGGCGTCCAGCGATTCGAACACGCGGCGGCGGTTAGGGTCCAGCTGATCAAAGGCCCCGGCCCGCGCCAGCATTTCCATCGGGCGTTTGCCCACACGTTTCAGATCCACCCGGCGGGCAAAATCGAACACCGTCACAAAGGGCTTGTCCACCCCGTCCACCACGCGCCCGTCCACGATCAGTTTCATCGCCTCCAGGCCGACGTTTTTCAGCGCGCCCAACGCATAGATCAGCCGCCCCTCTTGTACGTCGAACGTCGGGATGGATCGGTTCACGCAGGGCGGCACGATCTCGATCTCCAGCCCGCGCCGGACCTCTTCGGCATAGATCGACAGCTTATCCGTCAGGTGAATATCGCAGTTCATCACCCCCGCCATGAATTCGGCCGGGTGGTTCGCCTTCAGCCAGCCGGTCTGATAGCTGACCACCGCATAGGCCGCCGCGTGCGATTTGTTGAACCCGTAGTTGGCGAATTTCTCCAACAGGTCAAAAACCTCGCTGGCCTTTTTCGCCGGGACACCATTTTCGCCCGCGCCCTTTTCGAATTTTGGGCGTTCGGCGTCCATCGCCTCTTTGATTTTCTTACCCATGGCGCGGCGCAGCAGGTCCGCGCCACCCAGGCTGTACCCCGCCATGACCTGAGCGATCTGCATCACCTGTTCCTGATAAACGATGATGCCCTGCGTTTCCTCAAGGATATGGTCAATCAGCGGATGGACGGATTCGCGTTCCTTCAGGCCGTTTTTCACCTCGCAATAGGTGGGGATGTTCTCCATCGGGCCAGGGCGGTACAGCGCCACCAGCGCCACGATATCCTCGATACAGTTGGGTTTCATCCGCCGCAGCGCGTCCATCATGCCGCTGGATTCCACCTGGAACACAGCGACCGTTTTCGCGTCCGCATACAGCCGATAGGTCGGCTCATCATCCAGGGGAATCGCCCCGATATCGTCCTCTGCGCCCTCGGGCGGGGTATACAGTTCCGTGCCATCCGGGCCGATATGCAGATGCCGCCCGTTCTTCTTGATCAGGTCCACCGCGTTCTGAATCACCGTCAGGGTTTTCAGGCCCAAGAAGTCGAATTTGACCAGCCCGGCCTGTTCCACCCATTTCATGTTGAACTGCGTCGCGGGCATGTCGGATCGCGGATCCTGATACAGCGGCACCAGCCGATCCAGCGGCCGGTCCCCGATCACCACGCCCGCCGCGTGGGTCGAGGCATTCCTCAACAGCCCCTCGACCTGTTGACCGTATTCCAACAGGCGGTTGACCACCTCTTCGGTGCGGGCCTCTTCGCGCAGGCGTTCCTCTTGTTTCAGCGCCTCGGCGATGGACACGGGTTTGACACCCTCGACCGGGATCAGCTTGGACAGCCGGTCCACCTGGCCATAGGGCATCTGCAAAACGCGCCCGATATCGCGCACCGCAGCCTTTGACAGCAGCGCCCCAAAGGTGATGATCTGCCCCACCTTGTCGCGGCCGTATTTCTGCTGCACGTATTTGATCACCTCTTCGCGGCGATCCATGCAAAAATCGATGTCAAAGTCAGGCATCGACACACGTTCCGGGTTCAGGAAACGTTCGAACAGCAGGCTGTATCTCAGCGGGTCCAGATCGGTAATCGTCAGCGCATAGGCCACCAGGCTCCCCGCCCCCGAGCCCCGCCCAGGCCCCACCGGAATTCCCTGGTCCTTGCCCCATTTGATAAAGTCCGCAACGATCAGAAAGTACCCGGGGAACCCCATACCCTCGATGATATCCAGCTCGAAATCCAGCCGTTTCTGGTAATCCTCGACGCTGGCCGCATGGGGGATCACCGCCAGACGATCCTTCAGCCCCTCATTGGCCTGACGGCGCAGCTCGACCACCTCGTCGTCAGCGAATTTCGGCAGGATCGGATCGCGCCGGTAGGTCATGAACGCACATCGACGTGCGATTTCCACCGTATTTTCAATAGCTTCGGGCAGGTCCGCAAACAGCGCCACCATCTCTTGCTGCGATTTGAAATAATGCTGAGGGGTCAGGCGACGGCGGTTTTCCTGCTGATCCACATAGGCCCCTTCGGCGATACAGATCAGCGCGTCATGCGCCTCGTACATATCGGCCTTGGGGAAATACACGTCATTCGTCGCCACCAGCGGCAGACCCATATCATAGGCCATCTCGATAAATCCGCGCTCGGTCACGCGCTCGGCCTCGGGCAGGCCGTTCTCGCCGGGGTGGCGCTGCAATTCTACATAGCACCGCTGCGGATACATCGCCGCCAGACGGCGCAGCATCTTTTCGGCCGCCCCGCGATGCCCCGCCTGCAATTCCATCCCGACCGGGCCCAGCGCGCCCCCCGTCAGACAGATCAACCCCGCCGAGAACTCCTCCAGCTCGTCAAACGTCACCTGAGGCTCCGCCCCGTCCTTGGTCGTATACAGGCAGCTGGACAGGCGCATCAGGTTTTCATACCCGGTCTCGTCCTGCGCCAGCAACACCACCGCCGCGGGGGGCTTTTGTTTCGCGCCCGGCTCGGGGCTGTGCCAGCACAGATCGACCTGACAGCCCATGATCGGCTGCACCCCCGCCCCGCTGGCCGTCACCGAAAACTCCAGCGCCGAAAACATGGCATTCGTGTCCGTCACCGCCACCGCAGGCATATCCATGCCCTCGCAGATGCCAGGCAGCTTCTTCAGCCGCACGGCCCCTTCCAGCAGGGAATATTCCGTGTGAACGCGCAGATGGATGAATCGAGGGCTATCAGTCATGCCCGCATCCTATGTCAGCCACGCCCGACCCGGAAGCGCGAAACGCGCTCAATATATCCGCCCATTTTCCGGGCACTCTGATCCGTGGCGGCTAATTTTCCGTCAGTTTTTCTTGCCAAATGGTAAAATCCGCGCTTTCCTACCCTCATACAACAGGGAGCCTACCCGTTTTCTACGCCGCATCGAGGACGGGATATAAAGGTCAAACACTCCGGTAAGGCGGCGGGTCTATACATAATGAATGTCACCTTTCTTCTAAACGGAGAGAGCGTGGAGCTGCGCGATGTCCCCCCGACGGTCACGCTGCTCGACTGGTTGCGCACCGAACGCGACCTCACCGGAACCAAAGAAGGCTGTAACGAAGGCGATTGCGGCGCGTGCACGGTGATGGTGCAGGACGCAGACGGCAGCCGCGCTCTCAACGCCTGTATTCTGTTCCTGCCACAGCTCAACGGCAAATCCATCCGCACAGTCGAGGGCCTCGCCTCCCCCATGGGCGACCTGCATCCCGTGCAACAGGCAATGATCGACCACCACGGCAGCCAATGCGGCTTCTGCACGCCTGGGTTCGTCGCCTCGATGGCCACCGCCCACCTGAACGGCGACACCGACCACGCCACCGCTCTGGCCGGCAATCTGTGCCGCTGCACCGGCTACGCCCCGATCCTGCGCGCCGCCAAAGCGGCCGAGCCTCACCCAGCCCCCGCGCATCTCACCGATTTCATCTTGCCGGAAATACTCGCGGGGGGCGTGGGGGGCAGCCAGCCCCCCACCGGCGACACGGTGCAGCCCACCTCTGCGGACGAACTGGCCACCTGGTATGCCGCCCATCCCGATGCCACGCTGATTGCCGGGGCCACCGATGTGGGCCTCTGGGTCACCAAGCAACTGCGCGACCTGCCCCAGATTGCCTTTCTCAACCGCTGCACCGACCTGCAACAGATCACCGAGACCGACAGCCATGTCACTCTGGGCGCGGGCGTCACCATCGCCCGCCTGATTCCCCTGATGGACCGTCTGCATCCTTCCTTGGCGACCATGCTGCGCCGCTATGGGTCCGCCCAGGTACGCGCTGCCGCAACGATTGGCGGCAATATCGCCAATGGCTCGCCTATCGGGGACGGCCCGCCCGCGCTGATCGCGCTGGATGCCACCGTCACCCTGCGCCACGGCGACACCCGCCGCAGCCTGCCGCTTGCGTCCTTTTTCGTCGACTACGGCAAACAGGATCGCGCGCCCGGTGAATTTGTCGAATCCCTCAGCTTTGCCAAACAGCCCGACCGGCTGAAATGCTATAAACTATCGAAACGGTTCGATCAGGACATCTCGGCGGTTTGTGGCTGTTTCAGCATCACTGTTGAAAATGACACCGTCACCAAGGCGATCATCGCGTTCGGAGGCATGGCCGGCACGCCCAAACGCGCCAGCCATGTAGAGCAGGCCCTGATCGGACAACCCTGGGCCGATGATACGCTGGCCGCCGCCTGGGATGCCTGGACGCAGGACTTCACCCCGATGTCGGATATGCGCGCCTCGGCCGCCTACCGGCTGGAAACCGCCCGCAACATGCTCAGCCGCTATTTCCTCGAAGACATCGGCGCCGCAACCTCCGTCAAAGAGGTGCAGGCATGAGCGTGACAAAATCCCTTCCGCATGATGCCGCCCGCCTGCATGTGACCGGCCAGGCGCGCTATGTTGATGACATCCCTACACCCGCAGGCACGCTGCATCTGGCCTTTGGTCAAAGCAGCATCGCCGCAGGGCGCATTGCGTCGATGGACCTGACCCATGTGCGCGCAACCCCCGGAGTGGTCGCCGTGCTGACCGCCGAGGATCTGCCCTTTGCCAACGATGTGTCGCCCTCGGCCCATGACGAACCGCTGCTCAGTGACGGCACGGTTCACTATCTGGGTCAGCCCGTGTTTCTGGTGATCGCCACCTCGCATCTGGCGGCCCGTCGCGCCGCCAAACGCGGCGCGCTGTTCTACGAGGAAACCACCCCCATCCTGACCATTGATCAGGCGATGGAAGCCGACAGCCGTTTCGAGGAAGGCCCCCGCATCTATACCCGTGGCGACGCGGCCGCAGCCATCGACGCCGCCCCGCGCAGTGTCCAGGGCGTGCTGGAACTGGGCGGCCAAGAGCATTTCTATCTCGAAGGTCAGGCCGCAGCGGCCCTACCGGGCGAGGACGGCGATATGCTGGTGCACAGCTCCACTCAGCACCCGACCGAAATCCAGCACAAGGTCGCCGAGGCCCTGGGCGTGCCCATGCATATGGTCCGCGTGGAAACCCGGCGCATGGGGGGCGGATTCGGCGGCAAGGAAAGCCAGGGCAACGCGCTGGCCTGTTCCTGCGCCATCGCCGCGCGCCTGACCGGCAAGCCATGCAAGATGCGCTATGACCGCGACGACGACATGGTGATCACCGGCAAACGCCATGATTTCCGCATTTCCTATCGTGCCGGGTTTGACGCGGACGGCCTGATCCAGGGGGTCGAATTCATGCAGATGACGCGCGGCGGCTGGGCGCAGGACCTGACCCTGCCCGTGGCCGATCGGGCCATGCTGCACGCGGACAATGCCTATTTCCTGCCCAACGTGCGGATCGAGAGCCACCGGCTGAAGACCAACACCCAAAGCGCCACCGCCTATCGCGGGTTCGGGGGGCCTCAGGGGATGGTGGGGATCGAACGGGTGATGGATCACATCGCCCATGACCTGGGCCTGGACCCGGTCGAGCTGAGGCAGCGAAATTATTATGACGGGATAGGGGGCGCTGCCCCCCGGCCTGCGGCCTCCCCCCGGAGTATTTCGGGCAAGATGAAAGACAATTGCACCCCCTACGGTCAGGTGGTCGAGGATTTCGTGCTGCACGAGATGACCGAAGCGCTGTTGGAGAGTTCGGATTATGCTGCGCGCCGCGCCGCTGTGGCCGAGTGGAATGCGGCCAATCCGGTGCTGAAAAAGGGGTTGGGATTCAGCCCGGTGAAATTCGGGATTTCCTTTACGCTGACGCATCTGAATCAGGCCGGGGCCCTGGTGCATGTCTATCAGGATGGGTCGATCCATCTGAACCATGGTGGCACCGAGATGGGCCAGGGGCTGTTTCAGAAGGTGGCTCAGGTCGCGGCCAGCCGGTTCGGTGTGGATATCGGGCTGGTGCGGATCACCGCGACGGATACTGCGAAAGTGCCGAATACCTCGGCGACGGCGGCGTCTTCGGGGACGGATTTGAACGGGATGGCGGTGCAGGCCGCCTGTGACACCATACGCGAGCGCATGTCCGCATTCCTGGCCACGTATTTCGACGCCTCGGAGGTTCAGTTCGACGGCGGAATCGTGCGGGCGGGAGGGGCTGAGATGTCCTTCGCCGACGCCGCCAAGCTGTGTTACGAGAACCGGATCAGCCTGTCGGCCACCGGGTTTTATAAGACACCCAAGCTGGCCTGGGACCGTATCAAGGGCGAAGGGCGGCCGTTTTTCTATTTCGCCTATGGTGCTGCCCTGACCGAGGTGGTTGTTGATACGCTGACCGGCGAAAACCGCATTCTGCGGGCGGATATCTTACATGATGCCGGGGCCTCGTTGAACCCGGCGCTGGATATTGGTCAGGTCGAGGGCGGCTATGTGCAGGGCGCGGGCTGGCTGACGACCGAAGAGTTGGTCTGGGACGACAAGGGACTGCTGCGGACGCACGCGCCTTCGACCTATAAGATCCCTGCGTTTTCGGATCAGCCGGATGTGTTCAACGTCTCTTTGTGGGACGGGCGCAACCAAGAAGAGACGATTTATCGCTCTAAGGCCGTCGGCGAGCCGCCCTTTATGTTGGGGATTTCGGCCTGGCTGGCGCTGTCTGATGCGGTTTCGGCCTGTGGTGGGGCCTATCCTGCGCTGGATGCCCCAGCCACCGCCGAGCGCCTGCTGACCACGATCGGGGCCTTGCGCGATGGGGTTTGACCTGGATGCATTGCGCGCGGCCGTGGCCGCCCATGGCCGTGTCACCCGCGTGGTGATCGCCCGGATCGAGGGGTCCTCCCCCCGCGAGGTTGGCGCCGCGATGCTGCTGTGGGACGGCGGGCAATCGGGCACGATTGGCGGCGGTGCGCTGGAACTGATGGCCACGCAAGAGGCGCAGAACGCCCGCACCGACCGCCTGTCCACCCATGTTCTGGGGCCGGATCTGGGGCAATGCTGCGGCGGGCGGATCACTCTGCTGCACGAGGTCTATGACGCGGGCCGATTGGCTGCGCTTATGGCACACGACGTGATCGCCCGCGCGGTCGATGGATCGCCCATGCCGCTATCTGTCAAACGAGTGTTGTCTCGGGCCCGCGCACAGGGGGTGCGCCCCCAGTCTCAGCTGCACCAAGGCTGGATGATCGAACCCGTGCATCGCCCTGAAACGCCCCTCTGGATCTGGGGTGCCGGTCATGTTGGGCGCGCGCTGGTTGATGTTCTGGCCCCCCTGCCCGATCTGGCGATCACCTGGGTGGACACTGCCCCCCAGCGGTTCCCCGACAAAATTCCCGCAGGCGTGACCTCGGTCCCCGCCGCGCGGCCCGAAATGCTGGTGCCCCATGCGCCGCCTCGGGCGCGGCACCTGATTCTGACCTATTCTCATGTATTGGACCTGGAATTGTGCCATGCTCTGCTAAGCCACGGGTTTGCCAGTTGCGGGCTGATCGGGTCGGCGACGAAATGGGCTCGGTTCAGGACGCGATTGACGGCGCTTGGTCACTCGATCGCAAGTATTTCGAGCATAAATTGCCCCATCGGGCAGCCCGAGCTGGGCAAACATCCTCAGGCAATTGCGATTGGCGTGGCGGGTGAGATATTGAATGCAACGGAGCGCAAGATTCCGCAATACAAGGATAAAACCGGGTGACGGGGACACTGCTTTCGATACAGGGCCTGACCAAGGCCTATCCGGGGGTCGTCGCGAACAGCGATGTCTCGTTCGAGATCAAGGAAGGCGAGGTCCATGCCTTGCTGGGGGAAAACGGCGCGGGGAAATCCACGCTGGTGAAAATGATTTACGGGTTGGTCAAACCCGACAGCGGCACCATGACACTGCGCGGACAGCCCTTTGCGCCGCCGGAACCGCGTCTCGCGCGCAGCGCAGGCGTGGCGATGGTGTTTCAGCATTTCTCCTTGTTCGAGGCGCTGAATGTCGCCGAAAACATCGCGCTGGGCATGGAAAACCCGCCGAAAATGCGCGATCTGGCCGCGCGCATCAAAGAGGTAAGCGAAACCTACGGCCTGCCCTTGGATCCCTATCGCACCGTGGGTGATCTGTCCGCCGGGGAACGCCAGCGGGTCGAGATCATCCGCTGCCTGTTGCAGGATCCGCGCCTGTTGATCATGGACGAACCCACCAGCGTTCTGACTCCGCAAGAGGTCGAGATCCTGTTCAAAACCCTGCGCAAACTGACAGCCGAGGGCGTCGCGATCCTGTATATCAGCCACAAGCTGGAGGAAATCCGCGCCCTGTGTGAAACCGCCACGATCCTGCGCCTGGGCAAGAAGGTGGGCACCTGTACCCCCCGCGATGTCTCGGCGCGCGAGATGGCCGAAATGATGGTCGGCAGCCAATTGCACGTGCCCGAACGCGTCGGTGGCGACATGGGGCCTGTGCTGCTCGAACTGAACGATCTGTCGGTGAAATCGCCCTCGGAATTCGGAACCACCCTAAAAGGAATCACCCTCACCGTGCGCTCGGGCGAGGTCCTGGGGCTGGGCGGCGTTGCAGGCAACGGCCAGGACGAACTGCTGGGCGCGCTCAGCGGTGAACTGCGCACCCCCGCCGGCACCATCGTGCTGGACGGTCAGCCCGTGGGGGCCATAGGCCCGAACGGGCGGCGCAAACTGGGGCTTCTGACCGCCCCCGAGGAACGCCTGGGCCACGCCGCCGCGCCGGACATGAGCCTGACCGAAAACGCCCTGCTGACGGGCGCGTCCCGAAAAGGGCTGGAAACGCGCGGGTTCCTGAAATGGGGCAAAACGCGCTCTTTCGCCCAAGAGATCATCAAACAGTTTGACGTGCGCACGCCGGGACCCGGCAATGCCGCGCGCTCTTTGTCTGGGGGCAATCTGCAAAAATTCGTCATCGGCCGCGAGGTGCTGCAACAGCCCACCGTTCTGGTGGTGAACCAACCCACCTGGGGCGTGGATGCGGCCGCGGCTGCGGATATCCGACAGGCGATTCTGGACCTGGCCGCAGGCGGCACCGCGGTGATCGTGATCAGTCAGGATCTGGACGAGCTGATGGAAATCTCGGACCATTTCGGCGCACTGAACGAAGGCCGCCTGTCCGACATCCTGCCCGCGCGCGGGCTGACGGTGGATCAGATCGGTCTGATGATGGGCGGCGCCCACGGAATGGAGGAAGCGCATGTTTGATCTGCTGCGGCCTTTGAGTATTTTTGGCAAGATGAATGAGGGGGCGTGGCGATGCTGAGACTGGAGAAACGGCCTCAGCCGTCGCAGGCGTGGACCTATATGACGCCGGTGCTGGCGGTGCTGCTGACGATGGTGGCGGGCGGGGCGTTGTTTGCCTTTCTGGGCAAAGATCCGTTGATCGCGATCCGCACGATTTTCTGGGACCCGCTGTTTTCGGAATTTGCGTTTTACTACCGGCCTCAGCTGTTGGTGAAAGGCGGCCCGCTGGTGCTGATTGCGATTGGCCTGTCCCTGGGATTCCGCGCGGGCATCTGGAATATCGGCGCCGAGGGGCAGTATATTGTCGGTGCGATTTGCGGTGCGGCGGTGGCCCTGGCGCTGTATCCGCTAGAGGCCTGGTGGCTGTTCCCGGCGATGGTGATTGCGGGGGGCTTGGGCGGGATGCTCTGGGCGATGATCCCCGCGTTGCTGAAGGTGAAATTCGGCACAAACGAGATCCTGGTGTCCTTGATGCTGGTCTATGTCGCCGAGCAGTTACTGGCCTCTATGTCACTGGGGTTGTTGAAAAACCCCGAGGGGTTCGGTTTTCCCGGCTCGCGGAACCTGCAACAGTATGACAGTGCGCATAACGCTGATCTGATTGCCGGATCCGGGATGCACTGGGGCGTTGTGGCCGCGTTTATTGCTGTGATTTTGGCCTATGTCCTGTTGAACCGGCATATGCTGGGCTTTCACATTCGTCTGACCGGCGAAGCCCCGCGAGCGGCGAAATTCGCCGGGGTGAATCCTCCGCGGCTGATTTTGTTCTGTCTGGGGGCTTCGGGGGCGCTGGCCGGGCTGGCGGGTATGTTCGAGGTCGCGGGGCCGTCGGGTCAGGTAAGCATTGATTTCAACGTGGGCTATGGGTTCACCGCAATCATCGTGGCCTTTCTGGGCCGGTTGCATCCTGTCGGCATTCTGCTGGCGGGCGGGCTGATGGCGCTGACCTATATCGGCGGTGAAATCGCGCAATCGAAACTGGGGCTGCCGTCGGCCGCGATCCAGCTGTTCCAGGGGATGTTGTTGTTTTTCCTGTTGGCGGTGGATGTTCTGACGAATTTCCGCATCAAACTGACCAAGCGCGAGGTGGCATGATGGATATGTCTTCGATCAATCCGATCCTGCTGCTGGCCAGCCTGATCGTTGCTGCAACCCCCCTGCTGCTGGCTGCCATTGGCGAACTGGTGGTCGAGAAATCCGGCGTCCTGAACCTGGGCGTCGAAGGGATGATGATCACCGGCGCGATCTGCGGCTTTGCTGTTGCGGTCAACACCGGGTCGCCCGTGTTGGGGCTGGTGGCGGCGGCCTTGGGCGGCGCGGCGCTGTCCTTGCTGTTTGCGGTCCTGACGCAGTTTGCGCTGGCCAATCAGGTGGCCTCGGGGTTGTCGCTGACGCTGTTTGGGCTGGGCATGTCCGCGCTGATCGGTCAGGGGTATCAGGGGATCAAGCCTCCGCCCTTTCCCGAGTTTGACATTCCGCTTCTGTCCAAGATCCCCGTGCTGGGGCCGGTGCTGTTCACGCAGGATTTCGTGGTGTATCTGGCGTTTTTCCTGACCATGGGCACCTGGGCCGTGCTGAAATTCACCCGCGCCGGTCTGATCCTGCGCGCTGTGGGCGAAAACCACGATGCGGCGCATGCTCTGGGCTACAAGGTCGTCCGCATCCGGGTTCTGGCGATCATGTTTGGCGGGGCCTGCGCGGGTCTGGGCGGGGCATATATCAGCCTGATCCGCGTCCCCCAATGGACCGAGGGCATGACCGCAGGCATTGGCTGGATCGCTCTGGCGCTGGTGGTGTTTGCCAGCTGGAAACCCTGGCGCGTGATGCTGGGGGCGTGCCTGTTCGGGGGCGTCAACGTGCTACAGCTGAACCTGCAAGCCGCCGGCATCGCCATCCCGGTCGAAATTCTGGCCATGTCGCCCTATCTAATCACCATCCTTGTACTTGTCATCATGTCGGCCGATCGCAGCGGGGCGCCTGCTTCGCTGGGCCGATCTTTCCACGCCTCTCAATAAGGCTATACTAACCCTAAACCAACCAGGGGGAATCCTGAATGAAACTAACGAAACTTCTGACAACAGCCGCAATGGCACTGGGCCTGGCGACCGGCGCAATGGCCGGCAGCCACAGCGAAAAAACCAAAGTAGGCTTTGTCTACGTCGGCCCCGTGGGCGATGGCGGCTGGACCTATGAACACAACCAGGGCCGCCTGGCCGTCGAGGCCGAGTTCGGCGACAAGGTCGAAACCGTCTATGTCGAAAACGTCCCCGAAGGCCCCGACGCCGAACGTGTGATGACCCAGATGGCGCTGGAAGGCGCTGACCTGATCTTTACCACCTCGTTTGGCTATATGGATCCCACCATCAACGTGGCCAAGAAATTCCCGAACGTGAAATTCGAACACGCCACCGGGTATAAGCGCGCCGACAACGTGTCCACCTACTCGGCCCGTTTCTACGAAGGCCGCGCCGTTCAGGGCATCATCGCGGGCAACCTGACCAAGTCCAACACCATTGGCTATATCGGCTCCTATCCGATCCCCGAGGTCATCCGTGGCATCAACTCGGCCTATATCCACGCCAAGAAGGTGAACCCCGATGTGACCTTCAAAATCGTCTGGGCCTACACCTGGTTTGACCCCGCGAAAGAGGCCGACGCCGCCAAGGTGCTGATCGAACAGGGCGCTGACGTGATCCTGCAACACACCGACTCGACCGCGCCCCAGGCTGCCGCTCAGGCCGCTGGCAACGTCTATACCTTCGGTCAGGCCTCGGACATGGCGGAATACGGCCCCATGCCCCGCGTTTCCTCGATCATCGACAACTGGTCGCCCTACTACATCGCCCGCACCAAGGCCGTCATGGATGGCACCTGGTCCAGCGTTGACACCTGGGACGGTATCGCCCCCGGCATGGTTGGCATCGGCGAGATTTCCGGCGCTGTCCCCGCCGACGTCAAGGCCGCCGCACTGGCGCTCAAGGATTCGATCGCTGATGGCTCCTACCATCCGTTCACCGGCCCGCTGAACAAGCAGGACGGCACCCCTTGGCTGGCCGAAGGCGAAACGGCCGATGACGGTACGCTGGCCGGCATGGCCTTCTACGTCGAAGGCATCGAAGGCACGATCCCGCAATAAGCGCGGCTCACACCCTATCCAAAGGCCCCGCCCTCATCGGTGGGGCCTTTCCCGTTGCCCCCCGCGCCCACCCGAGGAGGCCGCCGCAGGCGACCGACGAGACATCCTGCGCGCCGCAGGCGCCCCTTCGGATCACGCCCCCTCCCGAAAACACGGGCCCATCGCTTGTCTCCTCGCCCCCGCCATGGCATCCCTGATCCCATGACCGACAAACTCAGCCTGCCCGACACCCCGTCACTTGCCACCACCGCCCCGGACGGGCGCATGTTCGCGCCCTCAGCCGCGCGCAACATCGGCCCCATCTGTGATGTCGTGGCCCAGCATGCCCCCGACACCGGCCCCGCTCTTGAAATCGCCTCGGGCACCGGCGAACATATCGCCGCCCTGGCCCAGCGCCTGCCCGGCCTCCTGTGGCAACCCAGCGATCCCGCCCCCGAGCGCCGCCGCTCAATCGACGCCCATGGCGCGGATCTGCCCAACACGCGCCCCGCCATCCCCCTCGATGCGGCGCACCCCGGCTGGTCCGCCCAGCACCCCGGCCAGGCCCTGATCCTGACCGTCAATCTGCTGCATCTGATCTCGGAATCCGCCGCCAAGACCCTGATCGCGGAATCCGCACAGGCCCTGGCCCCGGATGGGCGCTTTGTCCTCTATGGTCCGTTCCTGCGCGACGGCGAAACCACCTCGGATGGCGACGCCCGGTTTGACGCCAGCCTGCGCGCTCAGGATCCCCAGATCGGCTACAAGGACGACTGGGATGTGATCGACTGGATTCACGACAATTGGCTTGAACTGGTGCAGGTGATTGAAATGCCGTCAAACAACCTGTGTTTCGTCGCCCGCAAACCCTGATACCGCGGCTTACGTTGCGGGAAAACGCAGCAATCTGATCAGGATCAAGGCCGGTCCCTCCGCAGCATGTTTTCCCCTTTTCAGGAAACATCAAAGGACCCGAATATGACCTGGAATGACAAACTGAACAGCACCCGCGACCAACTGCGCGGCCTGAACAAATGCATCCCCGACACCACCCGCGCCTTCGGCGGTCTGGGCAAGGCCGTCAAAGAGGGCGGCACCCTGGAATTCAAAACCAAGGAATACGTCGCCCTCGGCATCGCCGTCGCCACCAAATGCGAGGCCTGCATCGTGTTGCACGTGGACGCCCTGATCAAATGCGGCGCCACCCGCGAAGAGGTCGGCGACGTGCTGGCCATGACCATCCAGATGGGCGGCGGCCCCTCGATGATGTATGCGGCCAAAGCGCTGGAATGCTTCGACGAACTCAGCGCCTCCTGATGCGAAAACGGCGGCCTCACACAGGCCGCCGTCCCCCTCTTACCGGCAATTTCCGTTTTGCGGCGCATAGCAATAGGCAGGCCCGCCATTCGACGGCACACAGACCTTCATGCCCCCGGTGCAAATCAACCCACCCTTACACTCCGCATAGCTCGGCTTATAGCAGCCGCCGGGCCCATATGGTCCCGCAGGGCAGGGCACGGTGCCCGTATATGGGCAGCTCTGCGCCACCCGATACGACCCATCTGCCGCAAAACTCTTCAGCTTCTCAGAAAGGCTTTGCGCCTCGCCTGCCAGGGCAGCACCCGCCCCAAATACCGAAACCAGAACAATCGTAGTTGCTGTAATCAATTTCATCCGATGTCTCCTCCGACAAGACCGTCCCGAACGAGCCCCCATGACCCGTTCGTCAGATCCTCTGAACGCGAGGCAACTCTCTCCTCGCAGGAAACAGTATCGCAAATCTGAATGCGTTCCGCGTTGATCCCCGTCAAATCCGACGACCGGCCTGTGCGACAGCCCACCCCCGCCCCCCGCGACAACCGGAGGACGGCGCCGCAGGCGCAGGACGACATATCCAGCGCGCCCGGAACGGGCGCACCATCGGATCACGCCCTCTCAGAACGACACGATACCCCGCGCGGGATCACCCGTCCTTGCGGATGGTTTCGTTCTTGGGATCATAGGGGCTGTCGCAGGTCACCACCGCGTCCCACAGCTGATCGAACATCTTCACCTTCAGCTTTTGCCCCTCAACCGCCAGATCCGGCCGGACATATCCCATGCCGATGCTCTTCTCAAAAGCCACGGAATACCCCCCCGAGGTCAGACGCCCCACCTTGGTTCCGTCCTCCAGATACAGCGCTTCACGTCCCCAGGGGTCCGCATCCTCGGGGCCGTCGATCAGCAGGGTACAGCATGTGCTGCGCACCCCCGTTTGCACCATCGCATCCTTGCCATGGAACTCTTTGCCCAGATCAATAAACCGCGGCAGATCGGCCTCGGCCGGGGTGGCATCGCGCCCCAGCTCGGTCCCGAATGCACGATAGGATTTCTCCTGCCGCAGCCAGTTTTGCGCCCGCGCGCCCACCAGCTTCAGCCCGTGTTCCGCGCCCGCCTCCATCAGCAGATCCCACAGATAGGTCTGCATTTCGATCGGGTGGTGCAGCTCCCAGCCCAGCTCTCCGGTATAGGCCACACGGATCGCATCCACCGGGCACATGCCCAGCTCGATCCGGCGCGCCGACAGCCAGGGGAACCGCTTGTTTGTCAGGGCCGTCGCGGGGTCCGCATCGCGGATCACCTTGTTCAGCACGTCGCGCGCCTTTGGTCCCGCGATGGCAAACACCCCAAACTGCGAGGTCACATCCTGAATTTCGATATAGCCGAACTCAGGGGCCTTATCCTCGGCCGCCTTACGCAGGTAATCCGCGTCATAAGCCGTCCAGGCCCCCGCGCTGACCAGATAATACGCATCCTCGGCGCGCCGCACGATGGTGTATTCCGTCCGCGTCGTCCCCGCCAAGGTCAGCGCATAGGTCAGGTTGATCCGCCCCACCTTGGGCAGCTTGTTACAGGTGAACCAGTCCAGAAACTGCGTCGCACCGGGTCCCTTGACGATGTGCTTGCTAAAGGCCGTCGCGTCGATCAGCCCCACGCCCTCGCGGATCGCTTTGGCCTCGTCCACGGCATATTGCCACCAGCCCCCGCGCCGGAAACTGCGCGCATCGTGATCGTCGAACCCGGCGGGCGCATAGTAATTCGGGCGCTCCCACCCGTTCACCTGGCCGAACTGTGCGCCCAGCGCCTTCTGCCGATCATAGACAGGGGCCGTCCGCAAAGGCCGCGCCGCAGGGCGCTCTTCGTCCGGGTGGTGCAGGATATACACGTGCTCATAACACTCTTCGTTCTTGGTCACCGCGTATTCGGTGGTCATCCAGGGGCCGTACCGTTTGGGGTCCAGCGACGCCATGTCGATCTCGGCCTCGCCTTCGACCATCATCTGCGCCAGGTAATACCCCGTGCCGCCCGCCGCCGTGATCCCGAAACTGAACCCCTCGGCCAGCCACATATTCCGCAATCCGGGCGCGGGCCCAACCAGCGGGTTGCCATCCGGCGTATAGCAGATCGGCCCGTTGTAATCGTCCTTCAGCCCCACCGTTTCCGAAGACGGAATCCGGTGGATCATCGACATGTATTCCTCTTCGATCCGCTCCAGATCCAGCGGGAACAGATCGGCGCGGAAACTGTCGGGCACGCCATAGGCAAACCGCGCGGGCGCGTTGCGTTCATACGGGCCCAGAATCCAGCCGCCGCGTTCCTCGCGCACGTACCATTTGGCATCCGCATCGCGCAGCACCGGGTGTTCGCCATAGGTTTTGCGGTACTCAACCAGCGCCGGATCCGGTTCGGTCACGATGAACTGATGCTCTACCGGGATCGCCGGGATCTTGATCCCCAACAGGTTTGCCGTGCGCTGTGCGTGGTTGCCCGTCGCCGTGACCACATGTTCCGCCACAATTACCGCCGTCTCGTCCGAGGCCACCAGGTTGCCGCCCTTTTCCACCATTTTGGTGACGGTCACGTGCCATTCGCTGCCGGTCCATTCATAGCCATCGACCTGCCATTTTCGCTCGATGATCACGCCGCGCTGACGGGCGCCCTTGGCCATGGCCATCGTCACGTCCGCCGGGTTGATATAGCCATCCGTGGGGTGGTAAATCGCGCCCTTCAGGTCCTCGGTTCGCACCAGCGGCCAGCGCTCTTTGATCTGCGCGGGGGTCATCCATTCATACGGCACCTCGGCGGTTTCCGCGGTGGTCGCATACAGCATGTATTCGTCCATGCGCGCCTGTGTCTGCGCCATCCGCAGGTTGCCCACCACGCTAAAGCCCGCGTTCAGGCCGGTTTCGGCCTCCAGCGCCTTGTAGAAATCAACCGAGTATTTGTGAATATGGGTCGTGGCATAGTTCATGTTGAACAGCGGCAGCAGCCCCGCCGCGTGCCATGTCGACCCCGAGGTCAGCTCGTCCCGTTCCAGCAGCATCACGTCGGCCCAACCGGCCCGCGCAAGGTGATACGCAATCGAGGTCCCGACGGCGCCACCGCCGACGATCAGAGCTTTGACATGGGTTTTCAGGGCGGTATTCATGCTAGAGCGACTCCGTTGCGTGGGTTTGATCCAGATGTTTACCGATTGCGCCGTTCCACGCGGGAACCAGCCGACCCATGATAGCGCGAAACCGACACAGCGTCACAAAACCGTCCCGCGTCATGAACTGCTTGCCGCGCTGCGGCGGATACCGTAAATATACGGTATTTCCGCCACACAGGATGCCGACCGAATGCAAATCTGCCACTCTATTGCCGAAACCCGCGCGGCGATTGCCGCCCTGCGCGCCTGTGGCAAACGTATCGGCTTTGTCCCCACGATGGGATTTCTGCATGACGGCCACCTGTCGCTGGTGTCCCGCGCGCAGGCCGATTCTGACGCTACCGTCGTGTCGATCTTTGTGAACCCCACCCAATTTGGCGAATCCGCCGACCTGGACGCCTATCCCCGTGACGAGACCCGCGATCTGACCCTGCTGGCCGCGGCGGGCGTGGATGTGGTTTTCCTCCCCGAGGTCGCGGCCATGTACCCCCCCGGCGACGAAACCATCGTGGAAACCACGCGCCTGGCCAACATGCTCCATGGCCAAATCCGCCCCGGTCATTTTCGCGGCGTGACCTCGGTTGTCGCGCGCCTGTTCAACATCGTGCAGCCCGATGTCGCCGTCTTTGGCGAAAAGGACTATCAGCAGCTTCAGGTCATCCGCCGCATGGTCCACGATCTGCACTTCCCGATTCAGATCATCGGAGGCACCACCGTACGCGAGCCCGACGGGCTGGCCATGTCCTCGCGCAATGTGCGCCTGTCTCCGCCTGATCGCGCGGCCGCCACCGTTCTGTCCCGGTCACTGGACGCCGCCGAATCGCTGGCCCGACAGCCCGGCACCACCATTGGGGACCTGCGCGACTGTATCGCCCAGACCATCCAGTCCGAACCCCGCGCCACCCTGTGCGGGCTGGATACCGTCGCCGCGCACAGCCTTGAAAACCTGTTCGGGCCCCTGTCCGAATTCCAGTCCGAACCCGTCGCCGTCATGATCTCGGTTAAGTTCGGCGACATCCTGTTGATTGATCAAAGGGTCCTCCAACCATGAGCGCACAAACCCAAATCCGCCGTATCACCGCCCCCCAGATCGCGGCCCGCAAAGGCGGCGAGCCGATCGTGTCCCTGACGTCCTATCACGCGCATACGGCGGCGATTGTCGATAAACACGCCGATTTCATTCTGGTCGGCGATAGCCTGGGCATGGTGATGCATGGGATGGACAGCACGCTGGGCGTTTCGCTGGACCTGATGATCACGCACGGTCGCGCCGTCATGCGCGGCACGCAACGCGCGCTGGTCGTCGTGGACATGCCCTTTGGCACCTACGAAGAAAGCCCCCAGATCGCCTTTCGCAATGCTGCGCGGATCATGCAGGAAACCGGCTGTGGCGCGGTCAAGCTCGAGGGCGGCGCGCGCATGGCCGACACCATCCGTTTCCTTGTGGATCGCGGCATTCCTGTGATGGCGCATATCGGGCTGACGCCGCAATCCACCAACACCATGGGCGGGTTCAAAACTCAGGGCCGTGACGAAGACAGCTGGCCCCTGCACCAGGCTGACGCTCAGGCCGTGTCCGATGCCGGGGCCTTTGCCGTCGTGCTCGAAGGCATGGTCGAACCGCTGGCCGCCCGCATTACCAAACAGATTCCGATTCCCACGATTGGAATCGGGGCCAGCGCCGATTGCGATGGTCAGATTCTCGTGCTCGAGGACATGCTGGGCCTGAACGAATGGACACCGAAATTCGTAAAGGTCTATGGCGATCTTGGTCCCGCGATTGAAAAAGCCGTCGGCACCTACGCGGCCGAGGTAAAATCCCGCGCCTTTCCCGGCCCGGACCAGACCTACCGCTAAATTCTGGCCGCTAAATTCTGGCCGCTAAATTCTGGCCGGGGGTATTTGTACCAAACCATAGGACAAATACCCCCTTTTGCCCCAAACTGCACGGCGGGACCGCCGCCGCCCTCTGTTAATTTTTGCACACAATCAGTTCGGTTCTTGGGGTAGGCAACATCTGCGCACGCCTTATGTTAGGCTCAAAGGAGTGCGTCTCATGACATTCAGACCCGTTGCCGCCACCAGCCTCGCCCAGCCCACCATGGAAGGCGCCGGCGTTCATTTGCACCGTGTTTTCGGCTTTGGTGATCCGACGTTGACCGATCCATTTCTAATGATGGATGACTTCCGCAACGACGATCCGCGCCTGTATTCCAAGGGCTTTCCGTGGCATCCCCACCGCGGGATCGAGACCATCACCTATGTCCTGGAAGGCCAGGTCGAGCACGCGGACTCCCTTGGAAACAAAGGACTTTTGGGGCCTGGCTCTGTGCAATGGATGACTGCCGGGTCGGGTATCGTGCACCAGGAAATGCCCGCCGGAGATCAGCAGGGCCGGATGCATGGCTTTCAGCTATGGGCCAATCTTCCGTCGGCGCTAAAGATGACAACCCCGCGCTATCAGGACGTCATGTCCTCGGATATTCCGGTGGAAATTGATGATGACGGCACCGTGGTCAAGGTCATCATCGGGAGCTTCTGGGGAAAAACCGGCCCCGTCGATGGCATCGCCGCGAACCCGATGCTGCTGGATGTGTCCGTCCCCGCCGGTCAGCGCAAAGTGCTGCCCGTAGACACCCGCGCCAACGCACTGGCCTATGTTTTTGCCGGCTCCGGCCAGTTCCGCGACGCGAGCGACCCAATCGGCATCAAGGTCGAAAAAGAATTCCGCGGAGAAGAGCTGAACATCCGCGATCTTAGCGGCAACCGCACCCTTGTGCGCTTCGGCGCGGGCGATGAAATCACAGTGACCGCCGGGGACGAAGGCATTCGGTTCCTGTTGATGACCGGCCGCCCGATCCAGGAACCCGTCGCCTGGCACGGCCCCATCGTGATGAACACCCAAGAAGAGCTGAAACAAGCCTTCCGCGATCTCCAGAACGGGACGTTCATTCAGCCCACCTGACGCGTCACTCGCCCAGGGCAATCCCTTCGCGACGCGGGTCCGCGCCACCAATCAGGCGCGGGCCGATCTCAATCGCGGACAGCCCCGAGGTCATCGCCCCTACTTTGACCGCATACCCCAGTGATTCCAATGCCTTGGCGGTGCTTTCCGCCTGCGGTCCGGCCTCGACATCGTAGCGACCAAAGCGGTTAATTCTGTGCGGCAGGTTGATCGCCTGCTGCACATTCAGGCCCCACTCGGCCCAGGCCAGGATGCTCTGCGCCACGTAACCGATGATCATGCTGCCGCCGGGGCTACCGATCACCAGCACAGGTTTGCCGTCTCGCATCACAATCGTCGGCGCCATCGAGGACCGGGGCCGCTTGCCTGGTTCCACCCGATTGGCAATCGGCACGCCATCCCGCTGCGACCGGAATGAAAAATCCGTCAGTTCATTGTTCAACAAAAACCCGCGCACCATCAGCCGCGACCCGAACCCATTTTCTATCGTAGACGTCATGGACAAAGCGTTACCGAAACTATCGACAATCGAAATATGCGAGGTCGAGGGCAACTCGATAGCGTCATCATCGGCCCAGTTCAGCGCATGGTCGAACTTGGGTTTACCCGGTGCCACCTCGGGCAGGCGCGTGTCGCCCAGCAGCGCGCTGCGGTCCTTCAGATAGGTGGGATCAATCAGCCCCTTGGCTGGCACCGGTACGAAATCGCTGTCCGCCATATAGCGCGCCCGATCCGCAAAGGCCAAGCGGCTGGCATCCCCCATCAGACGTAAGATATTGATATCACTGGGCCCTGCAGACAGATCTCTGTGGCTAAGCATCCCCAGTATCTGCCCAACAGTCAGCGCCCCAGACGACGGAGGCCCCATGCCACAAACATCATACCCACGGAACGGAGCGCAAAGAGCGGGCCGCTCTTTAACCTGGTAAATGGACAAATCCACCGTGCTCAGAACCCCAGGATTTCCCGGCGCGGTCTGGACCGTCCGCACGATGTCTGCCGCGATAGCGCCAGTATAGAACACCTGCGCACCGTGGTCAGACAGGCTCTGAAGCGTGTCGGCATATTCGGGATTCCGAAGGGTCTGACCAGCCTGTAACGGCTGCCCATCGGGCAGAAAATAGGCCGCTGTGGTGGGAAACCGCGCCAGACGGTCCGCATCCCGCGCAATCGAATTGGCCATTCTTTCAGACACCGTGAACCCATCACGAGACAGCATGAGCGCATCCGCAAACAGATCGTCCCAGGCGTGACGCCCCCACTTTCTGTGCATTTCTGCCAGCAGCGCAGGCGTTCCGGGCGTCCCGACCGACCGCCCCCCGACAACTGCATCAAAGAATTTCAGCGGCGCGCCAGCCTCGTCCTGAAACAACCTTGGGGTCGCCGCCAGAGGGGCCATTTCGCGGCCATCCAGCGTGGTCAGGGCCTCAGTTGCGGCGTCATACCAAACCACAAAAGCCCCACCCCCCAGCCCCGAGGATTGCGGTTCAACCAGGCCCAGAACCAATTGCACAGCGATAGCAGCATCCGCTGCGGTCCCACCTGCTCGCAGCACCCGCGCCCCGGCCTGCACCGCATATGGGTTGGCGGCCGCAATCATCCAGGTATCTGCCTCGACCGGAAGGCCAGCGTCCTTTGCGGCCTGCGCGGCGGCGATCTCGGGCGTTAAGGCCAGATGCCCCGCCCCCCCAAGTTCCGGCGCCACCCCGTCCGCTGCCTGCTGAGCGATCGCGCCAGACCAAAGAAAAAGGCCCATGCACGCAGATAAAATCAAACGTTTCATGGACCTATTCCTTTATATTTTATGGGCTTACAGAAGTCCGGGCACCACCTGATCCGGGGGACGGTGGCCATCCGCAAAGGTCTTAATGTTGATCAGGACTTTCTCACCCATTTCAAGGCGCCCCTCAATCGTGGCCGATCCCATATGCGGCAGCGTCACCACGTTGGCCAGCTCCAGCAGCTTGGGGTTCACTTCCGAGCCGCGCTCGTAAACGTCCAGACCAGCGCCAGCGATCTCGCCTGCGACCAACATCCGGGTCAAGGCATTCTCGTCGATCACCTCGCCACGCGAGGTATTCACGATCACGCTGTCCGGCTTCAAGAGCTTCAGACGACGGGCATTCATCAGGTGGAATGTCGACGGCGTATGCGGACAGTTGATCGAAATCACGTCCATCCGGGCTACCATCTGATCCAGGCTTTCCCAATAGGTCGCGCCAAGCTGTTCCTCCACCTCGGAGCGGAGACGGTGGCGGTTATGATAGTGGATTTCCATGCCAAAAGCCTGCGCGCGCTGCGCAACGGCCTGGCCAATACGGCCCATACCCAGAATACCCAGACGGCGCCCACCGATGCGCCCCCCCAAGAAGGCAGTCGGCGACCAACCGGGCCATTCGCCCGAAGTCATCGAGGCCAGACCCTCGGGAATACGACGTGTCACGGACAGCAGCAGCGCCATAGTCATGTCAGCGGTGTCTTCGGTCACAACACCTGGGGTGTTGGAAACCAGAACGCCGCGCTGACGGGCTGTGTGGACGTCAATGTGATCCACGCCTGCGCCATAGTTGGCGATCAGTTTCAGGCGCTCACCGGCCTGACCGATCAAACCGGCATCAATATGATCCGACAAAGTCGGCACCAGCACATCGCAGCTTTTGACGGCTTCGACCAGCTCGGCGCGGGTCATCGGGGTGTCATCCTCGCGGAGTGAGACGTTAAACAGTTCCTTCAACCGCGCTTCGACGGCGTCAGGCAAGCGTCGCGTAACGACAACACTCAGGCGTTCAGATGGCATATTGACCCTCCCAAATCTTTCAAAGTTTGTTCAATAATGCCAGAGTGGCTGATGAAAGCCTGAGGCACAAGAACCCTAGGTAAAATAAACGCAGAACACAGGCAAAGACCATGAAAGCCCAGCTTTTACTGGCCGCGTTTTGCGGCTTCCTTCTGGCCACCAACACCACCGCACAAGAGCGAGGCCGAGAAACGAATCTTCCCATCCCGCGCTTTGTTTCGATCAAGGCGTCCGAGGCAAATGTGCGCCGTGGCCCGGGCCTGACGCACCGCATCGACTGGGTGTTCAAACGCAAAGACATGCCCGTCGAAATCACCGCTGAATACGAACATTGGCGCCGTGTCCGTGATCGTGACGGCGCTGGCGGCTGGGTCCATTACTCGCTGCTTTCGGGCATGCGGACGGTCATCGTCGACAAGGAACTACTGGAACTCTATGCCCGCCCGGACGAGGCCGCCCCGGTAAAGGCTAGGCTCGAGCTTGGGGTCATTGCCCGGCTTGAGGACTGCGACACGGAATGGTGCCGCTTGTCGACCGGCGGCTATCGCGGCTGGGCGCATAAAACCCAACTGTGGGGCGTCGCGCCGGACGAAATTCGGGACTAACCCGGCTGCAATCTGTTTGGAAATGGGGAAATCTTTGTGACGCCAACATTCAGCCCAGATGCGGACCGAGAATTTGGCAGGGGCACCAGGGCTCGAACCCGGGACCTACGGTTTTGGAGACCGTCGCTCTACCAACTGAGCTATACCCCTACGACTGTGCGGCTGAGTAAGGCAGCCACGCGCCAAGATCAAGGCCCTTTTTCTTGTCCGTGGGGTACAAAACACGCCTTGTGACTTTGCCGCAGACCATTTGCTAACGTCCGCGTCCAATCCAGCGCAAGCGCCACAGCAACATCAGTTGCAAAAACACCAACACCCCCATCCCCCCGCAGAGCCACCAAAAAGCATAGGGTTCCTCGACCCCGGGCAGCCCCGCAACATTAACCCCGAACAGCCCCGTCAGAAACCCAAGCGGCAAAAAGATCGCCGACAGCACCGACAGCATAAACATGTTCCTGTTCAGACGATCCGAAAGCTGCCCCGAGAGTTCCTCGCGCAGGACCGTCGCCTGGTCGCGCAATTCGTCCATATCCTCGACGATACGGATCATTTTCAGATGTTCTTCTTCGATTTCCCGGCACGTCGTCTGGTCCAGAAAATCAAGTTCTGTCTGGGTGATCGCCTCCAAAGAATTGCGCTGCGGCCCCAGATATCGACGTGCTGCGATGATCTGCAACCGCATATCAACAACTTGCCTGCGTAGGGTATCGTCACTGTTGGCGACCACCTTATGCTCCAGTTCTTCGGCCCGCAGATCCAGGTTTTTCTGAAAGGTGGCGATATTCTCGGTAATGTCCTCGACCAGCTTCACCAAGAAAGCCCCGGCATCCGCGGGCCCCTGATCCGCGACCATTGCTTGAGCCATGCGTTCGATCGCAACCACTCTCAACCGCGAAATCGTCACGATCCGATGCGCATCAATCCAAATGCGGGCTGAAACCATATCTTCAGGATCTTTCCCGACATTGAAATTCATGCCCCGCAGAATCAAGATCATGCCCGCGCCTAGAACCGTCATCCGGGGGCTTGTATCCACGTCCAGTAGCGCCTCGATAGCCTGCGGGTCCAGGTAATCCAGGTGCTTCGATATCCACGCCTCAGCGCCTTCCTGCGTCCCGTCCAAGTGCACCCAGGCAGGGACATCCTCTCGCAATGCGCGCAACAAGGCGTCTTCGGACAGGTCGGTTCCCTTGTCTGGGCCTGTCAGCGCGTGGGCAAATTTCACAAAGGGCGGCGGCATATGAGGCTCCAGATCTGATCGGCATCAGAATACAACGCCGTTCCGGTGCATCAAGCACTGCCATCAAAAAAGGGCCGCTCTTTTGAGCGGCCCTTTTGTCGTCAACTCAG
>JARGPB010000008.1 GCA_029212905.1 Thalassovita sp.
GATCGTTCAGATCCGAGGTCGCGAAACGGCCACCATCCAGCGGCACCAGCGGGCGTAGTTCCGGCGGGATCACGGGGATCACGGTCAGAACCATCCATTCCGGACGGTTGCCCGATTCCAAGAAGGATTCCACGACCTTAAGGCGCTTGATAATCTTCTTGGGTTTCAGTTCACCGGTGGCTTCGGCCAGATCAGCACGCAGCTGTTCGGCTTCTGCTTCCAGGTCAATCTGGGACAGCATGTCACGGATGGCCTCGGCGCCGATATTGGCTGTGAAGGCATCCATGCCATAGGCATCCTGAGCATCCATGAACTCTTCTTCGGTCATCATCTGGCCGTATTGCAGGTCGGTCAGACCGGGCTCGATGACAACATAGTTTTCAAAGTACAGCACGCGTTCCAGATCACGCAGCGTCATGTCCAGCATCAGGCCGATGCGACTGGGCAGCGATTTCAGGAACCAGATATGCGCAACGGGCGCAGCCAGCTCGATGTGGCCCATGCGTTCGCGGCGCACCTTTTGCAGCGTCACCTCGACCCCACATTTTTCGCAGACCACGCCGCGATATTTCATGCGTTTATATTTGCCGCACAGGCATTCGTAATCTTTGATCGGGCCAAAGATACGCGCACAGAACAGACCGTCACGCTCGGGTTTGAACGTACGGTAGTTGATGGTCTCAGGCTTCTTGATTTCGCCATAGGACCACGAGAGAATCCGTTCCGGCGACGCCAAAGACACTTTGATTTCATCAAAGGTCTTAACCGGCGCAACGGGGTTGAACGGGTTGTTTGTCAGTTCCTGGTTCATTTGTGATACCTCAAATTGTGCAGATGGGTGGGGGGAATTGGGGCCAAAGGCCCTTATTCCTCACCCTCCGCATCCAGGAGTTCCATGTTCAGGCCAAGGCCACGGACTTCTTTGACCAGAACGTTGAACGATTCCGGCACGCCGGCTTCGAAGTTGTCCTCGCCTTTGACGATCGACTCGTAGACTTTCGTCCGGCCAGCCACGTCATCCGATTTCACCGTCAGCATTTCCTGCAGGGTGTAAGCGGCGCCGTATGCCTCGAGTGCCCAGACTTCCATCTCACCAAATCGCTGCCCACCGAACTGTGCCTTACCACCCAGCGGCTGCTGAGTAACAAGCGAGTACGGACCAGTCGAACGCGCGTGGATTTTGTCGTCGACCAGGTGGTGCAGTTTCAGCAGGTATTTGACACCCACCGTCACCGGACGTGCGAACTGTTCACCAGTACGACCGTCGAACAACACCGACTGACCGCTTTCGTTGAAACCAGCGCGCAGCAGCGCGTCGTTCACGTCGGCTTCTTTGGCACCGTCGAAAACAGGCGTAGCGATCGGAACACCGCGGGTCACATTGCCCGCTGCTTCCAGAAGCTGACCCTCGTCCATGCCTTGGATGCCTTCTTCGTAGACATCGTCACCATAGGCGCCACGCATCGCGTCGCGCACCGGGGTCAGATCACCCGAACGGCGATACTCTTGCAGAGCGTCGTCGATCTTCAGGCCCAGCCCGCGCGAGGCCCAACCCATGTGAGTTTCCAGAATCTGACCGACGTTCATACGCGACGGAACACCCAGCGGGTTCAGACAGAAATCAACCGGTGTACCGTCTTCGAGGAACGGCATGTCCTCCATGGGCACAACGCGCGAGATCACACCTTTGTTCCCGTGACGACCAGCCATTTTGTCACCCGGTTGCAGCTTGCGCTTCACCGCGACGAACACCTTGACCATTTTCATTACGCCCGGGGGCAGATCGTCGCCACGACGGACTTTCTCGACCTTGTCCTCGAAACGGGCGTCCAAGGCACGTTTTTGCACTTCGTATTGTTCGTGCAGCGCCTCGACGACCTGAGCGTCGGCCTCTTCAGCCAGAGCCAGCTGCCACCACTGACCTTTGGTCAGGCTGGCCAGCAAATCCTCGGTGATCTCGGCATTCGGCTTGACGCCTTTCGGGCCTTTGACAGCGACTTTACCCAGCACCATGCCCTTGAGACGGGCATAGATGTTGCGATCCAGGATCGCCAGCTCGTCGTCACGGTCACGGGCCAGACGTTCGACCTCTTCACGCTCGATCTGTAGGGCACGCTCGTCTTTTTCCACACCATGGCGGTTAAAGACGCGCACCTCGACCACTGTGCCATAATCACCAGGCTTCACACGCAGCGACGTATCGCGCACGTCCGAGGCTTTTTCGCCAAAGATGGCGCGCAGCAGTTTTTCCTCGGGGGTCATCGGCGATTCACCTTTGGGGGTGATCTTACCGACCAGAATATCGCCCGGTTCAACGTCCGCGCCGATGTACACGATGCCAGCCTCGTCGAGGTTACGCAGCGCTTCTTCACCGACGTTCGGGATGTCGCGGGTGATCTCTTCCGGGCCCAGTTTCGTGTCACGAGCCGCGACTTCGAATTCCTCGATGTGGATCGAGGTAAACACGTCGTCACGCGCGATACGTTCGCTGATCAGGATCGAGTCTTCGTAGTTGTAGCCGTTCCAGGGCATGAACGCAACGATCACGTTTTTCCCCAGCGCCAGTTCACCGATATCGGTCGACGGGCCGTCTGCAATGACTTCGCCTTTGCCAACCGTGTCACCAACCTTCACCAGCGGACGCTGGTTAATACAGGTGTTCTGGTTCGAACGCTGGAATTTGCGCATGCGGTAGATATCCACACCCGCGTCGCCCAGTTCCAGATCAGACGTTGCACGGATCACGATACGCTGAGCATCGACCTGGTCGATGATCCCGGCACGGGCCGCCATGATGGCAGCGCCCGAGTCACGGGCTACAACTTCCTCGATCCCGGTGCCGACGAGCGGTGCCTCGGCACGCAGCAGAGGCACGGCCTGACGTTGCATGTTCGAGCCCATCAGAGCGCGGTTAGCATCGTCGTTTTCCAGGAACGGGATCAGCGAGGCCGCAACCGAGACCAACTGTTTCGGCGAAACGTCGATCAGGTCCACATTTTCGCGCGGTGCCAGCGTGTAATCGCCCGATTTACGGGTCGAAACCAGATCGTTGATGAACTTGCCATCTTCGTCCAGCGTCGCGTTGGCCTGGGCCACAGTGTGGCGCATTTCCTCGGTCGCGGACATATAGTGAACCTCGTCGGTCACTTTGGTGTCTTTGACGACACGGTACGGCGTTTCAATAAAGCCGTATTTGTTCACGCGGGCAAAGGTGGCCAACGAGTTGATCAGACCAATGTTCGGACCTTCGGGCGTTTCAATCGGGCACATCCGGCCATAGTGGGTCGGGTGCACGTCGCGGACCTCAAAGCCAGCACGTTCACGCGTCAAACCGCCCGGCCCAAGCGCCGAGAGACGGCGTTTGTGCGTGACTTCCGACAGCGGGTTGGTTTGGTCCATGAACTGCGACAGCTGCGAGGAGCCAAAGAATTCACGCACGGCCGCGGCGGCGGGTTTTGCGTTGATCAGATCCTGCGGCATCACGGTGTCGATCTCGACCGAGGACATACGCTCCTTGATCGCGCGCTCCATGCGCAGCAGACCGACGCGATACTGGTTTTCCATCAGCTCGCCAACAGAACGCACACGACGGTTGCCCAAGTGGTCAATATCGTCGATGTCGCCTTTGCCGTCGCGCAGCTCGACCAGTGCTTTGATACACTGAACGATGTCTTCGCGATCCAGGGTCCGTTGGGTGTCTTCCTTGCCCAGAGCCAGACGCATGTTCATTTTAACACGGCCAACGGCGGACAGATCATAGCGTTCGCCGTCAAAGAACAGCGTATCGAACAGGGCGCTTGCGGCCTCTTCGGTTGGCGGTTCGCCAGGGCGCATGACACGGTAGATGTCCATCAGCGCCGTGCCACGGGCCATGTTTTTGTCCATGGCCATGGTGTTGCGGATGTAGGGACCAACATTGACGTTATCGATGTCCAGAATCGGAAGCTCAGTAACACCTGCTTCCAGCAGCTCTTGCAGCGAGCCGCCGGTGACTTCGCCATCTTTGCTGTATTCCAGCGTCAGCTCGTCACCCGCTTCGACATAGATCGCGCCGGTTTCTTCGTTGATGATGTCCTTGGAAACAAACTTCCCAACGATTTCATTGAAGGGCACCAGCAGGTCGGTAATTTTGCCTTCGTCGAGAATTTTCTTCACGGCGCGCGGGGTCATTTTCTTGCCCGCTTCGCAAATCACTTCGCCGGTGTCGGCGTCAACCAGGTCATGCAGCGGACGCGTGCCACGCACACGATCAGGGAAGAACTTGGTGACCCAGCCTTCGCCTTTGCGCAGGGTGTAGTTCACGGTCTCATAGTAGGCATCCATGATGCCTTCTTGGTCCAGACCCAGCGCGTACAGCAGAGTCGTCACCGGCAGTTTGCGGCGACGGTCGATGCGTGCAAACACGATATCCTTGGCGTCGAATTCGAAATCCAGCCACGAGCCGCGATAGGGAATAATGCGGCAGGCGAAGAGCAGCTTACCCGAGCTGTGGGTCTTGCCTTTGTCGTGGTCAAAGAACACACCAGGGGACCGGTGCATCTGGCTGACGATCACGCGTTCGGTGCCGTTCACGACAAACGTGCCGTTCGGGGTCATCAAGGGCATATCGCCCATGAACACGTCTTGTTCTTTGATGTCCTTCACCGATTTGGCGCCGGTTTCTTCGTCGATATCAAACACGATCAGACGCAGCGTCACCTTCAGGGGGGCGCTGTACGTCATGTCGCGCTGCATGCACTCTTCGACGTCGTATTTCGGCTTTTCCAGCTCGTATTTCACGAACTCCAGAATGGCCGTTTCGTTGAAATCCTTGATCGGGAATACCGATTGGAACACACCCATGATGCCTTCGCCGTCAGTCGGCTGAGGCGCATCACCGGAGCGCAGGAACAAATCATACGAGGATTTCTGAACCTCGATTAGGTTCGGCATCTCCAGCACTTCGCGGATTTTGCCGAAATATTTACGCAGACGTTTCTGGCCAAGGAAGCTTTGAGCCATGGTCGATGTCACCTTTCGTGTCTCTCCAGACCGTGCGCGCCGTCGGGCTCCGGCTGCACGCCCATCCGAAACAGGGATGTTCTGATCAATTCCCGGCCTCTGTCCCACCAGAAGCCTCCCGATCTTTAGAACCTCTCCCAGGAAAAGACTTTCGCAAAAGCCTTTGCCAAGACAGGTATGGCTGGGCCCGGAAAACTCCGGGCCCAGCCTGAACAAACGTCCGGGTTGCCCCGGCGTCTATTACTTGAGCTCGACCTTGGCGCCAGCTGCTTCCAGCTTGCCTTTGATCTCTTCGGCTTCGTCTTTCGATGCCTGCTCTTTGACGGCTTTGCCACCAGCTTCGACCAGTTCCTTGGCTTCTTTCAGGCCCAGGCCGGTGATTGCGCGGACTTCTTTGATCACGTTGATCTTCGAAGCGCCGGCTTCCAGCAGGATAACGTCGAATTCGGTTTGCTCTTCAGCAGCAGCGCCACCGGCGTCTGCGGGGCCTGCCATCATGACAGCGCCGCCAGCTGCGGGCTCGATGCCGTACTCGTCTTTCAGGATAGTTTTCAGTTCTTGTGCTTCCAGCAGGGTCAGACCCACGATGCTTTCAGCAAGTGCTTTCAGATCAGCCATTGTACTGTTTCCGTTCGTTTAGATATGTGTTCCAACGCAGAGGTGTTTTCCCTACGCAGATCAAAAGGTTGCTTACGCAGCCGCCTTGTCCTCGATCGTGGACAAGATGGATGCGATGTTCGAAGCAGGTGCGCCAATGGCCCCAGCGATGTTCGATGCGGGTGCGCCGATACAGCCAACGATCGAAGCAATAAGCTCCTCGCGCGACGGCATTTTCGACACGGCTTCGACACCGGCCCGGTCCAGAGCATTCTCGCCCATTGCACCGCCAAGGATAACAAAGTTTTTGTTATCTTTAGCGTAGTCCTCGGCCACCTTGGCTGCTGCCACGGGATCCTCGGAATAGGAAAGAACGGTCATGCCCGTCAGCAGGTCACCGATGCTTGCGCAGGGTTTCCCTTCGAGGGCGATCTTGGCGAGCTTGTTCTTGGCGACGCGTACAGCCCCACCCGCATCACGCATGCGTGCGCGCAGGTCTTGCATCTCAGCAACCGTGAGACCTGCGTAATGGCTTACGACCACAACGCCAGAGCTTTCAAAGATCTGGCCGAGTTCGTCGACCAACTTCTCTTTTTGTGCTCTATCCACAGTTTCACTCCAAATTTGGGGGTTTCCCCCCGGCTCAGTTCTGGCAGGTTGCCCCGCCGTTTCGGGTCCAATTTCAGGGGTCCCGAGCCTAGATCACCCGAGGGTCAAGCCCAACGGTAATTTATCTCGTTCCCCATCTCAGGAAGGAATTATTCAGGCGAACCTGAACCCTCCGTCTCGGACAGGACGGGGCCTTGCAGCCCCGCCATTCAGGTCAGGTTCCCCCAACCGGAATTCTTATTCGCCAGATGCGCTGGCCAGATCGATCGACACGCCCGGACCCATGGTCGAGGACAGCGAGACCTTCTGCATGTAAGCGCCTTTTGCACCAGTCGGACGGGCCTTCAGGACAGCACCGATGAATGCGCGGACGTTTTCGACCAGCTTGGCTTCGTCGAAAGATGCTTTACCAACACCTGCATGTACAACGCCAGCTTTTTCAGCTTTAAATTGCACTTCGCCACCTTTGGCTGCTTCCACGGCTGCTTTCACATCCATAGTCACGGTGCCAACTTTGGGGTTCGGCATCAGGTTACGCGGGCCCAGGACTTTACCCAGACGACCAACGATCGGCATCATGTCCGGCGTTGCAATGCAACGGTCGAAGTCGATAGTGCCGCCCTGGATGGTTTCCATCAGGTCTTCTGCGCCAACGATATCCGCACCGGCGGCCTGAGCTTCTTCAGCTTTGGGGCCACGGGCGAACACGGCAACGCGAACCGTTTTACCGGTACCGTTAGGCAGACCAATCACACCGCGAACCATCTGGTCAGCGTGGCGGGGATCAACACCCAGGTTCAGCGCGATCTCAACGGTTTCGTCGAACTTGGCAGTGGCGTTAGCCTTTACCAGCGCAACGGCGTCTTCGATCGTCAGGTTTTCTTTGCCAGCGAATGCTTCACGCGAAGCGGCAGTGCGTTTTCCAACTTTTGCCATCTTACTTCACCTCGATGCCCATGGACCGGGCCGAGCCCAGGATGATCTGCATTGCGCCTTCGACGTCGTTGGCGTTCAGGTCTTTCATCTTCGCTTCTGCGATTTCTTTGACCTGAGCGGCGGTCACGGTAGCGACCACTTCACGACCGGGGTTCTCAGCGCCACGGGGACGGTTACGCTTGCCGACCGGCTTCAGACCAGCGGCCTTCTTCAGGTAATAAGACGCGGGGGGCGTCTTGATTTCCATGGTGAAGGACTTGTCCTGATAGTAGTTGATGATGGTCGGGCACGGAGCGCCACCCTCCATCTCCTGCGTCTTGGCATTGAACGCCTTGCAGAATTCCATGATATTGATGCCGCGCTGACCCAGGGCGGGACCCACGGGCGGCGACGGGTTTGCTTTGCCTGCAGGGATCTGCAGCTTGAGCGTACCTACGAGTTTCTTGGCCATGTGGCCTCTCCTTCATTCCAACGCCCGCGAGACGCGACCCACGAGCACTCAGTTGTGTGGTTCGGCTTGCGGCGCGCGCGCCACTCCCCTCCCACAGTTCAGACTCAGACCTGCTTCGAGACCTGAGTGAATTCCAATTCGACCGGGGTTTCCCGACCAAAGATCGACACCGACACCTTCAGGCGCTGGTTGTCTTCGTCTACTTCTTCGATCATGCCGTCGAAATCTTCGAACGGACCATCGTTAACCTTAACCTTCTCACCCACTTCAAAGTGGATCAGCGTCCGCGGCGCTTCTTCGCCTTCCTGAACGCGGCTCAGAATCTGGTTTACCTCGGCGTCGCGCATCGGCATCGGACGGCCTTGGGGGCCCAAAAACCCGGTGACGCGGTTGATCGAGCTGATCAGGTGATATCCGCGGTCGGACATCTCCATACGCACCAGTACATAGCCAGGCATAAAGCGGCGCTCGCTCGTGACTTTCTTGCCACGGCGCACTTCGATCACTTCTTCGGTGGGGACCAGAACTTCTTCGATCTCATCTTCCAGACCGTTTTCGACAACAGCCAGTCTGATCTGTTCGGCGATTTTCTTCTCGAAATTCGAGAGCACGCTCACCGAATACCAACGCTTCGCCATATCGAGTCAGTCCTTGCATCCCACGGCCCAAAGGCCAACTTAACCATTTTTGGCAGGCACTTACCCACCGCTCTCCGAAACAAAAAATCGGCGTGCAACACGAATCGCCGCACGCCATGGATCGGATAAGGCTTGTCACCTACCCCCCAGAGCCGGAATAATCAACCCTCGGAGGGAAAAATTCGGAGCCTTATCCGAACAGTGACAGAAGCCCCCGCAAACCGCCCTTGATGGTCATATCCACCAGCGCGAAGAACACAGCCGTCAGAGCGGCCATCAGAAACACCATCACGGTGGTCAGCAGCACTTCGCGGCGTGTCGGCCACGAAACCTTGCCCACTTCGGTGCGGACCTGCTGAACGAATTGAAGCGGATTTGTACGAGCCATGTTTTGCGTCTTCTTTTAATCGGGACGAGGGGTCACATACGCTGCAACTCAATGGATTTCAAGGGCGGCCTCTCAGAACATCTGATCAGGTAGCCGCCCTTGTTTTTTTCCCTCATCGGGCGTTACGCAGGCTCGATCGCCAGGCAGAGATATTTCATCTCGACATAGTCTTCGTAACCGTACTTGGACCCCTCGCGGCCCTGACCGGACTGTTTGATCCCACCAAATGGCGCAACCTCAGTCGAAATCAGGCCAGTGTTCACGCCAACCATGCCGTATTCCAGTGCCTCGGCGACGCGCCAGACCTGCGACAGATCTTTCGCATAGAAATACGAGGCCAGCCCGAATTCAGTGTCATTCGCCAGTGCGATAACGTCCGCCTCGGTATCGAACTTGAACAGCGGCGCAACCGGACCGAAGGTCTCGTCCGAACTGATCAGCATCTCCTTGGTGACACCCGTCAGCACGGTCGGCTCATAGAACGTACCGCCCAGAGCATGGCGTTTTCCGCCAGTCGCGACAGTAGCGCCCTTTTGAACAGCATCCGCAATATGCGACTCGACCTTGGCCAAGGCCGCCTCGTTGATCAGCGGCCCCGCCGAGACACCCTCGCCGAATCCATCGCCGACCTGGACCTTCTCAACCGCTGCCTTCAGCTTTTCAGCAAAAGCATCATAGACGCCGGATTGAACATACAGCCGGTTAGCACAGACACATGTCTGACCGTTGTTCCGGTATTTCGAGATCATCGCCCCTTCGACGGCAGCATCCAGATCACTGTCATTGAACACAATGAAAGGAGCGTTCCCGCCCAATTCCATCGAGGTTTTCATGACTTGATCCGCCGACTGCCGCATCAAGATTTTCCCGACATTTGTGGACCCGGTGAACGTCAGCTTGCGCACCTTGGCGTTGCTACAGAATTCCTGTCCGACTTCGGCGCTTTTCAATGTTGTCACAACGCTGAACAGCCCCTTGGGCAACCCAGCCTGCTGGGCCAGATAGGCCATTGCCAATGCAGACAACGGTGTCAGCTCAGCCGGTTTCGCAACAAAAGAGCAGCCGACAGCCAAAGCCGGCGCCAGTTTGCGCGCCATCATTGCGTTAGGGAAATTCCACGGCGTGATCGAAGCGACAACCCCAACCGGCTGCTTCAGGACGAAAATCCGTTTGTCCGGCTGGTGCCCAGGAATGACGTCGCCATAAATGCGCTTTGCCTCTTCGGCAAACCATTCCACATACGAGGCACCATAGACAATTTCGCCTTTCGCCTCGGCGATGGGTTTCCCCATCTCTGCTGTCAGAATGGTTGCCAGATCATCGACATTTTCCAGCATCAGATCAAAGAGCTTGCGCAAAACAGCACCGCGCTCTTTGCCTGTGCGCTTGGCCCATTCCTGCTGCGCCACATAGGCCGCATCAATCGCAACACGGGTTTCCGCGACGCCCATATTCGGCAGCGTCGCAATCAACTCGCCAGTCGACGGGTTGAAGACATCAAAAGTCTCGCCCGACGCGGCATCCGAAACCCAATCGCCATCAATATACGCCGCTGTGCAAAGCAGAGCAGGATTAGCAAGAGTAAGCGTCATCTCAGATCCCCGCCGCTTTGACAGAGCGGATAGAGGTCTCGATGATGTCCAGAGCCTCGGCGAACACATCGTCCTGAATTGTAATCGGCGCCAAGAACCGAATGACATTCCCGTACACACCGCAAGTCAGCAGGATCAACCCGTGCTTGAGCGCCTCTGCCTTGATGGCATTGGTGAATTCTGGGTTAGGGGTGGACGTGCCTGCAACGTTGAATTCAACTGCATTCATAAAGCCGGGGCCGCGGATGTCGGCAATCTCGGGAATGTCGGAACGCAGGCTTTCCAGACGTTGCTTCAGTCGAGCGCCAAGCATGTTGGCCCGATCGCACAGTTCCTCTTCGTCGATCACGTCCAGAACAGCGTTTGCGGCTGCAATCCCGATCGGGTTGCCACCATATGTGCCGCCCAGCCCACCTGGGTTCGCCGCATCCATGATCTCGGCACGGCCACAGACAGCTGCCAGAGGGAAGCCGCCAGCCAAGCCTTTGGCCATGGTGGTCAGGTCTGCCGAGACATCATGATGCTCCATGCAGAAGACCTTGCCGGTACGCGCAAACCCAGTTTGCACTTCGTCCGCAATCAGCAGGATGCCGTGTTCGTCGCAAACTGCACGCAAGGCCTCCATGAAGCCTTTGGGTGCAGGGTAGAAACCACCTTCACCTTGAACGGGCTCCAGAATGATCGCAGCAACACGTGCCGGATCAACGTCGGCCTTGAACAGGCGATTGAGTTCGGCCAGGGAATGCTCGGTTGAAACGCCGTGCATCTCAATCGGGAAGGGTGCGTGGTACACATCGCCCGGCATCGCGCCGAACCCGGCTTTGTACGGGAAAACTTTGCCGGTCATCGACATTGTCATGAAGGTTCGCCCATGGAACCCGCCCGAAAAGGCGATGACGGCATTCCGGCCGGTCGCGGCGCGGGCGATCTTGATCGCGTTCTCGACGGCTTCGGCGCCGGTCGAGACAAAGACCGTTTTCTTGGCGAAATCACCGGGAACGCGCGCGTTCAGGCGTTCGGCCAAACGGACATAGTTTTCATAGGGCACAACCTGATGGCAGGTATGCGTAAAGCGATCCAGCTGTTCCTTGACCGCCCCGATCACCCGAGGGTGCCGGTGCCCAGTATTCACAACGGCAATACCCGCCGCGAAATCAATATATCGATTTCCTTCGATATCCCAAATCTCGGAGTTTTCCGCACGATCTGCGTAAATCTCGGTCATCATACCAACACCGCGCGCGATTGCCTCGCCACGGCGCACTTGAACCTCTGCGTTTTTCATCATGCCAGTCCCTAGAATCATATTTGCCATCGGACGGTATCGTAAATTAAACGTTTTTCAAATACTGTTTAATTTATTCGGCAAAAATCCTGCATTTCCGTGCTAGCATTGCGATTATTTCACCGCCCATGCTAAACGGACAGCCAGGCCGCCAAAGGGAACTAAGAGTATGAACGACTTCGATGTCGGCGAACGCTTCAAGCTGCTCCGCAAGCAACATGGGCTTTCTCAACGGCAACTGGCAGCGAAATCCGGGGTGACCAACGGCCTTATTTCCCTGATAGAAAGCAACAAAACCAATCCCTCCATTTCCTCGATTAAGAAGATCCTCACTGTTTTCGACATGAGCCTTGTCGATTTCTTCGAGGCAGAGCCGACAACGCAGGACAAATTCGCCTTTCGCTCGGATGAATTGCAGGAGATCAACCCCGAGCGTGTGTTTAATGAAGGCACCCCCGAAGGGCTGGCCGCGGTTTCATTGAAACGCATCGGACTAGGCAAAGACAGCGCCCTGCTGATGCTGCACGAAGTATACGAGCCCGGCGCAGACACCGGCCCAGAATCCTACACACACGAAGGCGAAGAGGCCGGGTTCGTCGTCGAAGGCGAGCTTTTGCTGGTTGTCGGCGACAAGGCCCAGACCCTGTATCCCGGCGACGGCTACCAGTTTGACAGCAAGTTACCGCACAGGTTCAGAAATACAGGCACCAAGCGCTGTGTGGTCATCAGTGCCAGCACCCCGCCGTCGTTCTAAGGGCACCAGTCGCCACAGATCTTCGAATATTCGCATCCGTCATCTTGCTTTACCTACCCAATTCCGAGGCGTAGGACGGTAGCCACCGCCCTGTTCAATCCGCCGCGCAAAGGCCTCTCGGATGCAAGATCTTCTGAATGTCGTCCTCCCCGTCTTTATCGTAATCGGATTCGGATATATCTCGGTCTGGAAAGGGTTCTTCACGGACTCCCATGTCGATGGGCTGATGAAATACACGCAAAACTTCGCCATACCCTGCCTGCTATTCGCAGCGATCTCGCGGCTAGACCTTAGCCAAAGTTTCGATCTGAAACTGCTCCTCTCATTCTACACTGGCGCCGCAACGGGCTTTACCTTGGCCATGCTGGGCGCGCGTTTCCTATTTGGGCGTCCATGGGAAGACAGCGTCGCAATTGGCTTTGTCGGTCTGTTTTCAAACTCGCTGTTGCTGGGTCTGCCCATCACCGAGCGCGCCTATGGAACCGACGCCCTGTCGGGAAACTATGCGATCGTGTCTGTCCACTCGCCGTTTTGCTACATGCTGGGGATCACCGCGATGGAGATCGTCCGCGCCCGCAGCAGATCCCCCTTGAAACTGGCCAAACAGGTCGCTGGCGCAATGTTCCGCAATGCCTTGGTGGTTGGATTGCTGCTTGGCTTTGCGGTAAACTTAACCCATATCACCCTACCCGCCCCGCTGACCGCTGCAATTGACCTGATGGTGCGATCGGCTCTTCCTGCGGCGCTGTTCGGGCTGGGCGGCGTTCTGGTGCGCTATCGCCCCGAGGGCGACACCAAGGTCATCGCCTATGTCATTGCGATCAGCCTTGTTGTGCATCCTCTTATCGTCTGGACGCTTACTCGTAGCATGGATTTATCCGTCGCGTCACAGCGGTCGGCTGTATTGACTGCGGCGATGGCACCGGGGATCAACTCTTATGTCTTTGCAAACATGTACGGCGTCGGGCGCCGTGTTGCGGCCTCGTCCGTCTTGGTGGGCACAACGCTATGTATTCTGACGGTTTGGGTCTGGTTGCAGATCCTTCCGTGAAGACATGCGTTTTTCACTGGCCCCTGACGCTGGACTCGTTAATCTGAGATCATCCAAACGCGAGCGATCCAGTGGCCGAAACCCGCCCCAAATCCTCGAAAGCTGCCTTCACCACCGCTGGCCTGACCAAGACCTACGGCGAAGGCGCCGCCGCAGTGCACGCGCTGCGCGGGGTGGACCTGACAATCCCTGACGGCGAATTTGTGGTGCTACTGGGGCCATCCGGCAGCGGTAAATCCACATTGCTGAATATCTTGGGCGGGCTGGATCGGCCGACGCTGGGCACCGCGCATTTCAAGGATCAGGCCCTAACCGACATGTCCGATGCTGAACTGACGAAATACCGGCGTGATCATGTCGGGTTTGTCTTTCAGTTCTATAACCTGATGCCCAGCCTGAATGCCCGCGAAAACGTCGAGCTGGTGACCGAAATCGCCCGCGACCCGCTGGACGCTGCGGACGCGCTGGCGCTGGTCGGACTGGACAGGCGCGCCAGCCACTTTCCGTCAGAAATGTCAGGTGGCGAGCAACAACGCGTCGCCATCGCGCGTGCCGTCGCCAAACGCCCCACCGTTCTGTTCTGCGACGAGCCAACCGGCGCGCTGGACAGCGCCACTGGACGCGCCGTCCTGAAGGTTCTGACCGACGTGAACGAACGCTTGGGCACGACGGTCATCATCGTGACCCACGCCGCCAACACCGCTCAGTTGGCGGATCGCGTCATCCATTTCTCTGATGGCGGCATCCGCGAGGTCATCAAAAACGACACCAAGCTAACCGCCGCAGAAATCGAATGGTAAGCCCGCTAAACAAGAAGCTTTTGCGTGATCTGGCACGGATCAAAACCCAAGCAGCGGCGATCGGGCTGGTGATTGCTCTTGGCGTTTTGATGTTGGTCATGATGAAGGGGCTGGTGAACACCCTGGATGAAACCCGGCTGGCCTATTACGACCGCTACCGCATGGCTGACGTCTTCGCCCCGGTCACCCGCGCACCTCAGCGAATGCTGGATCGGCTGGCCGCCTTGCCGGGAGTGACCGCCGTCGAGGGGCGCGTTTATGGCGGCGCCCTGATCGACATTGGCGCAACGGATCTACCTGTCCGGGCACAGGCCCTGTCCCTGCCCGACACCGGCCGCCCGCGTCTAAACGATGTCTATCTGACCGCCGGCCGCCTGCCCGAGCTTGGCCGCGCAGATGAAATTCTCCTGCTTGAGGGCTTTGCCAAGGCGCGGGGGTTGGCGCTGAACGACCGCCTGACCGCCACAATGAACGGCACAAAACGTAGTTTCCGCATCGCGGGTTTGGCACAGTCACCAGAGTTCCTGTATTCAACCGCCCCTGGTGAAATGGTCCCGGATGACGCAAGGTTCGCTGTGTTCTGGATGCGTCAAGCTGCGCTGGCTGCCGCCTATGACATGCAGGGGGCGTTTAATCAGGCACTGCTGTCTCTAACCCGAGACACCACTCCTGAGGCCGTTATTATGGCCGCCGACCGGATTCTCGCTCCTTACGGCGCCACCGGGGCCTTCGGGTTGGTTGATCTGACCTCGAACCGATTTGTCAGCGAAGAAATCAAAGGGCTGCGCGGGACATCCACCGTGATACCGCCCATCTTTCTTGGGGTTGCGGCCTTTCTTTTGTACATCGTGGTCAACCGCATGGTGCAAGCCGAGCGCGAGCAGATAGGGTTATTAAAGGCGTTCGGCTATTCCTCGACCGAGGTTAGCCTGCATTAC
This sequence comes from Thalassovita sp., assembly GCA_029212905.1. GTDB lineage: Bacteria > Pseudomonadota > Alphaproteobacteria > Rhodobacterales > Rhodobacteraceae > Thalassobius. Next base: position 15,041 of record JARGPB010000008.1, read on the forward strand.
CTAAAGCTAGTACTGCTGATTGCAGTCCTAGGCGCGATCCTGGGTTCCATCGGCGGAATCGCAGCGGGCAATTCCTTGGCCTTGCTTTATCAGCAATATTACAAATTCCCCTTTCTGGTGTTCAGCGTCGACCCACGCAGCTTTGTCACCGGGTTTACCGTTTCAATCCTAACGGCCTCGATCGGGAGCCTGTTCGTTTTGCGTGGCGTCTTTCGCCTGACCCCCGCCGTTGCCATGCGCCCCCCCGCCCCGCCGGATTATTCCCGTAGCTTCGATCTGGCCGCGAAATTGAAACGCTGGCTGGATCAACCCAGTCGCATGGTTCTGCGTCGGCTGACGCGCTATCCGGGACGGATGCTGGGCGCGGTGGTTGGCATCGGGACCGGACTGGCGCTGTCCGTGGCTTCGCTGACCTTGATGGCCGGTTTCAACACCACACTGGACCTCAGCTTCAACGTCATGAACCGGGGCGAAATGGGGTTGAGCTTCACCACAAAGCAAACCGACAAAGCCCTACTGGAGCTGGGCCGCCTGCCCGGGGTCGAGCATGTCGAACCTTCGCGCGCCGTGTCGGCTGTGTTCCGAAACGGAACGTACAGCTATCGCGGCGCAATCGAAGGACGCCCCGAATTCCCGATCCTGAACCGGGTGATCAACGCTGACGAGCAGCCAATTTCGATGCGCCGCGAAGGCGTGATCCTGTCGAAACCCTTGTCCGAGATCCTGCATCTTGCCCCTGGCGACACCCTGACCGCCGAAATCCGCGAGGGGCGCCGTCCGATTTTGCACCTGCCTGTGATCGGGGTCGCCGAAACCCTTATGGGCGCGCCTGCGTTCATGGAGCTGGGCGCCCTGTCGCGCGTCCTGAACGAACCTGGACAGATCACCGGAGCCACGCTGACAATCGACGAATCCCAACTGGCCGCGCTGACCGAGGACCTCAAGGCCATGCCGCAGATCGCGGGCATTTCCCTGAAATCCGACACCCGCGCCGCACTGGAGGACATCATGAACACCGGCCCAGGTTCTGTGCGATATGTGATGCTGGCCATCGCTGCGATCATCACTTTTGGGATTGTGTATAACTCCGCCCGGATCGCCTTTGCAGAGCGGTCCCGCGATCTGGCCAGCCTGCGCGTAATGGGTTTCACCAAAGGCGAGGCCTCCTTTGTGCTACTGGGCGAACTGGCGGTGGTGACATTGGCCGCCCTCCCCCTAGGGGTGGGTTTGGGCTATGGTTTGACCTATCTCACGGTGCAGGGCTTTTCGACCGATATATACCAGATACCAGTGACCTTTAGCCCACGCAGCTATGGGCTGGCGATCAGCGCCGTGCTGATTGCGGCCGGGTTATCCGGGTGGCTGGTCAAACGCGAGCTGGACAGGGTTGACCTTGTGGCCGCGCTCAAGACACGGGAATAGCGATATGGCACAGAAAAAACGATCGCGGACATTGGTGACATTGGGGGCGGCAGCGCTGGTTGTGGGCACCTTGGCCTATGCATTTTGGCCACGTCCGATGCTGGTGGATATGGGCGTCGTTTCCCAAGGCCCAATGCAGGTCACCATCAACGAAGAAGGCCGCACAACAGTGCACGAACCCTATGTTGTCTCGACACCGATCCAGGGCCGCCTGATGCGCCAAACCCTAGAGCCAGGGGACCAGGTAGAACAAGGAAGCACCGTAGCGCGAATGTTGCCGATCTCGCCTTCGGCGCTGGATGCCCGTACCCGTGAACAAGCCCGTGGCAACGTAACCGCCGCCGAAGCCGCCCTGCGCGTCGCCGAGGCGAACCTGAACAAGGCCCGTGCGGATCGCGATCTGGCCGATGCCAATCTGGAACGCACCAAACGCCTGTTTGCCAGTGGTATCGTCAGTCAGGCCGCTCTGGATGCGGATGAACGTGCGGCACGCGCTGCTCTGGCCGCACTGGACACCACGCGCGCGGCAATTTCGATGCGCGTGGCCGAGCTGAACAATGCGCGCACGGCGCTGGTATCCTTTGACGACCAGGGACTGGCCGAAGTCATCGACGCCGAGCAGGAAAACATCCTGCCGCTCAAGGCTCCGGTGCCCGGCACTATACTGAGGGTGATGCAACAGTCGGAAATCACCGTCCCCTCGGGCACGCCCATTCTTGAAATCGGGAATATCAAAACCGACCTAGAGGTCCTGACCGAGCTCCTGTCCACCGATGCCGTGAAAATTCAGGCAGGGGATTCCGTAATCATCGACAACTGGGGGGGCACCCCGCCCCTGATGGGGGTCGTTTCACGGATTGAACCCTGGGGGTTTACCAAAGTCTCGGCCCTGGGCGTCGAAGAACAGCGCGTCAAAGCCACCATCCGTTTTTCCAGCCCCTATGAGGAACGCATGGCGCTGGGTCATGGGTTTCGCGTGGAAACACGGATCATCATCTGGTCCGCTGACCAAGCCACGACCGTACCAGCCGGGGCATTGTTCCGAAGCGGCCAAGACAGCTGGGCCGTGTTCGTCGTACAGGACAACATAGCGCACCAACGCCCGGTCACAGTGGCGGCGAACAACGGCTTGACCGCTGCAATTTCCGAAGGGGTCAGCCCTGACGAGCAGATCATACTGTATCCCCCCGCGGGCCTGACCGACGGGCAGCGTGTGGCCCAGCGAAGCGCCTACCAGTGATCCAGCCAGAATTGCGGCGCCATCTTGCTGGTTTCGCCGCGAAACCGCACAATTCCGCGTGAACATTGAGACAGATCGCCCTATCTTGTGCGTATAAGTCTTCAGTTCCTTATTGCGCGGCCCCAGATCCTGACGTGTCCTTACACAAGCCTCCATTCACAACTCTGTCTGCGCTGGTCCTGTCCCTGGGGCTGGGTGCCGGTTCCGTTCAGGCATTCGAAGACCTGAACATCACTCTTTCGGGTGTCGAAAACGATGCGCTGCAATCCCAGCTGCGGCGTGCGTCCCTGCTGCGAACAGCCAAGCGCGAAGGCGTCAGCGACCCGCAGGATGTGTTCTCAACGGCGCTGGCGGACTATCAGCGCCTGTTGGAAACGCTGTATGCGAACGGCTATTACTCGGGTGTGATCCGCATCCGGCTGGACGGGCGCGAGGCAGCAGAGTTCCCCCCGCTAAGCCCGCCGCAGAAAATCTCGCGGATAGATGTCAGTGTCACACCGGGCCGCCAGTTCCGGTTTGGTCAGGCGCGGGTCATGCCACAACCACCTGGTGCGCTCCCTTCCGAAGAATTCGCCACGGGAAAACCGGCGCGCTCGACTGCGGTGATCAAGGCCGTTGAACAGACCGTAGACGGCTGGCGGCTGGCCGGATACGCCAAGGCCCAGCCCAGCTATCAGCACCTAACCGCGAACCATGCTACGCATGTGCTGAACGCGGATATTGGGATTGACGCCGGGCCAGAGGTCCAGTTCGGCACCCTCCGTGTGACCGGCGCCAGCAAGGTCCGTCCCTCGCGCATCCGCCGGATCGCCGGCCTGCCAGAGGGGGAGCGTTTTTCCCCTACAGAGGTCGAGAAAGCGGCAACCCGGCTGCGTCGCACTGGGGCCTTCCGATCAGTCACTCTGGCCGAGGCCGACCAGCTGCACCCTGACAACAGCATGGACGTCACAGTGAAGGCTGTGGACGAAAAGCCCCGCCGCTTTGGCGTCGGGGCCGAGCTGTCAAATTTCGAAGGGCTGTCGCTGTCGGGGTTCTGGATGCACCGGAACCTGCTGGGCGGCGCGGAACGCCTGCGGATCGAAGGCGAAGTCGCCGGAATTGGCGGCAGCACCGGGGGGCTCGACTATAGCCTCGGTGCCCGGTTCGAGCGCCCCGCTGTTTACGGCGCAGACACCAAATTCTTTGCCCATCTCGATCTCGAAAGCCTGGACGAGACGGATTACCGTTCGGATGAGGTGACAATTGGGATTGGCGCCACGCGGATTTTCTCGGACCACCTAGAGGGTGACCTGGAGCTGGCGTTCAGCCATTTCGATACCAGTGACGCTTTTGGCAATCGCACCTTTACCCTGTTCTCGACGCCGATGGCGCTACGTTGGGATCACCGAGATGACATCCTGAATCCGACCGGTGGGCACTACGTGAATGCAAACCTCACCCCATTTGTAGGCCTGAATGGCGAGGCCTCTGGCGCTCAGCTAAAACTGGACAGTCGTCTCTATCGCAAACTGGATCAGAACGCCCGGTTTGTTGCTGCGGGGCGGTTCCAGTTGGGATCTATCATGGGGCCTGCGCTGTCCGAAACCGCACCGGATTATCTGTTCTACTCGGGCGGCGGCGGAACCGTCCGCGGGCAACCTTACCAATCCCTAAGCATCGATCTGGGCGGTGGAAATGCCGCCGGCGGCCGCAGTTTCCTGGGCTTCTCAGCCGAGCTGCGTGCCAAGGTTACGAATTCCATTAGCATCGTTGGCTTTGCTGATGCGGGCTATATCGGCGCAGAAAGCCTGTATGACGGTAGTGGTTCGTGGCATTCTGGCGCCGGGTTGGGCCTGCGGTATGACACGGTTGTTGGCCCGCTGCGGCTGGATGTTGCCGGCCCGCTGAGCGGGGCGACGGGCGACGGGCTTCAGGTCTATATCGGCATCGGACAGGCGTTCTGATGCGTAGATGGGTATATATCGCCGTGCTGGCCGCACCACTGCCCGTGATCGCGCAAGACAGTGACGAACGTGGTTTCGTCGAGGCCCTTCTCGAAGACTCGCTTTCGGATGTCGGACGTGTCGTGGATATTCAGGGGTTTTCGGGGGCGCTCAGTTCAACGGCATCCATCGAAACCCTGACAATTGCCGATGAAACCGGCATCTGGCTAACGCTGAAAGGCGTCACGCTGAATTGGAACCGCGCCGCCCTGCTGTCGGGCCACCTGGATGTCACCGAGCTGTCGGCCGAACGGCTGTTGATCCCGCGCAGACCTATTCCCGTTGCGTCGATGCCTAGCGCACAGGCGACACCGCTAGCGCTGCCTGATCTTCCTGTTTCGATCGACATCAGCAAACTGGAAATCGGACAAGCAGAGCTGGGCGCTTCGGTCTTGGGCCAGCAGGCAACAATCAGCCTGACCGGCGCGGCGGCCCTGATAGACGGATCAGCGCAGACCAACATGTCCATTGTGCGGCTCGCCCCTCGGTCAGGCGAATTGTCGTTGACCGCCAGCTATAGCAACTCCACGCAGGACCTGATGCTGGACCTCTCGCTGGCCGAGCCTCGGGACGGTCTTGTCGCCCAGATGTTGAACCTGCCGGGCGCGCCTGCTGTGTCTGTGACTGCGAATGGGGCCGGGCCGCTAAGCGATTTCACAGCCGAACTGGCGCTCAGCACGGACGGCACACCGCGATTGACAGGCGCGTTCACCCTCAGCCGTCCCGAAGACACCACCCACTTTACGGCTGATCTTGGCGGCGATATCGCCCCACTTTTTGCCCCAGAATACCAATCCTTCTTTGGTCCCAATATGGCGCTGTCTGCTTCGGGCAGCCGCGCTGCGGATGGACATGTAAAGCTGGACGCCCTGTCGTTGGAGGCTGAAGCGCTAGCGATTTCTGGCCAACTGGAACTGACCCCCGAAGGCTGGCCCACGTTGGTACAACTGCGTGCCAAGCTCGCGTCGGACAATACAGACAGCGTCATACTGCCGATTGCAGGTCCCAAAACTCAGCTTGGATCTGCGCGGGTTGCGCTAAGCTATGACACCCGCAAAAGCGATAGCTGGCTGCTTGATGCGGATCTATCGGGTCTGAACCGGCCTGACATGGCGCTAAGCACCGCGCGTTTTCGGGCTGACGGGACTTTGACTCCTCCGGGCCTCACCGCGGGACGTATCGAAGGCGCAATCACAAGCAACTTAACGGGGTTGTCATTCTCTGATATGGCCTTGACCTCGGCCTTGGGCTCAGCGCTACGGGGGGCTTTGAATTTCACCTGGGAACCGGGTGCCCCTGTCGCATTCCGGGCCATCGCGATTGAAGGGCAGCACTACGACCTGACTGGCAGCGTGGACATTGCCAACCTCCCCGGCGCTGCCGAGATACAAATTGAGACAAAGACCCAGCTGGCTTCGTCGGATTTGTCCCGTTTTGCGGCCCTGGCCGGGCAGCCGCTGAGTGGCGCCGCAGCGTTGAGTATTCAGGGAAATATCCAGCCCATCAGCGGCGCGTTTGACCTTGCGGTCAGTGGCGACACTCGTTCTCTTGCGCTTGGCGACCCCATGCTGGATCCTTTGCTAGAGGGGGACGGCCAGTTGCATCTGGACGCACAGCGGAACACCACAGGAACGACCCTGCGCACGCTGCAAGTTAGCACCTCTCATGCAGAAATCACAGCCGAAGCCACGCTCTTAGAACAAAACGCCACGGCCATGCTGGACGCAAAGATCAACGACTTACAGCGGGTTTTCCCAGATATTTCAGGAACTTTTACTCTGCAAACCAACCTGACCCGGACAGGTGAAAACTGGACAATAATGGCAAAGGCCTCTGCCCCCGGTGAAACAAGTGCCGATCTGGACTTGCACGCGACGGGGATGGAGTGGGCGACACTGAGAAGCTCGGGCAGCCTTCGGTTGGAAACACAGCTCTTGTCCACCTATGCAGGGGTTTTGGGGCAACCCGTTTCAGGAGCTGTCGCACTGACGTTAACCGGATCAGGGCATCCAGCCGAGCAGAGCTTTGACGCGCAATTGGACATGACGGGTCAAGATCTCGCCACCGGCTTGGCGCAACTGGATCAATTGTTGCGGAACAAAACGACGGCCCAACTATCCGCGACACGAGACGCAGAGGGACTTTTGTCTCTCTCCTCGGCCCGAATAGTCAGCCCCGAGATTGACCTCAGCGCCTCTTCCCCGGACGGCGACACCGTGGCATTCAAGGCAACTCTGCGCGACCTGGGGTTGGTGGCTGACGGGCTGGAAGGACCGGCCAGAGCCTCGGGCACGGCAACGTTGGAAAATCGCAATTGGCGCATCCGTGCCGACGGGTCTGGCCCCGGGAACTCTGCCCTAAAGGCCGACGGAACCATCGCACGGGACGGCGCCACAATGGATATGGCGCTGTCAGGGGTTGCTCCGCTTGCGTTGGCCAATACCATGATCCGCCCCCGCAGCCTAAGCGGCCTGCTTCGTTATGACCTGCGAATATCCGGCCCTCCGGCGCTGAGTTCAGTTCAGGGCGTGATCTCGGCCCAAAATGCGCGCGCGACTCTTCCGGGCCAGAATCTCGCGCTTGAGGAAATCAACGCTGATATCGCGCTGCAAGCCGCCAGAGCAATGCTGTCCGTTGGGGCACGCGCATCCTCTGGTGGGACACTACAGGTGACCGGCCCCATCGGGCTGACCGCGCCTTTCGATGCTGCGCTGGAGACAACCCTGACTGACGTCATTCTGACCGACCCCCAGCTATTCGAGACAACCCTGAATGGATCAATTTTGATGAACGGCCCGCTAACGGGCGGGGCCCGGATTTCGGGCCGCTTGACCATGGGACACACAGAACTGAGAGTGCCCAACCCAACTGGTGCCGAACACTCAGACCTGCCCGGTTTGCGCCACGTGAACGAACCAGCACTGGTGAAGCAAACCCGGAAAAACGCGGGGCTGATCCAGACGGGACCATCCGCCGCCGCGACCGGACCAGAATACGCGGTTGATATCCAAGTGGTCGCGCCTGACCGGATTTTCGTCCGTGGCCGTGGCTTGGACGCCGAACTGGGCGGCGCTTTGCGCCTGACCGGAAGCACGCAGAATGTCGTGCCTCAAGGACGGTTCGACTTGATCCGCGGGCGGCTGGATATTCTGGGCAAACGGCTCTCGCTAGACGAGGGCCTGATCCAGCTCCAGGGGGCATTTGATCCGTTCATTCGGTTCACCGCCAGCACCGAAGCCACAGATACCACTGCAAATATCGTGATCGAAGGCCAAGCCAGCGCCCCCAAGCTGACCTTTACCTCTAGCCCGGAACTACCGCAGGATGAGGTCCTGGCGCTGATCCTGTTCGGCAAGGAACTCAGCACCATATCGCCGCTCCAAGCGGTGCGGCTTGCGGCTGCAATCCGCACATTGGCCGGCAAGGGCGGGGACGGGTTGGGCGGCTCCATCCGCAAAGGGCTGGCGCTGGATGATCTGGATGTTACCACCACCGACGAAGGCGCGACAGAGGCCCGCGCAGGTAAATATCTGAGCGAAAACATCTATTCCGAAGTCACCGCGGATTCAGAAGGCAATTCCCAGATCAACCTGAACCTGTCCATCAATCGCTCTGTCACAGCGCGTGGGCGGCTTAATTCAGACGGCGAAACTGGGATCGGTATCTTTATCGAGAAGGACTACTAGCACCGCCAGACAGCTGCCCCGGTCTGTCTGAAATCGCGGCACAATAAGCGGTCCAATCGCGCTACTATCCTTGTGCCGATCTGATATGATTTTTGTATTGAATCGCGTCATCTCAGGATCGGAGTTTTCACTTGGGGCACCACGACTTACCTGCTGGGTTAGCGGAATATTACCATCAGGCGCAACAGGCGCTTACTCCTTCTTTGGCGGCCTATTTCCTAGGGGGAGCCGGCGCCGAAGCAACGGTTGCCGATAACGAAGGGGCATTTGAAGCCGCTCGGGTCGTTCCACGGCATCTGCGCGATCTGCGGCAGGGATCAACTGCCGTGGATCTGCTGGGCGAACGCTATGACACACCAATACTGGTTGCGCCTTTTGCCTATCAAAAACTGCTGCATAACGATAGCGAGCGGGGGACAGCACAGGGGGCGGCGGCGCAATCAATCCCAATGGTGCTGAGCGCCCAAAGCAGCACGTCTCTTAAATCCGTGCGTGACGCGGCCCCTGAAACGCACTGGTTCCAACTGTATTGGCTGGCTAACCGCGACGCGACACTGGCCTTGGCGCACAGAGCTCTCAAAGCTGGGTACACACGGCTGATCCTGACAATAGACGCCCCGGTTCAGGGTGTGCGGGACCGCGAAATCGCATCGGGGTTTTCCCTGCCGGCCAACATCCACGCCGTCAACCTTGTCGGCCTGCCCCAGCCCGTATTGCCTCCTCTGTCCGAGGGTCAATCTGCCATTTTTGACGGTATCGCCAGGATCCTGCCCCGATGGGAGGATGTGGCCTGGCTGTGCAATCAGCTGCCGGTGCCCGTGATCCTCAAGGGCATTCTGCACCCCGATGACGCGCGGATGGCACAGCAGGTCGGGGCGGCGGGGATCATCGTGTCCAATCACGGCGGGCGTGTCCTGGATCGCGCCCCGTCCAGCCTGTCGATGCTGTCTGATGTGGTGGGCGCCGTGGGGCCTGATTACCCCGTGCTGTTTGATGGTGGCATCCGGCGCGGGGTGGACGTGCTGATAGCGTTGGCCCTGGGGGCCTCGGCGGTTTTGGTCGGGCGCCCGGCTCTGTGCGGCCTGACGGTCGGTGGTGCCGTCGGGGTCAGCCATGTCTTGCGCCTGCTACGGGACGAGCTGGAGATCGCCATGCTGCTGACCGGCTGCCGCACGATCACCGACATCACCCCCAAGGTCGTTCATCTAAACCGATAGCGCAGCGGAATCATCAGCGATAGTTGCTCCTGTCCAAGGTGACTGGGCGGCGTTGGCATTTTTCCGATATTCTTGATCGTCCGCAGCGCGGCCTGATCCAGAACCGGCCAGCCCGATGATGTCGCCACCTCAGCCGTCAAGACATGACCATAGCTGTCCAGCGTAAAGCGGATATGCACCTCACCCGTGATCTTTTGCCGCCTAGCCTGAGGGGGATAGGTCTTGGCCTTGCTGATCTTGACCACAACCGCCTTCTGCCATTCTTGCAGCTCGGCCTTGCGCGCGGCGGTCAGGCCCTCGCTCTCAGCTGTGGCGGTTTCCGCCTCTTGCTCGGCCTCGATCCCTGAAACCGACGCAACCGAGCCCGCCTTGTCCTCGGCGCCCAATTGGCTTGCGGTATCGACCTGTTCGGGGTCGAACTCGGTTGCGATTTCCTCGGCGATTTTCTCGGCCTCGACCTCTGGTTCGGGGGCCGCCATGGCGAATTTCAGGCTGTCATCCTCGACCTCAAAGGGACTTTGGTTCAGCATCGGCTGATCTGCGGCCTTGGTGGCTTCGACGGCCTCGGGGCTTTCGGTCACGGTTGGGGCAGCCGCGCTTTCTTCTTGGGCGACACTATCCTCGGCAGGGCCCGACGGCGCGGCAATGATATCCGACAGATCAAACAGAATTGCCCCGGTGACGCCTTGGTCTTCTGGGGTGGGGGCGATCTGCGCGGCGTCTTTGGCCAAGAAACTGATCGGCAAGGCAAAGTGCACCCCCAGGCTGGCCACTGCGGCCAGTACCCAGAACGCTCCGTTGCCCATGATCGGTGCGCGGTAGGCCAAGCTCATGGATTTCCACCCGGATCCAGAGCGCCAATGGCCTGATCCGATTGGGCCGAGGCCTCGTCCAGCCCGACCAACCCGACCTTCAAGTATCCTTCGGCACGCAACAGGTTCATCACTGCGATAAACTCACCGTATGGAACGGATTTGTCCGCACGGATGTAGATGCGTGTGTCGCGGCGCATACCCGTTGCGATACCAATCTCCATCGGCAGGGTGGCCTTGTCGATATCCAGTTCACCGACGCTCAACGACAGGTCCTCGGCGATGGTCACGAAAACTGGCTCGGACGGCCTGTCCGGGGCCTCGGCTACAGCCACGGGCAGTTCGACCGGAATATCGACTGTGGACAAGGGCGCCGCGACCATGAAAATGATCAGCAACACCAGCATGACGTCAATAAATGGCGTGATGTTGATCTCGCTGTTTTCCGCCAGATCACCCGCGTCGTCAGCTCCGAATCTTGCCCCCATTGTTTCACTCCGCCGCTGATGTTTCTGACGACAGGCGTACGATATGGGCCTCGGCGCCCTTGGTGCCCGCGTCGGCATCAGCGGCCAGCGTCCCAAGGTCCAGGTCCCGCGACAGGGTCCGTTCAACCAGAGCCCCCGCATCCGCCAACATCATCTTGTATCCGGTGTTCCCACGCGCCAGCAGGTTATAGAAAATCACAGCGGGGATTGCTGCGATCAGGCCGATCGCTGTCGCCAGCAAGGCCTCGGCAATGCCCGGCGCCACCACGGCCAAATTCGTGGTGTTGCTTTCTGCGATGCCGATAAAACTGTTCATGATCCCCCAGACCGTCCCGAACAGACCAATGAACGGTGCAGTCGAGCCGACATTGGCCAGAAACCCCGCCCCACGTGTCATACGTCGGGCCGCGCCGGCCTCGATCCGTGCGAGTTCGGACCCCACGCGCTCTTTGATCCCGGCCTTTAACCTGGATTGGGCGCCAGTGCGCTCCATTTCATGTCTGGCCGCGCGAACCATATGACCGACAACCCCTTTGCGGCGCGCAAAGCGTAGCTGAGCGGCCTCTAGCGTTCCGGCGGTGTCCAGTTGACGATATGCTCGCTTCAGCCTCAAAGATTCCCAGCGCAGGATCAGCACTTTGGCCAGAAATATCACCCAAGAGAGGACCGACGCCCCCAACAGGCTGAGCATGACAGCCTTGACCACCCAATCAGCCGCCATGAACATCCCCACGGGTGACATCTCGTTATGGCCAGCGTCTTGCAGCCACGCAGCGATATCGGCCCGGTAGGGGCCCAACACCGCAGTCAGATCCAGCGCTGACACCTGAGTGGGCACAATTGCGGTGACAGCAACGAAAGCTACCAGAGGGAGTTTATTGAATATCATGTCTCTGCCCACATACGGATCATGTTGTGATAAATGCCGGTCAGCCGAACCACCTCCGGGTCTCCGGTACCAATGGACTGGCTCAGCGATTGGATGGTCTGATCCAGATCGAACAGGATCGACCGCTGTGTGTTTGACCGGATCATGCTTTGCAGCCAAAAGAACGAACTGACACGGGCACCGCGCGTCACCGGTGTAACCTGATGCAGGCTGGTCGATGGATACAGCACCATATCCCCCGCAGGCAGCTTCACCTCTTGAACGCCGTATTGATCCTCGATGACCAGATCGCCCCCGTCGTACTCCTCGGGTTCGGACAGGAAGACAGTCATCGATAGATCCGTGCGCAGAGTTTCCTGCGTCAGCGGATTGATGCGGATCGCATTGTCCACATGCGTCCCAAAAGTCTGATCCGTCTCATATTTGTTGAACATCGGGGGCAGGATGCGCAAAGGCAGCGCCGCCGATACGAACAGTGGTGTCGAGCTCAGCCGCTGCAACAGGAACTGCCCTAAATTCTGGGCCGTTTCCCCAGTTGGCGGCAGTTGTTGATTGCGCTTAACCTCGAGCGATTGAACCCCGGCAGTCGAGGCGCCATCCCGCCAATCCGCCACGTCCAACGCCGCGCGGAACTGTTTGACCTCATCCTTGCTCAGGACGTTAGGAATTGTAATCAGCATGGGAACCTCTTGGTGTGATGGGCCACCCAAAGGTGGCCCAAAGTCATGGTGGATTAGAATTTCATGTCCAGCGTGACAGAAATTTCCCGTCCAGGCGCAACATAGGTAAACGGCTCGGACGAGCGATACCCAGCGTCGTAGACCGTCTCGTCCGTCAGGTTCGTGACGGCAAAACGCAACGTTTTGAACTCGGCAATCTCGTATTCCCCGAGCAAGTCAAAGGTCCACGCAGCCGGAAGCTTCAGCCCGTTCGCATAGGTGCTGCCCAGGTTCTTGACGCCCTGATAGTTCAAACGCCCGCCCAGCATCAACTGATCCGTGAACTGATAGGTTGCCAGCAAATTCAACTGCTTATGAGCAATGTTCGGCAGAGACTCCCCGATAGCGTCAGCGTCCTGACTGTCGGTGATCTTGCTTTTCATCATCGTGGCACCACCGAACAGCGACAACCTGCTATTCACCCTGCCAGCGATACCTAATTCGATACCACGGACGCGGTACTCCAGAGTGTCATACGTGACCGAGCCACCACGCGGCCCGATATCCTCGCGCGCGTTGTCCTTGCTGGTTTGGAACACCGCAGCGGTCAAAAGCAGGTTCGGATTGATGCTGTATTTCGCACCGATTTCGAACGAGGTGTTCTCTTCGGGCGCCAGGTCTTCGCCCCCTTCGTCCAGTCCACCATAGAACCCACCGCCCGAGGCGATTTCTTGCCCCATCGGATTAGTCGAGGTCGCCGCCGCAGCATAGATATTCAGCTTGTCGCTGGCGGCATAGGTCGCCCCGACATTCCAGTTGAACATCGTGTCAGATCGGGACAGCGTATAGGCCTCGCCGCTTCTGTCCATGCCCGACCGTTCGATATCATAGTGATCAACCCGCAGGCCGCCGTTCAGCGTCAACCTGTCGTTTACCTCGACCGTATCAAGCACATAGAACGATTTGCTAACCACGCTCGTGTCTGTCGACGTGTCGCCCAGAATGGGGGCATCCCCGGTCCAGCAGCCCTCTCCGATAGGATCGGGGTTCACGACACTGGTCCGACACCCGCGCACGCCAGCCGGAGGGTCATAATCCTCGGATGTCAGGTTGGTATAGCCCCATTTGCGGATTTGCTCGTCCGAGAAGGAAAGCCCGACCACCAGTTTGTGCGTACGCCCAAACAGCTGGGCGTCGCCGCTCAGCTCCAGCACATCCGCCAGCACATCGGTTTTCTGATAGACGCTCTTGTCGCTGATATGGACGTCCCAATCATTCACATCAGTAGACCCGTTGGTATCCATGCCGCTGGGAACACCAACGATATAATCCGTGATCGAACCGGTCGCACGCAAGGTATTGGTCAGCTTGAAACCGTTGTCCAAATCCCAGATCGTTTTCAGCGAGGCCGACGTCTGCTGATAGTCCTGATAGTCTCGCCCCGGAATTCCATACCAGGTCGACGCATCAACGCCGAATTCGCTGACCGGGCCAACCAGCCCCAGGTCCTCGTCGTTGACATAGGGAATACCCCAGTCTGACGTCTGTTCGAACTTGGTGTAGTTCACATCGGCTTCGATGGTCAGGTTGTCCGTCGCTTTGTAGCGCAATGCCAGGGCCGCACCTTTGCGGTCATCCTTCACGTGGTCACGACCTGCAACCGCACCATCCTGCCACATCCCATTGAACCGCAACTGCGTACGGTCATCCAGGACGCGGTTGATGTCCAGCGTCTGACGCGCAGTGCCTGCATCGGTGATTGTGGTAACAGAGCGCGTGAAATCAACGTCTTGCGGCGACTTCGAGATGATATCCATCGCACCACCTGTTGTCCCGCGCCCGCCGATCGTCCCCGAGGGCCCCTTGGCGACCTCGACCTGTTCAGTGGCAAAGGTCTCGCTGATGCCGATGCCCGGATCGCGAATTCCATCTTTGTAGATGTCGTTATTCGCCTTGAAGCCCCGGATATACAGGTTGTCCCCATAAGAGTTTCCGCCTTCACCAAACCCCAGCGAGATACCAGGCGTTGTCCGGGCGATCTGACGCACGCTGGTTGTGCCGGTGGTTTCCAGCACGTCTTGCGTAATCGCAGTCACGCTACGCGCGGTGTCTTTCAGCTCTCCGGGCAGGCGGCTGTTGCCAGACTCGCTGGCCAGAAACGGTGCATCTGGATTGGCAAAGGAGCTGCCCCCAGCGCGTGCCTTGGCCGCATGTGCTGCCTCGGCTGCGGCCTGTTCAGCGACTGCCGCCTCTTCTGCAGCGCAGGCGACCGTGCCCGCAAGCGACGGCGTACAGGTGGTTGCTGCAGTGATCCGTGGCCGGTTAACGCGCGCCTGACGCGGGGCGGCCTCGGTTGTTTCAACATCGACCGTTGGCAGTACGATATCGGCGCCTTGCTGCTGCTGCGCGATGGCCCCTGTGGATAGGCAAGCCATAGCCAAGGACGTGCCCAACGTATGTGCAACGGTCGCTTTCTTCGCGCGCACAGATTTGCTGGCGCGCTCCCTCAATGTTCTAGTCATCCATCCCTCACGATTTAAGATCGAGGTCTGGCTGAGCATTCGTTAATTGGCTGGACCGGTAGCGTGCATTTAACCGAGTCTGGATGGTATGTTAAGTGCGAAAACCGCATTCATGACAAAAATAATCAGGATTGATACTTCTACCACACCAGCCCCCACTGCGCGCCCATAAATACGGCGCTCAGACGGCCCCACCCGCTTTGCGGCTCAACTGACGGACCCTAAAATCCAAAAATACCGAGCCCCAATAAGGTCCCGGCGCTTCCAGAAGTCCGATTTTTCTGTGGTAATCTGCGCCGTGAACGAACAATGGCGATCCCGGGAGGACTCGAACCCCCAACATCCTGATTAGAAGTCAGGTGCTCTATCCAGTTGAGCTACGGGACCGCAATAGGCGCGGTTCCCCGCGCCGGAATGCCATTCGTTCAATCAGTCTAGTTCAGTGGGTCCAAGGACCGCGGCGGTTGGTGGCAAAGTTCTCGCCATAGCCACCCATGCGGATGTTGGGCTTGCGCTTGTGCGGCTCGGTCACAGCGGCGTCGATACCGTGTTCCTTGGCATAGTCCAACGCAGCCTCTTTGCTCGCAAAGCTCATCTTGACCTGCGACTGGGTATCCGAACTGGAAGTCCAGCCCATCAACGGGTCCACTTCACGGGCCGATGCCGGAGCGTATTCCAGCACCCAAGCTTTGGTTTTAGCTGTCCCCGAGGACATCGCAGTCCGGGCAGGTTGGTAGATTCGCGCACGCATGTCATGACTCCTCTTTGACGGCGATTTATTATGGAAAAAGGGAGGGACGGCAAGAGCAGACCGCCCCTTTCCACCGCAATTTGCTGAGGAAAATGGGCGTTGGCCGCCATTTGACCCGCAGGGAGCGAGGGGTGGGTGAACGCAGGTCCGATGGCGGCCAAGCCTGCTGCTTGCTACCTAGAATCATACGTTTGATTTGCATCAAATCGCAAGGCATTCCGTTTCAATAATTTCAAAAAAGCATCAAAATATTTGCAATTATTTCAAACTGGTTCGAAATGCTGACCAATTTGAGCGCAAACCGGTATTTTCCACGATACGCAACAAGTCCGGGCAATTATTCCGCAATGACAAGAGGGGGTTGAAGTAGAACAAAAACAGATCAAATCTATGACACCAGCCCGGAGATTCGCATGCCTTACGCCCATTCTGACAGCTCGGCCCCAATGATGCATGCCGCAGCCCCGGATGTGAAAAACCGCCCCAAACTGGAAGGCGGCAAAAAGTTCATCATGCATTCCGATTTTGAACCCGCTGGGGACCAACCGACGGCGATCGCGGAATTATCTGCGGGAATTCGGGGCGGCGACCAGGATCAGGTTCTTCTGGGGGCCACGGGGACAGGGAAAACTTTCACCATGGCTAAGGTGATCGAAGAGACCCAGCGCCCTGCTATCATTCTGGCTCCGAACAAAACTCTGGCTGCGCAATTATATGGGGAATTCAAGGGCTTCTTCCCGGAGAATGCTGTGGAATACTTCGTATCCTACTATGACTACTACCAGCCCGAGGCCTATGTCGCGCGCTCCGACACCTATATCGAGAAAGAGTCCCAGATCAACGAACAGATCGACCGGATGCGCCACTCGGCCACGCGGGCGCTGCTGGAACGGGACGACGTGATTATCGTGGCTTCGGTCTCTTGTATCTACGGCATCGGCTCGGTCGAAACCTACGGCGCGATGACCCAGGATCTGAAGGCAGGCGAGGAATACGACCAGCGCGCCGTTATCGCTGACCTGGTCGCCCAGCAGTACAAGCGCAACGACCATGGGTTCCAGCGCGGGTCCTTTCGTGTGCGCGGCGACGTCTTGGAAATCTGGCCTGCGCACCTGGATGATCGCGCCTGGCGCCTGTCTTTCTTTGGCGAAGAGCTGGAGGCAATCACGGAATTCGACCCTCTGACGGGCGAACGCACGGACACGTTCGACCACATCCGTGTCTATGCAAATTCTCACTACGTCACGCCGAAACCGACGATACAACAGGCCATTCAGGGCATCAAGAAAGAGCTGCGCCAGCGATTGGATCAATTGAACAACGAGGGCAAATTGCTGGAGGCGCAGCGGCTGGAGCAACGCTGCAATTTTGACCTAGAGATGCTGGAGGCCACCGGCGTCTGCAATGGGATCGAGAACTACTCACGCTATCTGACCGGCCGCGCCCCGGGCGAGCCGCCCCCCACCCTGTTCGAATTCATCCCCGATACGGCCATTGTTTTCGCGGATGAATCGCATGTCAGCGTGCCGCAGATCGGCGGCATGTACAAAGGTGACTTCAGGCGCAAATCCACGCTGGCAGAGCATGGTTTCCGGTTACCATCCTGCATGGATAACCGCCCGCTGAAGTTCGAGGAGTGGGACGCAATGCGGCCTCAGTCCGTGTTTGTGTCGGCCACCCCGGCAAGCTGGGAAATGGAGCAAACCGGCGGCGTTTTCACCGAACAGGTGATCCGCCCCACCGGCCTGCTGGACCCGCTTGTGGAAATCCGCCCCGTCGACACACAGGTGGACGATGTAATGGACGAAATCCGTCGCGTCACCGCCGATGGGTTCCGCACGCTTGTCACGACTCTGACCAAACGGATGGCCGAGGATCTGACAGAATACCTGCACGAACAGGGCATCAAGGTGCGCTATATGCACAGCGACATCGACACGATCGAACGCATCGAGATCCTGCGCGATCTACGCCTTGGGGCCTTTGACGTGCTGATCGGTATCAACCTTCTGCGCGAAGGCTTAGACATCCCGGAATGCGGGCTGGTGGCCATTCTGGACGCAGACAAAGAGGGGTTCTTGCGGTCAGAGACTTCGTTGATCCAAACCATTGGCCGCGCCGCGCGAAACGCCGAAGGCCGCGTCATCATGTATGCCGACCGCATCACTGGCTCGATGGAGCGGGCGATGGGGGAAACCGACCGTCGCCGGGCGAAACAGATCGCCTATAACGAAGAGCACGGGATCACGCCGGCCACTGTAAAGAAAAATGTCGATGACATTCTGGCTGGACTGTACCAAGGCGACACGGATCAGGCGCGTGTCACCGCGACGATAGACGCCCCCATGCATGGCGCCAATCTCGAGGCCCATCTGGACGGGCTGCGCACCGACATGCGCAAAGCTGCCGAGAATCTGGAATTCGAAGAAGCCGCGAGGCTCAGAGATGAAATCAAGCGGCTTGAGGCGGTCGACCTGGTGATCTCGGACGACCCTCTGGCGCGACAATCCGCAGTGGAAAAGGCCGTCATAGATGCGGGTGCTGCCCGTGGCCGGTCAACAGCAGGAAAACCCGGCCAACGTGGAGGCGTAAAGCGGCGAAAATCGCGCTAACCCGCCGGTCATGCCCCGGCGGGCAGAGCGTTTTAGTCCGCCGTGACGGTCAGGCCCAGCATCCGCCAGGCGTGCATACCACCGCGATAGTATGAGATGCGATCCGCAGGATAGCCCACCTCAATCATGTTGCGGATTGCTGTCGGGGATTGGCCACACCAGTTCCCGTTACAAAACAGCGCAACAGTTTTGGGGTCGATACATTCCCAGCCATCGAAATCCGGCTCGCAGCCCAGCTCGCCCAGATAGTCGATAACCTGTGTGTAGGGCACGTTAATCGCACCTGGGATCGAACCTCCCTGAAACCACTCTGGCGTGCGCGAGTCCATAACGACCACGTCGGGGTCGGCAAGCATCTCTAGCAGCTCTAGCTCGCCGATGGTCGCAACCCCCGCAGCCGGAGACATCGGCTGAACGCAAAACGGCGGGCACGCCCGCGAGGTTTTCGCCCACTCTCCGCTCACCTGATTATCGTTATTTTGGATACGGGCAATCTCGACCGGGCCTTCGTCCGTGGGGACAGTAACACTGGGCACATCGCGGCCGATATTGACCGGCCGCCCCTGAGCCGCAGCGAGAGGAGCAATAAGCAGAGCGATCAAAGCAATCAGGTATTTCATGAGGCGCACCTTTGTCTAAAGGACGTGCGGAACAGGCCAATTGAAAACCCAGCACACATCCGGCATACTGTCGCGAAGGGTAACAAATCCACGCGTGGGATACAGGGAAAAATCCCGGACCATGCGAATGGCGCTTTGAGGCAGTAATATAATGAAACGTTTTCTGACAGGTCTGGCTGTGGCCTGTGTTCTTCTTCCTGTGACATCCACTCTGGCTGCGGCTGGCCCCATAGAGCGCGCCTGTCTGTCGTCGCCCCGCAAAGGGGCCAACTGGCGTTTGTGCGGATGCATCCAGCGCGCAGCAGATCAAACGCTAACGCGTTCGGATCAGCGCATGGCGGCTAAGTTCTTTTCCGAACCGCACAAAGCCCAAGAAATCCGTCAATCAGACAACACCCGTCACGAAGCGTTCTGGCTGCGCTACAAGGATTTCGGCGCCACGGCAGCCGCGGCCTGCAACTGACCCCTCTGTCGTATTGCCTCAGGGGCGCGCTTGCGCCATGATCCAGGCAAGGAGAGAGTATCAATGCGTAAATTTCTGGTGATCCTGGATGATAGCCGCGAGTGCTTGAACGCGATGCGGTTCGCAGCGATGCGCGCAGCGCGGACGGGCGGTGGCGTGCAAATTCTCTCGGTCATCCCTCCGGAAGAATTCAACCACTGGATCGGCGTGTCTGACATCATGCGCGAAGAAGCCCGCGAGAGGATCACCGTCCATTTCGAAGTCTTCGCCAAATGGATGAAAGACCGCCAAAACGTGACCCCCGAACTGGTGATCCGTGAAGGCGAGGCCGTGACCGAGATTCTGTCTCAGATCAAAGAGGATCCAGAGGTCGGCGTGCTGGTTTTGGGCGCAGGTATAGACCGCAAAGGACCTGGCCCTCTGGTGACTCAGATGACTCGCACTGCAGGCTCGCTCCCGGTTCCGATCACCATCGTTCCTGGCGACCTGTCCAAGGAACGGCTGGAGGCCATCACCTGACCGCAGCCGCAAGGCGCGCTTCGACACAGCCAGAAGGAAAACCCTCATGATCAAATCGTTACGCATGGTCCTATTGATCGCCCTGCCCTTTCTGGCCTTGTTTACGCTGCTGACCAGCCCCGCCAAGGCACAACAAAGCCCGAATGATCCATTCAAACCAAGCTGGACCGGCCCGTCCGAGCTGCGATACCTCCAGACGGGACTGGCCTTGCAGGGGCTCTATGTGGGCTTGATTGATGGAGAATGGGGGGCTGGCAGCCAGCGTTCGTTGGATACCTATATGGCGCGCCGCGGCAAGACCGGCACAATCAAGTATAAGGATCTAAAGCCACTTCTGTTGCAAACGCAGACCGCAATTCAGGTCGATTTCTGGCAAGGCATGAATGATTTCCCGCAAAAGGCAACCTTTCTGGCGCCGCTGGCACTGCTGCAACGCAATCCCAATTCGGAACTGTTTACGCTCCAATCTCCCGACAACAGCCTGAAGGTCCGAATGATCGAGAACGATCAGAAAAAGACCATCGAGATGCACAAATGGCTGATCGACAACCACAAAGGTACCAAGCAAGAACTGTATCAGAAATACGATGACAAACGACTGATCACTTCGGGCATTCTGAAAAGCGGAAAGACGGTCTACCTGAGGTCTCAGGTCGCGCGCGCCGGGATGATCGTGACGGTTCTGGTGCAATATGAGCCTTCTCAAAAAGCGCGCGGCACGTTGATCGCCGCCTCGATCAGCTTCTCGGAACCAGCATATCTGGGCCTGCATTCCGACAGTGTTCTGGGGCAGCTACTGCGCGAATCCGCCCCGTCGGCGCGCCCCTCTCAGCCAGTCAGCGGTGGCGGCATTTCCCGTCCAGCCCCCGGAACCAGCGTCCAACCTGCGCAACCTGGCACCGGGTCCGGGGGTGGAATCGCGCGCCCGTCTGTGCCGATTGCCTCGGGCAGTTTCATGATCCCGTCGATACCAGGGTCCGAGTGAGATCCTTTTAGAATGATTCCAAACCTTGACACCGGGCGGCCTCGGGCGCATATCCAAGGCAGACCACATAAGGTACGCATCAGATGTTCATTCAAACCGAATCCACTCCGAACCCCGCAACATTGAAATTCTTGCCCGGCCAGTCCGTGCTAGAAGTGGGCACTGCTGATTTTCCGTCAGCTGAGGGCGCTGAAAAATCCCCCCTCGCGCAGCGCATTTTCGCGGTGAATGGTGTGGCAGGTGTGTTCTTCGGCACGGATTTCGTTACCGTCACCAAAACTGATGCAGTGGACTGGGATCACATCAAACCTGCGTTGCTGGGCGCGATCATGGAGCACTTTCAGTCCGGTCAGCCAGTCATGTCCGGCGAAGGCGATGCGGCTGGCGGCCACGCCGATCACGATGGCCCCGACGGTGAAATCGTCGGCCAAATCAAAGAGCTGCTGGATACCCGCGTCCGTCCGGCTGTGGCTCAGGATGGTGGCGACATCACGTTCCATGGCTTTGATCGCGGCGTCGTCTACCTGCACATGCAGGGGGCCTGTGCGGGGTGCCCGTCCTCGACCCTGACGCTGAAAATGGGGATCGAGAACCTGCTGCGCCACTATATCCCCGAAGTGACCGAGGTTCGTCCAGTTAATGTCTGATCCGCTGGTTCTGGCATTCGACACATCGGCCGCGCATTGCGCGGCCGCTTTGCTGTCCGGCAACCGCGTCATCCTGTCCCGCGCCGAAGAAATGGGACGCGGACAGGCCGAACGGTTGATCCCCTTGCTGGAAGAGGTGCTTGCCGAAACCAAGACCACCTGGACGGATCTGGATGCGATCGGTGTTGGCGTCGGTCCGGGCAACTTTACGGGCATCAGGATCAGCGTCTCTGCGGCGCGCGGGTTGGCTTTGGGGCTCAATATTCCAGCTGTCGGCGTGTCCACCTTTGATGCCATTGCGCTGAATGCGGATGCGCTGGCTGCTGTCCCTGCCCCTCGCGGGATGCTGTATGTGCACCGGGGCTCCCCCGCGCTGATAGACCCCGAAACGCTGGATGAACCTTATGCCCTGCCCCCATCCCCGGCGGATTTAGCAGTGGCCATTGCACATTGCGCCGCGCAAATACTGACGTCCGGCGCGGCAATTCCTGCCCCCGCGCCGCTATATGTCAAACCTGCCGATGCGGCCCCCAGCCGCGATGCACCGCCGGTGATACTGGATGACGCCTGAGACACTGGCCACCCTGCACGCTCGTGCCTTTACCGCTCAGCGCCCCTGGAGCGCGGCAGAGTTCGCCAGCCTGGTAGACTCACCCCTGACTTTTCTGGTTTCCGCACAACATACCTTTGCCCTGGGGCGCGTCATCGCGGATGAGGCAGAGCTTCTGACTCTGGCCACCGACCCCGCCCAGCAACGCCAAGGACTGGGCCGTACAATCCTCAGAAACTACGAAACAACAGCCAAATCTCGTGGTGCAACGCGCTCTTTCCTAGAGGTTGCGGCGGACAATCATGCGGCGATCCAACTATATAGCTCAGCGGGTTACACGACTGACGGTCTGCGCCCTGGTTACTACAAAACACCAGACGGGCGCAGCGTGGACGCAATGCTAATGTCGCGCGCATTGCCGTTAGGTTAACCCCCAAACCACGCCAAGGTGTCTGAAATCTTTCCAGATTCCTGTTGACCCTTGTGCGTGGCTGCGGCCTAAATTCCTTAGGAACAGACATGATCTGCTCAATAAGCGGGGCGCCCAAGGTTTAGCCCTGCCAACACCGTGGGAGAGTATTGATGACCCTGATGACCAAATTCCTAGGAGCCGCTGCTGCTGTGGCCCTGACCGCTGGCGCCGTTGCTGCGGACCCGGCCCTGATCTTTGATCTGGGCGGCAAGTTCGACAAGTCCTTTAACGAGGCCGCCTTTAATGGCGCAAGCCGTTGGGCCGAAGAGACCGGCGGCACGTTCCGTGAGATCGAAATGCAATCCGAAGCCCAGCGTGAACAGGCCCTGCGCCGTTTCGCCGAGGCCGGGTCGAACCCAATCATCACCATGGGTTTTGGCATGGCAGACCCGCTCAGCGCCGTTGCCCCCGATTATCCCGACACCAAATTCGTCGTGGTTGATGTGACCTGGATCGGCGGCGATAACATTCGCCAGATCGGGTTTGCCGAACATGAGGGCTCGTATCTGGTGGGGATGTTGGCCGCTATGGCCTCGAAATCCGGCACTGTCGGATTTGTCGGTGGCATGGACGTCCCCCTGATCCGCCACTTCGGCTGTGGCTATGCCCAAGGCGCCAAAGCCGTGAACCCCGATGTTAAAATCGTCGCCAACATGACCGGCACCACCCCCGCCGCCTGGAACGACCCGGTCAAAGGCAGCGAGCTGACCAAGGCACAGATCAGCCAAGGCGCTGACGTGGTTTATGCAGCCGCTGGCGGCACAGGCGTGGGCGTTCTGCAAACCGCCGCGGACGAGGGCATCCTGTCGATCGGCGTGGACAGCAACCAAAACCACCTGCACCCCGGCAAGGTTCTGACCTCGATGCTGAAACGTGTGGACGTGGCCGTCTATGACGCACTGAAGGCCGGCACCGACGTGGAAACCGGCGTTTTCACTCTGGGTCTGGCAGAAGAGGGCGTTGGCTATGCGCTGGATGAAAACAACGCGGCGTTGATCTCGGACGAGATGAAAACCGCTGTGGACACCGCTCGTCAGCAAATCATCGACGGCGAACTGAAGGTTGTCAGCTACTATGAAAACGACAGCTGCCCTGTAATCGATTTCTGATCGACAAACAGGTACATCACTCGGGCCGTGCTGATCCGTCGGCACGGCCCATACGGCGACTGGGGGGCAGATGGCAAACGCGGCACCGGCAATTGAACTTCGTGGGATTTCCAAGGCCTTTGGGCCGGTTCAGGCGAACAAGGATATCTCGATCCGGGTAATGCCCGGCACGGTGCATGGCATCATCGGCGAAAACGGCGCAGGAAAATCCACGCTAATGTCGATCCTCTATGGGTTCTACAAGGCTGACCAGGGCGAGATTTTCATCCAAGGCCAGAAGACCGCGATTCCTGACAGCCAGGCCGCGATTGCGGCGGGTATCGGAATGGTGTTCCAGCATTTCAAGCTGGTCGAAAACTTCACAGTTTTAGAAAACGTCATTCTGGGGGCCGAGGGCGGCCGCCTGTTGCGTCCCTCATTGGCCAAGGCGCGCAAGGAACTGCAACGTCTGGCGCACGAATACGGGCTGGACGTGGACCCCGACGCCGTGATCGAAGACATCGGCGTAGGGATGCAACAACGGGTCGAGATCCTGAAAGCTCTGTACCGGCAGGCCGATATTCTGATTTTGGACGAACCCACCGGGGTTCTGACCCCTGCCGAGGCCGATCAGCTGTTTCGCATTCTGGACCGTCTGCGCGCCGAGGGCAAAACCATCATCCTGATCACCCATAAACTGCGCGAGATCATGGAGATCACTGACACTGTCAGCGTCATGCGGCGCGGTGAAATGACCGCCACGGTCCAGACCGCAGGCACCAGCCCAGAAGAGCTGGCCGAGCTGATGGTCGGCCGCAAGGTGTTATTGCAGGTGAACAAAGCCCCCGCCACACCGGGCGACACGGTGCTGAAGGTGCAGCACCTGAACGTGACCGACGACAAGGGCGTGCACCGGCTGAAAGACATCAACCTGACCATCCGCGCCGGTGAAATTCTGGGTATCGCGGGGGTTGCTGGTAACGGCCAATCGGAATTGCTTGAGGTGCTGGGCGGCATGCAATCCGGGACCGGCACAATTACCGTGAACGGAGAAGAAATCGACCTGACGGGCAAACACTCGGACGGGCAATCGCGCCGCGCGCGCGGAATCGCCCACGTCCCCGAGGACCGCCAACGAGAGGGCCTCATCATGGATTTTCATGCCTGGGAAAACGTGGCCTTTGGCTATCACAAAGACCCAGCCTATCAGCGCGGGGTATTGATGGATAACGCAGCCCTGCGCACAGATACCGCCCGCAAAATGGAAAAGTTCGACGTCCGTCCTCCAAACCCCTGGCTGACGGCCAAAAATTTCAGCGGCGGCAACCAGCAGAAAATCGTCGTCGCGCGAGAAATCGAACGCAACCCGACCCTGTTGCTGGTCGGTCAGCCCACACGCGGCGTGGACATCGGTGCAATCGAATTTATTCACAACCAGATCGTCGCCCTACGTGACCAAGGCGCCGCGATCCTTCTGGTCTCGGTCGAGCTTGAGGAAATCCTGTCGCTGTCGGACCGTATTGCCGTCATGTTCGACGGCCGGATCATGGGCGAACGCCTACCCGATCAAACCGACGCGGGGGAATTGGGCCTGCTGATGGCCGGCGTCAACGGAAAGGCCGCCTAATGGAGAAGATGCCAAAATGGGCTGATGTGGTCCTGATCCCGCTGATCTCGTTGCTGCTGGCCGCGATCCTGTCAGCCTTGGTGATCCTGGCCATTGGCGAGGACCCCTGGGCAGCGCTGAAAATGATGGTTCAGGGCGCTTTGGGGTCGACCTATGGCTGGGGCTACACGCTCTATTATGCGACGAATTTCATCTTTACCGGTCTGGCCGTGGCGGTCGCCTTTCACGCGCGCATGTTCAACATCGGTGGCGAAGGCCAGGCAATGCTGGGCGGCTTGGGCGTCGCTGTCGTGTGCCTGTATATCCCGTGGCCGCACTGGTCTGTGGCCGTGATTGCCGCCACGATCAGCGCAGCGGTTTTCGGGGCGGCTTGGGCCGCGATCCCCGCCTATCTACAGGCCAAACGCGGCAGCCACATCGTGATCACCACGATCATGTTCAATTTTATCGCCTCAGCCGTGCTGAACTATCTGCTGGTTAACGTCATGCGCCCCAAAGGCGCGATGGACCCCGCCACCGCCCGTTTCGCCGAAACCACCCACCTGCCGACCTTGCATGAGCTACTGTTGCCTCTGGGGATCAAATTTTCCAAGGCCGCGCCCGCCAATGTCAGCCTGTTGATCGCACTGGTGGCCTGCGTGCTGGTCTGGCTGTTGCTGTGGCGCAGCCGTCTGGGCTATGAAATCCGAGCGTTTGGGCATTCGGAATCCGGGGCCCGCTATGCCGGGATCAGCCCGGTAAAGATCACCATCGTGGCAATGCTGATTTCGGGCGCGCTGGCTGGTTTGATGTCCGTCAACACCACCATGGGCGAAAGCGAGCGCCTGATCATGAACGCGACCGAGGGCGCCGGTTTCATCGGGATCGCCGTGGCCCTGATGGGACGCTCGCACCCTGTAGGAGTGCTGCTGGCCGCGATCCTGTTCGGGTTCCTGTACCAAGGCGGGGCCGAATTGGCGCTATGGACAAAAATTCCGCGTGAAATGATCGTGGTCATTCAGGCCTTGGTAATCCTGTTCACTGGCGCGCTGGACAATATGGTGCGGATACCGCTGGAAAAACTATTCTTGTTCCTGCGCCGAAAGGAAGGTTGAGCCGATGGATTACATGACCCTTCTGCAAATCCTGGATTCAACCGTGCGCCTGGCCACGCCTTTGTTGCTGGCCTGTCTGGCCGGGTTGTTCAGCGAACGCGCCGGGATTTTTGATATCGGGCTCGAGGGTAAGATGTTGGCCGCTGCGTTCTTTTCCGGGGCGGTGGCCTATGTGTCCGGGAACGTCTGGCTGGGATTGCTGGCCGGGATCGCCGCGTCCCTGGTCTTATCGGCGCTGCACGGGCTGGCGTCGATCACCTTTCGGGGCAATCAGTTGATCTCTGGTGTGGCGATCAATTTCCTGGCTGCGGGACTGACGGTTGTTGTGGCGCAGGACTGGTTCAAACAGGGCGGGCGAACACCGTCATTGACGGGGGATGCGCGCTTCGATCCGATCACACTGCCGCTGGCCGAGACACTGCGCGATGTGCCCTTTCTGGGACCGCTGTATTTCGAGCTGATCTCGGGGCACACGGTGCTGGTCTACCTGGCCTTTGCCTGCGTTCCGGCGACATGGTGGCTGCTGTATCGCACCCGGTTCGGCCTGCGCCTGCGTGCCGTAGGCGAGAACCCGGCCGCTGTGGATACCGCGGGCGTATCCGTTGTGGGAATGCGCTATGCGGCTGTTGCGATCTGTGGGGTGCTGTGCGGCATTGCCGGTGCCTATCTGGCAACAGCCCTACAAGCCGGTTTCGTCAAGGACATGACCGCCGGGCGTGGGTATATCGCGCTGGCCGCGCTGATCTTTGCCAAATGGCGGCCTTGGTATGCGCTGTATGCGACTCTGCTGTTCGGCCTGCTGCAAGCCGTCGCCCTGCGGTATCAGAACATCGACGTCGGAGCCTTTACCATCCCGGTGCAGGTCATGGACGCGCTCCCGTATATTCTGACCGTTGTGATCCTGGCCGGCTTCGTTGGCAAGGCCATCCCGCCGCGCGCAGGTGGCGAGCCATATGTAAAGGAACGCTGATCCCTTTGCTGCATTTGCACAGAAAAATGTCTTTACTAATGATTTCCCCAGGTGCCATCGCTTGCCAAGCGACAATCCGCCGCGCTAGGTAAGTTCATGCAAATCTACCTGCCAATTGCGGAAATCTCTGTGAATGCCTTCCTTTTGCTGGGGCTTGGCGGGATCGTGGGCGTTCTATCCGGGATATTCGGCGTTGGGGGCGGGTTCCTGATCACCCCTTTGCTGTTTTTCGTAGGCATCCCTCCGGCGGTGGCCGTCGCGACCTCGGCCAACCAGATTGTGGCCTCGTCGGTATCCGGCCTGTTCGCGCATCTCAGACGCAAGAACGTCGACATGAAGATGGGCTGGGTCCTGCTGGCAGGCGGGCTGGTAGGGTCGGCATTTGGCGTCGGCATTTTCAACTATCTGAAATCTCTGGGACAAGTCGATCTGCTGGTCCGGCTTTGCTATGTTTTGTTCCTGGGGGTAATCGGCAGCCTGATGCTGTTCGAGAGCCTGCGCGCCCTGCGCCGCAACAAATTGGCCGGTGGCGTTGTCATCAAGAAACGCAGCCGCAACTGGGTACATACCGCCCCGCTAAAAGCACGGTTTCGGACGTCGGGGCTGTATATTTCGGTCATTCCGCCCCTGTTGGTTGGTTTTTGCGTGGGCATGTTGGCCGCGGTAATGGGCGTCGGAGGCGGGTTTATCATGGTCCCCGCGATGATCTATATTCTGGGGATGCCAACGCGCGTGGTGATCGGGACGTCGCTGTTCCAGATCATTTTCGTGGCCGCGTTTACCACGCTTTTGCACGCGATCACCAACCACACAGTAGACCTGCCCTTGGCCCTGTTTCTGTTGGTTGGCGGTGTGTTAGGGGCGCAAATCGGCACCCGGATCGGCGTCAAACTAAAGGCCGAGCAACTGCGCGTTTTGCTGGCCCTTCTGGTCATGGCTGTATGTGTGAAAATCGCACTGGAGCTGCTGATCGAACCTTCCGAGCTGTACACAGTTGCGTCCAGGGCAGGTGCCAAATGATGCGTATCCTCCTGTTTTTCCTGATGATGGTTCCGCTCCCCCTGTTGGCCAAAGAAGAGGTGGTTTTAGGGCTGAGCCAAGACAACGTCGCCATCACCGCGCGCTTTGACGGCTCGGAAATTTTGATCTTCGGGGCTGTGAAGCGCGAACATCGCATACCCGAAGAACCCCTGGACGTGATCATTGCCATCGCGGGCCCATCCGAACCCGCCAAACTACGCCGCAAGGACCGTAAATTCGGTATTTGGGTGAACGCGGCCTCGGTGGATATTATCTCGGCACCGACCTTTTATGCCGTCGCCACCAGCCGCCCACTGGAGACAGTGCTTCACCCATTCGAAGACCTGCGCTACGGCATCTCGATCGAGCGTAGCATCCGCGCCACCATCACCCCCGGTATGACTGAAAACGCCAAGGACTTTACCGAGGCCCTGCTGCGCATTCGTCAGGCCGAAGGCAGCTATCAACTGCTAGAGGGCGCGGTCAACGTGGACCAACAGACATTGTTTCGCACGTCGATTTCTCTGCCGTCTAACCTGACAGAGGGCACCTATCGGACCCGAATTTACCTTACCCGCGCCGGAGAGGTCGTGTCCCATTTCGAAACGCCGATCAACGTCAGTAAGGTGGGTCTGGAACGGTTTCTCTATAACCTGGCCCAAGAACATGCAGCGCTGTACGGGTTGATGTCTCTGGCTCTGGCTGTGTTTGCTGGTTGGCTTGCGTCAGCCATCTTTCGGTTGATCAGGCTGGGCTAGGTTAGCCACGCCCGACATAGGGCATCTTTGTCGCCATAATCGTCATGAACTGCACGTTTGCCTCGGGGCCAAGCTGGGCCATCTGCAACACGGCCCGCGCCACATCATCCACATTCATCGACGGCGGCGGATTGTCGGGGTTTTGCGCAATGATCCCATCCAATAAATCCGTCCGCGCATTGCCGATGTCGATCTGCCCGCACGCAATATCAAAGGCCCGACCGTCCAGGGACAGAGTCTTGGTCAGCCCAGTAATCGCGTGTTTCGTTGTGGTGTAGGTCACCGAGCCTTCACGCGGAGTATGCGCGCTGATCGAGCCGTTGTTGATGATCCGCCCGCCCTGAGGATCTTGCCGCCGCATCTGTCCAAAGGCCGCACGGGCGCTCAGGAACATGCCATCCAGATTGACGTCGCGCACTTGGCGCCATTCTTCGATGCTCAGCTCATCTATCGGAACCGCGCGGCCGAACATTCCGGCATTGTTGAACAACACGTCCAAACGCCCCGCCCGAGCCACAAAACCGTCAAACGCCTCCTGGACCTGTGCGGGATCGGTCACATCGCACGGAAGGATCACCGCGTTGGGGTGGCCATTCGCGACAGCCTCCAGCGGGGCCCGGCGACGCGCCAGAAGCCCCACCCGCCAGCCATTCGCCAGAAATTCCTGCGCACAGGCCGCGCCGATACCCGCGCTGGCACCAGTGATCAGGATGGATTTCATAGCTCTGGCTCCTCTTGTTGCAGCACCAGGGGCGCGGCGGGGGCGGCGCGCAAATCATCCACCCGCAGCCCCCCCGAGGGTTTCGACAATCGGTTCCGCACCACCCAGAACAGGCGCTTTTCCGCCCGTGTAATAGCCACATAGGCCAGCCGTTTCCACAGGGGTTGCCCAGCCTCGATCCGGCCCATCCGTGCAGCGGCATACAGATCCGGTGCAAAGACCTGCACATTTTCCCATTGGCTCCCTTGTGCCTTGTGGATAGTCACGGCCGCGCCATGCAGGAATGCGGCCCCCATACGGGCAGCGAAGGGGATAAAAGGCTCTTCCTCGTCCGGTTTCTCGATCTTGATGATCGAGGCCACGTTGACCTGTGGGTCCTCGGCCCCCATCACGTGCATCCGTGAAAATCCCGGTTTTCGCCCCGGCCCCAGATACACGACCTGAGCGCCCTTGATCAGGCCACGCGCCTCTAGGTCCACACGTTTCTTGCGGTGTTTCAACGGCAGTTCGATACCATCGCAAATCAGCGGCTCCCCCTCCAGCAACGCATCCTCGGGCGCGCCGTACACCGACCGAAACGCGTTGATCAGCCGGATCCGCGTGGCGTTGCGCCAGACCAGAACCGGACTGCGCGCCATCAAGTCCACCTCGACCCGCTGAGCCCAGACGACACGGTCATCCGTGCGGGCGGCGTCTTCGATCATACGTTCGAAATCTTCGAACCCCACGGATGGATCAGACAGCGCATGAGCCAGATCCAGGATCGGGTTATCCGCATCCTGACGATGGATGCGATGCAGTTCCAGCTGCGCCTCTTTGGGCAGGGTTTCGAACACCATCTGCCCGGATTGCCCCACCGGCGCCAACTGCGCCGGGTCGCCGAACAGCACCAGAATTGGAAATATCTCTTGAAGGTCCTGAAACTGTTTTTCATCCAGCATCGAGGCTTCGTCGATGAACCCGATGTCCAGCGGGTCATCCCGCCGCTTCCAGCCCGTGATAAAGTCGCTGCCACGCAACCCCGCCGCGGCCAAGGCACCGGGGATGGATTTATGTAGCTGATAAAACGCGTGCGCGCGGGCCAGCGCCTCGTCCGTCAGCCCTTCGATCTCGGGGCGTTCACCGTTCCCAGCCAGCCATTCGGCGATACGCTCGTATTCCGGGTCATAAACGGGGGTGTACAGAATCCGGTGGATGGTTGTCGCGGGAACGTTGCGGTTGCGCAAAACACTGGCCGCCTTGTTCGTCGGGGCCAGAATGGCAAGGGTTCGGCGCTCTTTGCGGCGTTTGCCTTCATAGTCACCCGAGACGACATCCACGCCAGCGCCTTCCAGCGCTTTGTACAGCTCGGACAGCAGCAGGGTCTTACCCGACCCAGCCTTGCCCAAAACGGCCACAACACGTGTCTTGCCCGCTGTAGCGGGGGTCAAGAGGCCCTCTTCGATATCAACGCCAAAGCCACGCAACGCCTCGGCGATACGGTCATAGGCATCAGCCTGATCATGGGAAAACGTCAGCGCAGGTACGGTCATGCGCGCGACCCTACAGCCTGTCCGTGCCGGGGACCAGCACCCAAATCCTGGCCGCTACACAAGAAAAAAACCGCCGGAGAAAGCTCCGGCGGTTTTGTATATTGTCGCTGGGGCGTCGACTTAGGCTTTGCCAGCTTCCAGCACGTCTTCGACGGTGCGCAGGCCTGTGGTCGGGGCCTGGACCAGCACGGCCATGTTGCCGGGCTTGTGTTCGTTACGCATCATCATCATGTGGGCATCCGGGATCTGGTTCCAGGTGAACACTTCGGACATGCAGGGGTCCAGACGGCGCTCGATCATCAGACGGTTGGCCGAAGCAGCCTGTTTCAGGTTCGCAAAGTGCGAGCCTTGCAGGCGCTTCTGGTGCATCCACATGTAGCGCACATCAAAGGTACAGTTGAAGCCCGAGGTGCCCGCGCAGATCACAACGATCCCGCCTTTTTTCACAACCAGGGTCGAGACAGGGAAAGTCGCCTCGCCGGGGTGTTCGAACACCATGTCAACGCTAACGCCCTTGCCGGTGATGTCCCAGATCGCCTTGCCGAATTTGCGGGCTTCTTTCATCCATGCGTTATATTCGGGGGTGTTCACGGTGGGCAGCTGCCCCCAGCAATCAAAGTCCTTGCGGTTGATCACGCCCTTGGCGCCCTGATCCATCACGAACTGACGCTTGCTTTCGTCCGAAATCACACCAATCGCGTTTGCACCAGCGGTGTTGGCCAGCTGGATCGCGTACGATCCCAGACCGCCCGACGCGCCCCAAACCAGAACGTTCTGGCCCGGCTTCAGCTCGTGGGGGTGGTGGCCAAACAGCATGCGATATGCGGTGGCAAGGGTCAGCGTGTAGCAGGCGGCCTCTTCCCAGGTCAGGTGCTTGGGACGCGGCATCAGCTGCTGTGCCTGCACACGAGTAAACTGCGAGAACGAACCGTCACCAGTTTCGTAGCCCCAGATACGCTGAGTGGGCGAGAACATCGGGTCGCCGCCGTTACATTCTTCGTCGTCGCCGTCATCCTGGTTACAATGGATGACCACCTCGTCGCCGACTTTCCAGGTTTTCACCTTGTCGCCAACGGCCCAAACGATGCCCGAGGCATCCGAACCAGCGATGTGGTAGTCTTGCTTGTGCACGTCGAAGGGACTGATCGGAACGCCCAGGCCAGCCCAAACACCATTATAGTTCACGCCGGCGGCCATCACCAGAACCAGCACTTCGTGGCTGTCGATCTGCCAGGTGTCTACAACTTCCTGCTGGAACGACTTGTCAGGCTCGCCGTGACGCTCGCGGCGGATCGCCCACGAGTACATCTTCTTGGGGACATAGCCCAAAGGCGGCATTTCGCCGATTTCATACAGATCTTTTTCAGGTGCATCGTACGGGGCGATACCCGTTTCGGTGTCCAGAGCCATGTCAGCCTCCATCTAGCGTCTCTTGCCGCGATGCAGAATCGCAGCGTCATAAAGATGAGATAATTGCGGCCACGCAACAATGCAATCACATTTAAGGTCTTTTTGTAATTTTATGACCTCGCAATCGCAGAAAAATCTGGTGCTATTTGCTGCAATTGCAAAAAAGATGTTTGATAGAAGCAGCATAAAAGGCCAGCACGGCCTCTTGTCCTTTCGTCACCGAAATCACACCGTGATCTTCCTGCACCAGTCCACGTTGCCCCAAAGCACGCAGGGCTACATCTAAAGTATAGCCCCGATTTCCGCGCGGTAGATACAGTGACGCCTCGTCGAGCTCTGCGATCAGGTCCTTCATACGCATTTCAAGCGCCAGCCGTTCCTCACGACCGCCAGCCTGTAACAATGCCGTCGCCACAAGAGGAACGGGCAAAACCGGCACCTCGGACGCAATGCGACGCATCAGTTCATCTGCCAAGGCCGGAAGGTCGCCGTCGAAAGACTCGAGTGACAGGGGGGCGCCAAAGCTGACCCCGGCATAACCAAAACGACGGTAGCGCCCCGTCAAACGCAACCACAGCCTCTTGAGCACAAACCGGACAACCACAGCGACCCGAGCGCGAAACCGGCGCGCGCCCTCTGACTCTGCGCGGATCAGGATGCGATCTTCGAGCACACGATCATAATTCAGGGCAACCGGAACAAAGACAACGTTGCGCTCGGGGGTGTCGCCACGATCCAACAAGTATTTCAGAATACCCAGCTTTGGCTCCGATGGCTGTCCGGTCAGGCTGAGACCCCCTTCGGGGAATACGGCCTGCGTCACGCCTGCATCCGTCGCCATCCGGATATAGCGCGCCAAAATGGCCCGATAGAGATCATTCGCGGATTTGCGGCGAATGAAGTAGGCCCCCATCGCCCGTATCAAACGGCTAAGCGGCCAGATCCGCGCCCACTCGCCGACCGCATAGCTGATCGCGCCCTGACGCGCCGCCAGATAAGTGACCAGCACATAATCCATGTTCGACCGATGGTTCATGACAAAGACCACCGTCGCATCTGGGTCGATCTGCTCCAGCGCCCCGTCTGCGTGATGGACCACGCGTACATGATACAGGGTCTGACTTAACCAGCGCGCCACACGGCTGCCGAACCGGAAATATGTCCAGGCGCTGAACGAAGGCACAATCTCGCCCGCGTATCTTTGGGCGGTTTCAAAGGCGACGTTTTCCGGGATACCATGCTCTTTCGCATGGGCAGCGATCGCGCGGCCCACATCTGGGTCATAGATCAGCCGTTGGATCATGTCATACCGGCGCGCCAGCTTGAATGGCTCGATCGGTCGGGCGAGACGCGTATTCAGCCGCCCCACCAACCGCATCATCCGCTTCCGAAAGAACCAGCGCACCGAAGGAAACAGGAAATGCGACGCAAAGGTGACCGCTGCAAAAGCGACCAACAAAACCAGCGCCCAAACAGGCATTTCCACAGTGGTTGTCATGCGGGCATCCTGCCTGTGTTTCGTCCACAGGTAAATCGGCAGTGCAACGTTCCGAAAATGCCGCAACGCGGCGAATTGACAGAGGCATAAAATTCCAAGTATCAACACCCGAACGCAAGATTGTTGCCAAACCTGATTCACGAGGTCGCCATGACAGAGACTCAAAAAGATCGCCCCTGGTTGTTCCGCACCTATGCGGGTCACTCGACTGCACAGGCCTCGAATGCGCTGTACCGCAGCAACCTTTCCAAGGGACAGACTGGCCTGTCGGTTGCCTTCGACCTGCCGACACAAACTGGATATGACAGCGACCACGTCCTGGCCCGCGGCGAAGTCGGCAAAGTCGGCGTCCCCGTCTGCCACCTGGGAGACATGCGCTCTTTGTTCGACAACATTCCGCTCGAACAGATGAACACCTCGATGACGATCAACGCGACCGCACCTTGGCTGCTGTCGCTGTATATTGCCGTGGCCGAGGAACAAGGCGCCGACGTGAGCAAGCTGCAAGGCACCGTGCAGAACGACCTGATCAAGGAATACCTATCGCGCGGCACATACATCTGCCCGCCGAAACCGTCGCTGAAAATGATCGCCGACGTGGCCGAGTATTGCTATACTAGCGTCCCCAAATGGAACCCGATGAACGTGTGTTCATATCACCTGCAAGAGGCCGGCGCGACACCCGAGCAAGAGCTGGCCTTTGCACTGGCCACGGGCATTGCCGTTCTGGACGCGCTAAAGCCGCGCGTTCCGGCCGAAGATTTTCCGGCGCTTTGCGGGCGCATTTCGTTCTTTGTGAACGCCGGCATCCGTTTCGTCACCGAGATGTGTAAAATGCGTGCCTTTGTGGACCTGTGGGATGAAATCCTGGAAACTCGTTACGGCGTGGAAAACCCAAAATTCCGCCGCTTCCGTTATGGGGTTCAGGTGAACTCGCTTGGCCTGACCGAGCAGCAGCCGGAAAACAACGTCTACCGTATTCTGATTGAGATGCTGGCCGTGACCCTGTCGAAAAATGCCCGCGCCCGCGCTGTGCAGCTGCCCGCATGGAACGAAGCTCTTGGCCTGCCGCGCCCCTGGGATCAGCAATGGTCTCTGCGGATGCAGCAGATCATGGCCTATGAAACCGACCTTCTGGAATATGACGATCTGTTCGACGGCAACCCTGCCGTGGATCGCAAGGTCGAAGCCCTGAAAGAAGGCGCGCGCCACGAGCTGGCCAATCTGGATTCGATGGGCGGGGCAGTGGCCTCGATTGAATACATGAAATCGCGCTTGGTCGATTCTAACGCTGAACGCCTGAACAAAATCGAAAGAAACGAAACCGTCGTCGTCGGTGTGAACAAGTGGATCGAGGGCGAAGACTCGCCACTGACCGCCGGAGACGGTGGCATCATGGTCGTAGACCCCGCAGTCGAGGCTGAACAGATCGACCGCCTGAACGCCTGGCGCGCCGAGCGCGACCAGGCCGCGGTTGACGCCGCGCTGACCGCCTTGCGCGAAGCCTCGCAAAAGGGCGAAAACGTCATGCCAGCGTCGATCCAATGCGCCAAGGTCGGCGTCACCACAGGCGAATGGGCCGCTCAGATGCGCACCGTGCACGGCGAGTATCGCGGCCCGACCGGGGTGTCTAAATCCGTATCGAACAAAACCGAGGGGTTGGATGATATCCGCGCGGCTGTGGATGCCGTGTCGGACAGCTTGGGCCGTCGCCTGAAATTCCTGGTCGGGAAACCCGGCCTGGACGGCCATTCCAATGGCGCAGAACAGATCGCCTTTCGCGCGCGCGACTGTGGCATGGACATCTCCTATGAAGGCATCCGCCTGACACCCGAAGAAATCGTCACAGCCGCCATCGAAGAAGACGCCCATGTGGTTGGCCTATCGATCCTTTCGGGCTCTCACATGCCCCTGCTAGAAGAGCTGATGGAACGCATGCGGGCTGCAAACCTGCTCCATGTTCCTGTTGTCGTCGGTGGCATCATCCCGGATGATGACGCCAAGCGGTTGCTGGAAATGGGCGTAGCCAAAGTCTATACGCCCAAGGATTTCGAGCTGAACACGATCATGACGGACATCGTTACCTTGGTTGACCCTCAGAAAGTTGCCGCAGAGTAACCTGCCTCACAGCTCAAGATATGAACCGCCCGTGGTTGCCATGCCGCGGGCGGTTTTGCATTCTGACAACAAATAGCTCAAAGGACCTCCTGCATGACGCTCGATATTCGTCCGTTACTCGCCGCCGACCAAGACGACTGGCGCCGCCTGTGGACTGCGTACCTCGAATTCTATGAAAGCTCGGTTGCCGAAGAAGTCTATGTCACCACATTTGATCGGCTTATATCAGAAGACCATCCAGATCAGTTCGCGTTTCTGGCCGTGCTGGACGGGCGGGCCGTGGGGCTGGTGCATGTCATTACCCACCCGCACAATTGGCGGGTCGAAGACGTTGTATATCTGCAAGATTTGTACGCTTCCCCAGAAGCCCGAGGCCAGGGCGTCGGACGCGCGCTGATCGAGAAAGTGTATGAGGTAGCCGATCAGAATGGTACACCAGCCGTCTATTGGCTTACGCAAGAGTTTAACACGACTGCGCGCCAACTGTATGATCGAATTGCCCAAGTGACGCCCTTTGTCAAATACCAGCGTTAGTGCAGGCTAGCAGCCAAAGTACGACCAAACCCTTATCAAGGACCGGAAAATGACCATTCACATCGGTGCCGCCCCCGAAGACATTGCTGAAACCGTCCTGCTACCAGGCGATCCTTACCGCGCCAAATGGGCGGCAGAGACATTTCTCGAGAGCCCTAAATTAGTGAATGAAGTCCGTGGGATGCTGGGTTTCACAGGCACGTGGAAGGGGCACAGAGTGACCATCCATGGTTCCGGCATGGGAATGCCATCCTTGTCGATTTATGCGAACGAGCTGATCCGTGACTATGGGGTCAAAACCCTGATCCGGATCGGGTCTTGCGGGGGGATGCAGGCCAAGATCAACGTGCGTGATGTCATCCTCGCAATGAGCGCCTCTTCGATCTCGACCCCCTCACGCGGGATTTTCAAAGAGCTGAACTTCGCCCCCTGCGCGGATTGGTCATTGCTACGCGCCGCAGCCGACGCCGCAACGCGCAAAGGCGTTCCCACCCATGTCGGGGGGATTTATTCAGCCGACGTATTCTATGACGAACGGCCAGACCTGAACGAACAAATGACGCGACACGGTATCCTGGGCGTCGAAATGGAGGCCGCAGAGTTGTACAATCTGGCCGCGCGCTACGGTGTCCGCGCGCTGGCCGTTTTGACAGTTTCGGACCACCTTTTGACCGGCGCAGCGCTACCAAGCGAGGACCGGGAACGCTCGTTTGGCGAGATGGTAGAAATCGCTCTCGAAGCGGCCTTTGCCTAACGCCCAATCACCGCCCGTGGCTGCGATCATACCCGTTCACAGGCGGTGAGGCCCAATCCTTCAGGCTGCCTTTTGCAGGTTCGAAAACCTCGATCAACAAGGGATAGCACTGCGTCACATCCGAGGAGTGCTCGGACGAACAGTCCCCGCCAGGGCAGGCCGACAGTGCGCCTAACAAATTGATTTCGGCGAAAAATTCAAGATAATCACCGGGGCGCACCGGGCTGGCCTTCATGAAATACTGCCCGGTATCGCGCGTGAATCCCGTGCACATGAAAACGTTCAGAACATCGTGAACATGCTGCTCGGCCTCGGCCAGAGGCACCCCGATTGCATCTGCAAAAGCACGGGTGAGATTCGAATGGCAACAGTGATGATATTGCTGCCCCGACAACAGGTTATGGGTATAGGGATCGCAGCGCGTGCCGATCACATCGTGGACCGATCCACCATATTGGTCGATACCATACCAGCCCAGAGTATCCTCAATAATCGTTGCCATTGGACGCAGATAGGGATGCGATGACCACATGCGCTCTCCGGTTGTCAGATGGGTGCCGTGCAGCGCGCGGCTTTTACCGGAATAAAATCGCTCGGCCAGGTTGTCTGCGTTCCACAGGTTCAGGTCCCCGACTTGCGGTCCCTCAACTGACGAAATGCGGAAGAAATGGCCTGCAGGGACGCGAAACGCCGCCGCATCACGCGGGGATACAATGGCTTCGTCCACTTTCTGGGCCGTGGTACGCGCCTGCCGGTACAGCGTAAGATCGGGTTTTGAGAGCCCCTCGTCCGGGTAGCAGATAACTGGAGGAATAGCGCGAAGGGCTTCGGCATCATTGGGTTCAGTCATTGGAAATCCT
This sequence comes from Thalassovita sp., assembly GCA_029212905.1. Classification (GTDB taxonomy): domain Bacteria; phylum Pseudomonadota; class Alphaproteobacteria; order Rhodobacterales; family Rhodobacteraceae; genus Thalassobius. The sequence continues at coordinate 53,561 of JARGPB010000008.1, forward strand.
CATAGCGAAGGAGGCGGTGTCTCGGTGTGGCACGTCTGGGACGCATCCCCGTTTGTGGTAAAAGTCCGAGCACCACAGCTCACGCAGCGATATGCGGACTGCCCAGGCACATCAGCACGCCGATCGGCCCGCCATCGGCAGTTCCGTGTCCGGCGATTGCTGAACACCAGGACCAATACAAAAGCAATCAGAAAACCAAACGGGATAAGCATGACGCAAGCTGTGACGCGGGGCCGAAGCGATGTCAAACAAGAGCTGCACCAGAGGGGCTGTACCCGACGTCTCTAAACCGCCCGACCAACCGCGCGCCCTGAAAAGATGCACCCGCCAAGAAAGGTCCCTTCCAGCGCGTTATACCCATGATATCCGCCGCCTCCGAACCCTGCGACCTCGCCCGCTGCGAACAATCCAGCGAAAGCACTGCCGTCCGCGCGCAATACCTGTCCAGACGGATCCGTATGCAACCCACCCAGAGATTTGCGCGTCAACACGTTCAGCCTGACGGCAATCAGAGGGCCGTTCGCCGGGTCCAGAACCGCATGTGGTTTGGCAGTGCGGATCAGACGATCCCCGCGGTATTGCCGCGCTTGCCGGATAGCGGTGATCTGGGCGTCCTTGGCAAACGGATTCAATAGCTGCGCATCCCGCGCCTGTATCTGCGCGCGGATATGGTCAAACTTCAGCGGTGCCTTTGGCGTCAATTGGTTCATCCCATCGACCAGCGCCTCCAGCGTCTGGGCTACGACAAAGTCCTCGCCGTGCTGTTTGAACGCCTCGACGGGGGCTGGTGCGCCTTTGGCTGCGATACGGGCCTTCAGAACAGCGGACCACTTGCCCGATGTCAAATCCGGGTTCTGCTCGCTGCCGGACAGTGCGAATTCCTTTTCGATGATTTTCTGGGTCAGAATAAACCAGCTGTGCTCGTGTCCGGTCTGTAAAATGCGTTTCAACGTTCCAAGCGTATCGAACCCCGGCATATAGGGCGCCTCCATCCGGTTCCCCAAAGCATCAAACCACAAAGAGGACGGCCCCGGCAGAATACGAATTCCGTGGTTCGGCCAGATCGGATCCCAGTTCGCCAGACCTTCGGTATAATGCCACATCCGATCGGGATTGATGATGTCGGCCCCAGCTAAATGAGCCACCTGCTGCATCTGACCATCAACATAGTTCGGCACCCCAGCAACCATCCGCTTGGGTGCTGGCCCAAGACGATCAACCGGCCACTGCGCCCGCACCATGTCATGGTCGCCACCGATACCGCCTGTGGTCACCACCACGCTCGAGGCGCGATACTCAAAGCTCTGCGTCACAGCGCGATTGGTCGGTGCTCCGCGCGTGGTGGAGTCCGGCGCCAGAATGTCCCCACTCACCCCTGTCACGACGCTGTTTTCGACAATCAGATTGCTAACCCTATGCCGAAAATGCAGCGTGATGCGCCCCTCGTCGACGTGACGCATCAAGGCGCGTTCGAACGCATTCACAACGCCCGGGCCAGTCCCCCAAGTCACATGAAACCGCGGCACCGTGTTACCATGCCCGTCCGCCAAGGCGCCGCCTCGTTCAGCCCAGCCGACGACTGGAAACCAGCGCATCCCCAGCCCGTGCAACCAGGGCCGCATCTCACCGGCGGCAAACGCCACATAGGCTTCGGCGACTTTGCGGGGGTTGGCATCTTCGGGTCGGTCGAATTGGGCGCTCCCCATCCAGTCTCTCAGCGCCAGATCATAGCTGTCTTTGATCCCCATCCGACGCTGTTCGGGGGTATCGACCATGAAAAGCCCGCCCAACGACCAGAAGGCCTGTCCGCCCAGGCTCTGTGCAGCTTCTTGATCCAGCAATTGAACTTGGCGACCTCGGTTTGCGGCCTCGCAGGCAGCCACCATTCCGGCAAGACCCGCACCAATCACGATGACGTCTGACATGAAAAAGCCCTCCCATTTCAGGGAAGGCTAAAACGGCACTGCCAAAGCGCCAATCACTACCTTGCGTCAATCAAAGGTCAGGCGGCGGCGGCGTATTCGTAGTATTCTTGCGACGTAGCGTCGGCCTGAGCGGCCACATAAGGGGCCGGGGTGTAATATGCATAGGCCTGATTCAGAGCTTCGAGGGCTGCGGCGGCCTGAGCGGGGGTTTGCTGGATTTCGGACATCGGTCTGCCTTTATTGGTTTCTGATCGTCCTCCCGTGAAAGCAACATAGTCCATTAATTTCCTGTTACACCCTCCATTACGGAATTGCTGCTATGCAGCATTTGCAGATTTTCCTAGGGTCAAGAACGCCAAAGGCCCACCAATTGGCGGGCCTTTGCGTAAGGATATAAGACGGGGATCAAACCGCGCGGTTGATCATCATGCGCTTGATTTCTGCGATCGCCTTGGCCGGGTTCAAGCCTTTGGGGCAGGTCTTGGCGCAGTTCATGATGGTGTGGCAACGATACAGTTTGAACGGATCCTCAAGGGCGTTCAAACGCTCGCCGGTGGCCTCGTCACGGCTGTCGATGATCCAGCGATAGGCGTGCAGCAGCGCGGCCGGGCCCAGGTAGCGGTCCGAGTTCCACCAGTAGCTGGGGCAAGAGGTCGAGCACGAGGCGCACATCACGCATTCGTACAGGCCGTCCAGTTTTTTGCGGTCGGCAATCGACTGTTTCCACTCTTTCGCGGGGCGGTTGGTCTTGGTTTCCAGCCACGGCATGATCGAGGCATGCTGGGCGTAGAAATGCGTCAGATCGGGGATCAGATCCTTGACCACCGGCATATGCGGCAGCGGATAGATCTTCACGTCGCCTTTGATCTCGTCCATGCCATAGATACAGGCCAGCGTGTTGATCCCGTCGATGTTCATCGCACAGGATCCACAAATACCTTCGCGGCAGGACCGGCGGAAGGTCAGCGTGGGGTCGATCTCGTTTTTGATCTTGATCAGCGCGTCCAGGATCATCGGGCCGCACTTGTCCATGTCGACGAAATAGGTGTCGACGCGGGGGTTTTCATTTTCATCCGGGTTGAACCGATAGATCTGGAACTTCCGCAGGTTGGTCGCGCCCTCGGGCTTCGGCCAGGTCTTGCCGGTCTTGATCTTCGAATTCTTCGGAAGGGTGAATTGTACCATGTTCTTACCTTTCGATCGGCATTGGCCTAGGGCGCCCACAGGGGCGTCACTGTAGGGCGCCTAGCCAGTTTTTGTCTGTCTCGTATCCAAGTGCAATCAGATCATCACCAAAGCGGTCCAGATAGGCCCGCGCCACGCGACGGGGCAGTTTCGCAGGCCATTGCCGTGCCGCGCCGGAACTGACATGCCCTGCCACCACGCTTTTGCGTTGCGCAGGGTCAGCCATTCCACCAAAGAGGCTGTTCTGCCAAAAGGCACGCGTGCCTTTATCGACCTGCTCGGGCGTCAGACCAAAGCGGGTCAACGCATCACGGAACATGTTGCAGTCCGTATCCGCGATCAGATCCTCGTACCGCCACTCGATACTGTTGGGATTGGTGTAATCCCAGTCCAGCATCTGTTGCAGCGTTTCGGCGTGCTTGTGCTCCATCTCGAACAGGATGCGATCCTGCGCATCCGGGATGCTCAGCAATTTTTGCTGATAGGTCATCCCGTCAAACTCAGGACGCGGCTCGTGCAGCCAATCCTCTTTCGAGGCGGGGGCCGTTTCGTGATAGCGCGCGCCCGACAGCAAAACATCGCGCGGATCGCGAATGATGTGCAAAATCAGCACGTCATCGCGGCCCATCAGTTCCGTCGGGAAAGCCGAGTCCCAGTTGGTGCCTAGAACACGCCCCTCTGCAGGAAGACGCTTCACAGCCCGTTTCCACATCGAAAATTTAGGCAAGCCCAACGCGCCAGACAGCGCCTTGAACACCTGCTGCATCCAGATGGTCCCGGTCTTGTGGTGGGTTCCCACGCACAGGATACGCGCGGGCGTCGGGGAAATCCCCTGCCCTGCCTGATCCTGAATGTGCGCTGTCGGTGTCATACCTTGGAAACCCTGGGTGATGAAGGACAGCCCCGCAAAGGGGCCATCCCGGTTGGCTTAGAACGTCCGCGCTTTGGGAGCGATCTTCTTGAGGCTGATGCCGCCTTCGTCCTCGGTGGTCAGAGGATCGACGATAACCGGACGATAGGTCAGGTCCACCTTGTTGCCTTCGACACGGCTAACGGTGTGAACCCGCCAGTTTTCGTCGTCACGCGTGGTGTGATCTTCCATCGCGTGGGCGCCGCGGCTTTCTTTGCGGGCCTCGGCACCGACGATGGTCGCCAGAGCGTTCGGCATCAAGTTGGTCAGTTCCAGCGTTTCCATCAGGTCGCTGTTCCAGACCAGGCTGCGGTCGGTAACTTGCAGATCATCCAGCTTGGCCGCGATGGCGGTCATCTTCTCGACGCCTTCTGCCAGGGTTTTATCCGTACGGAACACGGCAGCATCAGCTTGCATAGTACGCTGCATTTCCAGACGCAGCTCTGCGGTCGGGATGCCACCCTTGGCGTTGCGCAGGGTATCAAAGCGATCAAAGGCCTTGTCCACAGACGCGGCATTCAGAACCGGGTTGTTCGCCTCAGGGTCCACAACCTTGCCGGCGCGGATTGCGGCAGCACGGCCAAAGACCACAAGGTCAATCAACGAGTTCGAGCCCAGACGGTTCGCGCCATGCACCGAGGCACAGCCCGCTTCGCCCACGGCCATCAGGCCAGGCACGACGCCAGTGGGATCTTCGGCCGTCGGGTTCAGAACTTCGCCCCAATAGTTCGTGGGGATACCGCCCATGTTATAGTGAACGGTCGGCAGAACCGGGATCGGCTCTTTGTTGACGTCCACACCGGCGAAAATCTTCGCCGATTCGGAAATGCCGGGCAGGCGTTCGGCCAAGGCCTCGGCGGGCAGGTGCGACAGGTTCAGGTGGATGTGGTCGCCATGTTCGCCCACACCGCGACCTTCGCGGATTTCCATGGTCATCGACCGGGAAACATAGTCGCGCGGGGCCAGATCCTTGTAGTTGGGGGCATAACGTTCCATGAAACGTTCGCCTTCGCTGTTGGTCAGGTACCCGCCTTCGCCGCGCGCACCTTCGGTGATCAAACAACCCGATCCGTAGATCCCCGTGGGGTGGAACTGAACGAATTCCATGTCTTGCAGCGCCAGACCAGCACGGGCCACCATGCCGCCACCGTCACCAGTACAGGTATGAGCCGAGGTCGCGCTGAAATAGGCGCGGCCATAGCCGCCGGTGGCCAGAACGACCATCTTGGCGTTGAACACATGCATCGTACCGTCGTCCAGTTTCCAGCAGACGACGCCCTGACAGACGCCATCATCCGACATGATCAGGTCGATGGCGAAATATTCGATGTAGAATTCGGCGTTGTTCTTCAGCGACTGACCATACAGCGTGTGCAGGATGGCATGGCCGGTGCGGTCGGCCGCGGCGCAGGTGCGCTGCACGGGCGGGCCATCGCCGAATTCGGTGGTGTGGCCACCGAACGGACGCTGGTAAATCTTGCCTTCTTCGGTGCGGCTGAACGGAACGCCGTAATGTTCCAGTTCGTACACGGCCTTTGGGGCCTCGCGCGCCAGGTATTCCATGGCGTCGGTATCGCCCAGCCAGTCAGAGCCCTTGACAGTGTCGAACATGTGCCACTGCCAGTTGTCGGGACCCATGTTCGACAAAGAGGCGGCGATGCCCCCCTGTGCCGCCACGGTATGGGACCGGGTCGGGAAAACCTTGGTCACACACGCCGTGCGTAGACCTTGTTCAGCCATGCCCAGCGTTGCGCGCAGACCAGCGCCACCAGCGCCAACCACGACAACGTCATATTCATGTGTTTCGTATTCGTAAGCTGCCATTTTTCTTATTCCTTACAGCGCGATCTTGGCTAGGGCGAACAGGCCCACAGCGGTCAGGACATAGGACAGGCCAATCACGAACATGATTGCCATCTTGCGCGTTGTCCCCTGCGCGTAATCCTCGATCATCATTGTCGCGCCTTTTGCAAAGTGGCGCATGGCGACGAACAGGGTCAGCCCCGTCAGAATTGCCGGAACCGGGCGCGAGAAAGTCGCGATCACGTCTTCGTAGCTACCACCAAGGGCACGGCCAAAGATGAACACGAAAACCGGGATCAAAAAGGCCAGGCCAACAGCGCTGACTTGCATGTACCAGTGGTGTTCGGTGCCAGTATGAGAAGCGCCTTTGCCTTCGGCGCGTTTGCGTGCGGTCAGGTAACGCATGGTCGGTCTCCTTACACGATCACGATGGTCAGGATGGTCAGAACGACCGATCCAATGATACAGGCCCAGCCCAGTTTCTCGGCGGTGGGGATATCCAAGCCTTTGCCCGCGTCGAAATACAGGTGACGCAGACCGGCCAGGTAGTGATACCAAACGCCCAATGCCGACAGGCCAAAGACGATGTCGCCAAACCACGAGGTCAGCACCCCGTTTGCAACGTCGTAATATGCCTCGGAGGTTGATGCCGCCAGCAGCCACCACACAACCAGCAGCGCGGAAACGATCAGGGCGTTCCCGGTAATCCGCGTCAGAATGGAAGTGAGCGAGGTCAGCTGGGGGCGGTAGATTTGAAGATGCGGCGAAAGAGGGCGCTCAGCCCGTTTCACATCGGCCATATCAAGTCCTTTCAGGGTTCCCTTGCTTGCTGGGTTTATGGAACTTTTTTTCTCTTTTGTCACGCGCAACGGATGCCTTAGTCGTACCAAAATTCATCGAAACGTCAGAAATCCGAGCGATTGTGATCACACAAATCCAGAGCGTGATCACAAAAATATATCCAATAAATTTTGTCGGATAATTTGGCGATTCCGTCGGTGATGCTGCGACTGCATCCCCTTACCGCCGATTAACCTGACTTTGCTCAGGCGCATAAATGCGCGCCGCCCGCGTAGGCACGGGGCGGCGCGGCAGGAATTACATCGGCATCAAAGCCCAATAATCCAGATCCAGCAGGACGTCAGGCTTGTACTTGCCGTCTTCGCCCTTCAGCTCGAACGGTTCGCCGCCACGGGTCGCAACCAAGCGCAACCGAATAGCACCAACGCCTGGCGCGCTAGTTTCTGCCTTATCCAGAACCTCGGACCAGGCTTTGATCGTCAGGCCACTGAAACACGGGTTCGCATGTGCACCACCGTTCAGCCCCACGATCATCTGAGCATTGGCCAGACCATTGAACGACAGCGCCCGCGCCATCGAAATCACATGGCCGCCGTAGATCAGCCGCTGCCCGTCAGGACGGAAGGTCGCGTCAAAGTGGACCTTGGCCGTATTCTGCCACAGACGCGTGGCAATCATGTGCTCGGCTTCTTCGATAGTGACACCGTCGACGTGGTCGATCTTCTCGCCGATATGGTAGTCGCCCCAGCGATGCGGTTCGCCGGCTTGCACGAAATCGTAGTTGCTGAAATCCAGCCCCTCGGGGATGACCAGCTCATCCGCCGGGATGACCTTTTTCAGATCGGGGATAACGGTCTCGGGCGCGGGCGCATCCAAATCGTTTTTGCGCACCATCACCCAGCGCACATAATCCAGAACAACCTCGTCCAGCTGGTTCAGGCCCCGCGTGCGCACATAGACAACGCCCGATTTCCCATTCGAGTTCTGCTTGAGCCCGATCACCTCGGAGGCCGAGCGCAGCGTGTCCCCGGCGAAAACCGGCTTCAGCCAGCGACCTTCGGCATAGCCCAGGTTGGCGACGGCGTTCAGCGACACGTCAGGTACGGTCTTGCCGAACACAACATGAAACGCGGCCAGGTCGTCCAGCGGGCTTTCGGGCAGACCGCAGTCGCGCGCGAATTCGTCCGAGGAATACAAAGCATGACGCGCCGGATACAGTGCGTGATACAGCGCGCGTTCGCCCTCGCCCACGGTGCGCGGTACGGCGTGCGGGATCACATCGCCCAGTTTATAGTCTTCGAAAAAGCGGCCCGGGTTGGTTTTCGCCATTAGTGGTCTCCCAGTTTGGTGTCGGGGGTGTAGGTACCATCCACCTCTTTGACCACAGCCTGGCCGCAGCGCATCACGCCATTGGCGGCGTCAAAGGCATAGGTCGGCGCACCGTGCAATTCCCAGCCTTTGTTCAGGGCGGCGGTGACTTTGTGACAAAAGGCGGACGTGTCGTCCTCGGTCAGATAGCGGTACAGCTTCATGTGATTATCCGTAAGGTGTGTAGCCAAGGCCAGTATGAACCAGAACGATCCCTGCATAGACAGCAACAGTCCCGATCACGGCGCGGATTTCTTTGGCAGCGGTCGAAGATGCGGGCTTAATCCATTCGGTCTGTCGGCTGATCAGAATAACTTCGACCACGGCCCAGGCCAGAAACCCGCCAAACAGCACAAAGCTGGGCACATCCCCATTCACCATCAGGTGCGCAACGGCCCAGACCTTGACTGCGGTCAATTGCGGGTGGCGGATATACTGTGCCACGCGGGTTTGCAGCCCTGAAACGGCGAACAGATATACCGACAGGACCATCAGCAGGTTGTTAATCCCCGTCAGCGCAGGGGTGCGCCCCCAAAACACGGCACCGTCCGCACCGCGATACCCGATCACCATCAACACCACGCTGACCAGCAGCGCCAGCGCGACGGGGCCTCGGCCTTTCGCGCCCATTTTGGCCCGCACCTCGGGGGCAATGCGTTTAAACAGATGCGCAGCGGACCATAGCGCAACGCCCAGAACAAGCCAGATCATTGGAAACCTCTTCCTTTAGGATTGGGACCAGATTGGGTCTCTGGGCGTTATAGTGCTTTATCCGGCCAAGTCTGCAATAGCTGCGGCTTTTGCCAGAGTTTTCTTGGCGGTCTCGACATGCAGGTTTTCGACGATCTTGCCGTCGACAACTGCAACGCCCTGCCCGCTGGCCTCTGTTTCCTCAAACGCAGCAATCTGACGTTTTGCCAGGTCGATCTCGGCTTCAGATGGGGCAAAGGCTTCGTTTGTTACATCAACCTGCGCGGGGTGGATCAGCGTCTTGCCATCATAGCCCATGTCCCGTCCCTGATCGCATTCGACTTTCAGGCCGTCATTGTCCTTGAACTGGTTATACACACCGTCAATCGCGATTACGCCATGAGCGCGAGCAGCCAGCAGGATCATCTGCAACGAGGCCTGCATCGGCAGACGATCCGCGCGGAACCGGCTGTTCAGCTCTTTGGCCAGATCATTCGTTCCTGCAACAAAGCCTGTCAGCTGCGGGTGAGCAGCGATTTCCAGCGCGTTCAGAATACCCAGCGGCGTTTCCATCATTGCCCAGATCGGCTTACCATTTCCCAACAGATCTGCCAGCGCCTGCACGTCCGCAGCCGAGTTCACCTTGGGCAGAAGGAAGGCATCGCAATCAGCGTCGCGCAGCGCCTCGACATCACCAGCGCCCCATTCGCTATCCAAACCGTTGATACGGATAATCTTGGCGCGGTTGCCGTAACCTCCCTCGGCCAACGCGGCCTTCAGCGTGTCACGCGCGCCAACCTTGGCGTCGGGGCTGACCGCGTCCTCCAAGTCGAAAATGATGGCATCAACGGGCAGCGTGCGGGCCTTATCCAGCGCCCGATCTTTCGAACCGGGAATGTAAAGAACCGAGCGATATGGGCGGGCGGTCATGTCCATGAGTCTTGTCCTCGTAATAATCTTGCGCGGACAAGGCCAAATTTCAGCGAAAATTTCAAGAGCAATGTCGCCGCAGCGCAGAAATAACCGCCGTCAAACGCGAAAACACCGTCGTTTCAGGTAAGCGCATCCCAAATCAGCTTTGTCCCGGTCAGCGTCAGAAGCACATAAGTCAACGTAAAGAAGGCGCGCTCGGGCACCATATGATGCGCTTTCACCCCCAGCCAGGCACCCAGAATCGCGAAAGGCGCCAACAGCAGATCAGCCCACAGTGTCTGAACCGTAAAAATACCCAGGAATGCATAGGGCACGAATTTGGAAATGTTGATCGCCCAGAAGATCAAAACCGTCGTGGCCTGAAAGGGAGTCTTCGCCAACCCTCGGGACAACAGATACACAGCGGCCGGGGGGCCACCCGCGTGACTGACAAAACTGGTGAACCCCGCCAGCGCACCGGCGAATGCTCCGGCCCACTGCGGCATTTCCCGCGCCGGAGGTCGGATTAGGCGCAATTTCAACGACATCTGCCAGCCAACAAAGGCCAGCGAGATGCCCCCGATCAACAGACGAAAGAAATCCGCATCCGCGATCTGATACAGCCAGGCCCCCAGCCCAACCCCTGGCAAGGCCCCCAGGATCAGCAGTCGCGCATCGGGCCAGCTCCATTGCCCCCAATACGGCCGCAGGGTGGTCGCATCCACCAGCATCAGCAGCGGCAACATGATACCGAGCGCCTGCCCCGGTTCAAGGATCACCGCAAGAATCGAGGCCGCCGCAAAGGCCGCCCCGGACCCGAAACCACCCTTGGAAATCCCCGCGAATGTTACAGCGGGTGCCGCAACAGCAAAAAAAGCCCAATCCACCAGCATCGCATTTACACCCCTAACTGCCCGTTCTGTCAGGACTTTAGTCACTTTCGGCGTCACATCACAGTCACAAAGCCCAACCTGCCGCAGTGCAGCAGACTTGAAACGTACCCGCGAAAAGACTACCCCAAGCGCGATTTTCAATCGGACCGGAGATGAATTCCATGGCCAGACCCAAGATTGCCCTTATCGGCGCAGGCAACATCGGTGGCACCCTTGCCCACCTCGCAGCCCTGAAAGAACTCGGCGACGTCGTTCTGTTTGACATTGCCGAAGGCCTCCCCGAGGGCAAGGCTCTCGACATCGCGGAATCGGGCCCCTCGGAAGGGTTTGACGCGGCCATGTCGGGCACTCAGTCCTATGAAGACATCGCTGGCGCGGACGTCTGCATCGTAACCGCCGGTGTTGCACGCAAACCGGGCATGTCGCGCGACGATCTGCTGGGCATCAACCTCAAGGTCATGAAGTCGGTTGGCGAAGGTATCGCCGCCCACGCACCCGACGCATTCGTCATCTGCATCACCAACCCGCTGGACGCGATGGTCTGGGCCTTGCAGAAATTCTCGGGCCTGCCCACCAACAAGGTTTGCGGCATGGCTGGCGTTCTGGATTCGGCTCGTTTCCGTCACTTCCTGGCGGAAGAGTTCAACGTGTCCATGCGCGACGTCACTGCCTTTGTTCTGGGCGGCCACGGCGACACCATGGTGCCTTCGGTTCGTTACTCGACCGTTGCTGGTATCCCCTTGCCCGACCTGATCGAAATGGGTTGGACCACACAAGAGAAACTGGACGCCATGGTTCAGCGCACCCGTGACGGCGGCGCCGAGATCGTTGGCCTGCTGAAAACCGGCTCGGCATTCTATGCCCCCGCGACCAGCGCCATCGAAATGGCCGAAGCCTTCCTGAAAGACCAGAAGCGCGTTCTGCCCTGCGCCGCTTATTGCGACGGCGAGATCGGCGTGAAGGACATGTACGTGGGTGTGCCCACCGTGATCGGCGCCGGCGGCATCGAGAAAGTCGTGGACATCAAGCTGAACAAAGAAGAGCAGGTGATGTTCGACAAGTCTGTAGACGCGGTCAAAGGCCTGGTCACTGCTTGTAAAGAGATCGACCCTTCGCTGGTCTAATCTCTGTCTAATTACGGATCAAAAGGGCACCTTCGGGTGCCCTTTTTGCGTATATCGGCCTGCCTCGGACCGTCACATACCCTTTACACCTGCGTCACATTCCTGTCCCCAGAATCGCGCAGGCTCAGGATGCGAAGGTTCAGACGCCTCTGATCTTTCGATAGAGGCCCCTGACGGAATTGGCCCTCTTGGAACGAAGCGCGGGCCAACCGACGCCATCCATCACACCGCAGACAAAACATCGAAGGAGATGACAATGATCGAGCTTTTCTCGAGCCTGCCCGCGTGGATGAAACTGACCAGCGGTGCCGCTATTTTCATGCTGGTCCTCTTGGCCATACTGGGCGGCGGCGAAGCGCATTGGCGAAAATCAGGCAAACGGGGCTCCGCCCTCTTTGTCCGGTGGTATGGGGTCTGGCACCAAAGCCGACGCCCCGGCCCGCACGACAAGACAATCCCCCCTGCAGAGTAGTGCAACCCACAAGACTTGGTTACATATGAGGGCCGGGCAGCCGGTCCTCATAATTGTTCGCATCTGGACAGGTAGTGCTTTGCGTGCAGATGCCCAAAACGAATCAATTCCTGCTCTTCTTTTCATTTGTGATCACAGCATTTAAAAGTGTGATCACAAACCTCAGAAAATACGTAAAAATCCACACAGATGAAAGAAAACGCTTAGTTGCGTCTGCCACTTAGGGATATACGAACCCCCAATCGTAGCAAGACGGGACAGTTTTCATGAACATTCATGAGTATCAAGCGAAAGCACTTCTTCGCGAATACGGTGCCCCGGTTTCTGACGGACGTGTTGTCCTGAAGGCCGAGGATGCAAAAACCGCCGCAGGCGAACTTGACGGCCCTCTTTGGGTGGTTAAGGCGCAGATCCACGCAGGTGGTCGCGGCAAAGGCAGCTTCAAAGAAGCAGAAGCTGGCGAAAAAGGCGGCGTGCGCCTGGCCAAATCGGTGGAAGAAGCCGCCGAAGAAGCCAAGAAGATGCTGGGCAAGACCTTGGTCACCCACCAGACCGGCCCCGCCGGCAAACAGGTAAACCGCATCTACATCGAAGACGGTTCGGACATCGAACGCGAACTGTATCTGGCCTTCCTGGTGGATCGTCAGACCTCGCGCGTGTCGATCGTTTCCTCGACCGAAGGCGGCATGGACATCGAAGAGGTCGCCGCGTCGACCCCCGAGAAAATCCTGTCCTTCACCATTGATCCCGCGGTTGGCTACATGCCCTTCCACGGTCGTCGCGTTGCTTTCTCTCTGGGTCTGACCGGCGGTCAGGTCAAACAGTGCGTTGCGCTGCTGGGCAATCTCTACAAAGCCTTCGTTGCGAAGGACATGGAGATGCTGGAGATCAACCCGCTGATCGTCATGCCCGATGGCAACCTGAAGCTGCTGGACGCCAAGCTGGGTTTTGACGGCAACGCTGTCTACCGCCACCCCGATGTCGCCAACCTGCGCGACGAAACCGAAGAAGACCCCAAAGAGCTGGCAGCGTCGAAATACGACCTGAACTACATCGCTCTGGACGGTGAGATCGGTTGCATGGTGAACGGTGCAGGTCTGGCGATGGCCACCATGGACATCATCAAACTGTACGGCGCCGAGCCTGCAAACTTCCTGGACGTTGGTGGCGGCGCTACCAAGGAAAAGGTGACCGAAGCCTTCAAGATCATCACCTCGGACCCGAACGTCAAAGGCATCCTAGTGAACATCTTTGGTGGCATCATGCGCTGTGACGTCATCGCCGAGGGCGTTGTCGCCGCGGTGAAAGAGGTCGGTCTGCAGGTTCCGCTGGTTGTGCGCCTGGAAGGCACCAACGTGGAAGCGGGCAAAGAGATCATCAACACCTCTGGCCTGAACGTCATCGCCGCCGACAACCTGTCGGATGGTGCGGAGAAAATCGTGAAAGCGGTAAAAGGCTAATCGGATGCGATTGGTCCCGGCCCCGCTGATACTAAGCGCGACATTGGTCGCAGGATGTATCGGACCGGAACTGGGACCAGACGCCGCCGAACTGGCGAATATCAGAGAGAGCAACATCGTGCCCAAAAGCAGCGCAACAGCCTTTATCAGAGCTTTTGACAAGTTCTGCGTCAAAGGGGCCCAGGCCCCCGCGGCGAAAGAAGCGCTGTTGCGGGATGCCGGTTATGTGCCGCTGCGACGGGTCCGTAATGGTGTGCGGTCCTTCGTGTCGGACGATCGCCGCCCAGCGGTCAATTTCTCGGACAGTTTGTGTATGGTCCAGTCCCGGTCACGCATCGGACAGACCAACCGGGTTCGGCGCTATGTGCAAGACACCTTTCCCAAGGCGGTCGCACTTGGCTCTGGGTCCGGTGGGCACACGTTCGAGGAAACATGGATGGTGACGGATACGCCCAAGGCAATGGTCGGCACCAGCCGCACCAACGATGGCGGGAACCATACCAAATTCGCTCTGATCTATTTTCGCCCGGAATAGCTAACCGAAACGTTAAATCATGCGCCGCACCAGCGCGGCAAAATCAAGGAGACTCCGATATGGCAGTCCTCATCGACGAAAACACCAAAGTGATCTGTCAGGGCTTCACCGGCTCGCAGGGTACTTTCCACTCGGAACAGGCCATCGCCTACGGCACCAAGATGGTTGGCGGCGTGACCCCCGGCAAGGGCGGCAACAGCCACCTGAACCTGCCCGTTTTCAACAGCGTGCACGAAGCCAAGGCCAAAACCGAAGCCAACGCCACCGTGATCTATGTTCCCCCGCCCTTCGCGGCTGACTCGATCCTGGAAGCCATCGACGCCGAGATGGAACTGATCGTTTGCATCACCGAAGGCATCCCGGTTCTGGACATGATGCGTGTGAAGCGCGCTCTGATGGACAGCTCCTCGCGTCTGATCGGCCCGAACTGCCCGGGTGTCATCACCCCGGACGCCTGCAAAATCGGCATCATGCCTGGCCACATCCACCAGCGTGGTTCGGTTGGCGTTGTGTCGCGTTCGGGTACCCTGACCTACGAAGCGGTAAAACAGACTTCGGACATCGGTCTGGGCCAGTCGACCGCCGTCGGCATCGGTGGCGACCCCATCAAAGGCACCGAGCACATTGACGTGCTGGACATGTTCCTGGACGACGACGAGACCCACTCGATCATCATGATCGGTGAAATCGGTGGCTCCGCAGAAGAAGAGGCCGCCGAATTCCTGGCCGAGCAGCGTAAAAAAGGCCGCTGGAAACCCACCGCAGGCTTCATCGCTGGCCGTACGGCGCCTCCGGGCCGTCGCATGGGTCACGCTGGTGCAATCGTTGCTGGCGGCAAAGGCGACGCAGAATCGAAGATCGAAGCCATGAAATCGGCTGGTATCGTCGTAGCTGACAGCCCCGCCACCCTGGGCGAAGCCGTCCTGCAAGCGATCGGTTAATCTCAGAATGCTCGTGTCTTTCGCGCATAACTTCATTTTTCTCAAATCGAGAAAAACTGCAGGAACATCCGTCGAAATGTTCTTGCAGACCGCGAGCGGTATCACCGCAGCTGAGGTCAGCGAAAAGACACATGCAATCGAGAATGACATGGGCATAGTTGGCAGCCGCATGATGCCCAAAAGCACCATTGCGCTGGACCACAAGTGGTTCAACCATTTGCCCGCGAAACAACTGCGCGCCCAGATAGGCGAAGACGTCTGGGCGCGCAGCACCAAGGTGACCACGGTGCGCAACCCGTTTGACCGCATAGTTTCAGCGTATTTCTGGATTTTGCACTTCAATGATCAGCCTGCCCCCAGCGACCCCGAGATATTGCAGCAGAACGTCTCGGCGTTTGCCATGAACAATAGCTTTCCTGACGATCGCGAGATCTTCTTTGATGGCGATGAATACGTCCCCGATGTCCACATCCGCTATGAGACGCTGGAAAGCGATCTGCGAACATTTTGTGTGTCGCAGGGCCTGTCCGAAACCCATAACGCGCTGCCCCAGACCAAGGTTCTGCGGCACAAACGTAACGGGCTAAGCACGTCTTCTTTTTTCACTCCTGCCGCGCGCGACCACATACGCGATCAATACGCCTGGCTGATCGATAGATTCGATTATTCGCTGGAGAATGACAAAGTTGCCGCTCACTAAACCCGACACACACACCTAACACCATCTTAAGACTTTCCCCGAAATGGGGGCGAACCGAGGTGCCACAATGACCGATCAAAGCCCAAACGACATGTTCCACGCCTCCAGCTTCATGCAAGGCCATAATGCCGAATACCTGGAGCAGCTGTATGCCCGTTGGGCAAATGACCCGACCGCGGTGGACGCAGCCTGGGCCGAATTTTTCGGGCAAATGGGCGACGCCGAAATGGACGTCAAACGCGAAGCAGAGGGCCCCAGCTGGGCCCGTGGCGACTGGCCTCCGGTTCCGAACGACGATCTGACGGCCGCGCTGGACGGTCAATGGCCCACCGCCGCCCCTGCCGAAGTGAAAAGCGCCGGCAAGAAAATCGCGGAAAAAGCCGCCGAAAAGGGCGTGTCGGTCAGCGACGAGCAAATCAAACGCGCTGTGCTGGACTCGGTTCGGGCGCTGATGATCATCCGCGCATATCGTATTCGTGGCCACCTGGTTGCCGACATTGACCCGCTGGGAATGCGCGATCAAACCCCTCATCCTGAACTGGACCCAAAGTCCTACGGCTTTACCGATGCCGACATGGATCGCCCGATTTTCATTGATAACGTTCTGGGGCTTCAGGTTGCCTCGATGCGTCAGATCATGGACATCGTGAAACGGACATATGCCGGAACCTTTGCGTTGCAGTACATGCACATTTCGAACCCCGAAGAGGCCGGCTGGCTGAAAGAGCGGATCGAGGGCTTTGACAAGGAAATCAAATTCACCCGTGAAGGCCGCAAAGCCATCCTGAACAAGCTGGTTGAGGCCGAGGGTTTCGAAAAATTCCTGCACGTCAAATACATGGGCACCAAACGTTTCGGCCTGGACGGTGGCGAGGCCCTGATCCCCGCCATGGAACAGGTGATCAAACGCGGCGGCAATCTGGGTGCCAAGGAGATCGTGATTGGGATGCCACACCGTGGGCGCCTGTCGGTTCTGGCCAACGTGATGTCCAAACCCTATCGCGCGATTTTCAACGAATTCCAGGGTGGCTCGTTCAAGCCCGAGGATGTCGACGGATCGGGCGACGTGAAATATCACCTCGGCGCCTCGTCCGACCGCGAATTCGACGGCAACAAGGTTCACCTGTCGCTGACGGCCAACCCCTCGCACCTAGAGGCGGTGAACCCTGTGGTTCTGGGCAAATGTCGCGCCAAAACCGATCAAGCGAACGACCCGCAGCACCACTCGGTGATCCCTGTTCTGCTGCACGGCGATGCCGCCTTTGCTGGCCAGGGTGTCGTGGCTGAGTGCTTTGGTCTGTCGGGCCTGCGCGGTCATAAAACTGGCGGCACGATCCACATCGTTGTGAACAACCAGATCGGTTTCACCACGGCACCGCACTTCTCGCGCAGCTCGCCGTATCCGACTGACAACGCGCTGGTGGTTGAGGCCCCGATTTTCCACGTGAACGGTGACGATCCCGAGGCCGTGGTCCACGCCGCCAAAGTGGCCACCGAATTCCGCATGAAGTTCCACAAAGACGTGGTTATCGACATCTTCTGTTATCGCCGGTTCGGCCATAACGAAGGTGACGAGCCCATGTTCACCAACCCGATCATGTACAAGACAATCAAGAAGCACAAAACCACGCTTCAGCTGTACACGGATCGTCTGGTCAAGGACGGGCTGATCCCCGAGGGCGAAATCGAGGACATGAAGGCCGCGTTCCAGTCCCACCTGAACGAAGAGTTCGAGGCCGGCAAGGACTATAAGCCGAACAAAGCTGACTGGTTGGATGGGCGTTGGTCGCACCTCGACCGTGAAACCGAAGAAAACTATCAGCGTGGTCAAACTGCGATCAGCGAAGAGACCTTGAAGCAGGTTGGCGACTCGCTGACTCGTGCGCCGGACGGCTTCCCGCTGCACAAAACTGTCGCGCGCCTGTTGGACACCAAGAAAAAGATGTTCGAAACTGGCAAGGGCTTTGACTGGGCCACCGGCGAAGCACTGGCATTTGGCTCGTTGCTGACAGAGGGCTACCCGGTACGTCTGGCCGGTCAGGACAGCACCCGGGGGACGTTCAGCCAACGTCATTCGGGCCTGATCAACCAGAACACCGAAGAACGCTACTACCCGCTGAACAACATCCGCGAGGGTCAAGCCCACTACGACGTTATCGACTCGATGCTGTCGGAATATGCGGTTCTGGGCTTTGAATACGGCTACTCTCTGGCCGAACCCAACGCGCTGGTCATGTGGGAAGCGCAGTTCGGCGACTTTGCCAACGGCGCCCAGATCATGTTCGACCAGTTCATCAGCTCGGGCGAGAGCAAATGGCTGCGGATGTCGGGTCTGACCGTTCTGCTGCCGCACGGCTATGAGGGCCAGGGGCCTGAACACTCGTCCGCGCGCCTGGAACGTTTCCTGACCATGTGTGGCGGGGACAACTGGATTGTCGCGAACTGTACGACCCCTGCGAACTACTTCCACATCCTGCGGCGTCAGCTGCACCGGACTTTCCGCAAGCCGCTGATCCTGATGACACCGAAGTCTTTGCTGCGTCACAAAATGGCGGTCTCGGATGTTGCGGAATTCCTGCCCGGTTCGTCCTTCCACCGCGTGTTGTGGGACGATGCCGAGAAAGGCCATTCGGACACCCAGCTGGTGGCAGATGACAAGGTCAAGCGCGTCGTGATGTGTTCGGGCAAGGTGTACTATGACCTGCTGGAAGAGCGTGACGCCCGCGGGCTGGACGACGTCTATCTGATGCGGGTGGAACAATATTATCCGTTCCCGGCCATGACCATGGTCAAGGAACTGGAGCGTTTCAAAAACGCAGAAATGGTATGGTGCCAGGAAGAACCCAAAAATCAGGGTGCCTGGAGCTTCATCGAACCCAACATCGAATGGGTCCTGACCCGCATCGACGCCAAGCATAAGCGCCCGGTTTACGCCGGACGTGCGGCTGCGGCTTCGCCTGCAACTGGTCTGGCCTCAATGCACAAAGCACAGCAACAGGCGCTCGTGGACGAAGCGCTGACCATCGAAGGGAAATAACCCATGACGACTGAAGTACGCGTCCCCACGCTCGGCGAATCCGTAACCGAAGCCACCGTCGCCACCTGGTTCAAGAAACCCGGTGAAACCGTCGCAGCCGATGAAATGCTGTGCGAACTGGAAACTGACAAAGTCACCGTCGAAGTGCCCGCGCCCGCTGCTGGCGTTCTGGCGGAAATCGTCGCTGCCGAAGGCGAAACCGTTGGCGTTGACGCTCTGCTGGCCACCATCAGCGCAAGCGGCGCGGCCACGGCCCCAGCTGCCGCCGCCGAAGCGCCTGCCGCCGCCGCCCCTGCGGGTGGTGACTCGGTGGACGTCATGGTCCCTGCGCTGGGTGAATCCGTGACCGAGGCAACTGTCTCGACCTGGTTCAAGGCTGTCGGCGATGCCGTCGCACAGGATGAAATGCTGTGCGAGCTGGAAACCGATAAGGTTTCCGTCGAGGTTCCGGCCCCCGCCGCTGGTGTGTTGGCTGAAATCGTCGCCCCCGAAGGCTCTACCGTGGACGCCACCGCCAAGCTGGCCGTGATCTCGTCCTCAGGTGCTGCTATTGCTGCGGCTCCGGCGGCTGCCCCTGCTGCGGCCCCCGCAGCCTCGGATGCCAAAAGCATCAAGGACGGCCCCGCCGCCGAGAAAGCCATGGCCGAGGCAGGCATCAGCCGCGACGCCGTGACAGGCACGGGCCGTGACGGTCGCGCCACCAAGGCTGACGTTGCCGCCGCCGTCGCATCGGCATCGGCCCCTGCACCTGCTGCTGCCCCCGCAGCCGCTCCGCGTGGTCCGGTATCCGCTGACGACGCCGCCCGCGAAGAGCGCGTGAAGATGACCCGCCTGCGCCAAACCATCGCGCGCCGCCTGAAGGACGCTCAGAACAACGCCGCGATCCTGACCACCTATAACGAGGTGGACATGACCGAGACCATGGCCCTGCGCAAAGAGTACAAGGACCTGTTCGAGAAGAAACACGGCGTCCGTCTGGGCTTCATGTCCTTCTTCACCAAGGCCTGCTGCCACGCGCTGAAAGAGGTCCCCGAGGTCAACGCCGAGATTGACGGCACCGACATCGTGTACAAAAACTTTGTGCACATGGGCATTGCTGCGGGCACCCCGCAGGGTCTGGTGGTTCCGGTCATCCGCGACGCTGACAAGATGTCCTTTGCCGAAATCGAAGGGGCGATTGCCGAAAAAGGCCGCCGCGCCCGTGACGGCAAACTGTCCATGGCGGAAATGCAGGGCGGCACCTTCACCATCTCGAACGGTGGTGTGTATGGCTCGCTGATGTCCTCGCCCATCCTGAACCCCCCGCAGTCGGGTATTCTGGGCATGCACAAGATCCAGGACCGTCCCATGGTCATCAACGGCGAAATCAAGATCCGCCCGATGATGTACCTGGCCCTGTCCTACGATCACCGCATCGTCGACGGCAAGGGCGCCGTGACCTTCCTCGTGCGCGTCAAAGAAGCGCTGGAAGATCCCCGTCGCCTGCTGATGGACCTGTAATAACCTTATCGGATGCGTCGGGCCGCCCGACGCATCCCCTTTGCCCCCGAGGGCCACATGCCCAACCCCGTCAAACAATCTGAGAAGGTCGCGCTCGTATCCTGTATGCGAAACGAAGGTCTCTTTCTGTTGGAATGGGTGGCGTATCATCAGGGGCTTGGCTTTGATACCATTCTGATCATCACGAATAACTGCACTGATGGCTCGGATGAGCTGGCACAGGCGTTGGCCCAACAGGGCCACATCATCCATATCGATCAAACTGTTCCCACGGGTGCTTCGCCTCAGGATACAGGTATGGACCTGGCTCTGACATGGCTGCGTGCGCACGAATTCACCTGGGTCCTGCATATCGATAGCGATGAATTCCTGCTGATAGATCACGGCAATGGACAGATTGCTGACCTGCTGTACGATCTTCAACAGGCCGATGTTGTCCCAATCCCCTGGCGCAATTTCGGCGACAGCGGCGTCACCAACTGGACGCCGGGCGCCAGCGTTCTGAATACCTTTACCAGCGCCGAACCTGAGGCCCAAAAAGGCATCACCAAGTTCAAGTGCCTGTTCCGCGTCGCCCATTTCGAACGCGCCACGGATCATAATCCGCTATGCCCCACGATCGAAAATCCATGTGTTCTTAGCCCCGACGCGGAACCGCTCTCGAACCGGAGCCTGTATCAGGACAAATCCTCGCGTTTCCGCCCGCATGACATTGCCTGCCGTGCCAAACGTGCGCGGCTGAACCACTATGCGGTCAAATCTCAGGACCTGTTCCTGATGAAAAATGATCGCGGCGACGGGCAGGGCAAAACAAGCGACAGCAAATATCACATCGGCTCGCGTTGGCACCGCGCCGCCAACCGCAATGATATCGAGGACCGAACCATCCTGCGCCACTGGCCCGAAACCGAGCGACGACTGGCCCATCTGCGCGCCACGCCGACCATCGCCTCAGCCGAGCAGCACTGCCAAGAATGGTTCGTCCAGCACCGCGCCGAAATCCTGACCCCGGACCGCCGTGCGGACTGGACCCGAGGAAAGGCCCGCGCATGAGCATTCTACTTTCTCTGAATATCCTCGGGAAGGGCTGCGCTTTGCGCGGCTACGGGCAGATAGCCTCTCAATTTCCCGTTGCTATTCCCCCCTCACACAGAACCACTGACCAGACGGAGACACCCAATGGCACAATATGACGTCATCATCATCGGCGCCGGCCCCGGCGGCTATGTCGCAGCAATTCGCTGCGCGCAACTGGGCCTGAAAACCGCCTGCGTCGAAGGCCGCGAAACCCTGGGAGGCACCTGCCTGAACGTGGGCTGCATCCCCTCTAAGGCACTGCTGCACGCGTCCCACCAGCTGCACGAGGCCGAGCATAACTTTGCCACCATGGGCCTGAAGGGCAAATCCCCCAGCGTCGATTGGAAACAGATGCTGTCCTACAAAGACGACGTCATCAAGGGCAACACCCAGGGCATCGAATTCCTGTTCAAGAAGAACAAGGTCGACTGGCTCAAGGGCTGGGGCTCGATCCCCGAGGCAGGTAAGGTCAAAGTCGGTGACGAGGTCCACGAGGCCAAGAACATCATCGTCGCCACCGGCTCCGAAGCCTCGCCCGTTCCCGGCGCGGACGTGACCGTGGATGAAAAAGTCGTCGTGACCTCGACCGGCGCGCTGGAGCTGAACAAGATCCCCAAGAAAATGGTCGTAATCGGCGCGGGCGTCATCGGGCTGGAACTGGGCTCGGTCTACAAACGTCTGGGTTCCGAAGTGACCGTGGTCGAATTCCTGGACAACATCACCCCCGGCATGGACGGCGAAATTCAGAAGAACTTCCTCAAAATGCTGAAAAAGCAGGGGCTGGAATTCGTACTGGGTGCGGCCGTGCAAAAGGTCGACGCCACCAAGACCAAAGCCAAGGTCACCTACAAACTACGTAAGGATGACAGCGAACACGTACTGGACGCCGATGTGGTGCTGTGTGCCACCGGCCGCCGTCCCTTCACCGACGGTCTGGGGCTCGAGGCTCTGGGCGTGGAAATGTCGCCCCGCGGTCAAATCCAGACCAACGCCCAGTGGCAGACTAACGTCCCCGGCATCTATGCCATCGGTGACGCGATCGACGGCCCGATGCTGGCCCACAAAGCCGAAGACGAAGGCATGGCCGCCGCTGAATGCATCGCCGGCAAACATGGGCACGTGAACTATGACGTGATCCCCGGCGTGATCTACACCGCCCCCGAGGTCGCCACCGTCGGCAAAACCGAGGAGCAGCTGAAAGAAGAAGGCGTCGCCTATAAGGTCGGCAAATTCCCCTTCATGGGCAACGCCCGCGCCAAGGCCGTGTTCCAGGGCGAAGGTTTCGTGAAAATGCTTGTCGACAAGGCCACTGACCGCATCCTGGGCTGCCACATCATCGGCCCGGGCGCTGGTGACCTGATCCACGAGATCTGCGTCGGCATGGAATTCGGTGCTTCGGCCGAGGACATCGCCCTGACCTGCCACGCGCACCCGACGTTCAGCGAAGCCGTGCGCGAAGCCGCCTTGGCCTGCGGCGACGGCGCTATCCACGCCTAATAAACCTACAGGGCCATCCGATCTCCGGGTGGCCCTATTTTTGGTTGCGCATACCCCGCCTGTTTTCCCTTTTGCTTGTTGTTTTGACCGGAGTGTTTGTGGGCATCGGCGGCCACGCGCTGCACGACAAGGCGCTCTCAAAAAGCGAAACTCAACACGTCGCAGGTCTTTCTGGAACTGGATACGGATCGCTGTATTCTAAACCTTGCCGCCAATGTGTCGTTTTTAAACGACCAAATTGGCAAAGCACTCCATGTGCTGATCCAGAAACTTGGTGCAGCACCACCTGCCGAACCTTCGCATAGCCCCCAAGAGGGTCATGGATCTCGATGATGTCTTCGCAGCATGGGCAGCCTCAGCCTCCCCTCGACGAGGTGCGATTACCCTGTACATTTACAACCACGGGGAAAATAAGACTCTACTCTCGCTATCTCACCCAAAAGACCGCAGTACACATCTTTCAAACTAACGCACAGTGAACTTACTCCCGCGAAGCCCGCAAGGGCGACAGGCGCGCGCGAGGGCTCGGGTGGGTCTGGGTGGGACGCCCGAGCGCGCGCCTTCCCTGCCTAGAACCCGATAAACCGCGCCGTTTCCTCGACCGAGCGTCGCCGCGACCGCACACTATTGGCAGCAAACGCATCATTCGGCCATCCCAATGCCACACAGGTCAGGATCACCTCGTCTTCGGGTATCCCCGCTACCTCGCGCACCACGGGGGACTGCATGATGCCCTGCCCATTGATCACAGCCCCCACTCCCTGGGACCAGGCGGCCAGAACCAACCCATAGGTCACGGCCCCCAAATCGAAATGCGCAATGGTGCCCTGATCCTCAATCATCTTATCGTAGGTCACAACAACCGACGCTGGCGCATCGAACTGCCGAAACCCGCGCATGACCCAATCTTGTCGCCGCTCTTTGTCGTCACGCTCAATTCCCATCGCCGCAAAAAGCTGTTTGGCAATCTCAACCTGGCGTTCGCGATGAACGCCTTCATAGGCCCCGTGATCAGGAATTTCCCGCTGAACCGGCACTCCGGCCAGCATCCGCTCGGAATTGCCCCGCCGAACCCTTTCCAGCGGCTCCCCGGTCAGAACGTGAAAATGCCAAGGCTGAGTGTTCATCGATGATGGCGCGCGGTTGGCCAACTCAATGATCTCTTCCAGCAACTCGCGCGGCACCGGGTCAGGTTTGTACCCCCTGATGCTACGCCTCTCCCGCATGGCTTGTACCAATTCCATAGCGCCCTCCCTCTCTTGAAGAGAGGGTTGGACAATCCAGCCAACGCGTCAAGTCAGGGCAAAGGCAACGCCACGTCACACCCGAACGCCCGCTACACCTCGTTTGCGCGCGAGCCTGACATCTCTCGGAACCGTTCGTACATCATCACATACTCTGGCGGGATGTCCCGGAATGACAGAACACCAGCCACGCGGTCGCCATCCATAACAGGCAAATGCCGAAAGACATCCCCCAGTCGCGCGGCCAACGTATCCGAAATCCCGTCGTCAATATTCACCGTCACCGGGTCGCGCGTCATGATCTGCTCAACAACAGTCGTATCTGATGGTAACCCCTGCGCGACAGCGCGGAACACGATGTCTCGTTCAGACAAGATCCCGACCAGCGCGCCCTCCGCCAGAACGACAACAGCCCCGGCTTTGTGCTCTGCCATGACCTGCGCAGCGTCACGCAGGTTCGTTTCGATCTTGACCGCGTACAGTTCGCGGTCACCCAGAATTTCTCGAATGGTTGTTGTGCTCATACGTCCTTCACCCCGGCTCTTTTGCCTAACTTCATTTCATTCCCCAGACCGGAGCCCGAAAGGGCGACAGGGGCGTGCGAGGGCTCGGGTGGGCTGGGTGGGACGCCCGAGCACGCCCCTACCACAGCGTTTTCGCTGCCCGTGCGGCCCATTCAGCGTCATACACCTCTCCCCCTTCAGCCCCATCCGAGGCCTCGGACAGCAATTGCCCGACAGAGGGCAGACCCGCATGATCATCGCGCTGCCACAGCCCGGCCCGCATCGTCGCGCGCGCGCATTGGGTATAAATCTCACCAATCCGAATTACGATCACCGTTGTCGGCTGCGTCCCGTTCTTTTCAAACCGTGCCCGCAGCGTCGCATCAACCGAAAGCTTTGCAACACCATTCACGCGTACCACTGTGTTTGATCCCGGAACCATGAACATCAACGCGATCCTCCCGTCACGGACAATATTTCGAAGAGTGTCCAAACGGTTGTTGCCCCGCCAATCCGGCAAGGCCAGCGTCTGCTCGTCCAGCTCGGTCACGACAGCGCCATCATCCCCACGCGGGCTGCCATCTGTTCCCTCGGGTCCGACCGTTGAAACAACGCAATAGCGCGATGCCATGATCCAGTCCCGATACAGCGGCGTCAAACGATGCACCACCTTGCGCAGCGATGCCGCCCCTGGCTGGCCGTATAGCGCCTCCAGCGCCTCAACAGATTCAACGTACTGCATCCAAATCAAACCCTGCTTCCAGCATCAATGCATCAGAGGCCGTTTCGACCTGCTCTTCCAACTGCTCCATGAAAGCATCGCGTTCGATACCTTTGTCGATCCGTGGCAGGAACTCGACCACCGCCAGACCTGGCTTTTTGAACGTGTCATTCCGCGGCCAGAAAACCCCAACATTTGTGGCGACAGGCACGCAATCTTGTTGCAGCTGCTTATACAGAACGGCCGTTCCGCTTTTGAAGGGAACCTTCACGCCTGGCGCAACCCGCGTGCCCTGCGGGTAGATCACCAACTGCCCCGGATGCCCCCGCCCCTTGGCCACATCATCGGCCATTTTACGGATGGCGGCGCCGCGCTTACCCCGATTCACCGGCACACATCCGATACGCATACCGTACTGGCCGATAATGGGCGTAAAGAGCAACTCGCGCTTCATGATGAATTTGCCCGACGGAACGGCGTTAAAGATCAGCAGAATATCGAAAAACGACTGGTGCTTGGCCGCGATCATCACCTCGTCTTGCGGAGGAGTGCCGCGGACTTCACTGCGGATTCCGACAATCCAGCGCGCCGACCAAATCACCCAGCGGCAATACAGTTTGCAGACCCAGCGCGCTCCGGTCTGGCTATACAACGCCACCGGAAAAAGCCCGATCCCGATCACCGCCATCGAGGCGTAGACTTGGAACATGAAAAAATACGAACGCACCAGGCGCCAAGCATGTGCCATCAAGGCAACTCCTTCAATGTCTTCCGTGCCGCGGCCCGCGTTGCCGCGAATGCAACACCCCCCGCCAGCGCCGGAATCAGCAGCGGATACAGCCAGTGCATCCCCCGAAACCCAAGCCCCGTCAGAAACCCACCCGTATTCTGCGCCGAGGGCAGCAAGAACACGGCCATCATACCCAGCGCCGTCCCCACCGCCGCACCACTTAGCCCGCGCAGGGTAAAGCGCCGCACAAAGGCCTGCGCGATATACCCATCCGTAGCGCCAACCAACCGCAACACCGCGATGACACCCGCATTCGCAGCCAGCGCCGCGTTGGCCGCCAGTGTGATCATAGCCGCCAAAGCCCCACCAATCAGCCCAATCGACAACCACCCCAGCATCCGCAACCGCGATGCCGCCCGGATCAGCGGTTTGCGCCAGCGGGTGTGGTCATCCAGCACTGCGCCGGGCACTTCGGCGGACAGGCGCAAACGCAACCCCGCCGCGTCATAGCCGCTGCTATCCTCGGTGACTTCTATCAGCTGAGGGATTGGCAAACCTTCCAACGGCAGATCCGGCCCGAACCAAGGCTCAAGAAGTGCGCGCTGTTCTGCCGCCCCCAACAAACGCGCCGTCGCCACGCCCGGGGTCGTCTCCAGCACGCGCAGCGCGGCCTGCGCCTGAATATCAACCTGATCCGCCGGAGCAGAAATCCGCACAGTCGAGGACCGCGCCAATTCGTCCCCCCAGCGGGCTGCCAGACGTCCCGTTGCCAGTGACAATGCCAGCGCGAAGACGCACAAGAACGCCATCGCCGCAGCACTGAACAACGTCAAATTGGCTGTAAACCCCGAGGGCGGCACAGTCCGGTCCGCTTGGGCGTCCCCCACAAAAAATCCAGCGAAGCGGCTGATAATGCTCATAGAACCGCCCCCGCCAGTTGCAGACGCCGATTAGAAATACGTAGGACTCGCGCTTGAACCTGATTCTTAGCAGTACGGATCAAATTCAGATCATGCGTGGCGACCATAATGGTCTTTCCCATCCTGTTCAGCTCCAGCAGGAGCTGCAACAACCGTTGTGACATTTCCCAGTCTATGTTGCCCGTGGGTTCGTCCGCCAGAATCACATCTGGTGACATGATGACAGCCCGCGCCAACGCCGCCCTTTGGCGTTCGCCCCCTGACAATTCCGGCGGCAGCGCATCGGCCCGATGCTGAAGCCCCACCCAATTCATCAGTTCCTTAAGGTTGCTTTGCTCGCTCAGCGTTCCCTGCCCCGCTACGGTCAATGGCAAGGCAACGTTTTCCGCGACACTCAGATGATCCAGGAACTGACAATCCTGATGCACCACCCCAACGCGGCGGCGGCTCAGCGCGACATCATCGCGACTCATCGTGCGCACATCAGTGTCAAACAGGCGCACCTGGCCTGCTGTCGGCTTCAAGGCTCCATAGCATAATTTCAAGAAAGTAGTTTTGCCCGCCCCAGAAGGGCCGGTCAGAAAGTGGAACGACCCCGGCGACAGCTTGAGCGAAATGTCACTCAGCAATTCCCCGCCGCCATAGCTATAGGCCACATTATCCAGCTCGATCACGGATTGGTTCCCCTGTTGCTGCCCTGTTCTGCATCAGGAAGGCCACAGTTGCAATCCGGCAGGCATATGATTGCTTTGCACTTTTCCGCCGAAAGCGTACACCCTATAGTGACACAGCACCCGATGGTGCAGCTCGAAACGGCTCTGAGGGGGCACAATGCGGCTGATTTGCCCGAATTGCGGCGCACAATACGAAGTCCCTGATGGGGTAATCCCCGAACAGGGGCGTGATGTGCAATGTTCCAACTGCGGTGATACGTGGTTCCAACCACATCCCGACCAAGACACCGAACTGGCCGAGGAACTGGGGCAAGACTTGCCACCGGAACCGGAGCAGGCATGGGACGACACCCCCGAGGAATCCGCGCCCGAACCCCAAGAAGAACCTGACGTTCAAGAGCCCCCAGAGCCCGCACGCCGCGAGCTTGACCCGTCGATCGCCGAACTCCTGCGAGAAGAGGCCGAGCTCGAAGCACGCCAACGCGCCGCCGAAGGCAGCGCCGGGCTTGAAACCCAACCGGATCTGGGCCTCGAAGAACCCACCTCGGATGAAGCCGCACGCCGCGCGCTCGAGGCGCGCCGCAGGATGGCCAGCCGTCAGGGCATGGACGAAGAAGACCTCCGGGATGACACCCCCGCAGAGGCAGAGACCTCGCTTGATGAACAAGTTGGATCGCGCAGGGAACTGCTGCCCGACATCGAGGAAATCAACTCGTCTCTCAACGCCGACAGCCGCCGCCCCGCCCGTGCGGACGATCATGTTCCTGGCACCGATGGGGGCGCACCGGCTCCGCGCTCCAGCGGGTTTCGCCGAGGTTTCGCGCTCGGGCTTTTGATCATTGTCCTGTTTTGGGCGCTCTACGTGTTCTCTCCGAACATAGCCGCCAAGGTCCCTCAGCTTTCAGATCCGCTGGCTCAATACACGCAAGCCATCGACAAAGGCCGTTTCTGGCTGGACGGGCAAATGAAGTCCCTGCTTGTCAAGCTCGATGCAATGGCTGCGGCCAGCGAAGAATAACGGCCCGCCTTTCATCTTGCTGAAAATACTCACTGCGCCACCAAAACGAGGCAGTCCTTCAGGACGGCCTCGTGGCGACTAGTGCGCTACAACGCAGAAAACACGGTGCTCAGACGCGCGGCTTCCTCCTGGGTTCCGTATGGCGTGTTTACGACAAACAGTCCCGACCCAACCATCCGGTGCCCGTCGCGCGCAGGCGGGAACCGGACTTCGTGGCGCAGCACTTTGGGCTGCTCTTGTGCCTCCAGCGCCGCCAGCATCGGCAGATGCGCACCCGAAGTCAGGATAGGATACCACAGCGCAATCACACCGACGTTCCACTTGCGGTGCAACTGGGCAATCACTCTCGGAATAGTGTCGTAATCGGCCTTCACCTCATAGGAAGGGTCAATCAACACCATGCCCCGGCGCGGTTCAGGCGGTGTCACTGCCTGGGCCATAGCAAACCCGTCCTGACGCACCACATGCGCCCCGAACGCAGACATCACATAGTCCAGCCCGGCATATTCCTGAGGATGCAGCTCGGCCAGGTACATCTTGTCTTGCGGGCGCAAACATTCCGCCGCCAACAATGGCGATCCGGGATAAGCCCGCGCGCCATGCACGGAACGCACCCGTGCAAGTGCCTGGACATAGGGATGATCCGCTGGCAACAGCCCCTGTGCCTCGATCAGGTCGATCCCGGCTGCGGCCTCTCCGGTCTTTACGGCCTCGGGCGCGTCCAGCTGATACAGCCCCCGCCCGGCATGGGTCTCCAGATAGGTCAGGGGCTTTTCTTTTTGCGTCATGTAGCCCAGCATCGCGCAGAGCAGCGCATGTTTCTGCACGTCCGCCAGATTCCCTGCGTGATAGATATGCTGATAGGATAACACGGCTCGCCTCTCTACTTTGGCCCGCTGATACGCACGCCTGGGACTTGATGCAATTGCCCTCATATCACGCGCTGCGGCGAAGGGTGGCAAAATCGCGCTGATTTGACAGGGATCGGCTCTTTTCCAATCCCCCACCCGGCCCTATAAGGGCAACTGGTCGCGACCACTAGAGTCGGGGCCGTTTCGGGGATTCGAGCGCGGGACATCACGCATTATGGGTTTGTTCGATAAAATGCCGGGTTTGTTCTCGGCTGACATGGCAATTGATCTGGGGACTGCGAATACGCTGGTCTATGTCAAAGGCAAAGGTATCGTTCTAAGCGAACCCTCTGTGGTCGCCTATCACGTCAAGGATGGTGTGAAAAAGGTTCTGGCCGTGGGCGAAGACGCGAAGCTGATGCTCGGCCGCACCCCCGGCAGCATCGAGGCGATCCGCCCGATGCGTGACGGTGTCATTGCGGATTTCGACACTGCCGAGGAAATGATCAAGCATTTCATCCGCAAGGTCCACAAACGCTCGACCTTTTCGAAGCCTAAAATCATCGTCTGTGTGCCCCATGGCGCGACCCCCGTTGAAAAACGTGCGATCCGTCAGTCGGTTCTGTCAGCAGGTGCCCGTCGTGCCGGCCTGATCGCCGAACCCATTGCAGCCGCCATTGGTGCCGGGATGCCGATCACCGATCCCACCGGCAACATGGTCGTGGATATCGGCGGCGGTACCACCGAGGTGGCCGTTCTGTCGCTGGGCGATATCGTCTATGCGCGCTCGGTTCGTGTGGGTGGCGACCGGATGGACGAAGCCATCATCAACTATCTGCGTCGTCAGCAAAACCTGCTGGTGGGCGAATCCACGGCTGAACGGATCAAGACCAGCATCGGCACCGCAAGGATGCCGGATGACGGCCGCGGGGCCTCGATGCAGATCCGCGGGCGCGACCTGTTGAACGGTGTCCCCAAGGAAACCGAGATCAGCCAGGCTCAGGTGGCCGAGGCGTTGGCCGAACCCGTCCAACAGATTTGCGAGGCTGTCATGACCGCGCTCGAGGCCACCCCGCCCGATCTGGCCGCAGACATCGTGGATCGCGGCGTCATGCTGACCGGCGGCGGCGCGCTGCTGGGTGAACTGGACCTGGCCCTGCGCGAGCAAACCGGCCTGGCCGTTTCCATCGCGGACGAAAGCCTGAACTGCGTGGCTCTGGGCACCGGCAAGGCGCTGGAGTTCGAAAAACAACTGCGCCATGCGATTGACTACGACAGCTAAGCCCCCCAACTTTCCCTGAAAGGGGGACGATTGGCCAAGGATAAGACACAAGGTGAGGATTTCGTCACACCTCTGAAGCGGATGCTGACGGGGGTTGTGGTTCTGTGTCTTATCGGGATTTTCTTGGTCTGGCGGATCGACAGCCCCCGTGTCGAGCGGTTCAGGGCGCAGGTCGTGGATGCAATAGTGCCCAGTTTTGACTGGGCCATGGCGCCTGTGACCGGCGCGGTAAACCTGGTGCGCGATGTCCAGTCCTATCAACGCATCATCGAACAGAACCGCGAGCTGCGCCGCGAGCTTCAGCAGATGAAAATGTGGAAAGAGGCCGCTCTACAGCTGGAGCAGGAAAACGCCCGGCTGCTGGACCTGAATAACGTTCGGCTGGACCCGCGCCTGACCTATGTGACAGGGGTGGTGATGGCGGACAGCGGCTCTCCGTTCCGGCAGTCGGTTCTGCTGAACGTCGGACACCGCGACGGCATCGTTGATGGCTGGGCCACGATGGACGGAATCGGCTTGGTCGGACGCATTTCCGGCGTCGGCCAAAGCACTGCGCGCGTGATCCTGCTGACGGATACGTCCTCGCGGATTCCGGCGGTCATTCCCCGGTCCGGCCAAGCAGCAATCGTGATGGGAGACAACACCGCCGCGCCGCTTGTCTCGTTTGTCGAGAACCCCGAGAAAGTCCGCCCCGGTGATCGCGTCGTTTCCTCAGGGGATGGGGGGGTGTTTCCCGCGGGGCTGCTGATCGGCCAGGTCGCCGAAGACCCCGGCGGGCGTCTGCGTGTCCGACTGGCCGCCGACTACGAGCGTTTGGAATTCCTGCGCGTGCTGCGCAACCCCGGCACCGAGGCCATCACCGATCATGGCGCCCTGGTCTCGCAGGCAGGGAGCATTCCCAGCAGCGACGAGCAGGAGATCGACCAATGATCGAGAACTCCCCGGCCCGGCTGTGGACCATGCGCGCCGGCTATGTTGCGCTGGGGCTGATGATCCTGTTCTTTCAACTGCTGCCTCTGGAAACGCTGCCCCGCCGCTTTACCGGGCCAGATTTGCTGATGGCATTTACCTTTGCCTGGGCCGTGCGGCGCCCCGACTATGTGCCCGTGCTGGTCGTGGCCGGGCTGATGCTGATGGCTGACATGCTGTTTCAACGCCCGCCCGGATTGCTGTCTGCCTTGATCGTATTGATGACCGAGGCCCTGAAACGACGCGCGCCCGGTTTGCGCGACCAGACGTTCGCAGTTGAATGGATCATCGTGGGCATTGCTGTCACGGCTGTAATGCTGAGCAACCGTCTTGTTCTGTCTGTGCTGCTGATCCCTCAAGCTCCGCTGGGTTTGACACTGATCCAGACGGCGATGACGCTGATCACCTATCCGTTAGTGGCCTTGGTCACGACGTTTGCCTTTGGCGTGCGCAAGGTCCAGCCTGGTGATGCTGATACGATGGGAGGCCGCGCATGAGGCGCCCAACCAAGGATAGCGCAGAAAGCACTCGTGTTATCTCGCGGCGCGGGCTGATCGTGGGCGGGCTACAGTTGGGTTTTGCCGGGCTGCTGGCCGCGCGGATGCGGTATATGCAGGTAGAGCAAGCGGATCAGTTCCGCCTGTTGGCCGAAGAAAACCGCATCAACGTCCGGCTGATCCCCCCCGCCCGAGGCGAGATTTTCGACCGTCACGGGCTGGTCATTGCCAAGAACGAACCCAGCTATCGCCTGACCATGGTACGCGAAGACGCGGGCGACGTGGATGCCGTCATCGCGCGCCTGTCTGCCTTGGTCGAGCTGGATGACGAAGATCTAAACCGCGCCCTGTCCGAGATGAAGCGCAGCGCGCCCTTCCTGCCCGTCACCATCGCTGATCGTATCAGTTGGGAGGCGCTTAGCCGTGTGGCCGTCAACGCCCCGGCCCTGCCCGGCGTCACCCCCGAGGTCGGGCTATCGCGCTCGTATCCTTTGGGGCCGGACTATGCCAATGTCATCGGCTACGTCGGCCCGGTGTCGGACTATGACCTGTCCAAAATAGAGGACCCGGACCAATTGCTACGCATCCCCCGGTTCCAGATCGGCAAAGTCGGCCTGGAATCCAAGATGGAGGAGGCCTTGCGCGGCAAGGCGGGCACCAAGCGGGTCGAGGTCAACGCCGTGGGCCGCGTGATGCGCGAACTAGACCGCAAAGAGGGCCAGCCCGGCGCCAGTATCCAACTGACCCTAGACCACAAGTTGCAGAACTATGTGCAGGCCCGACTGGGGAACGAAAGCGCCGCCGCAGTGGTGATAGACTGTGAAACCGGTGATCTGGTTGCCATTGCCTCGGCGCCCAGCTTCGATCCAAACCTGTTTGTGCGCGGGATCTCGGTCAGCGA
The DNA here is from genome assembly GCA_029212905.1 of Thalassovita sp. Classification (GTDB taxonomy): domain Bacteria; phylum Pseudomonadota; class Alphaproteobacteria; order Rhodobacterales; family Rhodobacteraceae; genus Thalassobius. Next base: position 86,701 of record JARGPB010000008.1, read on the forward strand.
TTACAAGGCGCTGACAGAAAACACCTATCGGCCGCTGGCTGCCAAAACCGTGCAAGGGCTGTATCCGCCAGGATCGACCTTCAAAATGGTCACGGCTCTTGCTGCAATGGAAGAAGGCGTGATTTCAGCCGAGGAAACCGTCTGGTGCCCCGGTCATCTGGAAGTGGCAAACCGCCGCTTCCACTGTTGGAAACGCGCAGGCCACGGGCATGTCGACCTCAAAAGCTCTCTGCGTGAGAGCTGTGATGTCTATTTTTACGACGTCGCCCTGAAGGTCGGCATCGAAAAAATCTCGGCCATGGCGCAGAAATTGGGGCTGGGACAGCGCTACGACATCCCAATGTCCGCCGTTGCGCGCGGGCGCGCTCCGACGAAAGACTGGAAATTGACCAGCTACGGACAGGACTGGGTGATTGGGGACACGGTGAACGCCTCGATTGGGCAAGGCTATGTGCTGGCCTCGCCGCTGCAACTGGCCGTAATGAGCGCGCGGATCGCCACAGGTCGTGCCGTCACCCCGCGTCTGTTGAAATCTGTGGACGGGGTCGAACAGCCTTCGGGACGGGGCGAAAGCCTGGGACTGAACGAAAACATCCTACGCCAAATCCGCCGCGCGATGTTTGAGGTTTCGAACAACCGACGCGGCACCGCCTATCGCAGCCGCATTGTCGAGGACGACTACCGCATGGCGGGCAAGACCGGCACCAGCCAGGTGCGCAACATCTCGGCCGCGGAACGTGCGCGTGGCGTGACCCGCAACAAGGACCTGCCATGGGAACGTCGGGATCACGCACTATTCGTGAATTTTGCCCCCTATGACAATCCGCGCTACGCCGTCGCCGTTGTGGTGGAACACGGCGGAGGCGGGTCGACCGCTGCGGCCCCGCTTGCGCGCGACATCACGCTCCAGGCGCTCTATGGAGAGGACCCACCACTGTCCGCCTACCCCACCAAGGACCGCGACCGGATCAAGGCCCTTCAGGATCGGCTGAAACGGGAACGCCCCGACTTTGGCCCCACCGGGAAGGTGCGCACATGAGCTATCTTGAATACTCTGTGAAAACTGTCCCTTCGGGGCTGCGCAAACTGTTATTCCTGAACTGGCCCCTGGCGCTGCTGTTGACCAGCGTATCCTGTTTTGGGTTTCTGATGCTGTATTCGGTGGCGGGCGGGTCATTCACCCCCTGGGCCGAGCCCCAAATGAAACGGTTTGCAATGGGGATGGTGTTGATGGTGATCGTCGGCATGGTCCCGATCTGGTTCTGGCGCAACATGGCTGGCGTTGCCTATCTGGGCGCGCTGGCACTGCTGTTGTTCGTGGAATTTTTCGGCACAGTGGGGATGGGCGCGCAACGTTGGATCGACTTGGGGTTCATGCGGTTGCAACCATCTGAACTGGCAAAAATCACCTTGGTGATGCTGCTCGCAGGGTATTACGACTGGCTCCCGTTGAAAAAGGTTTCGCATCCGTTGTGGGTGGCGCTGCCCGTATTTCTGATTCTGCTTCCCACCGCCTTGGTATTAAAACAGCCCGATCTTGGCACCTCGATCCTGCTGTTGGCCACGGGTGGCGCGATGATGTTTTTCGCCGGAGTCCATTGGGGGTATTTTGCAGCAGTGATTACCGCAGGCATCGGCCTGATTACGGCGGTTTTTCAATCACGCGGCACCGGCTGGCAGTTGCTAAAGGACTATCAGTATCGACGGATCGACACGTTTCTGGATCCGTCCAGCGACCCGCTGGGTGCGGGCTATCACATCACCCAATCAAAGATCGCGCTGGGATCCGGTGGCTGGGCCGGGCGTGGCTTCATGCAAGGCACCCAATCACGTCTGAACTTCCTACCGGAAAAGCACACCGACTTCATATTTACCACCCTGGCCGAGGAATTCGGATTTCTGGGCGGGTTCTCTCTGCTGACGCTCTATGCGCTGATCATCATCTTCTGCGTCGCGGCCGCAATGGCGAACAAAGACCGCTTCTCTTCTTTGCTGACGCTGGGTGTTGCGACCACCTTCTTCTTATTCTTTGCCGTAAACATGTCGATGGTGATGGGGCTCGCCCCCGTGGTGGGCGTGCCCTTGCCCTTGGTCAGTTATGGCGGTTCTGCCATGCTAGTACTGCTTGCCGCCTTCGGCCTTGTCCAAAGCGCCCATGTCCACAGGCCCAGACACTCATGATCAACGTTCTCTTTGCTGCACATTCCAGCCGCTGGCCGACATACGAGCCCGCCCTGCGCGACGCATTCACCAATTCCGGCCTAGCGGTTGATCTTCGCACGGCTTTCCCGCCCGATCAGGTCGACTACATAGTCTACGCCCCCAATTCCCCCCTACAGGATTTCACCCCCTACGTGCGCTGCAAGGCCGTACTGAACCTCTGGGCCGGGGTCGAAGCCATTATCGGCAACACAACCCTAACCCAGCCCCTGACTCGCATGGTTGATTTCGGCCTGCGCCAAGGCATGACCGAATGGGTCACCGGGCACACGCTGCGCTATCACTTGGATATCGACTATTTTTTGACACACCAGAACGGTGACTGGCGGCCCAAGATCCCACCACTGGCCTGCGACCGCAACGTTATCGTCCTGGGGCTGGGCGAACTAGGGGCTGCCGCCGCCCAAGCATTGGCCGCTCTTGGATTCAAAGTCACCGGCTGGAGCCGCTCCGCCAAACAGATCCCAAACATCCGATGTCTGCACGGCCCAGCCGGCCTGCGGGCAGCCCTAACCGGCGCAGAAATCGTCACGCTACTCTTGCCCAAAACACCCGCGACGGAAAACATCCTCAATGCAGATACCCTGGCCTTGATGGCCCCTGGGGCTGCACTCCTCAACCCCGGCCGGGGCCCGTTGATCGACGACAACGCCCTGCTGGACGCCTTGGGCAGCGGACAAATCGGCCACGCCACTCTGGACGTCTTCCGGACCGAGCCTCTCCCGAGGGACCATCCCTATTGGGCGCACCCGCGCGTGACTGTCACGCCACACATCGCGTCCGAAACACGGCCCCAAACCGCGGCCCAAGTCATCGCCGACAACATTCACCGGAGCGAAACCGGCGCGCCCCTGCTCTACCTCGCAGATCGCACGCGGGGATATTGACGCGCAACGCCTGCCTTCATCTTGCTTAAAATACTCAAATTCCGACGCCGAGCCCTAGCGCAGGATTGGCGGCTTGCTTGGATCCGATCCCGGCGCCGCACGCCCCACTTCTTGGACCTCTTCAGGCTGTGGAAGCTCGAAATGCAAACCCCATTTGGCAAACGTCCCTGCCATTTCGTCCGACGAGCGCACAAAGCTCACATCCAACGCCCCAGCCTCGATCCCTGAGAACGTCAGCGCCTCGGACACCGCCTTGGCCAACGCGCCCTCGGCGCCCGGCACCGCATCAACAATGGCCAGCATATGCGACCGCACACCGCTTTCGTACAGGACCCCGACCAGGTAGGCGCTATGTGCCAAACCTGCGGCTGTGGCCAGTTTCGCGTCCAGCCCGCTCAGCAACGCCTCGGGCATTCCCATCGGCGGCGTCACCTCTTGAATGTTTGCTTCGGCCTCATCAGGGGCATTGCCCAAAGTTTCCGTCAGCCATGCAATGGCCTCTGGCGGGATCAGAATGGACGAGGGCGCGACCTCGAGGTTCAGCCCCAGCCCCATGCCCTGCTCTGCCAGTAGATTGGCCACGATCCGCCCGGACAGGGCCGCATAGGGCGCAGGTTTGCCGACGAATTCCGCCAGGCGCTCTTCTCGGTCGAACACCAATACAAAGGCTTGGTCCTGCACCTCAAAGACCTCGGGCGAGATGTTCTCACCCGTGGGTTCCTCGGTCAACAACAAGAACAGTTCGTTATCTGCCAGGCGTTCATAAAACCGCAGGCGGGCGGCATCATCGCTTTCGTCGGCTGTCATCGCCGCGTGTGCGACGTCCAGAGGCGTTTGCTCAGTCATTCATAACCCTTTGAATTTGCGTGCGAAGCTGAGGGATCAAATCCGCCTCGAACCATGGATTTCGGCGCAGCCAAGCGGTATTGCGCCATGACGGGTGTGGCAAGGGAAAAACGCGGGGCGCATGGTCGCGCCAGGTTTTGACGCGATCCGTCACCGATATTCTTCCCCCCAGATGATAAGCCTGAGAGTAGGCGCCGACCAGAACTGTCACCTGGACATCTGCCAGTGTTTTCATAATTCTGTCGTGCCACGTCGCCGCGCATAGTTTAGGTGGCGGCAGATCCGAACCCTTGGCATTGTAGCCCGGAAAGCAAAACGCCATGGGCACCATCGCCACCCGATTGCGATCATAAAAAGCCTCTCGGTCAAGCCCGAGCCAATCTCGCAGCCGATCCCCCGAGGCATCGTTGAAAGGTAGCCCAGTCTCATGCACACGCATCCCCGGCGCCTGCCCCGCGATCAACACACGAGCGCCAGGCTGGAACCATGCGACGGGGTTTGGCTGGTGCTGTGTTGCTGTCACCGCAAAGCGTTCGGCGCACAATCGGCAGGCACGGATTTCCTCGGTCAGGTCGGTCATGACATTCGGTATAGAGCCCTTGCGCGATGCTTCAAACCCATCTGGGCGCTCTGTCGACACATGAGGGGCGTCAAAATTGCGTAGATTTCGGTAATTTCCTATCACGGTACAAGGCTTGCGGTTGCCGATTGCGCGGAAATGGCCTAGTCCTCGCGTCGATCCGAAAACAGAACACGACGGGGCCCCGCATGTATCGCGTTTGGAATTTTGTTACCAACTATTCGCTGCTGCTAATCTTTGGCGCGTTGATCGCATTGGTCTGGGCCAATATCGACGCCGAGAGCTATCACCATTTCGTAGAATTTCCTCTGTGGGAACACGCCCCAATCGGGCACCTGCATGACGGGCATCGCACGCTAACGCTGCACTATCTGGTGAATGACTTGTTGATGGCTTTCTTCTTTGCCATTGCTGCAAAAGAAGTCTGGGAAGCAGTGATCCTAAAGAACGGCTCTCTACGTGGGAAAAAGGCCGCGACGCCGTTGATTGCCACGGCTGGTGGCATGTTCGGCCCCATCGCCGTTTATCTGGGCCTGGCCCTGCTGATGGGCTCGGACACCTATGAGGCGGTCAAAAACGGCTGGGCTATCCCCACAGCGACGGATATCGCGTTTTCTTATCTGGTTGGGCGCCTTGTATTCGGGGCAGGCCACCCGGCTGTGCGCTTCCTGCTGCTGCTGGCCATTGCGGATGACGCCGCAGGCCTGATCATTCTGGCGATTTTCTATCCGTCGGGCGACTTGGCCCCCGAATGGCTGCTGATTTCGCTGGCGGCTGCAGTAGCTGTATTCATTCTGTTCAACTGGCTGCCCCGCTACATGGATCGCGGCAACCAGGATCGCCCGAATTCGACCTGGATGCGTCAGAAAATCAGCTTCTGGCCCTATCTGATTGCTGCTTGCATCAGCTGGTATGGCTTTATGCGGGCCGGTATCCACCCTGCACTGGGCCTGCTGCCGATCGTCCCCACTATCCCGCATGCTGATCGCGCCTTTGGCTTCTTCAGCGAAGCCGAGCAATACCTGACCGACCTGTTGAACTATATCGAGCACGCGCTGAAACACCCCGTCGAAATTGTGCTGTTCTTCTTTGGGCTGCTGAACGCGGGCGTTGAATTCTCGGCCATTTCCGAACCGACCTGGCTGGTGCTGGCCGGGCTGCTGATCGGCAAGCCCATTGGCGTTCTGATCATGGGGATTATTGGCGCGCATGTACTGAAGCTGGGCCTGCCCCAAGGAATGCGAACCATTGATTTGTTCGTGATTGGCTGTGTCGCGGCCATCGGCTTTACTGTGTCTCTGTTCGTGGCTTCGGTGGCGTTCCCAGGCGGTCCAGTTCAGGACGCCGCCAAAATGGGGGCTCTGTTCAGCTTTGCGGCTGCGGGTATCTCGATCCTTGCGGGCATCCTATGTCGTGTGGAAAAGCACGAGCTCTGACACAGGCAAACTCTTGCTAAAACGCGAAACCGGCTTCGAAAGAGGCCGGTTTCTGCTTTTATAGGCCTTAATTCTGCCCAGAAAAATTGTAATAGTTTTGTTCAATCCAACGTATCCGCTCACAATAAGGTTAATCTCGTCGTAAGAGACACGCGGTATGGAGGTAGGCAAGAGCAGCGCCGGAGCCAGTTATGCTGGAGTTCGAAAATGTCAGTAAGTCCTTTTGGACAGGTACACAGCGGAAGGTGATCCTTGACCGCGTGTCTTTTCGTGTGGAATTGGGGCAGTCGGTGGGCATCCTGGCCCCGAACGGGACCGGCAAGACGACGCTGATCAACATGATGGCCGGCCTGGAAAAGCCAGACGAGGGCGTCATCCGGCGGGAATGCAACGTCAGTTTTCCTCTGGGCTTTATGGGGGGCGTTGTTGGCAAACACTCGGCAGTCGAAAACAGCCGATACATCGCGCGTCTCTACGGTTTGGACCCCGACTATGTCGAAGCTTTTTGCCGCTGGCTGTGCGGATTGGGTGAATATTTCGACCAGCCACTGGGCACGTATAGTTCGGGTATGAAGGCCCGGTTTTCCTTCGCCCTTCTTCTGGCGCTGGATTTTGATATATATTTGATTGACGAGGGCATGCCCAGCTCGACCGATGTCGAGTTCAACCGCAAGGCCGGTGACATCCTGCGCGAACGTCTGCGCACAACCACGGTGATCATCGTGTCGCACCAGCCGGGCACACTCGAAAAATTCGCGCGGTCCGCCGGCGTTCTGATGAACGGCAAACTGCATATGTTCGACACCTTGGAAGAGGCGAAAAGGCTTTATGACTACGAAACCCAAAGCTAAGAAATTTCGCGTCCGCCGCAGCCAGCCCCTTTCGATGGGCGGCCATCCCAGCGCAGCATCCGATGCGTTGGAGCCCCCCTTTGTCAACGAATCTGAAACCGAACCGCAAGAGAACCAGCCTGCCAAAGGTATACGGCAACATCTGTCGGCTGTCCGTTCGGACGATCAACCAGACACCACACCGCCCGAGCAAGCGGCTGAGACGCCGCCGCCACAGTCCGAACCTGCGGCCGATATTGCCTCGCCCAAGCAGACCCACGCTGAGAACACTATCGACGAAATTCGTCGCGAAGGTCTGACTGGACGCCAGTTGCGCATGGCCCGACGCGTTGCGCAAAAACATGGGCTCGCGCCGACGTCGGATTTTGACGCGGTCCGACTGTTGCGCGCCAAAGGCATTGATCCGTTCCAGCGCGCAACCATGCTGGAACTTGTGGTGCCGCAAGATCAGACGCCCGCCACAACCCCCGAAGCCAAAATGCAGCTGCCGCAAACGGTTCCCGTCCGCGAGCAACTCCCCTCGACCGAGCTGAGCCCTGCAGACCGCCGCGTTCAGGAAATCACCGATATTCAGCGGGACATCGCCCACCGCCGTCGCCGCAAATCCGTACTGCTCTTGTCACGACTGGCCTTTTTCGTCTTTCTGCCGACGATCCTGGCTGGGTGGTATTTCTTTGCTGTTGCGACCCCAATGTATGCAACAAAATCCGAATTCCTGATCCTCGAGGCCGACGCTGTTGGCGGCTCCGCTCTTGGAGGGCTGCTCAGCGGCACCCAGTTTGCCACCAATCAGGACGCGATCGCGGTGCAATCCTATCTCCAGTCCCGTGATGCCATGCTGCGTCTAGACCAGGACATCGGCTTCAAATCCCATTTCACGCAGGACTGGATTGACCCTATTCAGCGGCTGGAACCCGGCGCGTCTGACGAGGCCGCCTATAGTATCTTCAAGAAAAACGTCCAGATCGGCTATGATCCGACCGAAGGGGTGATCCGCATGGAAGTGGTCGCCGCCTCGCCAGAGATAAGCGCTTCGTTCTCGAAGCACCTTATTTCCTACGCGGAATTCCGTGTGGACGAGCTGTCACGCCGCAAGCGTGAAGACCAGATGAAAGAAGCGCGCACCAGCCTGGAAACGGCCAAACGCGAACGTCGCGAAGCACAGATTCGACTGGTTCAACTGCAAGAGGGCACTTTGCTGGATCCCGAAGGTGAAATCGCCAGCATTCGTGCGCTTATGAACAATGTAGAACTACAACTCCAAGAAAAAGAGCTGCAATTGCAGACCCTTCTGAATAACGCACGCCCCTCGAAACCACGTGTCGACGCCCTCCGCAGTGAGGTCCGTTTTTTGAAAGACGAGCTTGAAAAGCAGAGCTCGCGCCTAACGCAGGCCACGAAAGGGGGCACATCTTTGGCGGCCAAGGCTGCGCAGATCCAGATCTCCCAGGCTGATTTGGCCACCGCAGATTTGTTCCTGCAATCGGCTCTCCAGAACGAAAAACAAACCGCACAAGAGGCGAACCGCCAGGTCCGGTACCTGACCACCAGTGTCAGCCCGGTGCCCCCGGACGACCCCACCTACCCGCGTGCCTTTGAGAACACGCTGCTGGCCTTCCTGATCTTCTCAGGGATATATTTGCTGGTATCCCTGACGGCATCAATCCTCCGCGAACAGGTCTCGACCTAGGCCCTACGGCAACGAATGGCCGTGATGTGCTGGGAAAAGTGGCAAATCGCAAAGCTCTGCCGAATTTGGCATCGCGAGAATGTTGTATTCCCCATCTATGGGGGGCATACAAGTTAACGGTTCAATCCATTTCAGAATTCAAAAAAGTGAGGTCAAAGTGACCAAACCCATTTTCGAAGTCACCCCGAATACGTGGGAATTTCTCAAAACTCCGATGATCAAACCCACGGGGTTCCGCGAGTATGACGCCCGCTGGAAATACCCCGAGGAAATCAACCTGCCTGGTATGACCGCGCTGGGTCTGGGTATCGGCACACAGATGCGCAAACACGGGCTGGAACCAGTGATTGCAGTCGGGAACGACTACCGGGACTACTCTCTTGCGATTAAAAACGCGCTGGTGATTGGCCTGATGCAGGCCGGTATCCAGGTCAAGGACATTGGCCCCTGTATCACGCCCATGGCCTATTTCAGCCAGTTCCATCTGGATGCGCCTGCCGTGGCCATGATCACGGCCAGCCACAATCCTAACGGCTGGACTGGTGTAAAAATGGGCTTCCAACGCCCGCTCACCCACGGCCCCGATGAGATGTCCGAGCTAAAGGACATCGTCCTGAACGGCAAAGGCGAAGCGGCCCCGGGTGGCGGTTACGAATTCGTGGACGGCGTGTTTGACGCCTACATCGACGATCTGGTCGGCGACTTCAAAATGTCCCGCAAACTCAAGGTCGTCTGCGCGACAGGGAACGGCACCGCCGCAGCCTTTGGGCCAGCTGTATTCAAGCGTCTGGGCGTGGAAATCGTCCCCAGCCACAACGAGCTGGACTATACCTTCCCGCACTACAACCCGAATCCCGAAGCCATGGAAATGCTGCATGACATGTCCGACTCTGTCAAAGCGTCGGGCGCGGATTTCGCGCTGGGTTTCGACGGTGACGGCGACCGCTGCGGTGTTGTTGACGACGAAGGCGAAGAGATTTTCGCCGATAAGGTGGGCGTCATCATGGCCCGCGATCTGGCCAAGCTGTACCCCGGCTCGACCTTCGTGGCCGATGTGAAATCCACCGGTCTGTTTGCCTCGGACCCCGAGCTGCAAAAATACGACATCAAGGCAGACTACTGGAAAACTGGCCACAGCCACATGAAGCGTCGTGTACACGAGCTGAAGGCGCTGGCCGGCTTCGAAAAATCGGGGCACTACTTCTTGGCCGAACCAATTGGGCGCGGTTATGACGACGGCATGCGCGTCGCGGTCGAGATTTGCAAATTGATGGATCGCAACCCGGATATGTCCATGTCCGACCTGCGCAAGGCTCTGCCGAAAACCTGGTCCACACCGACCATGTCGCCCTATGCCGCGGACGAGGAAAAATACGATATCCTAGAGCGCATCGTCGCAAAACTGGTCGCGAATGCCGAGGCGGGCCAACCTCTGGCAGGCAAGGCCGTCAAAGAAGTTGTGACTGTGAACGGCGCCCGCGTGATCTTGGAAAACGGATCCTGGGGCTTGGTGCGCGCCTCGTCGAACACCCCCAACCTGGTGGTCGTCTGCGAAAGCAGCGAAAGCGAAGAAGAAATGCGCGCGATTTTTGCCGACCTGGATGCAGTGATCCAGACCGAGCCAGGCGTCGGCGCGTACGACCAGACGATCTGATCCGCCTAACAATTAAGAAAGGCCCCGTTTGCGCGGGGCCTTTTGTTTTTCCACAGGGGGGTTATGCAGCCAGACCGCGCCCTTTTAGCAAGGCCTCGACGCCGGGCATCCGGCCACGGAATTCCCGGTACAGCTGCTCGGCATCTTTCGAGCCGCCAGTGGACAGGATATGGGCCTCAAGCGCCCGCGCGGTATCCGGGTCGAAAGCATCTCCAGCGTCCTCAAACGCTTCGAACGCGTCGGCATCCATGACCTCGGACCACATGTAACTGTAGTAGCCACTGGAATAGCCGTCCCCCGCGAACACATGCGCGAAATGCGGTGTGGCGTGGCGCATGGCGATCTGCTTGGGCATCCCAAGTGCGTTCAGAACCTCGGCCTGTGTCGCCATCGGGTCTGTCGGGACGTCACCCTGATGAAACGCCAGATCAACCAAGGCCGAGGCAACATATTCCACGGTCTGGAACCCCTGATCGAAATTCGCCGCCCCCAGAACTTTGTTCAGCATCTCGGCAGGCATGGGGGCGCCGGTTTCGGCATGGGTGGCAAAGTCAGCCAGGACCTCGGGGACCTCCAGCCAGTGTTCGAACAGTTGACTTGGAAGTTCCACAAAGTCGCGCGCCACCGACGTGCCCGAAATGCTCTCATATGTCACGTTCGACAGCATCTGGTGCAGCGCATGGCCGAATTCGTGGAACAAGGTTCGCGCGTCGTCATAGGACAACAATGCTGGCGCCCCCTTGGCAAAGTTGCACACGTTGATCACGATAGGCGACTGCTGTTTCGGAAATTTCGCCTGGGCGCGCATCGCCGAGCACCACGCCCCGGACCGCTTAGACCCGCGCGCGAAATAGTCCCCGACAAAGACAGCCACATGCTGGCCGTCGCGCGTAACCTCCCAAGCGCGGCAATCGGGGTGGTACAGTGGCACGTCCAGTCGTTTGAATTGCAACCCGAACAGCCGGGTCGCGCAAGCAAATGAAGCGTCGATCATGCGATCCAATTGCAGATATGGTTTCAGCGCAGCCTCGTCCAAATCGTGCTCTTCTTTGCGACGGCGCGCCGCGTAATAGTGCCAGTCCCAGGCCTCTAAATCGCCGTTGATCCCGTCGCTGTGCATCATTTTCTCTAGGATTTTCGCGTCGGCCTCGGCGCGTGTTTTCGCGGAGGCCCACACCGATTGCAACAGGGTTTCGACGCGCTCGGGCGTCTTGGCCATTTCAGTTTCCAGCTTGTAGGCCGCAAAGCTGGGGTAGCCCAACAATTTGGCCCGTTCGCCGCGCAGCTGAAGGATTTCAGCCGCCAAAGCTCGGTTATCTGTGGCGCCGCCGTTCGCCCCCCGTGCAATGAACGCCTGATAGGCCTTTTCGCGCAGGTCGCGGCGCGTTGAAAACTGCAAGAACGGCGTGATGATCGAACGCGACAGCGTAACCACCGGACCATCGACCTGTTTTTCCTCGGCCGCTGCGCGCATTGCGCTGATCACGAAATCAGGCAGCCCCTCTAAATCGTCCTCGGTCAGCTCTAGGAACCAGCTGCGCTCATCCGCCAGAAGGTTTTGCGTGAATTGCGTGCCCAGCGTTGCCAAACGACCTTTGATCTCGGCCATGCGCGCGTCTTCGGCCCCTTCCAGTGCCGCCCCCGCACGGACAAAGCCGCGATGCGTCAGCATAAGCACGCGATGTTGTTCTTCGGACAGATCCAAGTAATCCTTGCGCGTCCAAAGATCCGCGATCCGCGCAAACAGCAGTTTGTTCGATGAAATCTCCGCGCCGTGCGCGGCCAATTTCGGAGAAAATTCAGTCTGCAAGGCCTCTCGCTGTGGCGTGCTATCTGCACCCGCAACGGTATAAAACACCGACAACACCTTATCCAATGCAGCGCCTGCGGCCTCCATGGCCTCGATCGTATTGGCAAATGTCGGCGCGTGCGGGTTTCCGGCAATCGCCGCAATCTCAGTCTTGTGCTGCGTCAGCGCCTCGGCGAAAGCAGGCGCGAAATCCTCGTCTTTGATCCGATCAAACGGCGCCAGTTCAAACGGCGTTTCCCATGCAGACAATAGCGGGTTGGTCATGAAATTTCTCCTTCACAGGAAGAGGTAAGAATGGGGGCGGGCGGCGTCCAGTGGGCTCAGGGTTTTTCGCCGCAAATCGGGCAATCCGAACGCGTCTTCAACGTGATTTTGCGTGTTTCGCCCCAAAGCGCGTCATAGATCAACATGGCACCGCGCAAAGGCGCGCCAGCCTCTGTGATCAGCTTGATCGCCTCGACCGCCATCATCGTGCCGATCACGCCGGGCAACGGCCCGATCACCCCTGCCTCGGCGCAGGAGGGCGCCAATCCCGATGCCGGAGCTTTGGGGAAAATGCACTGATAACACGGGGCCCCATTGGCAGGATCGAAAACGCTGATCTGCCCCTCCCATTGGGACAAAGCACCGGAAATCAACGGCACACCCTGTTTGACCGCCGCAGCATTCACCAGATAGCGCGTGTCGAAATTATCTGTCCCGTCCAGAATCAGATCAAACTCAGCAAACAGCCCCTGGGCCAATTCCGATGTGAGGCGTCGATTGAACGGGCGTACCGTGACAAACGGATTTTGGGCCTCCATCGATTTCTGAGCCGAAAAAACCTTGGGCATTCCAATCGCTGCATCAGGATGGATCACCTGCCGTTGAAGATTCGAGTTATCCACGACGTCATCGTCGATCACCCCGATAGTCCCCACACCTGCCGCCGCCAGATACAAAAGCGCAGGCGATCCCAGCCCGCCAGCGCCGATCACCAAAACCTTGGCACTCTTCAGGCGCTTTTGCCCTTTGCCGCCAATCTCACGTAGCACGATGTGCCGAGCATATCGGTTCAGTTCAGTGTCGGTAAAACTCGCTTGAGGCATCTCCTTTGGCTGGGCTGGCGTTGCACGCGCGCGCAGCCAGCGCAGACCGGACCGATAGATCAACACCAGTATCGCCCCGCCCCCCAGTAGCAACCAAGGTGCGACGCTGCCCCCGGTCCCGCCCCGCAGCGGATGCCCATCCGGCAGCGTCAGATGCAATAACACAACCGCCAGCCACAGCACCCCCACCATCACCAAGCGCACCCGCGTCGGCACCTTCATGGCCATACCAATCCCCCAAAGGACCGCCGCCAAAATCAGGACCACGCCCATCAGCCGCGCCCAGTCGAGCCGAAGCCCCCTTCACCGCGTGCCGTCTGGGACAGGTCGTCGGCAATCTGGAAACGCGCCTGCACAACAGGGGCTACCACCATTTGCGCGACCCGATCCCCATGCTGGATATGAAAAGACTCGTCCCCGGCGTTCATCACGATCACCCCCAATGGGCCCCGATAGTCGCTATCAATCGTGCCAGGCGCATTCGGCAAGGTAATCCCATGCTTCAATGCAAGGCCCGAGCGTGGACGAATTTGCACCTCAAACCCCACAGGTATTGCCAATCGCACTCCCGTAGGGATCAACGCCCGCGCACCCGGTTGCAAAGTCATGCCTTCTGTGCGCTGCGCGACAGGAAAATTCGCTCGCAAATCCGCGCCAGCCGCGCCCGGCGTCTCATAGGCAGGCAAAGCCAACGCCTGATCCGCCTCTTCAGTCCACACCAGCGCGACAGTCACCATGTTCCAGCCTTCCTATTCATCTTGCTCGAAATACTCCCGCCGGAGGCATACGACCTAGCGGCTCAACGCGTCAGAGATCCGTTGCGCCAACCTCTTGGCCACTTGATCCTTGCTCATCTTTGGCCAGTCTTCGACGCCATTCTCACTAAGGATATGGACCGTGTTTTCTGCGCCGCCAAAGGTGCCGGTTTCAGGCGATACGTCATTCGCCACGATCCAGTCGCATCCTTTGCGTTGCCGCTTGGCCGTGGCATGCGCGATCACATTATCGGTTTCGGCAGCAAACCCCACGACCAACTCGGGCCGCCCATCCGTCATCTGGCTAACCGTCGCCAGAATATCCGGGTTCTCGGCAAAACTAAGCATCGGCAATTCATCATTTTTCTTTTTCATTTTCGAACCCGCGACCTGTGCCACACGCCAATCCGCCACCGCCGCAGCGAATACAGCTCCGTCAGCAGGAAGCGCCGATTGCACCGCCTCCAACATCTGCTGGGCGGTTTCAATCTTGATCACCTGTACACCCAGGGGCGGAGCGACATCCGCCGGCCCGGTCACGAAAACGACGTCAGCACCCAATGCCGTCAAGGCCCGTGCGATCGCAGTACCCTGCGCCCCCGATGATCGGTTCGAGATATAGCGCACCGGATCGATCGGCTCTTGCGTCGGGCCAGAGGTCACGATGATCTTCTTGCCCTTCAAAGGACCGTCGACCAGTTGTGCTTCGGCAGCGGCGACGATTTCCAAAGGTTCAGACATCCGCCCCGGCCCGTATTCACCGCAGGCCATATCGCCTTCGTTCGGGCCAATCAGCACGATGCCATCCGCCTTCAGGGTTTCAAGGTTGCGCTGGGTCGCAGGGTGGTCCCACATCCGCACGTTCATTGCCGGAGCGATCATCACCGGCGTATCCGTCGCCATCAACAAGGTCGAGGCCAGATCATTCGCCAGCCCCCCCGCCATCTTGGCCATCAAATCGGCCGTCGCAGGGGCAACAATCACCAGATCAGCACTGCGGGACAGTTGGATGTGGCCCATTTCGGCTTCGTCTGTCAGATCAAACAGGTCAGTATGGACCTTCTGACCGGCGACGGCCGCCACGCTGAGCGGGGCAACGAATTCGGTTGCCGCACGGGTTAGAACCGGCGTTACGCTGGCCCCCCTCTCTCGCAATCTGCGGATCAGATCGGGCGTTTTATAAGCAGCAATTCCGCCGCCAATGATCAACAGGATACGCTTGTTTGCCAGCATCTCAGGCCCCTTGGGTCCAGTTCACGGATCGCGCCGACACTAGGCAGAAGCGACCAGAGTGACAAGTCCGGTTACTTGAACGCCTTGCAGGGGTCTTCGCGGGTGACGCTGGGCGCGGACAGCACCGCATCAAAGGACGGATCAGGACTGTCATCCTCTTCTGTCTGGCCCAGCGCAAACTGGCGCACCATGGGCTGTAGCAGCGCAACATAGCTCGGCGCTCCCCAATCGCGCCGCGCGTGACCATTTCCGGTAATCACCACGACGGGCCCGCCGGTCTGATCCAGCGCTTTCAATGCGGCCCTCGCCAAGACGGCATCGCGCAAACGTTGCAGATCGACCATGATCGGCAACATCACGTCCGGCAGAGCGTTGCAATGCGCCTGCATCTGCATCGCCTCGCGCGCGGTTTGTTGTTCCTCGGGCAGCGGATCTGAAAGACCATAGGCATCAGAATCTGGACCGAACCACGTTGCAATTCCATCCTTCATTGCCTGGCGAGCGGCCTCGCGCGGAACCGCGGCCCCATAGATCTGGGCCTGTGGCGCAGCGGCAAAAACGGGATAATACAGGTCAAAATCAGGCCAGCCCGTGTCCCGCCAGCCTAGCACCCGTTCCAACGCAACCGTGTCCTGGCGGTTTTCATCTGTCACCCGTGAAGATTGCTCTTCGGTGAGCATTTCGAACACCAATGCGCGCGGACGTATCTGCGCCACATATTCGGTCTGCATGGCGTGGTGATGAGGGTTGTCATGCACCTCGCCCAGCAGAATGATCTGCGCGTCCTGCATCCCGTCCAGAACAGGCGCAGCACAAACTGACGTGCCCCCAAGAAAGGCCATCAACACAAGGGCAATAGGTCTCATGAAAGCAGTTCGTGCACTTCATCCGATCGGGTTTCAAGCTGTTTACGCATCTTGGTGAAGGCTGCAGCCTCCAACTGTCGCACGCGTTCTTTGGATAGGTTCAGCTCGTTCCCAAGCGATTCCAGCGTGCGGGGTGGCTCGCGTAGTTTCCGTTCGCGGATGATAAATTGCTCTCGGTCATTCAACGACCCGATGGCCTCTAGCAGCCAGGCCCGCAAAGCTTCGCGGTCGTGGCGTTCTTCGACAATCTCGGCGGACTGCGCGCCATCATCGACCAGCGTGTCGATCCATTCCCGCCCCTCATCCTCGGCCGATTGGGTCGCGTTCAACGAGAAATCAGAGCCGGACAGACGGCCCTCCATCATCTCAACGTCATGCAACGGCACACCGATTTCGGTCGAGATTGTGCGGCGCATCTGGTGGCGGTCCAGCTCTTCGCCGCGCGCCATTGCTTCGCGTTCCAGCCGCGCCTGAACACGGCGTAAGTTAAAAAACAATGATTTTTGCGAAGAGGTGGAGCCGGTCCGCACCATCGACCAGTTCCGCATCACATAGTCCTGAATGCTGGCCTTGATCCACCACACCGCATAAGTCGAAAACCTGACGCCGCGATCTGGATCGAATTTCTCGGCGGCTTTCATCAGGCCCAGGCTCGCCTCTTGGATCAGGTCATTCATCGGCGCGCCATAGCGTTTGTATTTCGACGCCATCGAGATCGCCAACCGCATATAGGCCGTGATCAATCTGTGTAACGCAGCCTCGTCCCGATCATCCCGCCAGGCGTAGGCCAACTGGCGTTCCGTTTCAGCGTCCAGCAATTCGGCCTTCATCGCCGCACGGGACAAGGTTCTGTCGTTAGGAAAATCGAGCGCCATAACACATACTCCAGACCGGAGGCACCACTTCAGCCCCTTTTTAATTAGGACGTGGAATGCTACCCACGACAAGGCGATTTGGATCACAAAAAGGTGTACACAAGATGCTTGATAAGCTGACTTTGGTTCTTGGCGGGGCCGGATCAGGCAAATCCCTCTGGGCCGAAACACTGGTCAGCCAAGCGCGCCCGAACAGAATTTATCTTGCAACAGCAAGGGTTTGGGATTCCGAAATGCGCGAAAAAGTAGACAGGCACCGCACCCAAAGAGGCGGCGACTGGACCACGATCGAGGCCCCTATAGATGTCTCTGAGGCTTTGGCCAGTGCAAAACCGGATCAGGCAGTCTTGCTGGATTGTGCGACCATGTGGCTCTCAAACCATCTATTGGAAGAGCACGACCTACAGGCCGAAACCGCGCGTTTTCTGACCGCCTTGACCGCGTGCCCCGCACCTGTCGTGGTGGTCTCGAACGAGGTTGGCATGTCCGTCGTCCCCGAAAACGCGCTGGCACGCAGGTTTCGCGACGCGCAGGGGCAGCTAAACCAAGACATCGCCGCGCAGGCGGGGCTGGTCGTGGCCGTCATGGCTGGCTTGCCGCTGGTGTTGAAGGGGACACTACAATGAGCCGGTTTTTCTGGGTTCGGCACGGACCCACCCATGCCAAATCAATGGTCGGCTGGACGGATTTGCCCGCCGATCTGTCCGACACCGCACAATTGCAGCGGCTCCATGCTCATTTGCCGGACGATGCGTTGCTTATCTCGTCTGACCTATCGCGCGCGGTGCACACCGCCGATGCCATTGCCGGTTCGCGCCAACGGTTGCCACATGCCGCATCCCTGCGGGAAATCAATTTCGGGGCCTGGGAAATGCAGAGGTTCAACGAGATCGAAGATCAAGCCCTTGCCCGCGCCTTTTGGGAGCAACCCGGCCACACACGCCCCCCCGAAGGAGAGAGCTGGAACGAAGTCGCCCATCGGGTGAACACTACTGTGGACAGCTTGCGACAGGCCCATCCGGGCCGCGACATCATCGCAGTCGCACATTTCGGCGTGATCCTGACTCAAGTGCAACGCGCGCTGGGTATTTCGGCTTATGACGTCTTCTCACATAAGATCGACAATCTCTCGGTTACGGAAATTTGCCTAACAGACAAGCAATGGACCGCCGCTGGCATCAATCATCTTCCGTGATGACACTCGCCACAACAATTCACTTTTCTCAATGCAAGACAAACAGTTAGCCTGCTCCTATTGATCCAGAAAGGGAAAAGTATGAGCTACGAATTGTTTATCGGTGACAGAACGTTTTCCAGTTGGTCGCTGCGCGGCTGGCTGATGTTTGAACAATTCGGACTGCCCGTCACAACCCATTTGGTGGGCCTTTACGATGGCACTATGAAAGAAGATCTGGCCGACTTGGCCCCTGCGCGGCTGGTGCCCGCCATGCGTACCCCCGAAGGGATCGTGGTCGGAGAGACATTGGCCATGGCCGAGACATTGGCCGAACGCCATCCCGAGGCCAACATGTGGCCAACCGACCCGGCGGCGCGGGCCCTGGCGCGATGGTTGGCGGCCGAAATGCACGCGGGTTTTGGGGCGCTGCGCGGGGATTGCCCGATGCAACTGCTGCACCAATATGAACTGACCCCCAGCGCTGACGTTCTTGTCGATCTTGAACGCCTGCAAGAATTGTGGTCGCTGGCCCGCAGCCAGTTCGGATCGACCGGGCCGTGGTTATTTGGCCGCTATTCGCTGGCCGATGTGTTCTTTGCCCCCGTCGCCGCCCGGATCGCGGGCTATGGGCTGCCGGTCAGCCCCCTGGTGCACGCTTATGTCGAAACAACGCTGGCCGATCCGGCCTTCCGCCGGTGGCGCGCAATGGGCCTGACAAAATCTTATGATCCAGTCCCATACGCAATGGATCTGCCCACACGCGCGTGGCCCGGCCCCGCGCCTCTACCTGCACGCCCCATCGACAGCGGCACCCCAGAAAACGACACCTGCCCCTACTCGGGCAAGGAAATCACCCACCTAGCCGAAATCAACCACCGTATCTTTGGGTTTTGCAATTCGTTCTGCCGCGACAAGACAGTCGCCGACGCGATAGCCTGGCCAAAGTTCGCCGCGCTTTTGTAAGGCGTTAACCAATCTTCAATCTTCCGGGGCTTAACTTTCGTTAACCTTGGTGGATTGGGAAACGTCATGATTGCTCGGGCCTATACAGTCGCATTCGAGGGCGTCAGCGCACGCCCCGTCGAGGTACAATGTGCCGTCAGTCCCGGTATGCCCGCGTTTTCCATCGTGGGCCTGCCGGACAAAGCCGTTTCCGAAGCCCGAGACCGGGTCCGCGCGGCGCTGTCTTCGATGGCAATCGCCCTTCCGTCGAAACGCATCACCATCAATTTGTCACCTGCTGACATCCGCAAAGAAGGCAGCCATTTCGATCTGCCCATTGCCCTGGCCCTGTTGGCCGCGTTGGAAATCATTCCGCGCGATGCCGCAGAGGGCACAACTGCGCTCGGTGAACTGTCATTGGATGGATCGCTGGTTCCCGTCGTGGGGGCCCTGCCCGCCGCAATGTCTGCCGCCGCAGATGACCGGAGCTTGCTTTGCCCTGTTGCTTCGGGCCCCGAGGCCGCCTGGGTCGGTGCCTGTCAAGTCATCGCCGCGCGTGGTCTGGCCGAAGTGGTACAGCACTATTCTGGCCAATCCCCTCTTCTACCGGCCCAACCGGGCGAGGTGATTGCCCCCTCCCACAGCCGCTGCATGCGTGATGTCAAAGGACAAGAACGCGCCAAACGCGCGCTGGAAATCGCTGCTGCCGGTCGCCATCACCTAATGATGGTTGGCTCTCCCGGTTCGGGGAAATCCATGCTGGCCGCGCGCATTCCCGGCATCTTACCCCCCCTCACAGCGACAGAAGCCTTGGAGACCTCGATGGTGCACTCCTTGGCCGGGCTGTTGGACGAAGGCGGACTTTCACGCACGCGCCCATTCCGCGAACCGCATCATACGGCCTCTATGGCGGCAATTGTCGGCGGGGGGCGGGGCGCAAAACCGGGCGAGGTCAGCTTGGCACATAACGGTGTGCTATTTATGGACGAATTCCCTGAATTCCAGCGCACTGTGCTGGAAACTCTACGCCAACCCCTCGAAACGGACGAGGTCATGGTTTCCCGCGCGAACGCTCATGTGAAATACCCCTGCCGGTTCATGCTGGTCGCGGCGGCAAACCCCTGCAAATGCGGCTATATGGCAGACCCAGCCCGCGCCTGTTCCCGCGCGCCCATCTGCGGCGAGGACTACTTGGGGCGGATCAGTGGCCCCTTGATGGATCGGTTTGACCTGCGGGTCGAGGTGCCGCCCGTTTCCTTCGCAGATCTGGATTTACCGTCAGATGGCGCGACTTCTGTCACCATCGCAGCCCGCGTCGCCCAAGCACGCCAGGCCCAAGCAGACCGATACGCTGGTGCAAACGGGGTCCGGCTGAACGCAGATATCGAAGGGGAGATGCTGGATTCCGTCGCAACACCGGATTCCGATGGCAAACAGTTGCTACGCAAAGTGGCCGAACGCTTTGGACTAACCGCCCGTGGATATCACCGGGTGCTGAGGGTCGCGCGCACGATCGCAGATCTAGAAGGTTCAGACGCGGTGCGCCGGAACCACGTGGCCGAGGCCACCTCGTTCCGGCTAACATCAGCCCATGAACTCGCTTAGAGACCGCGCTTGGCCTCGATCACTTCCCAGATGCGTTTGGCTGTGTTGGTGCCGTCGAAACGCTCTAGTTCTTGGATTCCGGTGGGCGAAGTCACGTTGATTTCGGTCAGGAAGTCGCCAATCACGTCAATCCCGACAAAAACCTGACCTTTCTCCTTCAGCCGGGGGCCGATCGTCGCGCAGATTTCCAAATCCCGTTCGGTCAGGCCGATTTTCTCTGGGCGTCCGCCGACATGCATATTCGAACGTGTCTCACCCGCCTGCGGCACCCTGTTGATCGCGCCAACAGGCTCACCATCAACCAGAATCACCCGCTTATCGCCGTTTGCGACGTCGGGCAGGAATTTCTGCACGATCAGCGGCTCGCGCGAGAATCCGGTGAACAGCTCGTGCAACGAAGACAGATTCCGGTCGCTTTCCGTCAGCCGGAACACTCCGGCTCCGCCATTCCCATACAGCGGCTTGAGGATGACATCACCATGCGTGTTCTTGAACGCCCGGATCGTGTCCAAGTCGCGCGCGATTGTGGTCGGGGGCATGAGCTGCGGAAAGTCCAAAATCATCAGTTTTTCCGGATAGTTGCGCACCCAAAATGGGTCATTCACCACCAGCGTTTTTGGATGGATGCGCTCCAGCAGATGGGTTGTGGTGATGTAGAACATATCGAAAGGCGGATCCTGGCGCAGCCAAACGACGTCGAAATCCGCCAGATCCACCTCTTGCTCGTCCCCCAGGGAATAGTGATCGCCCACGACCTTCTGCACTGTCAGCGGCCAGCCTGTGGCGGTGATCCGCCCCTCTTGATACGCGAGCTTGTCCGGCGTGTAGTAAAACAGCTCGTGCCCACGTTCTTGCGCCTCAAGCGCGATGCGGAATGTGCTGTCCGCATAAATGTCGATCGGCCCGATCGGGTCCATCTGAAAGGCGATTTTCATCCG
The DNA here is from genome assembly GCA_029212905.1 of Thalassovita sp. GTDB lineage: Bacteria > Pseudomonadota > Alphaproteobacteria > Rhodobacterales > Rhodobacteraceae > Thalassobius. The sequence continues at coordinate 108,154 of JARGPB010000008.1, forward strand.
CAGTCCCCTTGCTTGCTTGCCCCCTTACATGGCGCAAGCGACGGGGCAGGGCAAATCAGAAATGGCCAAATGCATTTTCAAATATCTGTGCTTGGCCCTGCTGATCACAGCAGGCCAAGTCGAATCGCACCTCTGACAGGGATCCCGCGGGCTGCTCTGCCAGGTATTCCTCGGCCGTGGCGCGAATTCTTTGGACTTGGGCAGGCCGAAGCCGCTCCATCGCCGCATCAATCGAGCGAGCGGCCTTTACCTCGACAAAAACCAAGGTAGCGCCGTCGCGCAGAACCAGATCAATCTCACCCACCGTGCCTCGCCAACGCTGCTGTAGAACGGTCCCACCCCGGCGCGCGTAGTGGCGCAGAATCTGTTGCTCCGCACTCTGACCAAAAAGGTTGGCGCGGGTTCCCCTGCGGCGCCGGGTTCGAAATTCGGGGGCAAGAGAGGCTGCGGTCATTCACGATCCATTTTCAAAGCCAGTTGATAAACCTTTCTACGGGGCAACCCTGTTTGTTCCGCGACAGTATCCGCCGCGTCCCGAACCGAGCCATCCTGCAAGGCCTGTTTCACCAACACTTCTAAGTCCGCATCGCTAACATCCGGTAAACCCATACGGTCGACCAGCACCACTATTTCACCTTTCAGTGTGCGGTCAGCGCAGATCTGCGCCAATTCCCCCAACGGCGCGCGGATCACCTCCTCGAATTTCTTGGTCAGCTCCCGACATACGGCTGCCTCTCGCCCGGCACCCAAAATCTCGGCGGCATCACGCAACATCGCGGCGACCCGTCTTGGTGATTCGTAGAAAACCAGCGTGCCAGGGACCTCTTTCAGCGCCTTGAGAGCAGTTTTTCGCTGCCCCGAACTGTTGGGCAGGAACCCGTTGAAAAAGAAACGATCAGTCGGCAGCCCCCCCACGGTCAGCGCCGTGATCACCGCAGAGGCCCCCGGCGCAGAAACCAACCCATACCCTTGATCACGGGCTGCGCGCGCCAGATCAAACCCTGGATCAGCCACCATAGGAGTCCCGGCCTCTGATGCATAAACGACTGATTTTTCCTCGGCCAGCAAGGCCATGATGCGTGGTCGCACCTGGTTGCCGTTGTGGTCATGATAGCTGATCAGCGGCCTATCGCGCAGAGCCACGCCATGTATGTCCATCAGCCTGCGCAAGCTACGCGTGTCCTCGGCCACCAGCACGTCGGCAGAGGCCAGAATATCCAGCGCCCTCAGAGTGATATCCCGTGCGGTGCCAATAGGTGTGGCAACCAGATACAACCCTGGCTGCAACGAAACGATTTGCGGATTCAACACTGGACCCCTTCTGAACGGTGTCTATTATTGGGCCTCGAAGACCAAAGGCGTAGTACCGCCTGCCCCCAGGGAGTAAAACCAGTCCATGTTCGCCTTTTTGTCCGCCCCCCGCAACCTGATTACCCGTTTGTTCGCATTGCTCAGCCTGATGGTGCTGGCTGCCTGTGAACCAATCGCCATTGGCGGAGGCGGTCCACTGATCAACACCCAAGCCCCAGTCCCCGTTGCCCTGCTGGTGCCCCGAGGAGGCGGCAATTCAGGCGATGACATTTTGGCTCAAAGCCTTGAAAATGCGGCAAAACTAGCGATTTCAGACTTGGAGGGCGTCAAGATCGACCTGCGCGTTTATGCGACCGCGGGTGATCCGGGCACAGCGCAAGCTCAGGCCATCAAGGCCGTGAATGATGGCGCGAAGATCATCCTTGGCCCCGTCTATAGCGCCGAGGCAAATGCCGTCGCGGTGGGCGTGGCCCCCAAGGGCGTGAATGTTTTGTCCTTCTCGAACAACTCGACCATTGCGGGCGGGAATCTGTTTATCCTGGGGCCAACCTTTGAAAACACAGCAAAGCGGCTGGTTCGCTATGCATCCCGTCAAGGCAAGGGCAATATCGTTATCGCGCATGATACCAACCTGGGCGGAGAACTGGGCAAGAACGCGATCCAAACCGCGATTGGCCAGACCGGTGGCAGCACCATGGCTGCGGCCGTCGGATACGAGTTCTCGCAGCAGGGTGTGGTTGCGGCCATTCCCAGCATCCGCAAAGCTGTCCAAAGCGGGGCCGCGAATGCGCTGTTCCTGACAGCAAATACGGATGGAGCGCTTCCGCTGGTCACTCAATTGCTGATGGAAACCGGCGTCAGCCCCCAGAATGTGCAATACATGGGCCTTACACGCTGGGACGTCCCGCCCCAAACACTGGAACTGCCGGGCGTCCAGGGCGCGTGGTTTGCGATGCCTGACCCAACCATGACCCAGCGTTTCAGCAGCCGATACACACAGGCTTACGGTGCCCAGCCTCATTCGATTGGGGGGCTGGCCTATGACGGGGTCGCCGCCATCGGTGCGCTGGTCAAGGCCGGGAACGCGAACGCACTGACTGGGGCCGCACTGACACAAGGGGCGGGCTTCCAAGGGGTGAATGGCATCCTGCGTCTGCGAACGGACGGCACCAATGAACGCGGACTGGCGATTGCCCAGATCCAAAACAAGAAAGTCGTGATTGTTGACCCGGCACCCCGCGCATTTGCCGGTGGTGGCAGCTAATAAAAAGAAAAAAGAATGAAAGACTTGCCTGATGCGCCGGACAGCCTGATCTGTCCGGCAGAACGTATTTTCAATATCCAAGAAACCGATGCTCTGCTTGCTCAGGCGGTGCAAGGTTTGACCGATCCGGGTGACATTCGCAACGCCGTTGTCCCGATCCTTATTCAGGCGCGAAAGGACGGGATGGAGGCGATAGCCTCGGCCTTTGCTGATAATCCGTTTGCCGCGCGCCCCACGACACGCGCCTACACTTGGCTGACCGACTGCATTGTCGTGACGGCAATGGATATTTCATTGCGGCTGATGAACCCGCAAGGGAGCCCCGAGGAACGCCTGTCTCTGATCGCCGTCGGCGGCTATGGCCGTGGAGAGATGGCGACATTCTCGGACGTTGATCTACTGTTTTTGACGCCCCAGACAATCAGCGACTGGGCCGAAGGCGTCATCGAAGCCATGCTCTATATCCTGTGGGACCTGCGCCTTAAGGTTGGCCATGCCTCGCGGACCATCAAGGACTGTATCAAGCTGGGCAAAGAGGATTTCACCATCCGAACCGCCTTGCTGGAACACCGTGTTTTGGCGGGAGACACTGATCTGGCCAAAGAGCTGGACCAGAAACTCTGGTCCGATCTATTCAAAGGTACCGCGCGGGAATTCATCGAAGCAAAGCTGGCCGAACGCGATGCCCGCCACACCCGTCAGGGCGGCCAACGCTATGTGGTCGAACCGAACGTCAAAGAAGGCAAGGGCGGCCTGCGCGATCTGCAATCCCTGTTCTGGATCGCCAAGTATGTTCACGGTGTCCAAGACACTGCCGAACTGGTCCGCCTAAAGGTTTTTTCTTCGGACGAATACAAGACCTTTATCCGCGCCGAAGATTTCCTGTGGGCGGTGCGGTGCCATCTGCATCTGGTTACCAACCGCGCCTCTGACCAGCTCAACTTTGACCTTCAGGTCGAGGTCGCTGCGCGGATGGAATACAAAGACAAGGGCGGCCGCCGGGCCGTCGAACATTTCATGCAGGACTATTTCCGCCACGCAACAGCAACCGGCGACCTGACCCGCATTTTCCTGACCAAACTAGAAGCGATGCATGTCAAAGGCGCGCCGTTGCTGGAACGCATCTTCCGTCGATCGCCCAAGGTCAAATCGGGCTACACAGTCATCCACAACCGGCTGGCCGTCGAGAATGAGAAGAAATTCCTTTCGGACAAGCTGAACCTTCTGCGCTTGTTCGAAGAAGCCCTGCGGACCGGGATGTTGATCCATCCCGACGCTATGCGTCTTGTCACGGCGAACCTGCATCTGGTCGACGACGAACTGCGAAACGACAAAGAAGCCCGCCGCATTTTCCTGGACTTGATGCTGAAACACGGCAATCCCGAACGCGCCCTGCGCCGCATGAATGAACTGGGGGCATTGGGGACGTTTATCCCAGAGTTCCAGACTATCGTCGCGATGATGCAGTTCAACATGTATCACCACTACACCGTGGACGAGCACACGATCCAATGCATCAAGGTCCTCAGCGAGATCGAGCAGGGCGATCTGGTCGAAGAATTACCCGTCGCCAGCGGAATTCTGAAACGAGGCGTGAATCGCAGGGTGATCTATGTGGCGCTTTTGCTGCATGACATCGGCAAAGGCCGGGACGAGGATCACTCGGTCCTGGGGGCCAAGATTGCCCGCAAAGTCGCGCCGCGCCTGGGTCTGAATAAAACCGAATGTGAAACCGTAGAATGGCTGGTGCGCTATCACTTGCTGATGTCCGATATGGCGCAAAAACGCGATTTGTCTGACCCACGCACCCTGCGCGATTTCGCCAAGGCCGTGAAGACGCGCAAACGTCTGGATCTGCTGACCGTCCTAACCGTCTGTGACATTCGCGGCGTCGGCCCCGGCACCTGGAACAACTGGAAAGCCATGCTGCTACGCCAGTTGCACCGAGAAACGGCCAATGCCCTGGAGCATGGTCTCGAAGAGCTCAACCGCGAAAACCGCGGAGCCGAGGCGCGCCGCAAGCTGCGCGAAGCCTTGGACGGCTGGGATCCCGCAGCGCTGCGCCGGGAAACTTCACGTCATTATCCGCCCTATTGGCAGGGATTGGATACCGCAAGCCAGGTGATTTTCGCCCGTCTGTTACGGGACATTCCCGATGACGAAGTCCGGATTGACCTGCACCTTGACGTCAACCGCGACGCCACCCGCGCCAGTTTTGCGATGATCGACCATCCGGGCATCTTCTCGCGGCTTGCGGGGGCTTTGGCATTGGTTGGGGCTAACGTGGTGGACGCGCGCAGCTATACCACGAATGACGGATACGCGACCGCCGTGTTCTGGATTCAGGACGCAGATGGCCACCCCTACGAAGAGGTCAGGCTGCCGCGTCTCCGTAAGATGATCCAAAAAACCCTGATGGGCGAAGTCGTCGCAACCGAAGCCATGAAATCGCGCGACAAGATCAAGAAACGCGAACGCGCCTTCAGAGTGCCGACTTCGATCACCTTCGACAACGAAGGATCAGAGATTTACACGATCATCGAAGTGGACACGCGCGACCGGCCCGGGCTCTTGTTTGATCTGACCCGCTCATTGGCCAACAGTAACGTCTACATCGCCAGCGCAGTCATCGCGACCTATGGCGAACAGGTGGTCGACACCTTCTATGTCAAAGACATGTTCGGGCTGAAATATCATTCCTCGGCCAAGCAGAAATCTCTGGAACGCAAGCTACGCGAAGCCATCGTCAAAGGCGCCGAAAGGGCAATTTCGTGAAACCGATCCGCTTGATCTCGGGGTTTTTCACGGTTGGTATCTGGACACTGGCCAGCCGGATCCTGGGCTTTGTAAGGGACGCGATCATCCTGGCGTACCTGGGCACGGGCCCCGCGTACGAGGCCTATGTCGTCGCGTTCCGCCTACCCAACATGTTCCGCCGCTTCTTTGCCGAAGGTGCGTTTAACATGGCCTTCATCCCGATCTTCTCAAAGAAGCTCGAGGGGGGCGAGGACGCCGAAAATTTCGCCGCGCAGGCTTTTGCAGGGCTAACGACGATCTTGATCGTTCTGACCCTGATCGCACAACTGGCGATGCCTTGGCTGATTTACGGGCTCGCATCGGGATTTGCGGGGCAGGAACAGTTCGATCTGTCGGTAGAGTTCGGGCGAATTGCCTTTCCCTATATCCTGTTCATTTCTCTGGCCGCGCTGCTGTCCGGTGTCCTGAACGCATTGGGACGGTTTGCCGCCGCAGCCGCAGCCCCTGTGCTGTTGAACGTCATGCTGGTCAGCGTGATGACTGTGGCCGCGATACAAGGGGGGGACGTCGCCCGCACGCTGATGTGGACCATCCCGGTTGCAGGTGTTGCGCAGCTCGCTCTGGTCTGGATCGCTGCGCGCAAGGCAGGTTTCCACGTTCACATGAAACGCCCACGGCTGACGCCAGATATGCGTCGCCTGATCCGCGTCGCAATCCCTGCCGCCCTTGCCGGAGGCGTGGTGCAGGTAAACCTGTTGGTTGGCCAGCAGGTCGCCAGCTATTTCGACCGTGCTGTGGGGTGGCTCTATGCAGCGGATCGACTGTATCAATTACCACTAGGCGTCGTAGGCATCGCCATTGGCGTTGTTCTGCTGCCCGACCTTTCGCGCCGCCTGAAGGCCGATGATGGCGACGGTGCCCGCAATGCTCTGTCGCGCGCAGCCGAGGTATCCCTGGCGCTGACCATCCCCGCCGCCGTGGCGCTGATCGTGATCCCGCTACCGCTGGTGTCCGTCCTTTTCGAGCGAGGCGCAACCACCGCCGACGACAGTGCCTCCATCGCCTTGGCCGTGGCAATCTATGGCTTGGGGCTGCCTGCCTTTGTCGTCCAGAAAATTCTACAGCCCCTGTTTTTCGCACGCGAAGACACCCGACGCCCATTCAACTATGCCGTCGTTGCCATGGCTGTGAACGCTGCAATTGCCATCGGGTTGTCCCCGGTGATTGGCTGGATCGCCTGCGCAATCGCAACCACATTGGCCGGGTGGTGCATGGTGGCCCTACTGTCGATCGGCGCGCGCCCCTTTGGCGATGTTGCCCGGTTCGACTCCCGTTTTCACCGCCGTATCTGGCGCATCATCGCAGCGTCCATCGTGATGGGAGCCTGCCTGTGGGGCGCGATGGCAGTGCTGAACCCATTTCTGGGCATGGCCGGCCTGCGCTATGGCGCCCTAGCGGCGTTGATCGTGATTGGAATGCTCAGCTATTTCGGCACGGGGCAACTGATCGGTGCATTCCAATTGTCCGAATTCAAACGAACCCTGCGCCGAGGCGGCTGATCACCGGTGGCGCAGGATGTCCCGCACCCGCCGCCATCCGCCAGGCACCAGCAGAAACGACAGCATGAACCCGATCACAAACGCGGCCACATCCGCGATCCAATCAGGCTGGCTCCCGAAAACCAGGCCAAACACCAGTTGGATCGCCAACAAAATACCGACCAGACGAAAGGCGTGCAGCCGGTTCTGCCCAACCACTCCCAAGCGCATCCACATCAGGAAACTATATGCCCCAATCAGCGCATAAACGCCTGGAAACGCGCCGATCAGCGCGAACTGGGATTGTGCGACCAGGCCATAGACAACGGCCCCCACAACAATCCCCGCCAGAAAAATTAACAAGGTCGCGAGCTGCGAAAACACCTTACCGACCATGTTACCCAGCGCCAGCAGCATCACCCCAGCAAACAGCGCCTGCGAGAATGATCCGTGCACAAAAGCATAACTGACCGTACGGATCAGATGCTCGGTCGGCCATTGGCCCAGCTCCAGCATCTTGCGAAACACCGGCGCCGAGAACCCATAGGTCTGCACCGCATCCAGCCGCCACCCCACGGCCTGCGCCCCCCCCATCAGCCCCCGCGCACCAAGGCTGAAAACGATCTCAATCCCCATAATCAGCAGGAAAAGCGCAACAACCACCGGCGGAAGCGTTTGGAAGGGCGAGTTATTCTGGCTGTTCATCGGGCTTTCCTTGACGAGGCTTTGGGCCATGGGTAAGCCACCGGGACTGATTAATCCAGACGGAGATACACCATGTCGGATGCGGTCCAAACGCAATCCACCCCGAACGCCGGTTTTACCCCGCGCGTGTTTTCGGGCATTCAGCCCTCGGGTGGGCTGACCCTTGGCAATTACCTGGGCGCGATCAAGCGCTTTGTTGATAAGCAAGACAGCGGAATTCAGACCATCTATTGCATGGTCGATCTGCACGCCATCACCGTCTGGCAAGACCCCGAGGCCCTGCGCCGCCAAACACGCGAATTGTGCGCGGGTTACATCGCCAGCGGCATCGACCCGGAAAAATCCATCCTGTTCAACCAAAGCCAGGTAACCGAGCACGCGCAGCTGGGCTGGATCTTCAACACCGTGGCGCGCATGGGCTGGATGCAGCGCATGACCCAGTGGAAAGACAAGGCCGGCAAGAACTCTCAAAACGCCTCGCTTGGCCTGTTCGCCTATCCGGCGCTAATGGCGGCCGACATCCTGCTGTATCACGCGACCGAGGTTCCGGTGGGCGAGGATCAGAAACAGCATGTCGAACTGACTCGCGACATCGCGGCCAAGTTCAACCATGACTATGGCGTCGATTTCTTTCCCATGCCCGAACCCGTGATCGAGGGCGCGGCCACCCGCGTCATGTCACTGCGCGATGGCACCAAGAAAATGTCGAAATCCGATCCCTCGGATGCCAGCCGCATCAACATGACCGACGATGCCGACACCCTGGCCAAGAAAATCCGCAAGGCAAAGACCGACCCCGAGGCCCTGCCCTCGGAGGCGAAAGGCCTGGAAGGCCGCGCTGACGCCCGCAATTTGGTGAACATCTTTGCCGCCCTGTCAGATCAAACCGTAGATCAGGTTCTGACCGAGGTCGGCGGCAAACAGTTTTCCGAGTTCAAACCGCTTCTGGCGGATCTGGCTGTGGCAAAGCTGTCGCCGATCTCGGGGGAAATGTCCCGTCTGATGCAGGACCCTGCGGAAATCGACCGCATCTTGGGCCGCGGAGCCGAACGCGCCCGTGAAATCGCCGCGCCGATCCTGAATCAGACCTACGATATCGTCGGCATGATCCGCAGCTAATCAACAGCCGCCCCGCAGGACACTCTGCTTGCGGGGCGCATCTGGCCCTTACTCTACAAATGTGCCGTGCCATTCATCGCGGAAGATATCAAAGGCACTACCGTCGCGTTTAAAATCTATGCGACTGCCATTTTCAGAACTGCGCACATGATAGCAACGCAGATCCTTGGGTGGGTCACCAGCACCGAACCACGAACAATACCGATTCCCCTTGATCCACCATCTGCCCGTCTTGGGGTAAACCTTGCTGGGCACCAGTAATGGGCGACGGTGATACACCGTGCGGCCATCCGGCGCCCAAGTCTGAGTTTCGGGGACCATCCCAGCAGGACGCGCCCAGTCTTTGGTGCTTTCGGGCAGATCATAGATCACAGTGCGCCCTTCCAGCATGTCCTGAATCGGGTGGCGGCCATCCGGCGCCAGACAACCGGGCAGCACAGCACCCACAATCAACAGCGCAACAATTCGGAGCATTGGAAAAACCCTCTGATCAATCCAAGAATTGTTCTGCGATCCCCTGGCTCGGGTCAAGCGCACCCCGTCAAACTACGGTATTGGGCGTTTTCCACTGGACCCCTCTTTGGGTCGCTCCTACCGTGCCCGCCAGAAGGAGTCTCACCATGGCACTAAGCAACACCATCCGCACCTATTTCAATGGCATCTGGCATCAGGGGGACGTCCCGGTTATGGGCGCCGCTGATCATGGCGCCTGGCTGGGAAGCACGGTGTTCGATGGTGCGCGTTTCTTTGATGGGCTGACCCCGGATCTTGAGGCGCATTGCGCCCGCGTGAACCGCTCGGCCAAGGCCCTGATGATCGAACCGACTGTCACCACCGAAGACATGGTCGCCCTGGTTCACGAAGGCCTGCGTGGCTTCACCCAAGGCGAGGCCGTCTATATCCGCCCGATGTATTGGGCAATCGACGGGGATTCCTCGGGGATCGTACCGGTACCAGAGAAAACCGGCTTTGCCATCTGCCTGGAGGCCGCCCCCATGGCCCCACCCGAGGCTTCGACCACGTTGACCCGCACCCGTTTCCGCCGCCCGGTTCTGGAAGATGCCGTTTGCAACGCCAAAGCAGGCTGCCTGTACCCCAACAACGCCCGCATGCTGGCCGAGGCGAAATCCAAAGGTTTCGGCAATGCGCTGGTCGCCGATGCCATGGGAAATGTCGCCGAAAGTGCCACAGCGAATGTGTTCATGATCAAGGATGGCGAAGTCTATACCCCCATTGCCAACGGCACCTTCCTGGCTGGGATCACGCGCGCGCGCCACATCAAGAACCTGCGCGCCGACGGCTATACCGTCCACGAAACCGTCCTGACATTCGATGATTTCCACGGCGCAGACGAGGTTTTCCTGTCCGGCAACATGAACAAGGTCACACCAGTCACCGCGCTGGATGACACGAGATTCGAAATCGGTCCGGTCACCAAACGCGCCCGCGAACTCTACTGGGACTGGGCGCGATCAACTTAGGGCCCAGCCTATAGCGCCGCAATCATCCCACGCGCCGCGTCCTCGATCAGCGACAGAACTCCGTCGAAATCGCGGGTGTAATAGGGGTCGGGCACTTCGGACAGGTTCCGGCCTGTGGCGTATTCCGCGAACAGTCGCACCGGCGTGTCATTGCCCGCCGGGCGCAGGGCCTCGATCCGGGCAAGATTATCCCGGTCCATCGCCAGAATCAGATCGAAAACCGCAAAATCCCCTGCTGTGAATTGCCGCGCGCGCAGATCAGACAGATCGTAGCCCCGCGCCTTGGCGGCCGCTTGCATCGGGCCATATGGTGGCTCTTGGGCATGCCAGTCCGATGTCCCCGCGCTGTCCAGCTCTAATTCAGGCGCAAAGCTGCGCGCAACACCTTCGGCCGCGGGCGAGCGGCAGATATTTCCAAGACAGACAAACAGGATACGGGTGGTCATTCGGCTCTCCTTAGGGCCAATATGATAGGGACAGGAGGCGCTATGGAAAAGATCGTAATACTGACCGGCGCAGGGATTTCTGCCGAAAGCGGCCTGGGCACCTTCCGCGACGAAGGCGGCCTATGGGCGCAGCACCGGATCGAGGATGTCGCAACCCCCGAAGGGTTCGCGCGCAACCCGGCACTGGTTCATGATTTCTACAACGCCCGACGCGCGCAGGCCGCGACGGCCACGCCAAACGCCGCCCATACGGCCCTGGCGCGCCTCGAGGCTGAATATTCCGGCGAGGTGCTGATCATCACCCAAAACGTAGACGGCCTGCACGAAGCCGCAGGCTCCCAGAACGTGTTGCATATGCATGGGGCACTGGAGGGCGCACTTTGCGCTGCGTGCGGCCACCGTTGGCCCGCACCTGTCCGGATGGTTCCTGACCACCCCTGCCCTGCCTGCGATCAGCCCACAGCCCGACCGGATATCGTGTGGTTTGGGGAAATGCCCTACTACATGGATCAGATATGGGAGGCTCTGCGCAACGCCGATCTGTTCGCCGCCATCGGCACTTCAGGCAATGTTTACCCAGCCGCAGCCTTCGGCCAGGACGCCGACCGCAACGGGGCCCATACGGTGGAACTGAACCTCGAACCCTCTGCAACAGTGTCAGATTTCGCTGAAACTCATTTTGGCAAAGCCTCTCAGATTGTCCCTGCCTGGGTCGATACCCTGCTGCGCGAGTAACGCGCTACCCCAACCGGCCCGCAGGCCGGTTGGGCGCTCTGACGAAGGCGGGCCTTGGCCCGTCAGAGGAAGGGCGAAGCCCCCTCTGACCGCTACAATCAGTTGGACATTTTCTTCATTTTACCGTTGCCCATGTTGCCATGTTTCATCATCGCATGATCCGGCTTGCGCTTCAGATCAACGGGTAGATCCACTTCAACGTCGCCTGCTTTTTCGAAATGCAGGGTAACGTGAACCATGTCGCCATCGGCCAACGGTTTTTTCAGGCCCAGGAACATCACGTGATGCCCCCCACGGCCCATCATGATCATGCCATCCTTGGGCAGATCGAACCCTTCTTCGACGTGAATCATCCGCATCACACCATTGGCGTCTTCTTTATGCGTATGCAGCTCGACCTTCTCGGCCACATCCGAGGACGCATCCACCAGATGATCATTCTGGCCGGTATGGTTCTCGATCACCATAAAGGCCGCGCCCGAGCTCGACATCTTGGCCGACACGCGGGCGTAGGGATCCTGCACCAGGATGCCCTCGGCAAAAGCGGGCAGGGCAAAAGAAACGGCAGCGGCAGCCGCCAGCAAAGTGGTTTTCATCGACATATGTCTGTCCTTAGGTCTGTAATCTGTATCTGAAGCAAGGCTCCGCAGGTCATCTGCGGAACAAAAGGATCAGACGACAGCCGGTGGACCACGCGCCTTGGCGGGAATCACCTGCCCGGCTGCTTCGTGCGTGCCGATTTCGATACGCAGGGCGACAACCTGGCCCACGGGACGCAAAACCTGGGGCGGCTCGTCACCAAGCGCGGCAAAAACCGACAGCGCGCAATCTGGACAAATGTGGGGTTTCCCGACGGGTTGGCCGTTTTCGTCCACCAGCACGGAGATTGGACCAGTTCCGGTGCATAAGACGATTTGGCCAGAGGCAGAGGGCGTACCGCGCGCAATCGCCATGGACTGTCCCGTCAGGGCCAGCATCAAGGCAAGGGTCACCCCCAGATATGCGCGCAAAAGTTTTGTCATGCCGACAACAGATATATGCGCGCCACGGAATATTGGAAAGCGACAAAAACGCTCAGGTCCGCGGACCAGAAAACGAAAAACAGCCCCGCCAGAGAACCGACGGGGCTGCAAATTCTGTGAAAGCGCGGAGGCTTAGGCTGCTGCCTGAGCTTTCGCGATTTCTTTTTTCACTTTCAGTGCGTTATCCGACAGCTCGTCATCCTTGGCTTTGGCCAGGAACGCGTCCAGACCACCACGGTGGTCAACGGTGCGCAAAGCGGCAGCCGAGATGCGCAGCTTGACGCCACGACCCAGCGTTTCGGATTGCAGGGTAACGTCGTTCAGGTTCGGAAGGAACCGGCGACGGGTTCTGTTTTTGGCGTGGCTGACATTGTTGCCAGTCATCGGGCCTTTACCGGTCAGTTCGCAGCGGCGCGCCATGGGTTTATCCTCGTCTCGATCAGGGGGCTTTGTCGACCCCTACAACATAAACGGACGCCGCAACGGCAGCGCCCTGAATTCCGTTCGGGGTGATTAGGCGGAATCACCCGGCGCGTCAAGGGGGGTCGGGTGCGGAATCGCAGTTAACCCTGCTGCATGAGGTCCAGCAGCTCGACCGCGGCGGCGGTCGGTGTGGTTTCGCCCTGTGCGACCTGCGCACCCAGCTGGGTCATCATTCCCCGGATCGGCTCGCGCTCCAGTCGCGCCAGCAATCCCTGACGGACCTCTTCGCCGAACCAATATTCTGCCTGCGCGGCGCGACGTCCGGCGAAATGCCCATGGTCACGTCGCCATTCCGTCAAAGTGGTCATTTCTTCCCACGCTTTGGCCAGGCCGTCCTCGTGCAGGGCCGAAACGGTCATCGCCTTGGGATAGCCCTCGGGGTCCTGGGGCCGCTTGCGCAGCAACCGCAGGGCGCCCGCGTAATCGGCGCAGGTGCGCATAGCCGCGGATTTCAGATCACCATCGGCCTTGTTCACCAGGATGATGTCGGCCATTTCCATGATACCGCGTTTGACGCCTTGTAGCTCGTCGCCACCCGCCGGAGCCAACAGCAGAATGAACAGATCCGACATCTCGGCCACAACGGTTTCGGACTGGCCCACGCCCACGGTTTCGATCAGCACCACGTCAAAGCCCGCAGCTTCGCATAGAGCGACAGCCTCGCGTGTGCGACGCGCCACCCCGCCCAGATGGGACTGCGATGGCGACGGGCGAATAAAGGCATTGGGGTCACGCGACAGGTGATCCATCCGGGTTTTATCCCCCAGAATAGACCCGCCCGAGCGTGTCGAAGACGGGTCAACCGCCAGGACAGCGACCCGTAGCCCCTGCGCTGTCAGCATCATGCCAAAACTCTCGATGAAGGTCGATTTCCCGACACCTGGTGTCCCTGACAGACCGATGCGAACAGCCTGACGGTCGGTTTTCCTGCTCAGTGCCTCGATCAGGGCGGCGGCCTGTGCGCGATGATCTGCGCGGCTGCTCTCGACCAGGGTAATTGCGCGCGCCAGCGACCGGCGCTCCCCTGCAATGATCTTGTCACTCAGCTGTTCAATATCCATGGCACCGTCCCGTTTTTACGGGGAACGTCATGCCCTTTCCAAGGCCGATTTGTCCAGAGCTCTCTGCCCCCTTGCCGTGCGGCAAAGGCTGTCAGATAAGCAAGGTATGAAGACAGACTTGCCCATCCAAGACGCGCTGGCCCCGCTGATCACCGCTCTGCGTGATCGCGGCCGTGCCGTACTGCAAGCGCCCCCAGGCGCAGGGAAAACCACCGTGGTACCGCTGGCCATGCTGGAGGCGGGACTGACCGCTGGGCGCATCCTTATGCTGGAACCACGCCGATTGGCCGCCCGTGCCGCCGCCGAACGCATGGCCGAGACCCTGAACCAGAAAGCCGGTGAAACCGTGGGCTACCGCGTGCGCGGCGAAGCGAAAACATCAACACATACCCGGATCGAAGTCGTGACCGAAGGCATCCTGACCCGGATGATCCAGTCCGACCCAGAGCTGGCCGGGGTCGGCGCCGTGATCTTTGACGAATTCCACGAACGTTCTTTGAATGCCGATCTGGGGCTGGCTCTGTGCCTAGAGGTTGCCGACGCCTTGCGCGACGACCTGTTGGTGGTGGTGATGTCCGCAACATTGGATGCTGCCCCGGTGGCCAAGCTCATGGGGGACGTGCCGATGATCACGTCCGATGGGCGCAGCTTTCCTGTCGAGCTCCGCCACATGGAAAGGCCGCTGGACAAACGCACACGGCTGGAACAGGCCACCGCTGATCTGATTACCCAAGCTGTGAGCGAGACAACGGGCGGCGTTCTGGTATTCCTGCCCGGCGAGGGGGAGATTCGTCGGGTCGAAGCCCTGCTGAAACCCCGCCTACCCCAAGACTGCCACATCCGCCCACTGTTCGGCGCGATGACCTTTGCTGCTCAGCGGGCGGCTATCCAGCCGATGACCGAGGGCCGCAAGATCGTGCTTGCGACATCCATCGCGGAAACCTCGCTGACCATTCAGGACGTGCGGGTCGTGATCGACGCCGGGCGCGCGCGAAGAGCCCGGTTCGATCCAGGGAGCGGCATGGCCCGGCTGATTACCGAACGCGTCACCAAGGCCGAAGCAGTACAGCGCGCGGGGCGTGCCGGGCGCATCGCAAAGGGCACCTGCTATCGCCTGTGGACCAAAGGCGAAGAAGGCGGTCTGCCCCTCTATCCCCCGGCTGAAATCGAAGCCGCCGATCTGGCTGGTCTGGCACTGGAACTGGCCGTCTGGGGCGCAACCCCGTCGGATATCCCGCTGCTGACGCCCCCAAACCCTGGCGCCTATTCCGAGGCGGTGGCGCTGCTACACATGCTGGGAGCTGTTGACATATCAGGGCGTATCACGCCCCACGGGAAGGCTCTGGCGCGGCTTCCGCTTCATCCGCGACTGGCGCATATGCTGACGATAGCGGGCCCCCAAGCCGCAGAACTGGCTGCGCTTCTGGCCGAACGCGATCCGCTGCCGTTTTCGGCCCCTGTGGATCTTGCGCTCAGACTGGAGGCAATCCAGAACCCGCGCGGTTTTGCCGAACGCCGCCCCTTTGCCCCGAACCGCGGCGTCATCGACCGCATCCGCACCGAATCCAAAAGGCTGCGCAAGCAAACGAAAAACGCGGATCCCCAGCGCATGAACGCCGCCGAAATGGCCGCGCTGGCCTATCCCGACCGGATCGGCCTTCGTCGCAAAGGCGACGCCCCGCGTTTTGTTCTGTCCGGCGGAAAAGGTACGGCATTGGCAGAACACGACCCCCTGGCCGGAGCGAGGCTGATTGTCGTAACCGACACAGATGGCAACCCGCGCGAAGCAACGATCCGCCAGGCGATCCAAATCTCGGAAAGCGAGGTCCGAGGGCTATTCGCGGATCAGATCACCTGGATCGAGACCTGCGAATGGTCCCGCCGCGAGCGCCGCGTTATCGCCCGGCGACGCGAGATGTTTGGCGCCATCGCACTGGAAGACCGGATTTGGAAGGACGCGCCCGAAGACACGGTTGCGTTGGCAATGCTGGACGGCGTGCGCGATCTGGGCCTGACACTTAGCCCCGCGGCGCAGCGGTTCATTGCACGGGTTCAACTGGTCCGTGACGCGGGGGCTGATCTGCCCGACATGTCCTCGACGGCTCTGCTGAGCAGCCTGGAAGACTGGCTTTTACCGTATCTGGGCAAAGTCAAAACGGCCGATGATTGGAAACGGTTCGACTTGCTGCCTGCTCTCAGGGCGATGCTGGACTGGGCCCAGACACAGGCGCTGGATACCGCATCGCCTGCACATTTCACCACACCTTTGGGGCGCAAGATCCCGATTGATTACAGCGGCGAATTTCCCGAAATCAGCCTGCGCCTGCAAGAGATGTTCGGCCAGACCTCTCATCCGATGATCGGACGTCAACCATTGCGTGTCACCCTGCTGTCTCCCGCAGGGCGCCCGGTCCAGACAACGATGGACATTCCGGGGTTTTGGGCTAGTTCCTATGCCGATGTACGCAAGGACATGCGCGGACGATATCCACGGCATCCCTGGCCCGAGGACCCCACCCAGGCTGACCCGACCTTGCGGGTGAAACGACGTGGCACCTAAATCTATATACCTTTGGGCTTTTGCAAAACTGTTACAGTATGTATATACAATGCCCATACGTTTAGTGAGTAAGCGAGCAGAGTACAGATGACTGACGGGCTGAAAAAGGCATGGACCGATATGGTTCAGCCGCTGATATTGCGACCGCGACTGTTGCAGGTTGCGGCCCTGTGCCTGCGCGGTTCGGGCGATGATTTGCGCGTCCTGATGATCACCTCACGCGGAACCGGCCGCTGGATTATTCCCAAAGGCTGGCCCATTGATGGCATCTCAAGCCACGAAGCAGCACAGACCGAGGCCTGGGAAGAAGCCGGCGTGAAAAAGGGCAAAGTCGACCCGGTTCCGATTGGCAGCTATACCTACGACAAAATCATGGATAGCGGCGCGCCTGCCCCGGTCGAAGCTCAGGTCTATGTGATCCGCGTACAGAAATTGGTGGATGAATACCCCGAGGTTTCAGAGCGCAAACGCAAGTGGATGCGACCCAGCCGCGCCGCCGAGCTGGTAGCAGAACCCGGACTGAAGGCCATCCTGCGCGACCTGTGACGGTTTTACGACAGTTTTATGACATTCTTCTTGCCTCAGGCCGACACCCTCTCTAGGGCCGTGCCGAAAGCCAGAGGGGGAAAGCATGTCACCAACACCCAAAAACAAACAATGGAGCACCCTGGACAAGGACCTTGGGCGCATTTCCCAGATTGAGTACGCGACGACCTATGTCTCGCGTCCGCTGGTCGCGCCAGGCATTGCGCTTGCGTTCATCGTGCTGGCGGGTTTAGGCGCTGCAATTTTCTTTGGTCAGTCTCCGGTCAATATGGTCGTTGTCGCCGCTGCGGTTTTTGGGGCCTATATGGCGCTGAACATCGGCGCCAATGATGTGGCCAACAACATGGGTCCGGCCGTTGGCGCCAATGCCCTGACCATGGGCGGAGCGATCGTCATCGCAGCGCTCTTCGAAAGCGCCGGCGCGCTATTGGCGGGCGGAGATGTGGTTTCCACGATATCCAAAGGGATCATCGACCCATCAGGCATCGGAGAAACAACCGTATTCATCTGGGCCATGATGGCGGCACTGATCAGTTCGGCCCTGTGGGTGAACCTGGCGACTTGGGTGGGCGCACCTGTTTCCACCACCCATTCGGTTGTTGGTGGCGTTATGGGCGCGGGCATCGCCGCAGCGGGCTTTGCCGCAGTGAACTGGCCGACAATGGGCAAAATCGCTGCCAGCTGGGTTATTTCTCCGGTTCTGGGGGGCGCTATCGCTGCCGGCTTCCTGGCTCTGATCAAGGCCAAGATTATCTACCAGGACGACAAAATTGCCGCCGCCCGGCGTTGGGTACCTGTTCTGGTCGGGATCATGGCCGGGGCCTTTTCCGCCTATCTCGCCTTGAAGGGGCTAAAACGGATCATCAAGATTGATATTCAAACTGCTTTGCTCATCGGGCTGGGCATCGGCGCCCTGACCTATGTGGTGACGGCTCCGTTGATCAAGCGTCAATCCGAAGGCATGGAAAATCGCAACAAGTCGCTGAAGGCACTGTTCGGGCTGCCACTGGTTTTCTCGGCCGCGCTGCTGTCTTTTGCGCATGGCGCAAATGATGTGGCCAACGCCGTCGGCCCGCTGGCCGCAATTGTACATGCTGCTCAGTCACATGCGGTCGAGGCCAAAGTCTCGATTCCCACATGGGTGATGGTCATCGGGGCCTTTGGGATTTCGTTCGGTTTGTTCCTGTTCGGGCCAAAACTGATCCGCATGGTCGGAAGCCAAATCACCAAGCTGAACCCGATGCGCGCCTATTGCGTGGCTTTGTCGGCCGCGATCACCGTGATTGTGGCCAGTTGGCTGGGCTTGCCTGTCAGTTCGACCCATATCGCGGTGGGCGGCGTATTCGGTGTCGGTTTCTTCCGCGAATGGCACGCGGAGCGGCGACTGCGGAACAGTGCTGCGAAACGCCCTCAGGCCAAGCGCATCGCCCCAGAAGAGCGCCGCCGCCGCAAACTGGTCCGCAGGTCGCACTTCATGACCATCGTCGCAGCCTGGGTTATCACCGTGCCCGCAGCGGCGCTGATGTCTGCTGTGATTTTCCTGATCCTGAACGGGCTGATCGCATAGCCTTGCGCCCCCATGAAACGCGAAAGGGGCCCATCGGGCCCCTTTTTTATGCGTACCGTTCTGAGGAACGGGCTTAGCGACGGCGATCGCGGCGGTTCGACATGGGCTGGAACGCCACACCGACATGGGCCTCGCAATAGGGTTTTCCCTGCTGCACAGGCAGACCACAGAACCAGAAATCATCTGTCGCCGGGTCGCCCACGGGCCACTTACAAGTCCGCTCGGTCAGCTCGAGCAGACCCAGACGCTTGGCCTTTTTCTCGATCTCGTTGACCTTGGCCAGCGCCTCGGGGGAAATTTCGTTGGCCGAAGGTTGCGGCGGCAACGGCTGCCCTGCGGGGATAATCGCCTTGCGGATGGGCATAACATTCGTCGGGCGCGCAGGCGGCGTTTCAGCAGCAGGCTCAGCGGCCTTGGGCGCTGGCTTGGCCGCGGGCTTATCTGGCTTAGCCTCGGCGCTGGGTTTCGCGGCGGGCTTGGCTGCTTTCGTCTCGGTCTTGGCCGCAGCAGAGGCAGAACCAGAACGGTTCGACAGCCCCAAACGATGCACCTTGCCGATGACCGCATTGCGGGTCACGCCGCCCAGCTCTTTGGCGATCTGAGAGGCCGACTGGCCCTCGCCCCACATTTTCTTCAGAAGTTCGACGCGTTCATCGGTCCAGGACATGCGGTTTCCTTACCATAAAAAGCGGCCCCGCTTTCGCGCGCCGCCCTGTACTTTCTCTATCTGCTCCTATTTTAGTGATCCGCGCCTGAGTTACAAGGCGTGGAATCGACCAGACAGCAGGGGAACGGACGATGGAGCAAGGTTTACAGATGGGAACGCGACGGTTTGGCCGGGTCAACTGGCTGGGCCTTTACACGCTAATGCGTCGCGAGGTCATGCGGTTCGTGGCCGTCTGGACCCAGACTCTGCTGGCCCCCCTTGCGACGGCCGCGCTGTTTTTGATGATTTTCACCATCGCCATCGGCAAACAACGCGGGGACGTGATGGGCGTTCCGTTCACGCATTTCATTGCTCCGGGTATCTTGATGATGACTGTGATCCAAAACGCCTTTGCGAACACATCCTCGTCGATCGTAATTTCCAAGGTCCAGGGGAATATCGTCGACACCCTGATGCCGCCATTGGCCCCGCTAGAGATGGTTCTGGGCTATCTGGTCGGCGGCATCGCGCGCGGGCTGTGTGTAGCGCTGGCGATTGCCTTGGGGCTGACCTTGTTTCTGGACATCCAGATTGTACATCCCCTGTGGGCGCTGATCTTTGTCATACTCGGGTCCGCGATGCTCGGGGCGATCGGGGTTGTCGCCGGTATTTTCGCCAACAAGTTCGACCAAATGGCCGCGATCACCAATTTCATTGTCACGCCCTTGGCGTTTTTGTCGGGAACCTTCTATTCGGTTCAGGCCCTGCCCGACGGCATCCGAGAGCTGACGCATTTCAACCCAATCTTCTATTTGATCGACGGGGTACGGTTTGGCGTTCTGGGCGTCTCGGATAGCTCTCCGTGGTTGGGGCTGGCCGTGACCAGCGGCGTCACACTCACAATCAGCGCAGCAGCCTGGATGATGTTTCGGACTGGGTATCGCCTGAAAGCCTGAACTGCGACCTGCGCGCCACACTCGATTGCACGAACCGGACCGGGGGTTTTCACCTTCGGTCCGATGGCGTATCAGCGCCGCATGTTCAAACGCACGCATATCACCACGATTCGACGCCGACGCACCTGCGTCTGACGTCCGCCTGCCTTTGATCCGCCGCTAAAGCGGTCCAACACCCCAAAATCGTTGACACTCGCCCCGTGGAATGCAACCTCAGGGCCTCCTATGGAACAAGGATGATCCAAACATGATCCCGTCTGTCCTGCCGACTTATTCCCGTGCGCCGCTTCACTTTGTGAAGGGCGAAGGCTCGTGGCTGATCGAGGCCGACGGACGACGTTTTCTGGATCTGGGTGCAGGCATCGCCGTCAATGCCCTGGGACACGCACATCCTGCACTGGTTCAAGCCCTGACCGACCAGGCAAATTCCCTGTGGCATGTGTCGAACCTGTACGAAATCCCCCAGCAGCAGAAACTGGCCGACCAGTTGGTCGAGCACACCTTTGCCGACACCGTTTTCTTCACCAATTCCGGCACCGAAGCCTGCGAGCTGGCCGTCAAAATGGCCCGCAAATACTGGTTTGAAAACGGCCACCCCGAAAAGACCGACATCATCACCTTTGATGGCTCGTTTCATGGTCGGTCTTCGGCTGGCATCGCAGCCGCCGGGACCGAAAAGATGGTCAAAGGCTTTGGTCCCTTGCTGCCCGGCTTTGTCCACCTTCCCTGGAACGATCCCGAGGCCCTGAAGGCCGCAATCACCAACACCACCGGCGCCATCCTGATTGAACCTATCCAGGGCGAAGGCGGCATCCGTCCCCTGCCCGACGCCGACCTCAAGGCTCTGCGCGCCTTTTGTGATGAGCACGCATTGTTGCTGATCCTGGACGAAGTCCAGTGCGGCGTGGGTCGGACCGGCAAACTGTTCGCCCATGAATGGGCAGGCATCACGCCCGACATCATGATGGTTGCCAAAGGCATCGGCGGTGGCTTCCCGCTTGGCGCCGTTCTGGCCACCGAAGAGGCCGCCAGCGGCATGACCGCAGGCACCCACGGCTCGACCTATGGCGGCAACCCACTGGCCTGTGCGGTGGGCTCAGCTGTTCTGGATCATGTCGCGAACCCCGAGTTCCTGGAAACTGTCCGCGCCCGCTCAGGCCAGCTACGTCAAAGCCTCGAAGGATTGGTCGCTGCGCACCCCAACGTTTTCGAAGAAGTACGCGGCAGCGGCCTGATGCTGGGTCTCAAATGCAAAACCCCCAATATCGACATGGTCAACGCTGGCTACGCCAACGAAGTCATTACCGTGCCCGCAGCGGATAACGTGATCCGCCTGCTGCCGCCACTGAACATCACCGAGGATGAAATATCACAGGCCATTACCCGCCTGGATGCCGCTGCATCGCAGATTACCACCTGATTTCATCTTGCCCGAAATACTCCGGGGTGTGGGGCTGGCCCCACTCCCGAACGAAACACAAAGACGAACATTATGACTCATTTTCTGGACATCAATGCCACAGACCCCGCAGATTTGCGGTCCATGATCGACAGCGCCCGCGCCATGAAGAACGCCCGCAACGGCCGCCCCAAAGGTGCCCTGGACGACACTCAACCGCTAAAAGACCAAATGGTTGCGCTGATCTTCGAAAAGCCCTCGACCCGGACGCGCGTGTCCTTTGACGTCGGTGTGCGCCAGATGGGTGGGCAGACCATGGTTCTGTCAGGCGCCGATATGCAACTGGGGCACGGCGAAACCATCGCTGACACCGCCCGCGTTCTGTCGCGCTATGTCGATCTGATCATGATCCGCACGTTCGAGGAACAGACCCTCCAGGAAATGGCCGAATACGCCAGCGTTCCTGTGATCAACGGTCTGACCAACCGCACGCACCCGTGCCAGATCATGGCCGACATCCTGACATACGAAGAGCATCGCGGCCCGATCCAGGGCAAAAAGGTCGTCTGGTGTGGCGATGGCAACAACGTTTTTGCCAGCTTTGCACATGCAGCGGGGCAATTCGGGTTCGATCTGGTCTTTACAGGCCCGCCGCCTCTGGACCCCGAAATGGTGTTCATCGAGGAGGCCCGCGCCAAGGGCGTCAACGTCGACATCATCCGCGACCCGGTTGCCGCAGTGACGGGTGCTGATCTGGTCGTTACCGACACCTGGGTCAGCATGCATGACCCGCAATCCGCCCGCGAGCGGCGCCACAACCAGTTGCGCCCCTATCAGGTCAATGACGCGCTGATGGCCCACGCCAAAGACGACGCGTTGTTCATGCATTGCCTGCCCGCGCATCGCGACGAAGAGGCTACCAGCGCCGTCATGGACGGTCCGCACTCGGTGGTATTTGACGAAGCGGAAAACCGCCTTCATGCACAAAAGGCCGTTATGCGCTGGTGCCTGGGAGTCTAAACAGGGTGTAAGCTAAGGGGCGTCGCCATAGGCGACCCCAATAGTGAGATAAAGCAAGGCAGGTTGGAAATGAAACGTCGCGCGGTGATTTTGTCGATGCTGGCCTTAACCGTTGCGGGCTGTGGCGGCGGGCGCAAGGCCCGCAAAAAGGCCAAAGCCCGCAAAGATCTCTATCCCAATGAGACCCCACAACTACGTCGGCTGATCAGCAAATATGCGGATCACTATGACGTCCCTCGCTCGCTGGTGCACCGCGTTGTTCAGCGCGAAAGCATGTACCGCCCCAAAGCTCGCAATGGGCCGTATTACGGCCTGATGCAAATCCTGCCGCAAACCGCACGCGGGATGGGGTATCGCGGAACGCCCGAGGGGCTTCTGGACGCTGAAACCAATCTGAAATACGCCGTCAAATACCTGCGCGGTGCCTGGTTGGTGTCTGATGGCAGCCAAGATAAAGCCGTGCAATGGTACGCACGCGGCTACTATTACGAGGCCAAACGGCGCGGGATGCTGAAGGAAACCGGCCTGCGCAGCTGATCACTCAAGCAGTTTCAGAAGCTTCTTTTTCGCCTCATCTTCCAGCTTGCGTTTCACTGCGTCCTCAACGCTTTCGTCAGGGTTATCTGGGTTGTCATCAACGCCCAGCTTCTCTTTCACCCTCTTTTCCAGCTCTTTCTTGGCTTTCTCTTTTTCTTCTTTGAAGTTCAGGTCGATGGCCTTTTCCATGTCGGGCCAAATACGCGGGTCAGCCCAGGCGCCGCGGATATGAACCGGAATCGCCAGACCTTTGCCGTTGTTGATAGAATCGATCTTGGGCGTGAACAGATAGTCTATGTCCTGTGCGCCCAGCCCGATACGCCCCTCACCGGTTGCCGACAGCGCCGGAAGCTTCATCAGCAGGTCCGAATTCGTCAGGTTGCCCTTCTCCATAGAAAATGTGGCTCCCAGACTGTCAAAAACCGTCGTGCCTCCGGTCGCCACACCCGAGCGCATCAGCTTGTCCAGATCAACGCCTTGAATGGTCCCACGCGCCATTTTTATGCTCCCGCTGCCGGACAGTGAGTTCATGATCGTGTGGATCGATTGCCCTATGCCCAGAAATTTCAACCCGGTATCGGCCTTGCCGGTAAAACGCGTCACGCCCGCCAGGTCGCCCAGCAGATCCTGCATCTCGACCCCCGAAACGGTCAGGTCCCCTGCAACCGACAGCCCCGAGCGATTGTTGGCGACAGCTTGCCCGGCGATCACGCCGCCATACCCAGCAAGTTTGTTCAAGTTCACAACGGCGCGCGCGCGATCAATCGTCGTCAGGGTGGATGCGGCCCCAAAACTCAGTCCTCCGACATTCAGCCCTTTGGCGCTCAGCGCGATCTGACCGTTCAAAAGGGACAGCGCCGACGCATCAATCCGATCCTTTGACCAACCTGATTCACCGCCAGACGCTTCACCGCCGCTTAGCCCGGACAGGTCCACCACGCCTGCCGCCAGACGCGCGGTCAGATAGGGGGGCGCCTTGGCCAGATCCAGGTCCAGCTCGCCGTTCAGGCTATTCTGGTCCAACGTTGCTGAGAGCTTGCGCAAGGACAGCATCTGCGCTGCTGTCAGGCTCAGATCCGCCGAAACTTGCGCCCGCCGCCCCAAGCCGCGCGGCAGACTAACGCCATCAACGCCCAAAGCAGCCAGGAATACCGCCGTATCGGACAAATCAGCGTTCAAGCTGCCCTGAGCCTGCGGCTGCGTGCCCACCCGACCATCGAAAGAAATATCGCCGCCTTTGCTCGAAACCCGAATCTGTGCAGCGGTCAGGTCCCCTTCGATCAGCCCTGCCAGATTCCCGATCTGACCGGCAACACTCATTGGCTGGCTACCATAGGTCAGTGCCCCAGAGAAATCCGCCTGCCCTCGATATTCTGGCCATTGCAGATCCAGACTGACATCGCGCACAGACAGGTCCGTCCCCGTGCCGTGATCGACATAGCGCAGCGCCCCGGATGAAATCAAAGCCCGGTCCAAGGACAGCGCCAGCGCGTTCTCGGATCCCGAGGGCTGCCCAGAAGGGGCAACGCCTGATACGCCCAGTTCCCAGTTCACACGCCCGTCTTTGGCGCGTTCCAGCAGGATTTGGGGTGCGACAGCCTCCAGACCGGTGATCTTGATTGCGCCGGTTAGAAGCGACATGAAATCCACCCCAACCTTCAGGCTGTCCGCTGTCATCATCGGGCCGGCCTTTGACCAATCGGCATTGGCAATGCTCAGCTTACCCGTCGACACGCCCAGCACCGGATAATAGCTGACCTTGGTCTCGCCCTGCAAAACCACCTCGCGTCCGGTCTGAGCCCTGAGCTGATCCACCGCGACCTTCGCGATCTTGTCCCCCGGCAGCAACAACAGCCCGACAATGGCTATAATCACCATCACCACCAGCGCCCCGATCAATCGTAGCAAAAGACCCATGCTGCCCACCTTTGACTTTACCTGCTCCACTCACCCTAAGGCGGTGTAGTCCCTTCACACAACCGGCATGGTGATAAAGCCACAACAATCGGCAAGGCTTGACCTATTTATAAAAAATTACAGGTCCACGCGTCGCACAGTCCGGCACAATACGGACAGGCGGCCGCCAACCCTCTTTCCCCGGCTTTCGGCATTCTGTAGAAGACGCCATGACCCAGAATCCACCCAACCTCCGCCCCGATCTCGCGCCACGCGCCCGTTTCTCTGATGCCCCGCGCGACGGACAGCCGACAATCGGCATGGTATCCTTGGGGTGCCCCAAGGCGCTGGTGGACAGCGAACGCATTCTGACCCGCCTGCGCGCCGAGGGCTATGGGATCAGCCCAGACTATTCCGGGGCCGACGCGGTGATCGTCAATACCTGTGGGTTCCTGGATTCAGCCAAGGCCGAAAGCCTTGAGGCCATCGGCGAGGCGCTGAACGAAAACGGCAAAGTCATCGTCACTGGCTGTTTGGGCGCCGAGCCTGAGTTTATCACGGGTGTGCACCCCAAAGTTCTGGCCGTCACTGGCCCTCATCAGTACGAACAGGTGCTGGATGCCGTGCACGGTGCTGTGCCGCCCGATCCAAACCCATTCATTGATCTGCTACCCGCCAGCGGCGTGAAATTGACCCCGCGCCACTATAGCTATCTGAAGATCTCGGAGGGGTGTAACCACAAATGCAAGTTCTGCATCATCCCTGATATGCGCGGAAAGCTGGCCAGCCGTCCGATAAAGGCGGTAATGCGCGAGGCGGAAAAACTGGTCGAAAGCGGCGTCAAGGAGCTGCTGGTCATCAGTCAGGACACCAGCGCCTATGGCACCGATTGGAAGGACCGCGAAACAAAGTTCCCGTTTCTGGACTTGGCGCGTGAATTAGGCGGTTTGGGTGCGTGGGTGCGGATGCATTATGTCTATCCCTATCCACATGTACGCGACCTGATCCCTATGATGGCCGAGGGCGGCATCCTGCCATATCTGGACATCCCATTCCAACACGCACACCCCGACACGTTGCGGCGCATGGCTCGTCCGGCGGCGGCAGAAAA
The DNA here is from genome assembly GCA_029212905.1 of Thalassovita sp. GTDB lineage: Bacteria > Pseudomonadota > Alphaproteobacteria > Rhodobacterales > Rhodobacteraceae > Thalassobius. The sequence goes on from JARGPB010000008.1 coordinate 134,314, forward strand.
AACCCTGGACAAGATCGCGGAATGGCGCGGCATTTGCCCTGACATCACCCTGAGATCCACATTTATCGTCGGCTATCCTGGTGAAACCGAGGATGAATTCCAGACCTTGCTGGACTGGATGGACGAGGCGCAACTGGATCGTGTCGGTTGTTTTCAATATGAAAACGTGGCTGGTGCGCGGTCGAACGACCTGTCAGATCATGTCCCGGACGAAGTAAAACAAGACCGATGGGACCGCTTTATGGAGAAGGCTCAGGCCATCTCCGAAGCAAAACTGGCCGCCAAGGTCGGGCAGGTGATGGACGTCATCGTGGACGACATCGACGAAGACGGCATCGCCACCTGCCGCACCAAAGCCGACGCGCCAGAGATCGACGGCAACCTGTTCATTGATGAATCCACAGACGCAATCGCCGTAGGTGACATCGTTCGCGTCGAGGTGGACGAGGCCGGGGAATACGATCTGTGGGGAGCCCTAGTCGCCAAACAAGGCTAGCAGCTTTCTTGATTTGGCGAACGCCATGTGGGTGTAATCCTCCGCTAGGATCGCGGGAACACGTGTGCCCCGCTCCAGGGAATGGATGACCTTACTTTTTGCGAACACCTGCGTGGTAGCGACACTTGGGTCCATCATTTCTGGGCATCCCCAAGATTAGCGCACGCGCGCAGATATCCATGCCGCGGGCGGCGCTCTGCGCCCCGCTTCGAAAACAGAAAAGCGCTGCCTTGCGTTTTCCAGCGACGGAACCTGCCATGCGGCACGTTCTAAACCTGTCTCCACTCGCTGACCGATCGCACCGGGAGCCTGAAAAGGGGTTCGTGCGAACCCGTGGGCTTTTTGCAGGGGGTGGAACCGGGCGCGGGCTGCCGCCTCGTCCGCCACATTGTCGACTGATCCAAGGTTTTCCCATGTCTACGCTTCGCAAATATGCCACGCCGCTTACGATCGGCAGTTTCATCCTGATGACCGTGACCGGTACATTAATGTTTTTCCATTTGGATTCCGGCCTGAACAAGCTCGCGCATGAATGGCTGGGTTTTGCCATGGTCGCAGCGGTCGCGTTGCACGTTGTCCTTAACTGGCGGGCGTTTTCGCTCTATTTCAAACGCCCTTTGGCCATGGGTCTGATGGGGGTATTTGTCGTGGTCTTGGGGCTGTCGTTTCTGCCATTGGCCGGACAACAGCAGGGGCGGCCCGATCTTGTTGCGGTACGGCTGGTTGTCAGCGCCCCCTTATCCGAGGTGGCTCCGCTCATGGATGCAAGTGTTGAAACGCTGATCGCGCGTCTGGCAGAGACCGGGATCGTCGCGACAGCAGATCAGAGCCTCAGCGATCTGACCGGAGGCGATGTCCGACAGGCGGCAGGCCTGCTCGCGCCACTGAATGGATAAGACAAAGGCGGGGTAGATCCCCGCTTTTCCACCGAATGCTCAGGCCTTAGCCAAGCTTTCCAGCAGATCCTTGTTTCGGCAGTAGTCAGGTGTCTCGGACGCCGTGGAATGCTCGGCTATCCAGCCTTTGCACTCGCCGTCATGCGAGCAATGCGAACACCGCATCACCGCCTCGCGGTAGGTGGTCGCTACCGAAGGGTCCTGGCTAATCTTCTCGGCGAAATCTACACCAAGTGTTTCTGCCATCTTGCCCATTACAGATGCCCGGCGGCCTATTTTATCAAACATGCCCATTGGGCGTCTCCTTATTCTGGTTAATCAGTGTTTCAGTGCGTTCAGAAGGGTAGCATTCACGCAATTTTCTGGTGCTTCAGATGCCCCGGCGGCGGAATGCGCCAGCCAGTTTTCACATTGGCTTACAAAGGGGCATTTCCGGCATTCAGTAACCATTGCCGCATAGGATTGGGCCGACAGGCGACCTTCGGCCATTGCTTCGGACAGGCTCAGGCCCATGGACCGCGCAACAGACCGGGTCAGCCAGAAATGTCGCGCCGGATCGCCCAATGAAAACACCATACCCATCTCACACCCTTTCGCTCAACATGGGCTGAAGCTCTGCAAGACGGCTGCAGTTTGCGCATTCCGAGGGCACCGTTTCGGCAGCGGCATTTCTTTGCAGCCAGCGCGCACATCCCTCGGCCCAGTCGCAACTGCGGCAGTTGCGGATCATTTCGGCCCACTCCTCTTGTCGGAGCTCTCCAAGCTCGTGCGCCCCCACGATGTCAGCGCCGGTTGCCTTAGCCATGCGTTTGGCCAGCCAATAATGACGTTTTCGATCTCCGAGGGGTTTCACAGGCGGTCCTCCGACTTGTTCACAAGGCCGAACTTAGCCATCCAGGGCATCAGGCGCTTTGACACGGATCAAGCATCCAAAGACCCGCGCAATTCACGCAAAAGCTCGGCATTTCGGCAATAGTCCGGGGTTTCCTTGACCGGGCGGTCCTGGGTCTCCAGCCAATGTTCGCAGTCGTCAGGGTTCGTACAGGCCGTGCAGCGCAACACCGCGTCCGCCACCTCTTCTGGGTCCAACAGACCCGCCATCACTTTTTCTTCGATATCGACGCCCAAAGCGTCCGCCATATGATCCACAAGTCGGGCGTGGCGCTTGATCTTCTCTTGGCTCTGCATGGTTTCATCCCCCCGTGCAGTGGTTGCAACAGATGAGGAAAGGCTAAGGATCAACAAGGCGCGGGCTTTGACTTAGGTCAATCCAGCGCATCCAGATAGGCCCGAACGCAGGTTTGAACGTGGCGAAACCGATCACCGCCCAAATGTTTACCACCATACCAGCGCGTCACCACCACAACATGGTCGGTCAGCCCTTCACGTTCCAACATCCGCAGAATCACCATGCCGGCACCGGATTCTCCGTCATCATTCTTGACCTGCGTTCCATCGGAATACAGCACAGCCCAAGTGTTGTGCGTCGCCTTGGCATAGCGTTTCGCACGTTTGAGCTGTTTCAGAAACGCGGCCGTATCATCGGCCGAACCAACAGGCCCACCCGACACAGCATACCGCGACCCACGATCACTGACCACGTTTTCCAATTGCAGCAAGGATTATCCTTTGGCGGCTTCACGAATGGCGGCACCCCGATTTGCATTCGGCGGATGCGTACCAAGGAACCTGTTACCCGGATCGGGGGATCGTGTAAAATACCTCTGCCCGTGTGACCGCCTATTTTATCTGCGCGTCCTCTTTCGTGGCCAGCGGCTTAGGCTTCTCGACGGGCACCGTTTCAACACATCCGGCCAGCGCCAGAATCATAACCATCAACAGCGCCTTCATCGTCATCCTGTTATTTAGCCTTCCGCAGCTATCAGAGGCATGTCACCATCCGATCAGGACACACAACGTTTCCCCACCAATAGAGAAAAGTGCCCAATGTTTTCAATCGAACACGACTTCGACGCCACTGTTATCACTCTGATCGACGAAGGCGCCCCCAACCTACAAGAAGACGTCACAATCAACGCCTTCGAGGATTGCATTGTGATCGAACAACTGGATCCACGCACAGAGCTGGTCGAACGCATCACCCTATCGATTGGCCAGCTCAAGGATCTCAGCGCAGCTCTGGATCTGCCCGAGGGCGTCTATCAACGCGTGCGCGACAGCCAAAAGGACTAGTCAACCCGGAACACCTTGTCCCGGCTCGTCGCGCCCCGCACCAGAACCAACCGCGTCTTGGCCACCCCCACGGCCTTGGCCAGCAGTTTTTGCACCGCCGCCGTCGCCTTGCCGCCCTCAGGGACGGTGGTCACATAGACTCGGATTGCTCCGTTCTCGACGCACAGCGCATTACGCGACGCTTTGGGGGTCACACGCACGGCGATCTCGGTGCCTGTGACGGCCAAATGGCTCAGATCATCCATGCAACCGCTCATTCATCTTGCCCAAAATACTCAATCCCCCGCCCGAGCCTCGCATTTACTTTCTAAAGAAGGCACCAGATAAATACCCGTGATTGCGAAGGGAGACCACAATGACAACCGGATTTTTCTGGGACGAAAAATGTTTTTGGCATGCAGGTGGCAACTATGCGCTGACCCTGCCGCTCGGCGACTTTGTGCAACCTCTTGCCGCAGGGGGGCTGCCTGAAAACCCCGAAACCAAACGTCGATTGAAAAACCTCCTCGAGGTATCAGGCTTGGCCAAAGACCTGGATATGCGCGGAGCCGACCCCGCCAGTCACGTGGATTTGGCCCGCGTCCACCCCGAGAAATACCTGGCGGCCTTCAAACAGATGTCCGACGCCGGAGGAGGAGAGCTGGGCCTGCGCACGCCATTTGCGCAGGGGGGATTTGAAATCGCAGCGCTTTCTGCGGGCCTCGCCAAAGCAGCACTGCATTCGGTTTTGACTGGTGATCTGGACAATGCCTATGCGCTGTCGCGCCCGCCGGGGCATCATTGCCTGCCTGATTGGCCAAACGGATTCTGTCTTTTGAACAACATCGCAATCGCAATCGAGGCCGCCCGCACCGATGGTCTGGCCAAGCGCTTTGCGGTCGTGGATTGGGACGTGCACCATGGCAACGGCACCGAGGCGATTTTCTATGATCGGGACGACGTTCTGACAATCAGCCTCCATCAGGATAAAAACTATCCTCTGGACACGGGCGGCACCATGGATCGAGGCAACGGCGCGGGCGAGGGGTGCAATATCAACGTTCCCCTTCCCTCGGGCGTGGGGCATGTCGGATACCTGGACGCGATGGAGCGGATCGTCCTGCCTGCGCTTCAGCAATACCAGCCAGACGTCATCATCGTCGCCTGCGGTTTCGACGCCGGGATCTTTGACCCGATCGCCCGCCAACTCTGTACCGCTGAAACCTTTCGCCTGATGACGCGCCAGATGATGCAAGCCGCACAGCAGCTGTGCGATGGCAAGCTGGTCATGGTCCACGAAGGCGGGTATTCCGAAGCCTATGTCCCCTTCTGCGGCCACGCCGTCATGGAGGAGCTGTCTGGCAGCGCCAAAGCAGCTCCTGATCCGATGGCCGTCACGGTTGAGAAACGCCAGCCAAGCGACCGCATGAACGCGGTCTTCAGCCAGCTTATCACAGAAATGGCGGCAGAATTCGGGCTGGCGGGTTGACCGTGCAGCCCTCAACCACGACATAGACCCTGACCAACCGGAGTAGGCCCCAAATGCCCGATCAAAACCTTGCTGCGATGGAATTTCTGCTGACCCGACGCTCGCGGCCTCAGAAAACCCTGACCACCCCCGTCCCCACAAAGGACGAACTGATGCCCTTGCTGACCGCCGCAGCGCGCACCCCGGATCACGGCAAACTTGAACCCTGGCGCTTTATCGTGCTCGAAAAAGACGCGCTGACCCGGCTGGGCGATCTGGCACGCGACCGCGCCGCGACGCTGGACCTGCCCGACGACAAGGTGCTCAAGGGACCGATGCAATTCGACAGCGGCAACCTGGTGGTCGCCGTGATCGAAGTCCAACAGAACAGCGACAAAGTCCCCGCTCTGGAACAGACCTACTCGGCCGGAGCCGTGTGTCTGGGGCTATTGAATGCGGCACTGGCCGCTGGTTGGGGCGCGAACTGGCTGAGCGGCTGGCCCTCGCATGACCGCGGATTCATGAAGCAGGGCTTGGGCCTGGCTGCACACGAGCGCGTCGCGGGATTCATCCATATCGGTACGGAAACCTCGGCCCCGCCCGAACGCCCCCGCCCCAATCTGGAAAGCATCGTGACATGGCAATCGGAATGATATTCGGCGCCTTTTTCAAGGCACTTGGCCAAACGGGTGATCCCCGATTTCGCAAGGTTCTTTTTCTGGGAATTGGGCTGACCATTGCCCTGCTGGTGACTGTCTATGCAGGTTTTTTGTGGCTGCTACAGGCCAGTGTCGGGGACGAAGCCGTCATCCCCCTGATCGGCGAAGTCACCTGGCTGGATGATCTTCTGTCATGGTCCAGCATTCTGGTGATGATGATCCTGTCTGTGTTCCTGATGGTCCCGGTCGCGTCAGCCATTACCTCAATGTTCCTGGACGAGGTAGCTCAGGCCGTCGAGGATCGCCACTACCCGCATCTCCCAGATGCCACCAAAATCCCCCTGGGCGAGGCCATCAAGGATACGATCAACTTCTTGGGTATTCTGATCGCGGCGAACACTGTGGCGCTGATCATCTACGTCATCCCGATTTTCACGCCCTTCTCGCTGTTCATCTTTTGGGGGCTGAACGGGTTCTTGCTGGGCATGGAGTATTTCACCCTGGCTGCCATGCGCCGTGTTGGACGGCTGGGTGCCAAAGACCTGCGCCGCAAACACCGGATGACAATCTGGGCCGCAGGCACGCTGATGGCAATCCCGCTGTCCCTGCCGCTGGTGAACCTTGTGATCCCAATCCTTGGCGCCGCAACGTTCACGCATATTTTTCATGGGCTGACGGGCGGACGACGATAAACGGCCACGGGCCCAAGTCCTTTTTACATGATCGGGCCCGCGGCATTTCTCTGATGCACATACCCCGCGTCAGAACAATTGGTTCTAGATATCCTGACCAATCGCAAAGCATCATAGATCAGAACCTTCCGCACAGGGCTCACGTCACCCACACTCAGGCCATATCCAACATTTTCAGCCGCTTTGAACATTCAAAGAACAAGCCAAAGTCCGTGGCCCGAAGGTCATTAACACGCAGATCGGCTATATCTCGTTTCAGGTCGCATAAAATTCCGAAGAAACGCTGAAACGCGTTCAGCCCTATGTCGAACTGTTTTCAGGCGTGCGCCCAGCGAATGAACTATGACTTAGAGTCAGCTCAAATCCCGCCCCAAAACGTAAAACGCCCCCGCAAAGTTTGAAACCTCGCAAGGGGCGCCTAACGGTAACTCCTGGACTTTAGACCCTATTTCAGAGGTTCCATCCGGTGAAACCAGTCCAGGTCACGAACGGTAATCCAACCTGACAAGATGATCGTCGTGATGATGGCCCACAAAATTACGGCCACGATGGTGGTAATCACGGCCTTTTTTTTCAGATTATGATGCTCAGGGGCGCTCGCGTGGGTCCCTGGTTCGACCTTTCCCACGTCGCCTTGTGTTTTCAGACGAATCGGAATCGCGATGAAAAAGGTCATGAACCAAATCACCGCGAACAGCACGAGCGCCGAGGTAATGGCCATCAGACTTGCTCCAGTTCCACCAGGCAGCCATTCATGTCCTTGGGATGCAAGAACAGAACAGGTTTGCCATGCGCACCGATTTTCGGCTCGCCAGTACCCAGAACGCGCAGACCGCTGGCTTTCAGCTGATCGCGGGCCGCCAGAATGTCATCGACCTCATAGCAGACATGGTGAATGCCGCCCGAGGGGTTCTTGTCCAAAAATCCCTGAATGGGCGAGTTTTCACCCAGCGGGTACAGCAGCTCGATCTTTGTATTCGGCAGCTCGATGAAGACCACGGTTACGCCATGATCAGGTTCGTCCTGCGGGGCGTTTACCTTTGCACCCAGCGCGGTGCGATACTGTTCAGACGCGGCTTCCAGATCGGGAACGGCGATAGCGACATGGTTCAGGCGGCCAATCATGGGGGTCTCCTTTGACTCGGTTTCGTGCGGTTATGGCGGGCAGGCGCCGCTGGCGCAAGCGGACAGGCGGACGCATCCTGTCCTGTCACACACCGCGTTAACGCAGGATTCACCAACGTTGCGCCATGGTGAGTCGCATAAACCCGCAGGAGGATGCCAAAATGGACGACCGTGAAGCTTTCCACATCAACCGTTTCCCAACTCCGGCCCGCCCGTTGTTAGGCGTGACCATACTGGTGGTCGAGGATAGCCGTTTCGCCTGCGAGGCCATGCGCCTGCTATGCGTCCGTTCCGGGGCACGGATCAGACGTGCTGACAGTATTCTTGCCGCCGAACGGCACTTGCAGGTCTATCGCCCGACAGTTTTGATCGTGGATCTGGGCCTGCCCGATGGCAACGGCACACAGCTGATTCAGGCAGCGCATCAAACAAGCCCCCGTATCCCTGTGATTCTGGGCACCAGCGGGGATGACATGGCACACGAGGCCTGCCGTCACGCTGGTGCTGATGGGTTCTTGCCGAAACCCACACATTCCCTGTCACAATTCCAAGAGCTTATCCTATCCAAACTGCCAGAGGATCAACGCCCGATGGGGCCGCGTATCATCAATGACGAGCTGGTCTCTCCAGATACGCTGGCCTATCGCGATGATCTTGCCCACGCGGCCGAACTGCTTTGCGACGGGTCCGACGACAAAATGCTGGATTACGTCGCCCAATTCGTAACCGGCATCGCGCGCAGTGCCTCGGATGGCCCTTTGACCACTGCGGGCGAGGCGCTGACGATTGCCCGAATGCAGGGGCGTTCGTGCCGATCCGACGTGGCGCGTCTGGCGGGATTAGTACAGGAACGACTGTCTGGCGCTGTTGCGGTCTAGCGTGGCAACAGCGGATCTGGCGCAACCCCAGTCAGCCGTGTCAGATCCGAAAGGCTCTCTTTTTGTCGGCCGTCTGCGTCGAAGTTCGTCGGGGCCAGCCACACCCGGAAGGCCTCTTTTAGTGCCGACCAGTCAGCGTCAATCGCCGCAAACCAGGCTGTGTCACGATTGCGCCCCTTAACGATCGCCGCCTGCCGAAATGTCCCCTCATAGCTAAGCCCCAGCCGTTGCGCCGCCCGGCGCGACGGTTGATTCAATGCATCGCACTTCCATTCGAACCGTCGATATCCTGCCTCGAACGCCCATTCCATCGCCAGGAAAAACGCCTCGGTTGCCGCGCGCGTATGTTGCAGGCGGGGGCTGAAATTCAGATGCCCCAACTCGATGGAGCCAGCTTCGGGATTGATCCTTAGAAAACTGCCCACACCACCATAGCTGCGGGCCGATTTGTCGTAGACCGCAAAGAAATACGGATCCTGCCCGGCGGTCGCTTCGCGCATCCAGCGGTGATACTGCGCAGCCGAGCTGAAAGGCCCATAGGGCAGGTAATCCCAAACCCAATCCTGCCCTTCGTATGCCCGAAACAGCAAAGCAGCGTGGGTTTCGGCGTTCAGCTTCTCCAGCCGCGCGTGTTTTCCATCCAACGCAGTCCAATCAGGAACCGGCGGAGGTGTCCAATCCACGACCTGTCGGCCCAGTCTGCGAGGATCTTTCATTGCGGGCTCCCTAGCTTACCACCGGAAACCCTAGTGCAGGGCCGTCACACACAAAAGCCCTAAAGAATCACATTGGGGCGCGTCCCCAGATCCATCCCCGGAAAAACCGTACGCTCCAGTACAGAACTTTCCAGCCCGAACAAACCGCGCATCATCCAGCCCGCATAGGCACGCACGTCCCGCGTGGGCATCAAGTCGCGCCCCTTGTACAAGTCGGTTTGGCGCAGGCCCGGCCAATCGCCATACACTTGCCCGCCACGCACAGCCCCCCCCGCTAGGACCATGGCGCCGCCGGTGCCATGATCAGTGCCTTTGGTTCCGTTTTCACGCACAGTACGACCGAATTCCGTCATGGCAACGACTGCCGTTTTGCCCCATGCATCGCCCAAGGTCGCCTGCAACACCAGCAAAGCGTCGGACAATTGCGCCAACGCCCGAGGCAGCGCTGCCCCCTGCCCCCGGTGCGTATCCCATCCCCCGATCGAGAACGCGGCGATCCGGCTGTCCGCGCGCAGTTTTTCCCCGGCAAAGGCCGCGACCTGACGAATGCCGCCGGTGCCTTTCTTGGCCAGCCCCTCCATGTCCGCGCCCATACCAGAAGGGGTCGCCGTCAGCCCTCCGCCCTCGTCATCCAGCAGCATCGCCGCCTCGGCAAAGGCGTCGGCAAACGCCGGATCATCATGCAGGACCAATTCTGCCAATCGCCGCCCCTGAGGGCTCAATTGCAGGCGCACATCAGGGGACCAGTTCGCCACAGGGGCCGCGCCCGTCGTCAGCAGCATATTGTCATGACCAATGGCATAGGCCACATCCGCCCGCAGTCCCGGCACGCTTTGCAGCATCCGGTTCAGCCAGCCATCCCGACCCGAGGCAGGACCCAGCGCAGGCGTCCCTGCTTCTAGTAGATCCTGACCATCAAAATGGCTGCGTTTGTCGCGATAAGGGGTCGAAACTGCGTGCACGAACCCCAATTGCCCCGCTCGCCACATCGGCATCAGCGACGATAACGCCGGGTGCAGCGCATAGAACCCGTCCAAATCCAAGGCGCCGCCCGCCTCGCCGCCCCTTAGCGTCGGGCGCGCGGCGGCATACCCTGGATCACCGTAGGGCTGCACCACATCCAGCCCATCCATCGCGCCGCGCAAGATAATCACCACCAGCCGATTGTCCCATGGGGCAGAGGCCAGCGTCACGGGCGTTATCAACGGGCTGGCCGCAGCCGAGCACCCCAAGGCCAACGAACGGGTCAGCAATTTTCGGCGTGTCCAATTGGTCATCCGATGCTCCTTCTATCGGCGCTGAAAAGCAGGCGAAATCAGCACAAGCGCGATCCCTTCATGGCGGCTTTCGGCGGCGCGCGCGGCAAACCGGACGGGCTCGGGCGGATTGGGGCCCAGCGCATCAGTCACAAATTCGCGCGGGTCAGGCAGGTCTTTGACCAGAATGCGCGGCACACGTAGCGCCCATTCCATCCGCGTCGCCACCCCCTGAGGCGTAATCCACATGTCGTCCTCTTCGGGCCAGCCATCAGGCCCCGGAGGTTGCTCCCAAGGCTGCCCCATCCGCCGCAGGGGCCGGACAAAATTTTTCTTGATGCGTTGCTCGGTATCGTTGGGCTTGCCTTTGAACGGCACCGGCGGCGCGGCCAAGGCCCTAAGCGCCGAGGACATGAAATCAAAGGGTAATTTGACATTCGTCAGTCCCTGCGCCCAAGCCGCCGGATGGGTCAACATCGCCCGATAGACCGCCGACAGGTTCCCGCCAGTGTCGTTCCAGACTTGCTCCATCACAGAAACGGCTGCGGGATCAGGGGTGTCGCCCAGAAAATGCACGGCCAGTTTCTGGCTCAGATGCCGCGCAGTGGCGGGATGAACGGCCAGATCCTGCAAGGCCGCGTGGATGTCCCGCATCTGCGCGGGATCGCCGCCATAGCTGCGGCCCAGAACGGTTTCAGCGCCGGGCTCTGCCCAGTCAGGGCGAAACAGACGGTCGCCGTTCGGGGCAATCCCCAGCCCGGTCAGCAACTCGGCCAGCTCGCGCACGTCCTTTTGCGAATAGGGGCCATTCACCCCCAATGTGTGCAGCTCTAACACCTCGCGGGCCAGGTTTTCATTCAGGCCCCGCCCCTTGGCCATCTGCGCCCTAGCCGGTGCCTGCGGCCCGACCGAATACTGCTGATCTAGGTAATTCACCATGCCCGGATTGGTCACAGCCGAAACCAATAGATCGCCGAAACGCCCCGTCAGAAAAGGCCGCACATAGGTTTCCGAAACAGGCATGGCGACCCTGCGCATCACACCGCCCTTGCCGATCACGGTGAAATGATCCGTCCAGAAAGTCACAAGTCGTTCGCGGAACCCGTCGCGCGTAGTGCTACGCCGCGCCAACGCCTGCATCAGCCAAATCCCCTGCGCCCGCCGCGCATCGCGTTTCACATGGTTGAAAGCCTTGCGCAGCGTCTCGGCGTTGGGCGCAGATTTGTTCCGGCGATATTCCTTGCCCGTGCGCCTTGCGTCCATCATGCGTTGGCGAAACTGGTCATAGGGTTCGATCGGATGGGCCGCCGCAGCATGATCCGGCCCGGCTAACAGCTCCATCATTTCGACGACCGACTCCGGCCCCGCCACGGCAGGCGACAGGCCGACACCGAAACGGATCTGAGCAAGGAGAGGATCAAAGGCCATAGGCGGCTCCGCGTCTGTACCTTTCAAAGATAGCGCGCCAGGCCAGAGTTTTCACCGACGATCTGCCAAAACCACCTCGCGCACGCGAAACATCGCCTGCCCAAACGCAAAACGCCCAGGACAAGTCCCAGGCGCTGCGTAAATTTGTATCTGCAACCTTAGTCTTGCGGGATCACACGCAGAGACAATTCCATCAGTTGGTCGCTGCTGGCGTCGCTGGGGGCGTTCATCATCAGGTCCTCAGCACGTTGGTTCATCGGGAACATGATGACTTCGCGGATGTTGGCGGTATCCGCCAGCAGCATCACGATCCGGTCAATCCCAGCGGCACAGCCACCGTGCGGCGGAGCGCCAAATTGGAATGCCTGATACAGCGCGCCAAAGCGGCTTTTGACTTCGGCCTCGTCATAACCCGCGATTTCGAACGCTTTCAGCATGACCTCGGGGATATGGTTGCGGATCGCGCCGCTGACCAGTTCGTAGCCGTTACAGGCCAGATCGTACTGATAGCCCAGCACCTCGGTCGGATCGCCATTCAACGCGTCCAGACCACCCTGCGGCATCGAGAACGGGTTGTGTTCGAAATCAACCGCGCCAGTTTCGTCGTCCTTTTCGTAGATCGGGAAATCCACAATCCAGGCAAAGGCGAAACGGTCCTTGTCGGTCAGGCCCAGTTCGTTGCCGATGACCTCGCGCGCCTTACCGGCGACCTTTTCGAACGCCTTGGGCTTGCCACCCAAAAAGAACGCCGCATCACCGATGTTCAGACCCAGCTGCTGGCGGATCGCCTCGGTGCGTTCGGGGCCGATGTTTTTGGCCAGCGGACCGGCCGCTTCCATGCCGCCCTCGACCTCGCCGGATTTCAGCTTGGCTTGGGCCTCTTTGACGGTGATGCCCAGTTCCTGAGCGACCGCATCGGCGGTTTTCTCGCGCCAGAAGATATAGCCCATGCCGGGCAGACCTTCGCCTTGTGCGAATTTGTTCATCCGGTCACAGAATTTACGGCCGCCGCCGGTGGGGGCAGGGATGGCGCGCACTTCGGTGCCTTCGTTTTCCAGCAGGCTGGCAAAGATCGCAAAGCCCGAGCCGCGGAAATGTTCGCTGACGTCCTGCATCTTGATCGGGTTGCGCAGGTCGGGTTTATCCGTGCCGTACCATTTGGCCGCGTCCTTATAGGAAATCTGCGGCCAGTCCTGATCAACCTTACGGCCAGCGCCGAACTCTTCGAAAATGCCGGTCAGAACGGGCTGGATCGTGTCGAATACGTCCTGCTGTTCAACGAACGACATCTCCAGGTCCAACTGATAGAAATCGGTGGGCGAGCGGTCGGCACGCGGGTCTTCGTCACGGAAACAGGGCGCGATCTGGAAATACTTGTCATAGCCCGACATCATGATCAGCTGTTTGAACTGCTGCGGAGCCTGCGGCAGGGCATAGAATTTGCCCGGATGCAAACGCGACGGCACCAGGAAATCGCGCGCGCCTTCGGGGCTGGATGCCGTGATGATCGGCGTCTGGTATTCCCGGAATCCCTTGTCCCACATCCGCCGCCGCATCGACGCCACAACATCCGAGCGCAACGTCATGTTGTCCTGCATGACCTCGCGGCGCAGATCCAGATAACGATACTTCAGGCGGGTTTCCTCGGGGTATTCCTGATCACCGAACACCATCAACGGCAGCTCTTGCGCCGCCCCCAGCACCTCGATGTCGCGCACGAACACCTCGACCTCGCCGGTGGGCAGTTTGGTGTTCACCAGCTCGGGGTCGCGCGCTTTGACGTTGCCGTCGATGCGGATACACCATTCGCTGCGGACCTTCTCCACCTCTGCGAACACCGGGCTGTCGGGGTCGCACAATACTTGCGTCACGCCGTAATGGTCACGCAGGTCGATGAACAGGATGCCGCCGTGGTCGCGCACCCGGTGGACCCAGCCCGACAGGCGGACGGTTTCACCTACGTTATCCTTGTTCAGGTCGGCGCAGGTGTGGCTGCGATATGCGTGCATGTTTTGCTCCCTTTCACGGGCGGAATACCTTGGTTTGCGCCGATACACATTGCCCCGCCCCGAAAGTCAAGGTGAACCCAACCAAACGCCCCAAAACCAAGGGGCACGACCCCGATTTCATCTTGCTCCAAATACTCGCGCCGCAGGCTCCTGCCCTTTCCTGTCGCGATTCCGCCTGAACCCTGTGCACAAGGGGTTGCGCATGGCCGCGCCATAGATATAACCCGCAACAATTTGCGCGGGGTGAGTCACACCCCTGCTCGATGCTGCCCACTGCTCAGGAGTCCGCCATGCCCAAAAGAACCGATATCTCCTCCATCATGATCATCGGCGCGGGACCCATCGTTATCGGTCAGGCCTGCGAGTTCGATTACTCCGGCGCCCAAGCCTGCAAAGCCCTGCGCGAAGAAGGGTACCGCGTTATCCTGGTGAACTCGAACCCGGCGACCATCATGACCGACCCCGGCCTGGCGGACGCGACCTATATCGAGCCAATCACCCCCGAAACCGTCGCCAAGATCATCGAGAAAGAGCGCCCCGACGCGCTGCTGCCCACCATGGGCGGTCAGACCGGGCTGAACACATCGCTCGCGCTTGAGGAAATGGGCGTGCTGGACAAATTCGGCGTAGAGATGATCGGCGCCAAGCGCGACGCGATCGAAATGGCCGAAGACCGGAAACTCTTCCGCGAGGCGATGGACCGCATCGGTCTGGAAAACCCCAAGGCTGAAATCATCACCGCCCCCAAGAAGGCCGACGGCACCGCTGATCTTGAGGCAGGCGTGCAACTGGCCCTGGACGAGCTGGAAGAGATCGGTCTGCCCGCCATTATCCGCCCCGCCTTTACCCTTGGCGGCACCGGCGGCGGCGTGGCCTATAACCGCGAGGATTACATCCATTTCTGCCGCACCGGCATGGATGCCAGCCCCGTGAACCAGATCCTGGTCGATGAATCGCTGCTGGGCTGGAAAGAATACGAAATGGAGGTCGTCCGCGACAAAGCCGACAACGCCATTATCGTCTGCTCTATCGAGAACATTGATCCAATGGGCGTGCATACCGGCGACAGCATCACCGTGGCGCCTGCACTGACCCTGACGGACAAAGAATACCAGATGATGCGCACCGCCTCGATCGCGGTTCTGCGCGAAATCGGTGTGGAAACCGGCGGATCGAACGTTCAGTGGGCCGTGAACCCCGCAGATGGCCGTATGGTTGTGATCGAGATGAACCCACGCGTGTCGCGTTCGTCCGCGCTGGCCTCCAAGGCCACCGGTTTCCCGATTGCGAAAATCGCGGCGAAGCTGGCGATTGGCTACACACTGGACGAACTGGACAACGACATCACCAAAGTGACGCCCGCGTCGTTCGAACCGACCATCGACTATGTTGTCACCAAGATCCCGAAATTCGCGTTCGAGAAATTCCCCGGCTCCGAACCCTACCTGACCACCGCGATGAAATCCGTGGGCGAAACCATGGCCATCGGGCGGACCATCCACGAGTCGCTGCAAAAAGCACTGGCTTCGATGGAATCGGGCCTAACCGGCTTTGACGAGGTGGAAATCGAGGGCGCGCCCGACAAGGCCGCTGTTATCAAGGCGATTTCCAAAACCACGCCCGACCGGATGCGCACCATCGCTCAGGCCATGCGCCATGGGCTAAGCAACGATGAAATCCACGCGACCACCATGTTCGACCCATGGTTCCTGGCGCGTATCCGCGAAATCATCGACGCCGAAGAAGACATCCGCAAGGACGGCCTGCCCGTCACCGAAGAAGGCCTGCGCCATGTCAAGATGATGGGTTTCTCAGACGCCCGCCTGGCAATCCTGACCGGCCGGACCGAGGCAAACGTCCGCCGCGCCCGTCAGAACCTGGGCGTCAACGCTGTGTTCAAACGCATCGACACCTGTGCCGCCGAATTCGAGGCGCAGACCCCCTATATGTACTCGACCTACGAAGCCCCGATGATGGGCGAAGTCGAATGCGAAGCCCGCCCCAGCGACAAGAAAAAGGTCGTCATTCTGGGGGGCGGCCCCAACCGTATCGGCCAAGGGATCGAGTTCGACTATTGCTGCTGCCACGCGTGTTTCGCGCTGACGGACGCGGGCTATGAAACCATCATGGTCAACTGCAACCCCGAAACCGTGTCCACCGACTATGACACCTCGGACCGTCTGTATTTCGAACCGCTGACCTTTGAGCACGTCATGGAAATCCTGCGGGTCGAGCTGGAAAACGGCACTCTGCACGGTGTGATCGTTCAGTTCGGCGGGCAGACCCCTCTGAAGCTGGCGAACGCCCTGTTCGAAGAAGGCATCCCAATTCTGGGCACCACACCCGACGCAATTGACCTGGCAGAAGACCGCGAGCGGTTCCAGCAACTGGTCGTCAAGCTGGGCTTGAAACAACCACACAATGGCATTGCCAGCACCGACGCCCAGGCCCTGGCCATCGCCGAGGATATCGGCTTCCCGCTGGTGATCCGTCCCTCCTATGTGCTGGGTGGTCGCGCGATGGAAATCGTCCGCGACATGGCCCAACTGGAACGCTACATCGCCGAGGCCGTGGTCGTTTCCGGCGACAGCCCCGTCCTGTTGGACAGCTACCTGTCGGGCGCCATCGAATGTGACGTGGATGCCCTGTCGGACGGCAAAACCGTCCATGTCGCAGGCATCATGCAGCACATCGAAGAGGCCGGCGTGCACTCGGGCGATAGCGCTTGCTCGCTGCCGCCCTACAGCCTGCCCACCGACATCATCGCCGAGATCAAGCGCCAGACCGTTGAATTGGCGCTTGCACTTAACGTTGTCGGCCTGATGAACGTTCAGTTCGCAGTCAAGGACGGAGAGATCTACCTGATCGAGGTGAACCCGCGTGCCTCGCGCACTGTGCCCTTTGTCGCCAAAGCCACCGACAGCGCGATTGCCTCTATTGCCGCGCGCCTGATGGCCGGCGAACCGATGGAGAACTTCCCCTTCCGCGGCGAATACCCCAAAGGCGCGACCCCCGGCAGTCAGCCGATGGCCGACCCGATGACACTGGCCGATCCGAACATGCCTTGGTTCAGCGTCAAAGAGGCCGTTCTGCCCTTTGCCCGCTTCCCCGGTGTAGACACGATCCTGGGCCCGGAAATGCGGTCAACAGGCGAGGTCATGGGCTGGGATACGTCCTTTGCCATGGCCTTCCTGAAGGCACAGCTGGGTGCGGGCACGCATCTGCCAACGGGCGGCAAGGTGTTCCTCTCGATCAAAGACGCAGACAAAACCGACCTGATGGCCGAAGCGGCCACCACGCTGACCGATCTTGGGTGCACCCTGGTCGCCACACGCGGCACAGCGGACTGGCTAAAGGAAAACGGCATCGCCTGCGAGTTGGTGAACAAAGTCTACGAAGGCCGCCCGAACATCGTGGACATGTTGAAAGATGGTGACATCACGTTGGTTCTGAACACGACCGAGGGGGCTCAGTCCGTGTCAGACAGCCGCGAAATTCGTTCGGTCGCGCTGTATGACAAGATCCCGTATTTCACGACAGCTGCCGGTGCCCATGCGGCATCGCAGGCTATGAAAGCCCGCTCCGAGGGGGACTTCGGTGTTATGGCCCTACAGGGTTAAAACACCCAAATGACGATATTAAAGGCGGGGATCTCAGGCCGGGATGCCCGCCTTTTTCATGCGCGTTCGGAAAAAATTGATTCGCTTTAATGCTTTCCCCTAACCACACATTTCTCTTTAAAAGATATTAAAAAATTCAAATTTCACCAATGGCGTGTCACTATTTTCGCCGAATGCTGAAGTTTACGCCTTGCCGAAAATTTTACGCCCCATCCAAAGAAGAAATATAAATCATTAAAATTCATGTACTTACACCAAATAATGTGCAAATACTCCCTCTGGGACTGTCAGAATTTACAGTATGCATGCGAAACTCTGTCACTGTTTTGTCACGACAAACCGGGTACTTAGAACCTATACTTTAGGTTATGAGGCCAGCCATCCTTACCATGTCCCCAAACGGGTCAGGATATTTAGCCCGCTAAGCGGGGGCTTCTAGCTTTGGGCAAATGAAATTTGTCTTCCGTGTCCCTAAGTCTCGGAGGTTAATATATTTCACAAGCCATTTTCAGACCAGCAGGGTCTTCCGGGAAACCGGGAGACCCTTATTTCAATCTGAACGCACCCGGACGCCTGCGTCATCCATCTCGATCAGGATATCCGTGCCGTCAGCACCAAATTGCGGGTCTGGCAACAGGCCAGCGCACATGGCAAGGGCCGCGATCTCGGCACGATTGGACAGGTTTGCTTTGACCATCAGACTGTGCATCCGCTGACGCAAGGCCGACACGGAAATCCCCAGATCAGCCGAAATCTGCTTGTCCTGAAGCCCTCGCCCAACCATCTCCAACAGCTCTTTTTGCTTGTCTGTGATCTCATTCCGTTCAAAGAACTCGCTCGAGAAATGCGTCATATATCGTTGATGCGCCACCATCGCGGCAACGTTCAGCGTCCAGCCATGCTCGTCCAGGATTTCCAGCATCCGCTCGCGAGGGTGATCCCCAGAAAACGAAATCATCGCGGCCTGAGGCGGCGCATGCAAACGCAACGGAATCGACAATCCCCCACGCAATCCCCGTTCCGCAGCCATTCCCAGAACCTCAAGCCGAAGTTCAGGCACGTCTTGATAGGCGTCGATAAATTCTAACCCGATCATGATTGGCGTCAGGTGGTGCATCGCGTGGCTGCGAAACGTGGACCATTTCTGCACGTCTGGATCCGTGTTCAGTTCGCTCAACCATCTGGAATCATAAGAGGTGCGAATGAACAACGTCCGCCGCCATTCAGCATAGCTGCTGGCGGCCACAAAATCGATGTACGGCAAACCGACAGAGCGCCCCAAGGCGACCAACCTGTTCCAAACCTCGACCGAGCTTGTGGTGTTTTCGATATCCGCCAGGAATTCGTGCAGTCGTTCGGGCGTGAAACTTTCAGCCCTCAGAAGCTTGCGATGCCCCCGCCCGGACGGCATGCGTCAGGTAGCTTCTTCTTCAAGATGCAACTTCATCTCGATCAGGACATGCTGCAAGGCAAGCGTCTCTTTCAGCAGGCGTTTGGCTTCGTTGATCGTGATGATCCCGTCCTCAATGGACTGGTTATACTCGGCCATCAGCATGGCAAACCGCTGGCTCAGCGCGATCACGTCCGAATTCACCCCACCGGCCGGATCACTGTTTTCGCGGTTCTCGTTGTAGGACAACGAAATATCATTCAGATCAGCCAACGCACTGGTGACATGAGGAAAAGACGCCGCCTCCTCTAGCGCCGCAACAGCGTCGATGGGCATGAACCGGTCCGCATGTTCCGGGTTGTCCGAGTAATAGCGCCCAAGCGTCGCCTTTGACTTGCCGGTGACAACACAGGCGGCCTCAATGCCGACGTCCTTGACCAAGGCCTCGGTGTGTTTTTTCAGGTATCCAGGGACAACAGTCATAGGTCAGCCTTTGCAAAATCCCGGATCACGTCGGGTACGGGGAAAACAGTCAGTCGTTTCCCATTACTCATTTTGAACCCCTATGTCATTGATAAACAAGACCCAAGAAGTTTTCTGGGTCGGTAACGTTGTGTGAAAGTGACAAGTAATCGGCATTTGTGCGCCGATTGGTAGAAGTTTCAGGCTCTTGTGTGCGGGCTTGAAACTGGTCGGGCAACCGACCTTGAAGGCGAGCCTGCCGCGCGGGAACCGGTGCCAACCATCCCCAGGGCTTTGGCCCATCAGTGCGCCCTGCGCTGCGGGCTCGTCAACACCCGCCCCTTGTCGCCTCACGAGCGCTTGCAACGCACGGCGAATGGCGACAAAAACAGCCCATGGCCAAACTCTACTTCAACTATTCCACCATGAACGCCGGAAAATCGACGGTGCTGCTTCAGGCATCGCACAATTACCGGGAACGCGGGATGCAGACCTATCTGCTCACCGCGCAATTCGACAATCGCACGGGCGAAGGGCGGATTGCGTCACGGATCGGTATCGGATCAGAGGCGGACACATTCGCCCCCGGCGAAGATTTGTTCGCCAAACTGACCACCCGACTGGATCAAGGCCCCGTGGCCTGCGTGTTCATCGACGAAGCTCAATTTCTGGAAAAAGCGCAAGTCTGGCAACTCGCGCGCGCGGTGGATGATCTGGGCGTGCCAGTCATGTGCTATGGCCTGAGAGTAGACTTCCAAGGCGAACTTTTCCCTGGCTCAGCCGCACTGTTGGCCTTGGCCGATGAAATGCGCGAGGTCCGCACAATCTGTCATTGTGGAAAGAAGGCTACGATGGTCGTTCGAATGGGGCCCGACGGCGCGCCCCTGCACGAGGGCGCCCAGGTGCAGATCGGCGGCAATGAAACCTATGTCAGCCTATGCCGTCGTCATTGGCGCGAAACCATGGACGCCTGACGGAGCTCACCCAAGGGGCGCTGCCCCTTCTTGGCCTCCGGCCAATTCATCCCCGGAGTATTTCTGGCAAGATGAAAGGCACAGGCCCATTTTTCACCTTGCCTAAAATACTCAAATCCCAACGGAAGCCCCCAGCGCAATGTCCTTTTTAGGCACGCTCGATCAGTACAGATCCAACTGAGTACCCGGCACCGAAAGAACAAATTACGCCAACATCACCCGGCTGCATGTCATCCGAGTATTTTGAAAATGCGATGATCGATCCGGCGGAAGATGTATTCGCATAGTCTTGGAGGATGTTGGGCTGCTCGCCGTTGGCGGGTTCACGCCCCAACACCTTGCGACCTACAAAATCGTTCATGCCCTTATTGGCCTGATGCAGCCACATCCGGCACAGCTGATCCGGTGCCACATCTGCGTCTGCAAGGTGGGCCAGGATATGGCTGGACACCATAGGCACCACTTCCTTGAAGACCTTTCGGCCATTCTGCATGAATTGCATGTCGCGGCGGTCCGCGACCCCATCGGGGCGGTTCCGGCGCAGAAAGCCCAGATTGTTGCGGATATTGTTGGAGAATTTCGTCTGGCAACGCGTGGAATGCACGATGAAATGCGCGCCCTTTGCGTCTTCGGCCCGCTCGAGCACAGTTGCTGTGGCCACGTCGCCAAAGATAAAGTGACAGTCTCGGTCGCGCCATTCCAGGTGGCCACTGGTGATTTCCGGGTTCACCACGATGGCACAGCGCACCGATCCCGCGCGGATCATATCCGCCGCCGCCTGAATCCCGAAGGTGGCCGAGCTACAGGCCACATTCATATCAAACGCGAACCCGCCAGCGCCCAAAGCTTGCTGGATCTCGATCGCCACCGCAGGATAAGCGCGTTCCATATTCGAGGCAGCGCAAATCACCAGATCCACGTCTTCCGGCAGGCGACCGGCTTGCTCGAGCGCAGTTTTGCACGCATCCATGGCGATCTCGGTCATGATACCGGGTTCGTCATCGCTGCGCTGGCGGAACCGTGGGTACATACGCGTCGGATCCAGGATACCGTCCTTTTCCAGAACATAGCGTTGCTCGATGCCGCTGGCCTTGAAGATGAACTCGGGCGAGGAATGATCTTTGGCCGTGATCTCACCAGCGGCGATCTGGTCGGCATGCTCAGCGTTGTACAGATCGGCGTAAGCGTTGAAGGATTCGGCCAGTTCTTCGTTGGTGATAACGTTGGGCGGGGTGTAGACCCCTGTCCCGCTAATAGCCACTTTGTACATTGGAACCCCTTCGAAATTTGCTCTTCAGATCACCCTGTGCAGGGGGGCAGGTCAAGCCCCACTGCCGTATGGTCAACACCCCTTATACTGGATTTGGCAACGGTTTTCCGTCGAAAAAGGCCTGTAAATTGTCCAGCACCAGCATCCCCATGTCCGTCCGCACATTCAGCGCTGCGGTCCCCAGGTGCGGCAGCAAGGTGACATTGTTCATCTGGCACAGGGCGTCAGGCACCAGGGGTTCGTTTTCATAGACGTCCAGGCCCGCACCGCCGATCTGTCCACCGCTGAGGGCCGCAATCAAAGCAGATTCGTCCACCACATCCCCGCGCGAGATATTGATGAAATGCGCATGTGGCTGCATCGCAGAAAACACCTGCGATCCGATCAAATGACGCGTCTCCGCCCCACCCGGCACGGCCGCCACAAGGATGTCGACCTTCGAGGCCAGCGCCGTCAGGCTGTCCGCCTGCGTTGCCGGGAACTCCAGCTCTTTGGCCGAGCGGTTGTGATACAGCACCTCCATCCCGAACCCGAAATGACAGCGCCGTGCAATGGCTTGACCGATCCGCCCCATACCAACGATGCCGACCGTGCGGCCGGTGACGTGCATCCCCAACATCTGCGTCGGGTGCCAGCCGTTCCAATGGCCTGCGCGCACCAGGCGCTCACCCTCGGCGGCGCGGCGGGCGCTCATCAAGATCAAGGTCATGGCGATGTCCGCCGTAGCGTCCGTAACGGCACCCGGCGTGTTCGTCACCTTCACCCCGTGATCCGCCGCCGCGGCCACATCTATGTGATTATACCCGACCCCGAAATTCGCCAGGATACGACACCGAGGCCGCCCGAAATCAGCAAAAATCCCAGCATTGAAATGATCGCCAAGCGTCGGCATCACCCCGTCATACAGCGCCAACGCCGAACGCATCTCGGCTTCGGTCATCGGCTGGGTGTTTTCGCGCAGCTCGACCTCGAACAGATCATGGGCACGGGTCAGAACTGCATCCGGCAGAGGACGGCTGAGCAGCACCCGAGGGCGTTTCGACCGTGCCATCAAAACATCCGCCCGCCCAGAGGAACGTCTTGCTCGGGGGTCAGCAGGACCACCTCTCCCTCTGCGTCGGGGACGCCCAGGACCAGCACCTCGGACATGAATTTACCGATCTGGCGGGGGGGGAAATTCACAACCCCCATCACAGACCGTCCCACCAAGGTTTCGGGCGTATAATGCCGGGTCAGCTGTGCGCTGGTCTTGCGTTCGCCAATCTCGGGACCGAAATCAATCCACATTTTGATCGCCGCTTTACGCGCCTCGGGGTAGGGTTCGGCGCGCAGGACGCGGCCCACCCGAATATCCACCTTCAGGAAATCATCAAAGCTGATCTCAGCCATTTGCCAGCTC
Organism: Thalassovita sp.; assembly: GCA_029212905.1. GTDB lineage: Bacteria > Pseudomonadota > Alphaproteobacteria > Rhodobacterales > Rhodobacteraceae > Thalassobius. The sequence goes on from JARGPB010000008.1 coordinate 157,224, forward strand.
CTTTGACCGATCTGCGGCCGCCTTGACCGCACGTTTCAGCAGCGCCGGGAACCCATCCTTTTCGTTCATCAGAACTTCTAGCGCGGCTTGTGTCGTGCCATTGGGGCTGGTCACGTTGATCCGCAACTGAGACGGCGAATCCTTGGCCTGTTCTGCCAGCGCACCAGCACCAGCGACCGTCGCCTTGGCCAGCTGCATCGCCAGATCAGAGGACAGGCCTTGTGCCTCTCCGGCTGCGGCCAACGTCTCGATCATGTGGAACACATAGGCCGGGCCGGACCCTGATACGCCTGTCACCGCATCCATCTGGGCCTCGCTGTCCAGCCGGACAACCTGTCCCACGGCCTCCAGCAGCGCCTGAGCCAGATCCATATGGCCACCGGACGCATGGCTATTTCCAATGATCGCCGTGATCCCGCGACCAACAGCAGCCGGCGTGTTCGGCATCGCGCGAATAATGGGGGTCTGAGCGCCCAGCATGTCCTGATAAGTCGCAATGCTAATCCCTGCGGCAACGGACACGAACAGCGTGTCACCGTTGCCCATCGCAGCCAGCGTCGGCAGCGCATCGCCCATCATCTGAGGTTTCACTGCGATCAGCACAATCGCGGGGTTTTCAGGCAGGTCCACATTCAAATGAACGCCCGTCGCCGTCAGCCACTCCGAGGGGTACGGATCCAGCACCCACACGGATGTCGCTGGCAGCCCCTGTTTCAGCCAGCCTTCCAGCATGGCCGAACCCATCTTGCCGCAGCCCAGCAGTACCAGCCCGGCCTTGGCCACATGATCCATATTCATGGCAATCCCCTCGCCTGTTCACATCGGTTCGGGGAGAAGTGTTACGCGCGCCCGTAGGCCTCTGCAATGGCGACCTGCAAGGCCTGTGCGGGCTCTTGCCCACCCCAGACAACCAGTTGCAGCGCCGGGTAATAGCGCTCGGCGCTCATGACTGCGGCGTTGATCAGCGTATCCACCTGATCGGGGCTGGCCACCTGCCCGCCCGCCAGCACCAAGCCATAGCGGAACACCATCAGCTGCTGCTCTTCCCAGAAGGTAAACGCCCCAGCCCAGCATTGGTCATTCACTGCGTTCAGGGTCTTGTACAGCGCGGGCAGACGGTCCTGCGGCGGCTCCATTTCAAAGCTGCAAATCATCCGCAGGGTTTCGTCGTAATCAGACCAGGCCAAAGTGATCGAGTACGTGCGCCACTGGCCTTCGACGGCCATCGCGATTTGGTCATCTGCGATCCGGTCGAATTCCCAATCGTGATGCTCGGCGATGTATTCCACCAGGTCGATCGGATGAAGATCTTCTTGCATGAACTGCTCAGACAATGCCATGGGTCACCTCTTGTTGCTCTGTAGCGTTTCGGGCGATAGAGCGCCCAAGCGCTAGGTGCCTGCTCTAAGGAAAGGGGCTATTCCCGCCTCCCTTACCAGATATGGTGCATGCCCAATGCTTCATCTGTAAAGCTAAATTTTGGGGATAACCGCAATAAGTTGTGGATGAAATGGTATTTACCACCGCATACTGAGAAAAATAGGGCAAAGCAAAAGGCACCCACGCAGCGGTGGATGCCTACAAATTTTTTCGTGATTTTTTCCAAGTGATAGCGGGCAGCGAAATTTGCAGTAATTGACACCAAAGTTTGCAGCAGAGCGGTTTTCTGACTGCAAGCGACCTCGAGTCACTTGCAGTGCAGCTTTGGGGATCAGGGGTTTGGTTTCAAAAGTGTGGCAACTTGGATGAGTTTTAACACCCGTTGAATACCCTCATCACAAGGTAGTGCAGTGCCGACCGCGAGGTTTGCCTCCCCGTCACGGGCGGCTTCAGCGGCTTCTTTCATATTCAAAGTAATCGTCGGCAGCAGATCAGCCGCCAGTTCGTATAGGTCAGCCATCAGGTCGGTCTCGGCCTTTTTGCAACCCATCTGATAGGCATCGCGCAAAGCCGCCTCGAGCTGCCACACGGCGATCTCAGCGAAATCCAGCTGGTCACACTTCTGAGTTTCCAACGTATCAAAACCGGTGTGGCGCTGGGCGATGGTGGTAAGTTTCTGGGTCGTTGTCATTGTCATTTTTCCTCTGTTTGATGACATCGACATAGGTACTTTCCGGTGGATTGGAGCGCCTCGAAGACTGCTCTTTTCAGGCTATTTCGATCACAAAATTGCTCACAAAAAGTTCGCCGCGTTCGCCCCGGCTTTTGGTCTGTTTGCCTACTGAATATGTGGTTTTGACCCCACGAAGCTGAAACTGCGCGAAGCACTCCCGGATCTCGGGCACGTCATTGATGGACATCAGGAAGCGGCCCTTCAGCCCGGCCATCTGTTCGGCCAGGCGTTCAAAGTCCGTAGCCGAGAACATCGCCTTGCCATAATCGTCCTCACAGCCCCAATAGGGCGGGTCCAGGTAGAACAGCGTGCCAGGGCGGTCATATCGGCGGATGAACTCGGCATAGTCCAGGCACTCGATCACCACGCCTGACAGGCGCGCATGCACGTCCTCAAGCATCGGCTCCAACGTGGACAGATTGAATCGGCCAGGCCGATCCAAGGACACGCCAAAATTCCGCCCTGAGACCTTGCCGCCAAAGGCAGTGCGCTGCAGGTACAGGAACCGCGCTGCGCGTTCCAGATCAGTCAGGGTCTCGGGGCGTGTGGCCACCAGGCGGTCAAACTCGACCCGCGTTGTCAGCTGAAACCGCAATGTGTCAATAAACTGCGGGTAATGACGCTGCAGGATGCGGAACAGGTTGGCGATGTCCCGGCCGAGGTCGTTGATGACCTCGGCGCGGGGGCGCATCGAGCGGCGCAGGAAGATGCCGCCCATGCCGACGAAAGGCTCGGCATAGGTGCTATGCGGTGTTGCGTCCAGAATCGACGTGATCCGCTTGGCCAGGTTGCGCTTGCCGCCAAGCCATGGGGCGACGGGGGCTGCGGGTTGAACCGGTGTTAAACTCATCTTGAAAGCTCCTTTCTAAGTGCATCAAACGCGCGCGCTGCAGCCAACGCGACCACCCCGTTACCGGCCGCAGCGGATCGGTCCAGTTCACAGGCCAGCCCATCAACAGGTCGGTAAATTGCGGGTTTAGCGCCAGGCCATCGGTCGAGTGTTTCGCCCCACAGCTCAAATTCGTGCGGACCCGGAGCGAAGTGCGGAAGGGTGCCGGCGTCCAGCCGCTGGCCGTCAGGAAATCCCACATCAGCACCCATGCTGACACCGCATTCTTGATCCCCACCTGGCTGCCCACCTGGTTCAGATCGGGCTGAAACTTCAGCCCCTCCGGTCCCACCTGGATGCAGGCGCGATTGCCCGATCCCTTGTAAGTCGGCGTGGGCCAGAATGAACAGGCGATCGCGCCGGTGGCTTGCGCCGACTTCAGCCGCTGATTGGATGCGCGCTGCAACCCGGTAGCCCATTCCTTGAAGGTCTCGGGCGACGTCCTGGAAGCCGAGGGTGAGATGGCCGGGGACGTTTTCGAAGAAACACCACTGCGGGCCGATCTCGGCGATGATGCGCGCGACCTGCGGCCATAGGTGGCGGGGGTCGTCATCGCCGCGCCGCAACCCCGAGAGCGTGAACGGCTGGCAAGGATAACCGGCAGAGACGAGATGAACTTTGCCGCGCCATGCTCGGCCGTCAAAGGATCGCAGATCGTCCCAGACAGGAGCCGGAGCCAGGGACGCGTCCGCCATCCGCGCCACGAGAGCGGCCGCGGCGAAACTGTTTCGCTCGACATAGCACACAGTTCGGTATCCGGGGTCTGCGATATGCAGGCCGAGATCCAGTCCTCCGACACCGGCGCAAAGGCTGATGCCGCGAACTTCGTCATGTCTTGTGGTGGTACAAAGAGCCACATGAGACCTCATTTCCATCACGCTCTGGGCGTTCGGTTTGGGGGCTCGGGGGCCTCAGTGTGTTGATCGTTTTGCAACGCGGGCACTTGATCGAAAGGGTGCCTATCAGCGCGTTTTCTTCCATTTTGAATAGCAGGCGGGCGCATTTCCCGCAACGCTGTTCATCCTTCATTTATGCGACTCAGCTCAGTGTGATGCCGCCCCTTTGGGGCAGGAGCGACCTTGAGCTTTCTGGGGTCGGCGGGGGTGATTTGGTAGATCTGGACCCCGTGCGGGAACGTGTTGGCGCACGTCCCCGCCTCCTCTTCCCTTTAGAACTGCCCCTGACGGACGGCCAGATCGTCAGCAAAGAACTCGGCTGCTGAGCGCTTGCTCAGATTGCACCCGTGCCAGCGATAGACGGCCATCCCCGGCGGCGCTGCGAAAATGTCGCTGAAGCCAACGCGCGCCGCAGCCTCATTGCCTGCCGAAACCATCGGACCCGCCTGCGTGTGCGCGCCGATCTGCACACCATCCATCCATAGGCCACAATTATAGTTGGCTCCGTTTTTCTCAATGGAGACGCCCAGCTGATAGACCTGATCTTCGACCAGAACGGGATGCGGATTGGCCTGAACCGAAGCGCCGCAGACCGCCCACCGCAGATCGGACAGGTTGCTATAAATCATGTATTGAACGGTGGTGAACCCGCCGCCGGAGCTGTCACCAGCGGTCAGGACGCTTTCGTTTGCACCCGACAGGTCCGCGAACTTGACCCAAACAGAGGCGGCATACTTTTCCACATCCGTTGCCAGGACAGACGCGGAGGGCAGGAAAATGCGGGCATCATCGCCCGTGGTGAAGACCAAGCCAGCGTCCCATTCAAGGACCTGTGTCCCCGGCGCCAAGCCGAAGTCCCCGGCAATGTCCGAGGTCACGGCGCTTTCGTTCAGATCGGCCAGTTGACCGCCCACGCCGCCGGGCCCCTGGCTGGGCCAGCTGTTGGGGTCCAGCGCATCGAACAAAAACAGCGTATCGTCGTCTATGGCCTCATCCAGGCGGTACGGGATCGAATATTCTTCGGGAAAGTTTCCGGCGGCTTTTAGATTAAGGGACATGTGATTTCCTCTCTTTTGGTGTCAGACCCAAGTGTCGTTGGTTTCGTTTTCAATGATGAGGGCCACGCCCTCGGTGGCGGCGATGGCGTAGCCCGCGTCATTGGGGTGGATACGGTCGGCAGCGGTCAGACTGGTGGGCAGGACTCCATTCGCGATGTCCGCGTTGTCAGTGGCCGAGCCATCGCCGCTGGCGCGCATGATTGCGTCGATGTCGATGGCTGATCTCGGCCAGCGGCTGGCCATTTCGGCCCACAGATCGCGTTTGGCTGCGTAGTTGGCCGTACCGACATATTCATCCGGGCTGTCGCGCGACGTGACCCCGTACAAAATGATGCGCGGAACCTCGTTGGGGCGCGCAGCAATCCGGTCATCAAAGACTTCCTGGATGCTCTCAAGAATCCGCTCGTTAATGGCGGCCAGCTCAGCCGGGTCGGTGACCCCGCTGTAATCGTTCCGACCAACCCACAGCATCAGAATCCCCTCGGGTACCGGATTGGTGGGAATGAAGGGTGTGTCGGGCAGACATCTGGTGACTGCCCCTGGCGCATCGCGGGTAAAAGTCTCACTCACTTCGGCCGAGGCCCCGCCGGATGCCGTTTCGCGCCGATAGACACCGGGCACCCCGGCCAACGTGCCGGGGATCGTGACCACTTCGCCAGCATAGTAACCGATATTCACCGACGCGCTGGTGATATCCACAGCGCCCGAGGCGGGGATTTCGTCGCCGGTGACTGTCAGCAGGCTCACACTAGCGCCAATGCGGGCCGCAATTTGGGCAGTATTCTGGCCTCCCCAGGCAACTTTGGTAACCTGACGCCCTGTAAGAGCGGCGACCTGAGCAGGGTAAGTGGTGGCCAAGCTGGACGCTCCCGCGCCTTCCGTCAGGCTGTCACCGGCGCACAAGATAGACAAGCTCAGAACATTGCTGGCCTCCAGAGCCGCGACCCTTGCGGCCAGCGTCCCGTCCAGCGCCTCGGTCACGTCCTTGCCCGCAAGAATCATCCGCGCCTTTTCCGTGATCCCAAAGCCAACGCGCCCGGCCGGGTCCCGCAGCGCCAGCGCATAGCCGCTGCGATCATTGGTCAGCTCCAGGCGGGCCATCCGGTCCAGCGACGATTGCGTCAGCATGTCCGAGACATCGACACCTCGGAAAATCATCCGGGCCAGCCAGTCGATCCCGAAAGGCGTGCGGGCCGGATCGCCCCCCGTCAGGGCCATCGCCCAGCGGCGATTGCTAACGACCTGTGCCGCTGCGCGCGCCTCTGCGTCAGCTACAGACTGGACGGTCGCAACCTCGCCCGGCAACGCATTTGGTCCGGGCGTGGGGGCCGTTGGCGTTCCAGTCAGCGCGGGGCTGTCAAGTGGGGCCTTGCCCCCCACAACATCCGACAAGACCGATATCGCCGCCTGCACGAAGGACGTTGATGCAATCTGGTTGGTGTCCGTTCCGGGCGCCGCCGTGGGCGATTTGGGAACGCCCAGAAAGGACGGGCCATCCAAGGGAGCCTTCAGAGCCAGGCTGTTTGCAATAGTTGTGGCAAAATTCGGATCATCCCCCAGCGCTTCCGCCAGCTCGTTCAGCGTATCCAATGTGCCGGGCGCCGCTTCGACCAGCGCCGCAACCGCTGTCTGGATGAACTCTGTAGTCGCCAACTGAGCGGAATTTGTCCCCGGCGCGGCGGTCGGCGCGGTCGGAATGCCTGTCAGCGCCGGGCTGGAAATCGGGGCTTTGAGGTCCACCAAACCAGAAAGAGCAGAAATCGCCGCCTGCACAAAGGACGTTGATGCAATCTGGTTGGTGTCCGTTCCGGGCGCCGCCGTGGGCGATTTGGGAACGCCCAGAAAGGACGGGCCATCCAAGGGAGCCTTCAGAGCCAGGCTGTTTGCAATAGTTGTGGCAAAATTCGGATCATCCCCCAGCGCTTCCGCCAGCTCGTTCAGCGTATCCAATGCGCCGGGCGCCGCCTCGACCAGCGCCGCAACCGCTGTCTGGATGAACGCGGTCGTTGCCAGTTGATCGGAATTTGTCCCCGGCGGCGCGGTCGGCGCGGTCGGAATGCCTGCCAGCGCCGGGCTGGCCAGCGGGGCCTTGGCTGCCAAAGCAGCCAGTGTGGCAGCCGACATCGGCAAACCGCCAATCCGGGTCCATGAGCCGGCACCGGCCGCACCGCTCTTTTTATAGACGCCATTGAGCGCATCATTCGCATCTCCCCAAACCGCGCCCAATGTCGGCTCATCCCAATCAAGATCGGCCAGCAGCTCGGCCTGCGTTGTCAGATTCGGGCCAGGAATGGATTGCGCGATGATCGCAGCCACCAGTTCAATGGCGATGCGAACTGTGCCGCCTTCGCTATTGCCGAGCAGCTCGACCACGGTAGTTGAAGGATCGAGATAGGATGTCGTTACGCCATCAGGCATCGTGTTGCTCCCTAGGTGATGGTGATTGTGAAAGGACCGGCCAAAGGCCCCGGAACGCCGTCGTCGTTCTGCGGCTCCAGCCAAATGTAATGAGCGCCTTGCGTCAGGCAGGCGGCTGTCTCGAGATAGGCCGTGACATCATCGACCGCGCCGTCGAAATCGGAACTGGCCAGCAGCTCGAGTGTGTCATTGCCGGTCACGGCCTGAATGCGGTCGCTGTGAGTGCCATCTGAGGCGACATCGGCACCCGGCCGATCAGAGCCGCCTGTCATGCGCGGGGTCACCGTGCCTGCCGTTCGGCCCGAGACAGAAAGAGCGATCCGATAATATTTGCCAGCCTCGGCGGAAAGGGCCTGGCCGATCGCATCGGCGCTGCCGGCAGTGTGTTGAGCCACACCGCCCCCGATGGCCCAACCCGCGCCCAGCGTCCAGGACAATGCATCGTCCATCTGCCCGCCCGAGATCAGATCGGTGCGCCCGGTATCGCCCACGGTCAGCGAATGGCTCTGCTGCGGGGCCACGGTCAGCGCCGCAGCGACGGCGTCGGTCTCGCGGTCCAGGACGGCCGAGGTGGACCGATAGAGCTGCACTTGCGTGGTGCTCGCGTCCAGCCCCGTGGCAAACTGGATCAGCGCGCCGCCCAATAGCGTGGTGACATTGATCGCATCTGCATCCAGCGCCTCGGGGATCGCCGTGTCCGCCGCCCCGACTGTCAGTGTCAGCGTGGCGCTGTGAGGCCCGGCCACACTGGTGGCGCTTAGCCCGCGCAAGCGCAGCTCGACCACGTCATCAGTGGCATAGACGTCAAGACTGCCGCCGCCATTGGCCGCCGGGATCGAGGCCGTCGTCCAGGACGGCGCGCCCTGAAGCCTATGATCCAGCTCATAGCTGGCCGTGGTGATAGCGCCGGCACCCGGCTCGATAAGGAAGGTAATCAGGCCCTCTTCGTCGGTGCCGTCCAGACCCGATACGACCGAGACAAAGCGCGGGGCCGAAGGCTGCAGCAGGTTGTCGTCCAACTCATCGCCAACGCGGCTCGACCAGGCCGGGATATCGGTGGCGTCCAAAATGGCGTCGATCTGGGGCGCGGCGTCGACCAGGTGCAGGATCGAGCACATATCCTCGGTCGCCTCGACCGCGCGGACGATCTGGTGATAGCTCTCACTGGTCGCAGGTCCAAAATGGACCAGATCACCGGCGCGCGGCATGTCCACGGTGTCCTGGACTGTCAGCAATTGCGTCTCGCCGGGGACGGTCTGAACGATCCTGACAACCGAGGTGCCGATCACGTCCTCGGCGTCCGCATAGAACCGGAAACGGATCGCGTAGCTTTCGCCTTCGGTCATCGTGACCAGTTCGTCCAGTTCGACCAGCCGCCCGGTGACCGATCGCACCCGGCCGACTGCTTGGGTGCGGCTCAGCACATCATGGTTGAGCATCACATCATCGCCGCGCGTGGTGACCCGCACGGCCCCGTCCTGCGTGGCCTGATAAGTATCGGGGCGATGGATAGTCTCAAGCTGGCGGCGGCGCGCCTCGCGCCAGACCTCATCGGCATAGACCTTGCCCGGCATCGGCAGGGCCTCTGTCAGCTCGATATCGCCGTCGTAGCCTGGCCAGCGCACCACGCGCTGGGTCTCTTTGAAATCGTTTCCAGCATCGTTGAAAGTGACAATGAATGCGTGGGGCGGATCGGTATAGGCCCGGCTCCACTTAAAGCCCCAGGAATTTCGCGGGTTGATATGCTCCACGATCAGCGCGTCCAGGTCGGGCCGGTCGATCACCACGCCCCATTGACGACCGTCATGGCGCGGTGTGGCCCGACCGGCACCGGCGATCTCGGTCAGGATGTCGCGCAAGGTGGTGCTCTTGTCCTGCAGGACGCGATTATAGGTCAGCCCCTTTGCGGTGCAGAACTCCGCAAAATCCTCAATTTGTCCGAAATCCACGCCGGTATCTGCGGCCGGTTTGGGGTTGGCCGGGCTTTGCAGGACGTGGCGGTAGAGAGATGCCGGGCTTTGCGTCGCGCGGCTGACCCAGCTTTGGGTGGCCTCATCCCAATCAGGACAGATCCGGCTGGCCAGCACGTTGAAATTGTCCAGCGCCCCATTCAGCTGGTGCGTCGCTTTGATCCTGACAGCCACCAGGGCCAGCGGGCGCGGATAGGCCAGAGGATATTCGGGCCGGATGGTCTGAAGCGCCGCCCAGGTGACGCGCTGCTGGGCGCGGCTGTCGTCGCGCTCATCGGTCAGCATGGTTACACGCACCTGCCAACGGGCGCGGCTGGGGAAACTCCACGAATGCTGCCGATAGAAGCCTTCGGCCTTTTTGGCTGACATTTCCAGTTCCTGGACCATCTGCCATTCGGTGGCCTGGGCCAAGCGATGCTCGATGCGCACACTTACAGAATGTGTCCGCTTGCGGCCCGACTTGGTGAAGCGGATCAGACCGGCCGGGAACGCCAGGATCACGCTAGCCCCCGAGGCATCCGCGCCGGTTGTGCGCACGACCGGCGTCTCTATGGCCGGATCGTCCTCGATGACCTCGCCCAGATCATCGCGCGGCAGGGGACGTGTCAGCTCGACGCCCACTTGTTCCTCGACAACCTGGTTAGGCATGAGGCTGACAGGCAGCTCGCCCTCAATGCCATAACGCACCTCGGTTTCCACCTCGTCATATTCTGACAGGCTGGTCTCGCCGATCCGCATGTCGGTGATCGCCAGCTCTCCTTCGCCCAGCAGAAACAGGGCGCGCAGATACTGATCATCGCCCACAATCTCAGTGAAGGGCCTGGTTGCATAGGGTGGCGCGAAACGTACCGTCCCCATGACCATCGGCACCGCGCCGTCTGGGTCCAGTCGGTTCTTCCACCCGGAAATAGAATAGCTCTGCCTCACCTCGTCCGGCTGTGGCGGCGGGATCAGAGCGTTCAGCAAAAGCTGTCCAACGACACTGGCTCCCAGCGTGACCAGAGCCGTACCTACTCCGGTGGACACACCCAAAGCCGTGCCCACCGTTGCTCCCCATGCCCCCCCCAGCGCAACGGCGGCCACCGAAATCACAATCTGCAAAACCGAGCGCAGCGCGTCCTCTCCGGGGATCAGACGGATAACGACTCGGACGCCCGGCCGGGGACGTACCTGGTGCCAATACTGACGCGGCAAGATCGCGGTACCCTTGGCGGTCGTCAGCGAGACCCTCGCCTGGCCAAGATCGACCTCGGTCGCTTGGGGCAAGGCTGTCGCCACGTATTCGGCCACTGTCAGACCGTGCGGTAGGTCAATGTTGACGCGGGCTTCCCCCGGATCGACAGCCGTCGCGGCCAGCACATGAATCGGGACATCCTTCATCGCGCGGCCTCCGAGACGATTTGAACGGGGCGTTCAACAGCCCTTGAACGGTGCCGAAAATGGCCCGCGAACCGATTGGCCCAGGGGCCGTGGCGATAGTCCTGGAGCTTGGCCGCGTCCTCGGCGGCCATGTGGATCATGATCCCGTGACGCACCACGATACCCAGGTGCGTCGACAACCGGCCTCGCCGGAAAACGGCGATATCAAAGGCAATAGCCGGGCCGTTGACCGGCATCCACAGAGGCGAAACCCGCGCCCCGTCGATCAGCGCCGCGATCTCTCCATGCTCCTCGGCCGAGCCATAGCCCAGATAATCCGGCAAGGTGATGCCCAGCTCTTCAGCATAGATGATGCAGGCCAAACCCCAGCAGTCTGCGCCCCCGCGGGTGCGACCGAGATCCTCGTGCGGGATGCCGATGAAACGATTTGACCAGGTCATAGGTGCAGCCCCGGAAACTTGTGGCGGGTCATTCGGCCGGAAGGGAAATACTCCAGCTCGATCTCTTCGCGTGACAGGGACAGGGTGATTTCGGATGCGGTGCCCTCGGCTGACATAAGCCGCATATCCAGCCACTCGCCCTCGATGTCGTCAGGGGTCGATGCCAGCACGACCGCCATATGCACGGTTGCCTGATCCGTGAAGCTGCGCAGAATTTCGGCAATACGCGCGTCCAGGTTCTCCAGCACGATCTGCGACGCTGCGGGCGCGTCCTCATTGTCGTCAGGCACCACCGCGCTGGCGATAATCCAAAGATACGGGTCACTCAGCGGGTCCGCCCCGCGCCAGGCTGATCGGGTGCCATAGGTAAACGGGTCCGAGCTGAGGCGTTCGGCGTTGTCGGTCGACAGCCGAATGGGTGCCTCAAGGGCCGGATGTGTAATCTCAAACAGCACCACCTCGATCCGGGCCGAGGACTGATCGTCATGCGCCTGCCGCGCGTTCAGGGAAATTCTGCGGCTCATGGCATCACCACCACGCTGAATGTTTTGCGGAACTCGCGACCCACGATGGTCTCGACCGGAAGCTGATCGCCCCAGTGGCACAGCCATGTTGCGGAAATCAGCAAAGGCTGCCCCTCGGCTACCAGCATCGGCTGGCCGTCCGTCGACAGCAGCGCCCAACCATCGGTCGTGGGATCGGGCATCCAGAACAAGTCCGCGCCCTCGGCACAATTGAGGTGAAAAAACTGGTCAAACACCGCCTTCTGGCTGCGGCTCAACAGCACCGACAGGCTGATAGTCCTGGCCACATTGGACCAACGACGGCGGTACCCCGGCAGGCCGGTGTCCGCCTGACGCTTGCGGCGCGCGTCCTGGGGCTGGACCTGCCAGGTGTTGCGCTCGGGGCGCGGAAGTGTATCGGGCCAAGTGTGGATCATCCGCGATTGATCCCATTTTGACGCAGGCCGAATTGCTGACGCATGACACGCGGGGCCTTGCCTCCTTTTGCCCCCATCCCAGTTGCAACGATGTCAGAAAACACCAGCTCCATCTTCTTTTGGCCGCGCGCATCTGTCGTTTCCCGAACCTCCATATCCAAGGGCGTCGAGCTGTTGTTGATCGGAGAAATGACCGGCGCAAAGGTGACCGACGGGGCGAAGGTATTGTTCGCGGCGAGACCACCATATAGTTCACGCGGAGACTTTGTATCTAAGACAGGTCCGCCCTCAGACAGTCGGGGCAGCACCGTGCCGGCGTTCATCGCCTCAAGCAGCGGGCGATTCTGGGCCGTGGCCTTGGCGTTCATCATGAACTCGCCAGATGATCCCCAGAGCAGAATGCTGTCAGACTTTCCACTTCCCGGCCCGTAAATCTGCCCACCTGCGGTGATGTCGCGAACCTCGCCGCCCTCTGCCAGAGCGAGCTTCGGGAACACCGCTCCAATCAACCCAGATTCCCCAAACACTCCAGAAAACAGCCCACCAAGCGAGCCGTCGCCCAACAATGCGGCCCGGAGCAGCGCGGGGCCAACAACATTCTCCAGAATGTCAGCAAAAGACTGAGCTCGGAAGATCGCCCCGTCCAATCCATCGTAGAGTGCCTCACGCCAGAACTCGCTTTGTTGCCGGTTTTGTTCCAATGCGCGTTCATCGCGCAGGCGTTCCGATATCAACCTCTCCACGGCCGCGCGCTCGGCATCGGTCGCCCCGGCCAGGGCCTCGCGATTACGGATCATTTCCTTTTGCACTGGGTCAGTCTCGCGCAAAAGGTCCAGCTGCTCTTGTTCGCTAGCGATCAGGCGCACAATGGCCTCGCGCTCACGATCGGCAGCGCGAGCCCCGCCGCCGCTTCGACCAGAACGATTGAAGCGACTAATAATTTCCTCAATCGGGGTATAGTCCAAGCGGTTCTGATAGTCGGCTTGACTACCGCCATTTTCAAACGCTCGCGGATCTGATCCGCGCCCCGAATATTTTTTGGAAGACTGTAGGTTTACGATCCCCATCGCCGTCGCAAGAGATACCCCAAGCTGCCGAGCCAGCCGCGCAGCCTGATCAGCCGCCGCGCTAATTCCAGTTGCAACATCCAGATTCGCAAGACTCTGACCCTCAAGGAAGGCGGCTTTCAGCTCTTGTTTTAATTCCTCAGACACATTGAGGCTGGAGAGCATCTCTTCAAAGGCGCGTCGTTCCGCCTGTTGACGCAATTGAGCGACGCGCGCGCTGCCAGCGCCGTAGCGGACTATAGCCTCTTGGATGGCGGCCTGCTCTTGCAGGTCAACCAAAGTGCTCCGCGCAGACTTATTCTCCTTCAGGCGTTCCTGGATGTAGTCGGCGGCACTGACCTTCAGCTCCTGCCAAAGCTTGTTGAGCGCCTTCATGTTCTCGTTGGGGGCCGCGCCTACTTGATCAACCTTCGCGCCAATCAGGATCAGATCACGGATCGTCGCGGCCAGGCTATTGTAGAACTCTCCCTGACTGGATTTCAGATTGTCCAAACCGCCGGCAGTGTCTAGTAACTGCTGCCGCAGATCGAGTGCGGCTTTAAGCTTAACAGCGGGTTCTTCGCTCCGACTCAAAAGTTCCAGGTTCCTGGCGAATTCAGCCCCAGCCGCTCTGGCCGAAGAAGACAACGAACCAAGTCCCAGAAAATCTTGCGCCGCTGATTGCGAGGATCGCTCGTCAAAAAATGAAAGATCAAGGACCAGATCTCGCACCCCATTTGCTTGAGATGCCAGGCTGCGATAGAGGTCAATCTTCTGCAGCGCAGTCATGTCGGCCAGAATTGTCTTGAGCATCGGGTCAGTGGTCCCGAATTTCTCAAGCATATCGACGGCGCCCATGCTAACGGATTTCTGTGCTTCCTCGAATTGCTTGAGCGCGTCCTTCGTCGCCGCTAAACGGTCCTCGAAACTCGCAGCTTCCTCACCAGCATCGGTCAGCCAATTCACGATAGCAGCGCCCGCTGCCAAGGACCCGATTGTGACCAAGTTGATCGGGTTAAGCATC
>JARGPB010000029.1 GCA_029212905.1 Thalassovita sp.
TGGTGTCCTGCGAATGGACCGGCACCATGAACCTGACCGAACCGCATTGCGGCACTGATCTGGGCCTGATGCGCACCAAGGCGGTTCCTCAGGACGATGGCTCCTATAAGCTCTCGGGCCAAAAGATCTTTATCTCGGCCGGCGAGCACGAAATGTCCTCGAACATCATCCACCTGGTTCTGGCCAAGATCCCCGGAGGCCCCGATGGCATCAAGGGCGTGTCCCTGTTCATCGTGCCCAAGTTCATCGTCAACGAAGACGGCACCCCCGGCGCCCGCAACGGCGTCAGCTGTGGCGCGCTGGAAGAAAAGATGGGCATCCACGGCAACTCGACCTGCGTCATGAACTATGACGAGGCCACGGGCTATCTGCTGGGCGACGAACACAAAGGCATGCGTGCCATGTTCACCATGATGAACGAAGCCCGCATCGGCGTCGGCATGCAGGGCCTGACCCAGGCAGAGGCCGCCTATCAGAACGCTGTGATCTACGCCAAGGATCGCCTGCAAGGCCGCGATGTCACCGGCGTGAAAAACCCCGATGGCCCCGCAGATCCGCTGATCGTGCACCCCGACATCCGCCGCAATCTGATGGACCAGAAATCCTTTATCGAAGGCGCCCGCGCGTTCATCATGTGGAGCTCGGTCATGATCGACCAGGCGCACCGCAGCGGCGACAAGGATGCCGACGGGCTGGTCAGCCTGCTGACCCCCGTGATCAAAGGCTTCCTGACCGACGAAGGCTATGACATGACCGTGCAGGCCCAACAGGTCTATGGCGGCCACGGCTATATCGAAGAATGGGGCATGTCCCAGTTCACCCGCGACGCCCGGATCGCCATGATCTACGAAGGCGCCAACGGCGTTCAGGCGCTGGATCTTGTCGGCCGCAAACTGGCCCAGGATGGCGGCAAACACGTGATGGCCTTCTTCGACCTGGTGAAGAATTTCATCAAGGAAAACGCCGATAACGAGGCCCTGGCCAAGGATTTCCTGGAGCCGCTCAAAGCCGCCTCAAAGGATCTGCAAGCCGCGGGTATGTACTTCATGCAAAATGGCATGAAAAATCCGAACAATGCACTATCTGGCTCTTATGACTTCATGCACCTGTTCGGTCATGTTTGCCTGGGTCTGATGTGGGCACAAATGGCCAAGGCCGCCCAAAAGGCGCTGGACGCGGGCACCGAAGACAAAGAGTTCTACGAGACCAAAATCACCACGGGTCGTTTCTACATGGCGCGCCGCCTGCCCGCCACGGCCCTGCACCTGGCCCGCATCAATACCGGCGCCGACACAGTCATGTCGCTGGACGCGGCTAACTTCTAAGCGCAACAGCGTTGCGCGACGAAACGGGGGGAGGCCCCGCTCACGGCGGCTGGCGCACAAGGGGATGCGCCAGCCAGTGAGACCAAAGGAGGACATATGGCCAAAAGATTTCGCCTGACCCGCCGCTTCAATGCGGCCATGACCGAAGACGGTTATCGCCGCCTAAAGAAGCTCGCCCAAGAGGCAGGGTTAGATGAAGGAGAGGCCCTATCATTCCTGTTTGAAAATTTTGACAGCGTAATCAACGAAGACACGTTCGGACATCGGCTGCGGCTCTTCAATTCCGAGCTGGACGCCCGCAAGCGGTAACGGAAAGGACCCCACCGGCAACCACAGAATCTGCCGTACAGGCAGTGCATTTGAGTATTTTCAGCAAGATGAAATCAGTGCTGCGGCCCCACCCCGAACGCGGGCCGACTGGCATCAGGAACGGGGTGGGGTTTCACCTTGCACGCCCATCGGCTCTCCAGCCTGTAACGCAGCGTTAGAATAACCCGATTAACCTTAACGGGGCGTTACGATAGGAAAGCCAGCCTTTTCATCTTGCTAAAAATACTCAAACTCCACGACAGACAAATGCGCGAACAGGGAGGACGGGGCATGACGATGAAACTCTATTGCTTTGGTGAAAGCGGAAATTCGTACAAGGCGGCGCTGGCGCTGGAGCTCAGCGGGCTGGACTGGGAGCCGGTCTGGGTGGATTTCTTTAGCGGAGCGGCGCGCAGCCCCGAATACCGCGCTCTGAACGTGATGGGCGAGGCCCCGGTTCTGGTGGACGGTGACGAAACCCTGACCCAATCGGGCGTCATCCAGATGTATATCACCGAAAAGTCCGGCAAGTTCGGCGGCAACACCCCTGCCGAGGCGCGCGAAGTGATGCGCTGGATGTTTTGGGATAATCACAAAATGTCGTCGCAGGCTGGCATGACGCGGTTTCTGACGAATTTCCTACCTGAAAAGCACCGCAACGCCGATGTGATCGCGTTCAACACCGGCCGCTTGAAGACCGCGTTTCAAACGCTGGACTCGGCTCTTGAGGGGCGTGACTGGCTGGTTGGGGACGCTGTGACCAATGCCGATCTGTCCTGCTGCGGATATCTGTTCTACCCCGAGCCCTTTGGGTTCGACCGCGCAGACTGGCCCAATATCGACCGCTGGCTTGGCAATATCTCGGCCCTGCCCGGTTGGAAACACCCATATGATTTGATGCCCGGCTCCCCTGCGGACCGGACCTAACTGAAGAGGAAAGGCAACCATGACCGAAGCCTATATCTATGACGCTGTGCGCACACCGCGCGGCAAGGGCCGCGCTGACGGGTCGCTGCATGAAGTGACCTCGGTGCGGATGTCCGCGCATGTATTGAACGCCCTGAAGGGTCGCAACGGCCTGGACGGCCACGCCGTCGAGGACGTGATCTGGGGCAATGTTACTCAGGTGATGGAACAGGGCGCGTGTCTGGCGCGGACCGCTGTTTTGGCCTCGGATCTGGATGAGTCCATTCCTGGCCTGTCGATCAACCGCTTTTGCGCCTCGGGCATGGAGGCCGTGAACCTGGCCGCCAACCAGCTTAAGGGCGGCGCGGGCGAGGCCTATATCGCCGGTGGCGTCGAAATGATGAGCCGCGTGCCCATGGGCAGCGACGGCGCCGCCGTAGCGGTCGACCCGACCGTCGCGATGGAGAAATATTTCGTTCCCCAAGGGATTTCCGCGGATATCATCGCCACCGAATACGGGTTCACCCGCGATCAGGCGGATGCTCTGGCCGTTGAATCGCAAAAACGCGCCAAGGCCGCGTGGGACGACAACCGCTTTGCCAAATCCGTGGTGCCTGTTACCGATGTGAACGGCCTGACCATTCTGGACCACGACGAATTCATCCGTCCCGGCACCGATATGCAGGGGCTGGGCGCGCTGAAACCTTCGTTCAAGGACATGGGCGAGGTCATGCCCGGTTTCGACAAGGTCGCGATGCTGAAATACCCGCATCTGGAACGCATCAACCACATCCACCACGCGGGCAACTCGTCCGGGATCGTGGACGGGGCGGCGGCTGTGCTGATTGGTAACGCCGAGTTCGGCAAGAAATACGGGCTGAAGCCGCGCGCGCGCATCCGCCAGACCTGTAAAATCGGCACCGAGCCCACCATCATGCTGACCGGCCCCGTGCCCGCCACGCAGAAAATCCTGGCCGACAGCGGCATGGCGATCAGCGACATCGACCTGTTCGAAGTCAACGAGGCCTTTGCCTCGGTTGTGTTGCGGTTCCAGCAGGCGTTCGATGTGGACATGGACAAGGTCAACGTCAACGGCGGGTCCATCGCGATGGGGCACCCTCTGGGCGCAACCGGCGCGATCATCATCAGCACCCTGCTGGACGAACTGGAACGCCAGGACAAAGAGGTTGGCCTGGCCACCCTGTGCATCGCATCCGGCATGGGCGCAGCCACGATCATCGAGCGCGTCTAATGCCGAAACTGGATCTCTCTCGCATCGACCGGCGCACCGGCTCGATTTATCCCGGTCAGCTGGATCAGCTGATGCAGGGACGCAGCAGCCTGCGGCTGGGCGATGCGGGCGGTCTGACCCAGTTTGGCGTGAACCTTGTGCAGCTGGAACCGGGGGCGAAATCGTCCCTGCGCCATTATCACATGGAACAGGACGAATTCGTCATGGTTACCCAAGGCACCTGTACCTTGATCGACGATGACGGAGCGCAGGATCTGCACCCCGGCGATTGCGCCGCCTTTCCGGCGGGCACCCCCAATGGGCACACGTTCGAAAACAGAACAGATGCGCTTGCCGCCTTTTTGGTGGTCGGCACGCGCACCCCGACAGAAACCGCTTTCTACAGCGATATGGATATGAAGGTGACCGTGGACGACACCGGATTCACCTTCACCCGCAATGACGGCAGCCCGCTGACGGCTGACCAGATCGGAGAAGACAATGGCTGATTTTACACTGACCAAAGACGCCGAGGGCGTCGCCACCCTGACCTGGGATTGCCCAGATAAATCCATGAACGTCATGAGCGGCGAAGCTCTGATCGTGCTAAGCGACCTGATCGACGACGCGCTGGCCGACGAGACCGTCAAGGGCGTGATCATCACCAGCGCCAAGAAGGATTTCGCCGGTGGCATGGACCTGAACGTTCTGGCCAAAATGAAAGAAGACGCAGGCGACGACCCGGCCCGCGGGCTGTTCGAAGGCATCATGCAGATGCATGCTCTGCTGCGCAAAATCGAGCTGGCCGGGATGGACTTCAAGACCAAGAAGGGTGGCAAACCGATCGCTGCCGTCCTGCCCGGCACCGCCGTTGGCATCGGGTTGGAGCTGCCCCTGGCGACGCACCGCATCTTTGCGGCCAACAACCCAAAGGCCAAGATCGGTCTGCCCGAAATCATGGTTGGCATTTTCCCCGGCGCAGGCGGCACCACCCGTTTCGTGCGCAAAATGGGCGCGATGGCCGCCAGCCCCTTCCTGCTGCAAGGCAAGCTGGTCGACCCGAAAAAGGCCAAAGGCGCAGGCATCATTGACGAGGTTTCCGACGATCCGATGGCCGCGGCCCGTGAATGGGTACTGAACGCCAAGGACGCCGATCTGGTCAAACCCTGGGACGCCAAGGGCTATAAAATGCCCGGCGGCGCGCCGTATCACCCCGCAGGATTCCCGACATTCGTGGGCGCCTCGGCCATGGTCAGCGCCAACACCAACGGTGCGTTCCCGGCGGCACAAGCGCTGCTCAGCGCGGTCTACGAAGGCGCGATGGTCAACTTTGACACCGCCCTCAAGATCGAGGCCCGCTGGTTCACCAATATCCTGATGAACCCGTCGTCCTCGGCCATGATCCGGTCCCTGTTCCTGAACAAGGAAGCCCTGGAAAAAGGCGCCGTGCGTCCCAAGGGAATCGCGGATCAATCCGTCAAGAAAATCGGCGTTCTGGGCGCTGGCATGATGGGCGCGGGTATCGCTCTGGTGTCGGCACAGGCCGGGATGGAGGTCGTGCTGATCGACCGCGACCAAGAGGCTGCGGATCGCGGCAAAGCCTACGCGGAAACCTATATGGATAAGGGCATCAAACGCGGCAAAGCCACCCCCGAGAAGAAAGAGGCGCTGCTGGCCCGCATCACCGCCACCCCCGATCTGGACGCGCTGAAAGGCTGTGATCTGATCATCGAGGCGGTGTTCGAAGACCCCGGTGTAAAGGCCGAGATGACCAAAAAGGTCGAGGCCATCATCCCCGAGGATTGCATCTTTGCCTCCAACACCTCGACCCTGCCGATCACCGGACTGGCCAAGGCGTCCGTGCGGCCTGAACAGTTCATCGGCATCCACTTCTTCAGCCCGGTCGAAAAGATGTTCCTGGTGGAAATCATCAAGGGCAAGGAAACCGGCGATCGCGCGGTGGCCAAGGCGCTGGACTACGTCCGCCAGATCCGCAAAACCCCGATCGTGGTCAATGACGCGCGGTTCTTCTACTGCAACCGCTGCATCATCCCCTACATGAACGAGGCCATGCGCATCGTGACCGAGGGCACACCGGCGGCGATGGTGGATCATGCGGCGCAGCAGCTGGGCTTCCCCGTGGGGCCGATCCAGCTGACGGACGAAACCTCGATTGATCTGGGCGCCAAGATTGCCCGCGCGACCAAGGCCGCGATGGGCGACGCCTATCCCGCAAGCCCCGCAGACGACCTGATCTTCTGGATGGAAGAGCTGGGCCGTCTGGGCCGCAAATCCAAGGCGGGCTTCTTTGACTATGACGAGAAGGGCAAGCGCCAGGGCTATTGGCAGGGTATCACCGAAAAATTCCCCGCTGCGGCCGAGCTGCCCAGCCTTCAGGACGTCAAGGACCGTCTGATGTTCGCGCAGGTGCTGGAAGCGGTGCGCGCGCTGGAAGAAGGTGTTGTCGAGGACATCCGCGAAGGCGATGTCGGCGCGATCCTGGCCTGGGGCTTTGCGCCCTGGTCGGGCGGGCCGTATAGCTGGCTGGACATGCTGGGCGCCGAATACGCCGCCGCCCGTTGCGACGAGCTGGAAGCAACCTATGGCGAGCGTTTCAAATGCCCCGACCTGCTGCGCGAGATGGCGGCAAAAGGTCAGACTTTCTATGGTCGGTTCAACCCCGAGGCCAAATCAGCCGCCTAAGGCTGCCCCTGCCCAAACACAGACGCGCGCCCCCACAAGGGCGCGCGTTTTTCGTTGCGATAACAAGCGCCGCAGCTGCGCGGCCCTTCCTGCCCGACGTGCCTAGGGGGCAATAATCGGGCTGGCTTGGATCTCGGACTCCTTGGTCTCGACCCCAACAAAAGACGTGCCATGCTTGAACCAGCTTTCAGGCGCAGGCGCCCCCCAAAGCGTCTGGCGCTGCGGATCCTGAAGGTCCCATTTGATCGGCTCCAGATCAGGGTCAACCGTCTGATAATCCGAGCAATAAATCTCGATCCGGTGGCCATCTGGGTCCAGAATATACAGGAAAAACGCGTTGGAAATCCCGTGACGCCCCGGGCCTCTCTCGATGTTTTTGGTGTATCCAGTCGTCGACATCAGATCCAGCAGGTCGATGATGTTCAACGGCGTCGGCACCCAGAATGCGACGTGATGCATCCGTGGACCCGTCCCATTGGTAAAGGCCATGTCATGCACGCCGCCCTTGCGGTGCATCCAGGCGGCCCACAGCTTCTTGCTGTCCTCGTCTTCGGTGTATTCAGTCACCCGAAACCCAAAGTCACTGTAGAACGCAACCGAGGCATCCACGTCATGCGAGAAACAGTTGAAGTGGTCGATCCGCAGCGGTTTGACGCCCCGATACAGCGCGTATTGCTGGTGGATGGGCGCCAGCCGGTCCATTTTGTGATAGAATTCCAGCGGGATCCCCATGTTGTCAGAGGTCAGCAGCGTTTTCCCCTGATAAGGCCGATCGACCCAGGACGTCGGGCGGCCTTTGGCGCGGAAATAGGCTTCGGCGCGATCCAGGTCTTCCTCGTCAAAGGTCTTGAACCCCATCACCTCGACCGTGCCGGGCTGATCGGATTTCTGCAAGATGATGCAATGGTGTCCGCGTTCTTCCATGGCACGCAGATAGATATGGCTGTCGGTCTCGTCGGTGACCTGCAAGCCAAGGATATCGGTATAGAACCTCCGCGAGGCCGCCAGATCGGCCACGTTCAGACAGACGTGGCTTAACCGGATGGTGTTGAAATCGGGGTACAGGTTGGGGGCTGGAACTGGCATCAAAGCCTCCTATTGAACGGGGAAAATGACGTTGGTCTGGCCGGTGCCGGACGATGGGAAATACTCGGTTACAACCTCGCATTTGGCGTCATAGGCGTCCCAACCCAGCGCACCATACAGCATCGCCGTGTCATGCATTGATCCTTCGCCGCAACAAAACTCAGCGTATTCTGGCAACATTTTCAAGAAGGTAGCGTGATCGCCGTTCTTCCACATCTCCAGAACATGCAGATCCATCTGCCGGTTGAATTCCGAACTGATGGTAAAGGTGCCATTGTTCGCAGCATAGTCCTTGTTCGGCCAGATTTTGTGGCTCAGCGACCCCGAGGCGACCAGCAACACCTTGCTGTCCGAAGCCTCGACTGCGGCGCGGATTGCCTCGCCGACAATGCGGCTTTCGTCGTGGCCATGTACGGTGCACCACGCAGCGACGGACACAACCTTCATGTCATGGGCCCGCGACATGAACCGCATCGGAACCAGCGACCCGTATTCCAGATCCAGGCTGTCCAGATGATGCGCCAGCGTATAGGCCCCGCGATCTGTGGCCTCTTTGGCGATTGCATCCCCCAGCGCGGGGTTGCCGTTGTATTCATAGGGCATGTTCTGGATGAACTGCGGGAATTCATTCGAGGTGAACAGCCCTGCGAAATGGTTTCTGGCGTTGATATGGAACCCCGCGTTGATCACCCAATGCGTATCGCAGATCACAATCGTATCTGCGCCCAGCTCTTTGGCGCGGCGCGCGATTTCAATGTGCCCGTCAATGGCGGCCTGGCGTTTGCCTTTGACCGGCCCATCCTGTTCGGACATCAACATGGTGGGCACGTGGGTGCACTTGGCGGCTAGAACGATTTCACCCATTAGTTTGCTCCCAATTTGGTAATTTTGTGCTGACCCGTCGCAAATCCGATCAGCTTTTGCTCCATGTAGAATTCGAAGGACCAGTCGCCCCCGTCGCGGCCGATACCGCTGGCCTTGACCCCACCAAAGGGCGTCGGCAGGTGGCGCACGTTTTCAGAGTTCACCCAGATCATACCGGCCTCCAGCTTATCCGTGAACCGCAGAGCACGAGTCAGGTCGTTGGTCCAGACATAGCCCGTCAGCCCATAGGGAATGTCATTGGCGATCCCAAGCGCCTCTTCTTCGGTCGAAAACGGAATCGACGTCAGAACCGGCCCAAAGATTTCCTCTTGTGCGATGCGCATTTGGTTGTTGGCGTTGGTGAACAATGTCGGCCGCACAAAATACCCCGTGTCACCGACCTTCACCCCACCGGCGGCGACGGTCGCGCCGTCCTCTTTGGCGATGTCAAAATAGCTGGTGACTTTGTTGTAATGCTCTTGCGTCACCAACGGCCCGATTTCCGTTGCGGGATCCAGCGGGTGGCCGACCTTGATGTTGTTGATCCGTTCGACCAGTTTGGCCTCGAATTCCTCGCGGATCGTGTCCTGCACCAGCAACCGCGAGGAAGAGGTGCAGCGCTCTCCGTTCACCGAGAAAATCATAAAGATCACCGCATCCAGGGCACGCTCCAGATCCGAGTCGTCAAACACGATCACAGGGTTCTTGCCACCCAGTTCCAGGTGGTTCCGCTTAAGCGTATCAGCCCCCTGTTTGGTGATCAGACTGCCTGTGCGGCTTTCGCCAACAAAGGCGATGGCCTTGATTTTCGGATGTTCGCACAGCGCCTTGCCCGCGCCTTCGCCAAAGCCGTTGACGGTGTTCAGGACGCCCGGCGGCAGGCCCGCCTCTTCGGCGATTTCGACCAACAGGCGCGCCGTCAACGGCGAGGCCTCGGCGGGTTTATGAACCACGGTACACCCTGCCGCCAACGCCGGAGCAATTTTCCAGGTCGACAGCATGAACGGCGTGTTCCACGGCGTAATGACGCCAACCGGACCGATCGGCACACGGGTGGTAACGTTCATCAGCGACGGCGATTGCAGGTGCTGCCCATCGCGCGCCTGCACGACCTGATCCGCAAAATAGCGAAAATTCTCGGCTCCGCGCAATGCGGCCTTGGACATGAATTTATAGGCCTGCCCGGTGTCCCAGCATTCGCACAGCGCGATTTCCTCGGCGCGGGCTTCGATACCTTCTGCCACGCGGATCAGGATTTTCTTGCGTTCCAGCGCAGGCATATCGCGCCACACAACAAAGGCCTCGTGCGCTGCATTTGCGGCGGCGTCGATGTCCTCGGCCGTGCCGTGTGCGACATCACAGATCACCGTTTTATCCACTGGCGAGGTCGACTGAAACGTTCCCGCCCCACCGGGCACATCTACGCCGCCGATCCGGTTCAGGATTCCGGTCTCCTGAAATCTCTCCAGATAGCCGCCTAATTTGGTGATATTATCGTCAAGTACGCTCATGCGATGTCCTCCAGTGGTCACGGACACTCTCGTCGACAGAGACGTCCGGCATTGATATTCCGCGTCTGCGCGGGTCTCTCTGTGCGGCGTCCATTTGCCTAAGGCCTGTGCGACTATTGTCCTTGGCCGAACGGAATGTGCGGCGCGCCACTCATTTAACATGTTAATTATTGCTAAGTTAAATAAACACGAGCTATGTTGTCAAGACCAAGTTCACGGTGCATCAGATCATCCAAACAAAACCCGAGGCCCTGAAGATGTCCAAGCTCCCGTCCACCACCCGTTCGCTACCGATCGCATTGATCCGCGCCCGCGAGGGGGTGATGGCCCCGATCCGTGACATGCTGGCGGAAACGGGTATCACCGAACAGCAATGGCGGGTGCTGCGGGTGCTGTCGGAATATGGCGCGCTGGACACGACGACTCTGGCCGAACGATCCTGTCTGCTGTTTCCCAGCCTGACTCGAATCGCGGCAACCCTGCGCGAAAAGGGGCTGATCACCCAGACCCGTGACATCCAGGACCGTCGGCGCCAATTCATCGAGATCACCCCAAAAGGGCAAAAGATCATCAGTGACCGCGTCGATCACGCCGCGCAGATCGTGGCCGAATTCAAAACAACCCTGGGCGCTGACAATTACGAAACGCTCTTGGATTTGCTGGCGATGCTTGATCCCGGCGCGCGGGACTAACCCCCGCCGAAAAATCACTCGTAGCAATAGCCGAATTGCGCGACATCCGCAGCACATGTACGAGCGATAATCTGCGCGTCTTCCTCGGTATAATAGCGGTGATAATCAATCCGGTTCGACCGGTTCACATGCGGCAAATCCAGTTCGAATCCCAGATGGTCCCACAGCGGGCGCGCATCCTCATAGAGATGTTCCAGCCGGATATAGGCGTTGCAATGCTGCTGTCCGCGAATGTCGGTCATGTAGAAACTGGCGGGCGCGGCGCTAAGCGACATCTGCGTATGTGCGTGGTTCAGAAACTGCGTAAACGTCGATCCCTGCGCCAGCCGGACAGCGGGGTGATCGAAACTCTGCTCTTGCAGCCAGTGGTAATAGCTGACCACCCGGTCCCACGGATTTCGCACTAGGGTAAAGGTGAAATACTCTGCGATCTGCTCGGGCGTGATCAGCCCGTCGATATCCGCCAGGGTCGAGTGTTTCCACAACCGCCCAGCCGTCTGAACCTGCGCCATACGGGACCGTCGGCGCCGCGCTTTGGGGGTATCCCCCAGCATGATGTCGTCCTTCTTGGCGCGGTCCTCCAGCGCCAACGCCATCGAGGTCCCCCCCGTTTTTGGAATATGGATGAAAATGTATTTGCGGCCATGCGACAGGATCATGCCTGAACGCTAGCGGATTGTCGGCATTGGGAAAACCCCACTCAGCCGATGAATCGGGGCTTTCTTTGGGGATACATTCCAACGCAGTATATGGCCAAACGAATTCTATCCAATGATGACATGGAGAACACCGATGGGCTGGATGGCGGATGAAACCGGGCTGGAAAAAAACGCGGCGAATTACGTACCGATGACACCCCTGTCGTGGCTGAACCGCGCCAGGGACGTATTTCCGAACCACATGGCTGTGGTCTACGGCACGCATCGGAAAACCTATGCCGAATACCACGCGCGCGTCAGCCGTCTGGCCTCGGCCCTTGTGAAACTGGGGGTGCAGTCCGGCGATGTGGTGGCGACCGTACTGCCGAACCTGCCCGCTCAGGCCGAGGCGCATTTCGGCGTGCCCGCCTGCGGAGCCGTGCTGAACGCGATCAACACCCGGCTCGAAAGCGACACAATCAGCTATATTCTGGATCACGGTCAGGCCAAGGTCGTGCTGGTTGATCCGCAATTCCTGCCCGTGGTGGCCCAGGCAATCGAGGATATGATCGGCCCCTCGCCCATCGTGATCGAGGTCGCGGACGATCAAGCCGGGGTGCACGGCCACGGCCATTACATGGAATACGAGGATCTGCTGGCCACGGGCGATCCCGATTTCGACTGGATGATGCCTCAGGACGAATGGGAAAGCATCGCGCTGAACTATACGTCGGGCACCACCGGGCGGCCCAAGGGCGTGGTCTATCACCACCGCGGGGCCTATCTGAATGCCATGGGTCAGGGGATCAGCTGGCGGTTGCCGATGCATCCACAGTACCTGACCATCGTCCCGCTGTTTCACTGTAACGGCTGGTGCCACACATGGCTGATGCCGGCCTATGGCGGCACGGTGATCTGTTGCCGCGACATCACCGCCAAGGCTGTGTTCGACGCCATCGCAGACGAAGGCGCAACCCATTTCGGCGGCGCGCCGATCGTACTGAACACGTTGGTGAACGCCCCCGAAAGCGACCGCCGCGACTTTGATCATGTGGTCGAGGTCTTTACCGCAGGCGCCCCGCCCGCCCCCGCGACCCTGGCCAAGATTGAACCGATGGGATTCAACGTCACGCAGGTCTATGGCCTGACCGAGGTCTACGGCCCGGCCACCGAATGCACCTGGCGCGATGAATGGGACCACCTGCAAGGCGACGACCGCGCCGCAATCAAGGCCCGCCAGGGTGTCGCCATGCCCATCATGGAACACATCACTGTCGTGGACGAAAAGATGCAGCAAATTCCGATGGACAGCACGGCTCAGGGCGAAATCGTCATGCGTGGCAACGGGGTGATGAAGGGCTATCTGAAGAACCCCAAAGCCACAGCCGAGGCCTTTGCAGGCGGGTATTTCCGCACTGGCGACATCGCGATCCAGCATCCAGACACCTATATCCAGATCGCGGACCGGGCCAAGGACATCATTATTTCTGGCGGCGAGAACATCAGCTCGGTCGAGGTCGAAGGCGTCCTGATGGGCCACCCGGATGTGCTGCTATGTGCGGTGGTTGCCAAGCCGCATGAAAAATGGGGCGAGATCCCCTGCGCCTTTGTCGAGCTCAAGGACGGGCACAGCGCAACCGAGGCCGAAATGATCGCCTTTGCCCGCGAACGTCTGGCCGGGTTCAAAACCCCCAAAAAGGTGGTGTTTCAGGAATTGCCCAAAACCTCGACGGGTAAAATCCAGAAATTTGAACTGCGCACCACCGCCAAGACCCTGTGATGTGATCGGGGGGCGGATTGCCGCCCCCGCCCTGCCCGTGTTATCCATATGGTCAGACAAGAGGCAGGGCAGCCCGAAATGACAGCACTTCAGAAATACCAGCGGATCGAAGCCTCTGGTCTTTGGCGCCCGGGGCCGGACGCCCAGCGCCGCGAGGTGATCGTTTCAATCGGCGACGCCACGTTGGTCGTCACCGACATGAAGGAACAGCCGCTGGCGCATTGGTCCCTTGCGGCCATTGAGCGCGCGAATCCCGGCGAGCTTCCTGCCGTTTATCATCCCGACGGCGACCCGGACGAAACCCTGGAACTGACCGAAGACGAAGCCGAGATGATCGGCGCGATTGAAAAACTGCGCCAGGCCATTGATCGGGGGCGTCCCAAACCGGGGCGTCTGCGCTTGCTGATCCTGGGCGGTGTGGTGGCCAGCGTTACAGCCCTGTCGGTGTTCTGGTTGCCCGGCGCCATGGTGAATCACGCGGTCACAGTTGTTCCGCACTCCAAACGTGTCGATCTGGGCGAACGCCTGCTGACCCACACCCAGCGCGTGACCGGACAGGCCTGCGCAACCCCCGCCGCATCCACCGCACTCGAAAGCCTGTCACGCCGCGTGACCCTACCGGACGGCCAGGTCAGCCGCATCGTTGTGATGCGCTCGGGTGTGTCGGAAACCGTGCTGCTGCCGGGGCGCATCCTGCTGATCAGCCGCCGCCTGATCGAGGAATACGAGGACCCCGGCGTCGCCGCTGGCTTTGTCGTCGCCGAACTGATCCGCGCCCAGGCAAACGATCCGTTGAAACAATTGCTGACCGATGGTGGTTTCACCGAAACCCTGCGTCTGCTGACCACGGGCACCCTGCCGGATGAAACCCTGGCCGCCTATACCGAAACGGTGCTGGCCCAGCCCCGCAGCCCGATCACGGATGCCGATCTGCTCACAGGCTTCGCTGCGGCGAAACTGTCCTCGACGCCGTATGCCTATGCGCTGGATGTCTCGGGCGAGGAAACGCTGGGCCTGATCGAGGCCGACCCGATGCGCGGCCAGACCGTCCCCGAAATCCTCAGCGATGCCGATTGGGTCCGTCTGCAAGAAATCTGTAACGGCTAGACCAGAGGCCAGGGGCACGACGCGCCCCCAAGTCACTTAGCGGGCAAAGGCATCCCGGAATCCGGCCCGACGCGCCGTTGCCAGCGCCGTATTCAGATCACCCGCTGATCCAAACGGACCCGCCAGAACGATCTGATAGGTTTTTCCGCCCTTGGTATAGCGCGACATCCGAACCGGCAGCCCAGACTGCTGAAGCCGCTGCGCCGTCCGTTGCGCATTCGCCGGAACACCAAAAGTACCAACCTGAACGTATTTCTTGCCCGTAACCGGCGCAGCAGGCCGCGATTTGGTTGAAACCACCGCGCGGGTTTTGACCCGAGCCTGCGATTTCGTCGAAACCCGAGGGGTCTTGATATGCTTATAGGCTTGTTGCTGCTGCTGCGTGGTCAGGTTGGTATAGGGATAGACCAGGTTCGGGTTCGCGCGCGCGGCATCCTTGCCGGTGCGGCGGTCGATCAGGCGGCGCGGGACAGTCTGGGTCCAGATCAGGTCCATTGCGGCCTTGCCTGCCATGGTTTGTTCGGCGCGTTTTGGGTTCAGCCGGTCGTCTTCCCACACTTGGCGGTAACCTTTTGGGGTCTTGACGCCTGTGCCCGCTTTGACCCGGTTGTCATAGACATGTTTGGGCACAACGCGGGTTGTCGGCGCGACCGTCGCGGCGGTCACCACAGTGCCCGTCCGGGCCTGACCGGCACGGCCCGATGATCCATAGGACACGGGCGAATCCGTCTGCGGACCACAGCGCACGCCCGCGCCCTGCATGAACCGGCCGCTGGGGCCGAATTGCGGGCAGGCCGAAACCGCAGCAGGCGCCGCGATCTGAACGGGCGCCGCGCGTTTGGGCGCCGGCGGGGGCGCTACCTTGGCGCGAGACGGCTTCATCACCTTGGGCGGTGTCGTGATCGAGGCCACAGTTCGGATCGGAGCATTCACCGGCGCTGGCTTGGGCTTTGCGCGCACCACTTGAACGGGCTTCTTCACCGGGGCTTTTTTCACGGGGGCGGGTGTGGGCGCTGGGGCCGCGGCCACTTTGGTGGTTGGGGCTGCTTTGGGTTTCGCCTTGGCAAAGGTGGGCTGCGCGCCACAGATCGGCTGCCGCGAACGGGTCACGCGCGGCACCCATGTCACATTGCCGTCCACACCGGCGCGAATATAGACGCAGCCTTTGCTGTCGACATATTGCCGGGATTTATAAGACGCGGGTGGAAATTCAGCAGGCAGCGCCGATCCCAGCGCCTGGGCAAACAGGCCGGTACCGCTCAGAAAAATGGCAATTACCGCAGAAGAAACAACTTTCGAAACAGGCATATGGCCCCCCAAACAGGCTTTGGGGGGCAGGTTGCCCGATTCACCCAAATTAGTAAAGGCTTTGGCTTATTTTGTGCCAAACATCCGGTCACCCGCATCACCTAGTCCGGGCATGATATAGCCTTTGTCGTTCAAACAGCGATCCAAAGAGGCCGTGACGATGGGCACATCGGGGTGGGCCTCTTTCATCCGGGCGACGCCTTCGGGGGCCGCCAGAAGGCACATAAACCGGATATTCTTGGCGCCCGCCTGTTTCAGCAAATCAATCGCCGCAGCCGAGGAGTTCCCCGTCGCCAGCATCGGATCGACGGCAATGACCAGGCGATCCTCCAGGTTTTCCGGCACCTTGAAATAGTATTGCACCGGCTCCAGGGTTTGCTCGTCACGGTACAGGCCGACGAACCCGACCCGCGCGGCGGGGATCAGTTCCAGCACGCCGTCCAGCAGGCCGTTACCCGCCCGCAGAATGGAAATCAGCGCCAGTTTCTTGCCCTCCAGAACCGGGGCGTCCATCGTTTCCATCGGGGTTTGGATGGTCTCGGTGGTCATCTCCATTTCGCTGGTGATCTCATAGGCCAACAGCTGGCTGATTTCCCGCAGAAGGCGACGGAAGCTCGCGGTCGAGGTGTCCTCCTTGCGCATCAAGGTCAGTTTGTGCTGAACCAGCGGGTGGGTGACAACGGTCAGGTGCTCGGTCATTGGGTCTCCAATCGTTTCAAGAGGCGCGCGCGTGTTCCCTCGTCACAGAAGGCCGCGTTGATCGCCGTCGTGTTCAGCGCAGCAAAGTCATCCGGCCCCCAGCCGAACGCCTGCTCCAGCGCCTCGAATTCCCGCGTCATCGAACTGTGAAAGAACGGCGGATCATCTGTTGATATCGTTACCTTTACGCCCGCGTCGCGCAGGGGTGCAATGGGGTGCGCCTTGATTTCCGGGTACAGGCCCAGCGCGATGTTCGATCCGGGGCAGATTTCCAGCACGGTGCCGGTATCCGCCAGCAGATCCACCAGCGCCGGGTCCTCGATGGCGCGCACGCCGTGGCCGATGCGTTCGACCCGCAGATCAGTGATGGCGTCGCGGATGGATTGCGGCCCACCCCATTCGCCAGCATGAGTGGTCAGACGCAGCCCCGCCTCGCGGGCGCAATCGAACGCCCAGGCAAAATCGCCCTGGCGCCCCATGGTTTCGTCCCCGCCCATGCCAAATCCAACGACCCAATCCCCCGCCGTTTCCGCCGCACAAAGCGCGGTTTCACGCGCCTTGTCCGGGCCGAAATGCCGGATACAGGTAACGATCCCCCGCAATGTAACGCCCAGCTCGGTCTCGGCCTGGGCCGCCGTTTCCTGCATCGCCAACAGATAGTCCCGCCACGCCCCCAGATCACGCCCCCCGCAGAAATCGGGGCTGACAAAGGTTTCAGCGTAGATCACGCCATTTTCAGCACAGTCCTCCAGCACGGCGCGTGTCAGGCGCTGGTAATCCTCGGGCGATTTCAGCACCTCCGTCGCGGCCTCATAGACCTTCAGGAACTCGGGGAAATCCCGATAGGCATAGCGCCCGGCCTCGTCGAAAACCCCGTCCAGATTGACGGATTTTTCCTGTGCCATACCGCGGATCAACGCGGGCGGCGCGGCGCCCTCCAGATGCAGGTGCAGCTCGATCTTGGGATACGATTTCCAGCTCATAGAAAGCTCTTTCCGGGGCCTTGCGCGGGCACATCCAAATGGTCGGCGATACTGGCGGCGACATCGGTGAACATCACCGTGCCAACCGGCCTTGTGCCTACCCCATAGCCCAGCACCGGCACCCGTTCGCGCGTGTGATCCGTGCCGCGCCAGGTGGGGTCATTTCCGTGATCTGCGGTCACAATCAGCAGATCATCCGCCCGCAGACGCGGCAGGATTTTCCCCAGCTCCGCATCGAACCATTCCAACGCACGCGCATAGCCAGACACGTCCCGCCGGTGCCCATACAGGCTGTCGAACTCTACGAAATTGGCAAAGGTCAGGCTACCGTCCTCGGCGGTGTCCACCAGATCTGACAGGTGCCGCATCAGCAGGGCATCCGGCCCTTTGCGCACCTCATCAATCCCCTGCATTGAAAAAATATCACCAATCTTTCCAATACCATATACCCTGAGCCCCGCGTCCGACACCCAATCACACAGCGTCGGGCTGGGGGGCGCAATAGCATAGTCATGCCGGTTCTGCGTGCGGGTAAATCCGGTCTCGGACGACCCGACAAAGGGCCGTGCGATCACCCGCCCCACTTTCATCGCGTGGACCTGCGGGGCGATGCCCGCGCACAGATCCAACAGCCGTTGCAGACCAAAGCTGTCCTCATGCGCCGCGATCTGCAACACGCTATCCGCCGAGGTATAAACGATCGGCCAGCCGGTGCGCAGATGCTCGGCCCCCAGCCGCGCGATGATCTCGGTGCCCGACGCATGGCAATTCCCCAGCACCCCGTCCGTGCCACTCAGTTCGGCCAGCGCTGCGGTCAGATCGGCGGGCAATGCAGGGGTCGTATCGGGAAAATAGCTCCAGTCCCACGGCACCGGCACCCCCGCCAATTCCCAATGCCCCGAGGGCGTATCCTTGCCGGGGCTTACTTCGGTCGCAGCCCCCCACAGCCCGGCCGGTTCGGCCTCCAGCCCCGGCATCGCATCGCCCGAGGCCAGGCGCACCGCCGCCCCCAGCCCCAGCCCGTCCAGCACCGGCAACCTCAGCGGCCCCGCGCGCTCCACCTCGGCGCGCCCCGCCGCGCAGTCCGCCGCAATATGCGCCACTGTATTCGCGCCAGTATCCGGCAGATCGCCGTTGAAAAACTGGCCCGCATCCGGTGCGCCGCCGATACCCACGCTATCAATCACCACCAAGAACGCCCGCGCCATCAGCCAATCCTTTCGCGTATCAATGCGGGCACCTGTGGCGCATCCCCGGCCAGGGTCACAGCCCCGATCACCTGTGCCACCGCCCGATCCGCTGCGCCTTCGCGTGCGGCGTGGACACAGCCCAGCGGCTGGCCCTTTTCGAGCCAGGTCCCCAACGGCACCACGCCCGACAGCCCCACCGCCGGGTCCACCGGGTCGGTTTCCACATGACGCCCTCCGCCCAGGTCGACCACCGCAAGGCCCAGCGCCTGACCGTCCCAGCCCGCGACATAGCCCGACGCAGGCGCCGAGATCTCCCGAATGACGGGCGCCTCGGGCAGGAACCTTTGCCAGTTTTCGACAAAGCCAACAGGCCCGCCCTGCTCGGCCACCATGCGGCCAAAATGATCCGCCGCGCGCCCGTCGGCAATACTGTTCAGAATCGCCTGCGCCCCCAAATCCACGCTGTCCGCCAATTGCGCATTCGCCAGCAGCACCCCGCCCAGCGCGGCGGTAATCTCCAGCAGATGCCCGGTTTCCCTCCCCGTCAGCACCCGCATCGAGCTGGCAACCTCCAGCGCATTACCCAGATCGGGCGCCAAAGGCTGGCTCATATCCGTGATCAGCGCCGTGGTCGGGCACCCTGCGGCGTTCGACGTGCTGACCAATGCCTGCGCCAAAGCCCGCGCCTCCTCGGTCGTTTTCATAAACGCCCCAGCGCCAACCTTGACGTCCAGCACCAGCCCCTCCAGCCCGGCGGCCAGCTTCTTGGACAGGATCGAGGCCGTGATCAGATCCAGGCTCTCGACCGTGCTGGTCACATCCCGGATCGCATACAGCCGCTTGTCCGCCGGGGCGATGTCGGCGCTGGCGCTGACGATGGCACAGCCCGCCCGCTTGACGATATGGCGCAGCCGGGGTTCCTCGATACGGGTCTGGAAACCGGGGATCGCCTCTAACTTGTCCAACGTTCCGCCCGTATGGCCCAGGCCCCTGCCCGAAATCATCGGCACATAGGCCCCGCACGCCGCCAAAGCCGGCGCCAGGATCAGAGACACGCAATCCCCCACCCCCCCGGTCGAGTGTTTGTCCAACACGGGCCGATCCATATTCCAGCGCAGCACCCGTCCTGAATCGCGCATGGCCAGGGTCAGGGCCACGCGCCCGTCCTCGTCCAGCCCGTTCAGCAGAACGGCCATCGCAAACGCTCCGGCCTGTGCATCGCTCACCGTCTGATCCGCCAGCCCCTGTGCGAACCAGCCCAGATCTTTGGGGCCGACGGTCTGGCGATCCCGCAACCGGGCAATGATCGCGCGGGCATCCATATGCGTCAGGCCCGGTCCATGTGAGATTGATCGAACGCGCCCGGCAGCAGTTCGGAAATCGTCATTGTCGTTTCCGCGCCATCCACCGTTGCCAGCCGTACCAAAGCATCGCCGCGCCCGAATTCGGCCAGTTTCTGACGGCAGCCGCCGCAGGGCGTGACCGGGTGCGGGCTGTCGGCAATCACGCAGACCTCGGTCAGCTCGGTTTCGCCTGCCGCGACCATGGCCGCGATCGCGCCGGCCTCGGCGCAGGTGCCTTCGGGATAGGCGACGTTTTCGACGTTACACCCGGTATACAGCGCACCCGATTTCGACCGGATCGCCGCGCCCACTTTGAACTTGGAATAAGGCGCATAGGCATTTTCCCGCACAGCGCGGGCCGCATCCAGCAACGACATGTCCATTTCTCCGATTGTCTGAGGGGACTTACGCGGGAACTGTGGTCCTGCCTGCGACTTTTTGCAAGCCTGCGCAGGTGATCGCTAACATCGGGTTCCCTTTGGTAAGCGATTAGTTTAATACTAAACTACCCAAGGCAGGGAGGCCCCAAATGTCCGACAATCACAACGAAGCGCTGCGTCAAGCGGCGCTGTTTTACCATGAACACCCCAAGCCCGGTAAGCTTGAGATCCGCGCGACCAAGCCCCTGGCCAACGGTCGCGACCTTAGCCGCGCCTACTCTCCTGGCGTCGCCGAGGCCTGCCTGGAAATCAAGAAGGACGACGCAAACGCCAGCAAATATACGGCGCGCGGCAATTTGGTCGCGGTTGTGTCGAACGGAACGGCGGTTCTGGGGCTGGGAAATATCGGTCCGCTGGCCAGCAAACCCGTGATGGAAGGCAAGGCGGTCCTGTTCAAAAAGTTCGCCAATATCGATTGTTTTGACATTGAAGTAAATGAAACCGACCCCGAGAAACTGGCCGACATCGTTTGCGCATTAGAGCCCACTTTCGGCGCGATCAACCTCGAGGACATCAAAGCCCCCGACTGTTTCATCGTCGAGAAACTGTGCCGCGAGCGGATGAACATCCCGGTTTTCCACGATGACCAGCACGGCACCGCCATTGTCGTGGGGGCCGCCGCAAAGAACGCTCTGCACGTCGCAGGCAAGGCGTTCGAGGACATTAAAATCGTGTCGACCGGGGGTGGCGCCGCTGGGATCGCCTGCCTGAACATGCTGCTGAAACTGGGCGTAAAGCGCGAAAACGTCTGGCTGTGCGACGTGCACGGGCTGGTCTACGAAGGCCGGACCGAGGACATGAACCCGCAAAAAGCGGCCTATGCTCAGAAATCCGATCTGCGCACGCTGGATGATGTGATTGACGGCGCCGACATGTTTCTGGGTCTCTCTGGTCCCAACGTGCTCCGGCCCGAAATGGTCGCCAAGATGACCCGCCAGCCGATCGTTTTTGCCCTGGCCAACCCCACCCCGGAAATCCTGCCCGAAGAAACCCGCAAGGTCGCCCCCGACGCGATCATCGCCACTGGCCGCAGCGACTATCCGAACCAGGTGAATAACGTCCTGTGTTTCCCGTTCATCTTTCGCGGGGCGCTGGACGTCGGCGCGACCGAGATCAACGACGCCATGCAGCTGGCCTGTATCGAGGGCATTGCCGCTCTGGCCCGCGCCACCACCAGCGCCGAAGCCGCCGCCGCCTATCAGGGCGAAAGCATGAGCTTCGGCGTCGATTATCTGATCCCCAAACCCTTTGATCCGCGCCTGTCTGGCGTCGTGTCCACCGCCGTGGCCAAGGCCGCGATGGACAGCGGTGTCGCCACGCGTCCGTTGGACGACCTAGAGGGCTACAAGGCCAAGCTGACCCAATCGGTGTTCAAATCGGCCCTGCTGATGCGCCCCGTCTTCGAGGCCGCCCGCACTGCCAGTCGCCGCATCGTCTTTGCCGAGGGCGAGGACGAACGCGTTCTGCGCACCGCTCAGGCGATTCTCGAGGAAACCACCGAACAGCCGATCCTGATTGGCCGCCCCGAGGTCATGGAGCAGCGCATCGAACGTGCCGGGCTGAATATCCGCCCGTTCCAGGATTTCCACGTGGTGAATCCAGAAAATGACGCGCGGTATCGGGACTACTGGACCACCTATCACCAGCACATGGCCCGGCGCGGCGTGACCCCGGATCTGGCCAAGGCGATCATGCGCACCAACACCACCGCCATCGGCGCGATCATGGTTCACCGCGACGAGGCCGACAGCCTGATCTGCGGCACCTTTGGGGAATATCGCTGGCATTTGAACTATGTCACCCAGTTGCTGGCGGACGAGGCCCGCCAACCCACCGGTGCCCTGTCCCTGATGATCCTCGAGGACGGCCCGCTGTTCATCGCGGACACGCAGGTCACGACCGACCCCACCCCCGAGGAAATCGCCCGCACCGTCATGGGCGCCGCCCGCCACGTCCGCCGCTTTGGTCTGGAGCCGCGCATCGCGCTGTGTTCACAATCGCAATTCGGCAACCTCAACAGCGACACCGGCCAGCGGCAGCGCGCTGCTTTGGCGATCCTGGACAGCGCCCCGCGTGATTTCTGTTACGAGGGCGAAATGAACGTGGATGCCGCGCTGGAACCCGAACTGCGCGAGCGCATTTTCCCCGACAGCCGCATGACAGGCGCCGCCAACGTGCTGGTTTTTGCCAATGCCGATGCGGCCAGTGGGGTGCGCAACATCCTCAAAGTCAAAGGCGAAGGCCTGGAGGTCGGGCCGCTCTTGATGGGCATGGGCAACCGGGCGCATATCGTGTCGCCGTCGATCACGCCGCGTGGATTGTTGAACATGGCGGCCATTGCCGGGACGCCTGTCGCGCAATACGGCTA
Organism: Thalassovita sp.; assembly: GCA_029212905.1. Taxonomy (GTDB): domain Bacteria; phylum Pseudomonadota; class Alphaproteobacteria; order Rhodobacterales; family Rhodobacteraceae; genus Thalassobius. Next base: position 22,484 of record JARGPB010000029.1, read on the forward strand.
GGCCTTCTGAAAACATGTCTCAGGCGGGTCCATGTGGCCCGCCTTTTTCGTGTCCTTTTTCGTGTCCTTTTTCGTGTCCTTTTTCGTGTCCTTATTCGCGTCCGGGGGCTTCGCAATCTGGGGACACGTCAAATTCCCACACCCGCCCTCAGATGTGCAAAACTTTGCAAAATTACCGCTTTCTTTACTGATATCAGTTCATTTTGGCGATATTTGCAAAACTTTTCCGTCAACTTCCCGCCAATTCTGCAAATTTTCTGCGCGAAACTGTCGCCCCCCATCCTATTTTCTTGCGTGAATCTGTGACGCTTCGTAACACAGTTACAACTCATAGGAGGAGGCATACAATGGCATACAAAGACGTTTACGCCGCGTGGAAATCGGACCCCGAAGGGTTCTGGATGGACGCCGCCAAGGCCATCGATTGGGATCGGGCGCCGACAAAGGCCCTGTTCGATGACGATGCCCCTTTGTACGAATGGTTCAAGGACGGCATGGTGAACACCTGTTGGAACGCCGTCGACCGCCATGTCGAGGCAGGCCGGGGCGAGCAAGTCGCCATCATCCACGACAGCCCCGTCACCCATTCCAAACGCGAAATCACCTATGTCGAGCTGCGCAATCGCGTGGCCACCCTGGCCGGCGCCCTGCGCGCCAAGGGCATCGAGAAAGGCGACCGCGTCATCATCTACATGCCGATGATCCCCGAAGCACTCGAGGCGATGCTCGCCTGTGCCCGTCTGGGCGCCGTGCACTCGGTCGTGTTCGGCGGATTTGCCGCGAACGAGCTGGCCGTCCGTATCGACGACGCCAAACCCAAGGCGATTATCGCCGCCTCTTGCGGGATCGAGCCGGGCCGCGTGGTCCACTATAAACCGCTGCTGGACGGCGCCATTGATCTGGCCGAACACAAGCCCGACTTCACCGTCATTTATCAGCGCGAACAAGAAGTCGCGCAATTGATCGAAGGCCGTGACTATAACTGGCATGGGTTCCAGTACGGCGTCGAACCCGCCGATTGCGTCCCGGTCGAGGGCGATCACCCCGCCTATATCCTGTACACCAGCGGCACCACCGGCCAGCCCAAGGGCGTTATCCGCCCCACCGGCGGCCATCTGGTTGCGCTGAACTGGACCATGAAGAATCTCTATAACGTCGACCCCGGCGATGTGTTCTGGGCCGCCTCGGACGTGGGTTGGGTCGTTGGGCACAGCTACATCACCTATGGCCCGCTGATCCACGGCAACACCACCATCGTATTCGAGGGAAAACCCGTCGGCACCCCCGATGCGGGCACCTTCTGGCGGGTGATTTCCGAACACAAAGTCAAAAGCTTCTTCACCGCGCCCACCGCCTTCCGTGCTGTGAAACGCGAGGACCCCAAGGGCGAATTCGTCGGTAAATACGATCTGTCCTGCCTGAAACAGGTCTATCTGGCCGGCGAACGTGCCGATCCTGACACCATTCAATGGGCGCAGGATCAGCTAAAGGTTCCGGTGATTGACCACTGGTGGCAGACCGAAACCGGCTGGGCCATCGCGGGCAACCCCCTGGGCATCGAGGAATTGCCAACCAAGCTGGGCAGCCCCGCCGTTGCCATGCCGGGCTATGACGTTCAGATCCTGGACGAAGGTGGCCATCAGATGAAACCGGGTGAATTGGGCGCCATCGCGATCAAGCTGCCCTTGCCCCCCGGCACCCTGCCCACCCTGTGGAACGCCGAAGCACGGTTCAAGAAATCCTACCTCGAACACTTCCCCGGCTACTATGAAACCGGCGATGCGGGCATGATCGACGAGGACGGATACCTCTATATCATGGCGCGCACCGATGACGTGATCAACGTTGCCGGCCACCGCCTGTCCACCGGCGGCATGGAAGAAGTCCTCTCAGGCCACCCCGACGTTGCCGAATGTGCCGTGATCGGTGTGACCGACGCGCTGAAGGGCCAGATGCCTGTCGGCTTCATGTGTCTGAACGCGGGCGCCGACCGGGACGATGCCGAGGTCGTCAAAGAAGTGGTCAAACTTGTCCGCGAGAAAATCGGCCCCGTCGCCGCCTTCAAACTGGCGGTTGTGGTGGATCGTCTGCCGAAAACCCGCTCGGGTAAAATCCTGCGCGGCACCATGGTGTCGATCGCCGATGGCAAAGAGTACAAGATGCCCGCCACGATCGACGATCCCGCCATTCTGGACGAGATCAAAGAGGCGCTGCAAACCATCGGCTACGCCCAGTCTTAACCCCGGCAATCTGATCAGATTGCACCCCAACTGGCGCGCCCATTCAGTGGCGCGCCTTTTTCGTTGTGCTACTCGGCGACGCGGTACCGCCGCAGCTCGTCCGCACGCCCCGCTGCGCGCATCTGCTCGGCCAGACCCTTGGCGGCCGTTCCATCGCGCGGCTCTTGTTGCAGCGCTTTCAGATAGGCGTCGATGGCGGCATTGGCGTTGCCCTGCGCGGCCTCGATCCTGGCGATCAGCCGCCACGCCGCGCCGTGATTGTCCGCGTTCTCCAGCACCGCGTGCAACTGTGCCAGCGCCTCTTGCTCGCGCCCCATCAGGCTCAGGAACAGGCCCCGGTTATACCCGGTCGTCGCGTTCACAGGATGCTGGGCCAGCAGCGCGTCAATCTCCGCCAACGCCTTGTCTTTCTGGCCCATGCCAAACAAAGACAGCGCTTTTTGCATCCTCAGCGCCCAGTTGTCCGGGGCCAGCGTCAGCCCCGTCTCCGCCGTTTCCAGCCCCTTGGCATAGTCCATCTGCTTGAAATACACCTTCGACAGGGTCAGCCAGGGCTCATAGTGGAATACCCCGCCCCGGTTCATCGCGCCCTGCATGGCCTCGGCGGCATAGTCCGCCCGATAGCTGGAATAACGCAAAATAGCGCTGGTCTTTGCCAACATCTCTTCTGTCTTGGACAGGCCCCGATCTGGATACAGCAGGCTGACGCCGATCACCTCGGGCGGGATCTTGTCCAGGGGCCGCGTCAGCGCCTCCAGGGCGCCGGGGTCGCGTTGGATCCGGTGGTCGGTCATCTTGGCGTGGATCACGTCCTGCGTGCGCCGTTCGGGCATGTGGCAGGTGGTGCAATCCGCATCCGGCGCGATTTGCGGATGCGTACCCGTTGCCATCACCGGCAGCCCCTGCGTGGTTTCGTGGCAGCTCAGACAGGCCTCGCGGTAATGTGCGGCGCGGTTTTCGGGCGGGATCTTGCGGTGTGGGTCGTGGCAGGTCAGACATCCCAGCGCGCCCTCGCTTTGGACAAAGCACTGGCTCTGTTCCAGCCGATAAGGGTGGTGGTTGATGTCGAACCTATCATCAGGTTTGTGCTTGCTGTCCTCGATGTCCAAAAACACCTTATAATCATCCAGAAGCTGCCCCGGCCGGAACGAATAGATCGACCGCCCCAGCCTCAGTTCCGGCGTCACCGCCACGCTGGGCTGCATGTGGCAACCATAGCAAATGCTGTACAGCTGCTCGTTCGGCAGCGTCGCGGGGTTCACGATGGCCGCGCGGATCTGCTCCAGCTCGACCTCGCCTGACAGCACCGATTCGACATGTTTCGCGCCGGGACCGTGGCAGCGCTGACAGCCGATCCCCTCGGGCAGGTCCGCGGGGAATACTTCGGGCATTCCGGGGGCGTCGCTGCCCACCGGCACCTCGGGAAAGGCATTGTGGCAGGTCATGCACTGGCGCTGCACCCCCCGAGTTTCACCCAGATGATCCGAAAATTCATACCCCGGCGACATTTCCCATTTGCCCCCGTCCTGCGTGTACCAGGCCAGCGGCAGTTGAAACAGCTCACCGCCGTCGGTCCGAAACAGATACACCCGGCTGTGGTTCCCCGAGCCCAGGATCCAGTCGACCTTGCGATCCAGTTGATGGATCCGCTCGCCCTGGTCGTTTTCCTGATAGCGGTGGAACCAATATGCGCCGTTCTTCAGCTCCATTTCGTAATGCATCTTGGACGGAGCGTGATAGAAATGCGCGTCGCTGAAATCCTCGATCACCTTATCCGCCGACGGCCGATAGAAGCTCTTGGCCATGCCCACGTCCTGAAAGCTCTCGTATCGGTCCTGATGGCAATTGCCGCAGACCTGATCGGGCACATAGCCCGCAGCCGCCCCGCCGGTCACATGGATATCCCATTCGGCCAAAACGTCGGATTGTTCCGCGCGGGCCGCCCCGCAGGACAGCAAGACCCAGACAATCATTCCCCAAAACCGCATACTGAAATCCCTGTAATGAATGGCCAAAGGCTAGTGTACAGCCCCCATTCAAACAAGTCGGCTCAGACGAATTGCTCGCGGATCAGGCGTTCTTCCAGGCCGTGACCCGGGTCGAACAGGATGCGGTGCTTGATGTCCGGTTCGGATTGGATTTCCACGCTGGCCACGTTTTCAACCGAGTTGCTGTCCGCATCCGCCATGACCGGCCGTTTCTCCGGGTCACAGACATCGAACCGCACCAGCGCTGTTTTCGGCAGCAACGCCCCCCGCCAGCGGCGTGGCCGGAACGGCGCGATGGCCGTCAGCGCCAGAACATCCGACCCGATCGGCAGAATCGGCCCATGCGCCGAATAGTTATACGCCGTGGATCCCGCAGGCGTCGCCAGCAGCGCGCCGTCACAGACCAGCTCTTCCATGCGCAGGCGCCCGTCTACCGTGATCCGCAGCTTGGCCGCCTGAGGCCCCGCCCGCAGCACCGACACCTCGTTGATGGCCAGCGCCAGATGGACCGTGCCATCCGTGCAGGTTGCCTTCATCGACAGCGGGTTAATCACCGCCTCTTCGGCCTTGGCCAGACGGACCTTCAGGTCGGTTTCCGCGTATTCGTTCATCAAGAACCCGACAGTGCCCCGATTCATCCCGTAAACCGGCGCGTCCAGACGCTGAGTCCGGTGCAAGGTCTGCAACATGAACCCGTCCCCCCCCAGGGCGACGATCACGTTGGCGTCTTCTTCGGGGATGTTGCCATAGCGCCCAACCAGGGCCGCACGGGCGGTCTGGGCCGTTGGGGTATCACTGGCCGTGAATGCGATGCGAAGTGTCATGCCTGCCTGTATCCTGTTTCCGAAGCGGCGCAAACGGTTCCTAATCGAACCACAAGTTCCCATTACGTACCAGCCCTGACGGCTTCAACTGTCGCATGGTCGCATTCACCTCTTCCTTAAGTGTCATGTTTCCTTTAGGTACGCGGCCATCTTAATGCCATCACGGAGCATCCGAATGTCCGATTCCGGTTTCTTCACCGAAGCGCTCGCCTCGCGTGACCCCGAACTTTACAAGTCGATCACCGACGAACTGGGCCGTCAGCGCCACGAGATCGAGCTGATCGCCTCCGAGAACATCGTCTCGGCCGCCGTGATGGAGGCCCAGGGCTCCGTCATGACCAACAAATACGCCGAAGGGTATCCCGGCCGTCGTTACTATGGCGGTTGCCAGTATGTCGACGTCGCCGAAACCCTGGCCATCGACCGCGCCAAGGAACTGTTCGGTTGTGATTTCGCCAACGTGCAGCCCAACTCGGGCTCTCAGGCCAACCAGGGTGCCTTTACCGCGCTGATCAAGCCCGGCGACACCATTCTGGGCATGAACCTGGCCTCGGGTGGTCACCTGACCCACGGCGCTGCCCCCAACCAGTCGGGCAAATGGTTCAACGCCATTCAGTACGGCGTGCGCAAGCAGGACAACCGGATCGACTATGATCAGGTTCAGGAACTAGCAACCGAGCATCAGCCCAAGCTGATCATCGCCGGTGGGTCCGCCATCCCACGCCAGATCGATTTCGCCAAATTCCGCGAGATCGCAGACAGCGTTGGCGCCTATCTGATGGTCGACATGGCTCACTTTGCCGGTCTGGTCGCGGCGGGCGAACACCCCTCGCCCTTCCCCTATGCCGACGTGGCCACCACAACCACGCACAAAACCCTGCGCGGTCCCCGTGGCGGCATGATCCTGACCAACAACCCGGACATCGCGAAAAAGGTCAACTCGGCCATTTTCCCCGGCATCCAGGGCGGTCCGCTGATGCATGTGATCGCGGCCAAGGCTGTCGCCTTCGGCGAGGCGCTGCGCCCCGAATTCAAAACCTACCAGAAACAGGTGCGTGCGAACGCCGTTGCTCTGGCAGATCAGCTGATGAAGGGCGGCCTGGACATCGTGACCGGCGGCACCGACACCCACGTGATGCTGGTTGACCTGCGCCCCAAAGGCGTCAAAGGCAACGCCACTGAAAAGGCGCTGGAACGCGCATGCATCACCTGCAACAAAAATGGCATCCCGTTTGACCCGGAAAAACCCATGGTCACCTCGGGCGTCCGCCTGGGCACCCCTGCCGGCACCACGCGTGGTTTCCGCGAGGCCGAGTTCCGCCAGATCGCGGATTGGATTGTCGAGGTCGTGGACGGTCTGGCCGCCAACGGCGAAGAAGCCAACGCCGAGATCGAAGCCAAGGTCAAAGCCGAGGTCGAGTCCCTGTGCAAACAGTTCCCGCTGTATCCGAACCTCTAAGGCCCGGAACCTGATCGAAAAACGCGCCGTCGCTGGGTCCCAGCGGCGGCGTTTTCATGTCTGCTATAGGAACCCGCGCCAGACCAGCAGGATCACCAGGATCGCGGCCACGGCAATCAGGTTAAAGCCCAGACTGCCCAGCAGGCTCAGCACCAGCCCCTTGCGTCGGTCCGCTACGTCGATCGCCCGCAGATGGTCGCGCAACGTCTGGAACTGGCTCTCGACCTGCGCCTTGTCCATCAGCCGCATCAGCTTGGGGTTGCCCATCTGGATTTGCGCCTGAACGAACCCGTCTGCGGCCCGCTTTACGGCCCGTGGCGCGCGGCGCAAACCTTTGGTCAGCCGACGGCTCAGAGGGCCGGAACTAAGCCCGTGCTTCTCAGCCAAAAGCGTTTCCAGCTCTTGCGCCATTCGCATAAATGCTTTCTGTTCAATCACTTGTAAATACCTCTGCTACAGAATAGCCCATGCATAGGGTCCCGACAATGGCGCTGGTCAAGCCCCCGTCAGGACGGTATCAAAGGGTATGCTGAACCAGATCCTCCATGGTGAAAAAACCGCCGAACCCGCCCTGCTGATTGTCCACGGTCTGTATGGATCGGGGCGCAACTGGGGCGTCATCGCCAAGCGCCTGTCCGATCAGCGCCAGGTCATCGCCGTTGATCAGCGCAACCACGGCAACAGCCCCTGGTTCGACGGTCATTCCTATCTGGACATGGCCGATGATCTGGCCGACGTGATCCGCGCCCACGGTCTGCCGATGGATGTGATGGGGCACTCGATGGGGGGCAAGGCGGCGATGGTTCTGGCGCTGAAATACCCCGAATTGGTCAACCGTCTGATCGTCGCGGACATTGCGCCCACGACCTACGGGCACTCTCAGGTGCAGTATATTCAAGCGATGAAAGCGGTGGATCTCAGCCGGATCGAGAAACGCTCGGACGCTGAATCTCAGCTACGCGAGACCGTGGACGACCCCACCCTGCCGGTGTTTTTCACGCAATCTCTGGATGTTTCGGGCAAACGCTGGCGGCTGAATCTGGATACGCTGGAACGCGAAATGCCGAAAATCCTGTCCTTCCCGGATGTCAGCGGACAGTTCGACGGGCCGGTCTTATTCCTGTCCGGCGCGCAGTCCGATTATGTTCAGGTGCAGCACCGACCGACCATCAAGACCCTGTTTCCCAACGCAGCCTTTGCGAAAATACCGGGGGCGGGCCATTGGCTTCACGCCGAAAAGCCCCGCGAATTCGAAGCCGCCGTGCGGGTTTGGCTGAACAAGTAGCGACGGCGGCCCCAACGGGGACCCCTCCCTCGTACCGCCGTCGCCTGCGCCCCGCCGAAGCGAAGCGAACCGGAATCAGTTGTTTTCGACGATCCCTTTGGTGATCAGCCAGGTCACGGGCACAGCCACGATAAATCCGACAGCCGCAGCGATCAGGATGGGCTGAAGAGTATCGTAACCCATTGTCAACGCAGCAATAACCAGAGTACCGGCAACCGTGGTGCCGATCAGTGAATACAGAATAGAGGCCAGTCTGAGCATAGTACCCTCACAAGGAATTTCGCGTGTCCTTGTGAAAATACATATGGGATGCGGAATGTCTCGTCTTTGATCTGGGTCAGGCAGAACAGCTTCCGCAGGTGTTTTTGCGCCTTAGCCCGACTTCTTCATACGGTCTATCAGGTTGGTTTTCAGCACGAACTGGTGGTACAGCGCGCCCAATACATGTAGCCCGACCAGCACCAGCAAGATGCTTTTCATGACTTCATGCGCCTCTGCGGCGGGTTCGACCAGGCCGAACCACGCGACCGCGCCGCTGATCGGGACCAGTGCCATCAGCGCATACAGAGCCCAGTGGGTCAGATGCGCGACCTTCTGCATGGCGGGCGACTCTTCTTCGGGCAGTGGCGGAACGCCCCGTGTAAACCGCAGCACCAACCGCCAGATCACCAGCACCAGCACCGACAACCCGGCAAAAACATGCGCCGCGACCAACGGGTTGAACGCGACGTCCAGCCCTTCCTCGACCTTATCCCAGGCGTCCGACATGGGGTCATGCGCGATGAACTGGAACGCGATCAGCAGGAAAATGACCCAGTGCAACGCAATCTGGGCGCGGGAATAATGAGTTGGCATCGGAGCCTCCGAAAAATCGACAACGAAAAGCAGGGCGAACAGCCCTTCGCCCCCACATTTCCTGCGGTCTTGGGGCTGTGTCAATCACTTCGGCGGGCAAATACGCAGGTTTCGCGGGATACTCAGTCCAAAAACAACAAAACCGCCCCAAAGGGCGGCTTGTTGTTACAGCTTTTGGAGCTGAAGTTTGGTTGCGGGAGTAGGATTTGAACCTACGACCTTCAGGTTATGAGCCTGACGAGCTACCGGGCTGCTCCATCCCGCGCCAACCGTTTAACATCATTTAGAGAGATTATATTTTGGTTATTACTAGGTTTGGCGGTGACCTACTCTCCCACGACTTAAGCC
>JARGPB010000009.1 GCA_029212905.1 Thalassovita sp.
AGAGGCCCACGATGCACTAACAATCAAACCGGACCACCCCATGGGGGCACGCCACTTTCATCGTAACACTGTTGGTGCGTAAGCCATCTTTGTCGCACCGTCGCTCGGCGAATAAATACCAAGATAGTCAAGCGCGCGACGCGTCGGTTGCTCGACGCACGTCGAGGCAATCGGTGTCTGTGGTGGCCGCGCCTAAACCCAAAAATGAGTGCCTGCATCCTCACGGAACGACACTTACCGGTAAGTGCTACGTTGTGGATGGAGATACAATTCGAATTGGAAAGGTCAGTTTGCGTCTGGCAGGAATCGATGCGCCAGAGCTAGAACATCCATGGGGCAATAAAGCGAAATGGGAACTTGTTAGACTTTGTAAAGGTCAGGTCATCACGGCTCAACGTGAGCCTGATATTTCTTATGATCGTGTTGTTGCGACTTGCTTCCTGCCAGATGGGCGCGACTTGAGTGCCGAGATGGTGAAATGTGGAATGGCATTGGATTGGCCAAAGTTTTCGGGTGGTAAGTACCGCGATCTAGAGCCAGAGGGCGTCCGAAAAAAGCACTGGAAAGCTGCGGCAAGGCAACGTGGTCACATGGCGGTTTTCAATAAGTAGTTGCGGCCCTGAGCTGCCATTCGAGTAACCTTGCGATGCTGCGGCACGGTGCGTAAAAGCGGACTTCGTTAGAGCCTACAATCTCCGTCATGTGCATTGCCTTTTTCATCTTTGTATTTATCAATCTATTTATGAAATACTGCTATGATATTGTGCCAAGATGGAAACCACCTAGATGAAGAACGTAGTTACGCCACGGTGGAACCCAGCGACACACGTGACGATTTCCCCAGAAGATTACGAAAAGCAGGTGGTTTCTTGGCTTTCATCCGCAGGCGCTCAGCTTCCCAAATTTTCGGTATCGCATCTGGAAAAAGTTCCAGGACTTGGCGGGGAATACAGTCTCGATGGCTGGGCGACCTTCGAGATATTTGAAGGAACCAAAATATCCGTTCTAATTGAATGTAAGCGGCATGGGCGCGCGGTTGAAAGAGACCTCGTTCACGTCGTCCACTCCAAAGCCCAAGCAGTGAAAGCGCAAAAAGCTATCATCTTCTCAACTTCAGGTTTTCAAAGTGGCGCCGTTGAGTTTGCCTCGAGCGTTGGCATTGCTCTAGTGGTCTTCGTGAGTGGCCAGATGACCTATGAAACTCGAAGCGCGGAGCCTGTGCTTGAGAGTAGTTATCCTCCCGACCTACCTGCGTTTGCGGGGCAATTCGTTCGAACCTCTGGTACCAAAACCACGATCTCCTACCTTGCCGATGACCGCTTGTGCCCTCTTTTGGACTGGCTCACATCTTGAGTCGCCCGCATGCGATTTAGCATCAGCCTGCGGACTCGGTTCGGCCCTTAGCTGCCTTTCGCCCTTGATCACAAGCGCTGCGATACATCCGTCAGACCGGATTTTCACTGGAAACAAAAAAACTGAGATTGACAAGTTCGCACCGAACGTTACGGCTGTTGCCCGCTGTATTCAGCCGCAAAAGAAAAATGGAAGAGGTTCCGGTGACACAAGATATGAGCTGCTGAGTCTTTCAATTCGATAGCCAACCGGTGACCAACCATCTAACATGCAGTTTCAAAAGAAATTGGGCAATGCTTGAGGTTAATTATGTCAGCGAACGCAAAGAGGATACTAGGGGACATTGTCGAGCAACGCCGTCAAGAGAGTATGCCTGACTTGTCGCTGCAGGATTTTTTTGAAGTCTTTTCGGCTGAGCAAATTACAAAGGATTATGCACTGAATTTTGAAGAGTTAGAGGCAAGTATCGTTGATGGAGAGCATGACGGTGGAGTGGATTCCGTGTTCATTTTTGTGAACGGAGACCTCATTCTCGAAGATACCAATTTAGGCTCCTACAAAAAGAACGTGCACATTGACCTAATTGTCATCCAGAGCAAGACTTCTGGAGGCTTCTCTGAAGATCCCATCAATCGGATCAAGTCAACTCTAGAAAAATTGCTTGACCTAACTGCTGACTACGGCCAGTTAAATCAATATAATCAAGAAGTTAAATCCGCATTCGATAGATTTCGCAATACATACCGTACGCTTGCTTCTCGTTTTCCAAGGCTGAGGATAGAGATAAAATATGCGGCGATGGCTGCAGATAGCGAAATTCATACCAACCTTTTGGAAAAAGGCAAAGAAATAGTCGCTACCGTTCAGTCAATGTTCGACGAGGCATCTGTTGACTTTTCTTTTCTTGGAGCGAAGGAACTACTTGCTCTAGCGCGTCAAAGGCCAAACCAAACATTCAGTCTAGGTTTTTCAAAGTCTCTATCGGGAGACAATGGGTACGTCGTGCTAACCCTCCTAAAAGATTTTAATTCCTTCCTTCGGAATGGCGGGGATGCAGTTCGATCCGATTTGTTTGAATCCAACGTTCGCGATTATCAAGGCTCTACCGAGGTAAACTCGGAAATTAGTGAGACTTTGTTGGCGCCAACAGATGTTGATTTTTGGTGGCTGAATAATGGCGTCACAATTCTATCCAGCCAAGCAACTCAAACAGGAGGTTCAGTGACAATTGAGAACCCTCAAATTGTAAACGGTCTTCAAACAAGTTCTCAGATAGCCAAGTTTTTTAATGAAGGCGGATCCGACGACAATCGAATGGTGATGGTCAAGATCGTATCATCGGAGGACGAAGTTGTCCGAGATCAAATTATTAAGGCGACGAATAGTCAAAACACAGTTCCGAGGGCGTCGCTTCGCGCAACCGACAAAGTCCAACGAGACATCGAGCACACCCTAAAAATGGGAGGTTACTTCTACGACAGAAGAAAGAACTTCTATAAGAATCAGGGTCGACCAGCAGGTAAAATAGTAAGCATACCCTTGCTTGCCCAAGCTATGATGACCCTACTTCGGGGCGAACCTGACAATGCGAGGGCTCGTCCATCCTCACTAATCAAAGACGATGATGTCTATAATTCTCTGTTTTCAGAAGACCACCCCGTCGATGCCTATTTGGTGGCTGCGGATTTGATAAAACGCGTGGAAACGGCTCTGAAGGCCAGAGCAACGTATACCGCACAAGATCGCAACAACCTTCGGTTCTATTGTCTCTATTGGATTATGGGTTGGGAATGTAAGTCTAGCAGTCTTACGGCCTCAAAGATTTCAGCACGAAAGAATTTTATTTTTGACCCTGCTGTGGAAGCAGGAATAGACAAAGTCGCATCACATTTTTTTGCTGCGGGTGGAAACGACCAGTTGGCAAAAGGCCCCGACTTCAAGGCAACCCTAACCGCTCAGCTCGATGTCGAGATAAAAGCGCACTTTTTAAAAGAAACAAAAACTACTGCATCAGAGTAGTTCTGCCCACTTGCGACGCCATTTGCCGAACGCGGAATTGTCCGCTTAGCTTGTGTTACAAAGGTTTATTTGCACCTGCAGCGAAAGTCCGCTTTCCGCCCATGCCGTATTCGCACGTAGATGCGTTTAGACGGGGCGCAGGAGGCTCGGGTGGCTGGCTTGGCTACCCATGCCGCACTAAGGGCTTCAAGTGGCTCTCTGCGTGCGCTTCTGCGGAGCCGCCTGCGGTCTCATTGTCACGCTTTGCCCGCCGATCTGGGCGCAACAAAGCCCCGATTCTCCGGAGATTTCAAATTTCGGAGGAGGAGCGGGGCGGGCCATATGCATACACACCCGCTTGATCCTGTATGCACCTAGAGACACCTTTTGCAAAAAATTATCAGGTCTGTTCAGGGTTGATAGTGGTTCAGATTTTCCGAGATGCCAGCGTCAATGAAAAAACACTCATTGATGTTGTCGCGCGACAACAAAAATCGCGATAGTTGCAAAAAGGTGTCACTTGCTCTGTATGCATCTACAGACACGTGAGAACGATTCTCAATGCAAAGTGTTTTGGCATTCTTGTCGTCGAATCCATGCCTGTCTAGATTCATCCCATAGTAGTTTGCATGGGCGTTCCCGCTCATTCACCGTTTTAGGTGCGCGAACTTGGATGAATAGCACGGCCTTCGGATTAGGTGACGACATGGCAGGAAACACGATTGAACAGAAAGCCCTTGGCTTGCTCAATGCTTTTGAGCGGGCGGGTAAGGTTGTCACGCGTGTTACTGTCGAGGGGCGCAAGATCGAAATCGTCCTGTCAAAACCCGACGTTGAAGACGAATTTGAGAGGATAGATATGCGCCATGGCAAAACGTGAACTTCCAAAACATGTCTATCGGCAACGCAATGGATTGTATTTTCAGCGTCGTGGGTGGAAATCTCAGAAGTTCGAGAATGAGTTTGGAACGCCAGAATTCTGGGCGGAATACGCCTCTATTCTGTCGGGGGAACAAAAGCCCCCGCGCGTTTCTACTCGGACTTTCTCGGCCCTGATTGCGAACTATCGCAAATCGCCCCGTTACCGTCGGCTCAAGCCGCGCACAGCGTTGGATTATGACAAATATTTGGACTTCTTCCGCGATGCGATGGGCGATGCCAACCCGGCAAACATGAAGCGTAAGGATGTGATCCGGTTGCGCGATGCAAATGCCAGTAAGGCGTATTTTGCGAATTACTCGTTGCGGGTCCTGCGTGTCCTGATGGAGCATTGCGTCGATCTGGGCTGGCGGGAAACCAACCCGGCCAAGGGTGTCCCCGAGTTGAAAACCCAGAAGACCGAGCGCGAACCGTGGCCGCGTGAATTGCTGGACGCTTACCGTGCGGCTTGCCTGTTAGGGACGCGTGAACGGCTTGTGATGGAGCTTTGCGTCGGCACTGGTCAGCGGATCGGGGACGTGTTGGAAATGCGCTGGTCTGACATTCAGGACGGCGCGTTCGTGGTTCAGCAGAACAAGACGAACAAAACCCTCTGGGTGCCGATCCTGCCCGAGTTGCAAGCGGCCTTGGATCAGGCCAGCCGTCATTCAGTGTTCATCCTGACGAATGAGCGGGGGACCAATCGTTGGTCTTATCGCGGGGCCTCGCAAGCGGTGCGCAAGGTGCGCGAACAGATCGGGGCCTTGGACTATGATATTCACAGTTGGCGCTACAACGCGGCCTGTGAGTTGCTGGAGGCCGGGTGCGAGGATGATCTGATCGCAGCCGTCACCGGCCAAAGCCCAGCCATGGTGCTGCACTATACCAAGAAGGTTCGGCAGAAGATCAGGGCGATTCAGGCGCAGAACATGCGAACAGAACAAAAACAGAATGTTTAGACATTTGTTTAGACGGTGCTGGCTGCACCGGTCATCATGTTCGCTAAGTCATTGAAATTATTTGGAGGCGAGTACCGGAATCGAACCGGTGTACACGGATTTGCAATCCGGAAAATTTTGCTGATTTCAAAGGGAAAAATTGTAAACGGACTTGTTTCGTTCAGGGTCACTTTTCAAGAGGTTACAAGCCCCAAGTAAACGGTTTTTCACCGGCTTTTCCTCTGGTGAAAAGGCAAAGAAAAACCGCTGAGGGGGCGGCCACCCACCTCAACGGCATAGAAGAATATTTCCGTCTCCAGACCTATGGCATTTCCGGTCTGACCTCAACCCAATTGGCGGTGAGATCATGAGCTGGCGTATCGCAAATGAATGCGCCGAGCGCCGCTTTGGCAGCGCTGCGCGCAAGCAGATCATCATGTTCCTCGCCGACAAGGCGAGCGATGACGGCTCGGGCATCTGGTGCTCGAAGGGGACCATCCAGCGTCACACAGAGCTTAGCGAGAGCACGGTTAAGCGCACCATCATCGACTTCCTGCGCGAAGGCATTCTGATCGAGACGGGGCGGCGACACTGCAAGAACGGCTACACTGTCATTTACCGCATCGTTCTGGAGCGCGTGGCCGCGCTCGAACCCACGGCGGAGCCCGAGATTGAGACGGGGGTCACTGTGAACCCCGTCCAGCCTGAACCCGGTACGGGGTCCACGGTGAACGGGGTACGGGGTTCACGGTGGACCCCAAACCATCCTAAAACCATCCATAAACCACCTACGCGCAGGCGCGAGGCGGCGGAGGAGGTTGAAGATCTTGAAGCGGAGAAGATCTTGGCGGCCTATCCCGAGGACAGGATCCGAGACCGGCGAACCAGTCTGCGCCTGATCTCAGCGGCTGTGAAAGCCGGGGTAGAGCCCGATGACCTGCTGCAGGTGGTCAAAGCCTATGCCAAGGAAAGCGAAGGCTATACGCGCAGCAAGGTCTGTTTCTCGGACAACTGGTTCAAGATGCGGCGTTGGGAGAAGGGGCTTGCCCAGATCCAGGCCGACCGCGAGAAGGCGCGAGAAGCCGAAGCCAAAGGCCGTGCGAGCCTCGCCGAATGGATCCACGAGCGCCATCCCCTCTGCCGCCATATTACGAACCGCCAGATCGAGGATTTGATCGCGTCGAAGCTGGTGACGCCCGAACAGGTGCGCGCTGCGGGGCTGCAGGCGTGATCTTACGACCATTTCTCGCTGCCCATAAAATCAGTTTTGCGACTGTATCCCCGATTTCCTCACGTATGGGGGCGGCTTCAATTATCTCTTTCTTATGCCTGGCGACATTTAGCTGCGAGGTGGAAAATCGAACAACGAAAAGGAAAAAGATATGGCAAACCCACGCCCCACGAACGGCCCGTCTACCACCGGAAATAAATCTGGTTCTGGTCGCGGAAACAATCCGCCCAAGGGAAAATAAGGAGCCTGTGGCCCGCCGTGTGCAGGATACACAAAAGCTGCTGCAAAAGGCACCGCCACGAAAGCTACTGAAAAACTGATTGGGATGGTGGTTGTACCGCCATCCCGTTATCGAGGTGCAAAGTGTATTATTCAAAAGACAAAGAGTTGAACAAAGTGATTGCAGAGGAAGTTAAGTCCGGGGCGCGGTATGTCTCCGGAAAGAAGCATGCCAAGCTTTTCTTGGCAGGTGGTGGATTGCTGGTATTCTCCCGAACGCCGAGTGATCGACGTGCGTTTCGGAACGTAAAGGCTGAACTATCCAGGATACATCGCCAACAGGCTGAGGTGTGACCGTGTCCGACACTCAGCCGATTGCTCAACTCCCGGCGTCAAACTCAGCACTCCTCTACGCTGTATCAATGTTTTGCGCGCCCGAATGGCAACACTCAGAACGCCGCCGCTACGCACGCTCGGAGATGCGTTTGGAGGGAGGGGCTGACCGAACGATTGAGTTAATTGACCTGCTTAGGCAGTCGTTGAGCCAGGACCAAGCGTCAACTCTTTGGGGAGATGCAGTTGAACAGCTCCTAAGGCTTGGGATTTCCCTGGATGCGCTCGAACTCCACACGCGGACCTATTCGGCAACTCCGCAGCAGGCACTTTGGGTGCTTCTTGCGTTTGACGTTATGCCTTCCCTTGGCAGAACATGGGGTTTTTGGTGCCAGGATGAGGCGCTTTTGCCTCAGATGCCCGAAGACGACCTTTGGTTTTTACCGCATCAAGATCCTGCGAACCCAGATCGTTTGATCTTGCCCGTCGAGACAGTTCTTTCATGGTGGTTAGAGAAAGTTGACGACCCTTTGGATCGGATTTGGGGAGAATACGACGACGAAAGAAGGCGTACCCTCGACAACTGGAAGTCAGGCCGAACAACACCAGCGCTTTCTAGGATCATTGAGTGGTTCGGTGACGAGCATCAATTTTCATACAAGAGTTCAGACGAAGCTCGACTGTCGACAACGCAGTTTCGCTCGCTGTTGCTTTGGGCGCGTGCGATCGAGCAAGCCTACAAGGATCTCGTTGGTTTCTTGACGCCAGGTTGCTCACCGAACGACACTGATCCGATACGCAACAAGGCTTTGCAATTGATCGAGCTCTTTAGGTGGAGCTACGAGGCCACTTTGGCCAGCCACGACCCTTCGGTAGAACGAGAGAGAACGAAATTCTCTGCCGCCTTCCCCAAGTGGGTAAAGGCCAGCGTTTTCTCGGCCATTACAGCCAACGAAAACGGTGACTTGCCTGCACCCGAAACCATTGGTCAGTTTTTATCACTGATGTTGATGTCTATGCCGGATGACAACGTTTTGCCTGATCTATTTGAAAACTTGCAGGCCAGGTCACCCAAAATGTGGATGCCCAACCAGGAACGACTTGGAGAGCGAGAAGCAGTTCAAGCAACCATTGAGAACGTGCTCGTGATGTGGGGCGGCGATGAGCCTGCGCGTCAGTTCTATGTCGCCTCGGGTCTTGAAAAACTTAGAAAATTGCCCCGCATTGACGAGTTCGAAGCAGATTTCGCCTACCTATGCGCCCTCAACGCACTGTCATCGGGTGATTTTAATGAAGCGCGTCAATATGCCGAAAATGCTCTCGAGCTCTGTTTGACGCGATCCGTCGGTCCACTGAAACTGGATATCGCACGGCTCAACTTCTCACTGGCTGTTGCTCAGGATGCGTTCAACCGTGGCAGTGCGGAGCGCAGTTTTCGAATTCTTTGCAAATCAGTCCAACCTCAAGATGCAGCTCGCTGGAATCTCGGCGAAGGCCCGATCGATTATTCGATGCGGTTGGCTGCCGCTGATCACGCGGCTTGGTTCTGGGACAACATTGTTCGCCCGTATGAAGGTGTGGAAATCGAAGCGCCGCTTCAACAAGAATCCGAGATCATTCGCGCATACGCAGGTTTGCTTTTCTCTGGCGCTTCGGAGGTGGAGGTGCGTGCCTTCAAAAAGAAGTTTGGCGGCCAGCTGAAGCACAAGTTGCGAGATGTGCGCGGCGACACGTTCTTCACTGTGGCATCAAAGATGGTGCCGGATCTTGTGCGTGTGATGCGGCAAATGCCAACCTATTCCGGGCTCCCTACAGAACCCTCTGAATTGGCCAACTCGATGGCCGCAACGCATTTGAAGCTAGTTAGCTTGCTTCCCACGGATGTTCTGAATGCGCGGGACTATTTGAAACAGACTGCGCTGATGCTGGCGGCCGAGCGAAAAGATGTAGAGATGATCAAAGCACTCGTTGACCGTCATGTGGACATCGATGCGCAGGACGTGATCGGCCGGACCGCATTGCATGCAGCCGCTAAGGTTGGAGCTGATCGATGTTTTGAGATCCTCCTTGCCGCTGGTGCCAACCCGACACTTAAGACCTTCTCCGGAAAGACACCTGCCATTTTTGCCGCAGAATTTGGGCGGGCTACGATCTTTGAGATGAGATTGGCATGTTCGGCATATCAAATGGGCAGTAGCGAGCTTGAGGAGGCACACAAGCTGGCGCAGGAATCCGCGGAGGATTTTAAGGCAAAGCGCAAGGCATATGCCATCCAGGGATACGAAGTCGCTGGACGGAAGGGCTTTCAGAGGATTGCTGCTTTGGCATTGGAGATGCTGGATGAGTGAGCTCTGCCTGTGTTTATTTGAGATATGGGGATTTTTCCCCAAGTCATCCAATGGCAGATTTAGGGTTTGGTCACATCAAAGCTGGTGACGCCTGAACAGGTTCGCGCCGCGGTGCTGCAGGCATGACTTTCGAAGGAAGGCCACGCAATTGTTTCGTTCGAGCCGACGCGTTGTATGAGTGTGGTGAGGTAACCAGGCCATGTTTCGTAATGGTAACCTTAATGCTCTCAATGTTATTTTGAGATAACATAAAACGTGGTGCGAGCGGGGGGCGATCGTCAGGTGAGTGGCGAAAATTGACATTAATGTTTTCTCAGCATAACATTTATCGGCTTAGTGTTGCTTGGAGATATCATTATGGCTGTTCCGATCAAAATGCCCAGGGCGGCACGTAAAGAGCTTGTGACACTTGGGGAAAACATTCGTGTTGCGCGACTGCGTCGCAAACTGACCGCTGAGATTGTCGCGCAGCGCGCTGGCACAACGCGGCAGACCATCGCCAAGATCGAAAGCGGGAACCCTGCAGTTAAGATTGGCACCTACGTGGCAGTACTGCAGGCGCTCGGCCTTCTGAAAGGCTGGGGGGACCTCAACGATCCGGTTGGTGAGCAGATGGCCCTGGATGACCTCCCGCAGCGTGCGAGATTGAAAAATGGTTGAGGTCTGGATCGACTGGCAGGGGTTGAAACAGGTCGGTACGCTCCACCGCACAGCGGGGCGCGGCCGAGAGCGGGTGTCTTTTACCTATTATGACGACTGGATTGGCGACGAAAATGCCTTCGGGCTTTCGCCGGATATGCCTCTCGTCAGAGGGCAATTCGTGCCGGTAACGGGGCAGGATATGCTTGCGCCACTTGGGGATTCTGCCCCCGACACCTGGGGCAGAACGGTGATGCGGCGCTATGAGGGGCGCATGGCAGAGGCCGAAGGGCGACGTCCGAGAGTGCTGCAAGAAACCGACTACCTACTTGGGGTGAATGATGAGACCCGTTTGGGTGCGCTGCGCTTCAGGGTTGATGGCGACTTTCAAGCGCGCGAAGGCATCGGCGTGCCTGCGCTCGTAAGCCTCGGGGATTTGCTTCATGCGTCTCAGCGCGTTCTGCGCGGGGAGGAGACCGCTGATGACCTCAAAATGCTGTTTGCACCGGGAAGTTCTCTGGGCGGCGCTCGGCCAAAGGCCAGCATCCTTGACCAGCACGGCCGCCTGTCTGTCGCCAAGTTCCCGAAAGAGACCGACACCTATTGCGTGGAACGCTGGGAGGCCATAGCGCTGGAGCTGGCAAGGCGCGCTGGAATTACGGTCTCGGATCACACGCTTGAGATGGCTGGCGACAAGCCTGTTTTCCTGTCCCATCGGTTTGACCGGAACGAGGACGGCAGGATCCCGTTCATCTCAGCTATGGCGATGCTGGGCGGCAAGGATGGCGAAAGCTACAGCTATTTGGACCTGGCAGATATCATCACCTCAGAAAGCGTAACGCCCGACCAAGACCGCGAGGAACTCTACCGGCGGGTTGCCTTTTCCATTCTCGTGACGAACCTCGATGACCATATGCGCAATCACGGATTTCTGCGTGGGCGGGGCGGATGGCACCTCTCACCAGCCTACGACATCAACCCCGTGCCGAACCAGCCGCGTGTGCTAAAGAGCTATGTCGACGATGACAACCCGGATGCCAGTATCGCCCTGCACCGCGCGCAACATGACTCCTATCTTCTCGAACGCGGCGAGGCAGATCGCATCATTGCCGAGGTGGCCGAAGCGACTATTGCTTGGCGTGATGTTGCCCGTGCCTTGGGGGCTCCGGAGCGAGAGATCAGGGAGATGGCAACAGCCTTCGAGCACGACGAAGCGGATTTGGCGCGCGCGTGAACCGGGGTAGCTGGCGACCCGGTCTAGATCCCTAAATTTAAGGCAAATCCGTTGAGAATTTGCGTCCTCTGGTCAGCTGTTGATTTCGGTCTCGAAGGTCTCGATCTTAGCGATGATTTTATCGAAGGTTGGTGCGTCACCGATGATCATTTCCCGCATCCCGGTATAGTCATTTCGAAGAGCGGCAGCGAGTTCGGCGTTTGGGGTCAAGCGCAAGGATCCGGGCTTCGCCTCTTCATAGTTTGCTCGGGCGGACTTGAAAAATACCGACTTGTGATGCGCGACTTGGTTCAGCAACTCGACCCTTTCGAGAGCACGTTTTTTGGCTTCGTGTCCAATCAGCTGCGCCATATCGTAGTAATGGCGGGACATGCGATCTGCGAGGGGTTTGGTTGCATCTTGATGAAAGAGCATATGCAAAATGGTGGCTTTTTCCCAGAACGTGCGCTCGACCCCTAACACTTTCACGCCGACCAGACCGTCTTTCAGAAGATCGGGAAAAGCCTGATGCAGGTAAGGCACAATGTCGATCTGCTCAGCGGGCAGCTGGACGCCACGGGCACCGAATTCAAAGCGTACAACCGGTTTGACATAGCCCGCATCGCTTTCTGCCAACGCAGGGTACGCAAAGAGAATGGTTTGCGGATCACTGGGGTCGACCGATAGCGTGAAGCTTTGTTCTAGACTGGAGCCAAATGCGGTTTGAATCTCGGCCAGAAGTTGGCCTCCGACGGCTTCTTTCGCCGCTTCCTCCAGTTCCTGAAGCAACCTTTTCTGCTTCTTGCCCGATAGGTCCGGGCCTTCTGGGTCACGGTCGCCTACAAACCCGAGTTGTTCGCGGTTTAACGAGAGGTCCACATCCTCGGAGAAGCGGTGGATCACGTCATAGGCTTTGGACAGGGATGTTCCGCCCTTGAAGATCATTTGCTCGCCAAAAGATGGTAGTGCAAAGAGCTGCTTTAGGGACCAGCAACCCCAGAAGTCTTTTTCGATGATTGCCTTCGACATTCCAAGCTGCGCTGCAGTTTCTTGAAAGGCTTCGTCTCTGAGTTCAGGCGCGTCGTTGGCGAAATTTTCCATGCTTAAGCGTGTGCAACAATCTGTTGCACGACAGGGTGCATCCATGCAGGGACGTGCCTACTTTGCTTTGCCAAGAGCTTCCGATCATTGTCGTCCAGTGCGCGTGCAAGGCGGTCCACGATTTGACTGTCTACACGGTCCTTGCCGACATAACGCAACGCCTGGAAGACAACCCCAGTCTTATGCCCTGCGCCGACCAATGTTTTGGGGGATGCCTTGCGGAACTGGATGACTTGCCGCCCAACTTTCTTAGTGCGGGTTGGCCCGTCGGTCATATAGGTCGGCTTGGATGGTACCTGAGTGGAAAGGCCCAACTGATTGGCAGCCATCGAAGGAGAAGGTTGCAAGATCTGACCGTCCTTTCGAGCAACAGCTTTTGCGATGTCATCGGCGGAAGGCGACAGAAACCCGAAGCGCGGGCTCTTCTTCGGGTAGTCATACAGCCCCCGCGTCAGTCGCCGGATCACACCCTGATCAGCAAGGCGTGACAGGGCCTGATCTACGCTTGCGCGGGATCCGATGTCGAGAAAATCGGTCGGCGCAAAGATTGCGCCGCGACCTTTTCCGATGATGCGTTGCTTGATGTTTGATGTAATCATGTTCGAACTCCTTGTCAGAAAATATGGTATCTTTTTCTGAAAGTCAACGGGCTATGGAACAACCCCTCGGTAGGTGCAACTGGCATAGGGCAGAAAGGAGAACTGGTGCGAAATTTACGCTACAGCGCAAAATTCGAAAAATTTCGCTGCAGCGTAAGTTGTCGTGGGCTAGACTGCTGCGTCTATGATCTCTAGATCATACAGAGGATTTATGATCTAGGCATCATAGGCGGCGCCGGAGGCTGACTTGCAGAACTTCGTTCGAATTCCTCGAGATCTTGGACATGCGATCCGTCAGGCTCGTCGAGGGAAAAACTTGACGCAGGCCGATCTCGCCACGCGCAGCGGTGTTTGGCAGGAAACGATATCGAAAGTTGAGGCCGGGCGGGGTGGCACAAAGCTCGACACGATCCTGACGCTGCTGGCAGCCCTCGACCTAGAGCTATTGGTCAGAACACGCAGCAAAGGCACTGCATCTGATTTTGACAACATATTCGACTGAAATCCCGCAGTGACGGAGTGATAGCCGTTAAGCCGCAGCGGTTTTCTAAGTCCTCAACTCATGTGACGCAGCATGACGACACCGTTCAGTTTGTGAGTGCCGAACTCAGATCCTCAACGCCGTGTTTCTGATTGCTGAACATAAGCGGGCAGCCGTGCCAGACGCGGTGCAGGCCCCGCTTCAACAAGAAAATTCCCCTGCGCCAGCGCATTCCTCGCGAGACAAGTTTCTCGCTGACAGTCCCTTGGTGCCAGCTTTGGTCATGTTCATCGAAACACTCAAGGTGAGGATCAAAAATGGCCACTCAAACTCTGAAACTGAACGTCAAATCCGGCGAAAAAGACGGCAAGAGCTTCTGGGACCGCTGCGGCGTCCTCTTCGTCAACACCGACGACAGCGGCAAAATCACCTCGATCAACGTCAAACACAGCATGTTCCCCGATGTCGAAATGGTCGCCTTCCCGCGCCGCGATGAAGATCCGGTCACCGAGTGACCTTAGCGCTAGGGCGGGTTTCCCGCTCTGGCAATCTTGTCATGATCCGCGGTTCAGGACCGCTATTCGTAATGAGACCGCGCTATGCCGATGGCTTCATTGAGGTGTTTTTCCATAGCGGCGGCCATTTTCGTTGATGTCTCGCGGATCCAATCATGGACCTCTGGCCAGCTGTCAGGGTTAAAACCATCGCAGGGCAGTGATGCTTCAATCCGGCTTACCTTGTTCTGTGGAAGCCTGCGCCAATCAAGCGCAGCTCCAAAGTCTGCTTCAATTTCTTCTCGATGCGAGTGAATGTGATCGAAAATCGCCTTGTTTTCGGCAGCAGCAGGCCTTTCGATACTTAGTTTCACAAAGGCAGCTTTCTGGGTCAGCACGATATCGTAGTGTGTGCCAGCAACAACTGGAGATATGTTCCAGTTGTCCTTGGTTACCGTTATCGTTGGAAACACTGGGCAAGGTGTTTGCGCGAATGCCTCTTTGAGGCTGGTCCAGAATTCGCGGCGGACCTGATGGCTGCGCCTTTGGGCAGTCTTCTCCGAGTTTTCCTGAATGTCTTTTGCCGCCATTCCGATCATGAAGTCAGCGGCCTCAGGCGTGGGTATGATCTGTTGAATGTCGACCATCAGCTCGTCGCCAAACGAATATGGAGTCACCTTAAAGCACTGTGCGCGAATTCCGCGGCTGAGGAGCCACAGGACTGTTGCCGTGACCTCGCGACGAAAATTCGCTGCGATGAATATCATCCTTTGGTCATTGCCTGGGTTTAGAACGGTCTCTTCGAGCTCTTCAACTTCCATGAACTCGCAAATCCGCACGGCCGCATTGCCGCCGCCCGCATAGCGGTCGAGGTATTGCTGATAGATGTCGACGATCTGCGTCTTAGTCAGGCCCGAGACATAGGCGGTGTATTTCAGCGCCTGCCAGGTGACATCCCTGCCGCTGTCATCAAGCTTGTTCTCGATCACAACGAGGTTGCCGTCCTTGTCGAGCGCCAAGAGATCCAGGCGTTCGCGGGTTTCATCAAACCCGTCGAACTCCTTCTGAATGATCAGCAATTCTTCACCGAGGGCGTCAGGCTGGTTCGCCAGCCACTCCTGCAGATGGTCGCGCTCGCGCAGGTTCAACTCAGAAAAGCGCTTTTGGGATAGGCGGGACAAACGGTTTTGGTTCAAATCAACGCGGAACATGGCTTGGCTCTTTTATGAAATATCTACTCAGTTTCACCGTTAGTCTTGCCGCACATAGGTCACATAGAAGTTCTTCAGCATGCGGTGCTCCTGCAGGCGGTCACCTAGGCTGAACCCGTCACGTCGCATAGGCGCTTGGAAAATATCTAGACCGCGATCAAGTACGATTTTCCAGCCGGTATCGGTGACGATATCTCTAGAGTGCGCGGTCCCTGAACCATCAAATGCCCAGGTGAAATCAACGCCCGAACCAATGCATGCCTCGGTAATGCTCTCCAGCAATTCGCGTTGCTTTTGCACGTTTCCGTCATCAGGCCCGGTGACAAGATGGATGGCCACTTGATCTTCCAACGCCTTGCGTTGAATGACCATCTCGACGAATTCCATCATGTTCTTGATCTGGTAAAAATAGCGAATGTAGGGGTCTGTCACCACGATCCGAGATGCACCGTCCAGATAGGGCCCAAACAGTTTATCGTAGCTGACGCCCTTTCGGTTTTCGGCGAATACGTGGTGCCCCTCTTCGGTGCGCGGCTTGGCGGGCGCTGAGGTCTCCGACGTGTCGCGCGGCTCATGTTCGACTTCGATGACGTCATCATCGACTGCATCAGTGGATTGGTCCTGCTGCTTTGGGTCTAAGGCAGGTTTCAGATAGTAGAATTGGGGGAACTCTTGCTCTTCGACGGTTTGGACGCGCCGCTTTTCCCCGTCAGAGCCAGTGTAGAAGAAGTCGACATCTGGATAGGTCGCATCGATCCGAAACAGTTGGTCCTTTACGCGCTTTCGGCTTTCAAGTGCGAGCTGCAAGAGCTCTTCAACGTCATCGGCTGTTTCATCTCCGGCAGGGAAAATCACCTTAAGGAAGCCCGACATGGTTTTGTAGACGGCGTCCCGATCACGGGTTGAAATCTTCTCGCTGACTTTGAAAAGCAGGTCCGGCCGGTTGGAGAAGTCTTCTTGGCGCAAATGGCGAAGGATCTCGGCGAGGTAGTCGACAATGAACCCGTAGCCAGTGGTGAACATCTCACCTCGGATCACGTCGATCTCCCAGCCAGGCAGATATGCGTGGAGACGATCAATGAATGCAGAGTCATGGAACTGTGGCGGCAGGGCTTCGAACAAGTCGCTGTTCTTGAGCATGAATGGCACATTGTGGTCTGTATTGCCGACAAATGCGAAGCTCGCTTCTGCTCCCATGGGGTTAACTCCGCGCGAGAAGGTCTTGTTTGCCATGTAGTTTTTCATGATATCGACCAAGGCTTTGTTCGCGGTTTTCTCGCGTCCCGCAAATTCATCAAAGGCCACGACATCCCAGTAGCCGACCAGTCCGATCCGCCCATTCGAGTTGTTTACAAACAGCTTCGGGATGGTCACTTCGCCGCCAGAGATCAGCTGGCCGTGTGGCGAAAACTCAGAGTAGATATGCGATTTACCCGTACCCTTTGGGCCAAGTTCGATGATGTTGTAATTTCGCTCGACGAAGGGGATCAGGCGCATCAGCTGCAGGAGCTTGCTTCGGCGGCCGAAGGCTTCAGGATTGAAGCCGATCGACTGCATCAGGAGATCGATCCACTCTTCTTTGGAAAATTGCGCGCGCGCCTCCTTGTACCCCTCGTAATCGACCTTTGCGATCTGAATGGGTTTGATGGTCTCGAGCACCCACGGAGATGTTCTTGCGTCCTCTGAAAACTCGTATTGGACATCGGCAATACACCATACGCCGGTCACAAGCAGCTTTGGGTGCGCTTTGACCGTTCCGCTATCCACCGCAACCTTTTTGATGCCCAGGTTGTCGAACGTGGCTTCGTAACTGTCTGTTTTTTCGTTCAGTGAGACGCTGATCTGATCGATGACCTTGTAGCGTCCCTTTTCCTTGATCGTGGATTGGATCAGTCCCGCTTCGCTTCTATGAACGTAGTGCTTTCTGAGGATTTCTTTGACGGTTTCGATGCCGCTCTCGATCGATGCTTCGTCGTCAGTCGCACAGTACTGCCCAAGCAGGTATTCGAGGACATATGTTGGAACGATTGCGTTGCCTTTGACCGCTTTCACAAGGTCTTTGCGGACCACGTAGCCCGCGAAATGCTCGTTAATCTTTTCGTCGAGTGCGCTCATGATAGGTCCTTAAAAGTCGAAATCTGTCGATATGCCACGACGCAGTTGGAAACGGTGGCTTGTGTAATCTTCGAAGTGGCTCGTTTTGCCGATCCGTTCGCGAAGCTTGAGGAAGACGTCCTGGTTGTTGAACCGATCAGCATCGCGAGAAAGCAGGAACTTGATGGGCAGCTCCCGTTCGCGCGCATTTTGCGAGGTGTAGTCAAAGGTCAGCGGGTGCTCATCTGAAATGAGCGTGCCGTCCGAAGCGTAAATCCCAGCAAGAACATTACGCTGTTGCTGCTTCTCTGAAACTGGCTGAGTTTGATAGAGAGTGACGGCCGTTTGGCCGGAAGAGATCAAGCTTTTTCCAGTGACGATGATCTGCACTTCAACTTTTTCAACATCGGCTTCGCGCCGTTTGCCGACACGGAGTACGGGAACAATGACCTCTTGAAGCGTGGCCCCGCCATGTACGAACCGGCTTCCCGCTCCCTTGACGCGCATACGATTGATCGAATTGGGCAACAGAACGTCCAAGTTGCCTGATAGACCCAGATTTGAGGATGAAAACTTCTTCATTCCAGATGTCGCATCCAGGTCTCGCCCGATGATAAATCGACGATTTTTAACAAGGATTTCCGCACCAGCGGGAGCCGCTACCGAAAAGTCAGTCTCATCCAATGCCCGGTGCTGATAGATGAAGCCATGATCCGCCGTCACAAGGATGTTGGAAAAGTTGGCCGTCGTAAGCTTGCGGACCAGTTTGGTCAGATCCTCGACAGCGACTTCTGCAGCCTCTGCCACGCGTTCCTCAGTGGCGAGCTTGTCGCCAACGATGTCGATCCTGTTGTGGTAGAGGTAGAGAATGTCATGATCGCGGAAAATCTCTTTTCCGTCGTCCGCCTTCAAGCTCATGAAATCATCTGCCTTCATGGCTTTGACACGGTCTCCGGCACGCCCCATGCCCAGAACCTTTTCGCGGTTAGCGGTTCCCTGAGTAGGCAAGCCAAACGAAGACACGTTGCCGTCCTCCGACAGCTCCAGATCCTTGTTCGGTAAGAGCGCAGCCATGCCGAGTTGCGTGTAGCTGGGCAAAGCAGAAATCATCGGCTTTAGATCGGCGTCGAACCGGTTCAGTTTACGGATCTCGCGCAGGGCTTCTTCTGCAACCTCATAGCGCAACGCGTCAGAGATGATTACCACCACCTTCTGATCGCGGCGGCGGAATTCGGCGGCCTGGTCCATATAGAAATCGGTCTGATGCGCAAATCCCGATATCTTCCAATCGCTCAGTCCAGCGATCTGATCTTGCCAGGCGTCATTGACGGCAGACAGGAAGTTGGTCGTGTAGCGGTTCTCTACGCTTTCGAACAACGCGCTAAGCAGAGAGGACTGACCGCTCTTTTGCATATGATAGATGAATTTGCGGTAGAGTTGGTCGATCTTGTACCAGTGCGAAACATAGCGCTTCACCCCCTCAGCGGGTGAGATCATAGTCAAGTTCGCCTCAGCCAGCGCCTGCTGGAATTCTGTGGCATAGCCGATGGCTTGATAAATATCCTCATAGGTTGGATACCAATGGCTTTGCCGCCGCTCTCGCACGGTCTTCAGCACCTCGGCCGATGAAACCGTTTGGCTTGCCATCTCACGCACCAGAGACCGAATGATCTGCCGGTCGATCTCTTCAAAATGGTCGATGGCACGCAAGGCCTTGATGTCTCGCTCTTGCACGTCTTCTGGGATCCGCAGGATTTCCTGGTACTTCCCACTCAGCGTTTCAAACGCCTGCGCCCCCAGCCGATTGTTCTTCCAGCGGCGGAAGACAAGAAGCGCCTCGCCGTTCAGCTTGCCATCTTCGCCCAAGGCGCGGGCATAGCAGGACTGGAACAGTGTGATCGCGAAATCCTCAAAGTCAGGCACATCGCTGACATAGCCATAGGCATTCTCAACCTGCTTCCAGAAGAACTCTGTCAGACCGGACCGCTCCATCAGCCGCATGGCGTCGTCGCGCTCGTCCGCGAGCTCGGCCAGCAGCTCCTCGATGACCGTGTCCAAGGCTCCCTCGGCCCCGGCGCAGACGGCCAACATGCGGCGCAGCACATCGGTCTTCGTGTCAGACGGCGTGATCATCTCCTTCAGCGCCTCGATGCGGCTCTTGGCGCGGTAGAACTCCATGTGGTCGCGCACCACGTCTTCGAACTGCAGCGGCAGGCCCAGTTCCGCCAGCCAGATCGCCGCTTGATCGGCCTTGAAAACACCGCAGGCGAAATAGAGGTCCAGCAGCCAGTTGTCGGCCATCTCGGGCGCGGGGCCGTCGTGGAACACCAGAAACTTCTGTTTCGGCTCTTGCCGCAGCATCCGGTATTTCAGGCCGAACTCGTTATTCGCGATCTCGACCTTTTCCACATCCGGTAGATCCACAGCGTCATATTCAGCCCGCATGTCGCGCGCGGCATCGTACCAGAAGACGATCCGGTGATCGATGAACAGCCGCTCTAGGCCCGCCTTGATCCGGTCGGTCATGACAGCCCCGCAATCTTCTTCAGGGCAGTGCCGAACTTCGGATAGTTCGCCTTCACCCCGTCATCCAGATCGATCTCGATCTTCTGCTGCGCCAGCGGGAAGATCACCTCGCGTTCCCATTCGTTCAGCTCGTCGATCTGCTTGGCGACTTTGGCCACATCCTTCAGCGCCTTGGTCTTCTGGCCCTGAGTGGCGGTTGGATCATCGGCCAGCTTTTCCAGCCGCGCGCGCTCGCCCTCCAGCTTGGTGATGAACTCGCGCAGGTAGTCGTTCAGCAGCACCGACACCGTGTCGCCCCGATAGCGGTGCATGTAGATCAGCGCGTTGAACGTGCCCTTGGGGCTGGAAAACATCCAGTAGATCGGGCGCTTCTTGTAGCGCTTCACGTGGTCGGCGTAGAAATCCTTGGTGAAGTATTTACGGATGTCCTTGCCAATTGCGTCCTCGATGAACTTCAGGTTCTCGCGGAAATGCGCCTCGCCAAAGGTGGTGCGTAGGAACAGGCGGAAGCGTTCGGTGATGTCATCGGGGAACCAGTCGGCGTCGAGCACGGGGATGACGTTGTCTTCGTCCGGCATGAAGCTGGGCTCGGGTATGCGGGCGAGGTAGTCCTCCAACCGCTCGCCCTGATTGGCGAGGATCAGGCCCGGCGCGTCGAGGCTGTAGCGCCCGAACATGCAGCCCACGGCGTAGCTGAGGAACTCGGCCATGGTGTCGGCGCGCAGGCGGGCCTCGTTTGCTGCCGTGTCATTCTTGATGCCATAGCGATAGGCGGGGTTACAGGTGAGGGTGATTTCGTTCAGCGGCACCTCGGGGGTCAGCTCGTCTTGCAGACCATAGGCGTCGATGAAGATGCGGTTGTTCTCTTCCTCCAACCGCTGCATCTCGTCCGTCATGCCCTGCCAATGGGCGCGGAGGGTGACGTAGCTGTCCTCCAGCGTTTCGGCGCGGTGGTCGAGCTGGAGCAGCGGGAGCGTGGTGAAATCCCAAGAGGTTTCAAAGGCGTCCCAGTCGGAGCGCGTCATGCCCAACAGCTTTTCGGTAACGTTGAAAACACGCTCCATTTCGCCGTTTTGCAAATTTGCAATCGGGATTCTTGAGATGTCGCCTGGTTGAAAGTTGATAGTCTCGTTGAATGCGCCAAGGAAAAAAGAAGATACCTTTGAACTGAGAATGGAGGTCAAAAGTGGGAGGGACGATACTGATGATGGAAAAATACAGGAGCCGCCAGAATCAAACAAGAAACCCGGATCGGAACGCCGAGAAGAGAAGCTACCGCTCGAAACGGATGAATAAGTGATACAGTCATGAAAATAAAATTTCTCGGAGCGTACGGAGGCCTTCTTTTTTCCGGATGCATCAACAACTGACTTGATAGCGCTTCCGTTATTTTTCCAGTTAACAACGCTTTCATTAAGTCCATACCATTTTCTGAAGCCTCCTCCTTTGTTGTAAGGGAACCAAGTGGCTTCTGACCTGACTTTGAGTTCTGTTGTGCGAGTTTTGTCAAATTTTGCTTGGGAAACCTCTGACCACATTCGAACAAATCGATTGTTGTCTGACGTTGTCATCCCGGCCCTAACGGACGCGTTGTTGCCAAAGGTCTGACCTGCTTCGAATAAGCGTACAACAGAATCATCAAACCAATATGCAAAAGGGGCTCCGGGGATAGCCAAGAAGCTCTGACTGCTTTTTGAATAATGGATCCTACGCATATTGTTTTGGGGTTGCTCGTTTTCCCGCTGCCCGTAACGATCAAAGTCAAAACGAAAGCTTCTGTCCTTTATTGTCGATTTCACAATTTTCGCAATATCAACAGGATCTATGTACTGGAAGTTTCTCTTATGCGGCCGGAAGAATTGCGTAACTCTCTCTTCAGGTGGTCGCTTGCTCCCAACAAATGCAGATGAGCCCCAATCTATCCCGAAAATACCTCGACCCATATGGATGACGCTTTCGAAAGAGGTAGAGCTTAGCATCGACAAGCGGAATGCTTCGAAGGCGGACAGGAACATCCAAGAAGGAAGAGTAATTAGGCCGAAATATCCACTTTCAACGACACATTTGTGCGACCGTTCAATAAACGTGGAATATAAGTCGGCGGAACTATCCTTGAAATTCTCTCGTATGAATC
Organism: Thalassovita sp.; assembly: GCA_029212905.1. GTDB lineage: Bacteria > Pseudomonadota > Alphaproteobacteria > Rhodobacterales > Rhodobacteraceae > Thalassobius. The sequence continues at coordinate 21,831 of JARGPB010000009.1, forward strand.
CTGTAAGATGATCATTCATACCACGCGAACCCATATACGGCGGGTTGGCTACCACCACGTGATACTTCGGCGACAGCGCCTCGGCCATGCGCAGCACTGCGATGACGCGCGCCTGCACCTCCTTCAGCAGCAGATCGCCGCCGAAATCCCGCGCCTCCACAATCCGCAGCGTCTCGGCCGGGTCGCGCAGTTTCGGCACGATCAGCGAGCCAAAGTTCTTGGCCTGCTCAAACTGCCCCAGCGTCTCGCGCAGCTCATCGGTGAACAGATCCTTGCCCACCACGGCGGCCACGTCCTGCATTTCGGCGTCTGTAAGGGCCACGTTCTGCAACACGCAGATGTCGGGCTTTGCCGCCATCCGCAGGAACCGCCGCCGCCCCAGCTTGCCCGCCGCTTTCATCGCTAGTGCAAAAGCCGCCAGTGCGCCTGCACGGTCGTCGATCTCCACCCCTGTCAGGTTGTTCGTCAGGATTAGCGCAGGGATCTCTGTCGCGTCATATCCCTCTTCCTCGTAGATGGCGTATAGCAGGTCGAAGGCATAGGTCAGCATGTGCCCCGAGCCTGCGGCGGGATCGCAGATGCGGATCTCTTCCGGCTTGGTGATTTTCAGGAAGTCCGTCTCGGGCTCTTCGGGCGCGATGTAGTAGTCCATCCGCTCGGCCAGGCGGCTTTGCGGCCGGTTCAACAGCCAGAGCCGCCCCAACGAGTTCTCCACCAGATAGCGGACGATCCAGTGCGGGGTGAAGAGCTGCGTCGCGGCAGGGATGTTCTCGGCCGTGATCTTCTGGTTCTTCTTCAGCCCCGCGAAGACCTGATCCTTCTTCTCCGAGATGTAGAACTGGTAGAGCCAGCCGATGATCTCGACATCCTGACAGGCGTCCTCGGTCATGACTTTGCGCAGCTCAGCGAGGATGGAGGATTGCGAGAGTAGATCCTCGGGCATCAAGAGTTCGGTGTAATCGTCGATCTGCTCGAACAGGAACGGCATGGGGCCGTGCCACTGGTTGCAGGTGTGGACGAGCAGGAGGCGATACGCCTCGGCCTGTGGGTCATGCGACGGCGTGCGCCCGTCAAGGAGGGACTGGATCGTGGCAGGCGCGCCATCCGGCAAGTTGCCCGCCATCGCCTCTGACAGCAGTTCCGGCCGCGTGGCTCCGTCAGCAGGGGAGACCACGCGGACCTGCGTGTAGCCGTTCGCATCCATGAAGCGCAGAGCGGTGAACCGGTTGAACCATGTGTAAGCGACCTGTTCGATGACCTGCTGTCTGTCGGCTTTGGCAATGGCGTTTTCGAGATCTTTGACAGCCTTCGGGGCCTCCCGCCGCGCAGCGCTGCCTTCAGCCAGCACGACGTCGAGCTTCGATGCCACCTGATCGATCAGCAGGTTGCGGGCGGCCTGGGCAAATTTCTTGAGCGCGTTGGTATCCATTACACAATAACTTTCTTACCCGCGCGGATTTCGGCCAGCAGGGTCTTTTTCATTTCTTCTAGGTATTGGTCGACGTCGGCCTCATCGGTCAGCAGCGTTTTAGGGGCTGCGACCTTCAGCTGCGAGGCGAGGACTGTAGTGGGAGGTTGCGGCGCGGGCGCAGGCCGGTCCGACATGCCGGGCTGTGGCTCGGGCGCAGGTGTCGGTCGCGCGAGGCGGTCGAGTTCGGTGACAACGTCCGACAGCAGGTTGGTGCGCGCGCCATTGGCACGGTCGCGCAGCACAGGGATCAGCGTGATCGTATCGAGGCCTGCCTTGTGGCTCTCGATGCGCGCAGTGATGCGGGCTTGTTTGTCCGTGTCGAGCGCCTGGAAGTCCGGCATTTGTGCGATTTTGGCAGAGACGTCTTCGACCTCTGCGGTGACGGCTTTGCGTTCTTCAAGAACCTTGAGTTCGACCTTGTTTTTCAGATCAAACAGGTCAGATTTGAGGTTCTGGATCATTGAGCCTTTAAAGCAGCCCGGATCCTCTAATGCGGCGCGCAGCTTCGCCCCAGCATCAGGATCGACATAGTCGATGTTGGCAGATTGGCTGGTGAGCATATCGCGGGCATCGTCGTAGATACCCTTTTGCGCGCCACCCATGAAGGACTTCACCTTGTCCAGGATATCTTCCTTCGCGTTCAGAAGGTTATCCTCGCGCTTAGCCGCGTCGGAGATATACCAGTTCGCTGGCTTGCCTTTCATGCCCCGCAGCAGTTCATGAAACGGCTCGAGCGCGGTTAGGAAAGGGTAGCGGTGCGACTGGCGAACAAGCCCGTCCACCTCAGCTTCGAGCGCATCAATGCTTGTAGCCCATTCCGCACCCAAACCACGCGCATCCGTTCCTGATGAGGGCTGCGCAAAGAGCTCCTGATAAAGTTCTTTCGCCCGACGTATTTCAGCAGCGGAGAATTCCGTCTGAGGGGTCAGCAATATGTTCGGAAGCGCGTGACTGTTGTTCAACGCCTTGGCAAGATCCAATCCTTCCTTGATGGCGCTGTCGACACGCGCTTCGATCTTACCTTTGGCGACCAAGCTGCCTGCAAGGCAAAGGACTGCGGTTATTGGCCAACCGTAGGGTTTGGACGTGAACCGATCAGCCAGATACTTGACGGAGACTTTTACCCCGTTGCGTGCCTGAGCGTTGATGAAGCTGAGGACGTCCTGTTCGGCTTCGTTGATACCTGTGCCGTCAGAACCGAAGAGCCCGCTTTCGGACTGTACCGCTTTGTTGATATCGGCCTCGGTATAGCTGACGCCGCGCAGCATCGGGAGATTGGTGTAAACTTTGTCGACCAGGGACTGGAACGCCTTGCTGATGCGCTCTTGAGCATCCTCTCCGCCGATCTCCAGTTCGTCGCCCCTGACGAACAGGCGTGCGCTTCCCATCAGCTTGCGGAGCCGCATTTCAAGGTCTTTTGCACGGCGGCCGTTTTGTTCGCCTTTTTCTGCGACGATACGGTCGCGGCCCGGCTGCGGAGAACCGCTGCGAGACTGGCGGATGAACTTGTCCGTTTGTTTGAATAGCTCGAGATCTTTGTAGAAGTTGGCGTCCGCTCCGGTGCAGACAGCGAGCTCATCCTTTGCCATTGTTGCCATTCGATAGGCGTCAAAGTTTTCAGCGTCAAAATTTAGAGGCGATATCAGATTGATAGAGAGCTCGTGCTCTCGACCAATCGCGTGGTCGTCCAACTTACGAGTTATTGCGTATTCATATCCCGATTTAACATGGTTGATCCTGCGATGCTTTAGCACCAAATCGAACGCGATCGCCGACAGTTCACCAGCTAGCTCAGAAGGGTCGATGTCCAGGCCTTTGATTTCTGCTTCGACATCCTTTTCCTCATTGGTGAGGAACTCATAGACCTCACCGTTCCGCTGGATATAGGTTTCCCTTTCCAGACGGCTCAATGCTTCCTCGATCTTGCGGCGTTGGCTCGTCTGGTCCGCCTCAAACTCTGACAGGAGCAGAATTCCGATGTTTCGAACCGAAGGTTTGAAGCCTTTGACGTATTTGACTAGGAACAAGGATTTCAGAACCCGAACGGCAAAATGATCGTCCAGGTTTTTTTCGGCAATCTGAATACTCTGCTGAACCGAAGATTTCAGCGCGGTGCGGATCCCTTCGAACATGAGATCGAAAGTGGCCAACCCTCCGACTTCTTTGTCTTTCAGCTTCTTCGAGACCTCTTGGAAAACGCCCAACATCGACCGCTCGCCGACCGAGCTGTGTTTGCCTTCAAATGCGTTGTGCTCCGACAAAGACGTGATCGCCATTTGAAAGAGGTCATACTGATAGGGGGGGAAAGGATAGCTTGAGATGAAGTGTTCGCGATCCCGGTAGTTTTTGAGCTTCATCGAGCCGTCAGCAAAATCGAACAGGGTCTTGAGGTTGTTTTCTTCGCGGTCATGAAGGTTGCCAAGCGTCACTTGCCCTTCCGACGTCTTGGCGAGGAGGCGGCGCTGGATCACTTCGGCGACATCGGCCGAGTTCAGCGGCATACGGTTGCTGAAGCGGGCCTGAATTTTGGAGAAGTCATTCTCTTGCTGTTGCGTCATGTCGCCGATAACCGACGCCATGTCTTGCTGCGCAGTTACTATGATCCAAGCCTGCCCTTTGCATTTGGTGTTAAGGCTCTCTGCGATGGTTTGCAGGTTGGTCATGAGCTTAACATTGTCCGCAATATACTGGCCGACTTCGTCAACGAAGAAGTTGAGCCGGAAGCCCTTGGGCTGGTCATCGATCCAAGCTTTGACTGTGCCAGCGAAGTCCTCAATCGAGACGCGTGTGTCCTTCCGGTATTGGCTCAGGATGTCTTTTGCATCTGAAGGATCACCACCGGTTGCTTCTGCAAACGCTGTCGCAATATTTTTGGCTTCGAGTAGCGCCTGTTCTCGACCGCGCTCCCAGTCTTTCCCGGCAGCGCTTCGAAAAGCTTCTTTGAATGCATCGAATTGCCCACGCCCCTGCAAGTCGCGTTCGAATTGCGCGATATGAGGCTGTTTGCCATAGAACCCGCAGGCTTCGTCAAAGACCTTTTGGAAGACAGATAGAAGCGCATCTACATCCGTTTTCGAGATCACATCTGCCTTCTGGTCGATATTGAACAAGATCGATTTCGATGGGATGGAAACGGCCTTGTTGAGTGCGCCTGCCAGCATTGGCTCGCCTTTGAGCTTTTCAGCGAAGATCTCGTGAGCAGTTTTGCCGTCGACCTCACGATTTTCGAGCAGTAGCGCCAGCATCTTCAGCAAGTGCGACTTACCAGAGCCAAAGAAGCCAGAGATCCAGACGCCATTTGAAGTGTCATAATTGTTGTAGGCCTCGAGGAACTGTTCCAGCCGTTGGCCGATCTCCCCTGTGATGACGTACTCGTCGAGTTCGACGCGAAGGCTTGCCTCGTCGTCGGCCTTGATGACGCCGTCAATGGCGCGATCAACGGGTTTCTCAAAAATGTCTTTTAGCAGCTGGGCCATGGTCTTAGACCTCGTAATTCAGAATGTTGAAGGCGCGGTAATACTTGTCGTCATGAAGCTTACCAAAGAGATCCAATGACGCGCCGGTCGCCAAAGCATGGGTGTAGCTTCCTGGGAAGAAGAGAACGGTTGGTGCTTCTTTCGCCGTGCTTTGTAGGTTGTTCAGCACGTTGTGAGATCTGATGTAAGGATAAACTTCACCGACGCCTGACAAGAAAATGACGTCATGTGGGGTCGCTTGGATCGCCTGGCCAATACGCGGGATCAGATGAGCCTGTGGGTCCAAGACGCCCTGTAAAAGTTCCTTGATCTCACCCTTGCTACTGTCAGCCTCAATTTCAAGAACCTGCTCTAAGATCCCGCGTTCTGAAAGTATGTCGAGCGCGAGATCGTAGAGGTTCAGGTCCAACACTCGAGTGCCGGAGTTTTCGATGCGGGTCACAAGGTTTTCGCGATCCTCAACCATGGTGAGCCCTTCCTCGGCGGGAAAGGGGTAGATGAAAAATGGCACTTCATTCCCTAGGCCTTGTTTGGTCAGGAAGCGTTCACTGGTGATCACACGGAAAAGATGGTCGTCTCGCTCTTTCCGGTCTAGTTCTCGTTTCAATTTAAGCTCCCTCAACCGGAACGCTGGGGAAAAAGGCCAGCTCGCCGGGGTTGTGGTCTTCAATCATGTGTTTCAAACGTGTGGAAATAATCGCGGTTTGAATGCGATCATCTTCTGAAATGATCCCGGCTTCACGCATCATGCGAAACATAATTTGACGAAGTTTCAGGCGGGTCGACCGACTTAATCCGGCCAGTCCTTCATCCCATTCAGCTTTTGCCTCAAAAAGAATGTCAAAGCTTTCGAGCGGTAAATCGAGCTGGTAAGATAGGTATCGCTCTCTCACCACTTCCACCGCAAATTCACGAACGAACCGATATGCGCGGCATGTGGCGATCCACAACATCGCCTGCTGTTCGGAACGGTCAGCCTCTTCCACAAGGTAAGCGCGTTCCTCATCTGTAAGAGTAAGCAGGCGGTTAGAAATTTCGCGCAACGATCGACGGTTCGATGCTGATTTCGGTAGGCTGGTTGTGCCTTCCTCCATGGCTCTGAGAATTGTGTCTTCCCAGGCTTCACCGTCTTCATGCAAGCGCGCGACTTCCAGGCTTTCGTTCAGAAAGAGCCCGCCGGTGCTGAATGACATCTTGTAGTCTTGTCTCGCGAAAGCACTCATCGCCGCCCCCTTTCGAGAGCAGCGCGGACTTCTTCGTCATTGATCAAAACTATGTGCTGATCCTGTGGGGCGCGGATACTAGGATCAACGTCAAGGCCAAGCCGCTTTAGATTGTAGAACAACAGGCACTTTCGCACTGAAAGTTCTGCCGCACCGTCATTCATTGCATAGTCGAGCTCGACAATCCTGCGTTGGTTTTCAGACAGGCCAGGGTGCGGTGCGATTTTGAGCGTTATTGATTGGTGCCAGTCTTCATCTTTACCGGCGTCGACATCTGATTGTTCCCCCAATGCGCTTTTCAGTATGCGTCCGAGAACAAAGTCTTTGAAGACCCGGTCTTTTGAGCATAGCGCTCTCGCATGCCAACGAAATCCGTCATGTGCGAGGGCATGAGGAATGATAACGCGATCTTCTGGATCGGGGGACGACATCGACTGATAGCTTATTTGCAGCTCTTTGCCCTGTTCACAGGCTAATAAGACGTTGCGAAGCGTTAGCGCGCTAAGGCCGCGCCCAGGCACAGTGGTTGCCAGAATGTCCGGCTGATAGACAATCCAGTCTGCAGTGGGGACTGAACCGCCCCGTGAGATCGACAGGAGATCATCAAGATACTCTGACGGATCAAGCGCAGTGTAGTGTTCTTCGAACTTCGGGCCCAGAACGTAGGTCTTGGCCGTTTTATCGTAGATGATGTGTTCGGGATGATCATTGATGTAGCTATTGAGGTCTTTCGAAGCTTGAGCCCGACTAAGGCCCATAACGTCCATCAGATCCGCAAGGCCGACACGTCCACGCCAAAAGACCCTGTGCTCAATGAATGCACGGCGATCCTGCTGCCATCGTGAAAGACTATTCGATTCGCTTGTCATAGCTTAAGTCTAGTTCAACCTAGAGGATGGGTCTACATTTAAGAACCATATACTCAGCGGACCGTCTGCGATATCTTGTAATTCTGTCAGCGGGTTGTGGGACTGCTTTGGCTTTGTATCGCGCGCGGCCTGGGAAGTATCGCATGGTTTCAGAAGAACCCGCGCTTAAGCGCGCGGGCAACATCTCCCAGTAGACTGCACCGAGGCTCAACGGGCCGTTGGCCCGCTCACCCCGATCCAGACATCATCGATTTTGTTTGGTCCGCCCAACATCCCTGACCGTGGCGGTCAACCTTAGTCCATCCCCAAAATCAGCCATCAATTTCCCCTGTCTCGCAGGCGAGCCATTCCTCGCGGGGCAAATTGGCGTCTGAATTTGGCGCAGACATTTTCTTCGCAAATGTGGCCGATTGACAGCCCCGTTCAGGGCCGTGGGTCGGGCTTTGCCCTCTCCCACTCTGTTCCGCCGAATACATGCGTATTCGGTCAGATCAGGTGGCCGAGGCGCAGCCCATCGGCGGAAGGGGGCACGAAGCCTCACCCGCGTCACTTTGATCGAGGAGGCCACAAATGGCACCGAAGTTTGATGTTTATGCCCATGTCACCGAAACCATTATTGCAGAGATCGAGGCGGGCACGCCGCCATGGCGCAAGCCGTGGACAGGGAGCGCGTCCGGCATTGCCCTGCCGACCCGACACAATGGCGAGGAGTATCGCGGGATTAATATCCTGATGCTCTGGGTCATGGCCGCCAAGAATGGCTATGTGTCCAGCCGTTGGATGACCTACAAACAGGCGCAGGAACTGGGCGGACAGGTCCGCAAAGGTGAAACGTCGTCGACCGTGGTCAAATACGGGACGTTCACCCGAGAGAACGAGCAGGGCATTGAGGAAGAGCTTCCCTATGCGCGCGCCTATCGTGTGTTCAATGCGGATCAGATCGAGGGATTGTCGGAGGATTACTACATCCGGCCCGAGGCCCCGCGCGACCTTGGGACGGCGGAAGATCCAGAGCTTGAGGCGTTTTTCAGCCGGACAGGGGCGGAGATACTCACCAGCGACGACCCGCGTGCCTATTACAGCCCCGCCAAAGATCACATCCACATGCCGCCGATTGCCACGTTTCACAATGCGGCAGGCTATTATGGGACGTTGGCCCATGAGGTGATCCATTGGACCGGCAGCGAAAAGCGGCTGGAGCGGATCAAGAAGTTTGCGAACCGCGAGGCCTATGCCTTTGAAGAGCTGGTGGCAGAAATCGGCGCTTGTTTCCTTGGGGCTCAGATTGGCGTCGCGCCGGAATTCGACCAAAGCGCCGCCTATGTCGAAGGGTGGTTGAAAGCTCTCAAAGAGGACAAACGGGCGATTTTTCGTGCGGCGTCCGAGGCGCAGAAGGCAGCCGATTTTGTCCTAGCAGCCGCAGGTCAATCTAAAGCGGCCGCAGCATAAGCGGCCCCGCAATCTTACCCCCGATGACGTGCCTTCCGGTTGAAGAAATTTGGTTAGAGGATATTCTGTGCCCGAACCCGTAAGAAAGTCTTCCAAATGCTAGAATTCAGACTGATTTTGTTGGCCGCCATCGGGATCCCGTCTCTTGTACTGGCGCTTTGGCATGGTGGCGTTTGGGAAAAGAACAACCCTGATAAGCTTGGCTTTAAGTGGGGGTACTTTGTAATCTATAATACGTTGATAAATAACATTCTTCTTTTTGGTTTTCTGACTTGGGCCGGGATTGATGATGGAGATCCCGGCTTACTGCTATTCGGCGTTGTCGCATTGGTGCTGAGCGCAGGAATTGCCTACTTTTCGGTACATAGACAACGGTGGGCGCTTATTGTTTCGACGTTACTTTCCCTCAATCCGCTATGGATGTTTATTAACATCTTTTACTTGAGAAACCGGTGGCCGGAATTTCGATCCGCTAAGTCGCACGAAGCAGAGGTCTCAATATCTGAGAAATTTAATTCTCTTGCGCGTGATTTGAGGATAGCGCTGTTTCTAGCGATCGCATGGATGGTGTGCGTCCCATCTTTTGTGTTCTTGTTTCAACCATACGGTCGATACATGAGAGACGACGACATTGCCCACATGTTTGGAGTGATCCTGCTGCCAGTCATCATAGGCTTTGGGCTATTCGCATTCTATCGGAAATTCGTTAGGTAAATTCGTAGCATATATCCATTGCCCCCATCGAGTTCTTGCGGGGCGGGGATGCTCAAAGTGGACTGATTTCGAAATTCCGCGGTCTCATGACCTTTCAGTGAGGTAGACAAAATTGTGGCCCGTGCTGCTGCGCACGGGCCGCCCTTAGAAACGGACTGTGCGTAGGATCGACTGGCTTTCAGCCCGCTCACCTCCTTCAGGCTTTTTTCAATTTGATTGGTCCGCCCAACATCCCTGTCGCGTCCCGTCAATGGGCAAGCGCCGCGCGGGCGCGTCGTCAAAGCCTGCAACCCGTGTCCTCGCGCGAAGGCGCGCTGCGGGCCGCACCAGTTGCTGGCTTCGACCCATTGACTGGCCGCTCCAGGGCCGTGGGTCGGGCTGTGCCCCCACCCACTCTGTTCCGCCGAATACATGCGTATTCGGTCAGATCAGATTGGCCGGTGTGCAGCCCATCGGCGGAAGGGGAGCCAAACTCCAACCGCAGCACCCAAAAGGAGGCCACAAATGGCACACAAGCTTCAGTCCCCGAAATTCTGGACCTGCGACTGTGATCGCACGACCGGCGGTCACATCATCGACGGGCTTTATAGCACCTGCGTGTATTGCGGGAAGCATCGGCACGAGCTCAAGGAAATCGTTGTTCCGTCAGGTTTGGGCGGCGTGTTCTGTGTCGAGATCCTCAGCGTTGAGGATGATCGCGCCAAGGTGAAGGTGGCCAAAAGCTCGAATGGCTTTGACGCGCTGCCGCCCTTCACTGTGCCGTTCAAAGACATCGCCCCGCGTTGGAAACACAAGGTAGGAGAAATCCGATGACCCCTGACTATCACAGCGATGATTTTTTGACCGCGCGTCTGGAAGACACGGTCAGCCTGCGAAGCGCCGCTCGTGAGGCGCGCGCCACGCTTTTCGCGGTGTTGAACCGGCTGGAGCTGAACGATCTGGACGGCGAGGAGCAGCCCTATATCGATGACTGTCTTGGGGCTCTCGCAATCCTTGAGGAGGCGTTGCGATGACTTTGGAGGAGATCAAAGCAGCAGTGCACGCGGGCAACCGCGTTCACTGGACAGGCGACACGAGTGTTTTGAATCGCGTTGACGCGGTGCGACTTTATGATTGATAACTTGTTTCAGCTTAAGGAAATTGGTGTGCGTGATGGCGAGAGACGAACAACTGTATGAAGTTGCAACTACTGAATTTTCTAAAGGAAAGATCGATCGTGGCCTTTTGGCAAAAGCAAGAGTTCTGGTGGCAGGGGAAGAGCAAGCTGTTGAATGGAAGTACGTCGAGCTCCGCGTGCAGCAAATGAAAGCGGATAAAATCTCACGGTATGGAAAAGCGAGCAAAGATGCCGTGGAGATAATAGCTCCAGCTCTAGGGCGCTTTATTTGGCATTTTGGTAAGACGCTTGCGCTCGCGATCCTGATTTTGGGTATGATTGTAGGTGCTCTGTCATTTTTTGGAGTGAATATTTGATTTTATTTCTGCATTTTTTGGATGCAATTTCTCTTGAGCGTGGGAGCAAGTTGAACGGTCCAGCCTTCGCAAGGCTTGTATAGACCCGCAACAGCCCTTTTGATCTGCACAAGCTGCCCGACCATCAAACCTATACCAGCGCCGAAGGCGCGGCCCGCGCAATAGCTTTGCAATTGCTTGGCGATGCTGAGGCGTGGAACCACGACTAGTGGTGCCATGCCTTGCGCATGGGGCCGGGCTTTGCCCGGCGGTCGCAGCCGATGGCTGCTCCAAGCGGAATACAGGCAGTTGATGCAATATTATAATATTGAATCAATTATGGCGAAATGCCATAACGGGGCTGCCTGTATGAAGCTGGCAAGAAATAGGGGTGATTACTTCACATGGGCCGACCGCACGCACCACGGCACAAGCGACTGACGCAGAACCAGCGTTTTGCCATCGTGCGCAAGCGTGCCGGAGGGGTCCCGATCGAGGATCTGGCCCGTGAATTCGGCGTCACGACCCGCAGCATCTTCTACACGTTGAAAGCCGATCAAAGCCGCAAGTTGGATGCGCGCGTGCGCTCCGAGTTGGTGAATGTCCGGCTGACGCCTAGGGAGCTTGCGGGCTTCGATGCGGTGCTGGCGCGGCATGATATCAACAGCCGCGCCGAGGGGCTGCGGCGGTTGATCCATGCGTCAAACGATCTCTTTGTTCCCGACGATGAACTGGCCAATCAGATGCAGGGGCTCTCGGCCTCTCTCAATCGCACCGGCAACAACATCAACCAGATTGCACAGCGCCTGAATGAGGCAAAGCGCCAGGGCAAGACGCCGCCTTATGGGAATTCCGCCCATGCTCAGGTCCGCGCTTTGGCCGGGCTGATCTTCGACATCGCGGACCAAGTTCAGGACATGGCGCAGCGCCGCCGAAGCGCGCTGTCTGGCGAGGTTGCCCGCGTTCTGGGAGGCATTGCCGATGGCCCGGAATAGTGCAGTTGTCGCCGCGCAGGAGGCCTTCTTCGATCGCGACTGGAGCCGCATTCGCGGCAGCGTCCCGCGCGCCCGCGCAAAGCAGATGGCGCGTGCCGCCATGGGGCATTCGCCCGCGATCTTCAAAGCCATTCGCGATGGCGGCACACACAACAAAACGCAGCTGCGCAACCAGCTGGAATACCTGACCACAAAGTCGAGCTTCATCATCGACAGCCGTGGCACCTATGACGGCCAAAGCGTTCTGTCAGCCAAAGAGATCGAGCAGGTCACGCGCCGGTTTTCAGCGCAGTGGAATGAGGGGTTCCATCCCAAACTGGGGCACACCTCACATCTCTTGATGGCCTTTCCGATTGGCACGCGCGGCGAAGATGTCGCCGAGATCACGCGCGAGATTTGCGAGCGCTTCTTTCAGGGCGTAGGCAGCCACTTTGACTACATCGCCGCCGTGCATGAGGACCGGGACCACCCGCACGCCCACATCGTTCTGAACCGGCGCAGCAAAGATGGGGAGTTTTTCTTTCTGAAGGAAGGCCACCACTTCAACTACGACGGTTTTCGCGAGGCGATGGTGCAGGTGTCGGACCGCTATGGGCTGCGGCTTGAGGCGACGCGAAAACTCGAGCGTGGGATCACGACGAAGAGCCTAGGCGATGTAGAACAGCGTCGCGCGGAAGCCACGGGCCAGAAGTTGGCCGAGCGTGAGCGCGTGGGGCCAGAGCTTGATCGTGCCTTGGCTGAGGTGGCGCAGAACGCGCGGCTTTATCGCGGCTTGGCTGCCGAGGCCTCGCGCGAGAACCAGCATGACATTGCAGCAGCATTGGACAAGGCCGCGACGCTTTTGGCGCAGGGCAAACCGATTGAAGCAGATGGAAAGGTATATGGCATGGCCGAAGAACAGCATTCATTTGATGAGGTCGTGGATGCCTTTCACGACAAGATCAACCAAGCCGAACGCATTGTCGCTGACGCCCCGGTGGAGCGGCGTGCGGCGCTCGAGCATGAGCTGAACGACATCTATCGCTCTTTGTCGCATCTCAGCCCAATGGGAACGCAATCCCATACCTTGCTCGAAGATGCGTCCAAAAGTGGGATCTATTCCGCTGCGAATATACGGGCCGAGGCCCAAGGCGCTTTGCAGGAGCCAGCGCTCGCCGAACGTCTTGAGCAGGCTTTGAAAGGCACCGGGATTAACGCACAAGAGGTGACGCGCCGCGTCGAAATCGGCGCAGGCAATGCCGCGTTAGAGCGGCAATGGCTTGGACAGGACTTGAAGGCGATTGCCGAGAAGGACGGCTTTGACCTGTCACGCGCCGATGAGCTCGAGAAAGCAATCGACCGTCTCGACCAGGTGCACAGTGATCTGGGCCGCGTGTTGGCCGAGACGCAGGTTCTCAAAGACAGCGGGGTGGTAGATGTCGACCGGCAGGAAGCCATCATCGACCAGCTGCCGCCGACCACCGCTGACATCCTGAACCGCATGAGGGACGACCCAACCGCAGATCCATTCCGCAGCGATCTGGAACGCGAGACCTTCCGCGCTGAGCTGGAGAAACTGGTCGGTGAAGAGGGTGCCCCGGACTTGGCGATTGGCGACGAGACCACGCTCGAGGAACATATCGAAGACCGCTTGGACCGGCTCTATGCGGCTAAGGCCTATCTGCAGAGCGATGCCACCCTGGCGAACAGTGTGGCGATGGAGCATGTCCTCGACGAAATCGCCAATGAAGAAATTGATGTTCAACGCGAGCGGCACGTCGATGGCGATGGCGAAAAGGGTGTGACGCATGGGTAAGGCGCAGATCGCACTCGGCGTCATGAGCTTTGCTCTTCTGGGCGCGGTGCTGGGCTATGTTCTAGCATCGGCCTTTCTGACGTTCCGCTGGTTCGGGGTCGGGGCGGATATCGATTTCCTGATGTTGGCACGCAGCTATGGGGTTCTCCGAATGACCCATCCCGACAATATGCAGATCGTTCACTTGATCGTGGGCATCAGCACTTGCGCGGGTGTTTTGCTCAGCGCTGTGTTGATGAACGACGCACTGACCAAGTTCGGTGAAACCCACTGGCAGCATATGTCCGAGATGAAGCGGAACGGCTTTTTTGGCAAGCCCGGCCACGGGTTTGTCCTCGGCAAAATGGGTAAGCCCAAGAGCCGCAAACCCTTTGTCATGTCTAAGGTATTCCCCCATGCCTTGATCGTTGCCCCCACCGGGCGCGGTAAAACGACGGGTTTTGTTATCCCAAACCTTCTGACCTATCAGGGCAGCGCGGTGGTGCTGGACGTGAAGGGCGAGAACTTCGAGACGACGGCGCGGCACAGGGCATCGCAAGGCGACAAAGTCTTTAGGTTCGCGCCCACGGATTGGAAAGATGGGCGCTCGCACCGCTACAATCCTTTGTTGCGCATATCGGCGCTGGACAACGTCGATCGCCAGCAGATGGAGCTGCAGCTTCTAGCATCGCTGTTCTTGCAAGCTGATAGCGACCGGGTCCAAGGGCTTCTCGATGGTGGTATCGATCTGTTCGTGGCGGCAGGACTTTTGGCGTTCGAGCGAAAGCGGCCGACCTTGGGCGAAATCTACCGGATCACGGCTTCAGGCGGAGACAAGCAGAAGGAATATCGCCGCCGCGCCGATGAAGTGGTCAATCCAGCTGCCAAGCTGATTTTCATGCGCATGGCTTCGACTAACAACGATACCCTGACCTCCTATCTGTCGCTTCTCATGACCTCGGGCCTCAAGCAGTGGTCAAACCCCGCGATCGACCGCGCAACCGCAACGTCAGACTTCGATTTCCGCGACATCCGAAAGACGCCGTTTTCTGTCTATCTCGTGGTCGAGCCGCTGATGGTGAAACCCCTCGCGCCACTGATCCGCTTGTTCTTCTCGGACTTGCTGGCATCGCTGCAGGACCATGAACCTGGCAAGGACGAGCCCTGGCCGGTGATGATCATGCTCGACGAGTTCAACCGTCTGGGCAAAATGCCCATCGTTCTGGACAGCATTGAAACACTGCGATCATACCGGGCGAACCTCGCGATCGTCACACAGACGATCCCGGCGCTAGATGAAATCTACGGCGAAAATGCCCGGCGTGCCTTGCAGGGCAACGCGGGTATCAAGCTCTATCTGACCCCGTCAGATGCAAAGACCATCGAAGAGCTCAGCAAAGCCGTCGGCAAAACAACCAAGCGCGTTGTGACCCGCTCGCGATCGGTCGGCCGAAACCCCTTCGCCGGGCGCAGTATGTCTGAACGGACCGAAGAAACCGCCTTGCTGCCAGAGGACGAGGCGCGGCGCATGGATCTTGATGACATCGTTCTAGTGGTAGACGCGCAAATGCCCGTGCGGGCCAAGCGGATCAAATACTACGAAGATCGGTTCTTCAAACAGATTTTCGACAAACAGACCGGCGATCTGCCATATCCCACAGCGGGGGACCAGATGCGTGGCTTGCAAGGTCAGATCAAAGCTCTGGAGGCGAAGATTGGGGCGCTTGAGGTGCCGCGAGCGGTTTCAGGTGACGGCTCTAAAGGTGGTGGGAAACGGCGCGATGAGATTGACGGTTTGGCCAACGAAGAACGGGGGGCGGCACCGGGCGAAAAGCCTAGTTTGAATGAGTATCAAGCAGGAGCTGAACGGGTGGAGAGATTTATGGAGGAGGCAGCTCGGGGATGAAGGGCGAAAACCAGTCATTCGCTGCAAGTGCGAGAGCTCTGGCGCAATCTGGGGAAAGCCGCCGTTCAAAGAGAGGTCTAATCCACGAATGCTGCAGACGATCTAATGGCGGCAGTGAGCTCTGACCTTAAGCCAATCTTAACTTTAATTAAAGCGTTGAATTAATCCCGTCGGGCTATTCGTCACCGATTTCAACCGTGCCGCAAATAAAACGATTTACTTTCTTGATGTGGCCAAAGTTCAAGCACAGGGCTTTCCTCTAATTGTCAGGATTGCGATTAGGCCACTGGTGGCCGTGATAAACTCAGACCAACGGATGTATTCATGAAAACATTTGCTATTGCACTGACGCTAGCCTTGGGGCCGATGCCCTGCACCGCCCAAAACTTTGAGGCAGGGTTAGTCGCCTACGACCAAGGCGATTATGCCGAAGCACTGCGAGAATGGGAGCCATTGGCCAGAGAAGGGGATGCCGAGGCGCAAAACAAAATTGGTGAGATGTATGAGTTTGGCGACGGCGTAACGTATGACGCCGCCGAGGCGATGCGCTGGTATCGTCTCTCAGCAGGACAAGGCAATGCTGCAGGACAATTCAATCTCGGCTGGATGTACGCAACCGGTCACGGCGTAGCGCAAGATTATGCCGAGGCGGCGCGCTGGTATCGTATGTCAGCGGAGCAAGGACATGCCACAGGGCAAACCAGTCTCGGCCAGTTGTATGACCAAGGCCAAGGCGTGACACAAAATGATGCCGAAGCTGTGAGGTGGTATAGCCTCGCCGCAGAGCAGGGGCATGCCCTGGCACAAACCCGTCTCGGCCATATGTACCGCCAAGGCTTAGGCGTGGCGCAGGACTATAACGAAGCGTTGAGGTTGTACCATCTTGCCGCAGAGCAGAACTACGGGCAGGGGCAGGCTAGCCTCGGAATCATGTACGACAACGGCTGGGGAGTGGCACAGGACTATACCGAAGCTGTAAGGTGGTATCGCTTGGCCGTCGAGCAAGGCGAAGCATCCGCGCAGAACAACCTCGGCGTCAAGTATGACAAGGGCTTAGGCGTGGCACAGGACTATGCCGAGGCGGCACGCTGGTATCGCTTGGCCGCAGAGCAGGGTGATGCGCTTGCACAAAATAGTCTTGGCGGCATGTACGCAACCGGCCAAGGCGTGACGCAGGACTACGTCACTGCTTTTATGTGGGCAAATATTGCTGCGACGAACGGAAATACGGATGCGCGCAGGAACCGAGATAGCATCGCAGGCCGGATGACTGCTGCCGAAATAGCTGAGGCGGAGCGGCGCACCACAACGTGCATAGGGTCCAAATACTATGTGGCTTGCGATTAGAAGGCCGCATAAATCTTATCAAGACTTGAAAACTTGGGAAAGAACAAAACCATGAAAATTAGCGCCCTATCCTTATCACTTGCAATTATTGGGAGCTCGGCAACGTCACAAGACATCACGCAAATTTCTTGTGATGCTGTAGAGTACGAGGCTAGAGCTATGAATGGCCGTTCTTCAACAAGTGAATTTCCATTTTACAATATAGAAATTGAACTTAGTGGTTCGACTGTAGTCGGGTCTAGGAACATTCATGGATGTAGTCGGGATTATGCATTTGACGTTTCAGATAATCGAATCGATGTCAGATGCAGGGGGAGCGTAGTCGAGGCATCGCTTTCAATTAGTAGAATTTCGGGGGAATTTTCATACTCTGGGCGAGATGATACAAACGGAGTTGTGTATTGGGCGACTGGTAGTTGTGAGAGACACACCGGTCAGAAGTTTTAGTCAACCGAAGCTTAGAAACTGGTGCTCCCCCAAATGGCGAATGCAACTTTGTCCGGGTGTATGAATTCGACCATCGCCAGATTTCGAGCGCGCAGCGAATGGCGGCAATGCGGGCTGCGACCGCAGCATCGAGAAGGTAGTGCGAAGGTCCGATGAGGGCCGATCTCACCCCAGCCGCTTGGCCCGTTCAGCCACCCTCTGAACTATCGAAACAGTCGCACCACCCGCTTGCCGTATTCCAGCCCCGGCGATCTCAGCATTCGACCTCGTCCCAAACCGCGCCCGCGCCCGTGACCCTTTGGTGCCAATCAAGCCCTTTGCGAACCCGCCTGGGCCGGGAATGCTCGGTGGTCCTGCCATCATGAAGTTGCCTGAGATTGAGCGCACGATAAGCGGGGTGGCGATGATCATGCCGCCTGCGAGGAACATCATCATGAAGAAGGGCACTAGTGCGCCGATGTTGCTTGCGCCAGAGGGATCTCCGAGTTCGGTCATTAGCGAGCGTGACATGCCGACGACCGTGGAGAACACCCCTGCGATCACGAGGGGGTAGAGCGCATAGGATACCGTGCTGGACAGCCAGCGGTGGAAATAGTCCTTGCTGACATCAAAAAGCGAAAGTGCGATCATGATGGGGGCGATGCCGATCATGAAGGCCAGCATGATCTTGGCGAAGATCAGGACAAGGCCGCAGAGCGCGCCGATGACGCCCAGGAGGAATGCGCCAATCGCACCGATGAGGGCACCGGCCATCCAATGCATGTTGTCACCGGCCGCGTTCAGGTAGTCGCCAAATTCTTCGATAAGATCGTCAAAGGCCTCGGCAAAGTAGGATGCACCTGCGCCGCCGCCAAGCCCCGCCACCATGCCGCCCGCAAGTTGGTCTAGGCCATCAATCAGGGCGCTCGCCACCGCGTTGAATTGGACCCAGTTCATCGCAAAGATGGAGATCAGCATAAGCTTGAGGGTGAACCAGAAGGCAGTCCGCCCATCCATGGATTTGTACTGAAACACCACGTTGATAAAGACGCCGATCACGGCGAGCGTCGAGGCCACGGCAATGACGCCGCCAAGCTGACTGGCGACGTTGCCAAAGGTGGTTTGGGCCGCGTCTTCCAGAAAGTTGTCGGTTGTCTCGACCATCCAGGTGACGACGCCCATTGGGTGCTCCTATGCTTTCTCGGTAGGGTTAACACGCCAGATGTCGCGCTTCAGAAAGGCCTTCAGGATATGCTCGCCGTCGAAATCTGGCACGACGGAGACCAGCTCCCAGCCGTCCTGACCAAGGGCGCTCAGCTGCGCTTCGATCTTCGGTGGCTTGGTTTTGGCGGTGTTGATCTGTTCAATCTTGTATTCAAACATGGGCTGTTTCCTTCGAATGGGCCGGATCAATCGGCAGGTAGAATTCGGTAATACCGCGCGCACCTTCATGGCGACCGGCTTGAATGATCACATCGATCGAACGAGTGATGTAGTCGCTCATGTCCTGGTAGGTCATGGGCACGTCGGTTTTCAGGGCGGCGATGGCGAGGCGCTGGACCGCCAGTTGCGGCGTTTCAGCATGCAGCGTGGTCAGCGAGCCACCATGCCCGGTGTTGATGGCCTCGAGGAAGGTCATCGCCTCCTTGCCGCGTACTTCGCCCAAGACGATGCGGTCTGGCCGCATGCGGAGGGTAGAGGTCAGCAGGACATCCGCGCTGCGCGTGGCTTCGTCCCGGTCAGACATCAGCGTGACGACATTGGGTTGCTTCGGTCGCAGTTCAGCGGCCTCTTCAATGGTGATGATACGCTCGTCGGCGGGTACGAAGGAGAGGATCTTGCGCGCCGTGATGGTCTTGCCCGTTGAGGTGCCGCCGGACACGATCATGTTGAGCTTGTGCGTGACGCAAAATTTGATCGCGGCGTCGATGTCGCCTGTGGCCACGACATCGCGCAACTCGGCATTGCGCTTGTGTCTTGCACCCTCGTTGCTGCGCTCTTTTCCGAACAGGTAGGACAGTTTGATCTGTTCCAATGGAAGGTCGGCGAAGAACCGCAAAGAAATCGCATAGCCGCCATCGACAGCGGGGGGCTGAATGACTTGCGCGCGGATTGGGCGGTCACGGTAGGTGATGCTGACCGATACGATCGGTTTGGTTCGGCTGAGCGTGGTGTTCGCGGCTGACGCAATCTGATTGCCCAAGTCCTTGATCTCGTTGGGCGAGAGCTGTCGACTGACGCGCCGCATAAAGTGATCCCCCTGAAACTCGGCCCACAGCGTGCCGTCGGGGTTGATGCAAAGCTCGATCAGCTTCGGATCACGCGCCTCGGGGATCTTGTCCATTGAGCTTTGCAGATAGCTGGCCGCCATGATCAGAAAATCTCTAGATCGCGATCGACCATCACGGTGACACGGGCACCTTGATCGACATAGATCACGGGCGAGACGGAGAGGTATTCGCCGATCACGCTTTGCGCGCTGTCTTGCAGGTCTTCGCCAATGCCTTCCAGAACATCAGAGGTGATCTCATCTTCGGTGTTCTGGGCTGCCACGGCGGGCAAGGCTCCGATCAGCGATATCAGTGCAGCTGACCCGAACCGCGTGCCAAAGCGGCTGTCGACGAAACCGGTCGTGCCGGAGCGACCCAGTTCGTCGCCACCAAAGGCGCTGATTTCAACGGTCTGGTTGCTGGGGAGAATGATCCGGTCCCAGGCAATCGTCACGCGTTGCTGTGCGATGTCGAGGCCAGATTGATACCGCCCGATCAACCGCGCCCCGCGCGGGATCAGGATCCGCGAGCCGTCGTAAGCATGGACATCTTCAGACACCATCGCGCGGACCAGGCCAGCGAGCGAGCTATCGATTGCTGTCTCCAGAACGGCCTGGATCATCGTGCCCTGAACAACCGTGTTTGACGGGTTCACGATCAACTGGGCCTGTGTCACCTCGGCAGGTTCAGCGCCATTACGGACAAAGTCTGTGTCGCCATCAAGTCGACGCTGCTCGGCGGCAGTATCATTATTGCCGTTTCCAGTGCCACCGAATGCGATGATCGGGCTGGCGATACGGGCTTGCAGCTCCTCAAGTTCGGCTTGCCGCCGCCGCTCGAGCTCTTGAAGGCGCAGCTCCTCGGCCGTGGGGCCGGTCGGTGCTGGTGTGCGCGGTGTTTCAAGGCGCGCGAGTTCCAGATCGTTCTGCAGGCGTTGGATTTGCCGAGCACGTTCTTCCAGCTCTTCGCGCAAGGCGGCTTGCGTTGCTGCTGCCTCGCTACGCAGGGCATCGATCTCTGCACCCAAGGTATTCAATGCCTGGATGTCGACGGTCGGAGCCTCAGGTGCTGGCGCGTTGCGCAGTGCTTCAAGTTCGGCCCGCATAGCGTCCATTTGCGCGCGCAGCTCTTCTGTCTCGCTGTTTGGTTCTGACTCGGTTGGAGGTGGCGATGTGTCAATCGGTGAAGGGGTTGGCTCAAGGTCTCCAAACCCCGGACCGGCCGCTTGGAATTCATCCGGTAAGGCGGTTTCCAAGCTGTCGGGTTCAGAGCCGCCAGAGAAAAACAGCAAGAGACCACCAAGGGCCATGATTGCCCCAGTGCCTAGGGCGATAGCGACAACAGACGGACGTGCCTTGCGGTTTTGTGGTTTGCCTTCAAGCGCTTCGAGGCGCTTCTTCAGCTCAGTTGTCTCACTCATCGTGATTTGCCTCGCTCATCTCTTGAACGCAGATCTCGTCGTCGTCGAGCCTGAGAACCCATCGATCGCTGACACCCGATACGCGGATCACGCCGTCTGGCCGGGCGAGCGCATTCACGCTGCGCTCATTGCCGCCGGACCAGCGAAAGATCGCGGGCAGCGGCGCGTTTGCGGCAAAGCGGAAATAGGTGAAGGTGCCGTCGTCCCAGATTTCTCGTGGGGTGATCTCGGATCGCGCGCTAACGCCATAAGCATGGTTTGCGGGCTGACTTGCGGCAACTCGAGACTGCTGAGGGGCCGCCTCGGGATAGGTGAAGCGGATGACATAGAAGGTCGGCGAGCTCGCCTCGGTCACGTTGAAATAATAGCTGCGCCGGTTGGTGTAGACGGTGATATTGGTGTGCGCGCCGCGCGTGACGGGCTTGATCGCGAAGGCCTGACCGCCGGGCACGCCGTCCAAAAGGAAGCCTTCGGTATCGCCAGCAATGATCGAGCGGATGGTCTCGCCTTGGCCAAACTCGATGCTGGTCACATGGGTCAGGCTGGTGCGGATGCGGTAGACCTGCCCATCGTGATAGGTGGCGAGCCGGACGCGGGCATCATAGGGGCCTTGGCGCGGCTGGGTCTCTGCATAGGCGGTGCCAGCATGCGGAATTAGGAAGGCGAGGATCAGGAACAGGTGGCGCATGGGTTACTCCAGACGATCCGAGCGGATCGCGTATTCGGTGACTGTGAAGCCGAAAGGGTTCTGCCAGACATCGTCGATCGACCGGCTATTCTCGGGCCGAAACTCAAACATCAGCGTTGCGGTGAAGAGCCCGTTTTGACTGCCGCGCGGCGAATTTAGCCGCTTGCGCAGGCGTACCTGGGCACGATTGGCGCTGACATGGGTGATCGACAGAACCTCGACTTCAAGGCGGGCATCTGTGCCGTAGCTGTCGGGCGGATAGGCCTCATGGCCGCTGGTCCAAAGCGCGCGCAGCCCTGCAGCGGCTGCGCCGTCCGACTGGTCCAGGACCCGCCGCACACGCACATCATTGTCGAGCTGATTGTACGTCTCTCGATCCATGACATAGCGGTAGACCTGTGCCTCGATGATAGCGGGGCGTTCCGTGAGTGAGACCGCTTCAACCATGGCATTGGGGAGGGCCATGCCGGTCTCAGAATCAAAGGGCACGATCATGGGCGGCGGGTCCACGTCGAACAGGGCGACAAGGGCAGCGGCGAGGCAACCTGCCACGCCAAACGCCATGCCTGTCAGCCCCAGTTTCTGCCACATAAGCTCGCGTTGTCGTGCGCCGTAGACGAGCTCTTCTTCGATGACTTCTGCCTCACTGTTCATGGGGTCAGTCCGCGCGCAGGTCGGGCAAGGTGAAGTCCATGTAGCGGCGCTCTTCGGCCAGCGTCGCGGCATCGACCACTCCGGATTGGCCCGCGCCGACTGTCTGAATGGCTTCGAGCTCCCACATGCGCGTCATGGCAATGGCTAGCTCGGCCGTGACGCGGGTGTTGTGGTCCACGGCTTCCTTCAGCGTCGCCATATCGGGGATCAGCGACACAAGCTGCTCGACCCGCTCGAGGGACTGCGCGGCCTCGTCATAGCTGTTCTCCGCCGCCGCAGACATAACAGCCCCAGTGCCTGCCTGACTTGCGATGCGTTCCGCGCCCGGATTGCCGCTATTGGCCATGTCGGACAGGCTGTCTTGGTCAAATCCTGCGTCCTCGAGGGCTTGCGTCATGCGGCCTTCCATCTGAGGGGCCGCATTGCCGATCAGGCCACTGAAGTCACCGCTTTGGATTTGCCGTATGGTGCCAAGAAGATCGCCGAATTCCTGATCGAGAAGCCCGTCGAGATCACCACCCATGGCCATCTCGATGATGTCTGTCGCGCCGGTCAGGGCGGCGTAAGTTTCATTGAGCGTGTCCAGTTGCTGCTGCACCAGGTCGAGCTGTTCGAGAAGCGTGTCAAGCTGGTCGGTCTGGATCCCGAAATCCTCCAGCATCTGCTGCAGCTGGCGAATTTCCTGGGCGATGTTGCGCGTGTCGACCGTCGGCACACCTTGAGCAGCTACGGGTGAGGCAACCAGAAACGCGCAGGTGGCAACAGTAGAAAGAAAACGGATCATCGGAGAGCCTCCAGATCAAAGTGCATGAAGTCTTGTTCACGGGCTTGCGCGGCGGCCATGGCCAGCTCTGCGGCGCTAAGCGGGCGGGTATGGGCGGCCTTGAGGCGCGTGCGGATGGCGATCAGGCGAGCGAGTTCGGCCCGCGCATAGGTGTTGAGCGACGTGGCCGCGTGAATGTCATCTGTCGCGCCAATGCGGGTGATGATGTCCTGCACCCGAAGCGCGGCAACTTGCACCGAGACCAGGGAATAATCGCCATAAACCCCCGCCCCAAAAGAGGTCAGGCTCATAGTGGAGTTAGCGAGTAAAACCGGATCAATCGTGCCGAGTGCATCAACGCCACCGACGCGGGCAAGGTAGAGATTGTAGCGCTCGGGGATGCTGGAGACGTAGTGCTGGGTCTCGGCAAAGGGCGGTACGCCGCCATAGCGTTGCACATTGCCGGGACCGGCATTGTAGGCTGCGAGCCCGTGAATGATGTTGCCGTCAAACACGGCCAGCATCTGCGCGAGATAGCGCGCGCCGCCGGTGACTTGGAGATAGGGGTTTTCATAATAGGCGGGATAGATCCCGAGATCCTGCGCGGTGCCCGGCATGATCTGGGTGAGGCCAAACGCACCAACAGGGGAGCGCGCGCCAACAGTAAAGCGGCTTTCTTGCCAGATCAGCGCCTGCAGGAGGCAACGCCATTGCTTCGGGGACAGGCCCGCCGCGCGCACGCCAGACATGTGGTGCGTTTCTTGCGCGGCACGAATGATGAGCTCTTCGATCGAGCCGGACGCATCGCCGAACATCTGCCCCGCGCCTGGGTTCGGGTCGATCGAACCATAGAGCGTGTCTGCGGCGCTTTCAGGCGATGAACCAGCTTCCAGGCTTGCGACCAGTGCGCCTGAGTTCCCGCTGGCAAGCGTCGCCGCATCGAGGATGTCTTCTAGCGCTTGGAGTTGTTCTTGTTCGAGCTCTTCAAGGTCTTCTTCTTTGGACAGCCGGTCCCGTTGCAGCGCCAGATCCTGCTCGCCCTGCTGCAACACGCGCTCGCGCTGCAAGAACATGCCCGCATCAAAGGTCGGCACACCTTGGGCAAAGGCCATTGGCGCGTTGAGCCAAACCAGACCGGCAAGGATATGCGGGCGGAGGCTATTCATGCAGCGAACCAATCGGCCCGAGCAGCTCGAAATTGCAGTTGCTGCGGCTGACCTCGGCGAAAGAGTTGAAGCAGTCAGCTTCGGACGGCCGATATTCCGCGCAGGCCGTCAGGGTCAAAAGGGTGAGGGTCAGCACACAAAGTTTAAGCATCAATTTGTCTCCAAAAATCGGGGTTCTGGCGATAATCCGCGCCAACCAGCGCTTCGCCTTTTTCCATGCCGCCAAGGATCGTGAGGTAAGGGCCAAGCGCGCTTAGATCGGCGTCGATCACCACCGAGCCCTGATCATCGCGCACCAGCGCCAGACGGGAGTTGCTGCCCGTGCCGAGCAGAACGCTGAGCTCCTTTTCAGAAAGGCCCAACATGGCGTAATCACTGGCCGAGGCGCGTATGTTGGGAAGCAGGAGCTGCGTTGGCACAGCCTCCACAATCGTTTTGCCGGTGCGGGTCTTTTCAAGCTGGCTTGCGTATTGGGTCATCATCACGACGACCGCGTTCTGTTTGCGCGCCGTGACCAGCCAGTTACTGAGCCGGTCGGCAAAATACGGGTTGTCGAGCGCCTTCCAAGCCTCATCGATGATGATCAATGTCGGTTTGCGATCCTCGATCACACGCTCCACCCGCCGAAACAGGTAGGACAGGACCGCCATGCGTTCTTTCTCGCTTTCGCTGTCGAGAATGCCGGTCAGGTCGAACCCGACGACATCACCATCGAGCGAGAAGGAATCCTCCGCGCTTTGCCCGAAGATCCAGCCGTAGCGGCCATCCGCCGTCCACTCCTGAATCCGCTCAAACAAATCCCCTTCATCAGCCCCAGCGACAAAGAGCGAGGCCAGATCCTGCCAATTGCGAAGAGCGGCATCGCTCGCCCCGGCGTTCTGTCGCACGACTTCTTGGATGCGGTTGATTTGAACCGGGCTCAGGGGTTTGTCGGCGCGATGAAGCAGCGTGGCCAGCCAATCGGAGAGCCAGGCTTGACCGCGGCCATCGATTTCCGTGCGCAGGGGGTTGAGACCGGTGGCTTCACCCGCCTTGATTGCGCTGTAACGCCCGCGATTGGCGCGCACCGCCATTTCCATGCCCGCGCGATAATCGAAGACAAAGACGCGCGCGTCGCAGCGCCGGGCTTGGGTCATGAGGAAGGCTGACAATACCGACTTGCCGGAGCCAGGGCGGCCGAGGATCAAAGTATGTCCACCGGTTGGCTCTTTGTCCGGCTGACCCGTCTCATGATAGTTGAACAGGAAGCCCGAGCGTTCAGGCGTCGGGAAGAGGGTAATCGGCTTGCCCCAAGGCACTTTGTGTCCGGATTTGCCCAGTTGACCGCGATGCAGTGCTGCGAGGTCGGCAAAGTTCGTATTTGTGATGGCGGCCTTGCGGCTGCGCATCTGCCCATTGCCCGGATGCTGCGCAAAATAGTGGGTGCGCGCGGCAAAGCTCTCATTCACCAGATTGACGCCTTCACTGGCGGCAATGTTGCGCACCTCGGCGGCGATGGTTTCCAGCTTTTCTTCGGTCTCGGCGAAAACCGTAACCGTCATGTGATGATCGCCAAAGCTGAGGCGCTTCGACTCCAGATCGTCCAGTGCGTCGACCAGTTCTTCAGCAAGAGAAATCGCGCCATCATCACTGGCCTTCATCAAGCGCTGTTGGCGCTTGATCCGGCTGGCCATGATGTTGCTGTTGATCGGCGTGAAGGAATGCGTGACGACCATGTCGACCGGCAGGTTTAGCTCATCGAACATGGTGCAGCTGGTTTTGGCCGGATAGGTCTTGATCGCAAAGCTCGTACCAAACCGCTTGCCCGCCGTCCCATCGTCGAGCAAAAAGCCTCGCCCCTGAAACGTGACGCGGGTGTTGGCTACATCCTCGGCAATGATGCCAAAGCGGGATTTCGCGAAGAGCGGTCGTTCCTGGCCGATGTTGAGCGCGCCGAGGAAACCCAGCAGTTCGCCATTTTCGGCCCCAAGCAAACGTGGGTTCATTTCTGCAAAAGACGAGAGCAGAAACCCAACGACTTCCTCGAGCTTGCGCAACTGCTTGGTAGTCTGGTCTTTCAGGTGTGCGATTGAGGCTGAGCGCTTCAGGCGCAGCCGTGCGTTGAGGGGAGGACGTTTCAGTACCGTAAGCGTAAGCGTCTTGTCCCGCAGACCGGCCCGCGCCATGGCCGTTTGCCAGCGGGTATCCAACTCTTGCGCAAACCCTTCCTCTCGAACCGGTGGCAAAGCAGTCTCGATCGCTTTTGAGACCTTGTGAACGTAGAAACTGTACTCCGGCCCTATCTGCGCGATGATCGCCGCGAAGAGCGCGCGGATCTTCTCCAGATGCGCGTCATCGATGGTCATACTGTTGACGCCATCGAGGCGGATGCACTGGAACAGCGCATTGCCGCGCGTGCGGATTGTCACATCATTCACCAGGCTGACATAGGGCAGCATGCTGGCCATCGGGCGCTCTTTGCGCGCCCAGTCCGGCAGCATGGCAAGATCAGCCGAAGGATCACGGAGCATAGCTGTCCCCTGAATGGATCTTGCGGTTCGGGGTGGGCGGCGTTTCCTGCAGGGCGGTGACCATCACCTCAAGAAAGGCCGGATCCCAATCGGCCGCTTTCCACAGCGCAGGATAGGTCAGAGCGGCGATTATGATTACCGGCCAGCTCTGAACCCAGAGAAACAGCAACACAAACCCGAACAGCCAAACCATGGCATACATGATCGGCAAGCCGATGAGCTTTGGCGGCCGGATCAGGCCCAGGAAGAGGCGGGTTTGCGTTACCATTTCAGATTTACGCGCCCCAGATGGCGGTCACGATGGTCGGCGCAGCTGCGATGCCTGCGATAGCGACCAGCACCCAGAGGGCTTGGCGGAAGTCGAGGATTCCGAAGAGCCAGGACAGGAACACACCGATCAATGCCAGCGTGCCGATGACAATACCCAAGGGGCCGGTGATCGTGTCGACGATGCCTTGGAGAAGGTTCTGCACCGGTGAGAGGTCGATACTTTGCGCGAGCGCGGGGTTGGCAATCATCAAACTGGCCAGAGCCAGCGACAGGATCGTGCGGAATTGAATTTTCATCAGGAGGCTCCAGTCAGTCGATCGCGCACGGCCATGACGCGGCGCACGTGATTTTGGGTTTCTCGGTAGGGAGGGATGCCGCCATAGCGCGCGACCGCGTTCGGCCCTGCATTATAGGCGGCAAGCGCAAGCTCAGGCGTGCCGAACTGCGCCAGCATCATGAGAAGGTAACGGGCAGAGCCATCAAGATTGGCCTGCCAATCATGCGGATCAACACCAAGCTGCGCGGCCGTCGCGGGCATCAGCTGTCCGAGGCCAATCGCGCCTGCGGAACTGCGTGCATTCGAGCGATAGGCGCTTTCGATCTCGATATTGGCTTGGAAGAGTGCCTGCCACTCGGTCACCGACAGACCGGCGCGGCGCAAAGCCGGGTGCCCGCCATAGCGATGCGCCGTGCTTTCAAGAGCTGCGAGGATTTCAGGTCGGGGAACTGCGCGGGCGGGTGCAGGAGGGGGATCTACAGGCTCTGGCGCTGCAAAAACGATCAGCTCTGGTGGGTTTGCACCAATCCCGTCGACATAGTTTTGAGCAAAACCTGATTGGGGAGCTTTGGTCTCCAGCTGGCCATCGGCCCGCATGGAAAGCACGAAGCCTTCAGAATAGGCGGGTGCAGCAAGGAATGCTGCGAGGACGGCAAGTGGCTTAGCCCGCGTCGTCCAGCTTGTGCGAGGCAACCTTGCCTTCGAGCATGGGGATTGAGACGATCGAAACACCAAGGCCCGCAAGGAAGCTGGATAAGCCGTTGATCGTCTTGAATTCCCGAGCAGCCATGTTGTTGCGCGCGGTGACAAGCAGGCGGCGCGTCTCGCCATCTGGCGAGACGCAATGCACGGTCCAAACTCCGGACCACTGAGCACCTGTACGTTTGGGCGTAACTCGGCACACGACATCCGCCGAATGTCCTTCGGCGAGCAGTGTGCGCAGCCCTTCTTCGCTGACAACATTTGGGGCGTCTTGCATCAAATTCATAGGATCGAGCCTTGCAGAATTGTGCATGAGCCCGGCAGTCCCTCATGGACTACCGAACCGATACAATATTATAATCATGCAATCAATAGGTGCATTTTGAGTTTTTGCGCCATTCATGCGTTGAAACGAATTTACTGCAACGGAGTGGCTGAGCCAAGATAATATGGCGCTTTTGAAACAAACATTGGCGGTTATGATCGTTCTGAGCTGGAGTTCTGCCTCGATCGCGGGCAGTTGTCTGCCGCCTGTGCCGCCCTGGATGCCGACCAATGCACATGACGTGCAGGCCTATGCAGATCTGTTGCAGCGTGATGCGGAGACGTATTTTACCGATGTCGAGCGGTACTTCCGTTGCCTGGATCAGGAGCGACGGGAGGTTTTTGAGCAGGTTAGGGACTTCACCGAAGACTACGCGCGCGTTTTGGAGCTTCTGGACGGCGTGAGGAAATGACACCGGTCCTCGAGTAGGGAAAGCTGGCGCTCAACAAAGCTGCGGCGAAGGTCTCCCATGCGGGGTAAAGTGTGAATTCGCCGCGCCAGCCTCAACAACCGCTTTCTGAGTATTGCGACCGCAGCGAAAAACACCAAGGGCGGGAAGCGGTCATTCGCTGCGCATTGCGTGAACGACCGCTATGGCCGTTCGCTGGTTTCGCTCTGGTTTGAAACGGGAGTATTCTTCTAATCAAGAACATCAAACCCCGAATCAAATTGTCGCTGAAGAAATGGCGCCAGTGGCCATACTTGGCATGTTCGACGCATTTTGGCCGGACCATTTCATGATGTGAGTTCTTGGTTGCGGCGGCAGGGTTTGGACTTTGGCGAATTACCGTTGCGCTCTGGAAGAACACCCTGAAGAAGCGTTCCAATAGCCACGACGAAACGGCGTGGAATCTGCCACTCGGAATCGCCTCGCAGCAAATCCGTGGTTTCTGCAACATTCCTTTCGAAGAGCGACTAAGGGGCGAAGAACGACATCAAGCATCTGATTCAAAATAGTTTTATTCGCGAAAATTTTTCTTGAACAATTTTTCTGGACAAGCGTTCAGATTTTGTGCTCGCATAGAGACAGAGCGAGGAGGCTCTGTTCAGGGAGGATTTGATATGCCCGATAAGTCGGCTTTTGATTACGTTATCGTTGGGGGCGGTTCTGCGGGATCGACCCTTGCTGCTCGTTTGACCGAGGATCCCGCGGTGTCCGTGTGCCTCTTGGAAGCAGGTGGGAACGGTGATCACATTCTCATCCGCGCGCCCGCCGGCACGGTTGCGATCCTGCCGGGACATGGGAAGATCTCGAACTGGGCCTATGAGACCACGCCTCAACCCGGACTGAATGGTCGCAAAGGTTATCAACCACGCGGCAAAGCATTGGGTGGGTCAAGCGCGATCAACGCCATGCTCTACGTCCGTGGGCACAAATCCGACTACGACGGTTGGGCCGACCTGGGGTGTGATGGCTGGTCATGGGACGAATGCCTCCCCTATTTCAAACGTGCCGAGAACAACGAGGACGGCGCGGGAGACTTCCACGGCGCATCCGGTCCGCTGCACGTCTCGAACCAGAAAGCGCCACGTCCGATCAGCCGCGCCTTCGTCGAGGCCGCTACCGAATGCCAGCACCGCGAAACGGCAGACTTCAACACGGGCGACAACGAGGGCGTCGGGCTGTATCAGGTCACGCAGTTTCATGACGAGGCGCGCAATGGCGAGCGGTGCTCGGCAGCAGCGGCTTACCTTCACCCGGTCCAGAAGAGCCGCAAGAACCTCACCATCATCACCGGCGCCCATGCGACCAAGATCCTGACCGAGGGCAAGCGCGCGACCGGCGTCGCCTATCACAAGGGGCGCTCGGATCATCAGGTGAAGGCCAATAAGGAAGTGCTCCTGTGCGGGGGCGCCTTCAACTCGCCACAGCTCCTGCAACTGTCCGGTATCGGCGTCGCGGAGGACATCCAGCGCCATGGGATCGAAATGGTTCACGAATTGCCGGGCGTGGGCAAGAACCTTCAAGATCACCTGGATTTCATCCTCGCCTACAAGTCGAAGGATACCGACAATTTCGGAATCGGGTTGGCGGGCACCATCGGGTTGACGAAGCACATTCTGAAATGGCGCAAGCATGGTAACTCCATGATCGCGACGCCGTTCGCCGAAGGGGCCGGGTTCCTGAAAACCGATCCCGCGCTGGACAGACCTGACATTCAGCTTCACTTCGTGATCTCCATCGTGGACGACCATGCGCGCAAGCTGCACATGGGCTATGGCTTTTCCTGCCACGTCTGTGCGCTGCGCCCCTATTCCCGTGGCGAAGTGTTCCTTGAAAGCGGTGATCCGATGGCCGCGCCGGGGATCGATCCACAGTTTCTGACCGATCCGCGCGATTTGGAAACCACGATCAAGGGCGCGAAAATGACGCGCGAAATCCTGCAAGCTCCGGCGATGAAGAAATACCGCCATAAGGAGTTGTTCGGCACCAAGGACGGGATGAGCGACGCCGAATGGGAAAAGCACATTCGATCGCGGGCCGATACGATCTATCACCCGGTCGGGACCTGTAAGATGGGCGTCGACGACATGGCAGTGGTGGACCCCGAGTTGAAGGTGCACGGCATGGAAGGGCTTCGCGTGATCGATGCCTCGGTCATGCCGACCCTTATCGGCGGGAACACCAATGCGCCCACGATCATGATCGCGGAACGCGCCGCCGACATGATCCGGGGCATCAAGCCCGCCGCAATCGCAGCAGAATGAAGACCGCCGCGCGACGCGGCAGAACGAAGGAGGACATCATGTCCGGCACAATGATGACGCAGGCACTGACCACAGGCTCCCTGATTGCACATGCTGAGAAATACCATGCAGGCACCGAGATCGTCTCGGTCGAGACGGACGGGACCAAGGCCCGCACCACGTGGGGCGCGGTCGGCACCAATGCGCGGCGGATCAAGGCAGCGCTGGATGATCTGGGCGTGTCGGGCGGTGCGCGCTGTGCCACCATTGCGTGGAACAACCGGCGGCATCTGGAGCTGTATTTCGGGATCGGCGCGGGGGGTCGTGTGACGCACACGATCAACCCGCGCCTGACGCCCGAACAGATGATCTATATCCTCAACCATGCCGCCGACGAGGTGCTGTTTCTGGATCGCACGTTCCTGCCCATCGCGGCGAAACTGGGCGAGCATCTGAAAACGGTAAAGCATTACGTTCTGATGGGTCCGCGCGATGACGAGGCCGCCGCTCAGGTCGAGGGGCTCTTGTTCTACGACGAGCTCGTGGAGAAGGCCGACCCTGCCGACGGTTGGCCCGATCTGGATGAAAACGCCCCCGCCGCGCTATGTTATACCTCTGGCACCACGGGCAATCCGAAGGGCGTGCAGTATTCGCATCGGTCGCTTGTGCTGCATTCCATCGGGGGCAACCAGCCGGACGGATTGAACATCGCGGCGCGGGACACGGTGATGCCGGTCGTTCCCATGTTTCATGTGAACGCCTGGGGTGTGCCGTATATTGCGGCCTCGGTCGGGTCCAAGCTGGTGATGCCGGGGCCGAACCTTGATGGCGAAAGCCTCGCACGGTTGATTGACACCGAACAGGTCACGCTGTCGTTGGGGGTGCCGACGATCTGGATGGGCCTTCTGGCCGCGCTAAAATCAACCGGGATCAAGCCCACCTCGATGAAACGCACGGTGGTAGGCGGTTCCGCCCTTCCGCCCTCGATGATCCGCGACTTCCGTGATGGCTATGGCGTGGAACTGATCCATGCGTGGGGCATGACCGAGACGTCACCTTTGGGTACCTTGAACCAGCTTTTGCAGAAACATGACGGGCTGAGCGAGGACGCGCAGGCCAAGTTACGCGAAGGTCAGGGCCGCCCGCCGTGGGGCGTAGAGCTTCGCATCGTGGACGAAAACGGCACCGAGTTGCCGCGCGATGGCGAGACGCAAGGCGAATTGCAAATTCGCGGGAATTGGGTTGTCGAAAGCTACTTCGGGCAGGAGGGGTCCGCCCTGACCGCCGATGGGTGGTTCGACACGGGCGATGTAGCGACGCTGGACGCCGACGGATACATGGTGATCCGGGATCGGTCCAAGGACATCATCAAGTCTGGCGGCGAGTGGATTTCGACCGTCGAGCTTGAGAACATCGCCATCGCACATCCGAAGATTGCCAATGCCGCCGCCATCGCCGCGCATCATCCGAAGTGGGATGAGCGCCCGGTGATCGTTGCCGTGGCTGCCGAAGGCGAAACCCCGGACGAGGCGGACGTGCTGGCCAGCTATGAGGGCAAGGTCGCGCAATGGCAGGTGCCGGATCGGGTCATCTTTGTCGACGATCTGCCGCTGGGGGCCACGGGCAAGGTCCTGAAAAACAAGCTGCGCGAGGCCTATGGCAACGTGCTTTTGGAGGAGGCGTGAGCCATGAACCAGATTGCAACGGATATTACACCTGATTTTTCAGCGCTGGATCGCGACCTTGAGGCATTGCGGTCAGGGGCTGAGGCTTGGGCGCGGACATCGAACGCCGAACGCATCGCGGTTCTGGCCGAGATCAAGGACCGGCTGCTGGAGGTCGCCGAAGGCTGGGCCGAGACCGCGGCGCGGCGAAAGCTGATCCCGGCGGGGTCGCCTTTGGCGGGCGAAGAATGGATTTCTGGACCTTATGCGGTCATGTCTGCCTGTAACGGGTTGATGCAGACTTTGGCAGGTATGAACGGAAAAGCGTTCCTCGACCATCTGTCGAAACGCACCACGGCGAATGGGCAATTGGCCGTGCGCGTCCTGCCCCATTCGATCTGGGATCGGCTGCTGTTGTCAGGCGTCTCTGCGGATGTCTGGATGCAACCGCAGGTAGATGAAGCGAATCTGGCGGCACATACAGCGTGCGCCTATGACACCCCGGTGGATGCGCGAGACGGTGGCGTGTCATTGGTGCTGGGCGCGGGCAACATCGCCTCGATCGCGCCGCTGGACGTGTTCGAGAAAGCTTTTGGTGCGCATAAAGCGGTCATCCTGAAGATGAACCCCGTGAACGAATATCTAACGCCGTTTCTGGAAGCCGCGTTGAAGCCGCTGATCGAGCGCGATGCGCTTCGGATCGTGAAAGGCGGGGCCGAGGTTGGGAGCTACCTGTGCAATCACGCCGCGGTGGACGAGGTGCATATCACCGGGGCTGCCGCCTCGCATGATGCGATTGTCTGGGGTCCGGGCGAGGAAGGGGCCAAGAACAAGGCCGCAAACACGCCGAAGTTGACCAAGCCGATCACATCTGAACTGGGTGCGGTCTGTCCGACCATCGTTGTGCCGGGGAACTGGTCAGAGGCCGACATCAAGTTTCAGGCCGAGCACCTGGCGACCCAAAAGCTCCACAATTCGGGCTTCAACTGCGTGGCCTGTCAGATGTTGGTGCTGCCGAAGTCGTGGGGTCAGAAAGACGCGTTGATCGATGCGATTCGAGGCGTGATGCGCGACATGGATGCGCGTCAGGCCTATTACCCGGGTGCCGCGGACCGAATGGCCGGTTTCGCGGATCAGTCGGCGAATGCGACGTCATTCGACCGTGGCGAAGCACCTGCGCTGATCTTCGCCCCGGTGAACGAAGGGGAGAACTGGTTCACCCAAAACGAGGTGTTCGCCCCTGCTCTGTCGACCCATGAGATCGAGGCAGAGGACGCCGAAACCTATCTGATCGAGGCGATCCGATACGCCAACGAAACGCTGCACGGCACCTTGGGCGCGAATATCGTCATTCACCCGCGCACCATTCGGCAGATCGGGCGCAAACGCTTCGAAGAGATCATCGCCGATTTGCACTACGGAACCATCGCGGTGAATGCGTGGACTGGCCTCGCCTTCCTTGCTACCGCTTGCCCGTGGGGTGCGTTTCCTGGTCATACGCTGGACGATGTGGGGAGCGGGATCGGCTTTGCGCATAACACCTTCATGTTCGACAAACCCGAGCGGGTGGTCGTGACCGCGCCGTGGCGACCCTTCCCGCGCGGGGTGTTGTCGGGTCAGTTCACACTCCTGCCCCGTCCCCCGTGGTTCGTCACAAATCGGCGGCAGCATGTGGTTGGCCGGCTGTTGACCCATTTCCAGCACAAGCCAAGCTGGTTGAAATTGCCGCGCATATTCGCCAATGCCTTGCGTGGTTAAAACAAAGGCCAGCCGGACGTGACCAAACTCGACAAAATCGCCCGCCTTGCGAAAAAGGCCGAAGCCAAATCCGCGAAGCGGGCGCGCAAGAAGGATGAGCTTGCCGATCACGCGATTACAGCGTTGAAGCAACTTGGCTATGCACGCACCAGCCTGCGCGACATCGCCGAAATGTCGGGGGTCGCGGTCGGCACGCTGCATTACTATTTCGAAGACAAGGTCGACCTCATCACCTATTGCGTGCGCCGCTATAAGGTGGGGTTCGTGGCGGACATGGGATCAATTCTGGAAGCCGATGTCGAACCTGAGCAACTCGCAGACCGGTTCATCAAAGGCCTATCACTGTCGATCCGACGTGACGCCGAAACCCATCGGCTCTGGTATGACATCCGGACGCAAGCGATGTTCGATCCCGCTTTCGAAGAGGTCGTGGCGGACATCGAAGACGGTCTGAGAGAACTTGTAGCGACATTTCTCTCAAGAACTGGCGTCTCACCGGAGCAGGCTCGACCTACTTATCTGGTGCTGGACAGCTTTTTTCGCTTCCACCTTCAGGCGTATCTCAGGGGCGATAAGGGTGCACCGGCACAGTTCGAGATCGAGGTTTCGGCGCTATTGAACCGACTGGTCTGACGGCAGACGACCCTGTTACTTAAAACTCTCGGTCAGTTCTGCTTTCGGGACAGCAAGCGACACGGCATATTGCGTCGAGATCGTTTGCAGGGGCAGAACTTGAACCTTCGATTTGACATCAAAGCTGTCGGTTAAAATGGGCGCTATGCCGCCGTTCTCTGCGCGCTGCGTCAACGGCAGCTATGGGCCGTCCTTGCCACGGCCAATGTCAGCAACGCGCTGTGGTTCTCACCCACTCATGCCAAGCGCAGAATCGGTCGAAATGGGTCTACCGGCCGTTAGCTGCGCTTTGCGGAAAGGCTTGGTTCCCTGACCTGATTTTGGTAGTCCGGCAACTCGATCGAGCCGTTCTCATAGATCGCTGCCTGCGTCTCGCCATTGTCCCACCGATACAGCAGGCCGATTTCTTCGCCTGTCTTTATACACGTAATGCGGCCGATGGCTTCGGCCGTTAAGCGAACACTTTCATGTTCGGGCATAACTAGCCCCTCTCGTTACACAATTCCTTGGGATCGACGCCGAGAGCATCTGCGATCCTCTCCAGAACATCGAGCGATGCTGAATTCCTAGCGAGTTCGATCTCGCTGATATAGCTGCGATCGACTTCCGCAGCTAAGCCTAGTTGTTCTTGGCTCAATCCTCTGGAATTTCTTAGATTCCGGATATTTAACCCTACTCGTTCTCGAAATTTCATGGCCTGTATTCGGCCAGATCACAAGAACCGCTCTACGGAATATATTCCACAAAACGCGCGCGAGCCTCACAAAGAGCATGCTCGCATATGGTGTAAAGGCAGAGAGTGGCGGTAGGGTAACAATAGTGCAATAATGTAATCAAAAGGCATGAATTGATATGCGGTGCAGATTCATCAGGAATTGGCTCGGCGGGGTCGCTATGGCTTTGCTTTCAACCGTGGCTCCACAAGCGGCGAAAGCCTATCAGGTGGACTGCGCCATTCTGCTTTGCCTGGCCGGTGGGTGGCCCGCGTCAGCAGAATGCGCCCATGCCCGTGCCGTGTTTATCCGCAGGATTACGCCCTGGCCGATTGAGCCGCCGTTGCAAATCTGGCGCTGCCCGATGGGTGTTTCTGAGCCCGCGCCGTTGCAAATTACGGCCCCTAAAATCTGGGAGGCCAGCTACCGAAATGGTCAGGCACTCGGCGAAGTCATTCTGGCTCAGGTGGCTGAAGGCGGTGCCGATATCGACATCAGTGGCTTAGAATTCGATTTCGTGCGCTCAATCCGCGTCTGGGATGTGCGGTACTATAGTCATCGCGAACGTGGCCGCGACGATGATTGCTCTGAGAGTTACAATATGCGCCTCGGAACCTACGGCACGCAGGGCGAATTCGGCTGGCAAAGTACGACACCAGCGGCAGCCCCGCTTTGGGTGCTGCCATCGCGACGCTGTTCGTCATCAAGTTGGCGGCGCGGTGTCGGTGTCGAATGGGAAGATCACGAGGGCAACCACGGATATGAGTGGGTAGCCTACTAAGGTTTTTCGCCGATGTCCTTCATGCGTTCAGCAATATCGCCCGCAATGCGCTCATACAGGGCGGCTTGCTTGTCCCTAGGAGAGCCAGGCTTCGGGTTCCTTCGGCGGATGCGTTTGGCAAGCCAGAAGAGCAGTCTTGCGGCTGGATCGGATGTCGCATCCGGTTCTGTGGCCGGATACTTCTCCTCTAGGGCGACGACGATTTCCTGCGACAGGCTGCGCCGGTTCAGAGTGGCATGTGTTTCCAGACGCTTCTTCAGCGCGGCAGGAAGCAAGAGTTTGAATTGGACCAAGGCTTCATCTTTCATGATTCCATGATGGACAATATTTGTCCTCAATGATATGGACATTTAATGTCCTTTTGTTGAGGTGTAAATATGAAGACAACCCAATTCAAACTGAACCTACCAGCGGACGTGAAAGCCTGGCTTGAAGAAGAAGCTGTGCGGAACTTGCGCTCACAGGGCGCGCAGGTGGTGTCTTGTTTGCGGGCAGCCATGTCGCGGCAAGAAGCCGTGGCTGAGAGGGCTGAGAAATGAGCCCAAGCCATATTCAGTTGATTCCCACCCCAGAGCTCGCACTTCTCTTCGGCTACAACGAGCCGAGCGCGTCCTTTTATGACTTCTGCCGCAGGACTGGTATCGCTCCAGTGCCCGGGCGGCGCGGGTGGTATGACCCGAAGCTCATTCGCGCGCGATTGGATGCTGTTCAGGGCATCAGCGCGGCAGAACGCGAGGCGACTTCGCGGCCAAGCCTTGTCGCACAGCGGAGAGCGCGCCGTGCCCAGAAGTAACCTTCCCAAGGGCGTCCACCGTGTCCGGCGCAAGGTCGTGTCCGGTGTTCGTTACCATTTCTACGCTTGGCGGGGCGGCCCCAAATTTTGGGAAGGGACCGACCCGAACCCCAAAGAGTCCGAATTCTTCCATGCGTTTTCACAGTGCGGTACGCCCGTGAGCCCGGCTGAATACCTGACGACTCACTTGGTCGACGATTTTCTGTCCAGCGCGTCCTTGCCCAAGGCTGAGCGTTCAAAGGCTGATATCCGCAAATGGCTGGAACTGTTTCGCGAAGAATTCGGTGCAGATCCTGTCGCGATGTTCGAAGAGCGTGCCTCGCGGGGCGAGGTCAACAATTGGCGTAAGAAGTGGCTCCATTCTCCCAAGCAACACGACATGGCTGGCACCCATGCGACCCGCGTCCTCAATTGGGCGGTGGAAGAGGGGAAGCTGAAAGAGCATCACTGCCACAAGCTCAAGAAGCTTTACCAATCGAACCGCACAGAAATCATCTGGACGAGCGGCGATATCGCCCTGTTCAACAAACATGCACCCAAGTGGGTTCAAAGGATCCTGACCGCCGGATGCGAAACCGGTTTGCGAGCGGCTGATTTGGTTCAGGTCAAAATGGACCAATTCGAAGACACGCCGCACGGCAAGCGCCTTCGTTTCAGGACCAGTAAGCGTGGTCAGATCGCATATATCCCGGCCACATCAGCCCTTGAGAAACTGATCGCAGAGACGCCGGAAGGCCAAGAGGTGCTGCTGGTGTCAGAGCTTGGCAGGCCTTTGACGGCCCGTTGGGCATCGAACCAGATCACCAAGTGGCGGCGTGAAGCGCAGATCCCGCCTTGGATCGATGGCAGGGAGAAAACTTTGTCCGATACGCGCGGGACAGCGGCGACAAGATTGCTGAATGCCGATCTGTCTTTGCGCCAGATCGCGGTGCTGATGGGGTGGTCGGTTCGCTACGCGGCGCAGGTAATCGAGCATTATGCGCAGGTTAGCCCGGACGAAAGCGATGCGGTTTTGCGCAAGCTCAATCGAGCAAAATCACTGTCTCAAGACACAAAAATGTAAACGCCCCTGTAAACGCGGGGGCCCAAACACGGCAAGGAGTGATGTAAGTGATTGTTTTTAAATGGAGGCGAGTACCGGAATCGAACCGGTGTACACGGATTTGCAATCCGCTGCGTCACCACTCCGCCAACTCGCCGCCAGAAGTGGTAGAGGCGGATTATAGGATAAGCACGCGCTCTGCAAGAGGTGAAGCAGCGGCGATTTGACGTTTCATAGCCGTTGCCGCCCGCGCGAGAATATGACAAAACCATAGACAAGATTCTGAACGAACGAGTTTAGCTTATGACCAACTATGCCGCCCGCCGTACAATGATGGTAGACACGCAGATCCGTCCTTCGGATGTGACCAAGTTCCCAATCATTGATGCCATGCTCTCTGTTCCACGCGAAGACTTTGTGCCGACCGACAAAATTGAGGCCGCGTATGTCGGTGACAATGTCAGTCTGGGCGGTGCGCGTGTCGTGTTGGAGCCCCGTACATTGGCCAAGATGCTGGATGCGCTGGACGTGCACTCGGACGAGCTGGTGATGGATGTGGCCAGCGGGCTGGGCTACTCCTCGGCGGTGATTGCCAAGATGGCCGCAGCCGTTGTTGCGGTCGAAGAAGACGAGGCCATGGCCGAAGACGCACAAACAGCGTTGGCGCGGGCAGGGGCGGACAATGTGATCCAACATGTCGGGCCCTTGGCCGAAGGCGCTGCTGCACATGGTCCTTATGATGTGATCGTGCTGGAAGGCGCCGTTGAGCATCTGCCCGATGCGATTTTGACCCAGTTGAAAGAAGGCGGGCGCATTGCTGCACTTTTTGCCGACGGAGAACTGGGTGTCGTCCGTATAGGGTACAAGATTGATGGCGAAATGAACTGGCGCTTTGCATTCAATGCCGGTGCGCCGGTGTTACCGGGCTTTGAGCGGCATCGAGCATTCACGCTCTGAAGGTTGAGAGAATTCAGGCCGCGCTCGTAAGGATACGGGCGCGGTTTTTGGTTAGTAAACAGGGGCCGGGATCGGGCCAAGCAGGAGCGAGACATGGGAATGATGGATGTCCGAAAACGTGTTGCTGTTGGGGGGCTGGCTTTGGCGCTGGCCATTGCCTCGCCTGCTGCGGCGGTGGCTGAAAACCTGGCTGATGCGCTTTCATCTGCTTACAACAACAGCGGTTTGCTGACCCAATACCGTGCGGTCCTGCGCGCCGCTGATGAGGATGTCGCCGTTGCGGTGTCCGCGCTGCGTCCAGTCATCGGCTGGTCCGGTAGTGTTGAATATTCCAAATCGCGCTCAAGATCAGCGTTCTTTCCTGTGACCAGCTCCGGTACCAGCGCGTCTTTGGGGCTTGGGCTGGATTGGGTGATCTGGAACGGTGGTAGCTCCAGGCTGACTATTGATGCCAAGAAAGAGGCGGTTTTGGCCACGCGTGCGGCGTTGGTCGGGGTCGAGCAGAACATCCTGCTTCAGGCGGTTGATGCCTACATGAGCGTTCGCAGTAGCTCTGAGACCGTGGCGCTGCGTCAGAACAACGTGCGCGTTATCACCGAAGAATTGCGCGCCGCCAAGGACCGTTTCGAAGTGGGCGAAGTGACCCGCACCGATGTAGCCCAGGCCGAAGCTCGCCTTGCTGCAGCCCGTAGCGCCTTTGCGCAGGCGCAAGGGGATTTGGTTTCCGCTCAGGAATATTTCAAAGCTGCGGTCGGGCGTCGGCCGGGGGCCTTGGTGCCGCCACCAGCCGTTCCGGCCACAGCCAAGACCATGGCCGAAGCCAAATCCGTCGCCGTACGCAATCACCCGGATGTCAAAAAGGCGCAGCACGAGGCCGCAGCCGCTGATTTGGTTGTTGCGATCACTCGTGCCTCGGCGAAGCCGACCGTTTCGATCGGGACCTCGCTTGGACTGGTCGAGAATTTCGATAGCACTAATTTCGCCAAGTCCGGCTCGGTCTCGTTAGAGGTCACAGGCCCGATTTATGCCGGTGGCAAGGTGTCGGCGCTGTATCGCCAGGCCATCGCCAACCGCGATTCTGCCCGTGCGAATCTGTTGGTGACTTCGCAAAGCGTTGAGCGCTCGGTTGGCACGGCTTTTTCTAACCTGAAGGTTGCGCGTGCAGCCCGCACCGCCTTTGGCCAGCAAGTTCGCGCCGCAACCGTTGCCTTCCGTGGTGTTCGCGAAGAGGCGACCCTGGGCGCCCGGACAACGCTGGACGTCCTGAACGCGGAACAGGAATTGCTGGACGCACAAGCCAGCCTTATTTCTGCGCGCAACAGCGAATATGTCGTCGCGTATTCCTTGCTAGAGGCGATGGGGCTGCTGACGGCTGAGCACCTTAAGCTTCAGGTTCAGCGCTATGACGAGGCAGCCTATTACAATCAGGTTAAGAACGGCCCAGCCTCGGTCAGCAAACAAGGCCGCCAGCTGGAGCGTGTGCTCAAGAGCCTCGGTAAAAAATAAAACTTTGCGCATCGGTTGAGCGGAAAGACACTCGGGGGTACACTTGCCCCCGAGGTTGAGTGGATAAAATCATGTCAAAT
Organism: Thalassovita sp.; assembly: GCA_029212905.1. Taxonomy (GTDB): domain Bacteria; phylum Pseudomonadota; class Alphaproteobacteria; order Rhodobacterales; family Rhodobacteraceae; genus Thalassobius. The sequence goes on from JARGPB010000009.1 coordinate 62,593, forward strand.
CCAGTAACGAACGCAGATATCGAGGATGTCCTGTCCTCTATCCGTCGGCTTGTATCCGAGGATGCACGCCCACAGGCCGCGCCCGAGAAGGTGGACGGCATGGATCGGCTGGTCTTGACGCCGGCCCTGCGTGTGATGGAGTCCGAGCGTCCCGAAGAAGTGACTTCGGGAGAAGCCGTTGAGGACTGTTCTGACGTATCCGAAGATCAGGTTCCCGAAGAAATGCCGCGCCCGGAATTGCTGGAAACGCATGAATTGGTTGATCTGAACCAGGATGACACTGGCCGCCGCAACCTCGAAGCCCGCATCGCCGAGCTTGAAGCCGTAATTTCCGACACAGGGGACCACTGGGAACAAGACGGAGAAGAGGGGAGCGCAAATGCTGGCGGCCCGGTCCAAAGCTTGAACTGGGAAGAGTCTTCTGACGACACTGAAGTAGAAGAGAGCGACCCGTCGGCCGAGCAAGAGCACGACGTCGATGAGGCCGGGTTCGTTGAAATGGCCGAAGAGCCGTTCTTGGCCTCTGAACCCGTTGATTTCCCGATCGAGCCAAGCACCGAGGTCGAGGACGATTTCGCGCCGGACGATTACGAGCAGGCGTCACTGGACGAAGAGGTGGCTGACGCCGCCGAACGATCCGATGAATCTGACGAAGAGTACAGCGCCGAGGCCGCGACCGAAGTTGTCGTAGACGAGGATATGTTGCGCGAGCTGGTGGCCGAAGTCGTTCGCCAAGAACTGCAAGGCGCCTTGGGCGAGCGGATCACGCGCAACGTCCGCAAATTGGTGCGCCGCGAAATCCACCGGGCACTGACCAGTCAAGAACTGGAATAAACCGGTTCTTGCGCAAGGCGGAGCAGCCCAACGATATCCAGATGATGCTCCATATGAGCGGCCAGGGCGTCCAGCGTCGCCTCGATCATGCTGTCATACTCTAGGCCACTGTTGACCCCCAACTCTGCCAAGAAGGCCTGCCGGAACCTGTCCGCGCTGAATAGCCCGTGCAGATAGCAGCCGCGTACACGGCCGTTTGGGTTGGTTGCGCCCTCGGTGCGATCCTTTAGCTGTAGCCAGCCCCGCGCGCAATCCGGCCCCTCGGTCCGCCCCATATGGATTTCATACCCTTCCAGCGCGTCCCCGGTCGGCAAATAGGTGGCCCGTGTCAGTGACAGGTGTTTTTCCGGCTGCATGGTTGTCGAGATATCCAGAAGGCCCAAGCCCGATGTGCTACCGGCCGCGCCTTCCAGCCCATCAGGGTCATGAATGTCACGGCCAAGCATTTGATACCCGCCACAGATCCCCAATACATGCCCGCCGCGGCGCAAATGCGCCTGCAGGTCGATATCCCAGCCCTGTGCACGGAAAAACGCCAGATCCGAAATCGTGGATTTTGACCCTGGGATCAGAACCAGCGCGGCATCTCCGGGCAATGGATGGCCAGGCTCGATGATCTGGACAGTTACGCCGGGTTCGCTTGAGAGGGGGTCAAGGTCGTCAAAATTTGCGATTCGGGGCAGGTGGGGCACTGCGATTTTCAGGTCTCCCGATCCACCCGAGGCAATGTCCATCACGTCCTCGGCCGGCAGTTTCCAAGCGTCCTGGAACCATGGCAAAACGCCCAGAGAGGGCCAGCCAGTGCGGTCCTCAATGAAGGTTACGCCATCGTCAAACAGGCTGACGTCTCCGCGGAATTTATTGACCGCAAAGGCGCGGATCATTGCCGCATCAGAGCGGGGCAGAACCGCTTGCGTGCCAACAAGCTGCGCGATCACGCCGCCCCTGTCGATGTCACCGAGCAGGACAACGGGCACGCCTGCGGCCTCGGCAAAGCCCATGTTGGCAATGTCCCCTGCACGCAGGTTAACCTCGGCCGGGCTGCCGGCACCCTCGATGACGACGACATCCGCCTGGGTGCAGAGCCTTTCAAAGCTCTCAAGGACGTAGGGCAGCAGTGACGGTTTCTTTTTGCCGAAATCTCGTGCCATCTGCGTGCCGACGCGTTTGCCCTGAACGATGACCTGAGCGCCGGTGATGGATTCGGGTTTCAGCAGGACCGGGTTCATATCCGTATGCGGGGCCACTTTGGCGGCTCGTGCCTGAAGCGCCTGTGCACGGCCGATTTCGCCGCCGTCCGACGTGACTGCTGCGTTGTTTGACATGTTTTGCGGCTTGAAGGGGCGGACGGTCAGGCCACGATTGACCAGCGCACGGGCCAGGCCAGCAACAAACAGTGACTTGCCCACGTTCGAGCCGGCCCCCTGAATCATGATCGCCTTTGCCATGTGTGTCTCCGCGTTGCTGCACAGGGATCGGTGTAGGCGCAGACACGCGCACGAGAAAGGCCCAAAAGAAAACGCGCCCCCATAGGGAGCGCGTTTTTCGTCAGATAAGAAGGGCAGAGGCCTTAGGCAGCCTCGGCCTGTTGTGCAGCATTGCGGCGTTCGCTTTCTTCGCGAGACAGCGCAACCGAGGTGCGGACACCTTTGCCGACGAACTCCATCAGGCCCTTCACAACACGTTCGTTGGGGTCGATACCGGCGCAGGTCAGCACCTCACGGCCGTCGCGGGACCGTGCCCAGCGAGCGATCTGTTCGGGTCCATTGCCGTATTTCTTGTCATCGGCAATAGCGTCATCAAGTGCAGCCAACACAACGGCTGCAAACAGTTTACGTGCACGGTTGCCTTGCTCATTATTGAAGGCGGTGCCGTCAACGAAATCTTTCATGTTCCGTCCTTTGTTATTGGTCTTGTCTTTTTAGGCGTGGCGTTCCTTATGACGGATTGAATGCGATTCGGATAGGCTCTGATTGCATGGCTATCATGCAAATTTTGCATAGCTTTGATTGGATCGAACCTAAATCTCGTCTTCTTGCGCCGATGGCTGACACAAGATATAGGAACGGACAAATTCCAATCAACCTTTCAGCAAGGTTTTGCCTATATGTCCAAAATCAACGGTAACGAAATTCGCCCCGGCAATGTGCTGGAACATGACAAGGGCCTGTGGGTCGCGGTCAAGGTCGATCATGTGAAGCCCGGCAAGGGTGGCGCCTTCGCTCAGGTCGAGCTGAAGAACCTGCGCACGGGATCGAAACTGAACGAACGCTTCCGCAGCGCCGATAAGGTCGAACGCGTCCGCCTGGAACAAAAAGACCAACAGTTCCTGTACGAAAACGACGGGATGCTGGTGTTCATGGATACCGAAACCTACGAGCAGGTCGAACTGCCGGCGGATCTGTTGGGCGAACGCCGCCCCTTTTTGCAGGACGGTATGACCGTCGTGATCGAATATCATGACACCGAAGCCCTGAACATGACCCTGCCACAAAAGGTCGTCTGCAAGATTGTCGAGACAGAGCCAGTGGTCAAAGGCCAGACGGCTGCGAATTCGTTCAAGCCAGCTGTGCTGGAAAACGGCGTACGTGTGATGGTACCGCCGTTCGTCGGCCAGGACGAAAACATCGTGGTCAACACCGAGACTATGGAGTATTCTGAACGCGCCTGATCTCTTGGGAGGAGGTCGCGTAGAAAGCCGGGCTTAGGCCCGGCTTTTTGCGTTTCGATGCTAGGGCAGAGCGATTGAGAAGCGCGAAGCTTGAACCCGTTTTTACATTCTGTATCATCTATGCATTGCTTAGAGGTTTACGAATGCTTTCAAAATTGATGTTTCAAGTCGGGCGGTTGTTCAAAAATATCCGCCTGTTCCACGTGATTATTGTTGTTTTGCTTGCTGTTCCAGCGTCGCTTTATGTGGTCGATACATTGGATAGATGGGAACGCGAGGCAAAGATCGAGCGCGCAGAGGCTGCGAAAATCCAAGCCGCCCGTGACAAAAAGCGAAACGAAGAGCGGGCCCGTGCCCGCAAACTGGCCGAAGCGAAACAACGCGCCAAAGCCCAGTTGCAAAAAGAGGTCACGCTGGTCGGGAAAGGATCAAGCAGCATCAGGCGTTCTGGTATTTACGTGTCGCCAGCCAAGCTGAACTACAGCAGCTATAAATCCTGGGTCGAGCCGTATTACGAGACCAAGTATGTGAATGGTCGATCCGTTAGCCGCAAGCAGGGAGGGTACTACAAATCGATTGATGACGGCGCCAAAATTAACTTTACCGTCACGAACAAATTGAAAAATTACGAAGTAACGGTGAAGGGAAGCTATAGTTTCAAGACCAAATTCACCAAGGCCAAAAAGGCCTGTCCGGCAAAGTTCCGAGGCCGGACGTTTCGCGGCACCTATACGGTCAAACTGGCTCCGGGTGAGACGAAAAAGGTATCCCTTCATAAGGGTACCAAGACCAAAGGATCGTTCTACGGGCTGTGTTTGAACGTGCTTGGCGTGGTGCCAACGCATTATCCGGATCTAGACATGAAAAGCCTCAAGGTCACGACGACGTCGGCCTCGGCAAGACGGAAATACTAAGAGGCAGGCGCTAGCGGGAAACATCATTGTCCCAGATGACATCGTGGCCAGCGGCGCTCAGTTGCCCTTTGGCACGGTCGAACCTGAGATAGGCGATGGCGCGACCGTTCGATTGAGTGAACAGGATCCCAGCCTCTTTCTCACCTGCCATGATCGGGGTGCCAATGGGGGCGGTCCCGTCGATCTGCACGGTGGTCAGCCCTTTGCGCAACTCGGTCTTGTGCTTCATGCGGGCGGTGACTTCTTGCCCGACATAGCAGCCTTTGCGGAAATCGACACCGTTCAGCCGTTCGAACCCGGCCTCAAGAATAAAGGTGTCTGGCGTGAGCTCGACTCCGGTTTCGGGAATGCAATGAGCCACGCGAATGGCATCCCAATCAGTACCATCATCGCCCGCGTCCGTTCCATACAGACGCCAGCCAAGCGCGGGATGGCGCGGGTCAGTCACTGCGCCATCGGGGCAGGGGCCAGTGCCCCGGTGAACCTTCAGGTCTGTCTCTTCCAGAGAGACCTTGGCGCGCAGTTTGTACATGTTCAGACGAGGCAACACATTGGGGGCCAGTGCGGCGTCGATGTCCAGCAACACGTCATCGCCATCCGGGATCAGCAGAAAATCAGCCATGTATTTGCCTTGCGGCGTCAGCAGCGCTGCGTAGACAGGGCCATCCTGAAGGCGGGAAATATCGTTGGTCACCAGGCCTTGCAAAAAATGCTGGCTGTCTGGCCCCGTGATGCGGATGATTTTTCTGGTCATTTGGCTCTCCCGTCCTGCGCGTCATTTGTAATATAGGGTAGAGCGCCGGGGGCAACAGGGTCCGGCCAGAATAAGGGACAGAAGATGCGGGCAGCGCTAAGCGTGGTGATACCGACGTTGAATGCCGAAGGCGGACTGCCGGGGTGTTTGGCTAGCCTGATGGAAGGGCTTGAGGCTGGGCTGATCCGCGAGCTGGTGATCTCGGACGGTGGGTCAACGGATCGGACAGTGCAAATCGCCGAGGACGTGGGCGCCATGCTGGTCAGCGGTGCTCCGTCTCGTGGCGGGCAACTGCTGCGCGGTGTCGAGGCCGCAGGCGGTGATTGGCTGCTGTTGCTACACGCGGATACGGTGCTAGAGCCGGGCTGGTCAGACACTGTGGCCCAGCATGTGCAGCAAGAGAAGGCGGGCTATTTCCGGCTTGGGTTCCACGCGCCGGGCCTGGCGGCGCGGGGTGTGGCGTGGTGGGCTAATCAACGGTCCCGTTGGTTTCAGCTGCCATACGGTGATCAGGGGTTGGTGATTTCGCGCGAACTGTTGGCGCAGGCCGGAGGCGTCCCGGACATCCCCCTGATGGAGGATGTCGCCATGGCGCGGGCCTTGCGTGGACAGTTGGTTATGCTGCCGGTTACCGCCCGAACAAGCGCCGAGAAATACGAGCGAGAAGGCTGGTTCCGTCGGGGCCGTCGGAACCTGTGGACCCTTTGCCGTTATTTGCTGGGCGCCGACCCGCACGCGCTTGCGCGAGGCTATCAGCGGTCGGGCCGTCGGTCTTGAACTGAAGCGCGTGTAGCTCGGCATAGATGCCGCCGCGGTCCAGCAATTCGTCATGGGTGCCTTCGTCCACGACGCGGCCCTTGTCCATGACCACGATCTTATCTGCATTGCGCACGGTGGACAGGCGGTGCGCGATCACCAGCGTGGTGCGGCCTTGCGCCAGTTTATCCAGCGCCTCTTGGACGACCTTTTCTGATTGGGCATCCAGGGCGCTGGTTGCTTCGTCCAGCAACAACACCGGCGTATTGCGCAGCAAGGCGCGGGCGATCGCGACACGCTGACGTTGCCCACCTGACAGGGCAGATCCACGCGGCCCCACGGGGGTTTCCAGCCCATCGGCCAGCTTGGGCAGGAAATCCTGCACGTGGGCTGCTTTCAGGACGTCGGCCAATTGCGCGTCGGACACATCGGTACGTCCCAGTAGGATGTTCTCGCGTAGGGTTTCATCGAACAATGCGGCGTCTTGGGATACGACGGAAAACAGCCCGCGCAGATCGCTCAGCGATAGGTCCGTTGCCGCTGTATCCTCGATCAGAACTTTGCCCATTTGCGGGTCAACCAGACGTGTCAACAGATTGAACACGGTGGACTTTCCAGCCCCCGAGGCCCCAACCAGCGCAGTGGTCTTTCCCGCAGGTGCAACCAAAGTTGCCCCGTTCAGCACCTTGGTTTCACCGTAAGACAGGTGGATGTTTTCCAGTCGTACCTCGGGCGTGCCTTTGGGCAGGGGTTTGGGCATTGCGGGGCTGAGCAATGTAGGCTGGAAATCCAGCAGCTCTTTGATCCGCTCAATCGCAGCGGCGGCGTTCTGCCAGATGCCGGTGACGGACCCTAGACGGCGCAGCGGCTCGAACGCAAAGCCGATGGCAGTGAAAAACGACATGAACTCGCCGATTGTTTTTTCACCGGCGATGATCTCGGCCCCGCCGAAGACCAGCACCCCCAGAAATCCAACGCCCGCCATGATGTCGATCAGGCCGGGAATCGATGCGGCGCCAAGTTTTGCTTTGACCTCTGCGCGGACCAGATTGTCGGTCAAATCGCGGTAACGGGTGGATTGATAGCGTTCCAAACGGTTCAGTTTGACCGGGATGATGCCGTGGAACACCTCGTCCAGGCGGGTGGCCAGTTTGGCACCGGAATCGCGCGCCTCGCGGGCGCGGCGGCGGACAAATTTTTGCACGATGGCTGATGGCAACACCATGATTGGTGTACCGATACAGGCCACCAGCGCCCATTGCCAATCGACGGAAATCGCCACCCCCATCAGGATCACCAGCGACACCAAATCGCGGCCCGCCCCGGTGATGATGGCGTTCCAGACCTGGCCCACGGCCTCGACATCGGCTTGTACCCGCTGGATCAGAAAACCGGGCGGGTGGGTCTGGTGAAAGCTGCTGTCCTGATCCATCAGATGATCCAGCATTTCGGTGCGCATATCAGCAGCCGAGCGTTGCGAGATCAGCGCCAGCAACACTTTTTGCCCAACCGATGCGATGGCGCGCACGATGAAAATCGCCAGAATGGCCCCGCCGACCCACCAGATCGCGCCGTGATCCCCGGCGACAAAGACCTGATCGAACATCGGTCCCATCATCCAGCTGAGCGCGCCCAGCATCGAGCCTTCGAGCGCCATGAACGCCAGCGCCGCCAGCAGCAGCCACAGGTGTTTATGCAGGTATTTTCGCCACAACCAGCTAAGCAGATGCGCTGAGGACGTATCAGGCTGAGGGGTCGTTTGGGTCATTTTTTGCCCTTTCTGCGGGCGTCGAATTCGGCCTGAATCCGGGCGGGATCATAATCGGTGGCCAGCCAGTCTTCGAATGATACGGGCGTGGCGGCATTGGCGGCGGCATAGCTGTCCAGCAGGTGATCCAGCACGCCGGTTTTGGTCCATTTGAAATGGATATAGCGCGGTGACAACATGCGGCGGGCTTGGTTGACGGGCTCGCCTTCGATGGTCATCAGGTAGATCGTGCTGGCCAGCCCGGCGCGGTCGGCCCCCGATTTGCAATGCATCATCATTGGACGTTCGGCCGCACGGAACGCCTTGATCAGCGCCAGCAGAGTTTCGGGTTTGGGTGCCTTGCGGGCTTGCAGGGGCAGGTTGACCAAGGTCAGCCCCAGCGCGTCGCAGCTCTCTTTTTCGAACAGATAGCGCGCATGGCGGGCCTCGCCGCGCAGGTTTATGACGGTTTTGATCCCCATCTCGGCATATTGTACGAAACGGTCATGCGTGGGTTGGTTCGATCGGTAAACCCCCGGAGCGATTTGAAAAAAGTTCTTCCACCGATAGCGCAGGATCGCGTGATCCAGCCAATGGTAGTGACGCATTGCACGGGCGCGTTGGACTGGGTCAGAGAGGTCATATTCCGTCTCTAGCCGCAGGTTGCGTTCCCATTGCTTGAATTTTGCCAGCGGTTTCATGCGGGTCCTGAGGCTGTTTCGTCGGGTCTTGTAGTGTTTGGGGGGGCAACTGGCAAGCGTGGGGGGCTTTGACAGTGCAGCGGGCAGCACATATGTGCAGGGCAATCATATAGGTAAAGGGGCTGGCGTCATGTCAGATGTCCAGATTGAGGTGATCCAAAAGGTGCGGTTGCGCTTTTTGACAGCCAGTATCGGTGGCCGTTGGCGCAGGGTGCGTTGGGGGGCCTGGGCGCTGTATGTGCCGGGGCGTCAGCTGAAACTGCTGCATTCGGTCGGCGGGCTGGTGCACTGCATTTATCACAAGGCCCCCCGCCGCGAGGCCGTATTGTCTGGCAGGCTGGACCGGCCCTCCAAGGTGCCGCTGGAATCCTGGCAGGCCGCGTTGTCCAAGCCGATCATGCGCCGTGTGGCCGAAAACTATCTGTGTCTGCAACGGCTGTATGCCGCGGGGCTGGGCCCCGAGCCTCTGGGCCTGGTGATCGTGCCCGACTACAAGGCGTGGTTTTCGCGCGGGCGGACCTTTTCAGCTGGTTACAGGGTGGCCGATATTAATCTTCTGCCGGAAAAAACACCCGCCACCGAAGAACAAGTGCGTGCAGCCGGTGTGATCCCCGATTTTTCAAAGGCGATCATCCGCGAGCAAATCCGTGGGTACGCCAGTGATCTGAATTCCGTGCGTGGCGTGATGCCAGATGGTGGCGAGGACGAAATCACCGCACTCGAAGCGCAACTGAAACAGGCGCTTTCTCAGGCGCGCGGCGCTTAGCAGGCCGGACCGTAGACTTGCGGAATTGACGCTGGCGACGGGAAGAGTAGGCTCTGAAAATCTGAGAACGGAGTTTCCCACATGAGCTTAGCTAACGGTTTGCAATATCTGGCCATTCCTGGCCCCTCGGTCATGCCAGAGGCCGTATTGCGGGCGATGCACCGCACAGCGCCCAACATCTACGAAGGCGAGCTGGTCGACATGATGGACGGGCTGATCCGAGATCTAAAGCGCGTCGCACGGACCGAACATAATGCGGTGATCTATATCGGAAACGGCCACGGCGCCTGGGAGGCTGCGCTGTCGAATGTGCTGGAACCGGGGGACCGTGTCTTGATGCCATCGACCGGGCGGTTCGGCCATGGTTGGGCGGATATGGCTGTCGGATTGGGGGTCGAGCCGGAAATTCTGGATTTCGGGCGTAAAACACCGTTTGACCTTGTCGCGGTTGCCGAGGCTTTGGCCGCCGATACAGGGCACAAGATCAAAGCTGTGCTGGCGACGCATGTGGATACTTCCAGCTCGGTGCGCAATGATATTGCAGGGCTGCGGGCGACACTGGACGCGGCGGGGCATCCGGCCTTGTTGATGGCTGACTGCATTGCGTCATTGGGGTGCGATGTGTTCGAAATGGACGCTTGGGGCGTCGATGTGATGGTGGCGGCCAGCCAAAAGGGGCTGATGGTGCCGCCGGGCCTGGGCTTTGTGTTTTTCAACGATCGCGCAGCCGCGCGGCGCTCTCAGATCGAGCGGGTCAGCCGCTATTGGGATTGGGTGCCACGCAGCCAACCCGAGATTTTCTATCAGTATTTCGGAGGCACGCCGCCGACGCATCATCTGTATGGGCTGCGGACCGCGTTGGATATGATCCATGCCGAAGGGATGGACACTGTTTGGGCGCGTCATGCCACGCTGGCCCGCGCGATCTGGGCTGCGGTTGACGCCTGGGGGCAGGGCGGTCCGATGTCGCTGAACGTCGAGGCACCAGAGGATCGCAGCCACGCTGTCACCGCGCTGAGGCTGGGGGCGCCGCATGGAACCCGACTGCGCCGCTGGGTCGAGGCGGAAACCGGGATGACGCTGGGCATTGGGCTGGGCATGTCCGAGCCGGACGATCCAAACGGCGACGGGTTTTTTCGCATCGGCCACATGGGGCACGTGAATGCGCAGATGGTGATGGGAATGCTGGGCAGCATTCAAGCTGGGCTGATCGCATTGGAAATCCCGCACGGTGCAGGCGCATTGGAGGCCGCAGCGAAGGTTATGGCCACTGGCTAGGGTAGGGCTCGGCTGCGAGCCCGCGGTGGACCCAGATCACTCCGAGAATCCACAACAGGTTTACCAGCGCCATCAGAAGGGCCGCGTTGGTATAGTTGGGGGCTTTGCGCATCGGTGTTGTGCGGGGCAGCCACCTGTGATGATACGACGATTGACGGGATGCGGCGATGAAATTCCCGTGAGGCTCAGGCTCAGGCTCAGGCTCAGGCGCGAGCAGCCTTGAGTGCCTGTGGGAGCACCATTTCCAACAGGTTCAGGTCCTCGGGGCGACCGGCACTGATACGGATGCAGCGATCCTGGGGCGTGACGAACGGCATACGTACGAACAGATCAAGCGCGACAAGCTCTGACAGTACCCGGCGCGCGAAATCACCGTCCTGACCACAGTCCATTGCCACGAAATTGGTAGCAGACGGGAGTGTCGTTAGCCCGTTGGCCTTGGCGATCGCGGCAATGCGGTCCCGTGCCGCCGCGACGTTTGCGACGGTTTGCGCGAGGTATGCGTGGTCTTCGAGCGCGGCAAGAGCGCCAATTTGCGCAGCGCGGTTCATGCCAAAGTGATTACGGATTTTGTTGAAGGCCGTGATTAGATCACGCGCCCCCATGGCATATCCAACACGAGCGCCAGCCATGCCGTAAGCCTTGGAAAACGTGCGCATACGGATCACGCGCGGATCGTCGATCTGGATTGGTGCGGCGGTCCCTTCGGGGGCGAACTCGATATAGGCCTCGTCCAGGATAAACAGGGTATCGGCAGGCAGGGCCTGCATTGCCGCGACGATGTCCGCACCGCTGTGCCAGGTGCCCATCGGGTTGTCGGGATTGGCCAGATAGACCAGTTTCGCCCCGACTTCGGCGGCTTTCGCAAAAAGAGCGGCGGGATCTTCGTGATCCCCTTTGTAGGGCACTTTGTGCAGCACCCCACCAAAACCCGCCACATGATAATTGAAGGTCGGGTAGGCGCCCTCGGACGTGACCACGGCGTCGCCCGGCTCGATCAGCAGCCGAACCAGATAGCCCAGCAATCCATCAATGCCTTCGCCGACCACGATATTCTCGGGCTGGATGTGGTGATGATCGGCCAGTGCAGCGCGCAGATCGTGGGATTCCGGGTCGCCATACATCCACTGGCCGCTGCTGGCCTGCGCCATGGCGTCAATCGCGCGGGGCGAGGGGCCAAAGACGTTTTCGTTCGCGCCAAGACGTGCCTTGAAAGGGCGTCCGTTGGCACGTTCCTGCGCCTCTGGGCCGACAAAGGGCACAGTTGCAGGAAGCGAGGCGACAAGCGGGGTGTAACGAGGACCGGTCATGTCTTTCAGATACGCGCAACTACCTGTGCGAGGCAAGCAAAGAGAGATGCCCCCACGTCTTTGTAGATTTCAATCGGATTTAGCCGATACTGCGGGAAACTCAGGAGGAGATCCCAAATGGCGCGCGTATCCGTCGAAATCGAGAACCACATTGCCCGTGTTACCCTGACACGTGGCGACAAGATGAATGCTTTGGACACAGACATGGTCGAGGCGATTGTCGCGGCTGGCGAGAGCCTGAAGGAAAACACGGATGTCCGCGTTGTGGTTCTATCGGGCGAGGGGCCCGCGTTTTGTGCTGGTCTGGATGTGGCGAATTTCGGGAAATTTGCAGGGCAGGATCCCGAAGCCCTGGTGATGCCGCGCAGCCATGGGGCTGCGAACCTGTTTCAACAGGTTTGTATGACGTGGACGCAGGTGCCGGTGCCAGTGATCGCTGCGCTGCACGGGGTGTCATTCGGCGGAGGGCTTCAACTGGCGCTGGGCGCGGATATTCGCATTGCGCATCCCGAGACGCGGTTCTCGGTGATGGAGATGAAGTGGGGGCTGATCCCGGATATGGGAGGCATGGTGGTCTTGCCGAAACTGGTTCGCTCAGACGTGCTGCGCAAGTTGATCTACACGGCGGATCAGATTGCGGCGCCAGAGGCTCAGCAAATGGGCTTGGTGACTGAATTGGCCGAAGATCCGATGGCTGTGGCGATGGGATTGGCTGCAGAAATTGCGCAGAAAAGCCCCTCGGCGATCCGCGCCGCTAAGCGCTTGATTGCCGTCGCCGAAAGCGGTGCAGATGAGGCCGCAGTTCTGCACGAAGAGAGCGCCGAGCAGACTGCGTTGATCGGCAAGCCCCACCAGATGGAAGCGATCATGGCCAACATGCAAAAGCGCACCCCGTTGTTCAAGTAGGCTTGACCTAGCGGAACGCCTGCGGCGTGCACGATATCTCGGCATCGGCCTACGGCCGGTGCCTCGGGGGTGGCGCGCTGCATTGTTGCGTGAATAAGGGAGTAGGGCGCTGGCCTTTAGGACTGTTGCCACAAAAAGAAGGGGCCGTCAGGTCCTCTCGGGTCCCCCTCTATAATGCGCCAGGGGCCGGGCGCAGCCCGGCCCCCCCCCGCCCGCCGCAGGCGAAGGTTGATTTTTGATCAGCCCAGTTCCGCCAATCGCGCAAGGGCGGCGTTTAGCGTTTCTTCTTCGGCTTCTTTCAGCACCAGGTTCTCGCGGGTTTCTGCGACAACTTCATCCGGGGCGCTCGCGACGAATTTTGGGTTCTTGAGCCGCCCCCGCAGCCCGCCCAGCTCCTTGGCCAGTTTGCCTAGTGTTTTTTCTAGACGAGCCTTTTCTTCGTCAACGTCGATAATGTCAGCCAACGGCAGGCCAAACGTGCCACCTTCGACCGCGATAGTGGCGCAGCCTTTGGGGAAGTCCGCGACATCGGTCAGGCTGTCGATCCGGGCAAGCCGCTTGATCAGCACTTCGTTGTTCGCCCAGGCGTTGCGACCGGCGTCGTCCAGCCCACTGACCAGCATCGGCACATACAGGCCGGCAGGTACATGCATCTGAGCGCGCGCCGAGCGGACCTCTTCGATCAGGGTGATCACCCAGTTCATTTCCTTGTCGGCGGCAGTGTCGATCAGGTCGGCCCCCGCGTATTCCGGCCAATCGCCATGGACCAGCATTTTTTCGCGGTCGCCGGTGACGCTCCACAGCTCTTCGGTGATGAAGGGCATGATCGGATGCAGCAGGATCAGGCATTGATCCAGCACCCAGCCCATTACGGCGCCGGTTTCGGCTTTCTCAGCGTCCGAGCCATCCAGCAACAGGGGTTTCGAGAACTCCACATACCAGTCGCAGACCTTGCCCCAAACGAAGGCATACAGCGCATTGGCCGCGTCATTGAAACGGTATGCGGTCAGGGCCTCGTCCACAGTTTCACGGGCGCGGGCGACCTCTCCGATGATCCATTTGTTCACTGTGGCGGTGGCCGTTGGGATCTCGGTCGAAGGCGCACCGTTCGCATAGACGCCGTTCATTTCGGCGAAACGGGTGGCGTTCCAGATCTTGGTGCCAAAGTTGCGATAGCCCTTGATCCGGTCCTCGGACAGTTTCAGCACGCCGCCAATCGCTGCCATCGAGGTGTTGGTAAACCGCAGCGCGTCGGCGCCGTATTCGTCGATGATCTCCAGCGGGTCGATGACGTTGCCGGTGGTTTTCGACATCTTCTTACCCTTCTCGTCCCGCACCAACTGGTGCAGATAGACGGTGTGGAAGGGGATCTCGTCGACCACGGCCAACTGCATCATCATCATGCGCGCCACCCAGAAGAACAGGATGTCAAAGCCGGTGATCAGAACATCGGTGGGGAAGTATTTCTCCAACTCGTCAGTCTGTTCCGGCCAGCCCAGCGTTCCGATCGGCCACAGGCCGGAGGAGAACCAGGTGTCCAGCACGTCGGGGTCGCGCCAGACCGGGTAAACCAGCTTGGTCGGGTCCTGATCGACGGCATATTGCCCTAGGGATTCCGCAAAGGCGTGGATTGCGGCATTTTTGTCGGCCACTTCGATCACGTTGGCATGGGACAGCGGCGCGGGGATGCGCACGTTGTCGTCCAGGAATTTGGCGGTCACGTCGTCAAAGCTGGCGGCGCAGTGGGACACGTCGCCCCGATGCAGCATTCCGCCTTCGTTCAGCAGGCGCCCCAGTTCCACGAGATCCAGATCGCCGTCACCCTCGTCATCGACGAAATTCTCGGCCGCCAGATCCAGCCCATACCAAACCGGAATCTGGTGTCCCCACCACAGCTGGCGCGAGATGCACCAGGGCTCGATGTTTTCCAGCCAGTGGTAATAGGTCTTCTCGCCCGATTCAGGGATGATCTTGGTTTTGCCGCTGCGCACGGCCTCCAGCGCGGGTTCCACGATTTTCGAGGTTTCCACGAACCACTGGTCGGTCAGCATCGGTTCGATCACCACCTTGGAACGGTCGCCGAAGGGCTGCATGATCGGCTTGTTTTCGACGTAGGGCACGGTCACGTCGACCTCGTTGCCCTCATCATCTTTGCGGGTCTCGGTGGTCATGACCGCCAGGCCTTCGTCGGTGATCTGTTGGACCACCAGTTTCCGCGCCTCGAACCGGTCCAGGCCGCGGTATTCCTCGGGGACAAGGTTCAGGCCGTCGACTTCCATTTCCGCGAAATCTGCACCGTCCGCGATTTCCTGCGCGCGGGTGGCGCATGTGGCATAGTCGCTGCCGTCGGCCCGCATGTGGCCGCGCGTGTCCATCAGGCGGTACATCGGGATACCGCCGCGCTTGGCGACCATGTAGTCGTTGAAGTCATGCGCGCCGGTGATCTTCACCGCGCCCGAGCCGAAGTCCTTATCGGGGTATTCATCGGTGATGATCGGGATCAGGCGACGGTGTTCCTTGGGGCCCACCGGGATTTCACACAGCTTGCCCACGATGGGCGCATAGCGTTCATCCGAGGGATGCACGGCCACAGCACCGTCGCCCAGCATGGTTTCGGGCCGGGTGGTGGCGATCGAGATATAGTCCCGCGTCTCGCGCAGGGTGACGTTCCCGTCCTCGTCTTTTTCAACGTATTCGTAGGTCTGGCCGCCCGCCAGCGGGTATTTGAAGTGCCACATGTGGCCGGGGGTCTCGATGTTCTCGACCTCCAGATCCGAGATGGCGGTTTCGAAATGCGGGTCCCAGTTGACCAGACGCTTGCCGCGATAGATCAGGCCCTTGTTGTACATCTCGACGAAGACCTTGATCACGGCGTCGTGGAAATTGCCGTTCTGATCAGAGGCAGGCGCACCGGGGGCGCCAGACATGGTAAAGGCGTTTCGGTCCCAGTCGCAGCTGCTGCCCAGACGCTTCAGCTGATTGATGATCGTGTCGCCATACTGCCCCTTCCATTCCCAGACCTTGTCCAGGAATTTCTCGCGGCCCAGCTCGCGACGGCCCGCATTGCCCTGTGCGGCCAGCATCTTTTCAACCTGCAACTGGGTGGCGATGCCCGCATGGTCCTGACCAGGCTGCCACAGCGTGTCAAAGCCACGCATCCGGTGCCAGCGGACCAGAATGTCCTGTAGCGTGTTGTTGAAGGCATGGCCCACATGCAACGCGCCGGTGACGTTGGGCGGTGGGATCATGATGCAGAAGGTCTCGGCCCGCGAGGCATTTGCCCCTGCGGTGAAACAACCGGCCTTTTCCCAGGCATCATAAATACGGCTTTCAGCTTCAGCCGCGTTGAAGGTCTTTTCCATCGCCATGATCCAGAACTCGCGTCAGGTTTTCGTTGTGGACCCGTCTAGCGAATTGGGCGCGGAAGGGAAAGCGGCTTGTCCCAATTGGGCGCGCTGACGCGCGCACTGGATATCTCGGCGCTGGCCTGCGGCCCCCACCTCGGGCTTGCGTTGCGGTCTCCTGCAATGACGTTTGGGGTGACGAAGCGCGCTTATTGCCGGGAAATGAGCATTCATCTTGCCTGAAATACTCCGGGGGTGAATACATGAAAACTCTTGAGTTTTCATGTAGAGGGGGCTGGCCCCCTCATGTGCTCCGGTCGATCTTGGTACTCAGGTGGATCAGGCTTTCGGAGCTTCGCACGCCTTGCGCGTCGCAGATGCGGTCCAGAACGGTGTCGAGCTCTTCAGTCGTGTCCGCTGCCAGATTGACGATCAGATCAAACCGACCAGAGGCGGTGTGGACGGTTTCGACCTGGCTTTGCGTCTTGAGCCGGGACAGAATTGCGGCATTCACGTGAGGTTCGACGCTGAGCAGGACTGTGGCGCGCAGACGCGGGCGCATCATGGTCCCCAGGCGCAGCGTGTAGCCTGCGATGGTGCCGTTGGATTCCAGTTTGTCCAGGCGTGCCTGGACGGTGGTGCGGGCCAGTCCCATCCGTCGGGCCATGGTTGCCACCGGCATCCGGGCATTTTCGGCCAGCAGAGTTAGGAGCGCTGTGTCGATTTCGTCATTTGGCATGTTCTAGCCTTCGATATGTCGATCTATTTCGTCATATTAGTCGCTCTGCCCGTCCAAATCGACCAGAATTTTCCGCATTCTGGAGGAAATGAAACTCAATGAGGATGTTTGGATGCGTGCAGAGCCATATTGGTCGGACCCTTTGGTTCATTTGCGACGGCACCGGCCGGATCATGCCGTGATGTACTTCAGCCCGTCTATGTTGCAGCAGCAAGCCGGGTGCTTCCTTTCGGGATTTGACGGGTTGGTGACCTATGCGGTCAAGGCAAACAGCCGCCCAGAGGTTCTGGTCAACCTGGTTGCTGCGGGGGTGACGGCGTTTGATGTGGCCTCACCTGCCGAGATGTGGGCGGTGCGCGCGGTTTGTCCTGACGCTGTACTGCACTATCACAACCCTGTGCGCACCCCGGATGAGGTCGCAGAGGCCGCGCGGGCCGGGGTGGTGGCGGCCTCGGTCGATAGCCTGTCCGAGCTGGATAAGTTGGCGCCTCTGGGGCCGATCGAGGTCAGCGTACGGCTGGCGCTGCCTGTTCCGGGCGCAGCTTATGATTTCGGCGAGAAATTCGGCGTAGGCCCCGATGCTGCGGTCGATCTGTTGCAGGCCATCGCTGGGCGAGGCTATATTCCGGCGCTGACCTTTCATCCGGGGACGCAATGTGACGCGCCTCAGGCGTGGGGGGCATATATTCGCGTCGCGGCCGATGTGTCCCGCAGGGCGGGCGTGCCATTGGCGCGGTTGAACGTCGGGGGTGGGTTTGCGGCGCACCGAAGCGGGCTTGCACCGGATCTGGAACAGGTCTTTGCCTGTATCTCGCAGACGACCCAGGACAGTTTTGAGGTCGCGCCGCCCTTGGTATGCGAGCCGGGGCGCGCAATGGTCGCCGAGGCGTTCACACTGGCCACGCGGGTCAAGGCGTTGCGCCCGAACGGGGCGGTGTTCCTGAATGACGGGGTTTATGGCGCCATGTCCGAATTGCGCGACATTTGCGGCAGCGATCGGGTGCGTGTCGTTTGCCCCGATGGACGGCCTCGTGGCGGTGCCCCGGTCGAGCGGGTGGTTTTCGGTCCAACCTGTGACAGCCTGGACCGGTTGCCTGATCCCGTTGCCTTTCCGGCCGAGACGCAAGAGGGGGATTACGTGCTTTTCTCGGGCATGGGGGCGTATTCTTTGGCCATCGCGACGCGGTTCAACGGATATGGCGTCGGGGATCCGATTACAGTGGCGTCACTGGGGCTGTGACCACTGGACAGTGCGGTCAGGCTGGCTAGTCTCGCATCCAAGGGGAAGCGAGAGGACGCGACATGGAGAAGTTCGGAAAAAGCCAGTCAGTGACACGGGTCGAGGATCTGCGGTTTCTGACAGGGCAAGGAAGATATGTGGACGACGTTGCACCGGATGGCGCACTGTTTGCCTATGTCTTTCGGTCGCCTGTGGCGCATGGGGTGATCACGACGCTTGAGGTCGCGGATGCCGCCGCAGCAGATGGCGTGCATATGGTGTTGACCAATGACGATCTGGTGGCTGCGGGTATCACGCAAAGCCTTTTCGGTATCACGGTGAAAAACCGCGACGGGAGCAAGGGCGCCAGCCCCTTCCGTCCGATCCTGGCACAGGGCAAACTGCGCTATGTTGGTGAACCCGTGGCGATGATCGTGGCGGATTCGCTGGAGCAGGCGATGGACGCGGCCGAGCTGATCGAGCTGGATTACGACGAATTACCCGCCAAGATGGACATGGCGCCGGGGGGCGAGGCTCTTCACGATGACGTACCCGACAACCACGCGTTTGATTGGGGCATGGGCGACGAGGCCAAGTGCCAGGCGGCCTTTGATCAGGCGGCCAAGGTCGTGCGGCTGGAGGTCGGCGACAATCGTGTCATCGTCAATGCGCTGGAGCCGCGCGGGTGCTATGCCGAATGGGATGGCACGCGTCTGCATATCTGTTTCAACGGGCAGGGCGTCTGGGGACCAAAGGCCGAGTTCGCACGCATCCTGAATCTGGACACAGAAAACGTGCGCGTCACCATGCCGGACGTCGGGGGGGGCTTTGGCATGAAAGCACCGCCCTACCCAGAGTATTACGCCGTCGGACACGCGGCCATGGTGCTGGGCAAGCCCGTGCGCTGGATGTCGGGCCGGACCGAGGCGATGCTGTCGGATCACCACGGTCGAGATCTGGTCAGCGAGGCCGCCCTGGCCTTTGATGAGACGAACAAGATCATCGGCTACCGTGTGGATACGGTCAGCAACCTGGGGGCTTATAATTCGAACTTCGGTCAGATCATGCAGACGCTTTTGTTCTCGCGGGTCTTGATGGGGACGTTTGATGTGCAGGCGACGTATATCCGCAGCCAGGGGTATTACACCAACACCGTGTACACAGATGCCTATCGCGGCGCTGGGCGCCCCGAGGCGAATTATCTGTTAGAGCGCATGATGGACACCGCCGCGCGTGAATTGGGCGTGGATGTCTGGGATCTGCACCGCATCAATTTCATTCCCGTCGGGAAATTCCCCTACAAGGCTTCAACTGGCGAAACCTATGATGTGGGCGATTTCACGCGCGTTCTGGACCATGCCGAGAAGTTTTCGGATCGGGCCGGGTTTGCGGCGCGCAAACGTGAAAGTGAAGCACAGGGCAAATTGCGGGGCATGGGTCTGTGTTACTATATCGAAAGCATTCTGGGCGATCCTTCTGAAAATGCGAAAATCGAATTCAACGAGGATGGCACTGTGACCATCTATGTCGGCACACAATCGAACGGGCAGGGCCACGAAACGGTCTATGCGAAATTTCTGTCTGATCAGACCGGGATTCCTTTCGATGCGATCCAGGTGGTGCAGGGTGACAGCGACCGGATTGCCTCGGGTGGGGGCACCGGCGGGTCGCGTTCGGTGACGGTGCAGGCGAATGCGACGCTGGCGACGGTGGCCAAGATGGTGGCGGCTTTTGCCCCGTTTCTGGCCGATAAGATGGGCGTGGACGAGAGCGACATCAGCTTTGATGATGAAACCTTTCGGGCGCCGGGGTCGAATATGACTCCGACATTGCTGGAGGCCGCCGAAATGGCCCGCGCCGACGGGCGGACGGATCTGTTGATGCACGAAGACCGCGCCACCTTGCCTGCGCGGTCCTTTCCGAATGGCGCCCATGTGGCCGAGGTCGAGGTCGATCCGGACACCGGCAAAACCGACCTTGTGCGCTATACGGTCGTTGATGATTTCGGGAACCTGGTGAATCCGCTGCTGGCCGAGGGGCAGGTGCATGGCGGTGTCGCTCAGGGGGTCGGGCAGGCGCTGATGGAACAGACGGTCTATGACGAAGATGGACAGCTCTTGACGGCGACGTTTATGGATTACGCCATGCCGCGCGCAGCGGACATGCCGTTTTTCCGTTTTGAGACAGAGCCGGTACCGTCCACCGCCAACCCGATGGGCATGAAAGGCTGCGGCGAGGCAGGCACTGTTGGCGCGATGGCTGCGGCGACGAATGCTGTTTTGGATGCGCTGTGGGATCGTGGGGTGCGCCGGGTGGATATGCCTCTGACCCCATCCCGCGTATGGGAGTATTTGCAGGATGCTGAAACGACTGGGTAAGCGCCTTTTTGCGCGACTATGGCCGGGGCAGCGCGCGGGACACCCGCCGCCGCAATCGGCCACGCGCGGGGCGCTGACCCATGTGATCATTCTGGACGGGACCATGTCCTCGCTTGAACCGGGGCACGAGACAAACGCCGGGCTGACGTATCGGCTGCTTTCAGAACTGGGGGTGTCTGTCTCGGTCTATTACGAGGCTGGCGTTCAGATGGAAGACTGGCGCAGCATCAAGGATGTCTTGATGGGGCGGGGGATCAACCGTCAGATCCGCCGGGCCTATGGCTATCTGGCGAGCCGCTATCGTCCCGGTGACAGGATTTTCCTGATGGGCTATTCGCGGGGGGCTTATGCGGTGCGATCCTTGGCCGGGGTGATCGACAACGTTGGCCTGTTGCGCGCTGATCAGGCGACGGAACGGCAGATCACGTTGGCCTATCGGCACTATCAGGCGATGCCCGGCAGCGCCGCTGCGCAGGCCTTTACCAGCGCGTACTGCCACCCCGGGGTGGAAATCGAGATGGTGGGGGTTTGGGACACGGTTAAGTCGCTTGGGCTGCGCCTGCCATTTCTGTGGAAGTGGTCCGAAACCCATCACGCGTTTCACAACCACTCTTTGGTTCCTTCGGTTAAACACGGATATCACGCGCTGGCTCTGGACGAGACGCGCGAAGTTTTTGAACCCGTGATGTGGGAAAGCTCGGACAATTTTCCTGGCGTGATGGAGCAGGTCTGGTTCCCTGGAGCGCATGGGGATGTCGGTGGGCAGCTAGGAGGGTTCGACGCGGCGCGGCCGCTGTCAAACATTCCGCTGGTCTGGATGCTGGAGCGGACCGAGGTTTGCGGGCTGGAGCTGCCCATGAACTGGCGCAGCCGGTTTCCCTGTGATCCAGGGGCGCCGTCGGTCGGTACATGGCGGGATTGGGGGAAGCTGTTTTTGCTGCGTCGCCACAGAGTTGTTGGCGTGGATGCGTCAGAACATTTGCATGAAACCGTTGTGCGCCGGGGCACCGGGGTGCCATTGTGGCGCCCGATCTGATTGGGTGCCTTCGGCACGCTTGATATCTCGGAATCGGCCTTTGGCCGCTTCCTCGGGTGGGGCGTCGCGCCCAGGTTCAGCGCATTTTCATCACGATACAGGTGGTCGAGCCGGTGGCGTAGAGTTTGCCGTCATCGATGCCACGGATTTCGCCGTTGGCAATGCCGGTCGAGCGGCCAACGTGCTGGGCGATACCGATGGCCTGAACTTTGGTATCCAGAGGGATCGGGCGTAGGATGTTGATCTTGTATTCCAGCGTTGTATAGACGCTGCCGCGCGGGACCTTGGTCATCACGGCGCAGGCCATGCAGCTGTCAAGAACCGTGCCGTACCAACCGCCGTGAACGGTGCCCATCGGGTTGGTGGTCTGGAAGGTGGGGCGCCCGGCAAAGATGACGCGGCCGTCGCTGACTTCGGTCAGGTTATAGTTCAGCAAGGCCGCAATCGGGGGACCGGCCGTTTCGCCGCGCTGCATTTTCTGCATGGTCTCCAGCCCGGACATGCTGAGCATTTCATCCAGACTGGGCAGGTCTTTGGGCGACTGGGCCACTTTGCGTTCGGTCATTGCGCGCGTTCCTTACATGTTCGCACGCAAAGAGTGGCCTGCCGCGCATGTGCGGGCAAGAGGGTGTTACGCAACGTTTTCGAGCGAGACCTTGGGTGTCACACCCAGTGCATGGCAGACGTCGCGGGTCAGTTCAGGACGGTTCAGCGTGTAGAAATGCAGGCTGTCGACGCCGCCGTCCAGCAGATCGCTGCACAATTCGGTACAAAGAGCGGTGGAGAGCAAGTCCTGACGGCCGTCGCGCTCGGCCTTCTCGAAGGCTTCGTCTAGCCATGCAGGCACGTCTGTGCCGCAGCGGCGGGCGAAATTACGCGCACCTTTCCAGTTTTCGATCGGAAGGATGCCGGGGATGATCGGTTTGTCGATCCCGGCTTTTTCGCAGGCATCACGGAACCGAAAGAACGTGTCAGCCTCAAAGAAGAACTGGGTCAGGGCCTCGTCTGCGCCGGCGTCAAACTTGCGCTTCAGATAGTCCACATCGGCCGTGGCGCTGGGGGCCTCGGGGTGTTTTTCGGGGTAGGCGCCGACGCGGATCTTGAATTTTCCGGTCGCGGCCAGGGCCTCGACCAGATCGGCCGAGCTGTCGAAGCCATCGGGATGCGGCTGGAACGCGCCGCTGCCTTTGGGGGGATCACCGCGCAGGGCGACGATCTCGGTCACGCCAGCTTCGGCGAACTGATCGGCGATGGCCAGGGTCTCAGCCTTTGTTGCGTTCACGCAGGTCAGATGCGCGGCCACATTCAGCCCCGAGGTCTTGTGAATCGTGGCCACAGCGTCCCGTGTCAGGTCCCGTGTTGTGCCGCCCGCGCCATAGGTCACAGACACGAAACGTGGCGCCAGCGGGGCCAATACCTGCACGGTATCCCACAGGCGAAATGACGCCTCCAGGTTTTGCGGCGGGAAAAATTCAAAGGAAATCGCAGGCACGGTCATAGGTCTATCCATCTCATCGGGTTGCCCTCTTGTCGCCGATTTCGCTTTGTGAGACAACTTCATAAAACTAAAGGTCTACATGAGGCGCATTCATATATGCACATCGAGTTCCGCCACCTGCGCACGATCAAAGCCATTCACGAGGCCGGAGGCATGGCGCGTGCGGCCGATCAACTGAATATCACGCAGTCGGCTTTGTCTCATCAGATCAAGCATTTGGAGGATCAGACGGGGGTCGAGCTGTTTATACGCCGCTCGAAGCCGCTGAAACTGTCGGCGGCCGGGATGCGACTGTTGCGCGCCGCTGAAAAAATCCTTCCTGAGATCGCCGCGCTGGAGCAAGAGTTCAACGGGATCGTCGCAGGGAATGCAGGCCGGTTGCATATCGCCATTGAATGCCACGCCTGTTTCGAATGGCTGTTCCCGGTGCTGGAACAGTTCCGCAAGGCCTGGTCGGATGTGGATGTGGATATCCGCCCGAATCTGGCCTTTGATGCGCTGCCTGCGTTGGTCAAAGAAGAGGTCGATCTTGTGATCTCGTCTGACCCCGAGGAAATCCCTGGGGTCACGTTCATTCCGCTGTTCGATTATTCGCCAGTATTTGTTGCATCCAGCCAGCACCCATTGGCGCAGAAAGACTATGTCGATGCCGAAGATTTCCGCGGCGAGACACTCTTTGCCTATCCGGTGGATCGCGCACGGTTGGATATTTTCAACATGCTTCTGAAACCTGCGGGGATCGAACCTGCCAATATCCGTCGGGTTGAATTGACAGCGATGATCTTGTTGCTTGTGGCCTCCAATCGCGGGGTTGCCGTTCTGCCGGATTGGGTTGTGCGCGAGGTCAAATATAACTCGGACTATGTGACGCGCCCGATTACCAAAGCCGGACTGACCCGACGCCTGTATGCCGCCGTCCGCACCGAAGACGCCACGCGCCCCTTCATGGCACATTTCATTCGTCTGGCCAGAACCGAGCCGGTAAAACTTCAGCGTCAGTAGGCTGTATTCCTGGCTGAATATCCATTCGAAAATGCGCTGTGGGCCAGGGGCGGGACCACCTGCAAATTGCCTTCCTGTGTTGGCAAAACCGATTTCCCGCCTTAAGCCTTGGCAAACAGGGCCGCGAGAGGTATAGGCGCGGCTTGGATAATCAGGAGCCGACCGATGCAAGGTAGTGCAAATCTCAACATCATGATCAAGGCCGCACGCAAGGCAGGCCGTTCTCTGGTCAAGGATTTCCGCGAGGTTGAGAACCTGCAAGTCTCGATGAAGGGCGCGGGGGATTTCGTGTCCAAGGCCGACATCGCCGCCGAAGCCATCCTGAAAGAAGAGCTGATGGGCGCACGCCCCACCTATGGCTGGCTGGGCGAAGAAGGCGGCGAAGAGGCCGGTCAGGACCCCACCCGCCGCTGGATCGTTGATCCGCTGGACGGCACCACGAACTTTCTGCACGGGCTACCGCATTGGGCGATTTCGATCGCACTGGAGCACAAGGGCCAGATCGTGTCCGGTGTCGTCTATGATGCCGCCAAAGACGAGATGTTCTACGCCGAAAAAGGCATGGGCGCCTGGCTGAACGATTCCAACCGTCTGCGCGTTTCGGGCCGTCACCGGATGATCGAGGCGCTTTTTGCGACGGGTATTCCCTTTGCTGGAAAGAAAACGCTGCCTGCGACCTTGCAGGATCTGGCGCGGATCATGCCGGAATGTGCTGGCGTGCGTCGCTACGGCTCGGCTGCGTTGGATTTGGCCTATGTGGCTGCCGGTCGCTATGACGGGTTCTGGGAGCGCGAACTGAACGTCTGGGACATCGCTGCGGGCTATCTGATTGCCCAAGAAGCGGGCGCCCTGGTTGGCCCCATCCGGGATGGTCATGATCCGCTGGTCCACGGCGATCTGGTTGTGGCGAACAGCAACATCTTTGATCGCTTTGCTAAAATCATTCGCAGCCGCGACTGAACAAAGTTCTCTGTACTGTTTGCATTTGAAATGCTGTTGAAGTGTTTTTTCTTTTGGGGAAAAGCAGTTCTTCAATGCTGTCTCGAAGGTGAATTACTATTCCCAGTAATTGGTTAGCTTCGAGCACGGCTTCTCTTATTTGCTGCTTACTGATTTCTTCTGGCACATGGTACCACTGCGCTGCTCCCGATCTCCATGATTCAAAATAGTGCTCAACGCGCAGTGTCTCACCATCGGAATACCATGCCCCATGAGCTGCCGTGTTGCGTGCTTCGCGAAGTCTTTCATACTCAATACATGCAAGGTGCACGCGAAACGCAATATTTGCAGGGAGGGCCGCCGCGTGTTTCCTAAGATTTCTAACTAGGTTTCTGGTTGATAATCTCTGCCGAAGATGTGGGGAGGCAGTCTTCTGAAGGCCCCGAGGGCTGCAGCCTGACGTACAGAGATACATTTCCCAAAAGGAGAGCTCGATATGAGCGAAGGTTTGAATGAATGTTCCGAGATCAAGTAGAAAGCCTGAAGACAGCATACGCTCCACATGATATTGCATTTTACCGTTCCTATCGGTCCGTTGGGTGGTTCACACCATCGGCCCAGGGAACCTCACCCAAGTCACGCGGATTGACGCCTTCCAGGGCGGCGGCATTCACGCCGTATTCGTTCGGGTTCGAGCGGCGCTGGTGGTGCGTATAGATCCCGCAGACAGAGCAGAAATAGTGCTTTGCCGTCTTCGTACCCCATTGATACAGCGTCAGCTTGTCCGCCCCTTTGATGATCTCAATGCCGTCCAGCGGGGCGGAAACGGCGATAGCCCCGCGTCGCCGACAGAACGAACAATCACAGCGTCGCGCGGTATTCAACCCGTCCGACAGGTCCACCTGTAGCTCGACTGCGCCGCAATGGCAGGTGAGTTTGTGGCTCATTTTCGATGCCTCCGAATGGTGGGAACCGAGGATTTGGCGAATTCGTATTTTGCTTCGGGGTTTGGCGGCAGGCCATGCGTCCGGTTCCAATAGCCTACTCCGCCGCGGCGCAACCAGATGGGCAACGTCAGGACCAGCCCCGCGATAAACCCGCCTGCATGGGCCCAATAGGCCACGCCTCCGGTTGTTGGGTCGGCCCCAACACCCGAAAACAGCTGCATCACGAACCAGAACCCAAGCATGGCCCAGGCCGGTACCTGAAAAACGCGAAAAAAGACGATAAAGATGAACAGAATGTCGATCCGCGCTTTGGGATAGAGCAGCAGATACCCCCCCATTACCCCCGCAATCGCCCCCGAGGCCCCAACCGTTGGGACCATGGAGTCAGGCGCTGAAATCACATGTGTAAAAGCGGCCGCCAGACCTGCTGCCAAATAGAACAGCAAGAAACCGACGTGGCCCATGGCGTCCTCCATGTTGTCGCCAAAAATCCATAAAAACAGCATGTTACCGGCCAGATGCATCCAGCCTCCGTGCATGAACATCGTGCTGACAAGGGTCTCGTACCCGTCGCCTGCGCTGATCCGGGCAGGTAGCAGCGCCCATTCGGCAAAGAACGCATTCAATGCGCGGGGCTCGTTGAACAGGGCGACATAGCTGAGGAAGACCACGATATTCACCACGATTAACGCATAGGTGACATAGGGGGTTCGGTGGGACGGGTTGTGGTCTCGGATTGGGAACATCTGCGCACGATTGAGGGTTTTCACATGCAGGTCAAGCGCCTGTGACTTGACCTGAGTGGGAAAAATCCCACCATTTGGTCATGCGTTTTCTGTGGAGTATATCCTTGGTCCTGGCGGGTGCGGCGGCACAGGCCTGTCCTGACCCGCCTGATCATTCCGAAGCATTGGGTGCATTGCTGGCCGACGTGCAGGCCGCAGAATCCGAACATCAGGCGCGCTTGATTTCAAACCGTATGTGGGCGTTTTGGGCAGACGCGCCGGACGAAGCCGCTCAGGCGGTGCTTGATTCAGGGATGCGAAAACGGGCTGCCTTTGATTTGTTGGGGGCAAGAGAGGATTTCGATCGGTTGATCGCCTATTGCCCCGAATATGCCGAGGGCTACAATCAGCGGGCCTTTGTGAACTTCATTCGGCAGGATTACGCAGCTGCATTGGAAGACCTGGATGTGGCGCTGCGGCTCTCGTCTCAGCATGTGGCGGCGATGACGGGCAAGGCGCTGGCCCTGATAGGTTTGGGCCGCGTCGAAGAAGGGCAGGCCGTGCTGAAACAGGCGATAGGGCTAAATCCCTGGCTACCAGAGCGTCATCTTTTGTTGCCGCCGCAGGGCGAAGAGCTTTGAAGTGGCAGGCGTCGTACCTTTCCTAAATGGCGGTCTGTGCTTTGCCGAGGTGTTGAATGTGTAGAGACACCAGCCCCCAATTCAACAGGTTTGCTTCTGTCCTGATAAAACCTGCCGCGCCTTTCTGTTTTTCGTCAGCGCAGGCCAACGTCTTATTTACATTCGAATACTTATGCCCAGAGGCCTAGTTTTCGCTTGGCGTGCTTGGATGCGACGTCTATACGAGAGACGGTGTGCGGGCGTGGCGGAATGGTAGACGCATCGGACTTAAATGATTGAGTGCGCTGGTTGGAAACTCCAGCGTAGACCTGCTCAAATTCGGGGAAACCTGTCAAATGGCAATCCCGAGCCAAGCCCTTCGGGGAAGGTGTAGAGACTAGACGGGCAGCGCCTAAGGCGAAAGCTATGGTGAAGGGATAGTCCAGACCACAAACGCTCTTTGGGGCGGCGGCGAAAGCCGTAGTTGGTATGAAAATCCGTGGGGCGAAAGCCCGTGGGGGTTCAAGTCCCCCCGCCCGTACCAAACCTCTCATCAGTTATGTCTTGTTGCGATCAGCCGTGGGCTGTTCGTCGGGATGCTGGCTGGGGCTTTGGTGGGGGCGATTCTTACTTTTACAGCAGCTGATTTGGACGCGGTAATGCCGCCTGGATCAACGGATCACTGCTCCGCTCTGATGCCGACGGATTGCGAACGCTCCAGTGGTCTGATCTCAGGGGGTGGGATCAGGGCCGGACGTTTCCGTGTCCTTGCCCACTGACGGCTGCGTCGTTCGGCGCGTAAAATTTCAGATTGTGAAATATCTGAATGAGTGTACTTAACATGACAATAAGATTTAAGAAGAGAACGCGATGGCCTGCCAGCTTGCAGTCGCGGGAAAGCCCGTGAAAACAGTGACGATTTTTGAGGTTGTCAATCCGGCGACAGAAGGTGTTGTTGGCACATGCCCGCTTGGGTCGGTCGCGGAAATTGATGCTGCTGTAGTGGCGGCGCGCGCGGCTTTCCCCGTGGTGGCATTGCCGCCCGATGCTGATCGTGTTGCGGGCTTGAACCAGATCGTTGATCTGATCAAGGCAAGCGCTGCCGATCTGTCCCGCATCGTGACAAAAGAACAGGGCAAACCGCACACCGGGCCAGGCACCAGTTTAGAGGCCGAAGGCGCCGTTGGGTGGAGCCGTGTGACTATGGGATTGCCGCCGAACCCCGAAGTGCTGATCGACGAGGGCGAAGAACACGTTGAAATCCACCGCGTGCCAGTGAGTGTTGCCGCCTCGATTGCGCCGATGGGCGGCGTCAAACAATCGGGCATCGGTGTAGAGTTTTCCGAAGAGGGCTTGCGCGAGTATACAACCGTTCAAGTGCTCTCGATAGCGAAGTAAGGAACCGAAATGACCAAGCTGACCACGGGCGAAGTGATCGCCAAATCCTTGACCGCGAATGGTGTCGATACCGTCTTTGGCATCCCCGGCGCACATATGTACGATTTCAACGATGCCTTGGCACGCGAAGAGGGCATCCGATTTATCCATACCCGTCATGAGCAAGGGGCTGGATATATGGCCTATGGCTATGCGCGCAGTTCGGGCAAGGCGGGTGTCTATACCGTCGTGCCGGGGCCGGGTCTGTTGAACTCGGGCGCTGCGCTGTGCACGGCATATGGTGCGAATACGCCCGTGATGTGCATCACTGGCAACATCATGTCGCATCTTATTGGGCAAGGGCGCGGCCAGCTGCACGAGCTGCCCGACCATCTTGCAACGTTGCAGGGGCTGACGAAATGGGCGGATCGGATCAACCATCCGACCGAGGCTGGCGAAACCATGGCCGAGGCCTTCCGTCAGATGACTTCGGGTCGCCAGCGACCTGTCGGCATCGAAGCGCCCTGGGATGTGTTCGGCATGGCCGCCGACGTTTCTGATCTTGTTGCCACTGCTGCGCTGACGGCTCCGACGCCCGACCCGGACACGATTGCGGCCCTTGCCGAGATGATTGCGGGCGCCAAGAATCCGTTGATCATGGTCGGTGGCGGCGCATGGGACGCGACCGAGGAGGTGCGCGAATTGGCGCGGATGCTCCAGGCGCCGGTCACTGCGCACCGCCAAGGCAAGGGCGTCATGCCCGAGGATGACGATCTGGCGCTTCTGCCGCCTGCGGCGTGGAACTATTGGCCCGAGTGTGACCTGCTGATCGGGATTGGCTCGCGGTTGGAGCTTCAGCATTTCCGTTGGCGTTGGTTCCCCGAGGGGATCAAGACCGTGCGTATCGACATTGACCCGACCGAGTTTGTGCGCCTGAAGCCCGACCTGGGCCTTGTCGCCGACGCGGCGCAGGGGACTCGCGCTCTGATCGATGCGCTGAAGGACAAAGTCGGCACCCGTGCAGATCGCAGTGCCGAGTTCCGCGCCCTGTCTGACGTCGCCGCCGAGGCCCTGACCTCTGTTCAGCCGCAACAAGGCTATCTGGAGGTGATCCGCGAAGTGTTGCCGCGCGACGGTTTTTTTGTCGAAGAGGTCAGCCAGGTCGGCTTTACCGCACGCATGTGTTTCCCGGTCTATGAGCCGCGCCAATACGTGACCTGTGGTTATCAGGATAACCTTGGGTTCGGGTTCAATACCGCGCTTGGCGTCAAGGTCGCGAACCCCGACAAGGCCGTGATTTCGGTGTCAGGCGACGGCGGGTTCATGTTCGGTATTCAAGAGCTGGCGACCGCCGTTCAGCACGGCATCAACGTGGTGGCAGTGGTCTTCAATAACTCGGCATACGGTAACGTACGGCGCGACCAGCAGACTGTGTATGAAAACCGTTTGTTGGGCGCAGACCTGGAGAACCCGGATTTTGTGGGGCTCGCGCAGAGCTTTGGTGTTCAGGCCTACAAGGCGACCATGCCGCAAGAGCTGAAAACCGCACTGACCGAGGCTCTGGCGGCGAATGCACCGGTCGTGATCGAAGTGCCGGTCGAACGTGGATCGGATACGTCGCCCTGGCCCTTTGTTCATCCTGCGGCGCCCAAATAACCAAGGCCAGCTCATCCTGCCATTCCTGGCGGGGTGAGCCCACCGGCACAATCGCCATCAGGATTTCGTGGGCGCGCCCACGTTCGCTCACAGATAGTTCGTCGGGATGGCGGTGGTGAATTTCAATTCTTCCATCGAAATCATCGAATTGATCTGACTGAATTCCAGTCGCCGGATCATCCGCTTATAAACCGCATCATAAGAGTCCATGTCCGGCACCACGACTTTCAGGATGTAATCCACCGTACCTGTCAGGCGATAGGCTTCGACCACTTCGGGGATTTCATCAATCAGTTCGCGAAATTTGTGGAGCCATTCTATTTCATGGTGCGACGTGCTGATCCCGATAAACACGGTCAGCGGCATGTTGGCCCGCGACTGATCCACCAAGGCGACACGCTTTTTGATGACGCCGGCCTCTTCCATGCGTTTGATGCGTCGCCAGCAGGGGTTTGTTGACAGGCCCACGGTCTCTGAAATGGCTTGGACCGGGGTGTCGCTGTCCTCTTGCAAGATTTCCAGGATCCGCCGGTCCGTTTCGTCGAAAGTCATGCTTTCGATTGGTTTCGTGCCAGTCTTTCGGGGACGCGTTTCTGTCATGCGGAAACAAACTCCATAACAACACCAGATGAGAAGGCCGGGCCGATGACCAAGCCGGATTTGGTTTCACAAAAGGACACATTCGTATGTGTAAGGCAATCCCTTGCCGTGCTGAGATCGCGCACCTTTACTCGCAAAGCGGTAAAAGCACCCTTTGCCGTCCCCGATAGATCGATCCCTGGGTAAAGCACCTCCATTTGCGGCAGGTCGAGCAGGATCAACGGGGCCGAGTTGGGGCCGGTATGAACTGTGGAACATCCCTCTGCTGATGTGACCTTGCCAGCGGCCCAGAGCTTGGCAAAACGTTCGGCGTCTTGGGCAGGGGTGTCGGACAGCGCAAGAATCGCGCCAAGCCCGCAGGCCGTGTTGGGATGATCCAGCAGCTCAGGCAACCAGACGGTCTCGCGTGTTTTGTGCTGGCACATGAACACCATCCCGCGGGGCGTGTTCTCGGGTGTGAAGGCAACAGTTGAAAATGCCGCGATGCCTTCGGAGCCATCGGGCAGGGGCAGCGGGCGCGAGAAGCTACCCAGGCCGTGAGTCTTGATTCCCAATTCCGACAGGGACGTCGCAGCCTGTTCAGCATCGTCGATCCGGCAGGCGATGGCATGCAGACCCTGGCCCAGCGTGCCCAGAGTTTCCCGTCGTGCCGCGTTCAGCGTGGTAGCTGTCACGATGCCCAATAGCTCAAAGTAGTCATCCGGGAACATGATCGTGTAATTCGCCGTTCCCTTTGCCGTGGAGTGAACGCCGCGCGGCGAAAGAGTGAAACCCAGGGCCTGGTACTGCGCGGCGGCAAGGTCGAGGTCATCAACAAGGGCAAAACAATGGTCGATGCCTTTTACGGGGTGGGTCATGGCTGTGGCTCCTGAGTGAAGTGATCTGCGTTGGCTGTCGGGCTGCACAGAATCTGGGGTTCGTTATTTATGCAGATTTGGAGATGTGTTTTCCCGCAAAGTGGCGGTTTTGTGGGAAGTTTGCACCAAAAAGAAGCGTAAACATAGAACTCAGTACCAATTTAGTCGTAAAAATTGGAAAATATTATTGACTACTGCCTGGTTTTTGGGTCCGTTGGCCCTGCAACACCACAGCAAAGGGCCTTGCGGGGCCGCTAAAAACCGACCGGGAGTGTTAAAACGATGACTTTGACGATGAAAAATACGGGGCTGGCGCTGGCCATGGCCGGGGCCTTGGGTTCCGTGGCTTTCACGGCAACAGCCGAGGAAGAGGTGCAAAAAGGTGGCACCGCTGTCATTCACATGATTTCTGAACAGCGCATCTTGAACCCTGCGCTGCGCGCCTCGACGGGCGTTTATGCGATCACGGGCAAAATCATGGAACCGATGATCGACAAAACCTATGACGGGTACGAGCCTGTTCTGGCGACCGAATGGTCCGGCACAGAAGACGGCCTGCATATCACGCTCAAGCTGCGTGAAGGTGTCAAGTGGCATGACGGCGAGCCGTTCACCTGTGCGGACGTGTCCTTTTCCGCGATGGAAATGTGGAAAAAGCTGCTGAACTATTCGTCGGCTCTTCAGGCTAATCTTGAAAGCGTAGATTGCCCCGATCCACACACCGCTGTTTTCAACTATTCTAAACCGATGCCTCTGGCGCTGTTCGTTGCGGCGATGCCGGATCTTGGCCATCCAGCGCCCAAGCACCTGTATGAAGGCACTGACATTCTGAAGAGCAAGTATAATACTGCGCCTGTGGGCACGGGGCCGTTCAAATTCGTGGAATACGAGCGCGGCCAATATGTTCTGGCAGAGAAGAACGAGGACTACTGGCGCGAGGGGTTCCCCTATCTGGATCGCATCGTCTGGCGGTTCATCAAGGATAAATCTGCGGCCGCCGCCGCGCTGGAAGCTGGCGAAGTCCACGAGTCGGGCTTTATTGGGGTGTCCATGGCTGACATCGAGCGGCTGGGCAAAGACGAACGGTTCACCGTTGGTACAAAAGGGTACGAGAACAACGTTGCCCACTCGACCGTCGAGTTTAACCACCGCAATCCGATCATTGCAGATATCAAAGTGCGCCAGGCGATGTACCACGGTCTGGACATCGACTATGCGATCAAGACGATCATGCGTGGCTATGCCAAACCGGGCCGCGGTCCTGTGCCAAGCGCAGGCGGTGCAAACTACACTGATGACGTGCCGACCTATGACTATGATCCGGCATTGGCCAAATCGTTGCTGGACGCAGCGGGCTATCCAGTCAAGGACGATGGTTTCCGTTTCCACCTGAAACACCGCCCGGCGCCATGGGGGGAATACACCCAGCTCTGGGCCGAGTATTTCGCTCAGGCGATGAAGGAAATCGACATTGATGTCGAAATCCTGACCAACGACGCGCCTGGTTTCCTGAACGGTGTCTATCGTGACTATGATTTCGATACGGCGAATGGCTGGCACCAGTTCCGGTCGGATCCGGCCGTGTCCACCATGGTCTGGCTGCGTTCGGGCCAGCCGGCAGGTACGCCTTGGTCGAACCAGTTTGGTTGGAAAAGCGAAGAGATCGACCAGATGATCGACGATGCGGCCTCGGAACTGGATAGCGAAAAACGCGCTGCCATGTATCACGAGATTCAGGCGCGTTCGATGAAGGAGCTGCCGGTGATGTTTGCCATCGAGCATCCGTTCATCTCGGTCACTTCGACCAAGCTTCACAATCACCACAACACCCCGCGGTGGAACTCTTCCAGCTGGTACGACCTCTGGCTTGAGAAGTGATTTCTAACCGGACGGGCGCGTATGGCGCGCCCGTCCACTCCGTTTTCAGATCCAACCTGCCTGATCCCAAAGGATCCACAGACAATGACACTGCACTTACCCCCGATACTGACCTACGCCCTGCGCCGCCTGATTCAGGCCGTGCCGGTGATCGTGTTGATCATGATCGGAACCTTTCTTTTGCTGAAGCTCGCCCCCGGAGATACCGTTGATGCGCTGGTGGGTGACATGGGCGGCGCTGACGCCGATTTCATCGCGCGCCTGAGGGCTGAATATGGGTTGGATCAGCCCGTTTGGGTCCAGCTCTGGCGTTATATGCTGAAGCTGGCGACCTTTGATTTCGGTTGGTCCTTTGTCTATGAACAACCGGTTTCGACGATCCTGATGGACCGGCTGGGGACCACTTTGTTGTTGATGGCAACGTCGCTGAGCATCGCCTTTGTGGTTGGCATTGGGCTGGGCGCGATCGCTGCCCGGCGGGCCTATTCGCTCACCGACAACCTGATCTCGGTGCTGGGGCTGGTTTTCTACGCCACACCGTCGTTTTTCCTGTCGCTGATGCTGATGCTGGTCTTCTCGGTCAAGCTGGGCTGGCTGCCGGTGGGCGGGATCAAAACCATCGCGGCCTTTTACACCGGCTGGGATCATGTGTGGGACGTGGCGCGCCATTTGGTGATGCCGACGGCGGCGCTTTCGTTGATTTACCTGGCCTTCTATCTGCGACTGATGCGGGCCTCGGTACTGGAGGTTGCTGACCTTGATTATGTGCGGACCGCGCGGGCCAAAGGCGCCAAAGAGGCGCGGCTGATGACGCATCACATCATGCGCAACGCGCTGTTGCCGGTGGTGACGCTGTTGGGGCTGCAATTCTCGACCGTGCTTGGGGGATCCATCGTGGTGGAAACCATCTTTACCCTGCCGGGGCTGGGGCAGCTTGCCTATCAGTCCGTTGTACAGCGCGACATGAACACGCTGATGGGGATCATCTTTTTGTGCTCCATCATCGTTGTCGTCGTCAATTTTCTTACTGACCTGCTTTATGCACGTCTCGACAGCCGGATCGAACTCGCATGACTTTTGCTGACACTGAAATCGCCCCCCCCGAGCCGCCGCGCTATGTGATGTTCTGGCGTCGCTACCGACGCAACCGCGCGGCCCTGCTGGGATTGTTCCTCTTTGCTATTGTGATCATCATGGCCCTTTCGGCTGGGATAGTTGACCCAGGGGATCCGCTGCGCCGCGCCGGAGAGCCGCTTACACCGCCATTTCTGAACTGGGATACGCCCTTGGGGACAGACCAGTTGGGCCGGGACGTGTTGTCCGGCGTATTCTATGGGGCGCGGATATCGCTGTTGATCGGGGTCGTTGCGACGCTGGTTGCGATCGTGATCGGCGTGATCATCGGGGCATTGGCTGGGTACTTTGGCGGCTGGATTGATGACCTGCTGATGCGCATCACCGAAGCGTTTCAAACTATCCCCAGCTTTGTTCTGCTGCTGACGCTGGTCGCCATCATGGGGTCCAAGATCGAATGGATTACCATCGCAATTGGTATCGTCAGCTGGACTGCGCCCGCGCGCATGGTGCGGGCCGAGTTCATGTCGCTCAGAGGGCGCGAGTTCGTTGATGCCGCGCGTAATCTTGGGGTTTCCAGCCCGGCGATTATTTTCCGCGAGATCTTGCCGAACGCGCTGCCGCCGATCGTCGTTTATGCGTCTGTGATCATGGCGCTCTCGATTTTGATGGAAAGCGCGCTGGCCTTTCTGTCGCTGGGCGATCCGAACTACGCAAGCTGGGGCAACATGATTGGCCAGGGGCGCGCTGTGCTGCGCTCGGCTCCGTATTGCGCCGTCATTCCCGGCATCGCGATCATTCTCACCGTGCTCTCTTTCTCACTATTGGGTGAGGGGCTGAACGATGCGCTCAATCCGAGGCAGAAGAAACAATGACCAAAACACCCTCCGTTCTCGAGCTTCGAAATCTTGAGATTTCCCTACCAAAAACCGCAGACCGGCCCTTTGCCCTTCAGGGGCTGGATCTCACGATCAAAGCCGGAGAAATTGTTTGCCTTGTTGGCGAAAGCGGATCAGGCAAGTCGCTGTGTGCGGGTGCGATCATGGGGCTTTTGCCGGAGCCGCATGTGCGTGTGACCGGTGGGGCGATCCGTTTCATGGGCGAAGAGCTGCGCGGCAAAACCGATGCTCAGATGCGTGCCTTGCGCGGTGCCGATATTGCCATGATTTTCCAGGAACCTATGACGGCGCTGAACCCGCAAAAGACCGTGGGTTGGCAGCTGGATGAAGTGCTTCAACTGCACACAAAAATGACCCGAACCGAGCGCAAGACCCGTGTCCTTGGGATGCTGGAACGTGTTCATATCCCTGATCCGGCATCGGCCTATAACGCCTACCCGCATCAGATTTCCGGTGGTCAACGTCAGCGTGTGGTGATTGCCATGGCGCTGATGCTGTCGCCCAAGTTGATCATCGCAGACGAACCAACGACCGCCTTGGATGTGACGACCCAGCTGCAAATCCTCACGTTGATCCGAGAGCTACAAGAGGGCGAAGGCGCTGGGGTTTTGTTCATCACCCATGACTTTGGTGTTGTGGCCGAAATCGCCGACAAGGTCGCTGTTCTGTGTCGCGGTGAACTGGTGGAAAACGGCACCACAGACGAGGTGCTGAATACGCCGAAACATCCCTACACACGGGCGCTGATTGGCGCTGTGCCCGCGCTGACCCCGCCGCCGGTAAAAGCCGCGATAAACGCCCCCGTCGTTTTAAAGGGGACACAGCTGAAAAAGACATTTGCTGCACGCGGCGGGTTTCTGAATGGCAAACGCAAGGCCGTGACAGCCGTCAAGGACCTGAGCTTTCAGCTGCGCCAAGGTGAAACCCTGGGTGTCGTCGGTGAAAGCGGATCGGGGAAAACGACGGTGTCGCGCATCGTCACGCGTCTGCTGGAATGCGACCAAGGCAGTGTTGAACTGGACGGCAAGGATTTGTTGGCTTGCTCGCCCAAGGAGTTGCGCGCCATGCGCAAGCATATCCAGATGGTGTTTCAGGATCCCATGGCCTCGTTGAACCCACGTAAACGGGTGGTGGATCTGATCGCCCAGGGCCCTATCGTACATGGCACGAATCCGGCCAAAGCGCGCGAGGACGCCAAGAAGCTGTTGGAGTTGGTCGAACTTTCGCCCGCGGCTGCCAATCGGTTCCCGCATGAATTCTCGGGGGGACAGCGACAGCGGATTGGCATCGCCCGCGCGCTTGCGCTTGAACCCAAGGTAATCGTCGCGGACGAGCCGGTCTCGGCGCTGGATGTGTCGGTGCAGGCGCAGGTCCTGAAGTTGCTTGCCGATCTGCGGGACCGTCTGAATCTGTCGCTCTTGTTTGTGACCCATGACCTGCGGGTTGCGGCGCAGCTGTGTGACCGGATCATCGTCATGCAAAAAGGCGAAATCGTCGAAACCGGCCAGACCGCCGAGGTCTTTGCCAACCCGCAACACCCCTATACGCAGAACTTGCTGTCATCGATCCCCGGCCGCGACTGGACACCCCCGTCGCTGCGGACAGATGCGGCCTGAGGACACGACATGTCACTGGAATTTAAAGATATTCGCAGCGCTCTGATTGGCGAGGGCGCGGCGATTGCCGGTCCCTTTGGGCCGCGTGCATTGCTCTATGCCGATTACGTTGCTTCGGGCCGGGCCCTGGCCTTTATCGAGGACGCGGTTCGCGCGCATGTGCTGCCTTACTATGGCAACACCCATACCGAGACCTCGTATGTGGGGCGGCGAACCACGCAGTTGCGGGAAATGGCACGCGAGGCCGTCCGTGCCGCCGTTCGGGCAGATGAAAACCACGCGGTGATCTTTGCTGGTGCGGGGGCCACCGGGGCAATCGACAAACTGGTGCGCGCCTTTGCGATGAAGGGGCTGGACAACGCGGTGGTCTTTGTTGGCCCGTACGAGCATCACTCGAACGATTTGCCCTGGCGCGAAAGCGGGGCGCAGGTGGTGCGCGTTCCGCTGAACGACTCTGGTTCGGTCTGCCTGGAGATGTTGGAGAAAGAGCTGGAGACCCATGCGGATGCACCGCTGAAAATCGGGGCATTTTCTGCGGCATCAAACGTAACCGGTATACGGACGGACCTGCGTGCCATTGCGCGAATTTTGCACAGGTACGACGCCATCTGCGTTGCCGATTTCGCGGCGGCGGCGCCTTATATTCCTGTGCATCTGGCGCAGTCTCAGCCGGGCGCGGATGATCGGATCGACGCCGCAGTTCTGTCGCCTCATAAGTTTCCGGGCGGGCCCGGTGCCTCAGGGTTGCTGATCGCTGATCGCAGCCTTTTCGACACGGATCGCCCGACGCTGACCGGGGGCGGCACGGTCAGCTATGTCACCGCCGAGGCGCACCGCTATGTGAACGACCCAGAGCATCGCGAAGAGGGCGGAACGCCCGCGATTGTCGAAAACATACGTGCAGGTATGGTGATGCAGCTAAAACGCGACATGGACGAAGCCCGTGTCGAAGCACGCGAAGCCGGCCTGACCCGCCGTATGGAAGAAGCGCTTTGCGCCATTCCGGGGCTAGAGCTTTTGGGGCCACGCAATGTCCCGCGATTGGGGATCTTCTCGTTCAATTTGCGGGTCAAAGGCAAATTGCTTCACCACAATTTCGTGGTGGCACTGCTGAATGACCTGTTTGGGATTCAAGCACGCGGGGGCTGCTCTTGTGCGGGGCCATATGGCCACACGTTGCTGAACATTGATGCAGCGACCAGTGCACGCCACGAGGCCGCGGTGCATCATGGCCATTCGATTTTCCGGCCTGGATGGGCACGGCTTGGGGTGAATTGGTTCTTTGATGAACAGGACGTCGATCACATTGCTGCTGCGGTCCGGTTTATCGCGATTCATGGGCTGGCAATGCTGGCGCATTATCGTCTGGACGCGGTCGAAGGGATTTGGCGCGC
This sequence comes from Thalassovita sp., assembly GCA_029212905.1. Lineage (GTDB taxonomy): Bacteria > Pseudomonadota > Alphaproteobacteria > Rhodobacterales > Rhodobacteraceae > Thalassobius. The sequence continues at coordinate 101,028 of JARGPB010000009.1, forward strand.
TCGGCAGAGCTTTGAAGACCCATATCTGTCGGGTTTGTCCGCGCTGTGGGAAGGCCCGAATGAATCCACTCAAGAGATGCCGGATTTTGCCACTTGTTTGCGCGAAGCCAAAAGACTGTCTGACGCCGCGCGGGATTTGCCCTGTGTTGAGGGGCCGGTTTTGTCCTCGGAAGAGGAGGCGTTGCGTTGGTTCTGGTTGCCTCAGGAAGCCGCCGATCAAAAAGAAGAAGGAGCCGCATGATGAGCGTCGAATTTCCAAAATCTCTGTGGGCCGCCGTGACGTCGGACCGCATCACGGCGGCCCCGCTACGGGGCGTCGAAGAAACGGATGTCGCTGTCATCGGTGCAGGGTTTACCGGATTGTCCGCCGTGATCGAAGCCCGCCGTCGGGGCCATGCTGTGACCCTGCTGGAAGGGAAGGCCGTGGGCTGGGGCGCATCTGGCCGCAACAACGGACAGGTCATTCCGATTTTGACGTCAGCGGAACCGGATGTCTGGGTCGCGCGCTTTGGCGAGGCGGGGCGGCGCATGGTCAATCTGATTGGCAATTCGGGGGATGTGCTGTTCGATCTGGTGCGCGAATTCGACATGCAGGCCGAAGCCGAACAAAACGGCTGGTTCCAACCGGCCCACAGCCCCGGGCGCGTGAAGCTGTCCCAAAAACGGGTCGACGCTTGGAAGCGGTTTGGGTTCTCACCCAGCCTGAAAACTGCCGAGGAAAGTGCGGATCTGTTGGGGACCTCATTTTGGCACGGGGGTATGTTCAATCCGACGGGCGGGCATATCAACCCTCTGGCCTTGGCGCGGGAAATGGCACGCGTAGCCGAGCATCTTGGCGCCGTGATCCACGAGGAAAGCCCGGTCATCTCTTACGCGCGCGAGGGTACCCAATGGGTGATCAAAACCGCGAATGCGACGCTAAAGGCACGAGCGCTGATCATGGCCAGCAATGCCTATACCGGCGAGCTGGCCCCGCGTTTGGCGCCCAGGATTGCGCGTTCGATCATACCGGTGCTTAGCTGGCAAATGGCGACCGATCCGGTGGGGGACAACCTGCGCAAGACGCTGTTACCTGGACGGCAGGCGATCTCGGATACGCGCGGCGATCTGCGGTTTTTCCGCTATGACGCACGGAATCGATTGATCACGGGAGGCGCAGTTATCGGCCCTTATGATGTCGACAATCGGGTGCGCCAAAAGGCGGCCAAGAACCTGGCCGAGGCCTTTCCCGAATTGGGGACGCCGGCGATGACACATGTCTGGTCGGGGTATCTGGGTATGAACTGGGATCGGTTCCCGCGCGTGCATCGGCTGGGCCCGGACGGATGGGCCTGGGTCGGGTGCAATGGGCGTGGGGTGGCGTTGGGGACGTCTTTGGGACGTGAATTGGCCCGTGCTGTCACCGGCCAAGCCGAAGAAGAGCTGGCGCTGCCGGTTACTGAGCCGCATCCCTTTCCGATGCATGGCGTGCTGCGCCATGTGGCCCCAACTTATCTGGCTTGGCTCAAGCGCCAGGACCACAAGGAAATTAACCTATGACGGAGACCCCAATGGCAGACCCCAAAGGCATGGACCTGAACGACATCCCAATCCTGCTGCGCCGCCGGATCGAGGCAATGATGCTGAAACATGTGCTGGACGTGATCACCGAACGCACAGGTCGTGAAGAGGCCGAGGCCGTCATTGGTGCCGCCTGTTCCAAATCAGCGATTGAACAGGGGCAAATGATGGCCCAGGCCTTGGGCCATCCACCGGACCTGACGGATTTCGCCGAGATTCAGCCGAACTGGACCCGCGAAGACGCGCTGCGCATCGAAACCGTTGAAATGTCCGAAGAGAAGATGGACTTCAACGTTGTGAAGTGCCGCTACGCCGAAATGTATCAGGAAATGGGGCTGGGGGATATCGGGCATTTGCTGTCGTGCAACAGGGATGGCGATTTCTGTATCGGCTACAATCCAGAAATCGAAATGACCCGGACCCAGACGATCATGAAGGGCGCCAGCCATTGTGATTTCCGCTACCGCATGAACAAGGAGGCCTGATCCGATGGCTGTTGAAAACTGGGTCGCTAAACAGGTGGCCGATCTGTCCGAGTTTCGTCGCGATCTGCATATGAACCCAGAGCTTTTGTACGATGTCGAACGTACGGCGCAAAAAGTGGCCGAGGCCTTGCGCGCGGCCGGTGTGGACGAGGTTCACGAAGGTATCGGGAAGACTGGCGTTGTCGGGGTGATCCGCGGGCAGAGCAACGCCTCGGGGCGTACCGTCGGGTTGCGTGCGGATATGGATGCGCTGCCTATCACCGAAGAGACGGGCAAACCCTGGGCCTCTTTGGTGCCGGGGAAAATGCATGCTTGTGGGCACGACGGGCACACCACCATGCTGTTGGGGGCTGCGCGGCATCTGGCGGAAAGCAGGGCATTCGACGGCACGGTTCTTGTGATTTTCCAACCCGCCGAAGAGGGCGGCGCAGGTGCGCGTGCCATGATCGAGGACGGCCTATTCGCGCGGTGGCCCTGCGACGAAGTTTACGGGATGCACAATCGCCCCAATCTGCCAGTCGGCCAGTTTACGATCAATTCGGGGCCCATCATGGGGTCGGTGGACGAGGTGAAGATCACCATCACCGGGCGGGGCGGCCATGCGGCGCGCCCCGAGCAAACCATAGATCCGTTGCCTGTTGCGGGCGCGTTGTTGCAGGCGGTTCAGTCGATCACGTCGCGCAATCTGGATCCGATTGATAGCGCTGTGATCTCGCTTTGCACCATTCAGGCCGGGAATGCGTTTAATGTCATCCCGCAGGATGTGGTGATGACAGGCACCGTGCGTACGCTCCGCGAAGAGGTGCGCGACATGATCGAAGAGCGCCTGAGCACCATGGTCGAAAACATTGCTGCCGCGTTTGGTGGCCTGGGGACGCTGGACTATGTGCGCCACTATCCTGTGACCGTGAACCACGAGCGCGAGACCGAGCTGGCCGCATTGGCCGCGCAAGAGGTCGCGGGCGCGCAGAACGTTCATCTCGACATGCCGCAAACTTTGGGCGGTGAGGACTTCTCATTCATGTTGAACGCAGTGCCGGGCGCGATGATCAACGTCGGCAACGGCCCTTCGGCGGCGCTGCACCATCCTGAATATGATTTCAATGATGATGTGATTGCCTGGGGTGGGTCCTATTGGACGACATTGGTCCGCCAGCGTCTGCCTGTAGCGTGACCCAAGGTCGCTGCCTCGCGCGCTCTGGCTTTGTGTTTCGGGATCCGGCTCAGTCCAAACATCGAATATTTCGACAATCACTTTGCGTGGTCCGGGGCCACGGTAGCGTTCGATGCGCTGACGCAGATATTCATTGATACGGATAAGTCCCGCATTGCCGCAACATGGCTTTGATTGACGAGGCTGCGCGGCATGCCCCCTGAGGTGACAGATCGCTAGCCGATGATCGGGGGCGTGACGGTCTGTTCCGCATCGTGACCACGGGCCTGAAAAGTTCGAACGCCTGATCAAGGTGTCGGCGTAGTCTTGATCCAGCCGTCCACCTCGCTGCGCCGCGTGAAGCGGGTCGGGGGCGTTGCTTTCGGCATTTGAGAGGAACAGGGCGACGGATTGCGCCCTGAACACGTGGCTCAGTTCGGCCCGTCAGAAATTTCGAACAGGCCTGCCGCGCCTTGTCCTCCACCGATGCACATGCTGACAACAGCATAGCGTACGCCACGTCTGCGGGCTTCGATCAGGGCGTGTCCGGCCATCCGGGCGCCGGACATTCCATAGGGGTGTCCAATCGAAATCGCCCCGCCGTTGACGTTCAACTGGCTATCGGGGATGCCCAGATGGTCCCGGCAATACAACAGCTGTGCGGCAAAGGCCTCGTTGATTTCCCACAGCCCAATATCACTGATCGACAGCCCGTGGCGTTCCAGCAGGCGCGGGATCGCAAGCACCGGCCCGATACCCATTTCCTCGGGTGCGCAGCCCGCGACTGCAAAGCCCCTGAAGCGGCCCAAAGGGGTCAGCCCGCGACGCGCGGCCTCTGCGGCCTCCATCATCACCATGGCCGAGGCACCGTCGGACAATTGGCTGGCGTTGCCTGCGGTGACGCATTTTTCTGGTCCCAGAACCGGCTTTAGCCCGGCCAGGCTGTCCAGGGTCGTCCCCGGACGGTTGCATTCGTCCTGTTGCAGATGGACGTGCTGGTCCGATGTGTTGCCGGTCTCTTTGTCAGTCACCGTTTTGATGGTGTCGACCGGCACGATTTCATCGTCGAACAGTCCGGCCTCTTGTGCGGCTGCGGTGCGTTTCTGGCTTTGCAGCGCATAGGCGTCCTGAGCTGCGCGCGAAATGCCATACCGTTCCGCGACGATTTCGGCGGTCTCGAGCATCGACAGATAATAGTCCGGCGCGACCGAGGGATCCGTATAGCGGTGACTGTTCCAATGCGTGTTCTGCACCAGAGAGATGCTTTCTAGCCCGCCAGCCAGGGCAATATCGACGCCTTCGGAGGTGATCATATGGGCCGCATTAGCGATGGCGTTCAGCCCCGAGGCGCATTGCCGGTCCACAGTTGACGCGGCGACCGTAACCGGCAGTCCCGCAGCAAGCACGATATGGCGCGCGGTATTCACACCAGTTGTGCCCTGGGTCAGCGCCGCACCAAAAACGGCCTCTTCGATTTCAGGGCCTTTTAGGCCCGCGCGCGAAACGGCGGCGCGCACGGCGTGGGCGGCAAGGCTGGGCCCCTCAAGGGAATTGAACGCCCCGCGGTAGGCTTTGCCGATGGGTGTGCGGGCGGTGGAAACGATGACGGCGTCGCGCATGATCTTATCCTTAGATGGGTTCCAGGCCGCACCAGTCGGCAATGAACAGTGCTGTTGTCTGAGTAACGCGCCGCATGCTCTCGAGCTCTACGCGTTCGTTGAAGCCGTGGATGGCTTCGGCGCGGGGGCCATAGACCAGGGCAGGGGTGTCAGCATAGAGGCCAAAAAACCGGGCGTCCGTGGTGGCTGTGATCGCGATCCGGTCCAGTGCGTCGCCGTTTACGGTGTTGTGGGCGCCGTCGAGGGCGGAAATGGCGTTCAGGGCGGCCGTAGTTTTGTCCTCGGACAGGGCATAGCCTTCGGCCTGGAAGCCGTGGAAAACAATCTGAGGCATGCTGTTGCGCAGAAAATCGTTTTCCTGAGCGGCCGCCATCAGAACGGATTCGATTTCGGATTTGGCCAGGGCCATGTTCTGTCCCGGATACAGGCCCATGCGGACGTCGAACACGCACCAGGCAGGAACCGAGCTGGTCCAATCGCCGCCCTCGATCCGCCCAACATTCAGGTTCAGCGGATGGTGTACATGGGCATAGTCGGGATGTTTCGCATCGTCCGTGTTCCAGCGTGCCTCCATCTGGTGTAGGGCCTGAATCAGCGGCACGGCAGCCTCGATCGCGTTAGAGCCGGACCCGGCATAGGCGACATGCGTGGGCAGCCCCTTCAGGTGAACCTGGAACCACAAAACACCGACTTGTGCGGTCACCAGGCTTTCTGCAAAGGGTTCTGGGATCAGCACGGCGTCGGCTTTGTAGCCCCGTTGCAGACAGGCCAAGGCGCCGTTGCCGGTGCACTCTTCCTCGACCACGGATTGGAAAAACACATCGGCAGCGGGGGCAAACCCACAACTGCGCAAGGCATCCAGCGCGAACAGGTTTGACGCTAACCCGGCCTTCATGTCGCCCGCGCCACGACCATACAACCAACCGTCATCAATGCGTGGCTGGAACGGGGGCGTGTCCCACATGTCCAGCGGGCCTTCGGGGACCACATCGATATGCCCGTTCAGGATCAGCGAGCGGCCCTTTTGTGTGGTGCTTCGGTGGGTGCCGACAACATTCACCGCGTCCTCGTAGTTGCCCAAAACGGGGGAAAACCCGGGAAGGTGTCGAATATCCTCGAGCTGGATTTGCCAGCGGTCCACAGCATAGCTGCGCGCCGTCAGTTCGGACGCCATCAGATCCTGAGCGCTTTGTTCGTGACCACGGGTCGAGGGGTGGCTGGTCAGTTCCGTCAGAAATTCGGTCTGCGCGTCAAACAGGCTGTCGACGGCGGACATGATGCGGGTTTGGGTATCCGTGTGCATAGAGCCTCAGAATGTGATGAGTTCGCCAGTCGGCAATTGCAGCGGCGCGCCGGTTGCGTCGGCCACTTCTTGCGGGGTCAGGCCTTCGGCCACTTCGCATAGAGCAAAGCCCTGGGGTGTGACGTCAATCACGGCCATATCGGTGAAAATCCGCGTGACGCAGTCATGCGCCGTGATGGGCAAAGAGCAGGTCTCAAGCAGTTTTGGATTGCCCTTGCGGTCCAGATGGGTGGTCAGGACGATCACCCGCTTTGCCTTTTGCGCCAGCTCAATGCCGCCACCCGCCCCCGGCGAGAACTTTCCAGGGATTTTCCAATTGGCCAGATCGCCGTTCTGGGCCACTTCGAAGGCGCCCAGCATGGTCAGATCCAACCGCCCCGACCGGACCAAAGCAAACGACACGGCGCTGTCAAAAAACGCGCTGCCGGGTATGGTCGAGACATAAGCCCCGCCGGCATCAATCAGATTGCGATCAGCCGTGTCATAGGGATGCGTCGGGCCAATTCCTGACAGTCCGTTTTCCGTGTGCAGACAGACCGGAAAATTCGAGGGCAGGTGATCAACCACCTTGGTCGGCAACCCGATCCCTAAGTTCACCACCATGCCCGGCGCAATCTCGCGCGCGGCGCGGGCGACCATTCTGGTTCTAGCGTCGGACAACTGCGTACTCCTCGCTGAGGGTTTCCAGGTGGATCACCTGATCGACGAACGGGCCGGGTGTGTGTACCTCGTCAGGCGGAAGCCCCCCCAAAGGCAGCACTGCCTCGGCCTCGGCGATCACATGATCCGCAGCCATCGCCATGAGCGGGTTGAAATTGCGGGCGGTGCCGACATAGTCCAGATTGCCGAACACATCGGCCCGGTCTGCATGTAACAAGGCCACGTCAGCGCGCAGGGCTGTTTCAATCATCGCTTCGGTTCCGTTGATGGTTACGCGTTGCTTGCCCTCGCCCAATTCGGTTTCGCTTCCGATGTCGGTGATGATGGCCGTTAGACCCGATCCGCCCGCGCGCACCCGTTCGGCCAGAATGCCCTGGGCGCAGAACTCGACCTCGATTTCGCCCGCGTTCAGCATGGCAATGGCGCGTGGATTCAGCCCGATATGTGTTGTGATCAGCCGCGCAACCTGACCATTGGCCAAAAGGTGATCAACCCCCATACCGGTCTCGTTGGCGTCGTTTTTGATGATCGTCAGGTTCTTTGGGCCCTGACGCACCAGTTCCTGGATCAGGGTGAACGGCGTGCCGGGTACGCCAAACCCTCCCAGCATTACCGTTGCCCCGTCAGGGATCGCTGCAATTGCGGCTTCGATCCCGGTGGTTTTGTCGGGCAGGATCATACAGAACCCCCCGTTTCCAAACCGGCCTCTGAGGCGAATTGATCCAGCGAGGCCGTCAGCCCCTCCATGATTTCGTCGATGCCGGGTTGGGTGATTGTCATCGGTGGGCAGACCATGAAGTGATCCCCCGAGGTGCCGCCTCGGGTGCGGCGGGAATAGATGATCAGCCCTTTGTCATAGGCAATATCGACCAGCCGGTTATAAGCATTCAGTCCCTTGTCCAGCGGCGCCATCGTCATCCGGTCCGAGACCAGTTCAAATGCCAGCAGCAGACCTTTGCCGCGCACGTCGCCGACAAAGGGATACCTGTTCATCAGGCTGGACAGGCGGGATTTCAGGACATCCCCCATGGTCGCGGCGTTCTGGATCAGGTTTTTCTGTTCGATCTCGTTAATGACGGCCAGCCCCGCGGCACAGGCCAGCGGGTTGCCGGCATAGGTATGGCCGTGGGCAAACCCGCCAGCGCCCATCACGGTTTCAACGATGTCGTCGCGGGCAATCATGGCGCCCAGCGGCACGTACCCACCACCAAACCCTTTGGAAATCGAGATAATGTCCGGCACGGTATCCCAGTGCTCGGCCCCCCAGAAACGGCCGGTACGCCCACCGCCGGACATTACTTCGTCATGGATCAGCAAGACACCGTACCGATCACAAATTTCACGGATACGTGGCATATACCCTGCGGGGGGCACCAGCGCGCCCGTCGAGGCCCCACCGACGGGTTCGACGATAAACGCAAGAATGGTGGTGGGACCTTCCTCGAGGATTTTGGCCTCCAGCATATCGGCATAGTGATGGCCGGTTTCGGGGTTTTCCAAATCCAGCCCATCCAAATAGGCGCGCGGGGCAGGGATCTTGGGCATGCGCTGCATCATCGGATCGAACGGCGCCGAGAGCGGCGCATAGCCCGTCACGGCAAGCGCCCCCAGCGTCGAGCCATGATAGGACGGCGCGCGCGAGATGACCTTGAAACGCTGCGCCTCGCCCCGCGCCAAGGCGTATTGGCGGGCCAGTTTGATGGTGCTTTCGACAGCTTCGGACCCCCCCGAGACAAAGAATACGCGGCCCAGACCGTCGGGGCACAGCGCTGCCGTTTTATCAGCCAAAGCCTCAGAGGCTTCGGTCTGGAAATGCAGCCGGTAGCCGAAGGTGGATTTCTCCATCTGATCCCGCATCGCCTGTAGAACGGCGGGGTTCGAGTGCCCGATATTGGACACCATCGCCCCGGATGACCCATCCAGATAGCGTTTGCCGGATTTATCCCACAGATAGATATCCTCGGCCCGGTCCAGCTCGGGGCGGGGCAGGTGGGACTGATAGAAAAGTCGTGACATTCAGATTATCCGTTATTGTCCGAAAGATGTTTGCGCAGAAAATTCTGCGTGCGTTCGTTCTTGGGGTTGTGAAACAAAACCTCGGGCGGGCCTTCTTCGACCACGACACCGCCGTCCATGAACAGAACCCTGTCGCAGACGCTTTCGGCAAAGCTCATTTCGTGCGTCACGATGATCATGGTCATGTGCTCTTCGGCGAGACGTTTCATGACCAGGTTCACCTCTTCGACCAGTTCAGGGTCAAGCGCCGAGGTGGCCTCGTCAAACAGCATTACTTTGGGCTGCATCGCCAGGGCACGGGCGATGGCCACGCGCTGTTTTTGACCGCCCGACAGCCGCGAGGGGTAATAATCGATCCGGTCCAGCATTCCGACATTTGCCAGCTGTTCTTGGGCCAGCTTGTCGGCCTCTTCTGCCGAGAGCCCCTTGAGCATCTTGGGCGCAAGGGTGACATTTTCCCGGACGGTCAGATGGGGGAACAGGTTAAAGTGTTGGAACACCATGCCAATCTGTTGGCGGACCTCGTTGATATGTTTCTCGTATTGCCGGTGGGGCAGGTCCATGTTGACCTGCATGTCCTCGAGCCAGATTTCACCGCCGGTCAGCGGGTCCAAATCGTTGATCGCGCGCAAAAGCGTGCTTTTGCCCGAACCAGAGGGGCCGATGATTGCGACGATCTCTCCTTTGAAGACCTGAAGGTTGATGTCTTTCAGGACCTCCAATGTGCCATAGCTTTTCTGGGCGTGGCGGATGTCGACGAACGGTTTTTCAGTCACTTTGATCCCTCCTGGGTGTCAGCGGGCTGCCTGTACCCGGCGTTCGATACGCCGAAGGACAGCTTCCATCCCGAGGTTGATGATGTAGTAGAACACAGCCACCAGAACGTAGAATTCGAACGGTCGGTAGGTGCGCCCAATGGCAAGTTGCGCGGTCAGGGTCAGCTCGGACACGCCGATGACGGACACCAGTGCCGAGTCTTTCAGCAGCGCGATCATGTTGTTGCCGATGGGCGGGATCACGTCGCGCACCGCTTGCGGGACGACAACCTTGCGCAGCGCCTGGCCACGGCTAAGCCCCATGGTGCGCGCGGCCTCCATCTGGCCTTTGTCGACGGCCAGGATCGCAGTCTGGATCAGTTCAGAGTTATAGACCGCAAAGTGCAGCCCCAGCCCGATGACCCCGGCCACGAAGGCAGGTAAATCGATCCCCACCTGCACCAGCCCAAAGTAAATCAGGAACAGCTGAAGCAAGAGCGGCGTCCCCATGAACAGCCAGGCAAAGGCGCGAAATGGCAGCCGGACAATCCAAGGAGCATACAGCGCGATAACCGCAAAGATGATGCCGCCAAAGAAGCTGAGTATCGCCGCGACGACGGTGATCGCGATCGTCCAGACGCAGCCCAAAAGCACGACGTCCAGGTATTTCGGGATGACTGTGAAATCCAGGCCCATTGTCTTTCTTCCTTATCCAGTCGTCACGCGATGCGCGCTTTGCGATCCAGCCAGGCGATGCCCTGACCGACCACATAAATGATGACCATGTAGAGAATGCCCGAGAGCAGGAACATTTCGAACGGCTTGTAGGTGGATCCGATATAGCGCTGCGCAGTGTAGGTCAGTTCGACCACCGAGATCGCCGCCACCAGGGCCGTTCCCTTGATCTGCGCATTGATGTTCACGCCGAGAGGGCGGATCATCAGACGCGCGGCCTGTGGCAACACGATCTTGCGCAGAGATTGGAATTTGCTCATGCCTAGGGTGCGTGCCGCCTCGATCTGACCTTTGTCGATCGCGACGATCGCCCCGCGAATGGTCTCGGTCATATAAGCGCCGATGTTGACGCCCAGGCCAATAACCCCGGCTTCGAACGCGTCCAGCTGAATGCCGATCTGTGGACCACCAAAATACAGAATGAACAGCTGGATCAGTGCCGGCGTGCCGCGGATGACGCTGACATATGCCGCGCCCATGCCGCGAAAAACCGCGTGGCGTGACAGCCGTGCCGCCGCCCCCAGAGAGCCGCAGATCAGCCCCAGAAGTGTTGTCAGAACAGAAAGCTGGATCGTCACCCAGGCCGCCTTCAGAAAGAAGGGGTAGACTGTCCACATCAGGTCGAAGTCCATGAAGAGCTCCCTTTCTTACGATGATCTTGTGGCTGAGAGATCCGGCGCGCGTGCAGACTGTGCGCCAATCGTTTCGCCCGAAATGCCCGGCGTCTACCGGTTTCATCTTCAGGCCGAGAAAACGGCCCGCCGAAGTGCACGGCGGGCCCCTTGATGATTAGCGGATGTCGCCGCCAACCCATTTTTCAGCGATCTGGACATATGTCCCGTCAGCCATCATCGCGTCCAGTGCAGCCTGCATAGCGGCGGCCAGATCAGGATTGCCCTGACGGATCGCGATGCCAGCCTGATCGGCCACGCCTTCCAGACCCGAGGTGTCCAGCTGCATCACCGCGCGACCGCTGTCACGGATGGCAAGAAGGACAGGAATGTCATCGTTGATGATGGCATCGACGCGACCTGCTTCCAGTTCCAGCATCAGCTCGGTCAGGCCTTTGTAGGTGCGGACGTTATAGCCCTGTTCGCGGGCCCATTGCTCGTGGGTTTCGCCCAGAGTGACACCGATTGTGGCGTCCGACAGACCGTCCAGCCCAGAGATCGCGCTGTCCTTGGCGACGAAAACGCCCCGGCTCATGCGGTAGTAGGGGCCAACGAAATCGACGACCTCTTTGCGTTCTTCTGTGATCGACATCGACCCGACAATCGCATCATATTTGTTGGCCAAAAGCCCACCGATGATGCCATCCCAGGCGGTTGTGATGATTTCGACTTCGACGCCCATGCGCTTGGCGATCTCGGCGCCGATTGCCGGGTCAAACCCGACAACTTCGTTCTTTTCGTTGACGAAGTTGAACGGAGGGTAAGCGCCGCTCATGGCGATGCGCATCACGCCCTTTTCCTTGATCGCGTCCAGCTCGTCTGCGGCGGCCATTGTCACGGCGCCGAAGCTTGCCATGCTGGCCAAACCCGCGGCGATCACGGTTTTCATCATTGTTCTACGATTTGTCATTTGTCTCTCCACTGTCAGTCAAGCTGCCATTCAGACATGCGTGATACGTCACGCTGCCCGATGTTTTCTTACTTGGAAACGGTTGCATGGCGTAAATCATCATGCAAATAAATAATAGAAATCCTAATGATAGAAGAAATCTATGCTTAGACCCTATGAACAACGCTTCCCGTGGAACCTTGATTGGAACTTGTTGCGCACCTTCACCGTCGTGGTCGAACAGCGAGGGGTTTCAAAAGCAGCGGACTTTTTGGGACTGAAGCAGCCGACGATCAGCAGTGCGCTCAAACGCTTAGAAGAGACGGTTGGGCACAAGCTGGTCGAGCGCAAACCAAACCGGTTTTCTGTCACTGCGGCGGGCGAGAAGCTGTATTCGGAATGCAAGACGATGTTCGGGGCGGTAAGTGAAATTCCAGCCTTGCTGGAGGCCGACGAGGAAGAGGTAACTGGCCATATTCGGATCAGCATGGCCAGTCATGTGGTGTCGCCGCATCTCGACCAGGTTCTGGAGGCATTCTCGAAGAAACACCCCAAGGTCACCTATTCGATGGTGGTCGCCGAAAGCGCCGATGTCGTCACGCGCATCCGACAGAACCACGCCAGTTTTGGGGTGTGTCTGCTGAATGCTGATCCCAAAGGGCTGGAAACCAGCGTTCTGTTCCGCGAGTTCTTCTGCCTCTATTGTGGCCCCAGCCATCGCCTGTTTGGTCAGGAAAACATCAAGATGTCCGAGCTGCGCGATGAACCATCTGTGTCCTTCCAAACCGAGATCGAGGGCGGCCCGCTGGCCTCGGTCGCCCAGTTGCGCGAGAGGGCACGGCTGTCGCCTGGATTGCGGGGCATATCGTCAAACCTCACGGAAATTCGTCGGATGATCGTGGCGAATATCGGGATCGGGGCCTTGCCGTCGCACGTGGCCGAGCGCGACGTGCAATTTGGTCTGCTGTGGCGGTTGCCGCCCTATACCAACCCGCCAGCGGTGGATATTTTCCTGCTGACAAACCCAAAGAAACGGATGAACCAAGCAGAGACGCTGTTCATTGATAGCCTGAAAACACTGATCAGGACGCTGCCGCTTTCCGAGCGGACGTATTCGGATGCAGGCCGACCTTGAGCCCTGATTGGGCTGCGGAGCGTACGTTCGAACGACATGCTGTCTGCGCCGAGTGACCAGCCCCCGAGGTTATTTATAGCGCAGAGGGACGATACACTGTTTGGCTGCCCTCGTTGGAAACGATGGTGAAATATCGGGGTCTCAAAGCCCCCGATATGAAATCTGGCCCAGGCGGCTGGCAATTTTGTAGCTTTTGACCATTTCAGGCCCTTAAGTGCTGTTGAAATCGCGGTCGCAGATAGCAGTCTTTGCCAATTTGCCTTAGGAGAAGTGTGGGGGCGCAGATCGCGCCTTGCGGGGCACGGAGGCATCGAATTTGGACCGTACATTTGTTTTAGGGGTAGGGGCTCAAAAGGCAGGAACGACCTGGCTTTCGGACTATTTGCGCGCAGATAAAAAGTACCGGTTCGGTGCCATCAAGGAAAAAGAGTTCCATGTTTGGGACAGAAAAGACCTCCCGATGTTTGCTCCGCCCAAGCGACGGGTGTCGACGCTGCGCAGCAAAGGCCAGTTTTTGCTGCGGGCTATGGGGAAATTCGACTCCGTCTATTTCCGATATTTCGGGTCTTTGCTGAGAAATGGCGGTATCGCTGCGGATATCACGCCGTCTTATGCCGGGCTGTCTGCTGCGCGATATGCGCAAATAAACCAGGGCTTTCGCCGTCAGGGGATCCAGGTAAAGACCGTCTTTATGATGCGTGACCCGGTTTCGCGCTGCGTTTCGGGTTTCAACATGAGCATGCACAAAGCCTCGAAAAATTTGATGGCAGGGGATGTTGCGGCGGATCGCAACGCGGATGCAGTGTTCTTGGACTTTATCGAAACCGAAGGCAGCCGTATGCGGTCTGACTATCTTTCGACCCTTGCGGCGCTTCGGGAGGGTTTCGCGCCCAGCCAGATTAAGGTCCTGATTTACGAGAACCTGTTCGAGCCTGAAACCATCCGGGACTTTTCGGAGTTCTTTGGCGTTGGGTTTTGCCCCGACCGGGCGGACATCAAATCGAACGTTGCCAAAAAGAAGATCCAGGTCTCAGACGAAGCGCTCTCAAAATGTGCGCTCATGTTGCGCGACACCTATGAGGGCATCGGACAAGAGTTCCCGCAAGTACGCAGCCTGTGGCGTGGGTATCAGTATTTTCGGTGACTATATCCGCCGGGGTGCAGGTGCGGCTGGTTCGGGCTGATTGACCCGGTTCGGGTGCTTTGGACGATATAACCCTGCGTCCTTTGGCGCCTGGGGCCGATTTCACGAACCATTGCGGGTTTCCTTCGCTGTAGCCGCGTGCTGTTATTCTTGTGGAATGAAATTCTGCAATGAGGAAAGAGGGAGAGAGATGGACTTCGGTATCAGGGAGGAGAACCGAAAGCTATTGGACCGCGTTGCGGCCATGGTGAGGGATGAAATTACGCCGCTGGCAGAGGAATACGAGCGAGAGGTCGCCACGGGTGATCGCTGGCAATTCACTGCGCGGCAGACCGAAATTCTGGAGACCCTTAAGGCCAGGGCCAAGGCCGAAGGGCTGTGGAATTTCTTTTTGACGGACAGCGACAAGGGGTTCGGACTGACGACGGTGGAATATGCTTATTTCGCCGAGGAAATGGGGAAAACGCCCCTGGCCGCCGAGGTGTTCAACTGCGCTGCGCCCGACACTGGCAACATGGAAGTGTTCGAGCGGTACGGCACGGAAGCTATGAAAAAACAGTGGCTTGCTCCGCTTCTGGCTGGAGAGATCCGCTCGGCCTACTGCATGACGGAACCGGATGTGGCCTCGTCAGATGCGACAAATATCTCGATGTCGTGCGTGCTGGATGGGGATGACTATGTCCTGAACGGAGAGAAATGGTGGGCATCCGGGGCAGGGGATCCGCGCTGCGCTGTTTACATCGTGATGGTGAAAACGGGTGGTGACGAGCTACCGAAACACAAACAGCACGCGATGGTGGTTGTGCCGTCAAATGCCGACGGAATCGAGATCCTGCGCCCCATGCAGGTCTATGGTGACGATGATGCGCCCCACGGGCATATGCACATGCGGTTTACCAATGTGCGTATCCCGCGCGAAAACATCCTGCTGGGCGAAGGTCGCGGGTTCGAAATTGCTCAAGGGCGGCTTGGACCTGGACGGATTCACCACTGTATGCGGGCGATCGGACAGGCCGAAGCAGCACTAGGGCACATGTGCAAACGCTCGCTGGAACGCGAAGCTTTTGGCAAGGCGCTGGCCCATCTTGGGGCGAATTACGACATTATCGCTGAATGCCGGATGGAGATCGAGCAAGCACGTCTTCTGTGCCTCAAGGCCGCCTGGTACATGGATCAGGGGGATGCCCGCGCGGCGGCTCCGTGGATTTCGATGATCAAGACGGTTGCTCCGCGCATGGCGCTCAAGGTGATCGACGAAGCATCGCAAATGTATGGGGCCCAAGGGGTAAGTCAGGATACGCCACTGGCGCATGCCTGGACCCACGTGCGGACCTTGCGGTTGGCGGACGGGCCAGATGCGGTTCATCGCCGTCAGATCGCCCGTAGTGAACTGCGCAAATACACGCAACAAAAGGTCTGAATAGACCGAGACACAAGCACCTTGGGGGCGGCAACGCCCCCAACTCCACGGCGACGGCCAAAGGCCGGAGGCGTGACATACTGTGCGCGCGTCAGCGTGCTCTGCTGGATCAAGACGGGAATTATTCGGCGGGTTGGAAGCCTTCGATCAACTGACGCAGCCCCAGGGCCGCCCCGGCAAAGATCGCAAGAAATGTCACGGGCGCCGAAAAAGCCAACATGGAAAACGCGCTCAGGCCCTGGCCAACAGTGCATCCCAGCGCAAGAACGGCCCCGATCCCCATTAGCGCGGCCCCTGTGATTTGGCGCCGCAGTTCGCGCGGGTCTTCACAGGCCTCCCAACGGAAATGCCCTTTGATCAACGACCCGACAAAGGCCCCCAGGATGACCCCCATGACTGATCCAACAGCAAAGGATGGCGCCCGCGCCGATGCGGTCATGAAATACAGCAGGCTTTCGCCAACCGGGGCGGAAAAACTGTGCGAAACCACAGGGATATCCGAAAATCCGGTCGAGGCCACCCAATAGCTACCGGCCCAGCCAGACGTGATCGCCACCCCCACCATGACAGCCCAGAAAACCGAGGCTGGTTCCGTGATGAAGCTGCGCGAGGCCAGCGCCCCCAGGACAATCAGCCCGCCGATGATCATGCCGATCATATTCACCGACCCTCCGGTCCACTGACCCAACAGATGGGCAAATCCTGGCGGCAGATCGTTGACCACGTCCTCTTGGGGGAACACAGCCACGCGGAGCGCGGCCAGCGGCCCCGACAGGACAACATAGGCCGTCACCCCCATAACCAGCACGATCACAAAGGCGCGCATGTCTCCGCCGCCCAGTCGCGCGATGGACCCAAAGCCACAATTCCCAGCCAGCGCCATGCCATAGCCAAAGATCAATCCGCCCAGAACAGATGCAAAGGGCATCCACCGGATCGACAGGTAATACGAGCTTTCGGTTTCCAGCAGGCCGACAGCAGACAGGCCAAAGCTTCCCAGAACGGCAACACCGATCGCCAGAACCCACATCCGCATCCGCGTGTCGGATCCGCCATACAGCAGGTCCTCGATCGCGCCCATTGTGCAAAAACGGCCCAAGCGTGCAGCCAGCCCCAACAGCAAACCGCCGCCAAGCCCGGCTAATGCGACCAGGAATTCGTCGTTCAGAAACTCCGGCATGATCCGTGTCCTCCCCAGGATCAAAATCGATTTACGGGTTGTTTTAGGCGTCGTCGCCGCAAAACAGGTCGTAAACCAATTCCAGTATACGCCGGGGTTTGTCGTCCGCCAAACGGTAATAAATTGCTTTACCTTCGCGGCGCGGAGTCACCAGCCCTTCGAGCCGCAAACGGGACAATTGCTGAGACACGGCCGCCTGACGGGCCGAGAGCAGCTCTTCCAGCTCGGTGACGGATTTTTCGCCAGTAACAAGGTGGCACAGGATGAGCATTCGGCCTTCGTGACTGACGGCTTTCAGGAAGTTGGACGCATTCGTGGCATTGTCCACGATGCGGTCCATCTCTTCTTCCGAGATGTGATCTGTAAACACCGGCAGTGTCATCGCCTGTCCCTCTGGGCGGTTTTTGGCTTCTTAGTCGAGCTTATCAACTATTTTGTGCGCCAAGTCTATGGGGCCGCTGCGTCGCAGAAACTCCGGGGTCAACTTGACGAAGGTTGGTAGTCTGTCTTGGCTTTCAGCATCATGTTCAGCAATCCCCAGAAAAAGTCTTCACCGGGATAGCCTTCGATTCTGCCAATCTCTTTGTTGTTTTCAATCAGGACAAAAGTGGGGGTATAGACCACTTTGCGTGCGAATGAGACGCCCTGAGGAGGCGCATCCGCAATGTCGATGATTTGCAGCGGGGCGTATTTTCCCTCTGGTGTGTTGGGGTAGATCGGGCCCACAGTGTCCTTCCATTCGATGCAGTAGTGGCATCCCTGGCGCTCGACCATGATCAGGTCGGCCGCTTGGGCCGAGAGCGGCAGTAAGACCCACAACGCGGCGGAAACGATGAAATGTCGTAGATTCATAAATCACCAGATTGACGACAACTTGTCGCACAACATAATATGAATATGTGAATTATTCAAGGAGTCACGCGCATGCTGGATATCTCCTTTGCCGGGGCGGCGCTAGCGGGGCTGTTGTCCTTCTTTACGCCCTGTATCCTGCCGATGGTGCCATTCTACCTGTGTTACATGGCCGGGATCTCGATGTCGGAACTGCGAGAGGACGGCGAG
This sequence comes from Thalassovita sp., assembly GCA_029212905.1. Classification (GTDB taxonomy): domain Bacteria; phylum Pseudomonadota; class Alphaproteobacteria; order Rhodobacterales; family Rhodobacteraceae; genus Thalassobius. Next base: position 118,815 of record JARGPB010000009.1, read on the forward strand.
ATTGCCCCCGGAGCGCAGCGCCGTCTGGTGATTTCTGCTGTAATGTTCGCGCTTGGGGTCAGCTCGATCTTCGTGTTGTTGGGCATGGGAGCGACCGCCCTGGGGCAGGCATTCGTCCAATGGAAGCAACCTCTCAGTTATGTCGCGGCGGCGGTTTTGTTCGTATTCGGCCTGCATTTCCTGGGGATTCTTAGAATCGGCCTGCTGTACCGCGAGGCCAAGATCGAAAGCAAAGCCGAGCCAACAACCGTTCTGGGCGCCTATGTGATGGGGCTTGCGTTCGGGTTCGGCTGGACCCCCTGCGTGGGGCCGGCCCTGGCCTCGATCCTGATGATTGCGTCCGGGATGGGGGACATCTGGCGTGGTGGTTTGTTGTTGCTGGTTTACGGTTTGTCCATGACTGCGCCGTTTATTGTGGCTGCACTGTTCGCCAAGCCGTTCCTGGGCTGGATGCAGCGCAACCGGAAATATCTGGGCTATGTTGAAAAAGTGATGGGGGGGATGCTGATCATCTTTGCTATCCTGATCGCGACGAATGCCGTGAACCTGATTGCGGATGCGATGATTCGTTGGTTCCCGGTCTTTACCACTGTTGGATAAGTGTCTTTGGGAGGAGTGCTATGAAACGGTTTTTGATGACGATGGCTGCGGTGTTGGGGTTGGCCCTTCCTGCGCTGGCCGAAGTAGGCGATGACGGGCTGCACAAAGAGCCCTGGATGCGCGACACGTTCAAGGATCTTCGCGAAGATTTGGCCGAAGCCAACGCCGAGGGCAAGCGTCTGGTGGTCATGATTGAACAGCGCGGCTGCATCTATTGCCAGAAAATGCATACCGAAGTTTACTCGGACCCCGAGCTGTCCAGCTTTATCGGGGATAACTTTTTTGTGGTGCAGATGAACCTGCATGGCAGCGATACAGCCACCGATTTCGATGGGGAGGAACTGGAGCAATCCGGCTTGATGCGCAAGTGGGGGATTCTGTTCACTCCGTCGGTAATCTTCTTCCCTGAGGAGGTCCCGGAGGGCAAAACCGCTCCTCAGGCCGCCGTCTCGATTATGCCCGGCGCCTTTGCGAAAGGAACCACAACTGACATGTTTACATGGGTTCTGGAGAAGCGTTATCATCTTGATAACGGGGAAGATTTTCAACGTTACCATGCGCGCCGAATCCAAGAGCGCAACAATGGCAAATTTGACTGATCACCAGCGCAACATTTAAAAAAATTCACAGAAGTGAATTTGTTGTTGCGTTAATCGCTGACGGTAAACTACGGTATACCGAGCTAGCACAGCCAAAAAACTACCCATGGGAGGAATCATGAGGCTAACTACTCTGACACTGGCGGCATCGTTTGCTGCCGGCGCGGCATTCGCCAACCCGGTAGCGCCCGCAGCTGTGGTTTTCACCGAGGATGGCGCTGTTGAACAGTCGCTGACCGGTGTGGCCGGAAATGCAGAAGAGGGATTTATCGTCTTCTCGAACAAGAAAAAGGGCAACTGCGTTGCCTGCCATAATATCGAGTCCATGACGGAACTGAATTTCCCGGGCAATGTTGGCCCCATTCTGGATGGTGTGGGTGAAAACCGCTCGATCGCAGAATTGCGCGGTATTCTGACCAACTCGAAGATGACCTTCGAGGGAACGGTTATGCCGGCCTATTACAAGGTTGATGGCTTCACCCGTCCGGGCGACGCTTACACGGGCAAAGCAGCCAAAGGCCCGCTGGATCCGCTGCTCTCGGCGCAGCAAATTGAAGACGTGATTGCCTTCCTGTCCACGCTGAAGTGACAGGGGCACCATGAGTAAGGAGACAAATATGGAATTCTCAAGACGCGACACTCTGGCGCTTGGGCTGGGTGCGGCGGCTCTGACCGTTCTGCCCTTCCGCCTGAATGCGGCAGCAGACGACGCCATCGCAGCCTTCACCGGCGGCGCAGACGTGGCAGATGGGGGCGTAACCCTGACAGCCCCGGAAATCGCCGAAAACGGCAACACCGTTCCGGTATCGGTCGAAGCAGAGGGCGCAACCGCTATCATGCTGCTGGCCTCGGGTAACCCGACCCCCGGCGTTGCTACGTTCAACTTTGGCGAACTGGCCGGTGCCCACGCGGCGTCGACTCGTATCCGTCTGGCAGGCACCCAAGACGTGGTTGCCATCGCCAAAATGGCTGACGGTAGCTTTGCCAAGGCAAGCTCGACCGTGAAAGTCACCATCGGCGGCTGCGGCGGCTAATCAGGATCGTTAGGAGTAATACAAATGGCAAGTGGCGTTAAACCCCGCATCAAAGCCCCGAAGAAAGCGACTGCTGGCGAAGCGGTCACGCTGAAGACCCTGATCAGCCACAAGATGGAATCGGGTCAGCGCAAGAACAAGGATGGGTCGGTCATTCCGCGTTCGATCATCAATCGCTTTACCTGCGAGTTCAACGGCAAGTCCGTGGTCGATGTGACCATGGAATCGGCGATCTCGACCAACCCGTACTTTGAATTCGAAGCCGTGGTTCCCGAAACAGGTGAGCTGGTGTTCACTTGGTACGACGACGACGGTTCGGTCTACACTGCCTCGAAAAAAGTCGCAGTCGCCTAAAACAATCAAAAGCGCCTTGTTCCCCCCGTGGAACAAGGCCGCTTCAGGGAGGAAGCTAGATGAAATTCAAGCAAATGACTGCAGTCGCGGCCCTGGCTCTGGCGATGCCCGTGCTGGCGCTGGCGGATGCAGACGATGATAAGCTTGTCATCAACGAAGAGCTGGAACTTGTGACTAAGACGGCAGCGCCGGCTCACCTGGATGGTGCGCTGGACGAAGTCATGTCTGGTTGGCATTTCCGCAGTGACAACACTCAGACCATGCAGATGGATGATTTCGACAACCCCGGCATGCTGGCCGTCGAAGCCGCCGCTGAAGCTTGGGAAACCGTCGAAGGAACAGAAGGTAAGTCCTGTGCCTCGTGCCATGGGGATGCCGAAGAAAGCATGAAAGGCGTTCGCGCTGTCTATCCAAAGTGGAACGATGCCGCCGAGGAAGTGCGTACGTTGGAAATGCAGATCAACGATTGCCGCGAAAACCGTATGGGGGCTGAAAAGCTGAAATACACCAGCGGGAAAATTGTTGATATGGTTGCTCTGATCAGCCTGCAATCGCGTGGAATGCCCGTCAACGTTGCGATCGACGGACCTGCCCAGGCGATGTGGGAACAAGGTAAAGAGATGTACTATACTCGTACGGGTCAGTTGGATCTGTCCTGCGCAAGCTGCCACGAAGAAAACTATGGCAACATGATCCGCGCAGACCACCTGAGCCAGGGCCAGATCAACGGCTTTCCGGCCTATCGTCTGAAAAACGCCAAGCTGAACGGTGTTCATGCGCGTTTCAAAGGCTGTGTACGTGACACCCGCGCTGAAACTTACAAACCCGGCGGCGCCGATTTCGTCGCTCTGGAACTGTATGTAGCCAGCCGCGGAAACGGCCTGTCGGTCGAAGGTCCGTCTGTCCGTAACTAAGGTTCCTTTCGGGGGCGGCGTTGTCGCCCTCGAAACCCCAGTGATCGCAACATATTGAATTTTAAGGCCAATTTGGCCTAACCTCTGACGTTTTGCGCCAGGGGCATGGGAACACTCTAACCGCTCGGAGTTTATGAGCTATGATCTCTCGCCGCGATTTTCTTCAGGTCTCGATGGCAGCCTCTGCCCTTTATGGTGCGTCGGGCTTCGGTAACTGGGCCCGTCTGGCCGCCCAGCAAAAACTGACGCAGGACGAACTGTTGAAGTTCGACACCTTCGGTAATGTTTCGTTGATCCACATCACCGACATTCACGCACAGATGAAGCCGATCTATTTCCGCGAGCCCGAAATCAATCTCGGTGTGGGGGGCGCGAAGGGCCAGGTGCCGCATGTCACTGGCGCTGATTTCCGGAAAATGTACGGTGTTGCTGATGGCTCGCCCTCGGCCTATGCGCTGACCTATAATGATTTCACGTCGCTGGCGCAGACCTATGGCAAGGTTGGCGGTCTGGACCGTGTATCCACCGTGATCAACAGCATCCGCGCCGAACGCCCCGATGCGCTGCTGCTGGATGGTGGCGATACCTGGCACGGATCCTACACCTGCTATCACACCGAAGGCCAGGACATGGTCAATGTGATGAACGCGCTGAAACCCGATGCGATGACCTTCCACTGGGAATTCACCCTGGGTAGCGAACGCGTGCGCGAGATCGTCGAGGACCTGCCCTTTGCGGCGCTGGGTGCCAATATCTATGACGCCGAATGGGACGAACCCGCCGAGGATTTCGCCCCCTACAAAATGTTTGAACGTGGCGGTGTGAAGATCGCTGTGATCGGTCAGGCCTTCCCCTATATGCCCATTGCGAACCCGCGCTGGATGTTCCCCGAATACTCGTTCGGGATCCGGGACGAACGGATGCAGGAGGTCGTCGAAGAGGTGAAAGCCGAAGGCGCCGAACTGGTCGTGCTGCTGAGCCACAACGGTTTCGACGTGGACAAGAAGATGGCCAGCCGCGTCAAAGGCATCGACGTGATCCTGTCGGGCCACACCCATGATGCGCTGCCCGAGCCGGTGCTGGTGGGCGAGACGATCATTATCGCCTCGGGCTCCAACGGCAAATTCGTCAGCCGCGTTGATCTGGATGTGCGCGAGGGCCGGATGATGGGCTTCCGCCACAAACTGATCCCGATCTTCAGCGATGTGATCGAGCCGGACAAGGCCGTGACCGCAGTCATTGACCAACAGCGCGCCCCCCACGAGGCCGCAATGTCCGAAGTGATCGGCAAGACCGACAGCCTGCTGTATCGCCGCGGGAACTTCAACGGCACCTGGGACGATCTGATCTGTGACGCTTTGCTGAGCGAGCGCGAGGCCGACATCGCCATGTCGCCCGGCGTGCGTTGGGGCCCCTCGATCCTGCCCGGTCAGGACATCACCCGCGAGGACATCTGGAACGCGACGTCGATGACCTATGGTCAGGCGTACCGTTCGGAAATGACTGGGGAATTCATCAACGTCATCTTGGAAGACGTGGCTGATAACCTGTTCAACACCGACCCCTACTATCAGCAGGGCGGTGACATGGTTCGCATCGGTGGCATGGGCTATAAAATCGATATCAACAAGCCTCAGGGCGAACGGATCAGCGACATGACATTGCTGAAAACCGGCGAGGCGATTGACCCGTCCAAGACGTATCAGGTCGCCGGTTGGGCCAGCGTCAATGAAGGCACCGAGGGTCCTCAGATTTGGGACGTGGTCGAGAGCCACATCCGTAAAATGGGCACCGTCACAGTCACCCCGCATAACAACGTGAAAGTCGTCGGGGCCTAAGCCCCGGCCCTTTGCGGCACAATTTTAATCGTCAAATTCACGCAGGTGGATTTGTAAATTTCTAAAGGAGCAAAGACACATGACAGTCCGCTTCAAAGGCAAAGCACCCTCGCGGCGCGCGTTCCTGAAGGGCACGCTGGCGTCGACCGCAGGCATGGTTGCCGGGGCAGGGGCCGCCAGTGCAGCAACCCCTGATCCGTTGATCACACAGAAACAAGAGTGGGCCATGGGCTTGGGCGATGGCGTTGATGCCACCCCTTATGGCCTGCCGATCCAGTACGAAGGCGACGTCATCCGCCGGAACGTGGAATGGCTGACGGCTGACACGATCAGCTCGATCAACTTCTCGCCGATCCACGCGCTGGACGGTACGATTACCCCGCAGGGCTGTGCGTTTGAACGCCACCATTCGGGCGCGATTGACCTGAAAAAAGAAGACTATCGCCTGATGATCAACGGCATGGTCGATCAGGAATTGGTGTTCTCCTACGAAGATCTGGAGCGGTTCCCGCGTGTGAACAAGACGTTCTTCTTGGAATGTGCGGCCAACACCGGCATGGAATGGGCGGGCGCTCAGCTGAACGGCGCGCAGTTCACCCACGGCATGATCCACAACATGGAATACACCGGCGTATCTCTGCGCACCCTGCTGGAAGAGGCAGGCGTGAAGCCCGAGGGCAAGTGGGTCTATGTTGAGGGCGCGGATGCGTCGTCGAATGGGCGTTCGATCCCGATCGAAAAAGCGCTGGACGATTGTATCATCGCGTTCAAGGCAAACGGCGAGGCTCTGCGCAAAGAGCACGGCTATCCTGCGCGTCTGGTTGTCCCCGGTTGGGAAGGCAACATGTGGGTCAAATGGATCCGCCGCATCGAGATCACCGATCAGGCGATCGAAAGCCGAGAAGAGACCAGCAAATACACCGACACGCTGGAAGATGGCACCAGCCGCAAATGGACCTGGGTCATGGACGCCAAATCGGTTGTCACCAGTCCCAGCCCTCAGTCGCCGATCAAGCACGGTCACGGCCCGCTGGTCATCACCGGTCTTGCATGGTCCGGCCGTGGTGCTATCACCCGCGTGGATGTCTCTAAGGACGGTGGCAAGACCTGGGAAACCGCCCGTTTGGCCAACCCCGGACAGCCGATGGCTCTGACCCGGTTCTATCTGGATACTCAGTGGGCTGGCGAAGAAATGCTGTTGCAATCGCGCGCCGTGGACGAAACCGGCTATGTCCAGCCGACCAAGGCAATGCTGCGCGAAACGCGCGGTGAAAACTCCATCTACCACAACAACTGCATTCAGACCTGGTGGGTCAAAGCGGACGGGGAGGCAGAGAATGTCGAAGTATCGTAATCTGTTGATCGGGACCGCGATCGCGGCCATGGCAGCCATGCCCGCCTATGCTGGCAAGTTCGGTCTGGGCCGCCCCGCGCTGCCCGAAGAGGTCGCCGCTTGGGATCTGGATGTGTCGCCGGATGGCACCGGCCTTCCGGTTGGGTCGGGCGACGCGTTGACCGGCGAAGAGGTCTTTGCTGACAACTGTGCCATCTGTCACGGTGATTTCGCTGAAGGCGTGGATAACTGGCCGAAACTGGCAGGTGGCGATGGTACGCTTGCCGACAAGGATCCGCTGAAGACCGTAGGGTCCTATTGGCCCTATCTGTCGACCACGTTCGATTATGTCCGTCGCTCGATGCCGTTTGGGGCCGCTCAGACCATGAGCGACGACGACGTATATGCGATTGTGGCCTATATCCTGTACTCGAATGACATCGTGGACGAAGAATTCGTCCTGTCGAACGAGAACTTCCTGGATGTCAAAATGCCGAATGCGGACGGGTTCATCGTGGATGACCGCGAAGAAAGCGAAAAGCATTTCTGGACCGAGCCTTGCATGGAAAACTGCAAGGAAGGCGAGGTGAAAATCACCATGCGCGCGGCTGTTTTGGATGTGACCCCGGAAGAAGAGGGCGCCGAAGAAGCCAAAGCTGAAATGGCCCCCGCAGCCGAGGAAACACCCGTCGTAGAAGAGGCTAAGGTCGAAGAACCTGTCGCCGAAGAACCCGCTGTGGCTGCTTTGGATCCTGAACTGGTGAAAGCAGGCAAAAAGGTCTTCAAGAAGTGCAAAGCCTGCCATCAGGTTGGTGAGGGTGCCAAGAACAAGACCGGCCCGGAGCTGAACGCTGTGATGGGGCGGACCTTGGGCGGTATTGACGGCTTCAAATACTCGAAGACCATGAAGGCAATGGGCGAAGAGGGGACCGTCTGGAACGAGGAAACTCTGGCTGAGTTCCTGACCAAGCCTAAGAAATACGTTAAGAAAACCAAGATGTCCTTTGCCGGTCTGAAGAAGGAAAAAGACATCCTGGCCGTGACGGAATATCTGAAATCCTTCTCGCAATAAGCGGGGCGGTAGAAGGGGCCGGGACACCGGCCCCTTTTTCGACCATGTTGAGGGGCATGGTGCATATGCTGGGACGACCGGGAGGAGGCCAACCAGCATTTGATAGATACGGGCCTGGTGCGGCATTTGCCGTTTCGGACACGTGTGGCCCTTGCTCTCCCGGAACAGGATTAACCTTGGTGCTGCCGCATGGCCGCAGACGGGAGGACTGCCTATGTTGAAGGAATGGATCAGGGCCATCGGGCTGGTGATCACGTTCAGTGCTACCGGAGCCGGAGCCAATGAGATTGGCGACGCGGACCGGGGCGAGAAGATTTTCAAAAAATGTGCCGGGTGCCACCAGGTCGGACAAGGGGCCAAGAACCGTATCGGGCCGCATCTGAATGGTATTTTCGGACGCAAGGCCGCGGCAGTGGGAGATGGGTTTTCCTATTCCAAGGGGCTGAAACGGGCGGGGTCGGACGGGCTGGTGTGGTCCTTGGACAAGTTGGACGCCTATCTGGAAAACCCCAAAGCGTTGGTGACTGGCACGCGCATGTCGTTTCGCGGCCTGAAGGACGCCCAGGACCGACATGATGTGCTGGCCTATCTGCGCCGGTATTCCGACCGTCCCGCGGACATTCCCGAAGCGCAACCAACCCAGGTCCCGCCCGAGGTTTCTCTGCCGCCCGAAATTCTGGCGATTGTCGGCGACCCTGACTATGGCGAGTATCTGGCCAGCGAATGCACCACATGCCACCAGCGCAGCGGTGCCGACGATGGCATCCCCTCAATCACGCATTGGCCGCTCGAAGACTTCGTGATCGCCATGCATGCATACAAACGAAAAATCCGCCCGCATCCGGTGATGCAGATGATGGCGGGACGTCTGACCGACGAAGAGATTGCGGCCTTGGCTGCGTATTTTAAGGACCTGGAAGGTTAAGGTCCGGTTTAAGGGAGGAAATGAAATGACACTTAACAGAAGAGCGTTCATCGGAACCGGCGCGGCAGCGGCGGCCACGCTTGCGGCCCCGACAGTCTGGGGCGCGAGCCACGGGAAACCGCGCGTTGTCGTCATTGGTGGCGGCGCAGGCGGGGCGACGGCCGCGCGCTATCTGGCAAAGGACAGCAAGGGCGCGATTGACGTGGTCTTGGTGGAACCCAGCCGGATGTACTACACCTGTTTCTTTTCGAACCTGTATATCGGCGGCTTCCGCGAGCTGTCCTCGATCGGGCACAGCTATGGGACGCTGGCGGCGGACTATGGCGTGAACGTGGTGCATGACTGGGCTATCGGGATTGATCGGGATGCGCGCACCGTGTCGCTGGCGGGGGGCGCGACGCTGTCGTATGACCGCCTGGTTCTGTCTCCGGGTATTGATTTCGTGGATGGCGCGGTGCCCGGCTGGGATGTGACCAAACAAAACAAGATGCCGCACGCCTACAAGGCCGGATCCCAGACCGAGCTGTTGAAGGCCCAGATTGAATCGATGCCGCAGGGCGGAACCTATGCGATGGTGGCGCCGCCGAACCCTTATCGTTGTCCTCCGGGTCCGTATGAACGGGTCAGCATGGTCGCGCATCTGCTGAGCCAGATTAACCCGACTGCCAAGATCCTGATCGCGGACCCCAAACCCAAGTTCTCGAAAATGGCGCTGTTCCAAGAGGGCTGGGGCGCGCATTATGATGGTATGATCGACTGGGTCGGCCCGGATTTCGGCGGGAACAATGTCGAAGTGAACGCGGACGAAATGACGCTCAGCATCGACGGCGAGGTCACCAAGGTTGACGCCTGCAACGTGATACCGGCGATGAAGGCCGGTAAAATCTGTGAAATGGCGGGCATCACCGAGGGCAACTGGGCACCCGTGTCCGGCCACACAATGCAAAGCCGCGTCGACGAAAACATCCATGTTCTGGGCGACGCAACCAACCAGGGCGATATGCCGAAATCGGGTTTCTCGGCCAACAGTCAGGCCAAGGTTGCTGCTATGGCGATCCGCGGCGCGCTGTTGGGATCCAAGGTTTTCCCGGCCAAATTCTCTAATACTTGTTGGTCATTGATTGACACGGATGATGGCATCAAAGTGGGGGCCTCGTATCAGGCAACGGATGAAAAAATCGCCAAAGTCGACGGTTTCATCAGTAAAACGGGCGAAGATGCCGCACTGCGCAAGGCGACCTACGAAGAGTCCGTGGGCTGGTACGCTGGAATTACTGCTGATATGTTCGGCTGAATGGAAAACGCTGCGCCTCTGGCCCTTCGGGGGCCAGGGGCATTCAAGAACAGGATAAGGAAGGCCCTACAGGTATGGATTACCAGGGATATTTCACCGAAGCGCTGACGCGCCTTCGGGACGAGGGAAATTACCGCGTTTTTGCCAACTTGGAACGTCATCTGGGCGATTTTCCGAAAGCCACGTTTCGCAATCAGGGCGACGCGCGCGACGTGACGATCTGGTGCTCGAACGACTATCTGGGTATGGGGCAGCACCCCGAGGTTCTGTCCGCGATGCATGGCGCGCTGGATCGCTGCGGAGCCGGGGCTGGCGGGACACGGAACATCAGCGGCACCACCCGTGATCACGTTGAACTTGAGACCGAGCTGGCCGATTTGCATGGCAAAGAGGCCGCGCTGCTATTCACCAGCGGCTATGTGTCGAACTGGGCGACGCTGGGCACGTTGGGCGCGAAAATTCCCGGCATGGTGATCCTGTCGGACGCGCTGAACCATGCTTCGATGATCGAAGGCATCCGCCATTCCAAGGCGCAGCGGATTGTCTGGAAACATAATGATCTGGAGGATCTGGAGGGGCACCTGAAATCGCTGCCTTTGGACAGTCCGAAACTGATCGCATTTGAATCCGTCTACTCGATGGATGGCGACATTGCCCCGATCGAGGCAATCTGCGACCTGGCCGATAAATACAACGCGCTGACCTATATCGACGAGGTCCACGCCGTCGGCATGTATGGTCCGCGTGGCGCCGGTGTGGCCGAACGCGACGGTGTGATGGATCGGATTGATATCGTACAGGGTACGCTGGGCAAGGCGTTTGGCGTGGTTGGTGGCTATATCACCGCCTCGACCGAGTTGGTGGACTTTGTCCGCAGCTTTGCCAGCGGGTTCATTTTCACCACTGCGCTGCCGCCTGCTGTGGCTGCGGGGGCCGTGGCCTCGATCCGGCATCTGAAACAGTCGGCCAAAGAACGTCAGGGCCAACAGGACCGCGTGGCGCAATTGCGTAAACGTCTGGATGACATCGGCATCGCGCATATTCCGAACCCCAGCCACATCATTCCGGTGATGGTCGGCGATCCGGTCAAGTGTAAATATATCTCGGACCGTCTGCTGGTGGATCACGGGATCTATATTCAGCCGATCAACTATCCGACGGTTCCCAAAGGCACCGAGCGGCTGCGCATCACCCCGTCCCCCGTCCACACCGAGGCGGACATGGAGGCGCTGGTTGGCGCGCTTGAATCCCTGTGGGCCGAATGCCGTCTGGCCCGGATTCCGCAGGCTGCACAGTAAGCGTAACCCGAATCCACAGTAGAACCCGGGGGCGTTGCCGCGCCTTCGGTTTTTTCACGTCTACGGTACTGGCACGGGTAAAAAGCGCGTCAGCCCTTGCAGCCCCCCCCGGGCAACACTAAGACTCCATTAGCACATCATGCGTAAAAGTGCGGAAACAGCAGCAGGCGAGCGGATTATGAAAGACCCTTTGGACGTATACATGAACACTCTGGTCCCGATGGTGGTGGAACAAACCAGCCGTGGGGAACGGGCCTATGACATTTTCTCGCGCCTGCTGAAGGAGCGGATTATTTTCCTGAACGGGCCAGTGCATGATGGCATGTCCAGCCTGATCGTGGCCCAGTTGCTGCACCTGGAGGCGGAAAACCCGTCCAAGGAAATCAGCATGTACATCAACAGCCCCGGTGGCGTTGTGACCTCGGGCCTGTCGATCTATGACACCATGCAGTACATCAAGCCCAAGGTTTCGACCCTGGTGATTGGCCAGGCGGCCTCGATGGGATCGCTGCTGCTGACCGCCGGTGAGGCCGGGATGCGGTTCAGCCTGCCCAACAGCCGCGTGATGGTGCACCAGCCCTCGGGCGGGTATCAGGGCCAGGCAACGGACATCATGATCCACGCCGAAGAGACGCTGAAACTGAAAAAGCGCCTGAACGAGATTTACGTGAAACACACCGGCCGCACCTACAAAGAGGTCGAGGCCGGCCTGGAGCGCGATAACTTCATGTCGCCCGAAGAGGCGAAAGACTGGGGCCTGATCGACGAGATCGTGTCCAACCGCGCCAAAGAGAGCGACGACAAGGCATAAGCCTTCACGCGCCTCGCGAACTGAATACGCGGGGCGTTTTTCACATTGTAGCCGCTTACGGGCTGCCCTAAGCTTCCTTCTCAAGGAGCTGGGATCGGCAAAACGCCGAACTGACATGCAAGACGAGGCCTGAAAGGGACGAAATGGCGAACAACTCTGGCGACAGCAAGAATACGCTCTATTGCAGCTTCTGCGGCAAAAGCCAGCACGAGGTCCGCAAGCTGATTGCCGGCCCGACCGTGTTCATCTGCGACGAATGCGTCGAACTGTGCATGGATATCATCCGCGAAGAAACCAAAACTGCGGGTTTGAAATCCAGCGAAGGCGTGCCCACGCCGCGCGATATTTGCGGTGTTCTGGATGACTATGTGATCGGTCAGGCAATGGCCAAGCGAGTGCTCTCGGTGGCTGTGCATAACCACTATAAGCGCCTGAACCACGCGGCCAAATCTGGTGGTGACATTGAATTGTCGAAGTCGAACATCCTGCTGATCGGCCCGACTGGCTGCGGTAAGACGCTGTTGGCGCAGACGTTGGCGCGGATTCTGGATGTGCCCTTTACCATGGCTGACGCGACCACGCTGACCGAAGCCGGCTATGTTGGCGAGGATGTGGAAAACATCATCCTGAAACTTCTGCAATCGTCGGAATATAACGTTGAACGTGCGCAGCGCGGCATCGTCTATATCGACGAGGTCGATAAGATTACCCGCAAGTCGGAAAACCCCTCGATCACCCGGGACGTGTCGGGCGAGGGCGTGCAACAGGCGTTGCTGAAACTGATGGAGGGCACCGTGGCCTCTGTGCCGCCGCAGGGCGGGCGCAAGCATCCCCAGCAGGAATTCCTGCAGGTGGACACCACGAATATCCTGTTCATCTGTGGCGGTGCGTTTGCAGGCCTGGATCGGATCATCGCGCAACGCGGCAAAGGTTCCGCTATGGGTTTTGGCGCGGATGTGCGCGACGAAGAATCGCGCGGAATCGGCGAAATCTTCAAGGATCTGGAGCCTGAGGATCTGCTGAAGTTTGGTCTGATCCCGGAATTCGTTGGCCGTCTGCCCGTGATTGCCACGCTTGAGGACTTGGACGAGGATGCCTTGGTCACGATCCTGACCGCCCCCAAGAACGCGCTGGTGAAACAGTACCAACGCCTGTTCGAGCTTGAGGACACACAGCTCAGCTTTACCGATGATGCGCTGAAGGCCATTGCCCGCCGCGCGATCGAGCGGAAAACTGGCGCGCGTGGCTTGCGGTCGATCCTTGAGGACATCCTGCTGGACACGATGTTCGACCTGCCAGGCATGGAAGAGGTCGAAGAGGTGGTCGTGAACGAAGAGGCCGCGACCTCGGCCGCGAAACCCTTGATGATCTTCGCAGAAGCCCAAAAAGAGGGCGCCAGCGCAGGCTGATAGTTACATCGGCAGAATTATGAAAGGCGGGCTTCGGTCCGCCTTTTTCATGCGGCCATGGTACTGGACCTTTCGCCGGAATTGGTCCATATCAGAGGCAAGCATTTTGGAGAGACCCATGGGCATTCTGAACACCGTGCTGAGCGCGCTAACCTGGTGGAACGGCCAGACCCTGAACACCCGTCTTTATACGTGGCGCAAAGGCGTCAAAGTTGGCGAAGACGAGCAGGGGAATATCTATTACCGCAGCGTAGACGGCAAACGTCGCTGGGTCATCTATAACGGTGAAATCGAGGCAAGCCGCGTCAGCCCCGATTGGCACGGCTGGCTGCATCACACGTTCAAGGATGCACCGACTGACAAGCCGTTTGTCCATAAAGCGTGGGAAAAGCCTCATAAGGAGAACCTTACCGGCTCGGCTTTGGCCTATGCGCCTTCTGGATCGATTCGCCGGGCTCAGCCTGACGAACGCGCCGATTACGAGGCCTGGCAGCCCGAGTAAGGGACCCGAGATGTCCGACAATAAAACCGAAGTATTCGTCGGTGGCGTGGTTTTGGCCGTCGCCATTGGATTTGTGGCCTATGCCGGTCAGATCACGGCGTTCTCCAAAGCGAGCTCTGGCTATCCGTTGAGCGCGTCTTTTCGTTCGGCCGAAGGGGTGACCGTGGGCACGGATGTGCGTTTGGCCGGGGTCAAGGTCGGCACCGTTACCGAGCTGCAACTGAACCCACAAACTTTCCGTGCGGATACGCAATTCACCGTCGTCGAAGGCATTGAAATCCCCGACGACAGCGCTGTTGTCGTGGCCTCAGAGGGGCTGTTGGGCGGTAACTTCGTCGAGATCATGCCAGGCGGATCGCCCTTTAATTTCCAACCCGGAGACGAGATCGAAGACACGCAGGGCGCGGTCTCTCTGGTCAGCTTGCTGATGAAATTTGTGTCCAGCTCGGGGTCGTCGGAATGACGCGGCTCTTTGCTGCCCTGGCGCTGATTTTCATGACCACCGGCGCGCTGGCGCAGGACGACACGATTCCTGATAGTGCAGAAGAGGGTGTCGTGGCAGGCACTGGCGCGGTGCTGCGCGGTCTGGACAAGGTGAACGCCCAGTTTCAGGATATCGAGATTCTGAACGGATCCAGCGTCCGTTTCAAACGATTGATCATTGATCTGGGAGAATGCCGCTACCCCGAAGGGAACCCGGCGGGCGATGCCTATGCCTATTTGACGATCCGCGACGAAGGCAGCGCCGAGCCTGTGTTCCAAGGCTGGATGTTGGCCTCGTCCCCGGCGCTTAGCGCGTTGGACCACTCGCGTTATGACGTTTGGGTGCTGCGCTGCAAAACCTCCTGAGCGGAATCGGGCAGGGGGGGATCTGTGAACTCGGCCTCGCCCAACAAGGCATCCTCTAGCAGTAGATGATATCGCGCACGCGGGATTTCGATCGCCCCCAGCGACGCCAGATGGGGCGTGATGAACTGCGTATCGAACAAGGTAAATCCCGCCATTTTCAGCCGGTCCACCAAATAGGTAAGTGCGATTTTTGACGTATCAGTCCGGCGGGAAAACATGCTTTCGCCGAAAAATGCGCCGCCCAAGGTGACGCCATAGACGCCGCCCGCCAACGCCCCATCCATATAAACCTCTAGAGAGTGGGCGCGGCCTAGGGCGTGCAGTGCGTTGTAAAGATAGAATATTTCTGTGTTCATCCAGGTCTCGGGCCGGTCAGCACAGCCTTCGAGTACGCCGTTGAAGTCGCTGTTGATGCGAATCTCATAGTCAGCGCGCCTCAGACGTCGGGTCAGGCTGCGCGAGATATGGAATTGGTCCAAAGGAAAGATGCCGCGGCGCCGGGGATCGACCCAGAATATCTCTGGGTTGTCGCGGCTTTCGGCCATCGGAAACACGCCCGATGCATAGGCGTTCAGCAACAGCTGAGGTGTCAGGATCGTATCGTCCTTGGCCATCCGATGCCCATAAAATGGCCGGGCCAATCAGGCCCGGCCGAGTGATTATTCGGCCAGATTGGTTTCCAACCAGTGTTCCAGCCAGTGAATATTGTAGTTGCCGCTGTGGATATCATCTTCTTGCAGCAGCGCGTGGAACAGCGGCACGGTGGTGTCGATGCCGTCGATGATCAACTCGCCCAGGGCGCGATTCAGGCGCGCCAGTGCCTCGGGGCGGTCGCGACCATGCACGATCAGCTTGCCGATCAGGCTGTCGTAATATGGCGGGATCGAATAGCCGTCATAGAGCGCTGAATCCATCCGTACACCCAGACCACCGGGTGCGTGAAACGCCGAAATTTTTCCGGGACAAGGCGAGAAGTTCGGCAGCTTTTCCGCGTTGATCCGGACCTCGATGCAGTGGCCATTGATGACCAGATCATCCTGCGTAAAGGACATCGGCAGACCTTCGGCCACGCGGATTTGTTCGCGGACCAGATCGACGCCAAAGATACCTTCGGTGACGGGGTGTTCTACCTGCAAACGGGTGTTCATCTCGATGAAGTAGAATTCGCCGTTTTCATAGAGGAATTCGACCGTGCCAGCGCCGCGATATCCCATCTTTCCGATTGCATCAGCGCAGACCTTGCCGATTTTAGCGCGTTCTTCGGGTGAGATGCTGGGGCCGGGGGCTTCTTCGAACACCTTCTGGTGGCGCCGCTGAAGCGAACAGTCCCGCTCGCCCAGATGCACACCATGACCTTTGCCGTCGCCGAAGACCTGGATCTCAATATGGCGGGGCGTGGTCAGGTATTTCTCGATATAGACCTCATCGTTGCCAAAGGCCGCTTTGGATTCGGACCGCGCGGTGCGGAAAGCATTTGCCATTTCCGAAGCGTCGCGGGCGACTTTCATGCCGCGACCGCCGCCACCCGCTGTGGCCTTGATGATCACCGGATAGCCGAAATCTTCGCCGATTTTCAGTGCGTCCTCGACCGTCGCGACACCACCAGCCGATCCGGGAACCACCGGGATGCCCAGATTAGCAGCGGTTTCTTTGGCGGTGATCTTGTCGCCCATGATGCGGATATGCTCTGCCGTGGGGCCGATAAAGGTCAGGTCGTGGTCTTCGACGATCTGCACGAAATTGGCGTTTTCCGACAGGAAGCCATAGCCCGGATGGATCGCCTGCGCGCCGGTGATTTCACAGGCCGAGATGATCGCGGGGATCGACAGATAGCTTTGCATCGACGAAGGCGGCCCGATGCAGACGGCCTCATCCGCCATGCGCACATGCATGGCGTCGGCATCGGCGGTTGAATGGACCGCAACGGACTGGATGCCCATTTCACGGCAGGCACGGATGACGCGCAGGGCGATCTCTCCGCGGTTGGCAATCAGGATTTTATCGAACATGGCGCGGCCCTTATTCGATGATCATCAGCGGCGCGCCGAATTCGACGGCGCTGGAATCCTCGACCAAAATGCGTTTGACCGTGCCGGATTTGGGCGCGGGGATGTGGTTCATGGTTTTCATCGCTTCGATGATCAGAAGGGTGTCGCCTTCGTTGACCTGGGCGCCGACCGACACAAAGGCGGGCGTTCCCGGCTCGGCTTGCAGGTAGACGGTGCCAACCATGGGCGAGGTCACGGCGCCTGGGTGGCTGGCCGGATCATCCGATGCAGCGGCAGGCGCGGCGGCGGCGGCCGGAGCAGCAGCAGGTGCCGCGGCAACCGGAGCCGCCACCGGGGCGGCGGCGACCTGTGTCACAACCTGTTGCGCGCGGCTGACACGGACATTCAGGCTGTCGTTGTCGTCATATTCGCGCATGACCTCCAGCTCGGTCAGATCATTGGCCCGCAGCAGTTCAGCAAGCGCCTGGATGAAGGCCACGTCAGAGTCATGGTTTTTTTTAGTCATTGTATCCTCGACCGGTTTCGGTTGGCTGACATACGGATGCAGCCCCTTGTCATTCTGGCCGCCTTATAGGCGAACATTGACGGCGCGGAAAGCGCTCTTCTGGCTAGGAATTTGGGGGTTTTAGACAGAAATTACGAGGGGGAAAATGCATCTGGCAAAAAATTCCCCGTAGATTGGGGCTGGATCACAGGGGCATCCCCGACAGTTTTGCCACCAGTTCGGCCAATTTGCGGGCCTGGAACTTTTCTAACAGGCGGGCGCGGTGCAATTCGATGGTGCGATAGGACAGTTCCAGCTCTTTGCCGATTTCCTTGCTGGTCATGCCGCGACAGGTCAGAATTGCGACCTCGCGTTCGCGTTGCGACAGCTGCACGATGGGGCGGTCTTCGGACAGATCCGACAGCGACCAGATTCCCTGGCGAAACGGGTCTTCGGGGGTCAGGGATTGGCCCCGGACGCGGCACCAGAACAGTTCGCCCGAGCGGCGGCGCATGACCCGTTCATCCGCGTATCTGCCGGTCTTGCGCATCTGGGCCAGGCCCCGCGCGCCGATCTTTTCGTAGTCTTCCATTGAGGCGTAGAAATGCGCGAAAGGTACGCCCTGAAAATCCGACATCTGGCCCCCGAATATATGTGCGAATTCCCGGTTGCAGCCGGAAATGATGCGGTTCTCCAGCATACACAGGCCGACGGGCGCATGTTCAAAGGCAAGATCGCTTAGGGTCATGCCGCAGATATGCCCGTTTTAGTAGGGCGATGCAAAGGGCACGTAGTTCTACGCATCTTTGCGCGTAATACTACGAAATTGCGCTGCGGCCCGCGGAATGGTTTCCTGTGAGCCAGAGAGAGGGAGGAGAGCCCATGAATATCGGGTTTTGGCTGAGCCGTCAGGCTCGGGTCGCGCCGGATCGTCCGGCGTTGTATCTGGGGACGGAACTGGTGGCGGATTACGGGACGTTTCACGCCCGTGCGACGCGTGTCGCAGGTTGGTTGATTGCCCAGGGCATACGGCCCGGAGACCGGGTTGCGATCTTTATGAAGAACTGCCCCGAGTTCCTGATTTTTCAGTACGGTATATGGTATGCGGGCGCGGTGGTGGTGCCGATCAACGCAAAGCTCCACCCGCGCGAGGCAGCCTGGATCATTCAGAATGCAGGGGCGCGGCTGGCGGTGTCCTCGTCCGGTTTGGCGCAGGGCTTGGCCGAGGTCGACATCAGCTGCCCGGTGTTGGACGCGCTTGGCGCGGTATTCGACGAGGTGCTGATGACGGACCCGGCCCGACCCGTGCCGCGCCAGCCCGAAGATCTGAGCTGGCTGTTTTATACCTCGGGGACGACTGGGCGGCCTAAGGGGGTGATGATCACGCACCGGATGTTGGTGGGGATGTCACTTAGCTATCTGGCGGATGTGGACGCGGTGCGCCCACAAGACGCGGTGCTGTACGCCGCCCCCATGAGCCACGGTGCAGGTATCTATAATATGGTTCATGTTCTGATGGGCGCGCGCCACGTCTGTCCGGTGTCGGGTGGGTTCGAAGAGGCCGAGATTTTCGCCTTGGCCCGTAATCACCGCGACGTGCAAATGTTTGCGGCCCCCACGATGGTGAAACGCCTGACCCATGCTGCGAAACGGGCTGGCGAGGACGGTTTGGGGTTGCGATCCATCGTCTATGGCGGCGGCCCGATGTATGTGGCCGATATTGTCGAAGCCGTGGATCACTTTGGTCCGATTTTCCTGCAAATCTATGGCCAGGGCGAGGCCCCCATGGGCATCACAGCCCTGTCACGGTCAGAGGTGGCGGATCGGGAGCACTCGCGTTGGCGGGACAGGCTGGCGTCGGTGGGGCGGCCTCAGGCCCCGGTTGAGGTGCAAATTGGCGATGCCGAGGGCAACGTTCTACCCGCAGGTCAGCCCGGTGAAATCATGGTGCGCGGGGATCTGGTGATGCCCGGATACTGGCAGAACCCGGATGCAACGGCCAAGGCACTGGTGAATGGCTGGCTGATGACGGGTGACATCGGGTTTTTGGATCAGGACGGCTATTTGACGATGCAGGACCGGTCCAAGGACATGATCATTTCGGGTGGGACAAACATCTACCCGCGCGAAGTCGAAGAGGCGCTGCTTACCCACGCCGATGTACATGAGGTCAGCGTGGTTGGCCGCCCCAATGCGGAATGGGGCGAGGATGTCGTGGCCTTTGTCGTACCCGTTCCCGGCAGGGGTGTGGATGCTGCGGCACTGGAGGCGCATTGCCTGGACCAGATCGCGCGGTTCAAGCGCCCCAAGGTCTTTGTCCCGCTGACCGAGCTGCCCAAAAACAATTACGGCAAGGTCCTGAAAACCGAGCTGAGGAAAATGCTGGAAAAGGCGAGAACATGATGGATTTGGCAGGGAAAACCGGGCTGGTGACGGGATCTGTGTAGGGAATTGGGCCGTTCCGTCGGGCACGGGGCAGCGGGTGCTTGCATGTCCAGCAATTGTATATACATTGTATGTGCAATTTGAAGGCGCACGTTTTGTTGATGCGCAGGAATGGGGGACCAGACACATGGATATGATCACTGTCAAAGGCATCGGCCCGGCAATTGCCACGCAGCTGGCCGAGCTTGGGATTCACAACGCGGCGGACCTGGCGCTTGCGGATGCAAAGGCGCTGACCACGATCAGCGGGATCGGGCCGGTACGGGCTCAGATGTTGATTCACGCCGCGAAGGATGTGGTTGCTGTTCTGCCCGAAGAGGTGCCGACCGCGCCGCCCCCCGCCGAACCAGCTCCAGCATCGCAAAAGGTGGTCAAGCCCGCCAAAAAGAAGGTGAAAAAAGTGAAAAAGCCCAAGAAAGCCGAGAAGCCCAAGAAAAAGATCAAGGTCGAGGCACCGAAAAAGTCCAAACCCGAGAAGCCCAAGACCAAAAACAAAACTAAGGACAAGGCGAAGTCGAAGGCCAAAGAAGAAAAGGCCGTGAAGAAAAATAAGCCAAAGAAAAAAGAGCCCGAAAAGAAAAAAGCAGCCCAGAAAGCTGTGAAAAAGGCCGACAAAAAGACCGCGAAGCCGGTCAAGAAGAAGGCAGAGAAAAAGAAACCCAAAGCCAAGGCCAAGAAGGGCAAAAAGAAGAAGTAAGCCAAACGAAAAACCCCGTCCCAGAAGATGGGAACGGGGCAGGTGGCGATCAGAAGGCCTGGCATTCTTCTAATCTCAGGAGAACCAGGTTTTCCCTTGCTTATATGATTGAAGACCCGCCCCCCTCGGCAAGCAACAGAGCAGAGGGGCGGGCCACACTGGCTTAGATGGCCAGATACTCTTCGCGCAGTTCCTTGTTCCCCAGAACCTCGGAGGCGGAACCGTCATAGACCACGGTGCCCGTGTCCAGAATGACGGCACGGTCGGCCAGTTCCAGCGCCCGCACGGCGTTTTGTTCGACGATCACCGTGGTGATGCCTTGTTCTTTGATCTTGCGCAGGGTGCGTTCGATCTCGTCGACGATCACGGGGGCCAGGCCCTCGTATGGTTCGTCCAGCAACAACACCTTGATGTCCCGCGCCAGCGCCCGCGCGATAGCCAGCATCTGTTGCTCGCCACCCGAGAGGGTCACGCCTTCTTGGGCGCGACGTTCACCCAGACGGGGGAACAGCTCGTACAGACGTTCGATCGACCAGCCGATAGGGGGGGCGATCTGGGCCAGCTTCAGGTTTTCCTCGACCGTGAGGCCGGGGATGATACGGCGATCCTCGGGGACCAATGCGATGCCAGCCTGAGAGGCCTCGTGGCTGCGCATCAGGTGCAATGCCTGGTGATCCAGCCAGACCTCGCCCTTGTTGATCTGGGGATCGTCCAGGCGGGCAATCGCCCGCAAGGTCGATGTTTTCCCCGCGCCGTTCCGACCCAAGAGGGCCAGAATCTCACCTTCGTGGACGTTAAAGCTGACGCCCTGAACGATGTAGCTTTCGCCATAGTATGCGTGGATGTCCCAGACCGACAGATAGGCCGGAGCCGTTTCGGCATAGTTGTGACCCTTGGAAAAATCGGGTTTGACGTTCATATCAGGCCCTCCTTACGCGGTCTCGCCCAGGTACGCTTCGCGCACCTTGGGGTTGCCCTTGATGTTTTCCGGGTCGTCCTCGACCAGGGGGGTACCCTGTGCCAGCACGGTGATCCGGTTCGCCAGGCTGAACACAACATGCATGTCGTGTTCGATGATGGCGATGGTGATTTCGCGCTCGTCGCTGATCTGTTTCAACAGATCAATCGTGTTGTTGGTGTCCGCCCGCGCCATACCGGCGGTGGGTTCGTCCAACAACAGCAGGCGCGGCTCTTGTGCCAGACACATCCCGATTTCCAGGCGGCGTTTGTCACCGCGCGACATCGAAGAGGTCTGCATTTCCCGCTTGTCGACCATGTTCATGTCGACCAGCATTTTCTCGGCGTTTTCCACGATGTCCTTTTCGGCCATCATATTTTCCACCGCATGCATCCGAAATGCGCCGTCGCGTTTTGCAAAGATCGGGATCATCATGTTTTCCATGACGGTCAGATCTCCGAAAATCTCGGGCGTTTGGAACACACGCGAAATGCCCATCTGGTTGATCTCGTGCGGCTGGCGCCCCAGCACCGACTGCCCGTCAAACATGACAGAGCCGGTGTCGGGGATCAGCTTGCCCACCAGACAGTTGAGCAGGGTGGATTTGCCTGCGCCGTTCGGGCCGATGATGGCGTGAACCGAGTTTTCTTTCACACTCAGATTCACGTCACCCAGAGCCTGCAGGCCGCCGAAGCGTTTGTTGACGCCTTTGACTTCAAGGATACCCATTGATTTGTCTCCTTATTCCGCAGGTTCTGTTTTGGTTTTGGTATCGTCTTTGGCTTTCTTGCCGCGGATCGCACTGGCAATCCGTTGGCCACCTTCGACAAGACCACCAGGCAGGAAAATCACAACCAGCATGAACAGAATGCCCAATGTCAGGTGCCAACCTTTACCGATGAAGGGGTGCACGATCGCAACGATGAAGTCCTCGAGCCCGTCAGGCATGAAGCTGAACCAGTTGTGCAGAACGGTGTCGTTGATCTTCGAGAAGATGTTCTCGAAATACTTGATGAAGCCTGCGCCCAGAACTGGACCGATCAGGGTGCCCGCACCGCCAAGGATGGTCATCAGAACCACCTCGCCCGAGGCGGTCCATTGCATCCGCTCAGCACCAGCCAACGGGTCCATCGAGGCCATCAGGCCACCGGCCAGACCAGCATACATGCCCGAGATCACGAAGGCCGCCAGCGTATAGGGGCGCGGGTTTAGACCCGTATAGCGCATACGCTGCTGGTTCGATTTCACGGCGCGCAGCATCATCCCGAAGGGTGAGCGGAAAATCCGCAGGCTCAGGTAGAAGGCCACCAGCATGATCAGCGCACACAGGTAGTACCCCGCGTTGAACTGGAACAGCCATGCGCCAACCTCCATCTGGTAGGTCGAGCGCATTTCGATGCCGAACAGCTGTGTGACCGGGATCGACCCATCAGCCGTGGCCGAGACACCCAGCACGCGGGGGTCGTTCAGCGTCAGTTGCAGGCCGGTTTCACCGTTGGTGATCGGCGTCAGCACCGAATAGGCCAGGTTGAACGACATCTGCGCAAAGGCCAGCGTCAGGATCGAAAAGTAGATCCCCGACCGGCGCAGCGACACAAAGCCGATCACGACCGCAAACAGGCCAGACACGATCATCGCCAGGATGATAGCAGGCACAACGTTCATGCTGAGCAGCTTGAACATCCAGACAGCCGAGTAGGACCCGACACCCAGAAAGGCCGCGTGACCAAAGGACAGATACCCGGTCAGACCGAACAGAATATTAAAGCCGATGGCGAAAATCCCGAAGATCACGAAACGCTGCATCAAGTCAGGATAGCCTGCATTGAACTGCGCCATCGCGCTGCCCTCGGGGAAGGGGTTAAGGATGAAAGGAGCGCAGAGCGTCAGGATGGCGACGACCAGCAGCAGGGAGAGGTCTCTTTTATTTAAACCCAGCATGGATTAGTCCTCCATCACGCCTTTGCGACCCATAAGGCCACGGGGACGCGTCAGCAGAATGATAATTGCGACAAGGTAGATGATGATCTGGTCAATGCCGGGGATCAGCGACTTGATCTGGTTCATCGAAGCAAAGCTTTCCAGAATACCCAGCATAAAGCCCGCCAGCACGGCGCCCGGAAGGCTGCCCATGCCACCCACAACCACCACAACAAAGGACAGCACCAAGAAGTCCATGCCCATGTGATAGTTCGGCGAATTGATCGGCGCATACATCACGCCCGCCAGACCAGCCACTGCAGCCGCCAGTCCGAACATAAAGGTAAATCGCTTGTCGATGTTGATGCCCAGAAGGCCCACGGTCTCGCGGTCGGCCATCCCAGCACGCACAACCATCCCGAAGGTGGTGAACTGCAAGAAGGCAAACACGGCCCCGATGATGATCGCAGCAAAGCCGAAATAGACCAGTCGCCAATAGGGATAGATGATCGCATTCGGATCAAAGCCCAGCAGCACGCCGAAATCGAACGAGCCCTTGAACACGTCGGGGGCGGGGGTCGGGATCGGGTTCGCGCCATAGAAATACTTGATGATTTCCTGCAGCACGATTGCCAGACCAAAGGTCACGAGGATCTGGTCAGCATGGGGACGCTTGTAGAAATGCTTGATCAGGCCGCGCTCCATGATGAAGCCGATGGTGATCATGACAGGGATCGAGAACAGGATCGCCAAAGGTACCGACCAGTCGATGATGGCGGCGCCCGTCTCGGGGCCGAACCAGTCGACCACATAGGGGGTTTTCACCTTGGCGGGATTGCCCAGGAAATCGGTTTTTGTCGGGTCGATTGTTATGAAACTTGCGCTCAGGATCTTCGAAAGAGTAACGGCACAAAATGCGCCGATCATGAACAGCGCGCCGTGGGCGAAGTTCACAACGCCAAGCGTACCGAAGATCAGTGTAAGTCCCAGCGCGATCAGCGCATAAGCCGAGCCCTTGTCGAGCCCGTTCAGGATTTGCAGGATGATTGCGTCCATTGTCCCCACCTTGGGTTTTTTCAGTTGGTGGTCAGCCACGCAGACAGACCGCACTGGATGTGCGGTGTCTGAAAAGCCGCGCGCGCATTGCGCGCACGGCTAGATTTTCCAGGCGATTTAGATCAGCCGGCGTTGCAGGAACCCAGCTGGCCGCCCGCGAACATCGGGTGGTCGGGTGCGTAGGTAACCTGAGCTGCCGGAGTAACTTCGACGACTTCCAGAAGGTCGAATTCCGAAGTCGGGTTCTCTTTACCCTTCACAACCAGAACGTCTTTGAAGCACTGGTGGTCTTCGGCGCGATACAGGGTCTTGCCGTTGCCCAGACCGTCGAATTCGAAGCCTTCCAGGGCCTCGACGACGCCACAGGGGTTGAAGGTGCCGGCACGCTGACAGGCGTCTGCATACAGCAGGGTCTGACAATAGGTGGTGTGCGCAGCCTGGCTGGGCGGGAAGCCGTATTTGGTGCCGAAGGATTTAACAAAGGCTTTGGAACCCTCATCCTGCAACGACCAGTGCCAGTTGGTGGACCCAACGATGCCTTTGATGTTTTCGCCAGCACCACGTGCCATCAGGCGCGAGAACAGCGGAACAACGATTTCAAAGTTCTTGCCGTTGACTTCTTTGTTGCGCAGGCCGAACTGAACCGCGTTGGTCAGCGAGTTCACCATGTTGCCGCCGTAGTGGTTCAGAACCAGAACGTCTGCACCCGAGTTCAGAACCGGCGCGATGTAGGACGAGAAGTCTGTCGCCGCCAGCGGGGTCAGCACGTTGTTGACGGTTTCCCAGCCCATGGCCTCGGTCGCGGCTGCGATCGATTCCTGCTGCGTCCAGCCCCAGGTGTAGTCTGCGGTCAGGTGATAGGCCTTGCGGTCATCGCCATACAGCGATTTCAGAACCGGAGCCAGAGCAGCGCCCGACATGTACCCGTTAAAGAAGTGGCGGAAGCCGTTGGCTTTCTTGTCTTTACCGGTGGTGTCGTTCGAGTGGGTCAGACCCGCCATGAAGATCACGCCGGCCTCTTGGCACAGACCCTGAACAGCGATGGCAACGCCCGAGGACGAGCCACCAGTGATCATGATTGCGCCGTCTTTTTCGATCATCGACTTGGCCGATGCGCGGGCCGCGTCCGATTTGGTTTGCGTGTCGCCGGTGACGAACTCGACTTTCTTACCCAGGATGCCGTTGCCTTGCAGGGCCTTGGACGAGAAGGTGTTCATCATACCGCCGTCGCCCATACCGTTCAGGTGTTCGACAGCCAGTTCATAGGCACGCAGCTCGTCTGCGCCCTCGTCTGCGTAGGGGCCGGTCTGGGGTACGTTGAAACCCAGGGTCACCGTGCCGCCGGTCGGCTCGTTAGTGTAGGCAGCGGCCGAAGACGCAGTAAAGATCGTCGGCAGCGCAACGCCGGCGCCTGCGACGGCACCCGACTTTAGAACGCCGCGGCGAGTCAGATTGGTATTGGACATGTAATCCTCCCGTTTCGTGAAATGCAGGTGCGGCCTCCTCTTGCACACACCTACGAGCACTATTTTGTGCAAATCCATTATCAGGTCGGATAAGAAAATTGCGCAACAACGTGTTTTAGTAAAACAATTTTTTTGTAAAAAAGCTCACAATGCCATGGCATACTCTGTAAATAAGTTTTTCCGCACCGCAGAAGGTGTTTGATTCGGATGGATAAAAGATGTCGCAACGTCAGCTAACAGGATCGCGCATTCGTGAACGGCGGATGATGCTGGCTCTGCGCCAGACAGATCTGGCACGAGAGGTGGGGATTTCGGCCTCTTATCTAAATCTGATTGAACACAATCGGCGCAGAATCGGTGGCAAACTACTGCTGTCGATTGCACGCGCGCTGGGGGTCGAACCCTCGACTTTGACCGAAGGGGCCGAGGCCGCCTTGATCGCCACCCTGCGCGAGGCACGGGCGGCTGACCCTGCCGCCGGAGCCGAATCCGAGGTTCTGGAGGATTTCGCCGGGCGCTTTCCTGGCTGGGCACAGTTGTTGGAACGTCGCCATCGCCGCGTGCTGGAGCTAGAGCGCACCGTTGAAACCCTATCGGATCGGATGACCCACGACCCGCATCTGGCGGCCGCCCTTCACGAGATGATTTCAACCATCACCGCGATCCGCTCTACGGCCTCGATCCTGGCCGAAACCCGAGAGCTGGAGCCGGAATGGCGGGACCGGTTCCACCGGAATATCAACGAAGACGCCGACCGGCTGGCGCACAGCGCCAAGGCCTTGGTGGGCTATTTGGACAGTACCGAGGACACAGATGACGTGGATCTCAGCTCTCCTCAGGACGAGCTGGACGCCTTTCTGGGCGAGAGCAGCTATCACATGCCGGTGCTGGAAGAGCACGAAGCCGTTGATGTGAACGCGCTGGTGGAACAGCAGGATGTGCTGCAATCGGCGGCGGCGCGGGCGATGGCACGGACCTATCTGAACCGCTACGTCAAGGATGCGCAGTCGATGCCGCTGCCTCAGACCATCGCTGCGGTCAAGCAATACGGGTTGGATCCCTCGGCGTTGGCGCGGCATTTTGATGTGGATCTTGCCTCGACTATGCGCCGGCTCGCCGAAATCCCCGAAGCCGCGACGGGCCGCCCGGTGGGGTTGGTCAGCTGTGACGCGTCGGGGACGATGACCTTTCGCAAGGCGCTGGATGGGTTCATGCTGCCGCGGTTCGGTGCGGCCTGTCCCCTGTGGCCGTTGTTTCGCGCTTTGTCGCGACCGATGTTGCCCGTTGTGCAGGTTGTCCAGCAGGCCGGGCGCGGCGGGGGGGTGTTTCGCACTTACTCGATCGCGCAGCCGACTGGCCCTGTCAGCTTTGACGCGCCGCCCCTATTCGAAGCCTACATGATGATCTTGCCGCTGGAGACGGGCGAAAAACCCGCCGAAACACCTGACGAAGTCGGGGTCAGTTGCCGGATTTGCCCACGCGAAGCCTGTCCGGGACGTCGCGAACCCTCAATTTTGACGGATGGATTCTGACATGTGTTTTGACTTGCGGCGCGAGTTTGTTGATAAATGCAGAAATCGTAATGCACTACATGCTCAAGGGGGGACGGTGGCATGGGCAAACACGTCCTTGTGATCGAAGATGAGCCGAATATCATCGAGGCGATCAGTTTCATACTGTCGCGCGATGGTTGGCGCGTGGATACGCATTCGAACGGGCATGACGCCGTGGATGTTGTAAATGCCAAAACCCCCGACCTGGTAATCCTGGATGTGATGCTGCCCGGCAAAAGCGGCTATGACATCCTGACTGAATTGCGCGACTCTGATCTAACCCGCGAATTGCCGGTGTTGATGCTGACCGCTCGTGGCCAGCTGAAGGATCGCGAACTGGCCCAGAAAATCGGCGCCAGCAGCTTTATGACCAAGCCCTTCTCGAATGCAGAAGTGCTGGAGGTCGTTCGGCAACTGGTCCCCTGATGGCGAAATCCCGACCTTCATTGTTCCTGGAACGCAAAAGCTATCGCCAGCGGCGTGTGCGTGATGGCGCGCGGCTGTTGCCGTTTCTGGGGGCGGTGCTGTGGGGCGTGCCCATCCTGTGGGCGCAACCGGGGCCTTATGGCATCTCTACCTCGCGCGCGATGCTGTATATTTTCGGGGTTTGGCTGTTGCTTGTACTGGTGTCGCTTGCGTTAGCCCGCTGGCTAGAGCCTGATGCCGACGCCAACCCGTCTGATGGTGCCTGACATGGGGGCACTGAACCTGCTGGTTGCGGTGTGTCTGGCCTATGTGGCGATGCTGTTTCTGGTGGCCTTTATGGCCGAGCGTGCGGCGGTGCGCGGCAAGGGCGGGTGGTTGCGGTCGCCCGTGGTTTATACCTTGTCGCTGTCGATCTATTGTACAGCGTGGACGTTTTATGGCGCGGTTGGCTATGCTGCGCGCTCGGGGTTGGAATACCTGACGATCTATATCGGGCCGACGTTGGTGATGATGGGCTGGTGGTGGGGCCTGCGCAAATTGGTGCGGATCGGCCGAACGCAGAGAATTACCTCGATCGCGGACTTGATCTCGTCGCGCTATGGCAAGTCCAATTCCCTGGCCGTGTTCGTGACCTTTGTCGCAGTGATCGGCACAACGCCCTATATTGCGTTGCAATTGCAGTCTGTTACCTCGTCCTTCTCAAGCTTTGCATTATACGACCCCAGTGTAAGTGGGCTTGGTGATAGCGACGCTACAGCGCTGTGGGTCGCCGTCGGGCTGGCGCTGTTTACCGTGTTGTTCGGCACGCGAAACCTGGATGCGAACGAACGACACCACGGTGTCGTCATGGCCATCGCGATGGAGGCCGTGGTCAAGCTGTTCGCGTTGTTGGCGGTGGGGGTGTTTGTCGTCTGGGGCGTCGGCGGTGGTGTGTCCGAAACGCTGGCGCGGATTGATGCCTCGGATATCGGTAGTTGGCAGATGCATAACGGGCGCTGGGCGGCGTTGATATTCCTCTCGGCGGCGGCCTTTTTGACCTTGCCGCGGATGTTTCAGGTGCTGGTGGTCGAAAACGACGATGAAAACCACCTGCGCACGGCGTCCTGGGCTTTTCCGACGTATCTGATGCTAATGAGCCTGTTTGTCGTGCCCATCGCGGTGACGGGATTGGAACTGATGCCCGAAGGATCGAACCCGGACCAGTTCGTGCTGACCGTACCGCTGAGCCAGGGGCGCGACGGGTTGGCAATGCTGTCCTTCCTGGGCGGGTTTTCTTCGGCCACGTCGATGGTGATCGTTGCGGCGATTGCCTTGTCCACGATGGTGTCGAACCATATCGTCATGCCGATTTGGTTGTCTCTGGCGGGCGGGGGCGCGATGATTTCGGGCGACGTGCGCCATGTGGTGCTGCTGGCGCGCCGCCTGTCCATCGCCGGAGTGCTGGCGCTGGGCTATCTGTACTATCGGTTCTCTGGTGGCGGGGCGGCGCTTGCTTCGATCGGGTTGATATCCTTTGCCGGTGTCGCACAGTTTCTGCCGTCGCTGATGGGCGGGATTTTCTGGCGTGGCGCGACACGGATCGGGGCGTTGACAGGCCTGTTCGTGGGGTTTGTTATCTGGGTTTACAGCCTGCTTTTGCCCAGCTTTGGGCCTAGCCTGTTCATGTCTGCCGACCTGCTGGCGCATGGGCCGCTTGGGATTGGCTGGTTGCGGCCTCAGGCGTTGTTCGGGATTGGCGGGATGAACCCATTGGTGCATTCGGTGATGTGGTCGCTGCTGTTGAACACGGTTGTGTTTGTCTTGGCGTCTCTGATGACCTTTCCCGAACCTGTGGAACGCCTGCAAGGTGCCCAGTTCGTGAATGTGTTTCAGCATTCGGGCAACCCGCAGGGCTGGTCCGGGGGGATTGCTCAGTCCGAGGACCTGATGATCATGGCGCAACGCATCCTGGGCGGGGTCGAGGCGCAGAGCTTTTTCCAACAAGAGGCCGAGGCGCAGGGCTTGGCCGGCTTTCTGCCGGAACCCACGCCGACCTTTCTCCAACGATTAGAGCGCGAGCTGTCCGGCTCGGTTGGGGCGGCAACGGCCCATGCCATGGTGGGGCAGATCATGGGACGGGCGACCGTATCCGTTGAGGATCTGCTGGCGGTGGCGGACGAAACCGCGCAAATGATGGAATATTCCAGCCAGCTGGAGGCGCAATCAGATGAGCTGACGCGGACCGCCCGCCAGTTGCGCGCCGCCAACGAAAAACTGACCCAACTGTCGGTGCAAAAGGACGCTTTCCTGTCCCAGATCAGCCACGAGCTGCGCACGCCCATGACTTCGATCCGGTCGTTTTCGGAGATCCTGCGCGATGGGGATGCCCTGACCGAGGACGAACTGGCCAAATACGCAGGCATCATCCATTCCGAAGCCATCCGCTTGACCCGGTTGCTGGACGATCTTCTGGACTTGTCCGTGCTGGAAAACGGTCAGGTCAGCCTGAACGAGCAGCGTGGAAATCTGGCCGAGGTGCTGGACCATGCGATTGCCGCGACAGGGGGCCAGAGCCGCGACCTGAAAGTAATCCGACGCGGAGGCCAGGAATCCGTTCCGATCGAGACCGACCTGGATCGATTGGCGCAGGTCTTTATCAACCTGATCGCCAACGCCCGGAAATATTGCGACGCCACCAACCCCGAGCTATCCATCCGGGTGCTGGAGAGAGACGGCTATCTGGTGGTGGATTTCGTGGATAACGGGACGGGCATTCCATCCGAAGCGCAGGCCTTGATTTTCGAAAAATTCAGCCGTGTCGGGGATCAGAAAAAGGCGGGCGGCGCTGGTCTGGGGTTGGCGATCTGCCGCGAGATCATGGCCCGTTTGGGCGGTGCGATTTCCTATCTTCCGGGGCAGGGCGGGGCGGCGTTTCGGGTCAGCCTGCCGATGAAACGGGCACATGGGGCGCAATAATCCGTCCCTGGTAAGCCTCTGGTAACTTTGCTTGGTCTAAGGTCAGGGAAATGGCCGCAGGACGCGGCGCGGATCAGCCAAGCCTATGACCCTTCGCAATGACATATTACGCCGCAAGGCCCTTGCCGCCAAAGAAGACCGAGAGGCACGGGTGATGTCTACTCGTCGTGCGCTCACCCGTGCGCTTGGGCGCGCTGCCGAGCTGGGGCTAAACCTGCCCCTGGTGATCGGGGAGGTCGAAGAGACCAAACTGGACCGCGATTCGTTGCTGGCTCAGGTCGAAGAAGGTGGCCTGATGGTGTCGCTTGATCGGGATGACGGGCCGCCTGGCCTGATTGTGCTGGATCTGCAATTTCTCGCGGCCTTGATCGAGGTGCAAACGCTGGGGCGCGTGTTTGATAAACTGGCGTCGGCGCGCACGGTTACGCGTACCGATGCGGCCGTGGCGATGCCCTTGATCGACGGTACGCTGACAGGGTTTGATCGCCTGCTGGAAGAAACCGATGGGGCAACGTCTTTTGCTGGCTACCACTTTGGCGCCTGGGTCAAGGACCTTAGGACGCTTGCTGCGCAATTGCCGGATGGGGAATATACGCTGTTTCAGCTTTCGGTTCGAATCGGAGCCGGGGACCGGGCCGGTCAAATGTTGGTCGCGCTGCCCTATGTGCCGCCCATCGAAGAGCCAGTCGCTGAACAGCCGCCTGCTCAGGCGTTGTTTCGAGAAGAGGTTATGGACGCGCCTGCACGGTTGGAGACGATCTTGTACCGGCTCGACATGTCGCTGGACGCGGTTGCGGCGCTAAAACCGGGCGACGCAGTGACAGTTCCGCTCAAATCCCTGGGCGAAATACGCTTGCATACGGGGGACCGACAGATCGTCGCGTCAGGTGTATTGGGACAGGTAGACGGCAGCCGGGCGGTGCGTTTGACTGGGTTCGGCCAGCCGCGCATTACGGCGGCGCCTGCGTCGCTCGAACAGCTGCCCAATATGAAGAATGTGGATTTGGCTGATGCAGGGTTGGTTGAATCGCCCCGGCAACGCCAGCCCGTTTCGCCGCCAGCCCCCCCTGCATCCGCAGAGCAGAAGGTGCCGATAGCCCCTGTCCCCGTGGTGCAAACGCCCCCACAGCTTAGCCCTCGCGATGACCCGACAGGCACCGAAGCCTTGCTAAACGAACTTGGCCTTGGAGACCTCGAAGATGCCTCCAGCGGGGCGCTAGCCCTGGGCCCGCGTTCAGCAGACGATCACGGGTCGGGGGCGCTTATGCAGGATTTATCCCTTACGGATGGCATCGAAGCCGAGGGTTAACCTTGTTCCAGACGTGGGCGTAGCCCGGATAGATCATACCCGGCGCGCATGGTTGTAGCGAGAATATCCTCGGTCGGCATGGTTCCCGCCTGTGCAAGGGCCCAGATGACGCTGCACCGGGTGCCCGAGGCGCAATAGGCCAGCACCGGGCCATCAGAGGTTTCGACCGCAGCCATTTGCGCCGCGATATTGGGGCCGGTCATGGTCTGATGGGTCAGGGGCAGGATGAAGAACTCTAGCCCTGCCTCTGTTGCGGCCTGTTCCATCACGGCGGCATGGTGGCTTGGCGGAATTTCTGCGTCGGGGCGATTGCAAATCACCTTGGTAAATCCGGCCGCCTTGAGCGCGGCCAGATCTTCGGGGTTGATTTGCGGGCTGACAGAGTAGCGGGGGGTGATTTCACGGATTTCCATGCCCCCCGATTTATTCTGCCGGCACCGCTCTGTCCAGCGTCACGCGTAGGGATGGCGCCACGATCATGCCTGCGATCATGGCAGCCACAAAGACCCAGTGCCCGATACCGCCATAGCTGAGCGAGGCAATCGACGGGCCCGGACACAGTCCGGCCAATCCCCAGCCGAACCCGAACAAGGTCGATCCGATGATTAGGTCTCGGCCGATTTCAGGCTTGGGAGGAGTCGGAAAATCACCACCAACCAAGGGTTTGCGCCCAGGGACGAACAGCCACGCGATTGCCATGGGGATGATTGCACCACCCATTACAAAAGCCAAAGTCGGATCCCAATCACCGAAAACATCCAGCCAGCCTTGAACTTTGGTTGTGTCCGTCATGCCGGAAATGAACAGGCCCGAGCCAAACAGCCCGCCCGCGATGAAGGCAAAAATCAACCGCTGCATCAGACGACTCCCAGCATGTGGCGGAAAATGACGACGGCGATACCGCCCGCCAGAATATAAAACACGGTCGCCACAATGCCCCGCAGCGAGAAGCGCGAGATCCCACAGACACCATGTCCCGACGTACAGCCATTCGCAAACCGTGTACCAATGCCAACCAGCAAGCCAGCCGCGATGATCACCAGCCAGTTGCTGGTGATATGCGTGTCCACCGCGCGGTACATTGGGTACAGTGGGATCGGAAGCAAGAAGACACCCAGCAGAAACACGCTGCGCTCTTTCCATGAATGCCAGCCGGATCGGTCAACAAGACCGCCCAAAATACCGCTGGCCCCCATGATGCGTCCATTCGCCAGCAGGTATACGGCGCCCCCGGTGCCAATCAGCAATCCGCCGATCAGGCCCCATATCCAATCTATCGGAATCGAGTTCATCATCGCGTTTCCACTCCCTGTATGATGATTTTCGTTTTCTTCCAAAGACGCAGAAGGCCCCGTCACCTCTGTTCGCGGATGTGGCGGGACCTTTTTGATCAGTGTCTTTGGATCAGATCTTGTTTACTGGAACCTTCAGGAACACGTCGCCCTGTTCGTCAGGTTCGGGCATCTGGCCCGCGCGCATGTTCACCTGGAGCGACGGGATAATCAGTTTGGGCATATCCAGTTTCGCGTCACGTTCGGTGCGCATTTTCACAAAGTCGTCGCGGTTTTTGTCAGCGGCGACGTGAATGTTCTTCGCCTTTTGCTCGCCCACGGTGGTCTCCCACGCGTAGACATCACGGCCCGGCGCTTTGTAGTCGTGTCCGACGAAAATGCGGGTGTCATCGGGCAAGGACAGGATTTTCTGGATCGAGGCATAGAGCGTCTCAGCCGAGCCACCGGGGAAATCGCAACGTGCGGTTCCGAAATCGGGCATGAACAGCGTGTCGCCCACAAAGGCCGAGTCACCGATGACATAGGTCAGGCAGGCGGGCGTGTGACCGGGGGTGTGCAGCACGTCGGCGCGCAGCTGGCCGATATGCAGGCTGTCGCCCTCTTGAAACAGCTGGTCGAACTGGCTTCCGTCACGCTGAAATTCTGTGCCCTCGTTGAACACCTTGCCAAAGGTGTCCTGAACGATCTTGATCCGGTCACCGATGCCAATTTTGCCCCCGACGGCCTCTTGGATATAGGGGGCGGCGGACAGGTGGTCGGCGTGGACGTGGCTTTCCAGCAGCCATTCGACGTTCAGGTTGTTATCCTGAACATACTTGATGATGGAGTCGGCGGATTTCGTGTCGGTGCGACCCGACGAATAGTCGAAATCCAGAACCGAATCGATGATCGCGCAGGCACGACCTGCCGGGTCGCGCACCACATAAGAGATTGTATTCGTGGCATCATCGAAGAAGGCAGTTACTTCAGGTGTCATTTGCGGGTCCTCCGTTTCCCCCAACATATATACTTTTACGCATATGAGGCAAGTGGCTGTTCACGGCTTCGCTTACAGCGGTCGCGTGATGGTTGATATGGGTCAAGGCCCCGCAACGCCAGCTATGCCAATCTATGGCGCAATCAGGAGGAACCGCGATGAAAGATGTAGCAGAATTCAAGAAAGCCCTGCTCAAACGCCTGTCCGAATTGGACAGCCGCCTGCATGGGATCGAGGCTGAACTGGAGGCGCCGCATTCCAAAGACTGGGAAGAGCTGGCCGTCGAGCGCGAAGGCGAGGAGGTGCTGGAATCGCTGGGACAGGCGGGTCAGGACGAAATCCGGGGCATTCGCGCAGCACTACAGCGCATTCGCGACGGAGAGTACGGATACTGCGTCAAATGCGGCGATGAAATTTCGCAGGAGCGGCTGAACGTCTTACCCGCTGCGCCGCTTTGTAACATTTGCGCCAGCAAGGTCTGAGCGTCGGAGAGGAAAAACGAAGATGGCTGAAAAGAAATTCATGGAACTTATTGATCAACTCGAACAGGAAATCGCACAGGCTACGGATGATACGCGGCACGAAATCCAGGCCGAGCTGCACAAAACCGTCGAAAAGATGCGTTTGGCCGGTCTGGCCATTCCTGCACGCCTAAAGGATTTGGACACACAGGCCGTTGACGAAGAGATCGAGGATCGTTTCGACAATATGCCGATCTGATTGGTGTGATTGCACAATTTTCAGGTCCCCGATGGGGATGTGAGGGCTTGCATTCCGATGGGCGCTTTTTGCACAGTATCCTGAACCGGATTTCTGCGCGAAAGCGCCCATTTACGTCTACAGAGGACGAATTTTGAGCCAGAAACTAGCACTCGAGCGGATCGGCCCCATTGCTGTTCTGAGGTTGACCAATCCTCCGCGCAATTTTTTGGGCCCGGTTGTGCGGGCTGAAATGTCCCAGGCGCTAACCGCACTGGCGGCCGATGCGACTGTCGAGGGCGTGTTGCTGACGGGCTCTGAGGGGTTGTTTTCCACAGGCTATAACCCGGCCAGCCCCGAGATGAGGGCGGGTACGCCAACGCTGCGGACGCTGTGCCGCCAGGTTGAGGAGATGCCCAAGCCGGTCGTCGCGGTGCTGTTTGGTGCCGTTTTGGGGGCCGGGCTGGAATTGGCGCTGGCTGCGCATGCGCGGGTCGCGCTGAGGACAACACGGATCGGGATGCCGGACATTGCGGTGGGGTTGATCCCCGCTGCTGGAGGCACCCAGCGTTTGCCGCGCATCTTGGGGGCGGATCGTGCGCTGGCGATGATGCTGTCGGGGCAAACCTTGCCGATCACGCATGCTCGGGTGCAGGGGATCGCAGATGAGATCGTCACCGAAGGGGTGGAGAAGGCTGGGGCCATCTGGCTGGCGCGGCTGATCGCAGGTGAAATTCCGGTGCAGCGCAGCGCCGAACGGACCGAAGGTCTTGCTGATCCAATGGCCTATCAGACGGCGCTGAATGATTGTCGTGCCGCGCTTGGCGCAAACCCTCCTGTCACCGAGCGCAGCCTGGTGGATTGTGTCGAACGGGCGCTATTGCTGCCCTTTGCGATGGCCGAAGACTTCGAACAGGTCGCCTTTGAGGAGTGCGAGAACTCTGACTATGCACAGGGTCTGTTGCACGTCCAACTGGCGCAACGCCGCGCCCCCAACATGCCTGAGGCAGTGTCCGCCAAACCGCTGCCGGTCGGGCATCTGGGCGTTGTTGGTGGCGGTGCGGTCGGGTCTGCGCTGGTTCAGGGCGCATTGTCCGCCGGGCTGAGCGTCACCTGGTTTGAGCGCAGCCCCGAGGCGCTGGACACGGCGCGCGCACGGTTGGACAGTTTGCTCGAATCGGTGGCGATGCCCGCCGATACCCGCAAGGCCTGCCTGGAGCGTCTGACTCTCAGTGTGAATCTGCGTGACCTGTCCCATGCGGATGTGCTGATCGAGGCGGTCGCCGACAACATGCGTACCAAAGAGCAAGTGTTTGCCGCGCTGGACAAGGTGATGCCCACCTCTGCGATATTGCTGAGCCATACGGGAACGCTTCCGATTGCGCCGATTGCGAAAATCTCGGGCCGGGTGGGGCAGGTGCTGGGGCTGCATATGGTTCCGGGGCCCGCAGCCACACGCCTGGCCGAGCTGATCCCCGGCGCCCAAAGCAGCGCGGTTGCGGTGGTGACGGCAGCGGCTGTGTTGAACAAGATGGGCGTCTTGTCCGTCCGCTGTGCCAGTGGTGGCGGCAGTATCGGCGGGCGCATGATTGCCGCCCTGCGCGACGCTGCGGATTTTGCCGTCAGCCAGGGCGCGACGCCTGCACAGGTGGACACGGCTTTGGCTGGGTTTGGTATGGGCGTGGGGGTGTTCGCGGCGATGGACAGCATCGGGCTGGACACGGTGCGCCGTCGGGCGGCTCAGCTGCATCTACGCGAGAGCCACGCCCTGCATCATTTGGCGCGGATCGAGGGCTTGCTGACCGAGGGGCGCAGCGGTCGCACAGCAGGCGCGGGATTTTTCGACTGGGTCGAGGGCAAGCCGGTTCCGCGCCCCGAGGATGGAACAGGCGGTGCGCTGTCAGAGCCGCTGATTTTGCGGCTGTGCCTGGGGGCCATGATGAACGAAGGCGCCCGTCTGTTGCGCGAGGGGATCGCCCTGCGACCCTCAGATATCGACCTGGTTATGATCCGGCATCACGGATTTCCGGTGTGGCGGGGTGGCCCGATGCAGGCGGCCGATCGGATGGGGCTTTTTGCCTTGAATACGGCCATGAAACCCTATGCAGACACCGCGCCGCGGCTGTTCGCGCCGGATCCGGGCGTTGCCGCGCTCATCAAAAACGGAGAGCATTTAGAGGTTCTGAACGCTGTGGGCCGGGGGCGTCGTCGGATTGACGGCTAGGCTCAGCCCAGGAAAACGCCCAGGATCACCATCATCAGGCCGATCACAGACAGGAACAGCGCGCCCAGATTGATTGGCACGACCTTCTTGACGGCGTCGCGCAGGGCTTCGTCGCTCAGTCCGGCGCGTTTGGCTTTGGCCACGCGGAAGATGCAATACACCAGGCCCAACAGCCCCACGACGGAAATCGTTGCGCCGCTCCAAATCAGAATGTCCATGCCGTACCTCTGGGTTTTCGTTCTGCGCGCCGCCTATCAGGTCATGCAGGCGGGCGCAACGCGGCGCATTTTCGCATCCTGTCGCCAAGTGCTCTTGCGGCGGGGTCGCGGGGCGGGTAGGGATTTGCCCCGAACACTCCAGCAAACCAGAGGCATGACATGAGCGAGATGGACCAAGATGCAACCTACCGTGTAACCGCGGACGAGCTGCGCCAGTTTATCGAACGGTTCGAGCGTCTGGAAATGGAAAAGAAAGACATCGCTGACCAGCAAAAAGAGGTCATGGCCGAAGCCAAAGGGCGCGGCTACGACACCAAGGTCATGCGTAAAATCATCGGCCTGCGCAAACGTGATCAGAACGACATCGCCGAAGAAGAGGCCGTTCTGGAGATGTACAAAGAAGCGCTGGGCATGGGCTAGGGCGCGCTGCACCTGGTCTTAGGGGTGCAGCAAACGCAGGCCGGGCAGGGCGGCGATCCTGTCCAGGTCCTGTTCATACAGGGCCGAAATGCGGTCCACCGTCGTGTCGGTCCAGCCGGGGACGTCCAGCTCGGTCTCGATCACCTCGGGGCGGGCGAATTTGTCCAAAAACGCCGAGACCACCCGCCGTTTTTGTTCGTCCGTCATCACAGGATGGGTTTTCAGGTAAGCGCGGAACCG
Source organism: Thalassovita sp. (assembly GCA_029212905.1). GTDB lineage: Bacteria > Pseudomonadota > Alphaproteobacteria > Rhodobacterales > Rhodobacteraceae > Thalassobius. Next base: position 156,994 of record JARGPB010000009.1, read on the forward strand.
TTGCATACCGTCTTGGGTCATGATTTCGGACAGAAGATCGAACCCGCCCGAAATTTTCTCTCCTTTGGGCAAGCCCATGATGTCGCGCAGGATTTCCGCCCACATCAGGGGCGTGTCCTCGTTCAGCCAGACGGTGATCGGCAGATCCGGCAGGGTGCTGCGGATGCGATCCAGCAATTGTGACCAGCGCAGGGCGAACGGGTCTGACCCGGCCAAAAACGTCTCGAACGGCATCTCGGGCGAGATCGCATGGACCGCAGGCAGGAAAGTCGCCGGGTTGCACAGGCCAAGGCGCAGCTCGACCTTATCGCCTTCAAACAGTTCACATAGTTTGCGCAGTTTTACTTCGGCGCCTGGATAGAATTCACCCTTCGAGACAGCCAGTTTGGGCACGCCAAAGAAATTCTCGTTCGACAGCAGCAGACGTTCGGGCGGGTCGCCTTCGATGATGGCATCCAGCACCAGATCACGGGCGTCGGGGGCCAGGGGGCCTTCGTCCATCGCGGACAGCGTGTCCCGGATCAACGACCGATAGCGCGACGGGCCAGGCACAGCCACGTTCAGCGGCGACAGAACGCCGGAGTTCTTCAGAAGACATTTCACCAGGCGATCTTGGTCAGTGGCGTGAACGCCTGCGTGGAGGATGATTTTCATCTTTTTTCTACTATTATTTACTGCGTCGAAGCCTCGGGCCAGAACAGTGATACTCTGTAAGCTGGGACAATAATAAGGTCTTTTCTGGACAGTTAAACCGTATTCGGGCAATGAACCCGCATGAGCGATAGCACCCTTCAGACACAGCGCCGCGGTTTTTTGCGGATGAAACTCGTCAGCCCCTGGTCGGTGGGCGCGGCCATGATCGCGGGCATCGTTCTGATGCCGATCGTTGCGGTGATATGGATTGCGCTTACCCCAAGCGACAATATCTGGCCGCATCTTTTGGCGACGACCCTGCCGCGCTATCTGGTGACAACGGGGGTGTTGATGGTGTCGGTCGGTGTGCTGGCGGGCATGGTGGGCACGGGCGCGGCCTGGATCATTGCGCGCTACAGCTTTCCGATGTCGCGGTGGTTAGAGTGGCTGCTGCTGCTGCCCTTGGCCATCCCGGCCTATGTGGGGGCCTATGCGCTGGTGGACCTGATGGAATATGCGGGGCCGGTGCAGACGGCGCTGCGGTCGGTTTTCGGCTGGGGATCGGCGCGGGACTACTGGTTCCCCGAAATCCGGTCGCTGGGCGCTGCGATAATCGTGCTGTCAGCGGCGCTCTATCCCTATGTATATTTGCTGGCGCGTGCGGCGTTTCGGGAACAATCCGGTGCCACCGAAGAGGTCGCGATGTCCCTGGGCGCCAGCGCATTCGGCAGGTTCCGCCGGGTCGGCCTGCCTCTGGCGCGTCCTGCCATCGCGGCGGGCATGGCTGTGGTCATGATGGAAACCGTGAATGATTTCGGCACTGTAGACTACTTCGCCGTACAGACCCTGACCACGGGGATTTTTAGCGTCTGGCTGGAGAGCAACAACGCCGGAGGCGCGGCGCAGATCGCCTGTGTCGTGCTGGTGATGGTGATCATGCTGGTGTCGCTGGAAAAAATTAGCCGCCGCAAGAGCCGCTTTTTCAACCTGTCGAACCGGCATCGCGCGAACGAGCGCACACGCCTGAACGGAGCCGCCGCCTGGGGCGCTCTGGTGGCTTGTTTCATTCCGTTTCTCATGGGCTTTCTGTTGCCGGCAGGCGTGATCCTGTCGCACGCTTTGCAAAACGCCGAGCGCTGGTCCGACCCGCGGTTGCTTCAATCGCTGGGGAACACGCTGATGGTCGGGGGCATCGCAGCGGTGCTGACGGTCGTGGCGGGCGTGTTCATGGTCTATGGCGTGCGCCTGTCTGGGCGGCAATTGCCTCGGCTGCTGCTGCCTCTGACAACGATCGGCTATGCGGCGCCGGGCGCGGTTCTGGGCGTGGGGATCCTGATCCCGCTGGCGGCGCTGGACAACACTCTGGCCGACGGGATCGAGGCACTGACAGGCATTGATATCGGATTGGTGCTGACGGGTTCGGCCTTTGCGCTGATCCTTGCCTATGCGGTACGGTTTTTCGCGATTGCGCAGGGGGCGGCGGACGCAGCGATGGGGCGGGTGTCGCCTTCCTTGCCGATGGCGGCCCGATCCTTGGGGCGCACACGCGGACAGGTGTTGCGGCAGGTCTATTTCCCGCTGATCCGAGGCTCTGTCGGCTCGGCCTTGCTGCTGGTTTTCGTGGATTGCGTCAAAGAGCTGCCGGCAACTTTGCTGCTCCGTCCGTTCAATTTTAACACATTGGCCACGCGGGTACATGACCAAGCCAGCCTGGAAAATCTGGGCGACGCCGCCCCGGCCGCAGTCCTGGTGATCCTGGTGGGACTGACAGCCGTTGCATTTCTTGCCCGCGCAAGTCGCTAAATCCTCTTGCAGCCTCCGCGCGCTTGGCTTATCTCATCCGCCGAGTGCCCCTATAGCTCAGCTGGTAGAGCAACTGATTTGTAATCAGTAGGTCCGCGGTTCGAGTCCGTGTGGGGGCACCATTTCACATTTTGATGTGAAATCCGCTAAAAAATCAAATATTACAGACACTTGTGGAGTTCGATAACCGTTTTGGCGGTCATACGCCAATGGGGCTTTGAAAGCTGTTTTCAGGATGGTTTTCTTCACAAGGAGCGATCCGTTTTCATAGATATTCCAAGGGCTTGAGAGGAAGTCTCTCAAAAGTTCGATAATTTCGGACAGTGTGCTCTTGGGTTTGGTGCTTTGGGATAGCTTGTCAGTCAGCAAGAGCTTGTCCTCTTCCAGCTTTGCAATCTTGCTTTCAAGCGCAGCCATGACCTTTGGATTCGAGGTCTCGACCATGCGTTCAACAAGTGCATCTTGCTGTTTGTCCAACTCTTTGTGTTGGCGTCTGAATTCAGCCTTTGCTTGTTTGGCCTGATCACCACGCTGATCCCATGCGTCTTTCAACATCGACATGGCGATATCGAGCATGTTTTTGCTTGGCGTCATCGCACGGAGAATATCCTCAAACCCAGTGTCGATCTTTTCGGCGCGGATGCTCTTGCGATACTCCGAACAATCACGGGTCTGGCAATTGTAGTATGGATACCGCTTCCCCGTTGCACTGCGTGACCAATAGGCCGTCATCGGCTTGTCGCAGCAGGCGCAATTGACCGAGCCGCGCAAAGGAAAGTCCTTGTTGATGTCAGGGCGCTTGGCGGCGATGCCTTTGCTGTTCCGACGCTCTTGGATGGTCTGATGGGTCTCTAGTGAGATAAGCGCTTGGTGGTGGCCCTTGCGGCGTGTGATGCCCCAAGGTTCATGCTCAATGTAACCCGCATAGATCACGCGATTGAGCATGTCCGTCACCTTCTGCTGGCGGATTTGTCCATTGGGCAGGTCTTTGGGAAACTCTGGCTGAGCTTCCAAGAAACGCTTGATGTCCGCCTGTCCAGAGAAGCGACCCGAGGCATAACCTTCCAGCGCCTCCTTAACGATGGATGCAACGGGTTCATCTGGCGTGAGCAGCTTCCCATGGCCCTTGGTCTTTTTGTACGTGTAGCCCACAGGCGCAGAGAAGACGGAATAACCATTCATCATCCGCCCCTTCATACGGTTGGAAGTCTGTTCCGCATTCTTCTCGCGCTGATGCTGAGCGACCGAGGCCAGCATGTGTTCGACAAGCCGAGAGTCGCTATCCTCCCCAAATTCAATGGAGGGGCTTTCCAAGATGCCGCCAGCATCACTCAGTGTTTGACGCAGAGAGATGTGGGCTTGGACGTCACGCGCAAAGCGACTGATGTCATCAATGATCACGACGACACTCCCCTTGGGGTGCAGGCGCAGGAAGGCCAGCATCCGATCCATGGCTGGACGACGCTCGAACTTACCCGACATGTCATCTTTGAAGACTTCGATGACATCGTAATCTTTATAGGTCGCATACTCGCGGCAACGGTTCTCTTGGCTCGCAAGGCCATCCCCCTCGCGGACCTGCTTGGCCCCCGACACGCGCGCATAAATCACTGCTTTTTTTGGTTTTGCCATTACTCCTGCCATTGGTCCTCCTCTGCGCGGGTCTGCGCCCATTCGTTATTCAACAAGGATACCAAATCATTGGAATCCTGATCCAATGCTTCCTGATCTTCTCCACAGATTTGCGGAACGGGTTTGATGTCGTATCCGAGGTCAACGAACATCACGACGATGGACCAAAGGGTTTCGATCAGTTCTTGTTGCTGATCCAGCGACATGTCGCTGTCTTCCAGCATTGTGGCGTATGCCTCCCAATCAACGGAGAGGCTGGGGCGTGTGGGCGTAGTGTTTTTATTAGGCGGACAGGTCATGCACGCGCTCCTTTCTTCAAATCGGTTTTTGGAAAATGTGTATCTCACACGGCAAGTGTTCGGGCGCACGTGTAGAACAAATATAGAACATATAACCACATTTCCCTGCGACCACGCAAGGAATATCTCTCAATGATCCCATGCGCTTACCCTGTGCCTAACATTTTGAAGCTATGCCTATCTCGGGTGTTCAGGGGGTGAATACGGGTGTATGAAATTTTGCTAGTCACATCCCAGTTTACTAGAAAGTTCTAGAGCAAGAGGCGTGATGTAGAAGTTCTTTTTACCTCTGCACGAGTTTCTTTTTCCCGTAAAAAACTTTCGTATTCATCAGGTTTCTCCATGTATGCAAAAACATTTTCACGGAAATCCAACAAGCAATCTTTCCAATCTCTTGCTGCACCATTTGCGCTGCCCGCGTGCTTCGCAAGATAGTCCTCTAAATGTCGGGAGAAACACTGGTGAAGAAACTCCATAACGCTATGGCTTGGAGAACTTTGCGAGGCTTCTATGAAGAGGCAAGTAATTGGTGGGTCTAGCTGTATGTCGTCATTGCTGTAATCATTGTGAGAAATAAACGGTTGAAAACCATTTCCCATCAGGGCCCGCAAGCTCGTGGCGTCATTCGTTTGAATGAACTCAGCGAAAGCTTCATATAAAACGGGAATCTGAACGAACGGAATGTCTTCACGATGCTGGTTGGATAAAGTAGCAATTCTGTCGGCATCGGACTCCGCTACACACTTTAATAATTCGGAACAAATGTTTTGGTTTGACTTCATGACCCTCCGTTTTCTGAGATTTTTTTCTCTTTTTGCCCCTCATGGTACAATATATTTCGTAAAATGTCAAAATTTCGCTCATTAAGTTGCGCCTCGTTCAAGGACTCTGATCTGAAGATTTTTTCTATTTCTGCGCCCTTGGGTTCTGAGGGGTGATTACTTGGTTTGCCGTAACTTGTCCTGATACAGTGAAAGCCATACCCAATGTGAGGGGGGGTATCCGAAGTGGCTATGCCTGTGCCTGAGAACGAACGTATCTGTCCGACAGATGAGAAAGGTGATGGATCAAGTTTTGAGATCGACAGAAATTTAGTGTTGTTGCCTTTGGTCGATCTGCAAACAGCCAAAATCGTTTGACCCGAAGGGAACAAATACCCGCTATCAATTTCTCGCCACTCATCTTCACCTAAGGATTTAGGCCAGTATTGAGTTTCCCTAAACGAAAAAGACTTCTCTTTGAAAGTTTCCCAGATGTTCACATGGCTTGTCATGAAGGAAACGCTATTGTTGGTTCGCCAATTTCTGCGATACATTGTGTATGATCCGCAGAGGTGTCGTAAATCATTGAAATCAAACTTTGACTGTCGAGTTTGAAAGTATGAACCCGCAGATTTGAGAAAGGCTCCTCGATCTGACTGCTGAGGATTTGTTGACCCAAATAGTCGCCGCGCAGACAAGTATTGGAACAAAAGCTCAGGGAAATCATCACTCTTGCTCTTGTTGAATAGTTCTGTAGTTCCAAAGTCGGCGTAGCGATAGAATTGTGACCTTGAAACTTCGTTCAAGGCTTCGTAACCACGCGCTGTGGTGCTTTTGCATTCATTAAAAAGCTGTTGAAGTTTTCTATCTTGACGGAGTGCTTCGAAATGATCACGAAGCTGCTCTGCATCTGCAACCGTCCACCGATCTAAAGTCATCCAAAATCCCAAGTTGTCCCACAAATACGCCCTTTGTTTGGGACGTTGGTCCCAAAGCCATGTGGCAGTCAAGAGGTGTTGGACTGAACACTTCAGTTGAACGCGTTGAATGGCAACCTATGGGGTGATTTCGATGAAAGATGAATGTGGTGTGGTATCGACGCAGGATATCTTTGTATGTTGGAAGTGCGAACTAGCATTGACTGAAATAGACTGGATGGGGGCAGGCAACCATTTGGCAACTGCCACGGTTGTATGCCGCTGCAAGCTTTGTGCAACGCATCCGAAGAACACAAGCTGGCTGAAATTTGCTCGTGAAAGCAACATATCTGGTATTGCCGTTAACCAATAATACTCGGGTGGGGAGTCTCTCGAGATAGTAGTGGATCAAGATCGCATCATGTCATTCGATTCCAAAAATAGGACCGACAAGGCAAAGCTATATCCTGTGCTCAAGGCTCTGGCTGACCTTGATCCGCGCAAAACACCTGAATTGATCATGGATGATGCGGTGGGTTATCCCGTGGCACGGGGGCAGGACTACGTGCGCAATATGCGCCGAGGCGAGATCGCGGCAACTTACGCCACGCTGATCCATCAATGGCTGCTGGAGCATCATTTTGATCTGGCCCACCGCCTTGCGCCCGAGATATTTCCCGAAACACCAGAGCAACGCTGGCAAACCATCGTAAACGAACGGGCTATCTCAGATCGTTTCCGCCTTGTGCTTGTTCCCCTGACGATGGGCATTGTCGAGCGCGAAAGTCAGTTGAAACCAGCCGAGACAACCATTCGTCTTGGTGAGCGATTTTGCTTTGAGCTGGATAGTGAAGCAGTTGGTCATGCCATCGCCATGCAGGGGGTAAGAGGCCAGTGGCACAACATCCCGCTTGGTCCAAACGGTGAGGCCAGCGCACCAATCCAATCAGGTCAAAACCGATTTCCTAAGCGATCAGAAGGACAAATCGACCCGCTGACGGAAAACCAAGATGAAGGCATCCATGAGTTCGTGCTGATCACGGCCCCGACCGATGACATCCCGACCAATATTCAAAGCCTCAACACATGGATTGCGGACAGCCCAAACACCGTGCATCGCATCGCGGTTCAGTTTGTGAAGTGACTGCCCAAGATCGGTTTGAGCGCCTCATTGCACGGCCATAGCTTTGCCCATTCCTGAGCGCCTTGGGTTTTAAGTTCGCCATACCTTGAAGGATCACCCAGCTTGGCAATCTCCAAATCTTTGAAGAAATCTTCGGGACTGCCAAGATCATCAGCGATAGACACTGCGCCCGCAGCCTTTGACAATTGGATCGCATCAAAGAAACATGGAATGGTCACGCCATGCGCGAAAGCTTGCAGCTCTTTTTCCACGGGGATGAGTGACGTATCCTGATGTACTTGCGCCCGAACCAAAGGCATCTCTGCCAGATGTCCCAAAAGCTGAAAAATCCGTGTAGCAGCTTTTGGATGTGTGCGGCCTTCAGCATTGTTCTTGGCGTCTTCAAGCTCGATCAGCATCATCATGCCTGAGATCGCTAGAACCTTCTCGCGGACCTCATGCCAACCCTCAGCAGAGTATGCACCTAGCAGTGTGTCCGTAGCTTCATGATCCGCCTGCATTTCGAGACAAACTGGGGCCAAGTGACGAAGATCATATCCTATGGCATCTAGAGCATGGGAATTTTTACAGGACCGTTGCGCAACGCCAAACTCGTCCGCTAACCTAAAGTGCCCCAACTCAGAGTGGCTCAGTTCATGTAGTATCAGCCAAGTCAGTGACTGATGCAGGCGCTGTTCGGCTCGATTGTCTGGTTCGGTGGGTAAAAGCGTTTCAGTAAACACCTCATGCATGTGGTCACGCCAGAAGCTGAAAGCTAAGGTGATTACTCCTGTACTAAGCTGTAACTCGCAAGTTTTTTGATGTTTGACAGACGCCCAGAAGCGGGGGTCGTCTATCAATTCTACCTGAGGTAAGCTGCCGCGATCCGCTTCAGAAATTGCGTCCTGTTCAAAAAAAGTGTTTTTGATACATGCGTTTGTATGCTCCGTAGCGTCACACAACGACACCAAACTGCCTGCTCCCCCAATTGTTGGCAACAACGCATCACACCTCTCGCATAAGTAGTTGGCGTCGCTTTGTCACCCCTGTAGTATCGGATTGAATTAATTGATTTCAAGTATGGCAAGATGAGCACTCCTAAAACCCCCAAGCCAACACTCAAGATCAAAGCGCAGCATATAGGGCCAATCATGAGTTTGGATGCGCCCCTATCCAGCGAAAAACAGAATTTGATCTTTGCTAGAAATGGTACTGGAAAGTCCTTCTTGGCACGTTCACTTCGCCTATTGGACGATGAGGCGACATTAGGGGTGGATGAGCACGAGATTCCCAAGCTGCTTGTTTCAGAGGAGTCTGCGAACAGGCAAGGTTATTTCCAACTATACGAAGATTCGAATTGTGTTGGTTCGCTTGGTTTGAACGCCCAGCTCGACAGCGTGAATAAGTCTCAACCAACATATATTTTTCACGTATTTTCAGAGGATTATGTCGATTACCACTTGCGCCAGAAGGGGTATACGCCTTCTGGAGAAATTAGCCATGAGATCATTGTCGGACAAGACAACAGCGAGCTAGATGAAAAGCAAACACAGCTCAATTCGACGAATGAGCAGTTGACGCAAAAACGTAATGCTCTAGACGAAAAGTTCTCTGAACAAATGGAATCCTTAAGAAAGGACTTCCAGATTAATAGGCAGTTGGGTGCATATAAGTCTTTGTCTATCGGCGCTTTTTTTGAGGCCGCGCCTTATAATGTCTCCGAAGACAGCGAAACAGTCAAAAAGCTTCTCTCCGATTACACTGACTTCAAAAGCCTGCCGCCAGATGCTGTAGTGGCCGAGTTTCCCGAATGGGAAGATGCAAAGTTGGATTTAGATGCAATATCTGACGCTCTTGGTCGAGTAACTTCACCATCTGTCGTAGCAGACACATTCAAAGCTAAAATTCAGACTGATCCAACATTCTTTGAGCTTGGCGCTACTGTCCGTGGTCAGGGTTTTTGGAACCAATGGCTGCTTAAACTAAGAGAGAGTT